>NZ_AZUZ01000001.1 GCF_000513955.1 Pseudoxanthomonas suwonensis J47
GTGGGAGTCGGGCGAGCCCGACTCTACAAAGGCAGCGAGACCGGGCGGCGCCACTGTGTGGGGTGGGCTTGCCCCACTGCTCTTGCTTTGCCTTTCGTCGCTTCGCCTGGCGTGGGAGTCGGGCGAGCCCGACTCTACGAGGGCGTCAGGTGGCGGGTGGGGTGCCGTAGACCTCGGTGGCGGCCTCCTGAAGCGCCTTCAGCACCACGCGCGCGCCGGGCGAGAGCAGCCAGTCGGTGCGGGTGATGAGGCCGAACGAGTCCATCCTGCAGGACAGCTCCACCGGCACCATCCGCACCATGTCGTGCCTGGCGTAGTGGCGGGCCACATCGACCGGGACCACCGCCATGTAGTCGCTCTCCTGCAGCATCTTGGAGATGAACACCAGCGCGGTGGTCGACAGCACCTGCTTCGGCGGCTGCAGGCCGGCGCCGCGGAACATCAGTTCGAAGCGGTGGCGCAGCACGCTGCCTTCCGGCGGCACGATCCAGCTGCCGCGGGCCAGCTCGGCCAGGTCGATGGTTTCCAGGGCGAGGATCGGGTGGCCGGGGCGGGCGATCGCGCAGATCTCCTCTTCGGCCAGCGCCTGGTAGTGCAGGTGGCGCTTGTCGTGGCCCTCGAACAGGCGGCCGACCAGGAAGTCGATGCGGTTCTGCTCCAGCCGTTCCAGCAGCACGTCACTGCTCTCCACCAGCAGCGACACGCGCAGGTCGGGGTGCTCTTTCGCCACCCGCGCCAGGGCGGTGGGCAGCAGGCTCATCGCCGGGCCGGCGATGGCGCCGATGGAGACGCTGCCGGCGTAGCCGCCCTTGAGCGCCTCGATCTCCGCACCGGCCTCGCCGAGGCTGGCCAGGGCGATGCGGGCGTGGCGGATCATGGTCTCGCCGTACCAGGTCGGGCTCATGCCGCGCGGCAGCCGCTCGAACAGCGGCACGCCGATCATTTCCTCGAGGTCCTTGAGCAGCTTGGACGCGGCCGGCTGCGACATCGCCAGCGATTCGGCGGCGCGGTGGATGTTGCCTTCCTCGTCGATCGCGATCAGCAGCATCAGCTGCCGCGTCTTGAGCCGTGCGCGGACGAACCAGGGCATGTTCGGTGGCAAGCGCGCCCCCCTCGATAGCAATGTTTATATATGTTATGCACGAAAATGGATTGGATGCATATGCCTGCGATGGGCAGAATGGCCGAAGGCGCGTTTCCGTCCCTTTCTCTCTCCGAAGGACGGCGTGCCTACCAATCCACGGGCGGGCGGAGGGGCGATGCGACTGATCCAGCTGCTGGACGACGGCGGCAACACGCGGGTCGGAGTGGTGGACGAGGCGGGTGCACGCGTGCGCCTGCTCGATGGCGTCGACTCCACCTATGCGCTGGCCGGCGCTGCGCTGGCTGCCGGTCGCAGCCTCGATGAACAGGTCGCCGCCACGCCCGGCCAGGAAACGCTGGATTACCCGGCCCTGCTGCAGGCGGGGCGCGTGCTGCCGCCGCTGCACCATCCCGATCCGGCGCACTGCCTGGTCACCGGCACCGGCCTGACCCACCTGGGCAGCGCCGCGGCCCGCGACGCCATGCACCAGAAGCTGCAGCAGCAGGCCGAGGACGGCACCCTGACCGACTCGATGCGCATGTTCCAGTGGGGCGTGGAAGGCGGCATCCCCGCGCCCGGCCAGGCCGGCGTGCAGCCGGAATGGTTCTACAAGGGCGATGGCGGCATCGTCGCCGCGCCGGGCGCGCCGCTGTCCTCGCCGGATTTCGCCCTCGACGGCGGCGAGGAGCCGGAACTGGTCGGCCTGTACCTGGTCGGCCCGGACGGCACCCCGCACCGGCTCGGCTTCGCCATCGGCAACGAGTTCTCCGACCACGTCACCGAGCGCCGGAACTATCTGTACCTGGCCCACTCCAAGCTGCGTGCCTGCGCGGTGGGCCCGGAGCTGCGGACCGGGCCGCTGCCGCAGGACCTGCGCGGCACCAGCCGCCTGCGCCGCAACGGCGCGGTGGTCTGGGAAAAACCCTTCCTCACCGGCGAGGCCAACATGTGCCATTCGCTGGAGAACCTGGAGTACCACCACTTCAAGTACGCCGCGCACCGCCGTCCGGGCGACGTCCACCTGCATTTCTTCGGCACCGCCACGCTCAGCTTCGCCGACGGCGTCCGCGCCGAGCCGGGCGACGTGTTCGAGATCGAGCTGCCGGAGCTGGGGGCGCCGCTGGCCAACCCGCTGCGTACGGTGCCGGCAGGCTTCGCACCCGGCGGGGTGGGCGCGCTGTAAGGTGCGTGGACGCGCGCCGGCCGCGGGCCGGATGCGCCACTGGAATTGCGACAGGAGAAGCATCGTGAGCGAACAGCGCTTCAGCAGCTACATCGCCGGCCAGTGGGTCGAGGGCGATGGCGCGCACCCCGACGAGAACCCGTCCGACCTGGGCACCCCGGTCGGCCAGTACGGCACGGTCGACGGCGCGCGCACCGGGCAGGCCGTCGAGGCGGCCGCGGCGGCGCTGCCGGCGTGGTCGCTGTCCAACCCGCAGCAGCGCGCCGACATCCTCGACTTCGTCGGCAGCGAGATCCTGCGCCGCAAGGAGGAACTGGGCCGGCTGCTGGCGCGCGAGGAGGGCAAGACCCTGGCCGAGAGCATCGGCGAGGCCGCCCGCGCCGGGCAGATCTTCAAGTTCTTCGCCGGCGAGGCCCTGCGCATCCCCGGCGAGAAGCTGGCCTCGACCCGCCCCGGCGTGGACGTGGAGATCACCCGCGAGCCGGTCGGTACCGTCGGCATCATCGCGCCGTGGAACTTCCCGCTGGCGATCCCGGCATGGAAGATCGCCCCGGCCCTGGCCTACGGCAACACCGTGGTGTTCAAGCCGGCGGAGATCGTGCCCGGCTGCGCCTGGGCGATCGCCGAGATCCTCTCGCGCGCCGGCCTGCCGGAAGGCGTGTTCAACATGGTGCTGGGCAGCGGCAAGGTGGTCGGACAGGCGCTGGTCGAACACCCGAAGCTCGACGCGCTGACCTTCACCGGTTCGGTGCCCACCGGCCACGCGCTGCTCAAGCAGGCCGCCGCGCGCGCGCTGAAGGTGCAGATGGAGATGGGTGGCAAGAACCCGCTCATCGTGCTGGCCGATGCCGACCTGGACAAGGCGGTGGAGTGCGCGGTCAACGGCGCCTTCTTCTCCACCGGGCAGCGCTGCACCGCCTCCAGCCGCCTGATCGTGGAGAACAGCATCTACGACGCCTTCGTCGAGAAGGTGCGGGCACGGCTGGCGAAGGTGAAGGTCGGCGATCCGCTGGAGCAGGGCGTGGACATCGGTCCGGTCGCCAGCCAGGCGCAGCTGGACACCGACCTGTCCTACATCCGCGCCGGCCACGAGGACGGCGGCGAGCTGCTCGCCGGCGGCGATCGCGTGGAGTGGAAGACGCCGGGCCACTTCCTCGCGCCGACCCTGTTCGCGGCCAAGCCGTCCGACCGGGTCGCCCGCGAGGAGATCTTCGGCCCGGTCGCCGCGCTGCTGCGCGCCGACGACTACGAGCACGCGCTGGCCTTGGCCAATGACACCGAGTACGGCCTGTGCGCGGGCATCTGCACCACATCGCTGAAGCATGCCACGCACTTCAAGCGCAACGCGCAGGCGGGCATGGTGATGGTCAACCTGCCGACCGCAGGCGTGGATCCGCACGTGCCGTTCGGCGGGCGCAAGGCTTCCAGTTACGGACCGCGCGAGCAGGGTCGCTACGCGGTGGAGTTCTACACCACGGTCAAGACCGCCTACACCGCGGCCTGAGCCGCATCCCCGCAGCCGCACGCTGGAGGGCGTGCGGCACGCCGCAAGGCGGCGGGGCCACAGGAGCATCGAGGGAGGAGCGATGAAGAAGGGTTTCATGCGGTTCGCCATGCTGCTGTGCGCACTGGCGCTGGCCGCCTGCGGCAAGGGCGGCGGCGAAGCGGCCGATGGCGCGATCACCGTGGGCTTCAGCCAGGTCGGCGCCGAGAGCGAGTGGCGCACCGCCAACACGCGCTCGGTGAAGGAAGCGCTGGCGGCGCCGGAGTTCAACCTCAAGTTCTCCGACGCGCAGCAGAAGCAGGAGAACCAGATCAAGGCGCTGCGTTCGTTCATCGCCCAGGGCGTGGACGTGATCGCCTTCTCGCCGGTGGTGGAAACCGGCTGGGAGACGGTGCTGCGCGAGGCCAAGGCCGCCGGCATCCCGGTGGTGCTGACCGACCGCGCCGTGGATGTCGCCGACGATTCGCTGTACGTGACCCTGATCGGCTCGGACTTCGTCGAGGAAGGCCGCCGTGCCGCGCGCTGGCTGCTCGAGGACAGCGAAGGCCAGGCCGGCCCGATCCGCATCGTCGAGCTGCAGGGCACGGTCGGTTCGGCCCCGGCCAACGACCGCATGAAGGGCTTCAAGGAAGTCATCGACGCCGACCCGCGCTTCCAGATCGTGCGCTCGCAGAGCGGCGACTTCACCCGCGCCAAGGGCAAGGAAGTGATGGAAGCCTTCCTCAAGGCCGAGGGCCGCGACGGCATCGACGTGCTGTTCGCGCACAACGACGACATGGCCATCGGCGCGATCCAGGCGATCGAGGAAGCCGGGCTGAAGCCGGGCGAGGACATCCGCATCGTCTCCATCGACGGTGTGCGTGGCGCGTTCGAGGCGATGAAGGCTGGCAAGCTCAACGCCACCGTCGAGTGCAACCCGCTGCTCGGCCCGCAGCTGGCGCAGCTGATCCGCGACGTGCACGCGGGCCGCGAAGTGCCCAAGCGGGTCCAGGTGGAGGAGGGCGTGTTCACCCGGGACCAGGCCGAAGCCGAGCTGCCCAACCGCAAGTACTGAGCACCCTCGCAATGCAGGCCCTCCGCCGCCCGCGCATGCACGCAGCGCCCGTAGCGCGGCCAAGCGAAGCGCATCCGGGGAAAGGGAAGCGGCACACGCTCACGCTCCGGCCGGCGCGCAAGGCTGGTCGTTGCCGGGCCTTTGCACCGGGCGCGATGGCGTCGGCCGGGAGTCGCGCTTGAGCGCGGTGGTCCTGCACGCGCAGGGACTGTCCAAGCGCTTCGGCGCGACCCGGGCGCTCGACGGCGCCAGCCTGTGCCTGCGCGCCGGCGAGATCCACGCGCTGATGGGCCAGAACGGGGCAGGCAAGTCGACCCTGATCAAGCTGCTGACCGGCGTGGAACGGCCCGACGCCGGCAGCGTCACCCTCGACGGTCGTGCCATCGCCCCGGCCACGCCGCTGGAGGCGCAGCACGAAGGCATCAGTACGGTTTACCAGGAGGTCAACCTCTGCCCGAACCTGTCGATCGCCGAGAACCTGTTCGCCGGCCGCTATCCGCGCCGGTTCGGCCTGATCGACTGGAAACGCGTGCGCCGTGAGGCCCGCGCGCTGCTGGCGGAGCTGCACCTGGACCTGGACGTGGACATGCCGCTGTCCTCGTGCCCGGTGGCGATCCAGCAGATGGTGGCGATCGCCCGCGCGCTGGGCGTGTCGGCGAAGGTGCTGGTGCTGGACGAGCCGACCTCGAGCCTCGACGAGGGCGAGGTGCGCGAGCTGTTCGCGGTGATGCGCCGGCTGCGCGAGCGCGGCATGGCGATCCTGTTCGTCACCCATTTCCTCGACCAGGTCTACGAGGTCTCCGACCGCATCACCGTGCTGCGCAACGGCGCGCTGGTGGGCGAGTACCTGCCGTCGGAGCTGCCGCAGGCCGCGCTGGTGCGGGCGATGGTGGGGCGCGAGGTGGAACTGGCCGGCGGCCGCGACGCCGCCGCGCCGGCGCCCACGGACGCGCCGGTAGTGGTCGAGGCGCGTGGTCTCGGCCGTCGCGGCAGCCTGCATCCGGTGGACCTGCAGCTGCGCGCCGGCGAAGTGCTGGCGCTGGGCGGCCTGCTCGGCGCCGGGCGCACGGAACTGGCGCGGCTGCTGTTCGGGCTGGATCGCGCCGGCAGCGGCGAACTGCGCGTGGACGGCACGCCGGTCGAACTGCACCATCCGGCCGATGCGGTGGCGCGCGGGCTGGCGCTGTGCCCGGAGGAGCGCAAGACCGAGGGCATCGTTGCCGGGCTGTCGGTGCGCGAGAACATCATCCTCGCGCTGCAGGCGCGCCGCGGCTGGCTGCGCGCGCTGTCGCGCGCGACCCAGGTGAAGCTGGCCGACCAGTACGTCGCCCTGCTGGGCATCCGCACCGCCGACATCGAGACGCCGGTGGGCGCGCTGTCCGGCGGCAACCAGCAGAAGGTGGTGCTGGCGCGCTGGCTGGCCACGCAGCCGAAGCTGCTGATCCTCGACGAACCGACCCGCGGCATCGACGTCGCCGCCAAGCAGGAAATCATGGCCGAGGTACTGCGCCTGGCCCGCGAGGGCATGGCGGTGCTGTTCATTTCCGCCGAGATCGAGGAACTGACCCGGCTTGGCGACCGCATCGCGGTGCTGCGCGAGCGCCGCCTGGCCGGCGAACTGCCCGGCGGCAGCGACGGCGACCAGGTCCTGGAACTGATCGCGGGGCAGGGCTGATGCAGGACATGGCTGCCGATACGGCCCGACCCTCGATCCTGCGCCGCGCCTTCGGCCATCCGCTGGCCTGGCCGCTGCTGGCGCTGGCGTTGCTGCTGGTCGCCAACGGCGTGTTCAATCCCGGCTTCCTGGCGCTGGAGTGGCGCGACGGCCGGCTGTACGGGAACCTGGTCGACATCGCCAACCGCGCCGCGCCGCTGATCCTGGTTTCGCTGGGCATGACCCTGGTGATCGCGGTGCGCGGCCTGGACATCTCGGTGGGCGCGGTGCTGGCCATCGCCGCCACCGTCGCCGCCTGGACGATCACGCGGATGACCGCGGGAGGGGCGACCGGGCTCGGACCGCTGTTCGCCGCGATCGCCGCGGCGCTGGCCGCGGCCACGCTGTGCGGCCTGTGGAACGGCCTGCTGGTGGTGAAGGTGGGCATGCAGCCGATCATCGCCACCCTGATCCTGATGGTCGCCGGTCGCGGCGTGGCGCAGCTGGTCAGCGACGGCCAGATCCTGACCATCTACTACGCGCCGTATGCCTTCCTCGGCGGCGGCTTCCTGCTCGGGCTGCCGTTCGCGCTGTTCGTGGTCGCGGCGGTGTTCGTGGTGCTGAAGCTGCTGCTGGACCGCACCGCGCTGGGCCTGTTCGTGCGCGCGATCGGCCACAACCCGCTGGCGGCGCACGTGGCCGGCGTGCGCGCCCACGCGATCACGCTGTCGCTGTATGTGTTCAGCGGCTTCTGCGCCGGCCTGGCCGGGCTGCTGGTCAGCTCGAACGTGGCCAGCGCCGACGCCAACAATGCCGGCCAGCTGCTGGAACTGGACGCGATCCTGGCCGTGGCCCTGGGCGGCTCGGCGCTGACCGGCGGCCGCTTCAGCCTCGCCGGCAGCCTGGTCGGCGCGCTGATCATCCAGGCGCTGACCACAACGATCTACGCCATCGGCGTGCCGCCGCAGGTCAATCTCGTGGTCAAGGCGCTGCTGGTGCTGGCGGTGCTGCTGCTGCAGACGCCGGAGTTCCGCGCGCGCCTGCGGGCGCTGGTCACCCGTCCGCTGCGGGGTGGAGCATGAGCGCGATCCCGCTCCGCGTGATGCTGCGCAGCGCCGGCCTGTCGCGGCTCTGGCGCGACCCGCGCCTGGTCTCGCTGGCGGTGACCATCCTCCTGTTCATCGGCATGTCGGTGGCCGGCGGCGTGCTGTACGACGGCTTCCTGCGCCCGCAGGTATTCCTCAACCTGTTCATCGACAACGGCTTCCTGCTGGTGGTCGCGGTCGGCATGACCTTCGTGATCCTCACCGGCGGCATCGACCTGTCGGTCGGCGCGGTGGTCGCCTTCAGCACGGTGCTGCTGGCCAGCCTGGTGCAGCGGCATGGCTGGCATCCGCTGCCGGCGATCGCCGTGGTGCTGGCGGTGGGGACGATCTTCGGGGCGCTGATGGGCACGCTGATCCAGCGCTACCGGATGCAGCCGTTCGTGGTGACCCTGGCGGGCATGTTCCTCGCCCGCGGCGCGGCCACCCTGGTGAGCGTCGAATCGATCGGCATTACCCACCCCTTCCACGTCGGCATCGCCGGGATGCGGATCCCGCTGGGTGGCGGCGCTTCGCTGTCGGCCAGCGCCGTGGTCGCGCTGCTGGTGGTGCTGGCCGGCGTGCTGCTGGCCGGACGGACCAGCTTCGGCCGCGCCGTCTACGCCATCGGCGGCAACGAGACCTCGGCGCGGCTGATGGGCCTGCCGGTCGACCGGGTGCTGGTGAAGGTCTATGCGCTCAGCGGCTTCTGCTCGGCGCTGGCCGGGGTGCTCTACACGTTCTACATGCTCAGCGGCTACAGCCTGCACGCGAGCGGACTGGAGCTGGACGCGATCGCCGCGGTGGTGATCGGCGGCACCCTGCTGGCCGGTGGCGCCGGCAGCGTGTGGGGCACGATGTTCGGCGTGCTGGTGCTCGGCCTGATCCAGACCCTGATCGTGTTCGACGGCACGCTCAGCTCGTGGTGGACGAAGATCGCCATCGGCGTGCTGCTGCTGGCGTTCTGCCTGCTGCAGCGGCTGCTGGTGCGGACCAGCGCGGCGGGTGGAGGCGGACATGGCTGAGGTGTTGCGTCGGGTTCGCGGGCTGCCGGCGCGCACTGCGCGGGCGGTGGTGGCGATGGCGCTGCTGGCCGTCTGGGTGCCGCTGCAGGCCGCCGCGGCATCGCTGGGCGATGTCCCCAGCCCGGACGGCCGCCTGCGCGTGGAGATGGCGCTGGACGATGCCGGGCGGCCCATGTGGCGCCTGCTGCGTGAGGGACGCGAAGTCGTCGCGCCATCGCCGCTGGGCATGGTGGGCGAGGGCGTGGACCTGTCCCAGGGACTGGTCTTCGCCGGCGTGGATCCGGTGCAGCCGGTGGCCGACGACTACGAGCTGCTGTCGGGCAAGCGCCGCCACAACGAATACCGCGCCAACCGCCGCGTGTTCCGCTGGAAGGACGCGCAGGGCCACGGGCTGGCCGTGGCCTGGCAGGTGTCGAACGACGGCGCCGCGTTCCGCTACGAGCTGGAACACCCGGTGCCCGGGCTGCAGACCTGGAAGCGAGACGCGGCGACATTCCGCCTGCCGCCCGGTGCGCACGCTTGGCTGCAGCCGATGGCCGAACCCAAGACCGGCTTCGCGCGCACCAATCCCTCGTACGAGGAGTACTACCTGCAGGACGTGCCGGTGGGTACTCCGACGCCGATGGGGCATGGCTGGGTGTTCCCCGCGCTGTTCCGCAGCGGGGACGACTGGATCCTGCTGAGCGAAGGCAGCCTGCGCCGCGGCGATGCCGGCAGCCGCCTGCTCGATGGCGCGACTCCGGGCGAGTACCTGATCGGCTTCCCCGACGGGCGCGAGGCGCTGCCGGGCGGAGCGGCGCTGCCGTGGATTGGGGCGTTCCCGTGGCGTTCGCCGTGGCGCATCGTCGCGGTGGGCGGCCTGGCCACGGTGGTCGATTCCACCCTCGGCACGGACCTGGCCGATCCGCCGGCAGTGGCTGCGCCTTCGGTGTCGGGCAAGGCCTCGTGGAGCTGGCCGCTGCTGGGCGACGACCACACCGTGTTCGAGGTGCAGAAGCAGTTCGTCGACTACGCCGCGCGCATGGGCTGGCGCTACACCCTGGTCGATGCGCTGTGGGACACGCAGATCGGCGAGGACAGGATGCGCGAACTCGTCGAGTACGCGCACGGCAAGGGCGTGTCCGTGCTGGTCTGGTACAACTCGGCCGGCGACTGGAACGACGCCCCGCAGACCCCGCGCGGCCGGCTGCTGGACCATGCCAGCCGCGTGCGCGAGTTCGACAGGCTCAAGGCCATGGGCGTGGCCGGGCTGAAAGTCGACTTCTTCGGCGGCGACGGCTCGTCGATGATCGCCTACTACCTTGACCTGCTGGCCGACGCTGCCCCCTACGGCTTCCAGATGAACTTCCACGGCGCCACGCTGCCGCGTGGCTGGCAGCGCACCTGGCCGCACCTGCAGACGATGGAGGCGGTGCGCGGACTGGAATTCGCCACCTTCGAGCAGGCCAATGCCGACCGCGTGCCCGTGCACGCGGCGACCCTGCCGTTCGTGCGCAACGTGTTCGACCCGATGGACTTCACCCCGCTGGCGATGGTCAAGCTCAACGACCGCGTGCAGCGCCGCACCAGCCCGGCGTTCGAGCTGGCGCAGTCGGTGCTGTTCGTTTCCGGCATCCAGCACTATGCCGAGACCGCCGAGGGCATGGCGCAGGTGCCGAAGTACGTGCGCGCCTTCCTTTCCGGCCTGCCGGAAGTGTGGGACGACAGCCGCTTCCTCGACGGTTACCCGGGGCAGTACGCGGTGTTCGCGCGCCAGGGTGGCGGTCGCTGGTTCGTGGGCGGGATCAACGCCGGCCCCGGGCCGCGCAAGCTCATGCTGGACGCCGGCAGGCTGGGCGGCGGCGTGCAGCGCGGCCTGCTGATCGTCGATGGCGACGATGCGCCGGGCTTCGCCCGGCGGCGCGTCGAGTTCGGGCCCGGGAAGCCACTGGAACTGGAGCTGCCGGCGGCCGGCGGGTTCGTGCTGCAACTGGACTGAGCGGCGCCTCACGCGTCGCGCCGGGAGGTGAGTGATGGTGTTTGCGCGACTGCTCCTGCTGCTGTCCCTGCTGGTAGGCGGCGCATCCGTCGTGGCGGCGCCGGTCTCCTGGACCGCCGACAACGGCAACGGCACCTACACCAACCCGATCTTCTACGACGAGTTCTCCGACCCTGACCTGATCCGGGTCGGCGACTGGTTCTACATGACCGGCACCACCATGCACGCCGTGCCCGGCCTGCCGTTGCTGCGCTCGCGCGACCTGGTCAACTGGGAATTCGTGTCCTATGCGCTGACGGAGTTTCCGCCGGGGCCCGAATACCGGCTCGAGGAAGGGAAGGACCTGTACGGCCAGGGCATCTGGGCACCGGTGCTGCGCCATCACGACGGCCGCTTCCATATCTTCGCCAACATCAACGAGCGCGGGCTGCACGTGTTCACCGCGGAAGATCCGGCGGGACCTTGGACGCATAAGGTGATCGACCGCAACCTGCACGACCTGTCGGTACTGTTCGACGACGACGGCCGGGTCTGGGCGGTGTTCAACTACAACGAGGTGCGCCTGGTCGAACTGGAGCCGGACCTGTCCGGCGTGGTCGAGGGCAGCGAACGGGTGATCATCCCGGCCGGCCAGGGCATGGGCGAGGGCCACCACTTCTACAAGGTGGACGGGCGCTACTACATCATCAGCGCCAACTACGCCCCGGTCGGGCGCATGCAGGCCGCGCGCGCCGACAGCCTCGACGGGCCGTGGGAAACGGTGGCGATCAGCGCCAGCGAGAGCATGGGTTTCCAGCGGGGCTGGTGGGAGAGCAGCGTCGGCCAGCGCTCGCCGATCCCGGCCGACGGCGCGCGTTTCTCTTCGCACAGGCCCGGCGACAACGAACTGGGTGCGGTGCCGCTGCACCAGGGCGGCATCGTCCAGGCGCCGGACGGCAGCTGGTGGGGCTTCTCGATGATGGACCTCAAGTCCATCGGCCGGACCACTTTCCTGTCGCCGGTCACCTGGCACGAAGGCTGGCCGTACTTCGGCCTGCCGGGCAACCTGGGGCGCTCGCCGCGCACGTGGACCAAGCCGAAGGTCGATGTGGATGTGAAGCCGCATGCGCCTTACCGGCGCAGCGATGACTTTTCCGCCGCGCAGTTGCAGCCGGTGTGGCAGTGGAACCACCAGCCGCAGGACGGCAACTGGTCGCTGCAGGAACGCCGCGGGCACCTGCGCCTGCATGCGCTGCCGGTCGATGGCTTCCTGCACGCGCGCAACACGCTGACCCAGCGCGTCGTGGGCCCGGAAGCCACGGCCACCGTGGTGCTGGATGCCGGCGGTTTGCAGCCGGGCGATGTCGCAGGGCTGGGCGTGCTGAACATGCCGGCGGCGTGGCTGGCGGTGGTGCAGGAAGACGGGCGGCGCGTGTTGCGCTGGTACTCGCAGGCGGAGGATCGCCGTATCGATGTGCCGTTGCCGCAGGCACGGGTCTACCTGCGCCTGCGCGGAGACCACGACGAGGACCTGGCCTGGTTCTCCTGGAGCGTGGACGGGCGCGAGTTCCACGACATCGGCACGCCGGTGCGGCTGCCGTACCAGCTCAAGACCTTCCAGGGTTCGCGCTACGCGCTGTTCGCGTTCAACAGCGCCGGCCGCGAGGGCGGGCATGCCGACTTCGACCGCTTCGACCTGGTCGAGCCGCTCGCCGACCGTTCGCGCAATATCCCGCTGGGGCAGGTGGTGACGCTGGAGAACCTGGGCGATGGCAGCGTGGCCACGGTGCACCCGCTGGGCGTGCTGCAGCCGCTGCCGGCCGATGCGGAGAAGGCGAAGTCGCCTGCGGCCCGGTTCCGGGTTCATGATCGCGGTGGCGGCCAGGTGGCGCTGGAGGCGTTGGATGGCAGCGGCTTCCTGACCGTGGCCGGCATCGGCCTGTCCGCCGACGTGCGCCTGCTGCCGGAGCACCCGGTCGACAGCCGCTTCATGTGGCAGGACCTGCTGCGCGGGCAGTTCATGCTGCTGTCGATGAAGACCCACCGTTACCTGGGCATCCTGCCGGGGACTGGCGAGCCTTACGCGGCGGATCGTCCGGGCACGCGGCCTGACCGGCGCGATGGGACGGTGCTGGTGTGGAGGGCGGTAAAGGGGCAGTAGCCCGGATAAGGCGGAAGGCCGCATCCGGGGATGGGGCGATGTGTTGTGCGCGTGGGCGAAATCAGCGCCATGCGACCGACTACGGGTTCGGTAACCGGCCCTCTCCCCCGGCCCCTCTCCCGGGGGGAGAGGGGGGTGTCCCGGGTGCGCTTTGCTTACCGGGCTACGTTCTGGGTTCTCAGACTTCGAGGGAGGCGAGGTCGCCCTTCTGCTCCAGCCAAGCCTTGCGATCGGAGGCGCGCTTCTTGGCCAGCAGCATGTCCATCAGTGCGCGGGTCTGCTCGCCGTCGTCGACGGTCAGCTGGACCAGGCGGCGGGTGTCGGGATGGATGGTCGATTCGCGCAGCTGCTGCGGGTTCATTTCGCCGAGACCCTTGAAGCGGGTCACGTTGACCTGGCCCTTGATTTTCTCGCGGGCGATCTTTTCCAGCAGGAGGCGCTTCTCTTCCTCGTCCAGCGCGTAGAACACCTGCTTGCCCACGTCGACGCGGAACAGCGGCGGCATTGCCACGAACACGTGGCCGGCGGCCACCAGCGCCGGGAAGTGGCGCAGGAACAGCGCCGACAGCAGGGTGGCGATATGCAGGCCGTCGGAGTCGGCGTCGGCGAGGATCACGACCTTGCCGTAGCGCAGGCCGGTGAGGTCGTCCTTGCCCGGGTCGCAGCCGATCGCCACGGCCAGGTCGTGCACTTCCTGCGAGGCCAGCACGCTGCCGGAGGCCACTTCCCAGGTGTTGAGGATCTTGCCGCGCAGCGGCAGGATCGCCTGGAAGTCCTTGTCGCGGGCCTGCTTGGCGCTGCCGCCGGCCGAGTCGCCTTCCACCAGGAACAGCTCGGTGCGCGACAGGTCCTGGCTGATGCAGTCGGCCAGCTTGCCGGGCAGGGCCGGGCCCTGGGTGACCTTCTTGCGGGTCACCTGCTTCTCGGTCTTCAGGCGCGCGCTGGCGCGCTCGATCGCGAGCTGCGCGATCTTCTCGCCCAGGTCCACGTGCTGGTTCAGCCACAGGCTGAAGGCGTCGTGCGCGGCGCTCTCGATGAAGCCGGCGGCCTGGCGCGAGCTCAGGCGTTCCTTGGTCTGGCCGCTGAACTGCGGGTCGGTCATCTTCAGCGACAGCACGAAGGACACGCGGTCCCACACGTCCTCCGGCGCCAGCTTCACGCCGCGCGGCAGCAGGTTGCGGAAGTCGCAGAACTCGCGCAGCGCGTCGGTCAGGCCCGAGCGCAGGCCGTTGACGTGGGTGCCGTGCTGCGCGGTTGGGATGAGGTTGACGTAGCTCTCCTGCACCAGATCGCCTTCCGGGATCCAGGCCACCGCCCAGTCCACCACCTCGGTGTCCTTCTTCAGGCTGCCGGTGAACAGCTCCGGCGGCAGCAGCTCGCGTCCGGCCAGCTCGCCCTTGAGGTAGTCGCGCAGGCCGTCCTCGAAGTACCAGCGGTCGCGTTCGCCGCTGGCCTCGTCGTGGAGGGTGACGGCCAGGCCCGGGCACAGCACCGCCTTGGCGCGCAGCAGGTGGCGCAGGGCGCGCAGGTTGAAGCGCGGGCTGTCGAAGTACTTCGGATCCGGCCAGAAGCGCACGCGGGTGCCGGTGTTGCGCTTGCCGACGGTGCCGACCACTTCCAGCGGGGTGGCGCGGTCGCCGTCGCGGAAGGTGATGCGGTGTTCCTGGCCCTCGCGCTTGATGTGCACCTCGACCAGGGTCGACAGCGCGTTGACCACGCTCACGCCCACGCCGTGCAGGCCGCCGGAGAAGGTGTAGTTCTTGTTGCTGAACTTGCCGCCCGCGTGCAGGCGGGTGAGGATCAGCTCGACGCCGGGGATCTTCTCCTCCGGGTGGATGTCCACCGGCATGCCGCGGCCGTCGTCGGAGACCTCGCAGCTTCCGTCGCGGTACAGGGTGACCTCGATCTCCCGCGCGTGCCCGGCCAGGGCCTCGTCCACCGCGTTGTCGATCACTTCCTGGGCCAGGTGGTTGGGCCGGGAAGTGTCGGTATACATGCCCGGGCGGCGCTTGACCGGATCCAGGCCGGAGAGGACTTCGATGTCGGCGGCGTTGTAACGGCTGCTCATGGAACCTTGCGATGGCGCGATGCGACGCGGAAGTGTGGGGCCTGGCCCCGCTTTTTGCACCCCCTCGGTGCCTGTTCAGGAGGGCGCAGGCCGCTCCGGCGTATAAGGGCGCCAGGTTCGCGGGAAGCGGCCGGTGCGGGCGCAAGCCCTGGTACCCGGGCGTCCGCGGCCTGCAACCCGAAGGCGGGCGCATGGGGAAGCCCGCCGCGACAGGAGGTGAAGCATGAATCGACGTCTGTTCTGGAGTGCCGTTGCGGCCGTGGTGGCCGTGGCCGCGAGTGCGCCGCTGTGGGCGCAGGATCGGGGCAAGGCCGGGCAGTCCGGCGAGAAGGCCGCGCTGGCCGAGCACCAGGCCCAGGAGCAGCGCGAACAGGCCGCCGCGGCCGAGCGCGCCAGGCGCCGCGAGGCGGCCCGCAGCGGCAACGACCCGCGCGGCAAGGCCGACGCGCCGCGCAAGGAAGAGGAAGAAGAGGCCAAGCGCCCCCCGCGCTGAGGCCGGTTTGAGCCCGCCCGCCGCCTTGCGCGGCGGGCTCCGGCCGGGCGCGGAACGCTGCATCCGCCCGTTCCCGGCTTGGGCCGCGGAAGCCGAGCCGGTAGACTATGGCTTTCCGGAGCCCCGCCAATGACTCCCCTAATTTTCGTTACCGGCGGCGTCGTGTCCTCGCTTGGCAAGGGCATCGCGGCCGCCTCGCTCGCGTCCATCCTCGAGACCCGTGGCCTGAAGGTCACGATGATGAAGCTGGACCCCTACATAAATGTTGATCCCGGGACGATGAGCCCGTTCCAGCACGGTGAGGTCTACGTCACCGACGACGGTGCCGAGACCGACCTGGACCTGGGCCACTACGAGCGCTTCGTCCGCACCCGCCTCAGCCGCAAGAACTCGATCACTACCGGCCGCATCTACGAGGCCGTGATCCGCAAGGAGCGCCGCGGCGACTACCTCGGCGCGACCGTGCAGGTGATCCCGCACATCACCGACGAGATCAAGCGCTGCATCGACGAGGCCACCGAGGGCTACGACGTGGCCCTGGTCGAGATCGGCGGCACGGTCGGCGACATCGAATCGCTGCCGTTCCTCGAGGCGATCCGCCAGATCCGCGCCGAACGCGGCCCGGACAAGGCGCTGTTCATGCACCTGACCCTGGTGCCGTACATCGCCGCGGCCGGCGAGCTGAAGACCAAGCCGACCCAACACTCGGTCAAGGAGCTGCGCTCGATCGGCATCCAGCCGGACGTGCTGCTGTGCCGCTCCGAGCAGCCCCTGCCGGACGGCGAGCGCCGCAAGATCGCCCTGTTCACCAACGTCCCCGAACGCGCGGTCATCTCCGTGCAGGACGTCGACGTGCTGTACAAGCTGCCGCTGGAGCTGCACGCCCAGGGCCTGGACGCGCTGGTCGCCGACCGGCTGCGCCTGCAGCCGCCGCGCCCGGCGGACCTGTCGGAGTGGGAAGCGGCGGTCGACGCGACCGTGCACCCCGTCGACGAGGTCACCATCGCCGTGGTCGGCAAGTACGTCGACCACAAGGACGCGTACAAGTCGGTCGGCGAGGCGCTCAAGCACGGCGGCCTGCGCCAGCGCACCCGGGTCAACCTGAAGTGGCTGGAGTCGCAGGACATCGAGTCCGGCACCGCCGAGCTGGAAGGCGTCGACGGCATCCTCGTGCCCGGCGGCTTCGGCGACCGCGGTTTCGAGGGCAAGGTCCTCACCTCCAGGTACGCCCGCGAGCAGGGCATCCCGTACTTCGGCATCTGCTACGGCATGCAGGCGGCGGTGGTCGACTACGCACGCAACGTCGCCGGCCTGGAAGGCGCCAACAGCACCGAGAACGACAAGCAGTGCCCGCATCCGGTGATCGGCCTGATCACGGAGTGGCGCACCAGCAGCGGCGAGGTCGAGAAGCGCGACGAGAAGTCCGACCTGGGCGGCACCATGCGCCTGGGCCTGCAGGAGCAGCGGCTCAAGCCGGGCACCCTGGCCCGCGAGCTGTACGGCAAGGACGTGGTGGCCGAGCGCCACCGCCACCGCTACGAGTTCAACAACCGCTACCGCACCCAGCTGGAGGACGCCGGCCTGGTCATCTCGGCCAAGTCGATGGACGACCTGCTGGTGGAGATGGTCGAGCTGCCGCGCACGGTGCACCCGTGGTTCCTGGCCTGCCAGGCGCACCCGGAGTTCCTGTCCACGCCGCGCGAGGGCCATCCGCTGTTCGTCGGCTTCATCCGCGCCGCGCGCGAGAAGAAGGCCGGCGGCAAGCTGCTGAAGGAAGCCCGGGCCTGAGGCCCGGGAACGCCGGGTTGGCGCGGTCTTCGCGCCGCCTGGGGTGCACTGTCACGTCCGGCCGCCGTCGGGCCGCGTCCCGCGTCGACGCCCGCCGCGGCCACCTGGAGGAATGAAGTGATGAAACTGTGCGGATTCGAGGTCGGCCTGGACCAGCCGCTGTTCCTGATCGCCGGTCCCTGCGTGATCGAGTCGATGCAGCTGCAGCTGGACGTGGCCGGGCAGCTCAAGGAAATCACCGGCAAGCTGGGCATCAACTTCATCTTCAAGTCGAGCTTCGACAAGGCCAACCGCACTTCCGGCACCAGCTTCCGCGGCCCGGGCATGGAGGAGGGCCTGAAGGTCCTGGCCGAGGTGAAGAAGCAGATCGGCGTGCCGGTGCTCACCGACGTGCACGAGTACACGCCGATGAACGAGGTGGCGGCCGTGGTCGACGTGCTGCAGACGCCGGCGTTCCTGGTCCGGCAGACGGACTTCATCAGGAACGTGTGTTCGGCCGGCAAGCCGGTGAACATCAAGAAGGGCCAGTTCCTCTCGCCGTGGGACATGAAGCCGGTGGTGGACAAGGCCAAGTCGACCGGCAACGAGCAGATCCTGGTCTGCGAGCGCGGTGCCAGCTTCGGCTACAACAACCTGGTCAGCGACATGCGTTCGCTGGCAGTGATGCGCGAGACCGGCTGCCCGGTGGTGTTCGACGCCACGCATTCGGTGCAGCTGCCGGGCGGGCAGGGCAGCAGTTCCGGCGGCCAGCGCGAGTTCGTGCCGGTGCTGGCCCGGGCGGCGGTGGCGGTCGGCGTGTCCGGCCTGTTCGCCGAGACCCATCCGGACCCGTCCAAGGCCCTGTCCGACGGCCCCAACGCCTGGCCGCTGGGCCGCATGGCCGAGCTGCTGGAAACGCTGCTGGAGCTGGACGCGGTCACCAAGAAGCACGGCTTCGCGGAAGCGAGCCTGTAAGGCAAATCGCGCAGTCGCGCTGCGCGGTCCTTGGGCTGCTTCTGTAGAGCGGGGCTTGCCCCGCTGCTTTCATGTGACTCGGGGCGCCGGGCGTGGGAGTCGGGCAAGCCCGACTCTACCGGGTTGCGGTAGCCCGACTTGGCGTGGGAGTCGGGCAAGCCCGACTCTACCGGGTTGCGGTGGCCCGACCTGGCGTGGGAGTCGGGCAAGCCCGACTCTACCGGGTTGCGGTAGCCCGACCCGGCGTGGGAGTCGGGCAAGCCCGACTCTACCGGGCGATCGGTGCTGGGGGCGTCGGGATGGCGCGCTCTTTTCGTGACGCCGTGGAGGCCCTGACCCCAGCGCGCCGGAAGCTGCCTTGTTTTTGCCCAGGTCTCGCCAAGCCCCCGCCCGGGTGCCAGGAGGGGCCGCCAGGTTCGTCCAGCCGCTCGCACGTCCGCCGGGCGATGCTTTCGCCCGCAACCGGCACCCGGCAACCGGCAACCGGCAAGTGCCCGGAAACAGTGGGAAACGGCGCCAGAAGTGGCCGCGCTCGGCTAAACTTCGCCACGACTCCACCCACTGGACGCATGCCCGACCCATGACCAGCATCGCCAAGATCCACGCCCGCGAGATCCTCGACAGCCGCGGCAATCCCACCCTCGAGGCCGAGGTCACCCTCGTCGACGGTTCCTTCGGCCGCGCCGCGGTGCCGTCCGGCGCCTCCACCGGCACCAAGGAGGCCGTGGAGCTGCGCGACGGCGACAAGACCCGCTACCTGGGCAAGGGCGTGAAGAACGCGGTGGCCAACGTCAACGGCGCCATCGCCGAAGCGCTGGCCGGCTTCGACGCCGCCGACCAGCAGGGCCTGGACCGCCGCCTGATCGACCTGGACGGCACCGAGAACAAGGGCCGCCTGGGCGCCAACGCGCTGCTGGGCGTGTCGATGGCCGCGGCGCACGCGGTGGCCGCGTCGAGGAAGCAGCCGCTGTGGCAGTACCTGTCGGGCCTGACCGAGTCAAACGTGTCGCTGCCGGTGCCGATGATGAACATCATCAACGGCGGTGCGCACGCGGACAACAACGTCGACTTCCAGGAATTCATGGTCCTGCCGGTCGGCGCGTCGTCGTTCTCCGAGGCGCTGCGCGCCGGCGCCGAGATCTTCCACTCGCTGAAGGCGGTGCTGAAGGGCCATGGCCTGAGCACGGCGGTGGGCGACGAGGGCGGCTTCGCCCCGGACTTCCGCAGCAACGTCGAGGCGCTGGACACCATCCTCGAGGCGATCGGCAAGGCCGGCTACAAGGCCGGCGAGGACGTGCTGCTGGGCCTGGACGTGGCTTCCAGCGAGTTCTTCGACAACGGCAAGTACCACCTGGTGGGCGAGAACAAGCGCCTGTCGTCGGAGCAGTTCGTCGACTTCCTGGCCGACTGGGTCGCGCAGTACCCGATCATCACCATCGAGGACGGCCTGG
Organism: Pseudoxanthomonas suwonensis J47; assembly: GCF_000513955.1. Taxonomy (GTDB): domain Bacteria; phylum Pseudomonadota; class Gammaproteobacteria; order Xanthomonadales; family Xanthomonadaceae; genus Pseudoxanthomonas; species Pseudoxanthomonas suwonensis_C. The sequence continues at coordinate 19,459 of NZ_AZUZ01000001.1, forward strand.
CCGAGGACGACTGGGCCGGCTGGAAGCTGCTGACCGACCGCATCGGCAACAAGGTGCAGCTGGTCGGCGACGACCTGTTCGTGACCAACCCGAAGATCCTCAAGCAGGGCATCGATTCGGGCACCGCCAACGCGATCCTGATCAAGGTCAACCAGATCGGCACCCTGACCGAGACCCTGGAAGCCATCGCCATGGCGCACAGGGCCAGCTATGCGGCGATCGTGTCGCACCGCTCGGGCGAGACCGAGGACACCACGATCTCGGACATCGCCGTGGCCACCACCGCGACCCAGATCAAGACCGGTTCGCTGTGCCGCAGCGACCGCGTGGCGAAGTACAACCAGCTGCTGCGCATCGAGGAGGCGCTGGGCGCCTCCGCCCGCTACGCCGGCCGCGACGCGTTCGTCTCGCTGAAGCGCTGACGGAACGCCGGTGCGCGCGATGCGCTGGGTGCTGCTCGGCCTGGTACTGCTGCTGGGATGGCTGCAGTACCGGCTGTGGTTCGGGATCGGCAGCGCCGGCGAGGTCGCCGCGCTGCAGGCCCAGGTCGAGCACCAGCGCCGCGAGAACAGCGGCCTGAAGGAACGCAATGCCGCGCTGGCCGCGGAAGTGCGCGACCTCAAGGAAGGCGTGGCCGCCGCCGAGGAACGCGCGCGCAGCGAGCTGGGCATGATCCGCCCGGGCGAGGTGTTCTACCGGGTGGTGGAGGAGCCGGGACAGCGTCCTGCTCCGCCTCCCCGCGACGAGGAGAGCCAGGACTGATGGCCTCGATCTGGGCGGTGGTTCCCGCCGCGGGCCGCGGCACGCGCTTCGGCGGCGAAGTTCCCAAGCAGTACCTGGAAGTGGCCGGGCGGCTGCTGCTGGCGCACACGCTCGATGCGCTGCTGTCGCATGCGGCGGTGGCTGGCGTGGTCGTGGCGGTCGGCGAGCGCGACCAATGGTGGCCGGGCTGGACCGAGTTCGCCGGCAAGCCGGTGCTGGCCTGCACCGGTGGCGACAGCCGCGCCGCGTCGGTGCTGGCCGCGCTGGAAAGCCTGCCGGAGTCGGTGCGGGCCGACGATTTCGTGCTGGTCCACGACGCGGCGCGCCCGAACCTCGCGCAGGCCGACCTGGACCGCCTGCTGGAAAGCGGCCGTGCCGATCCGGTCGGCGCGATCCTGGCCGCGCCGGTGCGCGACACGCTCAAGCGCGCCGGCGACGACGGCGGCATCGACGGCACCGAGCCGCGCGAACGCCTGTGGCGCGCGCTGACCCCGCAGCTGTTCCGCCGCCTGCAGCTGACCCGGGCCCTGCAGGCCGCCGCCGCGGCCGGCGTCGAGGTCACCGACGAGGCCATGGCGCTGGAACGCCAGGGCCTGCGTCCGCTGCTCGTGGAAGGCCGCGAAGACAACTTCAAGGTCACCACCCCCGCCGACCTGGCGCGCTTCGAGTTCGAGCTCTCGCGCCGTTGAGCCGTGTTTCCCCTCTCCCTCCGGGAGAGGGGAAGGGGAGAGGGCCGGCTTCTTCGCGCCGCCCAAGGCTCCCGACCTGCCCCCAGCCCCCCTCCGAGCCCCGGCCCGCCCCCATGGGCGCGGACATTCGACGCCATGCACGCCAGCGGCGCGCACACATGTCGTCCCACCCCGGAGGGAGAGGGAAGCGATCCTCCGGCATGCGAGGCACAATACCCGCCGACGTGCCGGGCCGTTCCGGCAACACCGGAAAACCTGCGACATGGCAAGCGAACTTCCTCCCTTCCGCATCGGCCAGGGTTACGACGTCCACGTCTTCGGCGAGGGCGACCACGTCATGCTCGGTGGCGTGCGCGTGCCGCACGAGCGCGGCGTGGTCGCGCACAGCGACGGTGACGTGGCCCTGCACGCGCTGTGCGACGCGCTCCTCGGCGCGCTGGCGCTGGGCGACATCGGCGTGCACTTCCCGCCCAGCGACGAGCGCTGGCGTGGCGCCGACAGCCTCGGCCTGCTGCATCACTGCGTCAGCCTGGTGGCCGGGCGCGGCTGGAAGCTGGGCAATGCCGACATCACCATCGTCTGCGAGCGGCCTAAGGTCGGCCCGCACGCGCCGCTGATGCGCGAGCGCATCGCCGAAGCCTGTGGCGTCGACGTCGACGCGGTCAGCGTCAAGGCCACCACCAGCGAGAAGCTGGGCTTCACCGGCCGTGGCGAAGGCATCGCCGCGCAGGCGGTGGCCCTGCTGGTGCGCGCGTGAGCGCCAACGATCCCGGCGCGGACGCCTTCGGGCCGGCGGTGCTGTCGGCGCGGATCCGGGTAAGCCCGGAGGATTTCCGGGTCGAGGAACTGGACGGCTTCGAGGCCAGCGGCGATGGCGAGCACCTGCTGCTGACCATCGAGAAGCGCGGCATGAACACCGGCTACGTGGCCGGCGAGCTCGCGCGCTGGGCCGGGGTGCCCGAGGTGGCGGTCGGCTACGCCGGCCTGAAGGACCGGCACGCGGTCACCGTGCAGCGTTTCAGCGTGCAGCTGCCGGGGCGCGAGGCGCCGCCACTGGAGACCCTGGAGCGCGACGGGCTGCGCGTGCTCGCGCAGGCCCGGCACCGGCGCAAGCTGCCGCGCGGGGCGCTGGCCGGCAACCGCTTCGTGCTGGTGCTGCGCGACGTCGAGGGCGCGCGCGATGCGATCGAGGCCCGGCTGCAGGAGATCGAGCGGCGTGGCGTGCCCAATGCCTTCGGCGAGCAGCGCTTCGGCCATGGCGGCGGCAACGTCGGCAAGGCGCTGGCGATGTTCGCCGGCAAGCGCGTGGGCCGCGAGCAGCGTTCGATGCTGCTGTCGGCGGTGCGCTCGGCGCTGTTCAACCAGGTGCTGGCCGCGCGCGTGGCCGACGGCAGCTGGGACAGCGGCATGGAAGGCGAGGTCTGGGCGCTGGAGGGCAGCCGCAGCGTGTTCGGGCCGGAGCCGATGTCGGACGACATCGCGCGACGCCTGGCGGCGTTCGACATCCATCCCACCGGGCCATTGTGGGGTCGCGGCGAACTGCGCACGCAGGGTGCGTGCCGTGAACTGGAGCTGGCGGCGCTGGATGACGTGGGCTCGGTGAAGCTGCGCGAGGGCCTGGAGCGCGCCGGGCTGGAACAGGAGCGGCGCGCGCTGCGCGTGCGCGCGGGCGGACTGGAGTGGGACTGGGTGGACGGGACCAGCCTGCGCATGGCGTTCTCGTTGCCCCCGGGCAGCTATGCGACTTCCGTGCTGGCACAGCTGGGCGCCATCGAGGACGCCGCCTCGCTGCAGTAGCGCTTCCCGCTCTCCCTGCCGGAGAGGGCAGGATCCCTGCAGGCGGGTAGTCGGCATTGCTTCTGACGGAGCCGCGGCAGCGCGTCTTCCGGCGCGTTGAGGTCGTGGCTTCGTTCTTTGTTCCCCTCTCCCTCCGGGAGAGGGCAGGGGTGAGGGTCGGGCACCTGGCGGCGTCCGGAATGCCGACCCTCTCCCCAACCCCTCTCCCGGGAGGAGAGGGGCTGAAACGACGACGGCCCCGGAAGGGGCCGTCGTTGCATCCAGCTCGTGCGGGGAGCTTCCGTCAGAAGCCGCCGCCGAAGGTGAACTGCAGGCGCTCGATCTCGTCGCCTTCCTTCTTGCGCAGCGGGAAGGCGTAGCTGATCGAGATCGGGCCGACCGGCGCGCGCCACAGCAGGGCTACGCCCGCCGAGGCGCGCAGCTCGCCGGCGTCGAAGTCGTCGATGCCGTTGTAGACGTTGCCGAAGTCGACGAACGCCGAGACGCGCGCGGCCTTGCTGTCGAACAGGCGCGGGAAGACCATTTCGACCTGGCCGACGGTCTTCAGCGAACCGCCCAGCGGCTGGCCGCGGTAGCCGGCGATGACTTCCGAGCGCGGGCCCAGGGTGTTGTCGCGGAAGCCGCGCACCGAACGGGTACCGCCGGCGTAGAAGTTCTCGAAGAACGGCAGGCCGGAGGCGGTGACCGTCTTCTGGAAGTCCGACGAATCCGGCAGGCAGGGCTCGCTCGGCGCCGGGCCGGGCTGCCAGGTGTCCACCTTGCCGTCGCCGTCGGTGTCGATGTACGAGCCGGGCGTGTAGCAGATGTTGCGGGTGGTGTCGTTGCCGTAGCTGTCGCCGTAGCCGATGTCCAGGCCGGTGCGCAGCACGAACGAGGGGCTGAGCGGCCAGTACTTGGAGAACTCGTAGTTGATCTTGTAGTACTCGACCGTCGAGCCCGGCAGGGTGGTTTCCAGGCCCACGCGCTGGTACGTGCCGTTGGTCGGCATGAAGAAGTCGTTGCGGGTGTCGCGCGCCCAGCCCAGCTCGGTGCGCCAGGAGTGAAAGGTGCGCTGGCCGATCGCGTCGACGTAGTCGATGATCGCCTGCGGCGTGTAGCCGCCGTAGGTCTGGATCTGGTTGCTGTCGATGCCGAACAGCAGCGAGACCGAGCTGTGCTCGGTGATCGGCAGGCCCAGCATGACCTGCGCGGCGGCGTTGGTGCTGTTGTACTGCGCGGTGTTGAAGTCCGAGTAGTCCAGCTCGCGCCACCACAGGTTGTAGCCGAGCGAGAGGCCTTCGTCGGTGAAGAACGGATTGACGTAGGAGAACGCGTAGCGCTGCAGGTAGTCGCTGCGCTGCGCTTCCACCGACACCCGGTTGCCGCCGCCGAGGAAGTTGCTCTGGCTCAGCTGGATGGAGGTGGTCATGCCGGCCAGCTGCGAGTAGCCCAGGCCGAACACGAAGCTGCCGGAGTTGGTCTCCTTGACGTTGAAGACCACGTCGACCTGGTCGTTGCTGCCGGCAACGGCCGGGGTCTCGACCTCGACGGTCTCGAAGTAGCCCAGGCGCTGCAGGCGGATCTTCGAACGGTCGATCGCCGCCTGCGAGAACCACGCGTTCTCGAACTGGCGCATCTCGCGGCGCAGGACCTCGTCGGAGGTGCGGGTGTTGCCCTTGAACACGATGCGGCGCACGTTGACGCGCGGGCCCGGGACCACCTGCATGTTGATCGCGACGGTGCGGTCTTCGCGGTTGGTGGTCGGGATCGGGTTCACCCGGGCGAAGGCGTAGCCGATGTTCGCCAGGGTCGCGGTGATGCGGTCGGCCGAGGCCTCCAGCAGCACGCGCGAGAACACCTGGCCGGCCTGCGGGATCAGCAGGCGCTCGATGTCCTCCTGCGGCAGGATGGTGTCGCCGGTGACCTTGATCTCCGAGATCGTGTAGATCTCGCCCTCGGTCACCGAGGCGGTCAGGTACATGTCGCGCTTGTCGGGACTGATCGACACCTGGGTGGAGTCGATGCTGAAGTCGATGTAGCCGCGGTCCAGGTACCAGGAGTTGAGCTTCTCCATGTCGCCGGAGAGCTTTTCGCGCGAGTACTGGTCGTCGCGGCGGTACCAGGACAGCCAGCTGCTCTCGCGCGACTCCCAGGTATCGAGGATCTCCTCGTTCCCGAAGTTCTCGGTGCCGATCAGGTTGACGTGGCGGATCTTGGCCGCCTTGCCTTCCTTGACGTCGATGGTGACGTCGACGCGGTTGCGGTCCAGCGGCGACACCGTCGGGGTGATCTGGACGTTGTACTTGCCGCGGTTGTTGTACTGGCGGGTCAGCTCCTGGACCACGCGGTCCAGGGCCAGGCGGTCGAAGGTCTCGCCTTCGGACAGGCCGATGTCCTGCAGGCCGCGCATCAGGTCTTCGGTCTTGATGTCCTTGTTGCCCTGCAGGGTCAGCTTGTTGATCGCCGGGCGCTCGACCACGGTGACCACCAGGATGTCGCCCTGGCGGTCGACGCGCACGTCCTCGAAGAAGCCGGTGCGGTACAGGGCGCGGATGACCTCGCCGGCGCTCGACTGGGTCATGGTCTCGCCGCGTTCCACCGGGAGGTAGGTGAACACGGTGCCGGCGGCGATACGTTGCAGGCCGTCGATGCGGATGTCGCTCACGGTGAACGGCTCGACCGTCTGCGCCATCGCCGGCAGGGCCAGGGAGGAGGCTAGGGCGAGGGCGAGCAGGCGGCGCACGGGGTATCGCGTCATGTCACATCCGGTGGAAAACGGGGTATTGGGGCAGGAACCGCGGTTGGGGCCGACGGTCGGTCATCGCGGCATCAGGCCCAGTATGTCGTTGTAGAAGGCCAGTCCCATCAACCCGGCCAGCAAGGCCAGGCCTACGTACTGCCCCGCAGCCATCGCGCGTTCGCTCAACGGGCTGCCTTTGACCAACTCGATAAGGTAATACAGCAGGTGACCGCCGTCCAAGATCGGGATCGGCAGCAGGTTGATGATGGCCAGGCTCAGCGACAGCAGGGCGAGGAAGTACAGGAACCAGTCGGCGCCGCGCTTGGCCGAGGCGTTGGCGGCGCGGGCGATGGTGACCGGGCCGGACAGGTTCTTCACCGAGGCCTCGCCGGTGACCATCCGCCGCATCATCCCCAGCGAATCGGTGGCCAGGCGGCCGGTCTCGCGCAGGGCCATGGGCAGCGCGGCGAGCGGGCCGTAGCGCTGGACCGCGTCGTAGGCCGGGGCCTCCGGGCGGGCCAGGGCGATGCCCAGTTCCCAGCGGCCGGCGCGCTCGGGGTCGGTGGAACGGCGCGGGGCCAGCTCCAGCGCCAGGCGTTCGCCGTCCCGCTCGACCTCGACCATGCCCAGGCCGCCGCGCTCGCCCAGGGCCTGCACGGCCGGGGAGACCTGGTCGGCCGCGTCGATGCGGGTGCCGTCGACGGCCAGGATCAGGTCGCCCGGCAGCAGGGTGCCCTGGGCGACGCTGCCCTCGGCCACCGCCTCGATCCGGGCGGGGGCCTGCAGGAAGCGCCAGGTGAAGCCGGCCTGCTCGGGGATGCGGTGCTCGTCCAGGGTCGCCGGCAGCTGCGACAGGCGCAGGGTGCGGGCCAGCTCCTGGCCGGCGGCGTCCTCGACCCGGACCTCGATGTCGCGGCGGTCCAGCGCGGGGGTGGCCAGGGCCATGGCCGCCTCGGTCCAGGTGGCGATCCGGCGCCCGTCCACTTCCAGCAGGCGGTCGCCGGGCTGGAAGCCGGCCTGGGCGGCGACGCCCGTGGCCTGGCCGACCACCGGCGCGTAGTCCTGGCGGCCGACCATGAACATGAGCCACAGCAGGGCCACGCACAGCAGCAGGTTGGCGGCCGGGCCGGCGGCGACGATGGCGATGCGGCGCCACACGCCCTGGCGGTTGAAGGCATAGGCCTGGCGGTGGACCGGGACGTCGGCCTCGCGCTCGTCGAGCATCTTCACGTAGCCGCCCAGCGGGATCGCGGAGATCGCGAACTCGGTGCCGGCGCGGTTGCGGCGCGACCACAGCGGGCGGCCGAAGCCGACCGAGAAGCGCAGCACGTCGACGCCGCAGCGGCGGGCCACCCAGTAGTGGCCGAACTCGTGGAAAGTGACCAGCAGGCCGAGGCTGACCACCAGCCACCAGACGGAGCCCAGGAAGTCACCCATGGGCGGATTCCTGCGGGTCGATGACGCTCATGCGGGGGCCCCTGATTCGATGCGCTGGCGGGTGAGTCGGCGGGCCGCCGCATCGGCTTCCAGCAGCGCATCCAGTGAACCGGCCGGTGCCGCGGGCAGTGCGGCGAGGGCTTCCTCGACCAGCGCGGGTATGCCTAGGAAACCGATCCGGCCCTGAAGAAAGGCTGAAACCGCCTCCTCGTTGGCGGCGTTGAGCACCGCCGGGGCGGTGCCGCCGGCTTCCATGGCCTCGCCGGCCAGGCGCAGGCAGGGGAAGGCATCGGTATCCGGGGCCTCGAACTCCAGCCGGCCCTGGGTGAGCAGGTCCAGCCCGCCCACGCCCGACTCGATCCGTTCAGGCCAGCCCAGGCCCACGGCCAGAGCGGTACGCATGTCCGGCAGGCCAAGCTGGGCCAGGGTCGAGCCGTCGACGTACTCGACCAGGGCGTGGACCAGGCTCTGCGGATGCACCAGCACGCCGATCCGGCTGGCCGGCAGGCCGAAGAGGTGGTGGGCCTCGATCACTTCCAGGCCCTTGTTCATCAACGTGGCCGAGTCGACCGAGATCTTCGGGCCCATCGACCACTTCGGATGGGCCACCGCCTGCGCAGGGGTGACCTCGGCCAGCGAGGCGCGGTCGCGGCCGCGGAACGGGCCGCCGGAGGCGGTAAGCACGATCCGGCGCACTTCTTCGGCGCGGCAGGACCGCATGCACTGGAACACCGCGCTGTGCTCGCTGTCGATCGGCACGATGTCGGCGCCGGAGGCGCGCGCGGCGGCCATGACCAGCTCGCCGGCCAGCACCAGCGATTCCTTGTTGGCCAGCAGCAGGCGCTTGCCGGCGCGGGCCGCGGCGAGGGTCGAACCGAGGCCGGCGGCGCCGACGATGGCCGCGACCACGGTGTCGCAGGCCGGGCCGGCGACCAGCGCTTCCAGCGCCTCGTTGCCGGCGTGGGCCTCGGTGTGCAGGCCGGCGGCGGCCAGGCCGTCGCGCAGCCGCGCATGGCCGGCCGGGTCGGAGATGACCGCGTGGTCGGGGCGATGGGCGATACACAGCGCCAGCAGCGCGTCGACCTGGCTGCCGGCGGCCAGCACGCTGGCGCGCATGCGCTGCGGGTGCCGCGCGATCACGTCCAGCGCCGAGGTGCCGATCGAGCCGGTGGCGCCGAGTACGGCGACCTGGCGCATGTCCGCAGCGGCTTGCATGTCCGGTTCGTCCAGCCTCAGAAACCGAAGATTTCCTTGCCGATGGCGAACACCGGCAAGGCCGCGAGCACGCTGTCGACGCGGTCGAGCACGCCGCCATGGCCAGGGATCAGGTCGCCGGAATCCTTCACCCCGGCCTGGCGCTTGAGCAGGCTCTCGACCAGGTCGCCGACGATGGAGGCGGCCACGGTCACCGCCGCCACCAGCGCCAGCGCCGGCAACTGCGCCGTGGTGGCGCCGGCGAACCAGCCGAAGGCCAGGGCGATGAGCACGCCGGCGACCACGCCGCCGAGCGCGCCTTCGACGGTCTTGTTGGGGCTGATGACCGGCGCCAGTTTGTGGCGGCCGAACTGGCGGCCGGCGAAGTAGGCGCCCGAATCGGCGGCCCAGACCAGGGCCAGCGCGGTCAGCAGCCAGCGGTGGCCGTTGGCGTCGCCGGCGGCATTGGCCGCATCGGCCGCGAGGCCGGCGAAGCTGGACGAGTGCACCAGGCACAGCGCGCACCAGGCCGGGATCACCGCCATGGTGCCGGCGGCGAGCTTGAACACCCGCTTCCAGGCCTGGTCGCCGGCGCTGAAGCCGGACCGCCACAGCCACAGCAGCGCCAGCACCCAGCCCCCGGCGCCGGCCAGGGTCGCCAGCTGGAACAGCACCGGCGAGAACTCGCCGTTTGTGCGCGAGGCCCACACCAGCAGCACCATCAGCAGCAGGTTCAGGCCGACCAGCACGGTGCGCGGCAGGGTGTCGTCGACGCCGGCCAGCTTCAGCCATTCCCAGAGGGCGGCGAGCAGGACCAGCGCGGCCACCGCCGCCAGCCAGGGCGTGGGCAGCAGGAGGATGGCCGCGATCGCGGCCGGGACCATCACCAGGGCGGCGAGAACTCGGGTGCGGGTCATGCGGTGGCCTTGGCACCGACCTGGGCGCTGGTGAGGCCGAAGCGGCGTTCGCGCCCGGCGTAGTCGTCAAGGGCCTGCTGCAGCACGCCGGCGTCCACGTCCGGCCACAGGGTTTCGGTGAACCACAGTTCGGTATAGGCCAGCTGCCAGAGCAGGAAGTTGCTGACCCGGTGGTCGCCGCCGGTGCGGATGAACAGGTCCGGCGGCGGCAGGTCGGCCAGCGCCATGCGCGCGCCGACCGCAGCCTCGTCGATGTCCTCCGGGCGCAGCCGGCCGGCAGCCACGTCCTCGGCGAGGGCGCGCGCGGCGGTGGCGATGTCCTGGCGGCCGCCGTAGCTGGCGGCGATGGACAGCTGCAGGCGCGCGTTGTGCGCGGTCTGGCGTTCGGCGGTGGCCATGCGCTCGCGGATCGCGTCGGGGAACAGCGAGCGTTCGCCGATGAAGCGCACGCGCACGCCGCGGCGGTCGAGCTCGTCGACCTCGCGTTCGAGCGCGTTGAGGAACAGCTTCATCAGCGCGCCGACTTCCTCCTGCGGGCGCCCCCAGTTCTCGCTGGAGAAGGCGAACAGGGTCAGCGCGCCGATGCCGCGTTCGAGGCAGAAGTCGATGGCCAGGTTGACCGCGCGCGCGCCGGCGCGATGGCCGATGGCGCGCGGACGGCGCCGGCGCTGGGCCCAGCGGCCGTTGCCGTCCATGATGATCGCCAGGTGGCGGGGGACGGACGCGACGGTGGCGTTGGTGGCAGTCATGCGGAGTGCAGACCGCTCAGACCGCCATCAGTTCCTGTTCCTTGCCCTTGACCACCTCGTCGACGTCCTTGATCGCCTTGTCGGTGATCTTCTGGATGTCTTCCTCGGCGCGGCGGACTTCGTCCTCGGTGACCTGCTTTTCCTTCAGCAGGTCCTTGACCTGCTGGTTGGCGTCGCGGCGGATGTTGCGGATCGCGACCTTGGCGTCCTCGCCTTCGCCGTGCACGACCTTGGCCAGCTCGCGGCGGCGCTCCTCGGTGAGGGCGGGCAGGTTGAGGCGGATGGTGGTGCCGGCGGTGTTCGGGGTCAGGCCCAGGTCCGAGCCCAGGATGGCCTTCTCGATCGGGCCGACCATCGACTTGTCCCAGGGGGTGATCACCAGCGAGCGGGCGTCGGACACCGAGACCGCGGCGACCTGCGACAGCGGCACGTCGCTGCCGTAGGCGCTGACCCGGATGGTGTCGACCAGACCGGTGGATGCGCGGCCGGTGCGGATCTTGACCAGGTTGTGGCGCAGGGCTTCGATGCTCTTCGCCATGCGGGCCTGCGCGTCTTGTTTGATCTCGTTGATCATCGCCATGTTCCGTCGGAAAACCGAATCGGCGGATTATAGGCGATGACCGCCCCCGGCGCGCCCCGGGGAAGCCGGCGAGGCCGGCTCAGCGGCGCGCGCGGACCAGGGTGCCGACCGGTTCGCCGCGCAGGATGCGCATCAGGTTGCCCGGCACGGAGATGTCGTACACGCGCAGCGGGATGCCGTGGTCGCGGCACAGGGCGAAGGCGGCGGTGTCCATCACCTGCAGGTCGCGGGCGATGACTTCGTCGTGGTCCAGCTCCTCGAAGCGCACCGCGTCGGGGTGCTTCTTCGGGTCGCGGTCGTAGACGCCGTCGACCTTGGTGGCCTTCAGCAGCAGGTCGGCGTTGATCTCGATCGCGCGCAGGGCGGCGGCCGAGTCGGTGGTGAAGAACGGGTTGCCGGTGCCGGCGGCGAAGATCGCGATGCGGCCCTTCTCGAGGTGGCGCACGGCGCGGCGGCGGATGTAGTCCTCGCACACGTCGTTGATCTTGATCGCGCTCATCACGCGGACCTTGCCGCCGAGCTTCTCCAGCGCGTCCTGCATGGCCAGCGCGTTGATCACCGTGGCCAGCATGCCCATCTGGTCGCCGGTCACCCGGTCCATGCCGGCGGCGGCCAGGCCGGCGCCGCGGAAGATGTTGCCGCCGCCGATGACCAGGCCGATCTCGGCGCCGGCTTCGCGGACCTCCATGATCTCGCGGGCGATGCGGCCGATGACGACCGGGTCGATGCCGTAGTCCTCCGCCCCCATCAGCGCCTCCCCCGAAAGTTTCAGCAGGACACGGCGGTAGGCGAGCTCGGACATGGCGGTCTCGTGGTCAGTGGAGGGGGCGCGGGAATTCTAGCGGAAAACCCGCGCCTCCTGACGCGTCCATCGCGCATCCGGCACGGGTTTCCGTTGCGCCGGCGTGATGGCGAGCGCATGCGGGCGCGGCGGACGGGCTGCCTGGCGGGGCCCGGGGAAATCCCGGGGGAGATGCGCTGCACCGCGCAGGAAAAGAAAAAAGCCGCGGCAGGCCGCGGCTTTTTCCCGGTTTCGCGCCTGGGCGACGATCAGGCCAGGCCGGCCTGCTTCATCACTTCGGCGGCGAAGTCGTCTTCCTTCTTCTCGATGCCTTCGCCGACGGCCAGGCGGTCGAAGCGCAGGACTTCGGCGCCGGCGGCCTTCAGCGCCTGCTCGACGGTCTGGTTGGTGTCCAGCACGTACGGCTGGCCGTACAGGGTCACCTCGTTGACGATCTTGGCGATCTTGCCGGAGATGATCTTCTCGAGGATCTCGGCCGGCTTGGCCTTGTCCTTCTCCGACATCTTGGCCAGCTCGATTTCCTTTTCCTTGGCGATGAACTCGGCCGGGACGTCGGAAGCCTTGATGTGCGGCGGGTTCATGGCCGCCACGTGCATGGCGATGCCGCGGGCCAGCTCCTCGTTGCCGCCCTTGACCTCGACCAGCACGCCGATGCGGCCGCCGTGCACGTACGCGGCGACGTTGTTGGCGCTGTCGATGGCGACCAGGCGACGGACCTGCACGTTCTCGCCGACCTTGGCGATGACGGCGGCGCGGGCTTCCTCGACGGTCTCGCCGGAGGCCAGCCTGGCGGCCTTCAGGGCTTCGACGTCGGCGGCGCCGGAGGCCAGGGCGGCCTGGGCGACGGCATCGGCGAAGGCCAGGAAGTTGGAGTCCTTGGCGACGAAGTCGGTCTCGGAGTTGATCTCGACCAGCACGGCCTTGCCGCCGTCCTGGGCGAAGGCGATGCGACCGTCGGCGGCCACGCGGCCGGCCTTCTTGTCGGCCTTGGCCAGGCCCGACTTGCGCAGCCACTCGGCCGCCGCGTCGATGTCGCCGTTGTTCTCGGTGAGCGCCTTCTTGCACTCCATCATGCCGGCGCCGGTGCGCTCGCGCAGTTCCTTGACCAGGGAAGCAGTGATTTCCACGGGAATGACCTCGTTATGGGATGTAGTGGGCCCCGCACGCGGGCGGGGCAGGGGCGTGGCCGTCGCGCGCGGACGCGCGGGCTGGCCTGGCCCGGCCGCGGGCAGCACGCAGGGCCGCCCGCGGGACAGCGGCGGCCGCGCATGGCGGCCGCCTGGCGTGGCTTACTCGGCGGCGGCCGACTCGCCTTCCTCGGCCTTGCCCTTGCGCGGACCCTTCCTGGCCGGGGCGCGGCGGGCGCCCTTGCCCTCGTCGGCTTCGACGAAGTCGCTTTCGGTCACGGTGGCCGCGTGCGGAGCGGCGGCCTTGCCTTCCAGCACGGCGTCGGCGGCGGCGCGGGCGTACAGCTGGACGGCGCGGATGGCGTCGTCATTGCCCGGGATGGGGTAGTCGACCAGGTTCGGGTCGTAGTTGGTGTCGACGACGGCGACCACCGGGATGCCGAGCTTCTTGGCTTCCTTGATGGCGATGTCCTCGTGGCCGATGTCGATCACGAACAGGGCGTCCGGCAGGCGGTTCATGTCCTTGATGCCGCCCAGCGAGGCTTCCAGCTTGTCGCGCTCGCGGCGCAGGCCCAGCACTTCGTGCTTGACCAGCTTCTCGAAGGTGCCGTCGGTCTCGGCGGCTTCCAGCTCCTTCAGGCGGGCGACCGACTGCTTCACGGTGCGGAAGTTGGTCAGGGTGCCGCCCAGCCAGCGCTGGGTCATGTACGGCATGCCGCAACGCTCGGCCTCTTCCTTCATCGCCTCGCGCGCGCTGCGCTTGGTGCCCAGGAACAGGATGGTGCCGCGCTTCTGCGCGATGCCCGAGATGAAGTTCATCGCGTCCTGGAACAGCGGGACGGTCTTCTCGAGGTTGATGATGTGGATCTTGCCGCGGGCGCCGAAGATGTACGGGGCCATCTTCGGGTTCCAGTAACGGGTCTGGTGGCCAAAGTGCACGCCGGCTTCCAGCATCTGGCGCATGGTGATCTGGGGCATTGCTTGGTAACTCCTGGCAGTGGAACCGCTGTTTCGCCCGGCGGTGCGTCATGGTTATGACCGCGCGGGGGCGCGGCCCTGGCGGGTCGCGCGACGGTTCCGGGGTTGGGCCTCCCTGGCGCTTCCGTGTCCGAACCCGCTTCTCGAAGCAGGCACCCCGGCACGGAGGGTGGCGACAGGTGTGTATTCGCCGGGCCGGACGGAGCCGGCGCATCCCCGCCCGGCGTGGGCGGCCCGGAGACCGGGCGGAGGGATAGCTGCGGGAGTATAGCCGTCCGGCGGCCCCCCGGCAAACGCCCCCCCTTGGGGCGACTGGGGTCCAGGGGCGCGGAGGAGCCGGATGTCAGTAGGTCAGGGTGACGGTGACCGTATCCGAATAGTTGCCCGGCACGGCCTCCGGCTGGGCGGGCACCAGGCCGTAGACGGTGACGGTGATGGTGCTCCCGTTGGCCGCGGTGGTGTGGGTGTAGCTGTCGGCGGCAGCATTGCCCCACTGCTGGGTGCGACCCGGATCGCGGTACAGGTTGTAGCGCACGTAGCTGCCGCTGCCGGCCATGCGTCGCGAGCCGCCGGCGTGGTTCAGGCCCTCGTTCAGCCCCAGCCGCCACGAGGTCTGCGGCGGGCAGCTGACTGCGATCGTGGAGGTGGCCGCGATCGCCGTACCGGGCGGGGGCGTCTGCCCGAAGTCCAGGTCGGCGGCGGTGATCCGGGCCACGCAGCTGTTGTCGTAGTCCGCCAGGACGCCGGAGGAATTGAACGAGGTCTCGCCGCCGCCCAGGCCGCCGCTGCTGCAGTCCGCACTGGCGGTGAACGGCTCGTTGGCGTAGCGCCAGCGCAGGATGCCGCTGGTGTTCTGTTCCTGGTAGCTGCCGGCAGCCGCGCTCGTCTGCCCGGGATAGACCAGCCCGTAAATGGGCGCGTTGGCGGAGATCTGCCTGCCGTTCGCCACCGTCATCGGGAACCGGTAGGGCGGCAGGGTGCCGGGCGGGCCGAGCTTGCCGGTATGCGAGCTGTCGGAGAACAGGTCGTACGACAGGTAGGTCTGCCTGCTGTGGTTGATCATCCGCCGGGTCGGTTGGCCGTTGCTGTATTGGCCGGGGCCCACGTAGAGGCACAGATCGAAGTACAGCACCGGCGCCGAGGTGTAGTTCTGGCAGACGTAGGTGATCGACGAGGTGGCGCTCTTGCCGTTTGCGTTGACGCTTCCGAAGTTCAGCCCGAAAGAGCCGGATATGTGGCAGGTCTGCGCCAGTGCGGCCAGCGGCATGCAGGCCAGCACCGCGGCGACCAGCCATGCGGACAGGCGCCGCGCCAGGCGCGGCCGGTCGGCCCCGCGGAAGGCGGGATGATCGGTCAATGGCACTGCAGTTCTCCCAGGTCGATCCAGCCGCGCGCAGGCAGCGTGGCGGGCAACAAAACGGAGCAGGCCGCCGTGGCAGCCCGCAGGCGGCCCCCGGCGGGCGGGTTCTCGAGGTAGACGAGGCCGTCATGGCCGACGGTGGCCACAGGGCTGCCGTCTTCCGCACGCAGCTGCGTGCCCGGCGCCAGCCACTGGCCCCGCGCGTCGCGCACGGCGAACTGCACCGCCACGACGGCGTGCATGCGGAAGCGCGCCAGCATGCCGCTGGCCGTCGCCGGCACCGCGCTGAGCCGGGTGCGGCCGACGCTGATGTCAGGCGGCAGCAGCAGCGGGTCGATCGACAGGTCGTTCTTCTGCCAGGCGTTGAGCGGCGTCACCAGCAGCAGGCCGTGTTCGTCGGTGGTGCCGACCAGGCGGTTCTCGAGCTTCACCGGTACGTCGGGGATGCCGTCGGTGGAGACCACGGCGAAAGCGTCATAGGCCTGGCGCATCGGGAACAGGCGGCCCTGCATCAGCAGGACGCCGCCAGAGGCATTGGCATAGGCGAGGGTGTTCCCGGCGTTCCAGCGCTGCGCGCCCACGCGCCACTGGCCATGGCGCGCGAGCCGGCTCAGCTCCGCCTGGCCGCCGGCCTGGTCGCCGCTGCTGGCCTGCACGCGCCAGCCCCAGTCCTCCTGGTCCATGCCGGCCGAGCGCGACGCGCCTACCGAGGCGGTGCTGCCGCGCTCCTGCCTGCTGGCGCTGGCCCAGGCCTGGTGCTGCCGTCCGAGCGGGATCGACAGGTACAGGTTGCCGCTGGTGCCGGAGCCGCGTTCCAGGTCGTGGTTGAAGCTGAGGCTCAGGTGTGCGCCGGACAGGCCGCGGCCGAACGACTGCGACCAGGTGAAGCCGGCATAGCGCGACGACGGCTGGTCGAACGTGTCCTGGCGCACGTAGCTGGCGGCCAGGTGGCCGCGGCCGAGGCCGACGCCGGCGAACACCAGGTCGGTGCGTGCCGGCAGGAGCGAGCCTTCCATGCTGGCGACGTCGCGGAAAGCACGGTCGCGGCGCAGGGTCGAGGCATCCACGTTGAAGCGCCGTCCCTGCCACTGGTATCCGAAGGCCTGCTGCGTGCCGCGGCCGGCCCCGGAACGGCTGGAGGCGTACGAAGCGCTGGCCACGCCGCCCCTGCGGCCCACCAGCCACACCGCGCCGGCACCGGCCATGTCCAGGCCGCGGGTGGTCTCCGCATGCGCTTCGAGGGTGAGCCGGTCGCCCGCACCATGGCGGAAGCTGCCGCTGGCCATCGCGTCTTCGGCGTAGGCGAATGATTCCCGACCATATTCGCGGCGCAGCTTGCCGGCCTCGAACGACCAGTCGCTCAGGCCGCCCTGCAGCAGCTGGCGCGCGTTGTACAGGGAGAAGGAGAGGGTGCGGCTTTGCCCGTTGATGTCCGTCACCACCAGCTGCGCCTGCCCGACGCCGCTGAGGATGGGGGTGCCGTCGATCCGGAACTGGCCCGGGCCCACCTGCTGCTGGGCCTGGCGGATGCCATCGACGAACAGGTCCACCGTCGAGGGCAGGGCCGCCTCGCCGGCGAACGAGGCCAGCGGCACGGTCACCCGGTACGGCTGCAGGCTGAAGTCGCGCGACACGCGGATGCCGCCGAAGCGCGTGGAACGGGTCCAGTCGAGCTGGCCGCCAATGCCGTCGCCGATGCGGACGCTGACCATACGCTCCGGGAAGTCGAGCTGCCAGGAGGTGTCCAGGCGCACGCCGCTCGACGAGGTTTCCGGCCGGTCGCTGGAACGCAGTACGCCGCTGCTGCGCCACACCCCGGGGCCGGTGCCGAACAGGCGCAGCTCGTACCAGTTGCTGAGGCTGCGGCTGTGGCGGTCGCCCTGGGCGAATACGTCGTAGTTGAGCAGCAGGCCCGGCGCGCGCGTTTCCGGCGCCAGGGTCGGGGCGGGCGGCGGGGCATAGCCGAAGGTGGCGGCAGGCCCGGACAGCAGTGCGACCGGCACCATCAGGTGCAGGCGCTGCAGCGAGGCGTCGTAGCTCACCGCGACGCCGGGGATCTCCTCCAGAACGACCGGTGCGCCGGCCGCATCGCCGTCGCTTCCCGGCCATGCCAGGCCGAGTGCGCGCAACGTTTCCGGATCGGCGACGAGGCGGCCATCGACCAGGCCGACGCGGGCGAGCTGGCCGGTCGGCGCCTGGTTGATCACCACTTCCAGGAAAAGCTGCGTCGCCCCGTCCGGCAGGCTTTCGGGTCCGGCGTCGACCAGCTCGAGCATGCCCCCGCCGACGCTGCCGGTAGCCAGGGCTGCGGTGCGCATGTCGGCGACGGCGTGCGGCGCGGCCAGGATCGCCGCGAGGCTAGTGGCCAGGACCGTCCAGCGGCAACGGCTGCGCTTGCAGGTCGTCATTGAGTCTCGCCTTCAGGGACTGGCCCGGCTTCAGGGGGGAGGCGAGGGGCACCGGCCAGGCCATGCTGCGACCGGCGAGCACGTATCCCAGCAGGCCCTGGTTGACAGGTCTTTCGCTGCCATCGGCCTCGACCAGCACCAACTGGCTGAGCTTGAGCCGCGTAGCTCCGCCATTGCTGGCCAGCAGGCGGCTGCCGCCTGCATCCGGCTCCAGGCTGAAACGCACCGGCGACAGGTCGGCCAGGGGCGCCCGGTCGGGGCCGGTCGACGCCTGTTGCGCCAGCGTGGTGGCGGGCGCGACGAACACCGGGATCGAATAGCGCAGGAGGAACTGCAGGCCCTTGCGCTCTTCGTCGGGTGCGGCGGGCAGCTCGTCGATGAGCAGGCGGTAGCTGCGCTCGCGCGGTTGCGCCGAAGGCTGCAGGCGGATGATGCGGACCATCTGCCTGCCGCCGGGCGCGACCTCGAGCATGGCCGGGCTGGCGACCAGGTCCTGGCTGCTTTCGAGCACGTCCTCGCCGCCGGCCTGGTCCCAGGCCTGGACCCGCACCTGGGCATGGAGCGGCCGGGTGCCGGTGTTGCTCAGCCAGACGGCTGCCGCCTGCTGCCGAGCCCCGAACTCGAGCGTGATCGGAGAGACCTGCAGGTCGGCGGCGCCGGCGGCGGCCGACGCCATCGTCATGAGCGCCGCCAGGGATGCCAGGGCCGCATGGCGCAGGCGCGCCATGCGGAAGGAGATCGCTGCCTTCATGGCCGTGTGCGACCTTCGTGGATCAGAAGGTCAGGGTGGCGGTCACGACATCGCTGTAGTCGCCGGCCTCTTCGTTACCCACCAGGGTGGCGACGGCATAGACGTCGTGCACGATCCGGTAGGCGTTGCCGAGACCGTCGCCCTCGCCGGTGACGTCCAGCCCGTCGGCAGCCATGCCCCAGACGGAGGTACGGGCGCTGTCCTGGTACAGCTCGTAGGCGATCTCGTGCGAGTTGGGGCCGGCCATGTGGCGGTCGCCGGAAAAACCCTCATCCAGGGAAAGGGAGTAGGGGGTGCCGTTGGTGCACTCCACGACGATCTCGCCCTCCTGCTCGACGGTGCCCGGCGTCGGGACGGTGGCGTCGAAGACGATGTCGCTGCTGGTCAGGATGTTGCAGGTCTCCTGGATCTCGATCTTGACCTCGAAGGTATCGGTCACCGGAGAGGCCGCCATCGCGGTGCCCGCAAACCCGGCGGCGGCGACGACGGTGGCGAGGAGGGTGGTCTTGAACAGGTTCATTCCGTACTCCGTTGGTTCCAAGGTGGGTTGCAGCCGCCGGTGACAGCGCAGGAACCGTGCCAAGTAGGTGAACCCTCTAATTGGCGATTTAATTCACGGGTGCACGGAAGGCTGGAAGCCGGGCCTCCGGTTCAGGTTCACGAAATATTTGTGATCCAGTTGGTCAATTTTGGTCCAATTGGTCCAAATTTTTGACCAGCATCACGCTTTTGGTCCTAATCAAGACCGGTCCCGACCTGGGCCGGACCACCTGGCCGGAACCGGAAGGCGGAGCGGGGGCGGTCCCGGCCATGGAACGGCCCGTCGCGTTCAGGATCGGCGCGGATCGGCGATAATCCCCGCATGACCCTGCACCTCAAGACCCCAGAAGAAATCGAGAAGATGCGCGTCGCCGGCCGCCTGGCCGCCGAGGTGCTCGAGATGATCACGCCCTACGTCAAGCCGGGCGTGACCACCGAGGAACTGGACCGCATCTGCCACGACCACATCGTCAACGTGCAGGGAGCCATCCCGGCCAATGTCGGCTACCGCGGCTACCCGAAGACCACGTGCACGTCGGTCAACAACGTGATCTGCCACGGCATCCCGAGCCCGCACAAGGTCCTCAAGGACGGCGACATCCTCAACATCGACGTCACCGTCATCAAGGACGGCTGGCACGGCGATACCAGCCGCATGTACTACGTCGGCACCCCGTCGGTGATGGCGCGGCGCCTGGTCGAGACCACCTTCCAGGCCATGTGGCGCGGCATCCGCGCGGTGAAGCCGGGCGCGACCCTGGGCGACATCGGCCACGCCATCCAGGAATACGCCGAGGCCGAGCGCTTCTCGGTGGTGCGCGAGTACTGCGGCCACGGCATCGGCAAGGTCTACCACGACGAACCGCAGGTGCTGCACTACGGGCGTCCGGGCCAGGGCCTGGTGCTCAAGCCGGGCATGACCTTCACCATCGAGCCGATGATCAACGAGGGCACCCGCCACACCAAGGTGCTGCCGGACGGCTGGACCGTGGTCACCAAGGACCGCAAGCTCTCGGCGCAGTGGGAGCACATGGTCGCGGTGACCGAGGACGGGGTGGACGTGCTGACGCTGGCCCCCGGCCAGCAGCCTCCGCCGGCGTGAGCACCGCGGACGTGGGTGCCGGCATGGAGCGGGTCCAGGCCCAGGCCGACGCAGGCACGTCCGCACGATGGGCGGCGCAGGCCCGCGAGCTGCTGGCCCAGGGCGACGCGCGCCTGCTCAAGCGCTACGGCCGCGACGTCGACATCGACCGGCTGCTGGCGCTGCGCGCGCGGCTGGTCGACGACCTGCTGCGCCGCGCCTGGCACGAATGCATTGCCGCCGACGCGCCGCTGTCGCTGGTGGCGGTCGGCGGCTACGGCCGCGGCGAACTGTTCCCGCGTTCGGACATCGACCTGCTGGTGCTGGCCGAACCGGAGGCGCAGCAGGCGCACCATGTCCAGCTGTGCGCCTTCTTCGCGCTGCTGTGGGATGTCGGCCTGCCGGTCGGCCACGCCGTGCGCTCGCTGGACGAGTGCACGACCGCGGCCGCCGACCAGACGGTGATGACCGCGCTGATCGAGGCGCGCCCGGTGGTCGCCAGCGCGGCGACGATGGCGGCGCTGGCGAAGGCGATCGGGCCGGAGCGGATCTGGCCGCCGCGCGACTTCTTCCTCGCCAAGCGCGAGGAACTGCTCCTGCGCCACCGTCGCCACGGCGACACCTCCGACAACCTCGAGCCGAACATCAAGGACGGTCCGGGCGGCCTGCGCGACCTGCACACGCTGGGCTGGATGGCGCTGCGCGCGTTCGGCGTGAGCGACATCGAGGCGCTGGTGAGCCTGGGCCAGCTCGGTCCGGACGAGGCCGCGGCGCTGGTCCGCGAGCGCCGCTCGCTGGCGCGCCTGCGCTTCGGCCTGCACCTGGTGGCGGGCCGGCCGGAGGAGCGGCTGCGCTTCGACTACCAGAAGGCGCTGGCCGAACGGCTCGGCTACCAGGACGACGAGCACAGCCTCGGCGTCGAGAAGATGATGCAGGGCTTCTACCGCAGCGCGGCGATCATCCGCCGGATCAGCGACCGGTTGCTGCAGCGCTTCGAGGAGACCTTCGACGGCGAGGCCACGCCGGAGCCGGTGAACCCGGACTTCGTCCTGCGCCGCGGTTACCTGGCCGCCGCCGCGCCGTACTGGCCCGAAGGCGACCTGCGCGAGGTGCTGGCGCTGTTCGCCACCTGGGCCGGGCTCGGCGAGGTGCGCGGCCTGCACTCGCAGACCGCGCGCGCGCTGGCCGAATCGCTCAAGCTGCTGCCGCCGTACACCGAGGCCGGCCCGGCCGCGCGCGAGCGTTTCATGGCCCTGCTGCGCGGCCCGCGACCGGTGGAGACGCTGACCCGCATGGCCCGCCTGGGCGTGCTCGGCGAATACCTGCCGGCGTTCGCGCAGGTGTCCGGGCGCATGCAGTTCGACCTGTTCCACACCTACACGGTCGACCAGCACACGCTGATGGTGCTGGCCAACCTGGCCGGCTTCGCCAGCGGCGTGCCCGACGAGCGCTTCTCGATCGCGCACGAAGTCTGGCCGCGCCTGCGCAAGCCGGAGCTGCTGCTGCTGGCCGGCCTGTTCCACGACATCGCCAAGGGCCGCGGCGGCGACCATTCCGAGCTGGGCGCGGTCGACGCGCGCGAGTTCTGCGCCGCGCACGGGCTCAGCGAGGCCGACACCGGCCTGGTGGCCTGGCTGGTGGAGCAGCACCTGCGCATGTCGGTGACCGCGCAGAAACAGGACATCTCCGATCCGGAGGTGGTGCGCCGCTTCGCCATCCTGGTCGGCGACCGCGAACGCCTGGACTACCTGTACCTGCTGACCTGCGCCGACATCGCCGGCACCAGCCCCAAGCTGTGGAACGCGTGGAAGGACCGGTTGCTGGCCGACCTGTACCTGTCGACCCGGCGCGTGCTGCGCGAAGGCCTGGAAGCGCCGGTGGACGCGGAAGCCCGCGTCGCCGAGGCGCGCGAGGCCACCCGCCAGCTGATGCGCGGACAGGGCTACGACGACGCCACCATCGACCGCCAGTTCGCGGAGATGCCGGAGGAAAGCTTCCTGCGCTTCCGCCCCGAGCAGCTGGCCTGGCAGGCCGCGGCGCTGGTCGAGGTGTATGCCGGCGACACCCAGGTGGCGGTGCGCCGGATCGGCAACCACGGCGCCGCACTGGAAGTGTTCGTGCACTCGCCCGACCGTGACGGCCTGTTCGCCGCGATCGTGGCCACGCTCGACCGCCACGGCTACGGCGTGCACCAGGCGCGGATCCTGATGGGCCCGCACGGCGCGGTGTTCGACACCTTCGAGGTGCTGCCCTCCGACAGCTTCGCCAGCGGCGATCCGCGGCAGCTGGAACAGGCCCTGCGCCAGGCCCTGGCCGGCGCCCTGGACCAGGTGCGCGCGCCGCGTCGCGCGGCGCCGCGCCAGCTGCGCCATTTCCGCTTCCCGCCGCAAGTGGAGTTCAACACCACCGCCGACGGCCGCCGCAGCCTGCTGGGCCTGGTCTGCCCTGACCGTCCCGGCCTGCTGGCCGACGTGGCCCAGGCCCTGCGCGCCTGCGGGCTTCGCGTGCACGACGCACGCATCGCCACGTTCGGCGAGCGCGTGGAAGACATCTTCCAGATCACCGACGAACACGACCGGCCGCTGGACGCCGCCACGCAGGAAAGGCTGCGTGGCGAGCTGCGCGCGCGGCTGGATGGCAATACGACGACAGGAGCCCCCGCCTGATGGCTGCACAGCCCCCGAAGAAGACCGCTGCGAAGAAGACCGCGCGCAAGCGCACCCTGCTCCCGGCCAGTACCGGCCCGGGACTGGAGGAGCTGAAGTTCTCGATCGACAGCGCCTTCGCGCGCCGCGCCGCGCTGACCCTGGACGAGATCGAAGGCTCGACCCGCCCGCTGGTCGAGCGCGTGATCGCCGGCCTGGAGAGCGGCGAGTTCCGCGTGGCCGAGCCGGACGGCAAGGGCGGCTGGACGGTCAACGAGTGGCTGAAGAAGGCCGTGCTGCTGTACTTCCGCGTCAACGACATGGTGGTGATGGACGGCCGCCCGGCGCCGTTCTGGGACAAGGTCCCGGCGCGCTTCGGCGACTACGGCGAGGCCGAGTTCCGCCGGCTGGGCGTGCGCGTGGTGCCGGGCACGATCGCCCGCCGCGGCTCGTACCTGGGCAAGGACGTGGTGCTGATGCCGAGTTTCATCAACATCGGCGCGCACGTCGGCGAAGGCACCATGGTCGATACCTGGGCCACGGTCGGTTCCTGCGCGCAGGTCGGCAAGCACTGCCACATCTCCGGCGGCGCCGGCATCGGCGGCGTGCTCGAGCCGCTGCAGGCCAGCCCGACCATCATCGAGGACCACTGCTTCATCGGCGCGCGCTCGGAAGTGGTGGAGGGCGTGGTCGTCGGCCACCACAGCGTGATCGGCATGGGCGTGTTCATCGGGCAGTCCACCCGCATCTACAACCGCGCCACCGGCGAAGTTTCCTACGGGTACGTGCCGCCGGGCAGCGTGGTGGTGTCCGGCTCGCTGCCGGCCGCCGACGGTACGCATTCGCTGTACTGCGCGGTGATCGTCAAGCAGGTCGATGCGAAGACCCGCGCCAAGACCAGCATCAACGAGCTGCTGCGTGGGTGAGGGGACGCGCCTGGCTGCTGCCCTGCCGGCGGCAGCCGCGCTCCCGGACGCGCGGCCACGGATGGCCGCGCCGGGCGACCCGAAGCCCGCCGCCTGACGCCATGGTGGCTGCCAAACCCTGGAAGACTGCGATGACTACGCTTTACGGCCTCAAGAACTGCGACACCTGCAAGAAGGCGACGAAGTGGCTGGACCGCTTCGGCGTGCCGTATACCTTCGTCGACTACCGCGACAGCAAGCCTTCGCCCGAGACCCTGGTGGAGTGGGCCGGCAAGGCCGGCGGCTTCGACGCCCTGGTGAACAAGTCCTCGACCACCTGGCGGCAGCTGCCGGACAACCGCAAGTCGCCGGGCAGCGAGGCGGAGTGGAAGCTGCTGCTGCGCGAGCACCCGCAGCTGGTGCGCCGCCCGGTGGTGGTCAAGGACGACGGCAGCTTCAGCCAGGGCTTTTCCGACAACGGCTTCAAGAAGCTGTTCGGCATCGGCTGAGCCGATCGCGCGACCGCATGCGGTCGTATCCTTCCTGCGCCTGCAAACACGGATTGAGTGCATGAGCGAAGTGCTGGACCTGGCCTGCGAACTGATCGCGCGTCCCTCGGTGACCCCGGACGACGCCGGCTGCCAGGCGCTGCTGGCCGACCGCCTGCAGCGTGCCGGCTTCGCCTGCGAATCCCTGCGCTACGGCGAGGTCGACAACCTGTGGGCCACGCACGGCGAAGGCGGTCCGGTGCTGGTGCTGCTGGGACATACCGACGTGGTGCCTCCGGGCCCGCGCGAAGCCTGGACCAGCGATCCGTTCGTGCCGGAGATCCGCGACGGCGTGCTGTACGGCCGTGGCGCCGCCGACATGAAGGGCAGCGTCGCCGCCTTCGTGGTCGCCGCCGAACGCTTCGTCGCCGCGCATCCGGAGCATCCGGGCACGCTGGCGCTGCTGCTGACCTCGGACGAGGAGGGTGATGCGATCGACGGCGTGCGCCGCGTCGCCGAAACCTTCCGCCAGCGCGGCCAGCGCATCGACTGGTGCATCACCGGCGAGCCGTCGTCCACCGCGAAGCTGGGCGATCTGCTGCGCGTCGGCCGGCGCGGCAGCCTGTCGGGCACGCTCACGGTGAAGGGCGTGCAGGGCCACGTCGCCTATCCGCACAAGGCGCGCAACCCGATCCACCAGGCCGCGCCAGCCCTGGCCGAGCTCACCGCGCGGGTCTGGGACGAAGGCTACGAGAGCTTCCCCCCGACCAGCCTGCAGGTCAGCAACATCCACGCCGGCACCGGCGCCAGCAACGTCATCCCCGGCGAGCTGCGGGTGCTGTTCAACCTGCGCTACAACCCGCACTGGGACGCGCCGCGGCTGGAGGCGGAAATCGCTGCGCTGCTGGACCGCCATGGCCTCGACTACACGCTGCGCTGGCACCGCAGCGGCGAACCGTTCTATACCCCGGAAGGCCCGCTGCGCAGCGCAGCGCGCGAGGTGCTGGCGCAGTTCGCCGGCGCGCCGCCGGAGGAAAGCACCGGCGGCGGCACCTCGGACGCACGTTTCATTGCGCCGCTGGGCGCGCAGTGCATCGAGGTCGGGCCGGTGAACGCGTCCATCCACCAGGTCGACGAGCACGTGTCCGTGGCCGACCTGGAAGCGCTGCCTGGCCTGTACCTGCGCCTGCTCGAACGCCTGCTGCTGCCGCCGGCGCGCTGAGCTCAGTTCGGGCCGCTGCGTTCGGGCGGCCGCGCGCGGCGGTCGAAGATCAGCGCGCTCAGCGCGATGGTGATGCCCAGGCCCGCACCGACCAGGAACAGCAGCACCGCCAGTACCGGGTAGCCGAACAGGGTGGCCTTGGTCTCGATCCGCATCAGCATCGCCGAGGACAGCAGCAGCGCCGCGGTCACCACCGAGGCGGCGATGCGGTTGGCGATCTTCTGCAGGTTCTCCATGATCCTGGAGTGGTCAAGGCCATCGAGGCGGACCTGCATCCTGTTCTCCGCCAGCAGCGACAGCGTGTCGGAGATCTTGCGCGGCGCGTCGCGCAGCAGCGCCTGCACCTCCAGCGCCTCGCTGGCCATGTTGGCGGTGGAGAACGAGCGCCGCAGCTGCTTGCGCATGATCGACTGCAGGTGGGCCTCGACCATCCGCCGCACGTCCATGTCCGGATCCAGCGCATCGGCCACCCGCTCCAGGTTGAGCAGGGTCTTGCCGAGCAGGCTGATCTCCGGCGGCACGCGCAGGCCGCGCTCGGCCGAACAGGCGACCAGGTCCAGCAACAGCCGGCCCTCGGAGGTGCGCCGGCCGCCGGTGGCGTAGCGCGCCACCAGCTGCCCGGTGTCGCGGACGAAGGCGGCGTCGTCGAACTGTTCCAGGCGGGTGCCGATCGCCACCAGCTCGCGTGCCACGTCCTCGCCGCGCGCGTCGACCGCGGCGAACAGCAGCTTGAGCAGGCGCTCGCGCATGCGCGGCGCGACCTGGGCGACCATGCCCAGGTCGATCAGGGCCAGGCGGCCGTCGCGGCACAGCAGCACGTTGCCCGGGTGCGGGTCGGCGTGGATGTCGCCGTTGACGAACACCTGGTCCAGGTAGGCGCGCATCAGCTCGGAGGCCGGCGTACGCAGGTCCAGCTCGGTGCGCTGCAGGCCGGTGACCGAGGTGACCTTCTCGCCATGGACCAGTTCCATGGTCAGCACCTTGCAGGTGCTCAGGCCCCAGACCGGCGCCGGTACGTACAGGTGCGGGTACTCGGACAGGTGTTCGCGGAAGCGTTCGAGGTTCTCGGCTTCGCGGCGGTAGTCCAGCTCCAGCAGCAGGATCTTGCGGAACTCGGCGATCCAGTCGGCGAAGCGCAGGCGGCGTCCGGCCTGGGTGAGGGCGTCGGCGGTGCCGGCCAGGCCGGCCAGCACTTCCAGGTCCAGGCGGATGGCCGCGTCCATGCCCGGTCGCTGCACCTTGACCGCGACCTCGCGGCCGTCGCGCAAGGTGGCGCGGTGGACCTGCGCCAGCGAGGCGGCGGCCAGCGGCACCGGGTCGAAGCTGGCGAAGATGCGGCTGATCCTGGCGCCCAGTTCGTCCTCGATGATCTTCTCGATCACCGCGGTGTCCACTGGCGCGACTTCGTCCTGGATCCGGTCCAGGGCATCGATGTAGGCCGCCGGCACCAGGTCGGGACGGGTCGACAGCGACTGGCCGAGCTTGATGAAGGCCGGGCCCAGCGCCTCCAGGTCGGCAGCGAAGGCCTTGGCTTCGGCGACTTCGGACACGTGGGCGATGGTCGGCTCCGTCGCCGGCGCCGTACTCCAGTCCATCCCGGAGAGGATGCGGCGGTGGCGCGCGAGGCGGGTGACGACCTGCGTGGTGCGGGCAAGGCGTTGGGTGGTATCGGGCAAGGTGGCCTCCGGTGACGGCGGATGCATCACTGGGGCCTGAAGTATTCGGCCGGTGGCGTGAGCGGGGTGTCAGTTGCCGCAGCAACCGTTGCGCGGCCCCGGGAGGCCGGTTAACGTCGGCTCCATGCACTTCCGCGACCGCGCCAATCCGGGCAATTCCAACCGCAATAACAATGCGGCGAATAACCGTGCGCGACCGATGCGGGAGCGCAGCCTGGCCTAGAACGAACCGGCCCCGGCTACCAGAGAACCCGCATCCGGCCGATGCGGGTTTTTTTGTGCCCCGGGAAAGGGCGACCGCTGGCCTCGATGCAGGAAGGATTCCGTAACACCACCAGACCTCCCAGGAGTTTCCCATGTGTTCGATCTTCGGCATCTTCGGCCTGCAGGCAGGCGATGACCTCCAGGCCCTGCGGCGGCAGGCGCTGGACCTGTCCCAGCGGCAGCGCCACCGCGGCCCGGACTGGAGCGGCGTGTACCTGGACGAGGGCGCGATCCTCGTCCACGAGCGCCTGGCCATCGTCGACCCGGCCGGCGGATCGCAGCCGCTGCTGTCGGACGATGGCCAGCTGGCCCTGGCGGTCAACGGCGAGATCTACAACCACAAGCGGCTCAAGGGCGAACTGGAGCAGGCTTACGCGTTCCAGACCGAGTCCGACTGCGAGGTGATCAACGCGCTGTACCGCGAGGACGAACCGGCCTCGTTCCTCAACCGGCTCAACGGCATCTTCGCCTTCGCCCTTTGGGACAAGGCGAAGGCCCGCGCGATCATCGCCCGCGACCCGATCGGCGTGGTGCCGCTGTACTGGGGCCACGACCGCGCCGGCCGCCTGCGCGTGGCTTCGGAGATGAAGGCGCTGGTCGACGACTGCGCCGACGTGGCGCAGTTCCCGCCGGGCCACTGGTACGACACCGCCACCGGCGAGCTGGTGAAATACTACGAGCGGCCCTGGCGCGACTACGCGGCGGTGGAAGGCGTGGCGGTGTCGCCGCAGGACCTGCGCGAAGCCTTCGAGGCGGCCGTGCACCGCCAGCTGATGACCGACGTGCCCTACGGCGTGCTGTTGTCCGGCGGCCTGGATTCGTCGCTGGTGGCGGCGGTGGCCGCGCGCTATGCGCGGCATCGCATCGAGGACGGCGACCGCACCGAGGCCTGGTGGCCACGCCTGCATTCGTTCGCGATCGGCCTCAAGGGTTCGCCTGACCTGGCGGCGGCGAAGATCGCCGCCGAGGCGCTGGGCACGGTGCACCACGGTTTCGCGTACACCTTCGAGGAAGGCCTGGATGCGCTGCCGGAGGTGATCCGCCACATCGAGACCTACGACGTCACCACCATCCGCGCGTCGACGCCGATGTTCCTGCTGGCGCGGCGGATCAAGGCGATGGGGGTGAAGATGGTGCTGTCGGGCGAAGGCAGCGACGAGGTGTTCGGCGGCTACCTCTACTTCCACAAGGCGCCGGACGCGCGGGAGTTCCACGAGGAGCTGGTGCGCAAGCTTGACGCGCTCAACAACTACGACTGCCTGCGCGCGAACAAGTCGATGATGGCCTGGGGCGTGGAGCCGCGCGTGCCGTTCCTGGACCGCGAATTCCTCGACGTGGCCATGCGCATGGACGCGGCGCACAAGATGGTGCGCAAGGGCGACGCGGGTCCGCAGCGGATGGAGAAGGGGGTGCTGCGCCAGGCCTTCGACGGCTACCTGCCGCCGGAAATCCTGTGGCGGCAGAAGGAGCAGTTCAGCGATGGCGTGGGCTACGGCTGGATCGACGGACTGAAGGCGCACGCGGAGGCGCAGGTCAGCGACCGCGAGCTGGCGGCGGCGGACAAGCGTTTCCCGGTGAACCCGCCGCAGACCAAGGAGGCGTACTTCTACCGTTCGATCTTCGAGCGCTTCTACCCGACGCCGGCGGCGGCGGAGACGGTGCCGGGCGGCAAGTCGATCGCCTGCTCCTCGCCGGCGGCGATCGCCTGGGACGCCAGCTTCGCGAAGATGGCCGACCCCTCGGGTCGTGCCGTTGCTGGCGTGCACGAGCAGGCGCTGGGCGTATGAATCCTTTCCCCTCTCCCCCTGGGAGAGGGGCAGGGGTGAGGGTCGGGAAGCTGGCGACGTTGAAACTTCTGCTCTCTCCTTGACCCGCTCCGTGTCCCCGGGCCCGCGCCGGTGCAACGGAAGTTGTCCCGGCGGCCCATGGCCTTATCCGGACTACGGGCTGTCGGTGAGTTGTGCCGCTGCCTCTTAATGGGGAGCAAAGCAACATCAACAGCGTGGGATCGCCGGCTTCGGATGGAGCCGCGGCAGCNCGGGGGTATGGCGCATCGCGCGGTTCCGCCGTCCATGGCTCCAACGCGCGAGCGCAGGCCATCCATGGCCTGCTTGCGCCATACCCCCGCGCTACCGCGTCTTTCGGCGCTTCCAGGTCGTGGCTTCGCTCTTGCTCCCCTCTCCCTCCGGGAGAGGGGCCGGGGGTGAGGGTCGGGTGGCCAGCAGCGCCGGAACGCCTACCCTCTCGTCACCTCCCGCTCCGCGCCCCGGCCCGCCATGGGACGCGCGCGTTCGCCGGCCTGCGCGCCAGTGGCGCGCGACCATGCCGCCTCACCCAGTGGAAGAGGGACTCAGAGCGCGTAGCCCGTATAAGCGAAGCGCATCCGGGAATCGGAAAGCGCCAAGAAGAAAACCCGGATGCGGCCTGCGGTCTTGTCCGGGTTACGCGAACGCCCCATCGCGCCGCGAATCGAAGCAACAACCGGGACGCCACCCGAGGACGCCGTACCCCGGGTATCCGGGGCAAGTGGCACATGGATGTGCCACGGCCGCGAATAAGGACATGGATGTCCTTCTGAGCGGTGACCCGGATACCCGGGGTGCGGCGGCCCCGTCCGAAGCCCGCTTTGCTTTGATCCGTCAACCCGGGACGGCGTTGCGTCAGCCGCGGGCGGGATCAGGCGCTTGCAGGTATCGCGATTGGGCGGCGTTGGATTGAAGTGGCAGATAGATCGCCCCGGATGCGGCCTGCGGCCTTATCCGGCGGCACGCTCGGCTCAGCCGCAGTCGATCGCGGTGATGACGTTGCT
The DNA here is from genome assembly GCF_000513955.1 of Pseudoxanthomonas suwonensis J47. GTDB lineage: Bacteria > Pseudomonadota > Gammaproteobacteria > Xanthomonadales > Xanthomonadaceae > Pseudoxanthomonas > Pseudoxanthomonas suwonensis_C. Next base: position 49,359 of record NZ_AZUZ01000001.1, read on the forward strand.
GCGGTCGATATGGATGTTGAGGCGGTCGCGGCGGAAGTCGCGGGTGACGGCCTGGCCGGGGGCGATCGGGCGGACCAGGCCGGCGCTGCTTTCGCGCCAGACGCGTGCCAGGACCTCCTCGTTCTCGTTGGCCGGCTGGCCGACCGCCCAGGCCACGGCGTCGGCCTGGCAGGCGCCCGCCGCCGCACCCGCGCGCCCGGCGGCGCCCGGATCGGGCTGGAGCGAGGTGCAGGCAGCGAGCAGGCCCGTCGCCAGCAGCATGGGCAGGGCAAGGTGGATGCGCATGGCTGGATCCTCGTTGGGGCTGCGGGGATTGTGCCGCAGCCGGAGCGGATGGCGTATCCGCGAGTCAGCGCTTCGCCGCGGGCGTGAGCACCAGGGTGTGTTGCGCGGGGCCGGGCAGGAACGGCGTCGGCCGTCCATGCACCCAGTCGTCGTGGCCGGCGCCCCAGAACGGCGAGAGTGGATGGCCGCTCTGCCCGCCGGGCATGTGCACGATGCCTTCGGCTTCGTGTCCGGGCGCCACGATCATGCGCTCGGATGCGCCGAACGCCGGGCCCTGCACGCGCGGCATGGCGCCGTCGCCCGGCAGCGGTTCGGCCGGCATGCACAGGCGGCGGGCAAGCAGGCCGGGCAGGGCGCCGGACAGCGGATGGCAGATCCGCGCGGTGTTGCGCTCGCCCCAGGGGCGCTGGTCGAGCGGTCCTTTCGCGGCGAGGTCGTCGCGGACTTCGCGCGCAGCGTCTTCCAGCAGCGCGTTCCAGCGGTCGTAGCGGCGCGGCAGCAGGTGCGCCGGACGTTCCTGCAGGAGCGGCCACACCACGCCTTCGAGTTGCGGGAAGTCGGGCATCGCGAAGTCCTCGCCCAGCGCGGCGCGGGCCGGCGCGGTCAGGCCGCTGGCGATGCGTGCATGCACGGCCAGGCGCCAGGCGCGCACGAGCCGGTAGCTGGTCGAGTCGACCGTGGCACGGCCTTCCCAGTGCGACGAGGCGGCGGATAGCGCGTGCAACGCCGAACCGGAATCGGCGCGCGCGCCCTCGTCGCGCAGCAGCTGCCACCAGCGCTCCAGGAACACGGCGCGGTCGTCGAGCTGGATGTCCAGCAGGGCGCGTTCGTCGAAGCGTTCGCCGGCGAGCAGGGCGTCGCGGATCTGCCGGGCGCGGGCGCCGAGCGCGTAGCCGCCGTCGCCGGCGATCGCCAGCGCGTCGCCGTCGAGCACGCGGGCGTTGGCGGTCCAGACGCGGTCTACCTCCGGCGAAACCAGGCGCGGGGCGCCATCGGCACGGATCGTCCACGCACAGTCCGGCGCCGGGGCGATCTCGCCCACCGCGGGAGCGGGCAGCTCCGATGCATCGCCGTCGCCTCCAGTCGCACAGGCGGTGCGCAGCGGGCGCATGCCGGTGAGCTGCCAGCCGATGCGTCCCTGTGCATCGGCGACGACGAGGTTCTGCGCGGGAATGCCGGCACGGCTGGCCACGTCCAGTGCCTGGTCGAGGTCCGCGGCCCGCGCCATGTCGGCGAACCCGATGCCGACCGCACCCGGCTGGTGCGCGACCCAGCGCAGCGCCAGCCGGCGGCCATCGGGCAGCTCGTGCACGACCGGACCCCAGGCCGTCTCGCGCACGCGCAGGACGACCGGATCGCCGCCCTTCACCTGCAGCGTTTCCTCGACCACCTGCTCGTCATCCGCGTCCGGCGATGCCGCCGGATACAGCGCCCAGTCGGCCGCGTCGATGTAGCTGTTGGTGAAGCCCCAGGCGACATGCCCGTTGCTGCCCACGATCACCGCCGGCAGGCCGGGCAGGCTGAAGCCGGATACGTCGACCTGGCCACCCGGCGCCTGCGGATCGGGCCAGCGCAGGCGTACGCGGAACCAGATGTTGGGCGCGCGCAGGCCCAGGTGCATGTCGTCGGCGACGATGGCGCGGCCGTCGGCGGTCAGCGTGCCGGCCACCGCCCAGTTGTTGCTGCCGGGCGTGCCCTTGTCGGCCAGTCGCGGAGTGCCTTCTTCTTCGGGCACGGGCAGGGTACGCAGGTCGACTTCGTCCGGGCCGGGCAGCACCGCGTTGCCGCGCGCGGCCCCCTGCAGCGGCGCGTCCCATTCGCTGCCGTCGTGGACGAGCAGGACGAACAGTGTCGGTGGCAGGTGCTGGCGCAGCTGCCACAGGCCCAGTTCGCGCGCGTTGCGCGAGTCCTGCAGGTCGAAGTACATCGCGTAGCCGGCCAGCGCCGAATCGGCGACCTCCCAGCGCCGCGGCTGCTCGCGCAGCAGCAGGTAGGGCCAGGGGCGCGTGCGCAGGCCGTCGAGACCGGCGTTGACGCCATCGGTGTAGGCCTGCAGCTGCGCGGCGCGGTCGCCGATGAAGGCGTCGAGGTTCCGGATCACGCGCGCGCGGATGCGGTGCAGGCGGCGTTCGCGGTCCGTGTCCAGGGCGATCGGGCCGAACAGTCCGGCCAGTTCGCCGGCGGCGCTGCGCCGCATCAGGTCCATCTCGAAGTAGCGTTCCTGGGCGTGCACATAGCCCAGCGCCCGCATCGCATCGGCCTCGTTCACCGCCTCGATGGTGACCACGCCCAGCGCGTCGCGCTGCACGCTCACCGGCGCGGACAGGCCGGCCAGGGGCAGGTCGTCGCCGTCGAGGGCGGGCAGGCTGCCGCGCAGCAGCCACCAGGCCAGCAGGGCGAGGACCAGGACCAGCAACAGCAGCAACGCGAACAGGCGTCGGATCCAGCGGAGCATGCGTTCCCCTTGCGATGCGTGGCCGGCGGCCCGCTGCGACCGATTATTCCACGCCGGCCGGGCCGGCCAATTGCGACTGATTCCGATTGAAACACCGCGGCCGGGCTTGCGGCAGACTGCGTCCCGCAACCCCCACGCGTACGGAGCCGCCGCCATGAAGGGCCACCCCGAAGTCATCGACTGCCTCAAGGAACTGCTGCGGGGTGAACTGGCCGCGCGCGACCAGTATTTCCTGCACTCGCGCCGCTACGAGGACCTGGGGCTGAAGGCGCTGTACGAGCGCATCGACCATGAGATGCAGGAAGAGACCGGGCACGCCGACGCGATCCTGCGCCGGATCCTGTTCCTGGAGGGCGAGCCGGACATGCGTCCGCACCCGTTCACCCCGGGCGGCACCGTGGTCGAGATGCTCGAGGCCGACCTGAAGGTCGAGTACGAGGTCCGCGCCAACCTGGCCGCGGCGATGAAGCTGTGCGAGGACATGCAGGACTACGTCAGCCGCGACATGCTCCTGGCCCAGCTGAAGGACACCGAGGAAGACCACGCCTGGTGGCTGGAGCAGCAGCTGCACCTGATCCGCATGATCGGCCTGGAGAACTACCAGCTGTCCAAGCTCGACGGCGACGGTGCGCCGGCCCACGGCTGACGCGCCTGGGCGTCGCGGTCAGCGGCGCAGCAGGCGGTAGACCGCGGTGGACAGTGCGGTCACGCCCTCAGCGCGGAATCCCGGCTCGCTGGCCAGGATGTCGCGCCGCTCCAGCAGCTCCACGTCCCAGTGCGCGGCGAACAGGCCGCGGACTTCGTCCTCAGGGACGGAGAACGGCGGTCCGTCCTTCTCCGCCTGCGGATATTCGAGCGTGATCAGCAGGCCGCGGCAGCCGCGCGGCAGGCGGCCGTACACCTCGCCGGCGTAGCGCCGGCGCATGTCCGGCGGCAGTGCGATCAGCGCGGCGCGGTCGTAGACGCCGCGCATCGAAGCCAGCGTGGCAGCCGAGAGGGCGAACACGTCGCCGAGCACCAGGTCGATCCGGCCGCTGCGGTGGTGCACGCCGTCCGCGTCCTGTTCCCGCTGCGGCACCACGCCGGCTTCGGCGAAGAACGCCTCCACGGCCAGCGGGGAGAGTTCCGCGCCCAGCACCGGATGGCCGAGCGCGGCCAGCCAGTGCATGTCCAGGGTCTTGCCGGCCAGCGGCACGAATACGGCGGCGTCCGCGGGCAGTTCCAGCGTCGGCCAGTACCGCTCCAGCAGCGGCATCACCGCGTCGCGATGGAAGCCGATGCGGCCCTCCTGCCAGCGTTGCAGCCAGAAACCGGGTTCCATCGCGTCCTCCATTCATGGCGCGCGCCCCTGCACGACCGGCTTGCGACGGCGCCAGTCGCGCCGCCGCGCGCTGTGCAGTGGGTCGCGACGGCTTATTCCACGTCCAGTGCGTCGACCTTCTGCCGCGCCCCTGCACGACCGGCTTGCGACGGCGCCGGGCGCGCCGCCGCGCGCTGCGGCAGTGGGTTGCGACGGCTTATTCCACGTCCAGTGCGTCGACCTTCTGCCATCCCCGCGGCAACAACCCGCCCCGCGTCGCCCGCGCCCCCAGGTACTCCTCCAGGTCCTTGAACGACAGCGACATGGTGCGCTGGCCGCTGCGTACCTGCAGGGTCTGGCCGGGCGACACCGCGGCGATCGCGACCACGCGCTCGGTGGCGAGCTTGGCCTTGGGAATGTCGATCAGCTTGTTGCCCTTGCCCTTGTCCAGCTCGGGCAGCTCGGCGGCCGGGATCGCCAGCAGGTGGCCGGCGCTGGTGACGGCGACGATGCGGTCGGTCTCCGGGTTGGCCAGCGCCGCCGGCTGCAGCACGCACGCGTTCGGGGTCAGGTTGAGCATGGCCTTGCCAGCCTTGTTGCGGCCGGTGAGATTCTCGAAGCGGGTGACGAAGCCGTAGCCGTGCGACGACGCCAGCACGAAGCGGCTGTCGTTGTCGCCGCTGGCCAGCGCCTGGAACGAGGCGCCTGCGGCCGGCGAGAAGCGGCCGGTCAGCGGTTCGCCGTTGCCGCGCGCCGAGGGCAGGGTGTGCACCGCGGTCGAGTAGCTGCGGCCCTGCGAATCGAGGAAGGCCACCTGCTGGGTGCTGCGGCTGCGCACCGCCGCCAGCAGGCGGTCGCCCTCGCGGTAGGACAGGCCGGCGGCGTCGATGTCGTGGCCCTTGGCGGCGCGGATCCAGCCCTTTTCCGACAGCACCACGGTCATCGGCTCGCTGGGCACCAGCTCGGTCTCGTCGATGGCGTGGGCGGCGTCGCGCTGGACCAGCGGCGACATGCGCGCGTCGCCGAACTTCTTCGCGTCGGCCAGCAGCTCGTCCTTGACCAGCTTCTTCAGCCTGGCCTTGCTGCCGAGGGTGGCGATGATCCGCTCCAGCTCCTTGGCCAGCTCGTCCTGCTCGCCGCGGATCTTCATTTCCTCCAGGCGGGCCAGCTGGCGCAGTTTGGTCTCGAGGATGTAGTCGGCCTGCTCGTCGGTCAGGCCGAAGCGGGCGATCAGCGCCGGCTTCGGCTCGTCCTCGGTGCGGATGATGCGGATCACCTCGTCGAGGTTGAGGAAGGCCACCAGCAGGCCTTCCAGCAGATGCAGGCGACGCTCGACCTTTTCCTGGCGGTGCTTGAGGCGCCGCGCGACGGTATCGGTACGGAAGGTCAGCCACTCATCCAGCAGGGTGCGCAGGTTCTTGACCGCCGGCTTGCCGTCCAGGCCGATGACATTGAGGTTGACCCGGTAGCTCTTTTCCAGGTCGGTGGTGGCGAACAGGTGGCCCATCAGCTGCTCGGCGTCGACGCGGTTGGAGCGCGGCACCAGCACCACCCGCACCGGGTTGGCGTGGTCGGACTCGTCGCGGATGTCCTCCAGCCACGGCAGCTTCTTGGCGCGCATCTGCGCGGCGATCTGCTCGATCACCTTGGACGGCGAGACCTGGTAGGGCAGGGCGGTGACGACGAAGTTGCCGTTCTCCTTCTGCCAGGTGGCGCGGGCACGGACCGAGCCGGTACCCTGCTCGTACATCGCCCGCAGTTCCCCGGGGGCGGTGATGATCTCGGCGGTGGTCGGGTAGTCCGGGCCGCGCACGTGCTCGCACAGGTCGGCGACGGTGGCGTCGGGGTCATCGAGCAGGCGCACGCAGGCGCTGACGATCTCGTTGAGGTTGTGCGGCGGCACGTCGGTGGCCATGCCCACGGCAATGCCGGTGGTGCCGTTGAGCAGCAGGTGCGGCAGGCGCGCCGGCATCCAGCTCGGCTCCTGCAGGGTGCCGTCGAAGTTCGGCACCCAGTCCACCGTGCCCTGGCCCAGCTCGCCCAGCAGGACCTCGGCGATCGGGGTCAGCTTGGACTCGGTGTAGCGCATGGCCGCGAACGACTTCGGGTCGTCGCTGGAGCCGAAGTTGCCCTGGCCCTCGATCAGCGGGTAGCGGTAGGAAAACGGCTGGGCCATCAGTACCAGCGCCTCGTAGCAGGCCGAGTCGCCGTGCGGATGGTATTTGCCGATCACGTCGCCGACGGTGCGCGCCGACTTCTTCGGCTTGGCCGCGGCGTTGAGCCCCAGCTCGCTCATCGAATAGATGATGCGCCGCTGCACCGGCTTGAGCCCGTCGCCCAGGAACGGCAGGGCGCGGTCCAGCACCACGTACATCGAATAGTCCAGATAGGCGCGTTCGGCGTACTCGCGCAGCGGGATCTGTTCGAAGCCGTGGAACGTGGGGCGGATGGTTTCGGTCATGGGGGCGGCGACAGCCTGATGTTGCGGAAGCCTGCGATTCTACCCGCGTGCCGCGCCCCGGCGGCGCCGTTCAGCCCGGCAGCGACGGCAGCAGCGGGCCGCCGAGCCACAGCGCCCGCGCCATCCACGCCGTGGCCAGGGCGATGGCCGTGGTCAGCGGCACGCCCACCCGCAGGAAGTCGCCGAAGGTGTAGCGGCCGGGGTTGAGGATCAGCAGGTTGCCGTGGTGCCCGATCGGGGTCAGGAACGAGGCGACCGCGCCCATGGCGGTGCAGACCACGAACGGCGTCGGCGGCAGCCCCAGCGACTCGGCCACCGCCAGCGCGATCGGCGCCAGCAGCACCGTGGTGGCCGCGTCGGAGAGGATCTGGGTCAGCAGGGCGGCGGTGCCGAACATCACCAGCAGCAGCACGAACACCGGCCACTGTGCGGCGTGGGCCATCAGCAGGTCGGCCACGGCCTGCGCGGTGCCGGTCTGCTCCATGGCGATGCCCAGCGGGATCACGCCGGCGATCATCACGAAGATGCGCACGTCGATCCCGGCATAGGCCTGTTCGATCGCCACGCAACGGCCGACCACCATGGCCACGGCACCGGCCAGGAAGGCGGTCTGCGGCGCAAGCAGGCCGGTGGCCGCCGCGACCACCGTGGCCACCATGATCGCCACCGCCAGCGGCGCACGACGCCGGGTCTGGCGCCGGCCCTGGAACGGCATCAGCATCATGAAGCCGCGGTGCGAGGCCAGCGACTGGACGTCCGCCTGCCGGCCCCACAGCACCAGCAGGTCGCCTTCCTCCAGGCGCATCTCCGACAGCTCGCCGTGCAGCCAGCCCTCGCGGCGCCACAGCCCGACCACGACCACGCCCAGCGTGCGCAGGAAGTCGATGTCGGCGACGCTGCGGCCGATGAACTCCGAGTGCGGCGCGACCACTGCCTGGACCAGCTGCTCCTCGCCGAGCAGTTCGGCCTGGCGGTCCTCGCGAGGGGTGTCGCCGTACTTGGCCACCGCATGCAGGGCCAGCCCGGGTTCGTCGCGGATCGAGGCGATCTCGTCCGGCGGCGCCCGCACCAGCAGCACGTCGCCGGCGGCCAGCGGGCTGTCGCCGGCCTGGCGGCGCCGACGCACGCCATGGCGCAGCCAGTCCACCACCTGCAGGCGCTCGGCGAAGGCCTGTTCGAACTCTCCGCGGGTGCGGCCGATCCACGGTGAGCCGTCCTCCACCAGCAGCTCGGTGTAATAGCGTTCCAGGCGCAGCGGATCCACCGCCTGGGCCTCGCCCTCGCGTCGCGGCAGCAGCCAGCGGCCCAGCAGCATGTAGGTGGTGCCCAGCAGCACCAGTACCGCGCCGATCGGGGTGATGTCGAAGATGTCGAGGCCTTCGGCCCCGCCGCGCTTGAGCAGGTCGCTGGCCAGCAGGAAGGCCGGCGCGCTGAACAGCGTCAGGGTGGTGCCCAGCGAGGCGGCCAGCGACATCGGCATCAGCAGGCGCGAGACCGGCAGCTTCCGCTCGCGCGCCAGGCGCATGAGGATCGGCAGCATCATCGCGGTGACCATGACGTGGTGCGAGAACGCCGCCAGCGCGGCGGTCGCGGGCATGACCACGGCGATCGTGCGCCATTCGCTGCCGCCGGCGGCGCGGCCTATCCCGGCGCCGATGCGGTCGGTGATGCCGGTGGCCGACAGCCCGGCCGAAAGCACGAAGACCGAGGCGACGATGATCGCCGGCTCGCTGGAGAACCCGGCGAGCAGCTGCCGCGCGTCGAGGATGCCGGTGAGGCCCAGCGCCAGCAGGGCCAGCATCGCCACCAGGTCCACGCGCATGCGCCCGCTGACGAACAGCGCCAGGGCGCCGCCGAGGATCAGCAGGAAGACGATCTGTTGTGGGTCCATGCCTATGCATCCCCTGCGCTGACCCGGATCGTGCCAGAGCGGCGCCGGGGGCCTGGTGATGCCCACGTCCGCGGGCCCTGATACGAAAAAACCTCGCCGGGGCGAGGTTCATCGGTGGCCGTGAGGCCGCTGCGCCGTTGGTGCCCAGGAGAGGACTCGAACCTCCACGGTTTTACCCGCTAGTACCTGAAACTAGTGCGTCTACCAATTCCGCCACCTGGGCAGGTGAGCCGCGCATTCTGCGTGCGTGCCCGGGCGTTGTCAACGTTTCGTGTACGGCTGGCACCGGAAGTCCCCACGGGCGGTACAGCAGGCTGGGTGTAGGATCGCGCCATGAACAAGACTGGAAGTCGCGGCGGCAGCCGCAAGGGAGCCGGTGGCGCCGGCGCAGGGAAGGGTGCAGGAAGCAGCGCGGGAGGCAAGGGCGGCGGCAAGCGCCAGGCCGGCAAGTTGCCCCCATGGATGCCGGAGCCCGCACCGGCAGTGCGCCAGGCCAGGCCCGGCAGGGGCGCGACGTCCGCCGCGCCGGCGCGAACGCCGAGCCGGCAAGCCGCGGGCCCCGCGGTCGCCGATCCATTCGCCGCCCGCGAGGCGCAGCGCTACGACAATCCCATCGCCAGCCGCGAGGCCATCCTCGCCACCCTGGAAGCGGCCGACGGCCCGCAGACCGCCGAAGAGCTGGCACGCATCCTCGGCCTCACCGACCCGGACCGCTTCGACGCGCTGGGCAAGCGCCTGGGTGCGATGGTCCGCGACGGCCAGCTGGTGCAGAACCGCCGCGGCGGCTTCGCCCCGGTCGAGCACACCAACCTGATTCCCGGCGTGGTCATCGCCAACCCCGAAGGCTTCGGCTTCCTGCGTCCCGATGCCGGCGGCGGCGACGACCTGTTCCTGCCGCCCTATGAAATGCGCAAGGTCATGCACGGCGACCGCGCGCTGGCCAACGTCACCGGCATCGACCGACGTGGCCGCCGCGAGGGCAGCATCGCCCGCGTCCTCGAGCGCGGCGTGCACCGCCTGATCGGTCGCTTCGGCACCGAGGCGGGCATCAGCTTCGTGGTTCCCGACGACCGCCGCATGCAGCGCAACGTGCAGGTTCCGCCGGACGCCACCGGCGGCGCGCGCGAAGGCCAGCTGGTGGTGTGCGAGCTGGTGCAGCCGCCGGATACCCGGCGCCCGCCGATCGGCAAGGTGGTGGCGGTGCTGGGCGACAGCCTGACCCCGTCGCTGGTGGTCGAGACCGCGATCCACGGCCACAACCTGCCGCACGAGTTCCCGCCGGAGGTGCTGGACGAGGCCACCGCGGTGCCGCTGGTGGTGGAACCGTCGATGATCGGCGACCGCGTCGACCTGCGCGCCATGCCGCTGGTCACCATCGACGGCGAGGACGCCAAGGACTTCGACGACGCGGTCTACTGCGAACCCAACCGCCAGGGCTTCCGCCTGGTAGTGGCGATCGCCGACGTTTCCCATTACGTGCGTCCCGGCACGCCGCTGGACGACGAGGCGCAGAAGCGCGCCACCTCGGTGTACTTCCCCGGCTTCGTCGTGCCGATGCTGCCGGAGACCCTGTCCAACGGCATCTGCTCGCTGATGCCCAAGGTCGACCGCATGTGCTTCGTCTGCGACATGCAGGTGGACCACGAGGGCGAGGTCGTCCGCTCGAAGTTCTACGAGGCGGTGATGAATTCGCACGCGCGCTTGACCTACACCCAGGTGTGGAAGGCGGTGGGCGAGGACGACGAGGAGGCCAAGGCCCAGATCGGCGGCCTGCTGCCGCAGGTGCAGCGCCTGCACCAGCTCTACCAGGTGCTGGCCAAGGCGCGCGCGCGCCGCGGCGCGATCGAGTTCGAGAGCAGCGAGGTCCGCTTCGTCCTCGACAACCGCGGCGAGGTCACCCAGGCCGGCATGCTGGTGCGCAACGACGCGCACAAGCTGATCGAGGAATGCATGATCGCGGCCAACGTCGAGGCGGCCCGCTTCCTGCTGAAGACCCAGATCCCGGCGCCGTTCCGCATCCACGAGAAGCCGCCGGAGTCCAAGTACGCCGACCTGCTGGAATTCCTCAAGGAGTTCAAGCTGAGCATGCCGGCGTGGAGCAAGGTGGAGCCGGGCGACTTCACCCGCCTGCTGAAGAAGGTGCGCGACCGCGCCGACGCGACCCTGCTCGAATCGGTGCTGCTGCGCAGCCAGAGCCTGGCGATCTATTCGCCCGACAACGCCGGCCACTTCGGCCTGGCGCTGGAGGCCTACGCCCACTTCACCTCGCCGATCCGCCGCTACCCGGACCTGCTGGTGCACCGCGCGATCAAGCACGGGCTGGCGCGGAAGAAGGCCGAGAGCTACCAGTACACGGCGCGCGACATGGCCGCCCTGGCCCTGCAGTGCTCCGAGCGCGAGCGCCGCGCCGACGAGGCCGAGCGCGAGGTCGACGAACGCTACCGCGCGGCGTGGATGGAGCAGCACGTCGGCGGCCAGTTCGACGGCGTGATCAGCGGCGTGACCAGCTTTGGCCTGTTCGTCGAACTGGACCAGTCCAAGGTCAACGGCCTGGTCCACGTCACCCAGCTGCCGCACGACTACTACCACTTCGACCCGATGCGGAAGATGCTCACCGGCGAGCGCCGCGGCATGGAATTCAGGCTCGGCGACCGGGTGCGCATCGTCGTGCTCAAGGCGAGCATGGAGGACCGCAAGATCGACTTCCGCCTGGTCGAAGCGCCCGACGCCGACACCGGCCTGCCGCCGCTGCCGCCGCGCGGGCAGCCGGCGCGCCGCAAGAAGCAGAAGTACTGAGATGGGTACGCAGCCACCGACCTGTACAGGAGGCTGCCAGTGTGGCGCGGTGCGCTTCCGCGTCACCGGCAAGCTGTGGGACGCCTTGATCTGCCACTGCCGGATGTGCCAGAAGGCGTTCGGAGCCTATTACGCGCCGCTGGTCTCCACCCGCGGGCTGCAACTGGAGTGGACCCGCGGCGAGCCGAAGCGCTTCCAGTCCTCCAACCTGGTGCGGCGCGGCTTCTGCGCCGACTGCGGTACTCCGCTGACCTACGAGGCGCCGGACGGCATCGCCCTGGCCGCCGGCGCGTTCGACGAGCCGGCGCTCGTGCCACCGTCGATCCAGTACGGGGTGGAGGCGAGGCTGCCGTTCATGGACACGCTGCCCGGCCTGCCGGCGCGGCGCACCGAGGAGGACGAGGCCGCGGCGGAGTTCCTGGCCCGGATCGTCTCCCGGCAGCACCCGGACCACGACACCGCCGACTGGCCGCCACCCCCGGCGGCGTGAAGGCGGCCCGCTGGGCGGCCCCCGGGGGTGCGATAATGCGCGCTTCCTTACGGCGGTCGGCAGCATGAGCAGCAAGCAGAACCAGTGGGTCGTGGGCGTCAACGCGGTCGCTTCGGCCGTGGAACACGACGCCGAGCACGTGCGCGAGGTGCTGGTCGACTCCGGCGCGCGCAACCCCCGCCTGGTCGAGATCGAGGAGCAGGCGCGGCGCCGCGGCATCGAGGTGCGCAAGGTCGCCACCCAGGCCCTCGACGGCATCGGCGGCAACGTCCGCCACCAGGGCGTGGCCGCGCGCTATGCCGCGGCGAAGACCTGGGACGAGCACGAGCTGGCCGGGCTGGTCGAGGCCGCCGAGGGCCGCGCGCTGCTGCTGGTGCTGGATGGCGTGCAGGACCCGCACAACCTCGGCGCCTGCCTGCGCAGCGCCGCGGCCGCCGGCGCCACCGCCGTGGTCATTCCCAAGGACAAGTCCGCGCCGGTCAACGCCACCGTGCGCAAGACCTCGGCCGGTGCCGCCGACCGCCTGCCGGTGGTCTCGGTGACCAACCTCTCGCGGACCCTGCGCGACCTGCAGAAGCTGGGCGTGTGGATCTACGGCCTGGCCGGCGAGGTCGACAGCCCGCTGTATTCGCTGGACCTCAAAGGCAACGTCGCCCTGGTCCTGGGCGGCGAGGCCGAAGGCCTGCGCCGGCTCACCCGCGAGAACTGCGACGCACTGGTGCGCATCCCCATGCCGGGCGACATCGAGAGCCTCAACGTCTCGGTGGCAGCCGGCATCTGCCTGTTCGAGGCCGTCCGACAGCGCAGCTGAGCGGACTAGCACGCACAGGGGGAGCGTGGGGATGGGGGGACTGGAACCGGCGGCGCGGCGGAGGCGGTGGCGATGGCCACGCGCCATCGCTTGCGTGCTGGCCGTGCTCCTGGCGGTGGCGCCCGCGGCTTTCGCCGCCTCTTCGTCCATCGACGCAGCCGGTGTCGTGGCACAGGTGCCGGCGCTGCGCGACTACGCCATCGATGCGTGGAGCACGCGCAACGGCCTGCCGCACAACTCGGTGCGCGACCTGGCGCAGACCCCGGACGGCTACCTGTGGATGGCGACCTGGGAAGGCGTGGCGCGCTACAACGGCGTGGGCTTCGCCCTGTTCGACCGCGGCAGCGAACCGGGCCTGCGCGACAACGGCGTCGGCGCGCTGTACGTCGATCCGGCCGGGCGGCTGTGGCTGAGCGATTCGCGCGGCAACGTCGGCCGGCTTGAACGCGACGGCCGCTGGCACTTCCTCGAGCGCACCCCCGAGTGGCCGCAGGCGCTGGTCCACGACATGGCGATGGACGGGCAGGGCCGGCTGTGGCTGCTGTTCGAAGGCCACGGCCTGGGCTGCGTGCAGCCCGACGACAGCTTCGCCTACTTCCCGCCGCCGGACGGCGTGCCGCTGCGCGCCAGCTTCCCGCGCATGGCGATCGACGCGGAAGGCAGGCTCTGGATCGGCACCCTCGACGGGCTGCTGGTGCGCAACGAGCACGGCGCCTGGCAGCGCTTCGGTTCCAGCGCCGGCGTGCCGCCTGGACTGGCCTGGCCCTATCTCGCCCCGGACGGGCAGTTGTGGGTGGTGGCCGAGGAGCGGGTGCTGCGCTTCGTCGACGGTCGCGTCGCCGAGGTGCGGCCCCTGCCTGGCGCCGGCCACATCACCGCGATGCTGGCCGACAGTACCGGCGCGCTGTGGGTCGGCACAGAGAACCAGGGCCTGGCCCGCCTCGGTCCGCATGGCACCGAATGGCTGCGTCCGGGCGAAGTGCTGCCGCGCGGCCGCGTCAGCACCCTGCTGGAGGACGCCGAGGGCAGTATCTGGGTCGGCGCCAACGGCGGCCTGTTCCGCCTGCGCGAGACATTGTTCACCGGGTACACCGGTCGCGACGGCCTGGCCAGCGACTACGTGCGCGCGGTGCTCGAGGACCGCGACGGCGTGCTGTGGGTCGGCACCGGCGGCGGCCTCGACCGGCAGGGCCGCGACGGGCGCTTTCGCCACGTGCCGCTGCCGGGCGGCGGTACCGACCAGCCATCGGTGCTGAGCCTGGCCGAGGACCACGGCGGCGACCTGTGGGTGGGCAGTTACGCCGACGGCGTCTACCGGCTGCGCGGCGGCCGCCTGCTGCGCCACTACGGGGCCGGCGACGGCGTGCCCAGCGGCCACGTCCGCGCGATCGCGGTCACCGCCGACGGCACGGTCTGGGTCAGCAGCCGCCGCGGGGTGATGCGCATCGACGATGCCGGCGTGCACGCGCCGCCGCCGCTGCCGGGCATGCCGCAGGGACTGGTCACGGCGCTGGCCGGGATCGGCGAAGACCTGTGGATCGGTTCGGTGGAAGGCGCCAGCGTGCTGCGCGGCGACCGGGTGGAGCGCATCGACCTGGACGCGGCCGGCGGCGGCGCGCGCACGGTGTTCGGTTTCCGCGAAGTGGATGGGGCGGTGTGGATCTCCACCGACCGCGGCCTGTACCGCTATCGCGACGGCCAGGTCGCACGGGTCGGCTTCGAGCAGGGCCTGCCGGTCGACGCGGTGTTCCAGCTGGTGCCGGACCGCCATGGCGAAGCCTGGATCAGCAGCAACCGCGGCGTGATCCGGGTGGCGATGGCGGAACTGCAGGCGGTCGCGGACGGCCGGCGCCGGACGCTGGAACGCGTGCGCCGGCACACCGAGAGCGATGGCCTGCCGAACGCGCAGGGCAACGGCAGCTCTTCGCCGCCGGCGATTCTGCGCGGCGACGGCACGATGTGGGTGGCCACCGCCGGTGGCGTGGCCATGGCCGATCCGGCACGGCTGCCGCGCTACCTCGACCGGCCGTCGCCGCCGGTGGTGATCGAGTCGGTGAGGCACGACGGCCAGGCGCTGGACTGGACCGCGGCGCAGGCGCTGCACGGCGGCGGCCGCATCAGCATCACCTACGCCGGCCTGAGCTACCTGTTCCCGGAGCGCATCAGGTACCGCACGCGGCTGCTCGGCCTCGACGACGGCTGGATCCAGCGCGGCGACCAGCGCAGCGTGGAGTTCGTCGGCCTGCCGCCCGGCGAGTACACGCTGGAAGTCGCCGCCGCGCATCCGGACGGGGAGTGGACCGCGCAGCCGGCGCGGTGGACTTTCAGCGTGCGTCCGCTGTGGTGGCAGCGCACCGACCTGCGCGTGCTGGCCACGCTGCTGGTGCTGTTGGGCCTGTTCGCGCTGTACCGCCGGCGCATGAGCCGGTTCGAGCGGCGCAACCTGCAGCTGGAGGCGCTGGTCGCCGAGCGCACCGCCGACCTGCAGGCGCAGGCCGAGCGGCTGGTAGCGGTGGACCACGAGCGCACCGAACTGCTCGAGCGCCTGCGCCAGCAGGCCGAGGCCTACAGCCGCCAGGCGCGCGAGGACGCGCTCACCGGCCTGCCCAACCGCCGCCACTTCGACGAGGTGCTGGCCCGCGACCTGGCCCTGGTCCGCCGCGGCGGGCACGCGCTGTGCCTGGCGCTGCTGGACCTGGATCACTTCAAGCGGATCAACGACAACTGGTCGCATGCCGTCGGCGATGCGGTGCTGCGCGAGACCGCGCAGCTGCTGGAGGCCGAGAGCCGCGCTTCGGACCTGGTCGCCCGGCTCGGCGGCGAGGAGTTCGCCCTGGTGCTGCCGGATACCACGCTGGAGGAAGCGCTGGTGGTGTGCACCCGCATCCAGGCCAGCTTCCGCGAGCGCGCCAGCTGGGCCGGGGTGAAGGGACTGCAGGTGACCTTCAGCGCGGGCCTGACCCAGTGCGAGCCGGGCGATACGCCGGCCACGCTGTTCGAGCGCACCGACGCCGCGCTCTACCAGGCCAAGAACTCCGGTCGCGACCGCCTGCGCGTGGGCTGATCCCGCCGTCGCGGCTCAGCCCGGCAGTGGCGAGGGCCAGGCGTTGGCGATGCGGCAGAACAGCTTCGCGGTCTGCTCGGCGTCGTAGACCGCCGAATGCGCGTCCTCGGCGCTCCACTCGAAGCCGGCCGCCTGCATCGCGCGGGCCAGCACGGTCTGGCCGTAGGCGATCCCGGCCAGGGTCACCGTGTCGAACACGCTGAAGGGGTGGAACGGGTTGCGCTTGTGCCCGCTGCGCGCTACCGCGGCGTTGACGAAGTTCAGGTCGAAATGGGCGTTGTGCCCGACCAGGATCGCGCGCTGGCAGCCGTGCCGGCGCACCGCGGCGCGTACCTGGTTGAACACGTGGCCCAGCGCGTCGCGCTCGGGCTTGGCCAGGCGGAACGGATGGTCCAGGTCGATGCCGGTGACTTCCAGCGACTTCGGATCGATCTCGGTGCCAGGCGCCGGGATGAAGTGCGCGCTGACCGTCTGCCCCGGCACGAACAGGCCCTGTGCGTCCAGTTCGATCGGCACCGCGGCCATTTCCAGCAGGGCGTGCCGGTTCCAGTCGAAGCCGCCGGTCTCCACGTCCACCACCACCGGCAGGTAGCCGCGGAAGCGGCGCGCCATCGCCCCCGGCGGCGCAGCCGGAGGTTCGGTGTCGGGGAGGTTTTCCAGGTCGGCTTCGCTCATGCGGGGAAGGGTAGCAGAGCGGGCCCCCAGGACCCCCGGGATTTCCCCGCTGCGGCGGGAAAAACGGCTGATGGACGCTAATGGGCCGGACGGGTACCGAGCAGGGTGCCTTCCTCGCGCATGCGCTCGAGCATGGCGGCGCCTTCGGTGATGAAGCCCTCGTCGCCGGGCACGCCCGCTTCCGCCGCCAGCGCGGCCAGGCGTTCCCGACCGCTGCGGCCGCCTTCCAGCAGCTGTTCCAGCAGGCGGTGGACCAGCGGCGAGATCGCCGCGAACTTCGCCTGGCCGTCGGTGGCGCGGCGCACCAGCACCAGGGTCGGCGCGGCCGGCGCTTCGCTGGGCCGGTGTTCCGGGCCGATCGTGTGCACCGGCCAGCGGTAGGCCAGCGCACGCACGTACGGCGAAACCACCGGTACGCCGTCGAGCAGGTCGCCGTGCGGATCGTGCGGCGGCAGGGCGTGGTCGTCGATCTGCACCGCCAGCTCGACCCACTCGTAGTGGGCCAGTTCCGGCAGCCACGGCGGATCGCCGGCGCCGTCCCCGGCGCGGTCCTCGAGGAAGCGGATGAACTCGCGCGCGATCTCCGGGAACAGCGGCGTGCGGCTGCGATGCTCCGCGTAGAAGCGGCGCACCAGCGCCGTCCAGTCATCGTCGCCCAGGGTGCGGCGGATCACCGGGAAGTTGTTCGCCAGCAGCCCGGAGATGTTGTTGAAGAACAGGTCGCGGTACACCGCCAGCCGGCGCGGCTCGATGCCGGCCGGCGCGGGGTTGGTCTCCGGGTCGCGCAGGTACGCGGCGAAGGCCGACTGCAGTTCGAGGAAGTCAGGCATGGACCGCGCCCGCCGACGCCTCCAGGGCTTCGCGCTGGACCTGGCGGATGCGCTCGACCTCGCCCAGCAGCACCTCGAGCGGCGGCAGGTTGAAGTCGCGCTCGAGCAGGGTCGGGCGCACGCCATGCAGGCGGTAGGCGTGGCCGAGCAGGGCCCACACGTCGTCCTTCACCGGCGCGCCGTGGGTGTCGATCTTCAGGTCCTCGGCCTCGTCGTAATGGCCGGCGATGTGGTACGAGGCGATCCGCCCGCCCGGCATGCGCGCGAGGAAGTCGAGCGGGTCGTAGCCGTGGTTGATCGCGTTGACGTAGACGTTGTTGACGTCCAGCAGCAGGTCGCAGTCGGCTTCCTGCAGCACGGCGTTGACGAAGCCGGCTTCGTCCAGCGCCTGTCCGGGCGGCAGCGGGTGGCTGGCGTAATAGGAGATGTTCTCCACCGCGATGCGCCGGCCCAGGGTGTCCTGCACCTGGCGGATGCGTGCGGCCACGTAGCGCACCGCCTCGGCGGTGAACGGGATCGGCATCAGGTCGTAGAGGTGGCCGTCGTCGCTGCAGTAGCTCAGGTGCTCGCTGTACAGCTCCACGCCGTGGCGGTCGAGGAAACGCCGGGTCCTGGCCAGGAAGGTCTCGTCCAGCGGCTCGCGTCCGCCCAGCGACAGCGACAGCCCGTGGCAGGTGATCGGATGGCGGGACGACAGCGCCTCCAGCGATTCGCCCAGCCGTCCCCCCACGCCGATCCAGTTGTCCGGCGCGCACTCGAGGAAATCGAAGGCGCCGGCCGGCGCGGCGCGCAGCTCGTCGAGCAGTGCGCGCCGCAGGCCCAGTCCGGCGCTGGCCTCGGGCAATGCCATGGCGTCAGCCGCGGGTCAGCGGGTCAGGCCGCACCGCCGCACTTGCCTTCGCCACACTTGCCCTCGCCGCACTTGCCTTCGCCGGCCTTCTTCTCGGCCTTGTCGCCGCACTTGCCTTCGCCGGCCTTGGCGGCGTGGTGGGCCTTGTGCTCGGCCTCGTCGACGAACCCGTCCTGGTTGGTGTCCATCTTCGAGAAGTGCTCGGCCTTGTCGGGATGCGCGGCGGCGAACTCGGCCTGGGAAATGCGGCCGTCGCCATCGGCATCGGCCTTGCCCATGCCGCACTTGCCTTCCTGCGCCTTGGCGGTATCGCTGGCGGCGAGCATGTAGCCCTGGGCCAGCGGCTCCATGGCGAAGGTCGAACCGGCAAGGGTGAGGCCGGCGAGGGCGGTACCCAGGGCGAACGCGGCGGGTTTCTGCTTGGTCATGGCGGTAACTCCGGAAGGGAGGCGCAGGTCGGTGCGCCGGGCCGTCGTGGGGCGGCTAGTCTACCGCCGGCGCCCGCCCCGGAGGTTATGCGCGCGTTGACGACCCGCTCACGGAAGGGCGGCGGGGGCGCTGGTGTCGTCGCGCTTCTCGCGCGGCGGCAGGGGCTGTTCGCCGTGCAGCAGGAACCACACGTTCTCGGCGATGTTGGTGGCGTGGTCGCCGATCCGCTCCAGGTTCTTGGCCATGAACAGCAGGTGCGTGCATGGGGTGATGTTGCGCGGGTCCTCCATCATGTAGGTCAGCAGCTCGCGGAACAGCGCGGTGTACTGGCGGTCCAGCTGGGCGTCGTTGTCGCGCACGCGCAGGGCCAGGTCGCCGTCGCCCTCGCGGTAGGCCTCCAGCGCCTGGCGGACCTGGCCGGCGGCCAGGCTGCCGAGCGCGCGCAGGCCGGACACGTGCGGCATCGGCGGGGCGGCGTTGAGGGCGATGCTGCGCTTGGCCACGTTGGCGGCGTAGTCGCCGATGCGCTCGATGTCGGCAGGGATGCGCAGGCCGGCCAGGATCTCGCGCAGGTCGCGCGCCATCGGCCCGCGCAGGGCCAGCAGCATCACGTCGTGGCTGATCCGGCGCTCGGCGGCGTCGATCGACTCGTCGTTGGCCACGATCCGGCGCGCTGCGCTGTCGTCGCGGCGGTCGACCACGTCCAGCGCGGCCTCCAGCTGGGCCACCGCGGTCAGGCCCATGCGCACGATGTCCTCGACCAGCTGGCGCTGTTCCTCGTCGTAGCTCTTGACGATGTGTTCGCGGGGAATGCTGGTGTTCATCAGCCGAACCTCCCGGTGATGTAGTCCTCGGTCTGCTGCTTCGAGGGGCTGGAGAAGATCGCCTGGGTGCGGTCGTGCTCGATCAGGTCGCCCAGGTACATGAAGGCGGTGTAGTCGCTCACCCGCGCGGCCTGCTGCATGTTGTGGGTGACGATGACGATGGTGTAGTCGCGCTTGAGCTCCTCGACCAGCTGCTCGATGCGGCTGGTGGAGATCGGGTCCAGGGCCGAGGTCGGCTCGTCCAGCAGCAGCACGTCCGGCTTCAGCGCCACCGCGCGGGCGATGCACAGCCTCTGTTGCTGGCCGCCCGATAGGCCCAGGGCGCTCTGCCCCAGCTTGTCCTTGACCTCGTCCCACAGCGCGCCCTGGCGCAGGGCGTGCTCGACCCGCTCGGCCATCTGCGACCTGGACAGCTTCTCGTGGTGGCGGATGCCGTAGGCCACGTTCTCGAAGATCGTCATCGGGAACGGCACCGGCTTCTGGAACACCATGCCGACCTTGGAGCGCAGGCGGTTCATCGGGTACTTGGGCGAGAGGATGTTCTCGCCGTCCAGCAGGACCTCGCCGCGCGCCTCCAGCTTCGGGTACAGCGCGTAGATCCGGTTGAAGATCCGCAGCAGGGTGGACTTGCCGCAGCCGGAGGGGCCGATCAGCGCGGTCACCCGCTTCTCGGGGATCTCCAGGTCGATGTTCTTCAGCGCGTGGTACTGGCCGTAGTAGAAGTCCAGGCCGCGCGCGGCCAGCTTGACCGGGGCCGGGGCGATGCCGGCGTCGGCGTGGGCCGTGACGGCGATGCGCTGCATGGGCGCGGCGGAGTGCAGGTCGTTCATGGCCGGGTTCCGGGAGAGGTCAGTCATGGGTGATCTTGTTGCGCAGGAGCAGGGCGCGGGCGGTCAGGCTGACCAGCAGCACGAACACGGTCAGCACCAGGGCGCCGGCCCAGGCCAGCACCTGCCAGGATTCGTAGGGGCTGCCGGCGAACTGGTTCATCACCACCGGCACCGAGGCCATCGGCTGGAACACCTTGGTGCTCCAGAACTGGTTGCCGAAGGCGGTGAACAGCAGCGGCGCGGTCTCGCCGGAAATCCGGGCCAGGGCCAGCAGGATGCCGGTGACGATGCCGGCGCTGGCGCTGCGGTACAGCACCTGCACGATCACCTTCCACTGCGGGATGCCCAGCGACAGCGCCGCCTCGCGCATCTGCACCGGCACCAGCCGCAGCATCTCGTCGGTGGTGCGCACCACCACCGGCAGGACGATGAAGGCCAGGGCCAGGGCGCCGGCGAAGGCGGAGAAGTTGCCGCCGGTCTGCATCACGTACAGGGTGTAGACGAACAGGCCCAGCACGATCGACGGCGCCGACAGCAGGATGTCGTTGACGAAGCGCACCACCGTGCCGGCCTTGCGCGCGTTGCCGTACTCGGCCAGCCAGGTGCCGGCGGCGATCCCCAGCGGGGTGCCGATCGCGATCGCCAGCGCGCACATCACCGCGCTGCCGAAGAAGGCGTTGGCCAGGCCGCCTTCCTGCATCGGCGGCGGGGTCATCTTGGTGAACAGGTTCCAGTCGATCCCGGCGATGCCCTTGGCCACCAGGGTCCACAGGATCCAGCCGAGGAAGAACAGGCCGAACAGCGCGGTGGCGCAGGCCATAGCGATGGCCAGGACGTTGGTGACCCGGCGCCGGGCGTACAGGCCGGACGAGGAGGCGGACGAGGACGGAGCGGCGACGGCGGACATCAGTTGCCCTCCCGGCGGGACAGCTGCATCAGCATGAAGCGGGCGATGGCGAGCACGATGAAGGTCACGATGAACAGCACGAAGCCCAGCAGAAGCAGGGCCGAGCGGTAGGTCTCGGTGGCCTCGCCGAAGTCGTTGGCGATCAGCGCGGCGATGGTGGTGCCCGGCTCCAGCAGCGAGGGCGACAGCCGCACCGCGTTGCCGATCACGAAGGCCACCGCCATGGTCTCGCCGAGGGCGCGGCCCAGGCCGAGGAAGATGCCGCCGATCACCGCCGAGCGGGTGTAGGGCAGGACGATGTCCCAGCTCACTTCCCACTTGGTCGAGCCCAGCGCGTAGGCCGATTCCTTCAGCCGGGTCGGCACGGTCAGGAACACCTCGCGCATCACCGAGGAGATGAAGGGCACGACCATGATCGCCAGCACGAAGCCGGCGGTGAGCATGCCGATGCCCAGCGGCGGGCCCTGGAACAGCGGACCGATCAGCGGCCACTCGCCCAGGTTCTCGTTGAGGAACGGGGTGACGTACTCGGTCATCACCGGCACCAGCACAAACAGGCCCCACATGCCGTAGATGATCGAGGGGATGCCGGCCAGCAGCTCGATCGCGGTACCGACCGGGCCGCGCAGCCAGCGCGGGGCGACCTCGGTGAGGAAGAAAGCG
Organism: Pseudoxanthomonas suwonensis J47; assembly: GCF_000513955.1. Lineage (GTDB taxonomy): Bacteria > Pseudomonadota > Gammaproteobacteria > Xanthomonadales > Xanthomonadaceae > Pseudoxanthomonas > Pseudoxanthomonas suwonensis_C. The sequence continues at coordinate 70,920 of NZ_AZUZ01000001.1, forward strand.
ATGCCGAAGCTGACCGGCACCGCGATCAGCATCGCGATCAGGGCGGTGACCAGGGTGCCGTAGATCGGCGCCAGGGCGCCGAACTTGTTCTCCACCGGGTTCCACTCGGCGGTGTAGAAGAAGCTCAGGCCCTGCACCTGCAGGGCGTGGCGGCCGCCCCACAGCATCGACAGCGCCGCGCCGGCCAGGGCGACCAGCACGAACACGACGCAGGCGGTGAGCGCGTAGCGGAACAGGCGGTCGGCGCGGGCGTCGCGGACATCGCGCCCGCCGGCGGCGGGAAGTGCAGCTAGGGTGGTGGTGTTCATCGCGTCTTCGGCTGCGGGGTGCGCGTGGGGTGCGGAGGGCGGCGGCCCGTTGGGAGGGGAGGCGGGCCGCCGGCTCCGCGGAGAAACCGCTTCAATTGAACTCGGCCGCCCAGTACGCCTCGATCTGCTGCACCAGCGCCGGCGGCAGCGGCACGTAGTGCAGCTCGTCGGCCTGCGCCTGGCCCTGCTCGAAGGCCCACTTGAAGAACGCCAGGGTGGCCTGGCTGCGCGCCGGGTCCTTGGCCTGCTTGGGCACCAGCATGAAGTTGGTGGCGGTGATCGGCCAGGCGGCCTCGCCCGGGGCATCGGTGATCACCAGGTTGAAGTCCTTGGCCCCGGCCCAGTCGGCGCTGGCCGCGGCGGCGGCGAAGCTTTCCGCGTTCGGCTGCACCCACTGCCCGGCCGCGTTCTGCAGGGCGGCGTAGGGCATGCCGTTCTGCAGGGCGTAGGCCAGCTCGACGTAGCCGATGCCGCCCTTGATCTGCTTCACATACGCGGCCACGCCCTCGTTGCCCTTGCCGCCGACGCCGCCCGGCCACTGCAGCGAGGTGCCTTCGCCGACCTTGGCCTTCCAGTCGGCGCTGACCTTGGACAGGTAGTTGGAGAAGTTGAAGGTGGTGCCCGAGCCGTCGGAGCGGTGGACCACGGTGATCTTCTCGGAAGGCAGGTTCACGCCCGGGTTGGCCGCGGCGATCGCCGGGTCGTTCCAGGTGGCGATCCTGCCGAGGAAGATGTCGGCCAGCAGCGGGCCGGTCAGGCGCAGCTGGCCCGGCTCGATGCCCTGCAGGTTGAACACCGGGACCACGCCGCCGATCGCCGAGGGAAACTGGCCCAGGCCCGAGGCGGCCAGCTCCTCGGAGGGCAGCGGCTTGTCGGTGGAGCCGAAATCGACGGTGCCGGCCTTGATCTGGGCGATGCCGCCGCCGGAACCGATCGACTGGTAGTTGACCTTGTTGCCGGTGGCGGCGTTGTAGTCGGCCGACCACTTCGACACCAGCGGGTAGATGAAGGAGGCGCCGGCGCCGGAGATCTCGGCGGCGACCCTGTCGCCGGCGGCGGGCGCGCCGCTGGCGGCCTGCGGGGCCTCGCCCGCGGTGGGCTGGGCGGCGTCGCCGGCCGGCTTGCAGGCGGACAGGGCTACGGCGGCGGCCAGGGACAGGGCGAGGAGGCGGACCGGGGAGGGCTTCATGGGCGCTTGGGTCTGTCAGGCCGGGCTTTCCGGCGGGTGCGCACATGAAATGATGTTTTTGTTACAGCTTGATGACCCGGCCGGCGGTGGCGGACGGATGGCCGGGCTGCACGGCCGGGAACGCCAAGAAGAAAGGGCGCGGACCTCGCGGTCCGCGCCCCGGTGAGCGGCAAGGGGGAGAGAGCCCGCCGCTCAGTACTTCAGGTTCTGCGACCAGTAGGTCTCGATCTGGCGGACCAGGGCGTCCGGCAGAGGCACGTAGTCCAGCTGGCGGGCCTGGGCGTCGCCGTTGGCGTAGATCCACTGGAAGAAGGCCTTGGCGTTGCGGGCGCCGGCGGCGTTCTTCGGCTGCTTGTACATCAGGATGAAGTTGGTGGCGGTGATCGGCCAGGCGTTCTCGCCCGGGGCGTTGGTCATCACCAGGTAGAAGTCCTTGCTCGCGCCCCAGTTGGCGCTGGCCGCGGCGGCGGCGAAGGTCTCGTCGGACGGCTGCACGAAGCGGCCGGCGGCGTTCTTCAGCGAGGCGTGGGCCAGGCGGTTCTGCAGCGCGTAGGACAGCTCGACGTAGCCGATGCCGCCCTTGATCTGCTTCACGTAGGCGGCCACGCCCTCGTTGCCCTTGCCGCCGATGCCGGCCGGCCACTGCACCGAGGTGCCCTCGCCGACGCTGTTTTTCCACTCGGCGCTGACCTTGGACAGGTAGTTGACGAAGTTGAAGGTGGTGCCCGAGCCGTCGGAGCGATGGACCACGGTGATCTTGGCGTCCGGCAGGGCCAGGCCCGGGTTCATGGCGACGATGGCCGGGTCGTTCCACTTGGAGACCTTGCCCAGGAAGATGCTGGCCAGGGTCGGGCCGTCCAGCTTCAAAGCGCCGGGAGCGATCCCCTGCACGTTGACGATCGGCACCACGCCGCCGATCACCGACGGGAACTGGGCCAGGCCGTACTTGGCCAGCTCTTCCGGCTTGAGCGGGGCGTCGGAGGAACCGAAGTCCACCGTGCCCGCCTTGATCTGGGCGATGCCGCCGCCCGAGCCGATCGACTGGTAGTTCACCTGCTTGCCGGTGGCGTTCTTGTAGTCGGCCGACCACTTGGACATGACCGGATAGATGAAGGAGGCGCCCGCGCCGGTCACGTCGTTGGCATGGGCGAGGGAGATCGAGGAGGCGGCCGCGAGCACGGCGGCGACGACGCGGGTCTTGAACGTGACGTTCACGGGAGAACTCCGTAAGAGCGGGTGGGTGGTGGTGGACGCGCAATCCCCTGCATCCAACGGCGGCCATTGCATAACCGGACGATGACAGCAGCGCGTAGCGCGCATGACAGCCCGGTGACAGGGCCGCCGGGCGCGGCGCGACGGGCGCGCGCGGGTCGAGTCACGGTTCTGTCATGCGGGTGTCGCGCCGCTGTCAGGTGCGCGTCGCAAGCTGCGCGGCGTTTAACGGGCGCTTCACGCTTCCAGGCCGCGCGTCTCCGGCCGGCGCCCGTTCCCACCAGAACCACCACCCACCGGAGAGTCCTCCATGCGTCATTCCCTTCTTGCCGTCGCGCTGGTCGCGGCCCTGGGCACCACCGCTTCGTTCGAGGCCGCCGCCGCCGACCCGGCCGAACTGGCCGAGCTGAAGGCGCAGCTGGCCGCCCTGCAGGCCAAGGTCGCCGAGCTGGAAACCCGCACCGACGCCCAGTCGGACATCAACGTCGGCACCCAGCAGAGCATCGAGAACATCGCCGCGACCACCCCGAAGGTGGAGACCAAGGGCGGGATCAAGATCACCTCGCCGGACAAGAAGTTCGAGGCCTCGCTCGGCGGCCGCATCCACTTCGACGCCTACGCCTTCGACCGCGACCTGGCCGCCACCACCGGCACCAGCGAGTTCCGACGCGCGCGCCTGACCCTGGCCGGCAAGGCCCTGGGCTGGGACTACAAGGTCGAGCAGGACTTCTCCGCCGGCAGCAACCTGGACGGCCTGCGCGACGCCTACATCGCCACCGCCTTCGCCGGCGGCAAGGTCACCATCGGCCACTTCAAGCCGTACCGCTCGATGGAGGAGCTGACCAGCTCCAACGAGATCCTGATGATGGAGCGCCCGTTCGCCTCGGCCACCGGCCTGTTCAGCGGCCGCCAGTTCCAGCAGGGCGTGGGCTACCTGCGCGCCGGCGACAACTACACGGCCGGCTTCACCGTGTTCAACCTGCGTGGCGCCTCGGGCAGCCGCAACGAGGGCATGGGCGCCTCGGGTCGCGTCACCTTCGCCCCGATCAACAACGACAACAGCACCCTGCACTTCGGCGGCTGGGTCAGCCAGGAAGACAACAACCAGGGCTCGGCCGACCTGACCGCGACCGCCAACTACGCCGGCCGCCGCGGCCCGGCCCAGGCCATCGCCACCACCACCGGCGCCAGCCGCAACACCGTCACCGCCTACGGCCTGGAAGCGGCCGGCGCGTTCGGCCCGCTGTTCTTCCAGGGCGAGTACGTCAACGCCACCTTCGGCCAGCCGCTGGGCCGCGACCAGGACGTGGCCACCTGGTACGTGCAGGGCAGCTGGCTGCTCAACGGCGGCCACAAGGGCTACAAGGCGGCCACCGGCGTGTTCGGTTCGCCCAAGGTCGACAAGGGCCTGTGGGAGCTGACCGCGCGCTACGACACCATCGAGAACAAGGACATCGCCAATCGCGAGGCGACCAGCGTGATCCTGGGCGTGAACTATTACGTCAACCCGAACCTGCGCTTCATGTTCAACTACACCCAGGGCGAGAACGAGGTCACCGGCGACGAGACCGGCCAGTACGCGCTGCGCACCCAGTTCAGCTGGTAAGCGCCGCGGGGTCGTCGCCCCTCGGAATGTGTAGCCCGGAAACTACTAGGTGAACCCGAACCTGCGCTTCATGTTCAACTAGACCCGCGGCGACAACAGGTTCACCGGCGACGGGACCGGCCAGTACGCGCTGCGCACCCAGTTCAGCTGGTAGGCATCGCGGTCGCACCGGCCACGACGCCCCGCTTCGGCGGGGCGTCTGTTTTTCCGGGGGAGGTTACTGGGCCGGGCAGGGGGGGCTTGCAGTTCGAATCTAACGCCGTTAGATTCGCCCCTAATGGTGTTAGGGAGTCGCCGCCCATGGCCCTGCAACGCGACCGGATCATCGAAAGCGCCTTCCGCCTCCTGGACGAGGAGGGGCTCGACGGCATGACCCTGCGCAAGCTCGCCTGCGGCGTGGGCGTGCGCGCGCCCTCGCTGTACTGGCACTTCCGCGACAAGCGCGACCTGCTCGACGCGATGTCCGATGCCCTGCTCGAGGACGTCGCCCGCGACCTCCCGGACGGCCTGCCCTGGCGCGAAGCCGTGCACCGGGTCGGTGCCGAGCTGCGCCAGGCGTTCAAGTCGCGGCGCGACGGCGCGCGGGTCTACGCCGGCACCTTCGCCGTCAGCCGCAACGTGCTGCGCACCGCCGATGCCCTGGCCCGCGCGTTCGGCGAGGCCGGGGTCGCGCCCGAGGACGCCGCCATCGCCGGGATGCAGGTGATGCATTACGTGCTCGGCTTCGTGATCGAGGAGCAGGCACTGCCGACCGATCCGGCGCAGGTGGAGCTGCTGAAAACGGCCTTCGTCGAAGCCGTCGAGCACGACTATCCGAGCCTGCGCGCGGCCCGCGACGGCCTGCTGCGGCCCGACTTCGACGCGCGTTTCGCCGCGGGCCTGGACCTGCTGCTGGACGGCGTGCAGGCGCGCCTGGACAGCGCCAGGCAGGAGGCGCGCCGATGAGCCGCTTCGTGCCCTGGCGCCCGCCGGACCTCGCGCGGCGCCTGCACCGCATCTGATCCGCTCCAACCCGGTGCCCCCCACCGTTCCCCCCCAACCGGACGTGCCTTCGCGGCGCGGCCCATCGACCGTGAATGGAGCTCCCATGCAAGCAAGGATCCTGCGCTGGCCACTGCTGGCAATGGCATCGCTGACGTTGTTGGCCGCCTGCCGCGGCAAGGATGAGGCGCAGGAAGCGGCACAGCCGCCCGCGGTCACGGTGGCCGCGCCGCAGCCGCAGCAGGTCGCGCGCAGCGTGCGCGTGTCCGGGCCGGTGGCCGCCTACGAGGAAATGCAGCTGGGCGTCGAGCTCAACGGCCTGCGGGTGACCGCGCTGAACGTCGACGTCGGCGAGCAGGTGCGCGCCGGCCAGGTGCTGCTGACGCTGGACCACCGCGCGCTCGACAGCGACCTGGCCCAGGCGCGCGCCTCGCTGCAGCAGGCCGAGGCGGCGCTGGTCCTGGCGCAGGCCAACTATCGTCGCGCCGAGACCCTCGCCGCCGAGCGCCTGATCAGCGCCAGCCAGCTGGACGAACTGCGCGCGGCCCGCGTGCAGGCCGAAGCCCAGGTCGCCACCGCGCGTGCCGGCCGCGACGCCGCGCAGCTGCGCCGCGACTACGCCGAGCTGCGCGCGCCGGCCGACGGCATCATCTCCAGGCGCCTGGTGCAGCCGGGCCAGGTGGTCGCCGCCGGCACCGAGCTGCTGCGCCTGATCCGCGACGGCCGCCTGGAATGGCGCGCCGAACTGCCCGAGCAGCAGCTGGCCCTGGTCGGGGTCGGCAATCCGGTGGAGCTGGCCTACCAGGGCCGCACCGTCAGCGGTCGAGTGCGCGCGGTCAGCCCTGGAGTGGACGCGCAGTCGCGCACCGGCACGCTCTACATCGACCTGCCCGAGCCCGGCCCGCTGAAGGCGGGCGTGTACCTCGAAGGGCGCATCGTCACCGGCAACGGCCAGGTGCTGATGCTGCCCAGCGAGGCGGTGGTGCAGCGCGACGGCCACAGCTACGTGTTCGTGCTGGGCGAGGACCAGTCGGTGCAGCGCCAGCGCGTGCGCACCGGCCTGGCCGAGGGCGGGCGCATCGAGATCGTCGAAGGCCTCGAACCCGGCCGCGAGGTGGTGGTGAAGGGCGCCGGTTTCCTCGGCGAGGGCGATCGCGTGCGCGTGGTCGCGGACATGGGGGCCGGCGCGCCATGAACATTTCCGCCTGGGCGATCCGCCGGCCGCTGCCGGCGGTGATGGTGTTCTTCGTGCTTTGCGTGGCCGGGCTGTGGGGCTTCCACAAGCTGGCGGTGGCGCGCTTCCCGGACATCGCCTTCCCGATGGTCACGGTCACGGTGATGCAGCCCGGCGCCGCGCCGTCGCAGCTGGAAGCGGAGGTCACCCGCCGGGTCGAGGACTCGGTCGCGACCATCCCCAACATCAAGCGGATCATGTCCACGGTCAACGAGGGCGTGAGCACCACCATGGTCGAGTTCCAGCTGGAAACCGACCTGACCACCGCGCTGGACGACACCCGCGACGCCGTGACCCGGATCCGCACCGACCTGCCGCAGGACATCCAGGAGCCGGTGATCTCCAAGGTCGACATCGGCGGCGCGCTGATGACCTACGCCCTGGTCGCGCCGCGGATGACCGCCGACGAGGCCAGCTGGTTCGTCGACCGCGAGGTCACCCGCGCCATGTACGGCGTGCCCGGCGTGGCCGAGGTCACCCGCGTCGGCGGCGTCGACCGCCAGGTGCGCGTGGACCTGGACCCGGACGCGCTGCAGGCCTTCGGCGTCACCGCCGGCGACGTGTCCGCGCAGCTGGCGAAGATCCAGGTCGAGCGCGCCGGCGGCCGCGCGCTGCAGGCCGGCAGCGAGCAGGTGATCCGCACCATCGGCACCGTGGCCGACGCGCGCGCGCTGGAGGAGTACAGCATCAGCCTGCCCGATGGCCGCGCGGTGCGGCTGTCCGCGCTGGCCCGGGTCCGCGACGCCGCCGCCGATCCCACCGAGGCCGCGCTGCTGGACGGCGCGCCGGTGGTGGCGTTCTCGATGTCGCGCACCCGCGGATCCAGCGAGGTGGAAGTGGAAGCCGGCGTACAGGCCGCGCTGGAGCAGCTCAAGGCCGCACACCCGGGCATCGACTTCCGCCTGGTCACCACCGCCATCGACGAGACCCACCGCTCCTACGATTCGTCGATGACGATGCTGTGGGAGGGCGCGCTGCTGGCCCTGCTGGTGGTGTGGCTGTTCCTGCGCGACTGGCGCGCGACCTGGGTGTCGGCGGTGGCGCTGCCGCTGTCGATCATTCCCACCTTCGCGGTCATGCACTGGCTGGGCTTCAGCCTCAACATGATCACCCTGCTGGCGCTGGCGGTGGTGGTCGGCATCCTGGTCGACGACGCGATCGTCGAGATCGAGAACATCGTCCGCCACCTGCGCATGGGCAAGAAGCCGGTCGAGGCCGCACGCGAGGCCGCCGGCGAGATCGGCAACGCGGTGATCACCACCTCGCTGACCCTGGCGGCGGTGTTCGTGCCGGTGGCGTTCATGCCCGGCATCGCCGGCAAGTTCTTCCGCGAGTTCGGCTGGACCGCGGCCACCGCCGTGCTGTTCTCGCTGCTGGTGGCGCGCCTGCTCACCCCGATGATGGCCGCCTACCTGCTCAAGCCGCACGACCACGAGGAACGCGAGTCGCGGCTGATGCGCTGGTACCTGGGCTGGGTCGATGCCGCCCTGCGCCATCGCGCGCGCACGCTGTGGATCGCTACCGGCCTGTTCTTCGCCTCGCTGGCGCTGGTGCCGCTGATCCCCACCACCTTCATCCCGACCTCGGACCTGGGCCGCAGCAACCTCAGCCTGGAACTGCCGCCGGGCACGCGCCTGGAGCAGACCGTAGAGGTAGCCGAGCGCGCCCGCGCCATGCTGTCGGACATGCCGGAACTCAGGCAGGTCTACACCACGGTCGGCAGCGTGCTCGACTTGGGCGATCCCGGCGCCTCCAGCGTCGGCGAAGCGCGCAAGGCGACCCTGGTGCTGGACTGGGGTCCGGCCGACGACCGCGATCGCGACCAGACCACGCTGGAACGGGAAGTGCGCCGGCGCCTGTCCGACCTGCCGGGCGTGCGCGTGAGCTACATCAGTTCCGAACCGGGCAACGTGATGCAGCTGGTGCTGTCCGGCGACGATCCGCGCCAGCTCAACGAGGCCGCCCTCGCCCTGGAGCGCGACCTGCGCACCATCCCAGGCCTGGGCAGCGTGACCTCCTCGGCTTCGCTGCTGCGCCCGGAAATCCAGATCGTCCCGGACCCGGCGCGCGCCGCCGACCTGGGCGTGTCCACCGCCGACATCGCCGAGGCCGCGCGCATCGCCACGGCCGGCGACTACGTGCAGCGCATGGCCAAGCTCAACCTGCCGGACCGGCAGATCCCGATCCGGGTCGGTTTCGCCGAGCCCGTGCTCGAGAACCCGGCGCTGATCGGCCAGCTGCGGGTCAGCGGACGCAACGGCCCGGTGCCGCTGGCGGCGGTGGCCGACATCGGCATGGGCAGCGGCCCCTCGCAGATCTCGCGCTACCAGCGCCAGCGCAACGTCACCCTGACCGCCGAGCTGAGCGGGCGCCCGCTCGGCGAGGTGATGGAGGCGGTGCAGGGCCTGCCCAGCGTGCAGAACCTGCCGCCGGGCGTGGGTTTCCTCAACGCCGGCGACGCGGAGGTGTTCGTCGAGCTGTTCGTCGGCTTCCTGCTGGCGATGGTGGCCGGCATCGTCTGCATCTACATGGTCCTGCTGCTGCTGTTCAACCACGCGCTGATGCCGCTGACCATCCTGGTGGCGGTGCCGCTGTGCGCCGGCGGTGCATTCGGCGCGCTGCTGCTGACCCAGAACATGCTGTCGCTGCCGGCCCTCATCGGCCTGCTGATGCTGATCGGCATCGCCACCAAGAACTCGATCCTGCTGGTGGACTACGCGGTGATCGCCGAGGACGAGCAGGGCATGAGCCAGCATGATGCGCTGGTCGACGCCTGCCGCAAGCGTGCACGCCCGATCATCATGACCACCTTGGCGATGGGCGCCGGCATGATGCCGATCGCGCTGGGGCTGTCCGGCGATTCCAGCTTCCGCGCGCCGATGGCGATCGCGGTGATCGGTGGCCTGATCACGTCGACCATGCTGAGCCTGATCGTGATCCCTGCCGCCTACACGGTGCTGGACGACCTCGGCGAGTGGTTCGCGCGGCGCTTCCGCCACCGTTCCAGCCACCCGCCACGCGAGGCGGAAGCGGCGGGCTGACCGGGACGGTGCCCGGCAGGCACTGCAGGGCGGCGCCTGCCGTGCCGGCGAGGGGCCTCTGGAGTGCCCGGGATCCAGGTGCACCCCAAGGTCGTGCACGCAGGACACGCGGCAACGCTTAGGATAGGGGCCTGGCCGCCGTGGCTTCCCGCGGATGCGCGGGAACGCAGGCGGCCTTCTCGTGGGCGCTTCCATCCGGCCATCCCGGCCGGCATGGGGTTGCCATGTTCTGAAAGGGGAAACCGAGTGGCAGGTGTGTTGCGTGGCGTGGTGCTGGCGGGACTGCTGTCCGCCGTGGGGATGGCAGACGCAGGGGCGGAGGAGAAGGTCGACCTGGACATGGTGTCCCGGATCCGGCAGGAAGCCTTCGCCCGGTCGCAGGTGGCGGCCAACCTCAGGGAACTGACCGAGACCGTCGGGCCGCGCCTGACCGTTTCGCCGGCCTATGCGCGCTCGACCGCGTGGGCGCGCGGCAAGCTGCACGGCTACGGCCTCGCCAACGTGCACGAGGAAGTGTTCGATCCGGCGTTCGGCCGCGGCTGGGAATACCGCAGCTCGCGGGTGGAGATGCTGGCGCCGCGACAGATGCCGATCCATGCGGCGCCGAAGGCCTGGACCCCCGGCACCCGCGGCCCGGTCGAGGGCGAGGTAGCCAAGGCCACGCTCAAGACCAGCGAGGACCTGGAGAAGGCCCGGGGCACGCTGCGCGGGAAGATCGTGCTGCTGGAGGACGCGCGCGAATACAAGCCGTCGGACAAGCCGGATTTCCGCCGCCATGACGAGCAGGGCCTGGGCGAGCTGCAGACCTTCCCGATCCCGGCCGAAAACGGCCCGGAGGAGCAGGAAAAGCGCCTTGCCGAATACCGCAAGCGCCAGGCCTTCGCCCGCGAACTCAACGCCTTCCTCGAGGAGGAGGGCGTGCTGGCGACGCTGTCGCTGAGCTCGCGCGACAACGGCATCCTGCGCGTCACCGCCGGTGGCGCGCGCAAGGCCGGCGAGCCGGTGGGCGTGACCGACCTGGTCGTCGCCGCCGAGCACTACAACCAGTTGGTGCGCGCCGTGGAGCGCAAGCAGGATGTGCGCCTGCGCCTGGACGTCGATGCCGATTTCACCAGCGAGGAAGACCTGGCCGCGACCAACGTGTTCGCCGACCTGACGGGCTCGTCGAAGGCCGGCGAGATGGTCGTCATCGGTGCGCACCTGGATTCCTGGCATACCGGCACCGGCGCCAGCGACAACGGCGCCGGCGTGGTGGTGATGATGGAGGCCATGCGTATCCTCAAGGCGATCGGCGCGAAGCCGAAGCGCACCATCCGCCTGGCGCTATGGGGCGGCGAGGAGCAGGGCCTGCACGGTTCCTCCGGCTACGTGGCCAGATACCTGGCCGACTGGCCGGAGCCGGCCGATCCGGAACAGAAGGCGCTGCCGCGCGCGTTCCAGCGCGGCACCGGTCCGCTGCAGCGCAAGGCCGGCTACGAGCGCTTCTCCACCTACTTCAACTTCGACAACGGCACCGGCCGCATCCGCGGCATCTACGCGCAGGAGAACCACGCCGCGGTGCCGCTGTTCAAGGCCTGGCTGGAGCCGTTCCGCGACCTGGGCGCGGAGGTCGTGACCGTGCGCAACACCGGCAGCACCGACCACATCGCCTTCGACCGCGTCGGCCTGCCGGGCTTCCAGTTCGTGCAGGACCCGGCCGACTACATGAGCCGCGTCCACCACACCCACCTGGACACCTACGACCACGTGGTGCCGGACGACCTCAAGCAGGCGGCGGCGATCATCGCCTCGTTCGCCTGGCATGCGGCCAATCGCGAGGAGCGTTTCCCGCGCAAGCCGTTCCGCGACCGCGACGAGCAGTAAGCGGTGTTGGTGGGGCCCGGTTGCCCTCGGGATAACCGGAGTGGGGGAGGCCGCGCGAGCGGCCTCCTTCCGTTTCAGGCCTCCACCGTGCCCGGGGTCTTGTCCGGGAACAGGCACAGGTCGCGGATCACGCACCGGGGGCAGTCCGGCCTGCGCGCCTTGCACACGTAGCGGCCGTGCAGGATCAGCCAGTGGTGCGCGTCCTGCAGGAATTCCGCCGGCACGCGGCGCAGCAGCGAATCCTCGACCGCGCGCACGTCCTTGCCCGGCGCCAGGCCGGTGCGGTTGGAGACGCGGAAGATGTGCGTGTCCACCGCCATGGTCGGTTCGCCGAAGGCGGTGTTGAGCACGACGTTGGCGGTCTTGCGGCCCACCCCCGGCAGCGCTTCCAGCGCGGCGCGGTCGCGCGGCACTTCGCCGCCGTGCTGCTCGACCAGGATCCGGCAGGTGGCGATGACGTTCTTCGCCTTGGCGTTGAACAGGCCGATGGTGGAGATGTACTGCTTCAGCCCGTCCTCGCCCAGGTCGAGGATCGCCTGCGGGGTGTTGGCGACCGGGTAGAGGCGGCGGGTGGCCTTGTTGACGCCCACGTCGGTGGCCTGCGCGGACAGGATCACCGCCACCAGCAGTTCGAACGGCGTCGAGTATTCGAGTTCGGTGGTCGGATGCGGGTTGAGCTCGCGCAGGCGCTCGAACATTTCCCGGATCGAGGCCGCGTCCATCAGCCGCGGACGGCGGGTCGCGGCGGTCTTCGCCGCGGGGCGGGCCTTGGCGACGGCCTTGGCTACCGCCTTCGCCACGGTCTTCTTCGCCGGCTTTGCCCCGGACGCCTTTTTCGCCGTGCCGCGGCGCGTTGCGGTCGGGGCCATCAGGACGTACGCCCCGCGGCGCGTGCCTTCGCCCGGGCCAGCGCGGCCGCCGCCGCCGGCGGCAGGGACGGCACAGGACGCGCGGCAACCGGCGCCTCCGCAACCGGCGCTTCGGGAAGCGCAGGCGCCGCGGCCTGGGCGCGACGCGCGGCGCGTTCCAGCGCCCGTCGTTCCAGCCGTCCGGCGCGCGCGCGATAACGTTCGCGCGCCGCCCAGGCCGTGCGCAGGCGCTGCTGCGCGGCGTGGATCGGCGCGTCTTCCACATCGCTGGCGGCGTAGTCCATCAGCCCGGCCTGCAGCGCCGCATCGACGTCGCCGGCGGCCAGCGCCGCCAGCAGGCGTTCGCGCAACGCGCCATCGCTGGGCGGGGAAGGCGGCATCATGGCTCAGCGGTTGCGGAACTGGGGCTTGCGCTTCTCGAGAAAGGCGCCGGTGCCTTCGCGCATGTCCTCGCTGGCGAACAGCAGGGCGAACTGCGCGCTCTCGAACTGCAGGCCTTCCTCCAGCCCGCATTCGCCGCCGTGCACGACCGCGTCGAGCACGCCGCGCAGCGCCAGCGGCGCGGACGCGGCCAGCTGCGCGGCCAGCTTCATCGTTTCCGCCTCGAGCTCGGCGGCCGGCACGACGCGATTGACCAGGCCCAGCTGCAGGGCACGCGCCGCATCGACCGGCGCGCCGACCAGGCACAGCTCGAGCGCCGCGGCGCGGCCGGCCAGGCGCAGCAGGCGCTGGGTGCCGCCGAAGCCGGGGATCAGGCCCAGGTTCACTTCCGGCTGGCCCAGTTTTGCGCTGTCGGCGGCGATGCGCAGGTGGCAGGCCATCGCCAGTTCCATGCCACCGCCCAGTGCGTATCCGTTCACCATTGCGATGACCGGCTTGGGCAGGGTTTCGATGCGGCGCATGAGTTTCTGCCCCAGCAGGGAGAACTCGCGGCCCTCGATCGCGGTCAGCCCGTTCATCTCGGCGATGTCGGCGCCGGCAACGAAGGCCTTGGCGCCGCTGCCGGTCAACACCACCACGCGCACCCCGGGATCGGCCGCAGCCGCCGCGAACGCGGCGTCCAGCGCCTCCAGCGTCGCCCGGTTCAGGGCGTTCAGCTTTTCCGGGCGGTCGACGGTGATGGTGCGGACGCCATCGGCGTCGCGGCTGAGGACGGGGCTGGCCGTCATGCAGGGCTCCTGTGTGAAGCTGGGGCGACCGGGAACTTGTGGCCCGACCGCCGGTCCGAAGGCCTTGCCCGCTGTGTGGCGGGCCGCCTGTGCGGCCGCTATCCTAGCGCGTCCGATACTGCCGGGCCCCCGTCCCGGCGCCACCCTTCCGGAGAAGATCTAGATGAAGTTGCGTCCGATCGCTGTCGCCGTTGCCGCCCTGGCCCTGGCTGGCAGTGCCCTCGCCCAGGACACCACGTCCGAGAAGGGCAAGCTGAGCTACTACTTCGGCTACGACTACGGCAACAACCTGGCAGAACTGCAGGATCGCGGCGAGCAGCTCGACGTGAACTCCGTGGTCAAGGGCCTGCAGGATGCGCTGGCGAAGAAGCAGCCGGCCATCACCGCCGAGCAGCTCAAGCCGGCGCTGGAAGCGTTCCAGAAGCGCGAGCAGGCCCGTGCCCAGCAGGCCAAGGCCCAGTACGACAAGGTCGCGGCCGAGAACAAGACCAAGTCCGACCAGTTCATCGCCGGCTTCAAGGGCCAGGCGGGCGTCAAGACCCTGCCCAGCGGCGTCGCCTACAAGGTGATCGAGGCCGGCAGCGGCGCCAAGCCGACCCAGGCCAGCACCGTGGCCCTGCAGGTCGCCGGTCCGTTCCCGTTCGGCCAGCGCCCGGAGCAGGCGCGCCCGGCGCAGGACATCCCCAGCATCAAGGTCAGCGAGGTCGAGATGGCCGCGATGCGCGAGGTGCTGCTGCAGATGCCGACCGGCGCCAAGTGGGAAGTGGCGCTGCCGCCGGACAAGGCCTACGGCGCCGACCCGCGCACCCCGTTCCCGCCGAACGTGGCCGTGGTGTTCGAGATCAAGCTGGTCTCGGTCAAGTAAGCCACCGATCCAGCCTTGTCCCGATTGCGCCGGCCCAGTGGCCGGCGCAATCGTTTCTGCCGGGCGCGTTCCGCGCTAGGCTTGCCCGAACCATGTGCGTGCGTCCGTGCTTCCGTTCGACTTCCCACCCATCCAGATCGACAGGCCGTCGCCGGCCACTCCGTGCGTGCGGATCTGCCGCATCGGCGAGGACGGGCTGTGCGGCGGCTGCCTGCGCACCGGCGAGGAGATCGCCGCGTGGTCGCGCATGCACGACGGCGAGCGGCGCCTGCTGATGGACACCGTGCTTCCCGACCGCGGGCGCGAGCGCCATCCGTTCCTCGAACTGCTGCCGCGGCGCGAACGCCTGCGCACCGCGCTGTATCCGCTGCGGCATCCGCCGGCGGGCGACGGCTGGAACCGCCGCGAACTGGACGACCTGCTGCCGCCGGCTTCCGCGCTGGCCGAGGCCGCGGTGCTGGTGGGCCTGGTGCCGCGCGCGGACCGCGGCACCCAGGTGCTGCTGACCCGCCGCACCGACGCGCTGCGCCACCACGGCGGCCAGGTGAGTTTCCCCGGCGGCCGGGTCGAACCGGACGACGCCGGCGTGCTCGGCGCGGCGCTGCGCGAAAGCCACGAGGAGATCGCGCTGGAACCGGAGCAGGTGGTGCCGCTGGGCTACCTCGATCCGTTCCTGACCATCAGCGGGTTCCGCGTCACTCCGGTGGTGGCGGCGGTCGACCCGGCCTACGTAGCGCGCCCGCATCCGGACGAGGTGGCGGAAGTGTTCGAGGTGCCGTTCGACTACCTGATGGCGTCCTCGAACCTGCGCCAGGTGGAGATCGAATACAGCGGCCGCCGGCGCAGCGTGCTCGAGTACGACTGGCCGGACCAGCGCATCTGGGGCGCGACGGCGGCGATCCTGTACAACCTGCGGCGACGGCTGGAGGAAGGCGCATGAGCGACGGCACGCACGGTCCCTGGCGGACCCTGGTAACCGTGGAACAGCTGGCGGCGGCGCTCGGCGATCCGGGACTGCGCCTGGTCGATGCGCGCGCGGTGCTCACCGACCCGGCCGCCGGTCGTGCCGCCTGGGAAGCCTCGCACCTGCCCGGTGCGGTGCATGCCGACCTCGACCGCGATCTCTCCGACCACGCCGTGGCCGGCCAGGGCCGCCATCCGCTGCCGGACGCCGGCGATTTCGCCAGACGCGTCGGCGAGTGGGGCATCGGCCCGGACCACGAGGTGGTCGTCTACGACGCCGGCGACGGCAGCATGGCCGCCGCCCGCGCCTGGTGGCTGCTGAAGTTGCTGGGGCACGCGAACGTGGCGGTGCTCGATGGCGGTTTCGCGGCGTGGCAGGCCGCGGGCCTGCCGGTGACGGCCGAAGCCGCCGCGCCATCGCCGTTGCCGCCGTATCCATCGTCCGGCTTCGACCGCTCGCGGATTGCCGCAGCCGAAGACGTGCTCGCCCGCCTGGGCGAAGCGCCGGGCTGGCTGCTCGATGCCCGCGGCGGCGAGCGTTTCCGTGGCGAAGTCGAGCCGATCGATCCGGTCGCCGGCCACGTGCCCGGTGCGCTCAACCGTCCGTTCGCGCTGAACCTGCGCGACGGGCGCTTCCGTCCGCCGGCCGAGCTGCGCGCGGAACTGGAACCTCTGCTGCACGGACGCGCGCCGGGCGAGGCCGTGCTGATGTGCGGTTCCGGCGTCACCGCCTGCCATCTGCTGCTGGCGATGGAACACGCCGGGCTCGCTGGCGCGAAGGTCTACGCCGGCTCCTGGAGCGGCTGGATCGCCGATCCCTCGCGCCCGGTGGCGACCGGCGCCTGAGTTTCCGGCGGGCAGGGACCGGGCGTCCCTGCCGCATCGCGCAGCGCCTTACGCCGACTTGCCGAGCCTGGCCAGCAGTGCGCGCAGGCCGGCCTGGGTGTCAGGCTCGTACCAGTCGTCGGCGAAGCGGTCCAGGTGCAGGTTTTCCGGCGCCAGCGCCGCCACCAGGTCGGCGCGGGCGAGGGCGCGGGTCTGCAGCATCGGCGAACGCGGCAGGCGCAGCAGCGGTTCCAGCCAGGCGATCGCGCGCGGCACCACCTGTTCGACCTCGACCAGTTCGTCGACCAGGCCGATGCGCAGCGCTTCCTCGTCCGGGACCATGGCGCCGGCGACCAGCAGGCGTTCGGCGCGATGCTGGCCGACCACGCGGCGCATCAGCTGCTGCGCGCCGTCGGGGACGTGCAGGCCGACCTGGGTCTCGTTCATGCCGATCGCGAACGGCCTGGCCGGATCCGGCGAACGCGCCATCACCCGGTAGTCGCAGCACAGCGACAGCACGCAGCCGCCGGCCGGCGCGTGGCCGGTGATCGCCGCCACCACCGGGATGCGCAGCCCGGCCAGCGTGCGCGCCGCACCGAAGAACGCGCCCCAGGCCGCGCGCAGCGCGTGGCGGTCCTCGCCCAGCGACATCAGGTGCGGCACGTCGAGGCCGGCGGAGAAGATGCCCGGCGCGCCGGACAGCACCACCGCGTCCATGTCCTCGGCCACGGCGGCGTCCAGCGCGGCGATCAGCGCGCGGCACAGCGCCGGGTCGAGCGCGTTCACCGGCGGGCGGGCCAGGCGCAGTTCGCGGATGCGGCCATGGTCGAAGCTCTGCACGTAGGTCATCGGGCGATCGGGAGGCTGTGATGGAAGCGGCTATGATAGGGGCATGCTTACCCGTACGTTCCTGCTGGCCCTGGCCTTGCTGCCGTTCGGCCAACCTGCGGCGCAAGCCGCCACCCCGGCGCCTGCCGCGTCCTGCGTGAGCGTGGAGGACGGCTGGATCCGCCTTCCGCCCGCGCCCCGGCCGATGCTTGCCGGCTTCGGACGCATCACCAGCAAGTGCCGCGACGCGCAGGCCGTGGTCGGCGCGCGCAGCCCGCGCTTCGGCGAGGTATCGCTGCACGAGACCCGCGTGGTCGACGGCGTCAGCCGCATGCGTGAGCTGGAGCGGCTGCCGCTGGCGCCGGGCGCCGAAGCGGTCCTGCAGCCCGGCGGCCTGCACCTGATGCTGATGCAGCCGGACGCGCCGGCGTTCACCGAGGGCGAGCGCGTACCGCTGGTGCTGCTGCTCGAAGGCGGTGGCGAAGTGCCGGCCACGCTGGTCGTGCGCCCGTCGGCGCCGCCGCGCGGCGACTGAGGCCCGCGCGCCCGCGGCAAGGGGATTCCCGCAAGGCGATCCGGTTCGATGACAGTGCGCTGCCAGGCCTGCAACCGGCAACGCGGCGCGGAATGGAGGAGGCATGAACGTGGCGAGTACAGGCGGCGGTCCGCGATCCATCCTGCTGGCGAGCGACCTCGACGCGCGCAGCGACCGCGCGCTGGATCGTGCGGTGCACCTGGCCCAGGCCTGGGGCGCGCGCCTGGTCGTCGCCAACGTGGTCGCGGAGCGCGCGGTCGAAGCCCATGCCCTCGTGGTGCGCGATCCACCGTCGTGGTACCGCGGCACCGATCCGGTGCATGTCGCCGAAAAGCACCTGCTGGAGGCCGCCTCCGCGCGTGGCGTGCAGGTCAAGCTGCGGGTCGAGCGCAGCGACCAGGTCGCCGACCGCCTGCTCGAAGTCGCCCGCGAGGAAGGCTGTGGCTTGGTCGTGACCGGCGTGGCGCGGCAGGAGTGGCTCGGCCGGATGATCTTGGGATCCACCGTGGACCAGCTGGCGCGGCGTTCGCCGTTGCCGGTACTGGTGGTGCGCAACCGCACCCACGCGCCGTACCGGCGCATGGTGGTGGCCAGCGACTGGTCGCCTTCGTCGGAGAACGCCTTCCGCACCGCTACGCAGCTGTTCCCGGAGACTGCGATCAGCCTCCTGCACGGCTACGAGGTGCCGATGGCGGGGTTGATGGATACCGGCCGCGACGACATGCTCGCCATGGCCCGCGAGGACGCTTTGGCCGAAGCCCGCGCCTTCGTCGAACGCTGCCGCCCGCCCGGCGGCGCCAGCTCGGTCAGCCTGGTGGTGGAGCGCGGCGACCCGGCGCTGCTGATGCGCCTGTACGCCGAACAGTTCCCGGTCGACCTTGCCGTGGTCGCCTCGCACGGCCGCAGTGCGATGTTCGACGTCGTGCTCGGCAGCGTGGCCCGGCGCCTGGTCGAGGATTCGCCGGTGGACACCCTGGTCGTGCGCGATCCGCGAGCGGCTGTATCCGGCGGCTGAGGTGCCGGACAACCTGCCGCCCGTCCGGGCGGCAGGATGGCTACGGCATGGATTCGGCGATGCCGCGGATGAAGCCGACTCCGAAGTGCCATCCGGCGAAGGCCAGGATCGTGATCGCGGCGATCCAAGGGAGGGCTTTCGGCCAGCCAGGCCGCTCCGTCCGTAACGCCCGCCGCGTGTCGACCGGCATGGGTTCGCGGTTCATGGTGCGCCTCCGATGAAGAACGGCCGATGCAGGTAGCAACGTGGGCTCCTGCGTCCAGCGCTTCTTCTGCCTCCTTCCCGGGGGAGCCGCAAGAGGAGGTGGCAGCGCCACGGTGCGGGTATCGCTTGCCCGGCTTCGCCGGGACACAGGCAGGCTGCGCGCTTGCACCGGGGTGCAAGCGCTTCTGTACGAGTTGGCGATGCCTCCGCTTCGCCCGGCGTGCCGGCGCGAAGCCGGGACTCAGGTCGACGCGGCGCGGATCGGTTCCGGCAGCGGCGCGCTCTTGCCGGTCTGGGTGTCCATCCACACGACCACGACGTTGCCGTCGGAATAGAGCACGCTGTCGTCGGCCTGGTCGACGATGCGATGGCCGATGGTGACGCTGCTGCTGCCGAGGCGGTCGACGTACAGCTCGACCATCACGTCGTGCGGCCAGGTCAGCGGGCGGCGGTAGTTGATGTTGTTGGCGGCGACCACCGGGGCGATGCGGTCGCGCATCGACACGCCCGGCACGGTGAGCAGCCAGCGCACGCGCGCCTCTTCCAGGTAGGCGACGTACTTGGCGTTGTTGACGTGGCCCATGCTGTCCATGTCGCGCCAGCGGACGCTGATCGGGATGCGCGCGAGCAGCTTGCGCGTCTCGCCGTTGGCGGGGGTGTCGGTCATGCGGATGCCTTCTTCTTGCTCTTGGCGTTCTTGCGCGGCGGCAGCACCGGCGCGCGCGGCGTGGCCGCGGGCTTGGTGCCCTTGGCCGTGGTCGACGGCAGCAGCTTCGCGAGGAAGCGGCCGGTGTGCGAGGCCGGGTTGGCGGCGATCTCCTCCGGCGTGCCGGTGGCGATGATCTGGCCGCCGCGGTGCCCGCCTTCCGGGCCCAGGTCCACGACCCAGTCGGCGGTCTTGATCACGTCGAGGTTGTGCTCGATCACCACGATCGTGTTGCCCTCGTCGCGCAGGCGGTGCAGCACGCCGAGCAGGTGCTCGATGTCGTGGAAGTGCAGGCCGGTGGTCGGCTCGTCGAGGATGTACAGGGTGC
Source organism: Pseudoxanthomonas suwonensis J47 (assembly GCF_000513955.1). Lineage (GTDB taxonomy): Bacteria > Pseudomonadota > Gammaproteobacteria > Xanthomonadales > Xanthomonadaceae > Pseudoxanthomonas > Pseudoxanthomonas suwonensis_C. The sequence goes on from NZ_AZUZ01000001.1 coordinate 90,661, forward strand.
GGCCGGTGTCGCGGCGCGACAGCTCCTTGGACAGCTTCACGCGCTGCGCCTCGCCGCCGGACAGGGTGGTCGCGCTCTGGCCGAGCTTGACGTAGCTCAGGCCCACGTCGACCAGGGTCTCGAGCTTGCGCGCGATCGACGGCACCGGCTCGAACAGCTTCAACGCGTCCTCGACGGTCATCTCCAGTACGTCGTGGATGCTGTGGCCCTTGTACAGGATGTCCAGGGTCTCGCGGTTGTAGCGCTTGCCGCCGCAGACGTCGCAGGGGACGTACACGTCCGGCAGGAAGTGCATCTCGACCTTGATCAGTCCGTCGCCCTGGCAGGCCTCGCAGCGGCCGCCGCGTACGTTGAAGCTGAAGCGTCCCGGCGAGTAGCCGCGCGCGCGCGCTTCCGGCACCTGCGCGAACAGCTCGCGCAGCGGGGTGAACAGGCCGGTGTAGGTGGCCGGGTTCGAACGCGGGGTGCGGCCGATCGGCGACTGGTCGATGTCCACGACCTTGTCGAACAGGTCCAGGCCATCGATCTCGCGGTACGGCGCCACCGGGTGCGAGGCGCCGTTGATCTCGTTGGCAGCCAGCGCGAACAGGGTGTCGTTGACCAGGGTCGACTTGCCCGAGCCGGACACGCCGGTGACGCAGGTCATCAGCCCGGCCGGGATCTCCAGGTCCACGTCCTTGAGGTTGTTGCCGCTGGCCCCGCGCAGGTGCAGGGTCATCTTCGGGTTGGGCTTGTGCCGCTTTGCCGGCACCTCGATCTGGCGCTTGCCCGACAGGTACTGGCCGGTGATCGAGCGCGGCGACTTGAGGATGTCCTGCAGGCTGCCTTCGCCGACGATCTCGCCGCCGTGCACGCCGGCGCCGGGACCGATGTCGAGGATGTGGTCGGCCGAGCGGATCGCGTCCTCGTCGTGCTCGACCACGATCACGGTGTTGCCCAGGTCGCGCAGGCGGGTGAGGGTGCCGAGCAGGCGCTCGTTGTCGCGCTGGTGCAGGCCGATCGACGGCTCGTCGAGCACGTACATCACGCCGACCAGGCCGGCGCCGATCTGGCTGGCCAGGCGGATGCGCTGGGCCTCGCCGCCGGACAGGGTGTCGGCCTTGCGCTCGAGCGTCAGGTAGTCCAGGCCGACGTCGACCAGGAAGCCCAGCCGCTCGTTGATCTCCTTGACGATCTTGGCGGCGATCTCGCCGCGCCAGCCGGTCAGCTTGAGGCTGCTGAAGAACGCCAGCGCCTCGTCGATCGGCAGCACCACCAGCGAGGGCAGGGCGCGGTCGGCGACGAACACGTTGCGCGCGGCGCGGTTCAGGCGCGCGCCGCCGCAGTCCGGGCACGGACGCTCGCTGATGTACTTGGCCAGCTCCTCGCGCACCGCCGGCGACTCGGTTTCCTTGTAGCGGCGCTCGAGGTTGTTGATGATCCCCTCGAAGCGGTGCTTGCGCTGGGTGCGGCCGCCGCTCTCGGTGAGGTAGGTGAAGGTGACCAGCTCGTCGCCGCTGCCGTACAGCACCGCCTGGCGCGCATCCTCCGGCAGGTTCTGCCAGGGCGTATCCACGTCGAAGCGGTAGTGGCGGGCCAGCGAATTGACCAGCTGGAAGTAGTAGGCGTTGCGGCGGTCCCAGCCGCGCACCGCGCCGGCGGCCAGCGACAGCTCCGGGTGCGCGACCACGCGCGCCGGATCGAAGAACTCGGCCACGCCGAGGCCGTCGCAGGACGGACAGGCGCCCATCGGCGCGTTGAACGAGAACAGGCGCGGCTCCAGGTCCGGCAGCGAGTAGTCGCAGACCGGGCAGGAGTACTTGGAGGAGAACAGCTGCGCCGGCGCCGACGGATCGTCCAGCGACATGACCATGGCCATGCCGTCGCCGAGCTTGAGCGCGGTCTCGAAGGATTCGGCCAGGCGCTGCTTGATGTCCTCGCGCGGGCGGAAGCGGTCGATCACCGCCTCGATGGTGTGCTTCTGGCGCAGCGCCAGCGGTGGCACCGCGTCGATCTCGTGCAGCTCGCCGTTGACCCGCACGCGCACGTAGCCTTGCGCGCGCAGCTGCTCGAACACCTGGGCGTGCTCGCCCTTGCGCTCGCGCACCACCGGCGCCAGCAGCATCCAGCGCTGCTCCGGGTCCAGCGCCAGCACCTGGTCGACCATCTGGCCGACGGTCTGCGCCTCCAGCGGGTAGCCGTGGTCCGGGCAGCGCGGGATGCCGACGCGGGCGTAGAGCAGGCGCAGGTAGTCGTAGATCTCGGTGATCGTGCCGACGGTCGAGCGCGGGTTGTGCGAGGTCGACTTCTGCTCGATCGAGATGGCCGGCGACAGGCCGTCGATGTGGTCGACGTCCGGCTTCTCCATCACGCTGAGGAACTGCCGCGCGTAGGCCGACAGCGACTCGACGTAGCGGCGCTGGCCCTCGGCGTAGATGGTGTCGAACGCCAGCGACGACTTGCCGGATCCCGACAGGCCCGTGATCACGATCAGCTTGTCGCGCGGGAGGTCGAGATCGATGTTCTTGAGGTTGTGGGTACGGGCGCCGCGGATGCGGATCGTGTCCATCGCCATCGGGCAGGGGTCCGTTGTGGCTGGGGGGAGAGGCCGCGCAGGACGACCAATCGATCAGCCTACCGGGCTGCCTATTTGGGGGCAATCGGCGGAATTGCCAGCCCGTGGCGCAGGGGCGGATGCAATGGTTCAGCTGTGGCGGCGACCCGTACTGCGTCGACTGACGGGCGCACTCCGGTGGCGAGCGGCCATCCTTCCGGGAAGGTCCTGGCGTCGATGCGCTGGTGAGCCTGCAGGCTCGCCGGCCCTGCCGCGGTTCCCCCGGCATGCCGGCCGCCGACCCGGGCCCGGTTTGCCGGTGGGTACCGGCGGATTCCATGCGGTTCGGCCGGTCGGCGCATGGTCTGCTCGCGGAGCAGGCCTTCCGGACTGCCAGGCGGGCGTTCCGGACCCTGTCCCCGAAGGCGGCAGCCCCCGCGGGGCGGCCAGTCCCGGCCGGTGGGGGTGGTTGCGCCTAACCGGCTGAAATCCTTATAATCCCGCTTCTGACCGCCCTCGATGGCGGCAGCGACCACAATAACTACAGAGGAATGCCTGGTCATGTACGCAGTTCTGGTAACCGGCGGTAAGCAATACCGCGTGGCGCAGGGCGAAACGCTCCGCGTCGAGAAGCTCGAGGCCGAAGCCGGCTCCGAGATCAAGTTCGACAACATCCTGCTGCTGGGCGACAGCGACGGGATCAAGGTCGGTGACGCGCTCAAGGGCGCCAGCGTGACCGCCAAGGTCGTCGGCCACGGCCGCGCCGACAAGGTCCGCATCATCAAGTTCCGCCGCCGCAAGCACCACATGAAGCGGCAGGGCCACCGCCAGCACTACACCGAAATCGAAATCACCGGCATCGCCGGCTAATCAGTAAGGAGAATCCGTCATGGCACACAAAAAGGGCGTAGGCTCCTCGCGCAACGGCCGCGATTCCAACCCGAAGTACCTGGGCGTCAAGATCTTCGGCGGCCAGGCCGTCGAAGCCGGCAACATCATCGTCCGCCAGCGCGGCACCCAGTTCCATCCGGGCGCCGGCGTCGGCCTGGGTCGCGACCACACCCTGTTCGCGCTGGTCGACGGCAAGGTCGAGTTCTCGACCAAGGGTCCGGCCAAGCGCCGCACCGTCAGCGTCGTCGCCGAGGTCTGATCGCGCGCCGCGCCCGCGGGCGTGGCCGGATCGACGCGAAAGCCCCGCTCCGGCGGGGCTTTCCGTTTCCGGCGCCCGCGAACCCCATCCCGCCGGCCGGTCTCGCCGCGCCGTCGCGCCGGTAGACTGTGCCGGCGCCGCATTCCCCATTCCAGGTCCTGTTCCCCATGAAGCTCGTCGACGAAGCTGAAATCGAGGTGATCGCCGGCAACGGCGGCAACGGCTGCGTCGGTTTCCGCCGCGAGAAGTTCATCCCGCTGGGCGGGCCGGACGGCGGCGACGGCGGCAACGGCGGCAGCGTCTGGCTGGTGGCCGACGAGAACCTCAACACCCTGGTCGACTTCCGCCACGAACGCATCTTCCGCGCCCAGCGCGGCGAAAACGGCATGGGCCGGCAGATGTACGGCAAGGGCGGCGAGGACCGGATCATCACCGTCCCGGTCGGCACGGTGGTGACCAACGTCGAGACCGACGAGGTCATCGGCGACCTCACCCGGCACGGCGACCGCCTGCTGGTGGCCCGCGGCGGCAAGGGCGGCCTGGGCAACATGCACTTCAAGAGTTCGGTCAACCGCGCGCCGCGCCAGGCCACGCCGGGCGAAGCGGGCGAGCACCGCACCCTGCGGCTGGAGCTGAAGCTGCTGGCCGACGTCGGCCTGCTGGGCTTCCCGAATGCCGGCAAGAGCACCTTCATCCGCGCCGTTTCCGCGGCCACGCCGAAGGTGGCGGACTATCCGTTCACCACGCTTTACCCGAACCTGGGCGTGGTCAGCGTCGAAGCGCACCGCAGCTTCGTCATCGCCGACATCCCCGGCCTGATCGAGGGCGCGGCCGACGGTGCCGGCCTGGGCGCGCAGTTCCTGCGCCACCTGCAGCGCACCCGCCTGCTGCTGCACCTCGTGGACATCTCGCCGATGGAGGGCGGGGTGGAGGGCGTCAGCCCGGTCGAGCAGGTACGCGCGATCGAGCGCGAGCTGGGCAAACACGATCCGGAGCTGCTGGCCAAGCCGCGCTGGCTGGTGCTGAACAAGGCCGACCTGATGTTCGAGGACGAGGCCAGGGCGGCGGCCGCACAGATCGTGGCCGAGCTGGGCTGGGAGCAGCCCTGGTTCCTGGTCTCGGCGCTGGGCCGCGAGGGCACCTGGCCGATCATGCTCGAAGTGATGACCTTCCTGGACCGGCTGCGCATCGCCGAGGCGGAAGCGGAAGACGATGCCGCGCGCTGAGCAGGTGCGGCAGACGACAAAAAACCCGGCCGGGGCCGGGTTTTTCATTGCGCGCCTGGCCGGTGGCCGGGCGGCGGGAGCGCGGGCCGCGAAGCCCGCGCAAGCCGGATCAGGCGGCCTTGAGCGCCTTGATGCGGGCGTTCAGGCGGGCCTTGTGGCGGGCAGCCTTGTTCTTGTGGATCAGGCCGCGGGCGCTGAAACGGTCCAGGATCGGCTGGGCGGTAGCGAAGGCCGCCTCGGCGCCTGCGGCGTCGTTGGCGTCCAGGGCCTTGAGGACCTTCTTGACGGCGGTACGGAGCTGCGAACGCTGGGCGGCGTTGCGCGCATTGCGCACGACGGTCTGCTTGGCGCGCTTTTTGGCGGACTTGATGTTGGCCACGGCAGTGGATTCCTGGAAAACGGGTGCGAAAACAGAATGGTGGAGTACAGCGAACGCGAAATTATGGCGGATTCAAGCACTTGGGTCAACAGGCCCCGGGCGGCCCGCGCCGGGCGGCCGGAGGCTTTCCGATGAGCGGTCCGCGGCTGCTGCGTTCGACCGCGGTGTTCAGCGCGATGACCCTGCTGTCGCGCCTCGCCGGTTTCGCCCGGGACATGCTGCAGGCGACCCTGTTCGGCACCGGCGGGGCGATGAGCGCCTTCATAGTCGCCTACCGCATCCCGAACTACCTGCGCCGGGTGTTCGCCGAGGGCTCGATGGCGATGGCCTTCGTGCCGGTGCTCAACGAGATCAAGGAGCGCGGCGACAAGGCCGCGCTGAAGTCCTTCATCGACCACATGGCCGGCGCGCTGTGCGCGGTGGTGATGGTGGTCTGCGCCGCCGGCATGCTGGCCGCGCCGCTGATCGCGCGGCTGTTCGCGCCGGGCTGGGCCGAGGAGCCCGAGCTGCTGGCCCAGACCGCGCAGATGCTGCGGATCACCTTCCCGTACCTGCTGTTCATCTCGATGATGTCGCTGGCCGCGTCGGTGCTCAACAGCGCCGGCCGGTTCGGCCTGCCGGCGTTCACCCCGGTCCTGCACAACCTGACCATGATCGCGGCGATGCTGTGGCTGGCGCCGCGCTTCGACGTGCCGCCGCGCGGCCTGGCCTGGGGCGTGCTGGTGGCCGGCGCGCTGCAGCTGGCCCTGCTGTGGGGAGCGCTGGGGCGGATGGGGCTGCGGCCGCGGCTACGGCCCGGCTTCTCCCACCCGGACGTGCGCAAGGTCGCGAAGCTGATGCTGCCGACCCTGTTCTCGTCCTCGGTGGCGCAGGTGAACCTGATCGTCGGCACCGTGTTCGCTTCGCTGCTGGCGGCCGGCAGCATCGACTGGCTGTACTACTCCGATCGGCTGGTCGAGTTCCCGCTGGGCCTGTTCGGCGTGGCCCTGGGTACGGTGATCCTGCCGCACCTGTCGCGCCGGCACGCGGCCGAGGACGCGGAGGGCTACAACGCCTCGCTGGACTGGGGCCTGCGCATGGCCATGCTTGCCGGCGTGCCCGCCGGGCTGGGCCTGCTGCTGCTGGCCGAGCCGATCACCGCCACGGTCTACAACTATGGGCACTTCACCGCCTTCGACACGCGCATGGCGGCGTACAGCCTGTCGGCGATGAGCGTGGGCGTGCCGGCCTTCATGCTCAGCAAGGTGCTGGCCCCGGCGTTCTTCTCGCGCCAGGACACGCGCACGCCGATGCGCGCGGCGATCTGGACGGTCGTGGCCAACGTGGTGCTGACCGTGGCCATCGTCACCCCGCTGTGGCGCGCCGGTACCGAGGGCGGCCACGCCGGCATCGCCCTGGCCACCGCGCTGGCCGGCATCGTCAACGCCGCGATCCTCTGGCATGTGCTGCGCAAGTCCGGCCTGTACCGGCCACAGCCGGGCTGGGGCGTGTTCGCCCTGCGCATGGGCGCGGCCTGCATGGCGATGGCGGCGGTGGTGCTGGCCGCCCGGGCCTGGATCGGCGACTGGACCGCGATCGACGGCGCGGTGCCGCGCGTGGTCTGGCTGCTGGTGGCGATCGCCGCCGGCGCGGCCGCCTACGGCCTGGTGCTGCTGGCCCTGGGCCTGCGCCTGCGCCACCTGCGGCACTGACCGTTCCCCGTCCGCGGGCGGCGAAAACCGCCCCGGCCAGGCCGCCGCAAGGCCCATGCCGGCTATACTTCGGCGTTCGGCCCCGGGCCGGCGCCTGGCCGGCGCCGCGGGGCTGTCCCTCCGGTCATGACGAGATAGATGAGCAGGCTGTTCCGTGACGTCGATGGCGGGTCCTTGTGCCCGCGCGGCAGCGTGGTCTGCATCGGCGCCTTCGACGGCCTCCACCTGGGCCACCGGGCGCTGCTGCGGCACGCCGTGGCGCGGGCGCGGGCGCTGGGCGTGGATGCGGTCGCCCTCAGTTTCGAGCCGCTGCCGCGCGAGTACTTCGGCCGCGGCAACCCGCCGCCGCGGCTGACCCTGCCGCGCGACCGGATCCAGCTGCTGCTGGGCGAGGGCCTGGACCGCCTGGGCCTGCTGCGCTTCAACGCCGCGCTGGCGGCGATGCCGGCCGAGGAGTTCGTGCACCGCGTGCTGGCCGGCCGGCTGGGCGCGCGCGAGGTCTGGATCGGCCCGGAATTCCGCTTCGGCAACCGCCGCGGCGGCGACCTGGCGCTGCTGCAGGCGATGGGTTCCGAACTGGGCTTCAGCGCCGGGGAAATCGCCCCGGTCGAGGCCGGCGGCGAGCGCGTCTCCAGCACCCGCATCCGCGAGGCCCTGGTCGCCGGGCGCTTCGACGATGTCGCCGCACTGCTGGGCCGTCCCTACGCCATCGGCGGGCGGGTGGTGCGCGGCCGCCAGCTCGGCCGCACCCTCGGCTTCCCCACCGCCAACCTGCGTTTCCCCAGGACCCCGGCGCTGGCCGGGATCTACGCCACTCTCGTCCATGGCCTGGAAGAGGCCGGTGGCCGGCCGTGGCCGTCGGTGTCCAGCTTCGGCACCCGTCCGACCGTGGACGGGGTGGAACCGCTGCTGGAAGCCCACCTGTTCGATTTCAGCGGCGACCTCTACGGGCGCCACCTGCGGGTCGAGTTCGTCGCCAAGCTGCGCGACGAGGAGAAATTCCCCGACCTGCCGACGCTGACCGCCCAGATGCACCGCGACGCGGCCGAGGCCCGTCGCATACTCGCCGCCACCACCGCGGACGCCCCGCACCCCCATCTCGAAGCCGCTGCGCAACGGTAGAGCCGTGACCCAAGACTACAAAGCCACCCTGCACCTGCCCGCCACGGATTTTCCGATGCGCGGCGACCTGCCCAAGCGCGAGCCGCACACGCTCGAGCGCTGGGAGAAGGAAGGCCTGTACGCCCAGCTGCGCGCGCACGCCAGGGGCCGGCCGCTGTTCGTCCTGCACGACGGCCCGCCGTACGCCAACGGCGCGATCCACCTGGGCCACGCGGTCAACAAGATCCTCAAGGACATCATCGTCAAGTCGAAGTACCTGGCCGGCTTCGACGCGCCGTACATCCCGGGCTGGGACTGCCACGGCCTGCCGATCGAGATCGCGATCGAGAAGAAGTACGGCAAGGTCGGCGTCAAGCTCGACGCCACCGAGTTCCGGCAGAAGTGCCGCGAGTACGCCGAGTCGCAGATCGAGATCCAGCGCAAGGACTTCAAGCGCCTGGGCGTGATCGGCGACTGGGACAACCCGTACAGGACGCTCAACTTCCGCTTCGAGGCCGACGAGATCCGCGCGCTGGCCAAGATCGTCGACAACGGCCACCTGACCCGCGGCGTCAAGCCGGTCCACTGGTGCTTCGACTGCGGCTCGGCGCTGGCCGAGGCCGAGATCGAGTACCAGGACAAGGTTTCCCCGGCGGTCGACGTGGCCTACGCCGCGCGCGACGGCCAGGCGGTGGCGCGCGCCTTCGGCGTCGAGCTGCCGGAAGGCGTCGAGGTGGCGGTGCCGATCTGGACCACCACGCCGTGGACGCTGCCGGCCTCGCTGGCCATCTCGATGGGTCCGGAACTGGAGTACGCGCTGGTCGAAGGCCCGGCCCACGACGGCCGCCGCCGCTGGCTGGTGCTGGCCGACGCGCTGGCCGAGCGCGCGCTGGCGCGCTACGGCGTGGCCGGCGTCACCGTGCACGGCCGCGCCGCTGGCGCCGCGCTGGAGCACCTGCAGTTCGCCCATCCGTTCTACGACGAGCGCGACATCCCGATCATCCTCGGCGGCCACGTGTCGGCCGACGACGGTACCGGTGCGGTGCACACCGCGCCCGGCCACGGCCAGGACGACTACGTCGTCAGCAAGGCCTGCGGCATCATCGACCGCTACACCGCGGCCCAGCTCAACCCGGTCGACGGGCGCGGCGTGTACCTGCCGTCGACCCCGGCCGCGCATGGCGTCGAACTGGCCGGCCTGCACATCTGGAAGGCCAACGACACCATCATCGAGGTGCTCCGCGCCAGCGGCGCGCTGCTGGCCGCGTCGAAGCTGGAGCACAGCTACCCGCACTGCTGGCGCCACAAGACCCCGATCGCGTTCCGCGCCACCCCGCAGTGGTTCATCTCGATGGACCAGGCCAACCTGCGCGCCGACGCGCTGCAGGCGATCAAGGGCGTGAAGTGGTATCCGGAATGGGGCCAGGCGCGCATCACCTCGATGGTCGAGGGCCGCCCGGACTGGACCATCTCGCGCCAGCGCACCTGGGGCGTGCCGATCGCGCTGTTCGTGCACCGCGAGACCGGCGAGCCGCATCCGCGCAGCAGCGAGCTGATGCGCCAGGTCGCCGACCGCGTCGAGCAGGGCGGGGTGGACGTGTGGTACGCGCTGGACCCGGCCGAGCTGCTCGGCAACGAGGCCGCCGAGTACGAGAAGATCACCGACATCCTCGACGTCTGGTTCGACTCCGGCGTCACCCACGAGGGCGTGCTGCTGGAGCGCGGCCTGGGCAAGCCGGCCGACCTGTACCTGGAAGGCTCGGACCAGCACCGCGGCTGGTTCCAGTCCTCGCTGCTGACCGGCGTGGCCATCGACAAGGCCGCGCCGTACCGGCAGTGCCTCACCCACGGTTTCACCGTGGACGAGCACGGCCGCAAGATGTCCAAGTCGCTCGGCAACGGCATCGAGCCGCAGGACATCATGAAGAACCTTGGCGCGGACATCCTGCGCCTGTGGATCGCCTCGGCCGACTACTCCAACGAGATGTCGCTGTCGCAGGAGATCCTCAAGCGCAACGCCGATGCCTACCGCCGCATCCGCAACACCGCGCGCTTCCTGCTGGCCAACCTGCACGGCTTCGAGCCGGTGCGGGACCTGCCGGCGCTGGAGGACATGGTCGCCCTCGACCGCTGGATCGTGCATCGCGCCTGGGAAGTCCAGGAGAAGATCAAGGACGCCTACGGGCGCTACGACTTCGCCGCGATCGTGCAGGCGCTGCTGAACTTCTGCAGCGTGGACCTGGGCTCGCTGTACCTGGACGTGACCAAGGACCGCCTGTACACGATGCGCGAGGATTCGCGCGGCCGCCGCAGCGCGCAGGGCGCGATGTACCGCATCGCCGAGGCCTTCGTGCGCTGGATCGCGCCGATCCTCAGCTTCACCGCCGACGAGCTGTGGGGCTACCTGCCGAAGGCAACGCCGGAGGGCGAGCGCCTGGGCAACGTGCTGTTCGCCACCTGGTACGAAGGCCTGGCCCCGCTGCCGGCCGGCGCCGAACTGGGCAGCGGGGATTTCGACCGCCTGCTGGCCCTGCGCGAGCAGGTGGCCAAGGTGCTGGAGCCGATGCGCGCCAACGGCCAGATCGGCGCGGCGCTGGAGGCGGAGATCACCATCACCGCCGGCGCCGACACCGCCGCCCACCTGCAGCCGCTGGCCGAGGAACTGCGCTTCTTCTTCATCAGCGGCGACGTGTCCGTGGTCCCGGCGCAGACCGACGACATCTTCGTCAGTGCCGCGCCGACGACCAAGGCCAAGTGCGTGCGCTGCTGGCACCACCGCGCCGACGTAGGCACGGTGGCGGAGCATCCGGAACTGTGCGGGCGCTGCGCCAGCAACGTCGACGGTGCCGGCGAAGACCGGCGGTGGTTCTGATGACCACGGCCCGGCCCCGTCCCAACGCGATCGTGTGGCTGCTGCTGTCGGCGGCGGTCATCGTCCTCGACCAGTGGAGCAAGGCCTGGGTGCTGTCCAGCCTGCCGGAGTACACGGCGGTGCCGGTGGTCGAGGGTTTCTGGAACTGGTACCGGACCTACAACACCGGCGCCGCGTTCAGCTTCCTCGCCAACGCCGGCGGCTGGCAGACCGTGTTCTTCACGGCCTTGGCCTTCGCGATCAGCGGCCTGCTGGGCTGGTGGCTGTGGCGCACCCCGCGCGGCCACTGGCGCCAGGCCGTGCCGTACGCGCTGGTGATCGGCGGCGCGCTGGGCAACGTGGTCGACCGCCTGGTCCACGGCCACGTGGTCGATTTCATCCAGTGGTACTGGCGCGACTACTACTGGCCGTCGTTCAACGTGGCCGACGCGGCCATCGTCGCCGGCGCCATCGGCATCGCCCTGTCCGGCCTGTTCGATGGCGACCGGGGCAAGAGCGGTTCATGATCGCGGTGCCACGCTATTGCATGGCCTTCCCGGGCCCGTAACCGAAGACCCCATGGACGTCATCCTCGCCAATCCCCGTGGTTTCTGCGCCGGCGTCGACCGCGCGATCGAGATCGTCAAGCGCGCCATCGAGACCCTCGGCGCACCGATCTACGTGCGCCACGAGGTCGTGCACAACCGCTTCGTCGTCGACGACCTGCGCGCCCGCGGCGCGATCTTCGTCGAGGAACTGGACGAGGTGCCCGACGGCAACACGGTGATCTTCAGCGCCCACGGCGTCTCCCAGGCGGTGCGCGCCGAGGCCGACCGCCGCGGGCTGAAGGTGTTCGACGCGACCTGCCCGCTGGTGACCAAGGTCCACCTGGAAGTGGCGCGCCACTGCCGCGCCGGCCGCGACGTGATCCTGATCGGTCACGCCGGCCACCCCGAGGTGGAAGGCACGATGGGGCAGTGGAAGGCCGACAGCGCCGGCGGCTCGATCTACCTGGTCGAGGACATCGACGACGTCGCCAGCCTCGTCGTCAGCCAGCCGGACAACCTGTTCTACACCACCCAGACCACGCTCTCGGTGGACGACACCCGCGGCATCATCGAGGCGCTGCAGCAGCGCTTCCCGGCGATCCAGGGGCCGAAGAACGACGACATCTGCTACGCCACGCAGAACCGCCAGGACGCCGTGCGCGAACTGGCCGCGCGCTGCGACCTGGTGCTGGTGGTCGGTTCGCCGAACAGCTCCAACTCCAACCGCCTGGCCGAGCTGGCCCGGCGCGAGGGCGTGGAGTCGCACCTGATCGACGGTGCCCACGAGATCGACCCGGCGTGGGTCGTGGGCAAGCAGCACATCGGCCTGACCGCCGGCGCCTCCGCACCGCAGGTGCTGGTCGACGGCGTGATCGCGCGGCTGCGCGAGCTGGGCGCCGCTGCGGTGAGCGAACTGGACGGCGAGCCGGAGGACATGGTCTTCGCCCTGCCCAAGGAACTGCGCCTGCAGCTGGTGGACTGAGCCTCGCCGCGGCAAGGCCGCAGGCCTACACCATCCGGATGTCGAGCTGGCGCAGGCGGCGCAGGATCCCGAACAGCAGCGCGCTGCGCACCCCGCCGGCCTGGCGCGGGGTGGCGACGAAGCCGGTGGCGTTGAAGATCATCTGGCCCTTGTCGATGCCGTCGAGGGTCACGCCCGGCGCCGGCGCGTCGAGGATCGCCGGGTGTTCGCGGAACGCCTCCAGCAGCAGCTCGCGCACCAGGTCCGCGTCGGTGGACAGCGGCATCGGCAGCACGATCTTCACCAGGCCCTCGGCGTTTGAATAGGTGCGGTTGCGCACCGTCTTGGTGATCAGCTCCGAGTTCGGCACCAGCACGGTGGTGCGGTCGCCGGTCTGGATCTCGGTGGCGCGCACGTTGATCCGGCGGATGTCGCCCTCGGCGTCGCCGACCACCACCCAGTCGCCGACCTTCACCGGCCGCTCGGCCAGCAGGATCAGGCCGGAGATGAAGTTCTGCACGATCGCCTGCAGGCCGAAGCCGATGCCGACCGACAGCGCGCTGGCGATCCAGGCAATCCGCTCCAGGCCCACGCCGATCGCGGCCAGCGCCATCGCCAGCGCCAGCACCATCGTGCCGTAGCCGAACAGGGTGACGACCGAGGCGCGCATGCCCTCGTCCATCTTCGTGGTCGGCAGGTAGCGCCGCGCCAGCCAGCGCTTGAGCAGGTGGAAGGCGGCGCTGGCCAGCAGGAACACCGCCAGCGCGCGGACCACGTTGGCCGGGCTGAGCACCAGTTCGCCGATGGTGATGCCGCGGGCCAGGCCGAGGGCGCGCGCGACCAGGTCCTCGCCGCTGGCCCCGTACGGCATTGCCAGCGCGATCAGGCCCAGCAGCGCCAGCAGCACGCGCAGCACCGCCGAGGCCACCACCGCCGCGCGCTCGACCAGCAGCGGATCCAGCCCGTAGCGGCTGCTGACCCGGCGCCCGGCCACGCCCTTGGCGCCGAGCACGGCACAGGCCAGGTCGTCGGCGAAGCGCATCGCAAGGAACAGGGTGGCCAGCACCACGCCGGTCCACACCAGCTGCAGGGCGATGAAGCCGGACAGGGCCACGTGTCCGGTCAACAGGCCGAGCAGGGCCAGCGACGCGCACACCCAGCCGATGCTGGTGGCGAAATTCATCCACGGCCGGAAATGCGGCTTCGGCGCGGCGGCATCGGGCTGGGCTTCCACCTCGGCGCGCGCGGCCGCCGACTGCAGGCGGCGGATGCGCAGCAGCGCCCACAGCACCACGAAGGTGGAGACCAGCGCCGCCAGCGCGGTCAGCGCCACCGCCAGCGGCAGGCTGGCGTTGACCAGGGCGCCGAGCCGCTGCGGGAAGGTCGCGAGCACGATCGCCAGCGCCGCCGCCAGGGGCAGCGGCCGCAGCGTGCGTGCGCCCTCGTCGGAGATCGCCGGCAGCCGCCACGATGGGCTGCGCACGGCCAGCAGCACCGCGCCAAGCGTGGTCACGAAGGTGCCGAACACCAGCAGGCCGCCGGCAAGCCGGGCGAGCTGGGCGACGGCCGCCGGGGCATCGGCCGGCAGCAGCGCCGCGCGCAGCAGGCTCACGATCCACCAGGCCGCCAGCGTCGACAGCAGCAGCCGCGCCACCGCCGGCGCCGAGCGGCGCAGGCGTCCGGGCGGGATATGCCGGCCGACCAGCTTCGGCACGGTGCGCGCGCCGAACCAGCCGACCACCACCGCGACCAGCGCGGCCAGGGCCAGCAGCAGCGGCGAACGCACCGGGCCGGCGCGCCAGTGCCCCGCCACGGTTTCGCGCGTCTGCTGCCACAGGCCGAGCACGCGCGCCTGGTCGCGGCCGCGGCTGTCGGCCAGCTCGCTCCAGAAGCGCGGGTTCCACGGCGGGGTGGTGCGGCGCGACAGGGTCTGGTGGAACGCCGCCTGCCGCTGCGCAGCGATCCGGTCCAGCAGCTGGCCGCTCTCGACCACGGTCAGCCGGGCCTGGCGCAGTTCGGCGTCGACCTCGTTGCGCTGCTCCTGCAGCTCGCGGCGCTCGCGGGTGACATCGGCGGATTCCTGGCCCGTGGCTGCCGGGCCTTCGCCCAGCTCGGCCAGGCGCGCGTCCAGGCTGTCCAGCTGCGGGCCGCGCTCGGCGATGGTCTTCTCGGCCAGCGCCTGGATCTTCAGCACCGCCTCGCGCGAGGCCTGCAGCGAGGGGTCGTCGTCCTGCTCCGGCAGGGCCGCGCCGATCTTCTCCAGCTGTTGCCGGGCCTGGTCCAGCGACGGCGCCTGCGCGAAGGCCGGCATGGCCAGCAGCAGGGCGAGCAGGACGGTGAAGACGGCGGTCAGGCGGGCCGGGAAGCGCATGCGGCGGCAGGTCGTTGCAGAGCGGCTAACTTAACACCCGCCGCCGGGGGCCTCTGTCGCTGCCGCCGGGCTCGCACCTGCCCGGCATCCGCGTTCGCAGGCCCGCTATGGCCTGCCCGGCCGCGACCCGTTAGAATTCCCGGCCCGGCCGCGCCAGCGTCCGGTCATTGCCGGAATAGCTCAGTTGGTAGAGCGGCGCATTCGTAATGCGTAGGTCGCAGGTTCGACTCCTGTTTCCGGCACCAGCTTCACGACGGGCCCCGCTTCGGCGGGGCCTTGTCGTTTGCGGCACGCGTCTCGCCAGCGGAGACGGGCGGCGGCTACATTGGCCGTCCCCAACCGCACCGGATCCCGCCCCGTGGCCAAGCCTTCCGCCAAGTCCAGCGCCCGCATCGCCTATGTCTGCGGCGAATGCGGCGCCGAGTACAGCAAGTGGCAAGGGCAGTGCGGCGAGTGCAGCGCCTGGAATTCGCTGTCGCAGGTGGTGCTGGAACCGGCTGCGTCCGCCGCCAGTCCCGCCGCCTCGCGCCGCGCCGGCTGGGCCGGCAAGGTCGACCCGCCGAAGGTCACCGCGCTCAAGGACGTCAGCCAGCTGGCCGAGGTGCGCGTGTCCACCGGCATCGGCGAGCTGGACCGCGTGCTCGGCGGTGGACTGGTCGAAGGTGCGGTGGTCCTGGTCGGCGGCGACCCCGGCATCGGCAAGTCGACCCTGCTGCTGCAGGCGCTGGCGACCATGTCCGCGCAGCTGCCGGCGCTGTACGTCACCGGCGAGGAATCGCTGGCCCAGGTGGCCGGCCGCGCGGTGCGCCTGGACCTGCCGCTGGACAACCTGCAGGCGCTGGCCGAGACCGGCATCGAATCGATCCTGCAGCACGCCTCGCAGGCGAAGCCGCGCGTGGTCGTGGCCGACTCGGTGCAGACCCTGTGGACCGAAACCCTCACCGCCGCGCCCGGCTCGGTCAGCCAGGTGCGCGAGAGCGCGGCGCGGCTGGTGCGCTACGCCAAGGAGACCGGCACCGCCGTGTTCCTGGTCGGCCACGTGACCAAGGAAGGCGGCATCGCCGGTCCGCGCGTGCTCGAGCACATGGTCGACGCGGTGCTGTACTTCGAGGGCGAGAGCGGCAGCCGCTTCCGCGTACTGCGCGCGTTCAAGAACCGCTTCGGCGCGGTCAACGAGCTGGGCGTGTTCGCGATGGGCGACAAGGGCCTGAAGGAAGTGCCCAACCCGTCGGCGATCTTCCTCTCAGGCAGCGCCCGCCAGCCGGGCAGCTGCGTGATGGTGACCCGCGAAGGTACCCGCCCGCTGCTGGTCGAGGTGCAGGCGCTGGTGGATTCCTCGCCGCTGTCCAATCCGCGCCGCGTCGCCGTGGGCCTGGAGCAGAACCGCCTGGCGATGCTGCTGGCGGTGCTGCACCGGCACGGCGGCGTGGTGGTCGGCGACCAGGACGTGTTCGTCAATGTCGTCGGCGGCATCCGCGTGCAGGAAACCGCCGCCGACCTGCCGGTGCTGCTGGCGGTGCTGTCCTCGCTGCGCGACCGCGCGCTGGCGGACAAGACCGTGGCCTTCGGCGAGGTCGGCCTCTCCGGCGAGATCCGCCCGGTGCCCAACGGCGAGGAGCGCCTGCGCGAAGCGGCCACGCACGGCTTCAGGCGCGCGATCGTGCCCAGGGCCAACGCGCCGAAGTCCGGCAGCTTCAAGGGCCTGGAAGTGATCGCGGTGGAGCGGCTGGCGCAGGCGCTGGAAGCGGCGGCGGAGTAGGCCGCGGCATCGCTTCATCGCGGCAGGGTCTGCAGTACGGAGAGCAGGCGGGCGGGCGCATCCGCTGCACGAGTATCCATTGCGATGTCGGGGGCGATGCCTTCCAGCTCGTTGGTGCCGTCGGCGAGGAACCTTGCGCAGTCGGGCATCGCTACCTCCAGCGGCAATACTTCCAGCCGGGTGCGCCTGGCGCCGTTGGTGTAGCCGCAGCCGGCGCCGAGCGTGCGCTCGCCGATCACCACGGCCACGCGGTTCTGCTGCAGCCAGGCCACGAAATCCTCCGCTGCCGACGCCGTGCCGCGGTCGGCCAGGACGAGCAGCGGCCCGCGCCAGCGGCCGGTGCCCTGGAGTACCTCGGCCTCGCCGGCGGGGGCGAGGACCGGGCAGACGGGTTCGTTGGCCCAGACCGCGTCGCGGTCGCATTCCGGTCCGACCCGGCGGGACGCGGCACGCGTGAGCGCGCGTCCGGTCATCAGCGCGACCACCTCGGTCACCCACTCGGTGCCGCCGCCGTTGCCGGTGACGTCCACCAGCAGCCGGCGCGCGCCATCGCGACCCAGGGTTTCCAGCGAATCCACCAGCAGCCGCTGCTGTTCGGCGCGCACTGCCAGCTGCAACGCATGGGCATCCATGCCCGGGCGGAACACGCGCTGGCAGGCGGACCTGTACCGGCGTTCGCCGAACTGGGCGATGCGCAGGATGCCCGTGTCGCCGACGCGGCCAATCGGGAAATCGCCAGCACGCAGCTGGCGCCAGCCCGGCATCTCCGCGAAGGGGAAGACGAAGGCGTGGTCGCCTTCCTCGTAGCCTGCCGCCGCGCAATCCACTACTGCGGCGGGCGGGGCCGCCACCGGCCGGACCGGGGCCGTGCTGCCGCTGGTGGCGGGCGGCGACGGCGGGCGCCGCGGTTCGAGGCGCAGGTGCGGATCGTCGAAGCGCCTGAGGAAGGCCCGCAGCGCGAGCGAGGCCCGCAAGCGCGAATGCGCGGTGGCCAGCGCGTGCGTGGTCTGCCGGTCCAGTTCGGCCAGGTCCAGGCCACGGTGGTCCCGGATCCAGTCCAGGTTGGCGTAGCCGTGGGCCAGGTCGTGCTTCAGGCGCGCGTAGTCGGCCAGCCAGGCCTCGCGGTCGTAGGTGACCACGTCCCAGAGGCAGGCACCGGCCACGGCCAGGCCGAAGAGCACCAGGGCCCGACGGATCCAGCGTCCTTTTCTCCTGCGTTCGTGGGCTGCCTGCATGGCCGGTCTCCTGGCTCGAAGACGCGCAAGCTAGGCAGGCGGCTGATGGCCCGCAAGCGGGCATGCGACGAGCCGGCGCACTTCGCGACGGAACCCCGGTGGGGACGGAATGAAAGACCTGGCCGGCGACGGCCGTGGAGCGTGCCTGCGCGATGCCGACGGGCGACGGAAGGCCCCGGGCAGGCCGGACCGGCGGGCTCAGCGCTGCGCGTCGTCGACGAACATGTGCACCGCGCCACCGGTGGCGGGAAGCCCGGCCTGCTCCTGCGGCGCGGGCGTGGCCACCAGCAGCAGGCGGCCGTCGCGCACGGTGGCGCCCTGCGCCTGCGGCACGCGCCCGGCGGCGATCGCGCTGGCGGTGACGTCGTTGTCGCCGTCGGCCGACAGGACGAAATCCTCGCCGTCCTGCTGCAACCCGCCGCCGTCGATCAGCGCCTGCATCTGCCCCGCATCGAGGCCGATGCGCAGGTGCCCGTCGGCGCCGGCGTCCAGGGTCAGCAGGCCGCCGGGAGATGCCGGCTCTTCCCCGGCCTGGGCGTCCGCGATGCCGGCGTCATCGGCAGGCGTGGTCGCGGCCAGCAGGCCGGACACCATCAGCGCCGGGATGCTCGCCCCGGACGGCGGCTGCCACTGCGAACCGATGCCGGGGACCGGCTCGCGCCCGGCGAGGAACTCGCCATCGGCGATGTCCAGGGTGGAGGTCACCAGCTGGGCGGCATCGACCCGCGCGCCGGGCGCGAACAGCACGCCGGCCGGGTTCACCAGGTAGACGTGGCCGTTCGCCGACAGGCGCCCGGCGATGCGCGAGGGATCGCTGCCCAGCACCCGGTTCAGCGCCACCGACGACGATGACGGCTGGATGAAGCGCACCGTGGCGTCGGCGCCGATGTCGAAGCGGCTCCACTCCAGGATCGCGCGCCGGCTCTGCTGGGAGATGGTGAGGGTGCGGTCCTTGCGCGACAGTTCCGCCTTGCCGGCGACCACGCGCCCGTCTTCCGGCAGCGCATCGCGGTCCTGCGCCATGGCCAGCGCCGGCAGCATCGCCAGCAGCGCCAGCAGGCCGGTACCGGCCGTGCGGCGGGGGCAGGAGGGGACATGTGCGGGACGGGTGTGCATGGGTATGTCCTGGCGCATGCGCTCAGCGCGGGAAGCGCTGGCGCAGGTTGAACCATAGCTGCGGTGCGCGTCCGGTGCCATCCTGGTTGTTGCCGTCGAAGGTACCGGGATTGCTGCCCACCGGCACGCCCACGCTCAGCGATGCGGTCAGCCCGCCCTGGATCCAGCGCAGGCCGAGGCCGGCGGCGGTGAGCTCGTAGCGGTTGCGCGGGTCGCCGTCCCAGGGATGCCGGCGCAGGCGCACGGTGCCGCCGTCGACGAAGCCGTAGCCGTCCAGCTCGCCGCCGCCGCGGGTCGCCAGTACCCGGTGCAGCTCCAGCTGCAGCGCCGCGCCGCTGTCGCCGGGCGCCTCGTTGAGCGGATAGCCGCGCACCCCCGAGGGGCCACCGAGGACGAACTGCTGCGACGAATCCAGGTTGTCGAAGGCCCATTGCCCGCTGAAGCGCGCGCGCAGGTACCACTCCGGCGCCAGCCAGCGGTCGTGGCGCAGTTCCAGCCGGGCCAGCGAATACGGGCCGTGCACGCCCGGGCCGGACGCGTCGGCGAGCAGGTCGTCGGGCAGGGCCAGCCGCGCCCGCCCGGCGACCAGGTCGAGGATCCAGGCGGTATGGGCGCCATTGCCGCCGCGGTGGACCGCGTCACCGAACAGGGTCAGGGTGAGGTCGCGCAGGTGGCGCCGGCGCAGGTCCTCGCCGAAGCTGGCGTCTTCCTGGCGACGCCGGCTCCAGGCCAGTTCGGTTTCCAGGTTCCAGTCCACGCTGCGGTGCAGCGGGTAGGTCAGTCCGGCGCGGTACGTGCGCGAGGCGCCGCTGGCCTCGAGCAGCTCGAACTCCTTGCCCAGCCGGTAGTGCAGCGTGCTGTAGCCGAGGTTGCCGCGCAGCCCGCCGGCGCCCAGCGGCAGCGCGTAGCTGCCGCCGAGGTATTCCAGGTCGCGGCCACGCATGCCGGTGGCGGAGAGCTGGTCGCCGTAGCCGCTGGGATTGGCCAGCGACACGTGCCCGACCGGCTGGCCGCGCCCGGTGTAGCGGCTGCCGTCGTTGCCGACCGCCAGGCTGCCCTCGAGCAGTGGCTGGTCCCGTACGTCCAGCAGCAGGTCGCTGGTACCGGGTTCCTGGCCAGGCTGCAGCACGCCGTCGACGTATACGCCCGGCAGGTCGTTGGCCAGCAGCAGGCCGCGTTCCAGGCGGTGCAGGGAATAGGGTTCGCCCGCGCGCAGGCCGCGGCCGGCCAGCGCCGCGATGAAGTCGCCCCTCGCGCGGCTGCCTTCGTCCAGCACGCCCAGGCGGCCGAACCGGCCTTCCAGCACCTGCACCACCACCGTGCCCTCGGTGATGTCCTGCTCCGGCAACTGGGTGCGGGCGAACCAGCCGTGCTCGCGGTACACCGCGACGATCCGGCGCAGCGCGGCCTGCAGGTCGGCGAAGCGCAGCGGCTGCCCGCGCCACGGCGCCAGCGCCTGCTGCAGGGTTGCCTCCGGCACCAGGGTCGCGCCTTCCAGCACGAAGCGCCGGACCACGAACTCCAGGCCGTCGGAGGCCGCTTCCGCCTCGTGCGCGGATTCAACCGCCGGTGGCGGCTCGGGCGCATGCGAAAGCGAGCGTTCGGCCTGGCGCTGCACCTGGCCCGCATCCGGCGGTGGCGCGGCCAGGCCGCCCACGGGCACGACGAACAGGGCCAGGCAGGACGCCAGCCGGCGTCCGACTGGCTGGCCCGGACGCGAGAGGAGGGACGGGCCGCTCGCGCGCACCTGCATGGTCCTGCGTCAGGTTCGGCCGAGCACCAGCTCGAGCATGAACTTGCTGCCGAAGAACGCCAGCAGCAGCAGCGCCATCGCGGTCAGGGTCCAGTGCACGGCCTTGGTGCCGCGCCAGCCGTAGCGCCAGCGGCCCAGCAGCAGGCCGCCGAACACCAGCCACGACAGCACGCTCAGCACGCTCTTGTGGACCAGGTGCTGGGACAGGAAGTCCTCGACGAACAGCACGCCGGTGAGCAGGGTGAAGGTCAGCAGCAGGAAGCCGACGGTGATCGTCCGGAACAGCACCGTCTCCAGCTGGGTCAGCGGCGGCAGCGCGCGCAGCCAGGCGTTGAACTGGCGCCGGCGCAGCGCCCGCTCCTGCAGCCACAGCATGCCGGCCAGCAGCGCGGCGATGGCCAGGGTCGCGTAGGCGAGCAGGGCCAGCCAGGCGTGCAGTTGCAGGCGCCAGTCCAGCACCGGCGAAGGCCCGTGGCCATGGCCGTGGTACAGGGCGAGCAATGCCGCCGCCAGCGGGAACACGACCACGCCCACCGCGGCGGTGCGCCCGCGCACGCCGAACAGCACGGTCATCGCCGCCATGCCCATGCCGACCAGCGACAACGCCGAGAAGAAATGCATGTCCGGCCCGCCGCTGGTCCGCCACGCGACCACGACGTGGTAGGTGGCGTGCAGCACGACCGCGGCCAGGGCCGGCCAGCGCCAGGAGCCGGCGGCGGACCCGTCCTGGGCCACGGAGCGCAGCAGCAGGCCGCTGGCCAGCAGGTAGGCAAGGATCGCGATGAGAACGATTGTCATCCGGCGAGTGTCGCACGGCAGCACGGCGGAACGGAATGCCGCCTGCATGGAACACTCACGGTCGTGATCCGGATCACGCGCCGCGGAAGCAGGCGCGGGGCCGGTGCCAGGGGGTTCCCGGGCCGCCCCGGCGGCGATGCGCCGCGGCGAGGCGCGGGCCCGGGCGGGTCCCGGAGCTCAGTGGTCGCCGCCGACCGGACGCGGTCCCTTGGCGGCGAACGGCGGCTTGGCGAACCAGACGAACGCGATCACCACCAGGAAGATGATCCCCAGCAGGTGGAAGATCTCGTTGAAGCCGATCTGCGCCGCCTGCTGGCCGATCTCCTGGTTGAGCAGCAGCGCCCCGCGCGTCAGGTCGCCCTGGCCCAGGCGGGCGGCCATCTCGCGCAAGCCGTCGTCGTACGCGGGCAGGTGTTCGGTCAGCCGCGCGTGGTGGATGGTGCTGCGCTGGTTCCACGCCCAGGTGGTCAGCGAGGCGGCGAAGCTGCCGCCGAGCGTGCGCACGAAGGTGGCCAGGCCGGAGCCGGCGGCGATCTCGTGCGGTTCCAGGTCCGACAGCAGGATCGTCAGCACCGGCATGAAGAACAGCGCCACGCCCAGGCCCTGGATCAGCTGGATGACCGCCACCCGCTGGAAGTCCACGTCGAGGTTGAAGCCGGCGCGCAGGAAGCTGGTGAAAGCCATCACCACGAAGGCGAAGCTGGCCAGCAGGCGCAGGTCGAAGCGGGTCGCGTACTTGCCCACCAGCGGCGTCAGCAGCACCGGCAGCACGCCGATCGGCGCGGTGGCGAAACCGGCCCAGATCGCGGTGTAGCCCATGTTCCGCTGCAGCCACAGCGGCACCATCAGGCCGATGGCGAAGAACGCCGCGTAGGCCACCACCATCGCCACCGTGCCGGCGGCGAAGTTGCGGTGCCGGAACAGGCGCAGGTTGACGATCGGGTCCTTCTCGGTCAGTTCCCAGATCACGAACACGGTCAGCGCGATGACCGCCACGATGGTCAGGACCACGATTTCGGTCGACTGGAACCAGTCCTTCTCGTTGCCCAGGTCGAGCATGATCTGCAGCGCGCCCACGCCCAGCACCAGCGTAGCCAGGCCGATGTAGTCCATCTTCGGCTTCTCGGTGCGCTCGGGCCGGCCCTTCATCTGCCGCGTCACCGCCCACGCGGCGAAGATGCCGATGGGGATGTTGATGAAGAAGATCCACTCCCAGCTGTAGTTGTCGGTGATCCAGCCGCCGAGGATCGGGCCGGCGATGGGCGCGACTACGGTGACCATCGCCAGCAGGGCCAATGCCTGCCCGCGTTTGGCGGCCGGGTAGATCGACAGCAGCAGCGCCTGGGTCACCGGGTACATCGGCCCGCAGACGAAGCCCTGCAGGGCGCGCGAGACCACCAGCATGCCCATGCTCTGCGAGATGCCGCACAGGAACGAGGCGACGACGAAGGCCAGCGTCGCCCAGGTGAACAGGCGCACCTCGCCGAAGCGGCGGCTGAGGAAGCCGGTCAGCGGCAGCGCGATCGCGTTGCTCACCGCGAACGAAGTGATCACCCACGTCGCCTGGTTGGCGCTGGCACCGAGGTTGCCGGAGATGGTCGGCAGCGAGACGTTGGCGATGGTGGTGTCCAGCACCTGCATGAACGACGCAAGCGCCAGGCCCACCGTGGTCAGGGCGAGGTTGGGCGGGCGGAACGGCTGGGCCGGCGCCGCCGCCCGCGCGGGCGGCGTGCCTGGACCTTCGGACGGGACAGCGGTGGTGGAGGACATGGGGGAGGCGCCGTCCGCGTCAGCCGCGCGCGCGCGGCAGGTTCTGCTCGATGATCTTCCCGATCAGCGCGTTGGCGTCGGCCAACTGGCTGCCGTAGACGTCGGTGGCGAAGCGCGGCTCGTCGGCCTGGCGCGGCTGCGCCAGCACCGGGCCGCTCTGGTCGCGCATGGCCACGTCGACGTGCATGCTCAGGCCCAGGCGCAGCGGATGTTCCGTCAGCTGCGCCGGATCCAGCTCGATCCGCACCGGCACGCGCTGCACGATCTTGATCCAGTTGCCGGAGGCGTTCTGCGCCGGCAGCAGCGAGAAGGCGCTGCCGGTGCCCAGGCCGAGGCTGGCGACCTTGCCCTGGTAGCGCACGCTGCCGCCGTACAGGTCGGCGCGCACTTCCACCGGCTGGCCGATGCGCATGTGGTGCAACTGGGTTTCCTTGAAGTTGGCCTCGACCCACATCTGCTCCAGCGGCACCACCGTCATCAGGGTGGCGCCGGGCTGCACGCGCTGGCCCAGCTGCACCTGGCGCTTGGCGACGTAGCCGGAGACCGGGGCGACGATGGCGGTGCGCTGCAGGGCCAGGTAGGCCTGGCGCAGCTGCGCGGCGGCGGCCTGCACCTGCGGCTGTTCCTGCACGGTGGTGGCGTCGACCAGGGCGCGGCTGCGCTGCAGGTTGCCCTGCGCGGTGCCCAGCGCGGCCTCGGCGGCGGCGAGCACGTCGCGGGCGTGGGCCAGTTCCTCGCGCGAGATCGCGCCGCTGGCGACCAGCCCTTCGCGGCGCTTCACGTCGGCGCGGGCCTGCTCCACCGCGACCTGGCGCGCGCGCAGTTCGGCCTGCGCGGCATCGGCGCTGCTGAAGAATCCGCGCACCTGGCGCACGGTGGCGGCGAGGTTGGACACGGCCTGGTCGTAGGCGACCTGGGCGTCGTTCGGATCCAGCCGCACCAGCACGTCGCCGGCCTCGACCTTGTCGCCGTCGTCGGCGTCGATGCCGACCACGGTGCCGGTGGTCTGCGGCACCACGCTGACGACGTTGCCCTGCACGTAGGCGTCGTCGGTGTCCTCGTGCCAGCGCAGGTGCAGGAAGTAGTAGGCCAGCCACGCGAGGAGCGCGGCGACCACGACCAGCAGCACGACCTGCAGGGCGCGCTTGCGCTTGCCGTTGGGGGCCGCGGCGGCGGGCTGGGCGGAAGCCTGGGGATTGATTTCGGTGGTCATGGGCGTGGGGGAGGTCAGGAGTGCGATTCGGAGGCGGCGGCCGACGCGGACGCGGGTGCGTCGAGGTCGAGGCCGCCGCCGAGGGCGCGGTCGAGCTGGACCGTGGCCTGGTAGCGCTGCGCGCGCAGCGCGGCCTGCTGCTGTTCGATCTGCAGCAGCGGGCGCTGCGCCGAAAGCACCTCGAGCTGGGTGCCGACGCCGGCTTCGTAGCGGGACTGCGCCAGCTGCAGGGCGGCATTGGCCGCGTCGTGCGCTTCGGCCAGCGAGCGCTCCTGCGCGTCGAGCGAGCGGATCGCCTGCACCGCGTCGGTCACCTCGTGCAGGGCGTCGACCACGCCCTGGTTGTAGGTGGCCACGGCCAGGTCGTAGTCGGCGTCGCGCGCGTCGAGGTTGCTGCGCAGGCGGCCGCCGTCGAAGATCGGCAGGCTGATCGCCGGGCCGCCGAAGCCCAGCGCGGCGTCGCTGGCGAACAGGTCGGAGAAGCCGGTCGCGGCCAGACCGACCAGGCCGCTGAGGTCCACGCTCGGCCGGAACTGCGCCTTCGCCGACCTGATGCCCTGCGCGGCCGCTTCCACGCGCCAGCGCGCGGCGACCACGTCCGGGCGGTGGCCCAGGAGCTCGCTCGGCAGCACGCCCGGCAGCGCCGGCGCCGGTGCCTGCAGCAGCTGCGGGCGGGCGATGTCCAGGCCGCGGTCGGGACCCTGCCCGAGCAGGGCGGCGATCGCATTGCGCAGCGCGTCGATCTGCTGCTGCGCCGCTTCGGCCTGGGCCTTTGCGGTGGCGATCGCGGTTTCGGCGTTGCGCAGCGCAAGCGTGCCGTCGATGCCGGCCTCGACGCGCTGCCGGCCCAGCTGCAGCAGGCGCTCGCTGCGCTCCTGTTCGCGCAGCGCCACGTCCTTCGCCTCGAAGGCCTGGGCCAGGGCGATGTAGCTGCGCGCGACGTTCGCGGCCAGGCCCAGCCGTGCGGCCTGCGCCTCGACCTGGCTGGCGCGGGCCTGGCCCAGCGCGGCCTCGTACTCGGCGCGCTTGCCGCCCCACACGTCCAGCGGCCAGTCGAAGTTGAGGGTCAGCAGCGCGTTGTGCAGCAGCTTGCCGCCCAGTTCGTCGCCGGCCAGGCTTTCCGGCAGCTGGGCCACCGCGTACTGCGCGCTGCCGCCGACGCTGGGCTTGCGCGTGGCGTCGGCAAGGCTGGCCTGCGCGCGCGCCTTGCGCAGGCGCGCATCGGCCGCGGCCAGCGAGGGGCTGCCGGCGAGGGCTTCGGATACTAGCGCGTCCAGCTGCGGGTCGCCGAAGGCGCGCCACCAGTCCAGGGCCGGGAAGGCGGCGTCGCTGAGCGGCGTGCCGGCCAGGCTGCGCGAGGTGGCGTGGCTGTCCAGGTCGCGGGGCTGGGCGACCGGCTCGAGGCCGCCGGTGCTGGCGCACCCTGCCAGCGCGATCGCGAGGAACAGGGGCGCGATGGCCGCGCGGACGCGGCCGGAGTGGGGGGAGGGAAACATCGTCAGTTTTCCGGGGTGGAAAGGTTGTCGCGGACCTGTTCGAGCAGGCCGATGAACTGCGCGCGCTGGGCGTCGTCGAGCCCTTCCAGGGCGATGTCGCGGACCCGCTCGCCGCACTGGGCGATGTCCCGGGCGATGCGCTGCCCGGCCTCGGTCAGGCGGATGTGCAGGGCGCGGCGGTCGTCCGGATCGGCGACACGCATGACCAGGCCGCGCTCCTCCAGCCGGTCGAGCAGGCGGGTCATGGCGCCCGGGCTGAGCTCGGCCATGCGGGCCAGCTCGGTGACGTTGGCCACTCCGTCGGCCAGCTTCTTGATGGCAAGGAACTGGCTGAAGTTGAGGTCGTGGCCGGCCTGGCGCAGTTCCCGCTCCCAGCGGGTGCGCATGGCATCGCGGACCTGCCGCACGAGCAGGCCCAGGGCGGAGCCGCTGCAGATGGGGGAGGGCGTGGACATGCGCGGGGATGATACTCGCCTGCTCAATATTTGCAATGTCAAATATTGCTCCATCAATGGGTTGGCTCAGCAGGCGTTCAACTGGCCCCGGCCCCCGGCCCCCGGCCCCCGGCCCCCCGCGTCCGGCGTCCGGCGTCCGGCAAGCGCGTGGCGCCGCAGCGCAGCGGGACGGGGAACAGGCCGGCGCTGGCGGCGGCGGGGGCAGCAGGGCGCGCGGGCTATAATCGCCAGCCGTTTTCCGCCTCCGGGCCCGCCTGCATGTTCGAATCCCTGACCCAGCGCCTCTCCGGCACCATCGACCGCCTGCGCGGCCGTGGCCGGCTGACCGAATCCAACATCAGCGAGGCGGTGCGCGAGGTGCGCATCGCGCTGCTGGAGGCCGACGTCGCCCTGCCGGTGGTCCAGGCCCTGATCCAGCGGATCAAGGTGCGCGCGGTCGGCCAGGAGGTGCTGAAGTCGCTGACCCCGGGCCAGGCCCTGATCAAGGTCGTGCGCGACGAGCTGACCGCGGTCATGGGCTCGCAGGCCACCGACCTGAACCTGAACGTCCCGGCCCCGGCGGTGATCCTGATGGCCGGCCTGCAGGGCGCCGGCAAGACCACCACCGTCGGCAAGCTCGCGAAGCACCTCAAGGACAAGCGCAAGAAGAAGGTGATGGTGGTCAGCGCCGACGTCTACCGTCCGGCCGCGATCGAGCAGCTGAAGACCCTGGCCGAGCAGACCGGCGTGCTGTTCTTCCCGTCCGACGCCGGGCAGAAGCCGGAGGACATCGTCCGCGCCGCCATTGCCGATGCGAAGAAGTCCTTCGCCGACGTGCTGATCGTCGACACCGCCGGCCGCCTCGCCATCGACGAGGCGATGATGGCCGAGATCAAGGCGCTGCACGCCGCGGTCAACCCGGCCGAGACCCTGTTCGTGGTCGACTCGATGACCGGCCAGGACGCGGCCAACACCGCCAAGGCCTTCTCCGAGGCGCTGCCGCTGACCGGCGTGGTCCTGACCAAGACCGACGGCGATGCCCGCGGCGGCGCCGCGCTGAGCGTGCGCTACATCACCGGCAAGCCGGTGAAGTTCGTCGGTACCGGCGAGAAGCTCGACGGCCTGGACGTGTTCCACCCGGACCGCGTCGCCGCGCGCATCCTCGACATGGGCGACGTGCTGTCGCTGGTCGAGCAGGTCGAGCAGAACGTCGACCAGGAGAAGGCGGCGAAGCTGGCCGCCAAGGTCGCCAAGGGCAAGAAGTTCGACCTCAACGACATGCGCGACCAGCTCGAGCAGATGCAGAACATGGGCGGCATCGCCGGCCTGATCGACAAGCTGCCGGGCCTGGGCCAGGTGCCCGAGCACCTCAAGCAGCAGGTCGCGCAGAGCCGCGAGGTGCCGCGGATGATGGCGATCATCGGCTCGATGACGCCGAAGGAGCGCCGCAACCCCGACCTGCTCAACGGCTCGCGCCGCGCCCGCATCGCCCGCGGTTCCGGCACCACCCCGGCCGACGTCAACAAGCTGCTCAAGCAGTACCAGCAGATGGAAAAGGTGATGGGCAAGCTGGGCCGCGGCGGCATGAAGGGAATGAAGGGCATGATGCGCGGCCTGCAGGGCATGATGGGCGGCGCGGGCCGCGGCGGCCTGCCGTTCCGCTGATCCGGGAGCGGCGGATGACCTCGCGGTTGCACGCCTTGGTCTCCGCCCGCGACGTTGTCGCATGGCACCGGCCGCGGCCGGTACCGGTCCCGCCGTCGATCCCGCTGCCGCGGTGCCGTGCGGCCGCCCGGTTCGCCCCATGAGTGCTGCCGCGCCATCCATCGCGCTGCTCAACGGCCAGCCGGCCGATGCCGAGCCGGCGGCGCTGCGCGTTGCGGCGCAGGTCAACTACGGGCACTTCACCTCGCTGCAGGTGCGCGGCGGCCGCGTGCAGGGCCTGGACCTGCACCTGCAGCGCCTGCGCCAGGGCAACGCCGAACTGTTC
Organism: Pseudoxanthomonas suwonensis J47; assembly: GCF_000513955.1. Classification (GTDB taxonomy): domain Bacteria; phylum Pseudomonadota; class Gammaproteobacteria; order Xanthomonadales; family Xanthomonadaceae; genus Pseudoxanthomonas; species Pseudoxanthomonas suwonensis_C. The sequence continues at coordinate 119,036 of NZ_AZUZ01000001.1, forward strand.
GACGCACCGCTGGACGAGGCGCAGCTCCGCGCCTGGATGGCCCAGGCGGCTGCGGCCTCCGGCGGCGACTGCTCGATGCGCGTCACCGTGTTCTCGCGCGGGTTCGACCACCGCCAGCCGCTGCGCTCTTTGCGACCGGACGTACTGGTGGCTGCCAGCGCACCGGCGATGCCGACGGGCAAGGCGATCCGGGTGCGCAGTACCGCCTTCTTGCGCCCGTTCCCGCACCTCAAGCATGTCGGCACGTTCCCGCTGTTCCAGCATCGCCGCCTGGCGCTGCGCGCCGGCTTCGACGACGCGCTGTTCGTGGACGGCGAAGGCGGCGACGCCCGCGTCGTGGAAGGCACGGTCTGGAACATCGGTTTCTGGGATGGCGAGCGCGTGGTGTGGCCGGAGGGACCCGCGTTGCGCGGCACTTCCGAGCGCCTCCTGCAGGCGGGCCTGCAAGCGCAGGGCTGCCCGCAGGAAGTGCGGGCGGTGAGGCTGGCGGAAGCTGGCAGCTTCGTCGCCGCCTTCGCGGTCAATGCCACCGGGCTGCAGCGCATCGCGGCGATCGATGCGGTGGATTACCGCGAGACGCCCGGGCTGGATGCGCTGCTCGACGCTGCCAGGGCATGTGCGCCCTGGGAATCCCTGTCGCCTGGATAGGGCAGCGGCGCGGAGCCTGTAAGCCCCTCTCCCACCGGGAGAGGGGTTGGGGAGAGGGTGGAAATCCCTGCGCGCGGTCGGCATCCGACCCTCATCCCCCGGCTCGCGCCCCGGCACTCGCGCCTGCGCGAGGGCGCTCCGGCGAGCGCGGACCACTGGTTCGCAAACGCTCCCCTCGGTCCCGGGGGGAGAGGGGAGGGAGGGATCACGCCACCGACGAAGCCGGCCGCAGCCGCCGCGCCAGCCGCGCGCGCAGTCGGTCCAGGGCGAGGAACACCGCCGGCGTCGTGTAGAGCGTCAGCACCTGGCTGACCAGCAGGCCGCCGACGATGGCGATGCCCAGCGGACGCCGCATTTCCCAACCTTCGCCGGCGCCGAGCATCAGCGGCAGCGTGCCCAGCAGCGCCGCCACGCTGGTCATCAGGATCGGGCGGAAGCGCAGCCGCGCCGCCTCCAGGATGGCCTCGCGCGCCGCCTGGCCTTCGCGCTGCGCGGCCAGGGCGAAGTCCACCATCAGGATGGTGTTCTTCATCACCACGCCGACCAGCAGGAACAGGCCCAGCAGCGAGATCAGGTTGAGCTCGCCGTCGAACACCAGCAGCGCCAGCAGCGCGCCGATGCCGGCCGAGGGCAGGATCGAGAGGATCGCCAGCGGCTGCACCAGGCTCTCGTACAGCACGCCCAGCACCAGGTACACCGCCAGTACCGCGCCGAGGATCAGCCACAGCTGGCGGTTGCGCAGCTCCTGCACGGCGCCGGCCTCGTCGCCCAGCTTCGCCTGCACCCCGGTCGGCAGCATGATCCGCGCCATCGCGTCGTCGATCGCCGCGGTGGCTTCCTCGAGCTTGACCCCGGGCGCAAGGGCGAAGCTGACCCGCGTGGCCACGAACTGCGAGCGGTGCTGGATGCGGTCCGGCGCCATGCCGTAGTCCCAGCGGGCGAACGCCGACAGCGGCACGCGCTGGCCGTTGCCGCCGATCACGTAGACCTGGTCCAGCGTCTCCGGCGATCTGGTGTAGCGCTGGTCGAGCTCCATCACCACGCGGTACTGGTTGAGGCTGTCGTACAGCGTCGCCACCTGGCGCTGGCTGAAGGAGTTGTTGAGCACGGTGCCGACCATGCGCATGTCCACGCCCAGCCGCGCGGCGGCTTCGCGGTCGATTTCCAGCTGCACCTGGCGCATGCCCTCGTCGCCGCTGGAGTCCACGTCGACCAGCTGCGGCAGCGCCGCCAGCGCGTCGCGCACCTTCGGCGTCCACTCGCGCAGCGGCCCGATGTCGCCGGCCATCAGCCGCAGGTCGAGGTTGCCGTCGTCGTTGCCGCCACCGATGCGGATGTCCTGGTCGACCCAGAACCACAGGTTGCCGCCGGGCACCTTCGGCAGGCCCTCGCGCAGCCGGTCGATGACCTCGCGGCTGGAGATGCCGCGCTCGGCCAGCGGCTTCATCTGCATCATCACGAAGCCGTTGTTCACGCCAGTGCCGCCGCCGATGTAGCCGGCGATGTCGGCGATCGCCGGGTCCTGCAGCAGGAACTCCCGGTAGGCCTGGATCTTCGGCTGCATCACCTGGAAGGACAGGCCGTCGTCGCCGCGGATGAAGCCGCGCAGCTGGCCGGTGTCCTGCTGCGGCACCGTGCCCTTGGGCACCTTGGCGAACAGGAAGGCGTTCAGCGCCACTGTCGCCGCGAGCACGCACAGGGCCAGCGGCAGGCGGGCGAGCAGGCGGTCCAGCGAACGCAGGTACAGCCGCCGCAGTCCGCCGAACAGCAGTTCGCCCAGCCGCTCCCATGGCGGGATCACGCGGTCCGGGCCGGCGCTGCGCAGCATCCGCGAGCACAGCGCGGGGGTGAAGCTCAGCGAGACCACCACCGACACCGTCATCGCCGCCACCAGGGTCAGCGAGAACTCGCGGAAGAGTTTCTCGACGAAGTCGTCCAGGAACAGGATCGAGACGAACACCACCGCCAGGGCGATGTTCATCGACAGCAAGGTGGCGCCGACCTCGCCGGCGCCGCGCATCGCCGCCGCCACCGGCGACAGGCCGGCGGCCAGGTGCCGGGAGATGTTCTCCAGCACCACGATGGCGTCGTCCACCACCAGCACCGCGGCCACGATCAGCGCCATCAGCGACAGGGTGTTGAGCGAGAACCCGGCCAGCCAGATGATCGCCAGCGCGCCGAACAGCGACACCGGGATCGCCAGCGACGGCACCAGCGCCGCGCGCCAGCTGCCGAGGAAGGCCAGGACCACCAGTACCACCAGGCCCACCGCCAGGACCAGGGTGGCCTCGGCCTCGCGCAGGGTGGCGCGGATCACCGGCGAGCGGTCCATCACCACCTTCATGTCCACGCCGGCCGGCAGCAGCGCCCGCAGCGTGTCCATCTGCGCGTGGATCGCGTCGACCGTGCGGATGATGTTGGCGCTGGGCTGGCGGTTGACCATCATCAGCACCGCGGCGCGGCTGTTGTGGAAGCCGGAGGCGTAGCGGTTCTCGGTGCCTTCGCCGACCTGGGCCACGTCGCGCAGGTGCACGGCGCGGCCGTCGCGCCAGGCCACGACCAGGTCGCGGTATTCCTCGGCGGTACGCAGCTGCAGCGCCGCCTCGACCTGCCACTGGCGGTCATCCCGGGCCACCGTGCCCAGCGGCCGCAGCGCGTTGGCGTTGCGGATCGCGCCGGCCACTTCCTCCAGGGCGATGCCGTACTGGTTCAGTGCTGCCGGGTTGAGCGAGACGCGCACCGCCGGCAGCGAGCCGCCGCCGACGCTGACCTCGCCCACGCCCGGCACCTGCGCGATCTTCTGCGCCAGCACGGTCGAGGCCACGTCGAAGACCTGCGCCGGGGTGAGCGTGTCCGAGCTCAGCGCAATGGTCATGATCGGCGCCTGCGACGGATTGATCTTGCGGTACTGCGGCATGCCGGGCATGCCCGAAGGCAGCTGCGCACGCGCCGCGTTCAGCGCGGCCTGGACCTCGCGCGCGGCCTCGTCGATGTTGCGGTCGAGCGAGAACTGCAGGTCGATGCGGGTGTTGCCCTGGTTGCTGCCCGAGGTGATCCGGGTGATCCCGGGGATGGTGCCGAGCGCGCGCTCCAGCGGCGTGGCCACGGTGGCGGCCATCGATTCGGGGCTGGCGCCGGGCAGGCTGGCGCTGACCTGGATGGCCGGGTAGTCGACCTGCGGCAGCGGCGCCACTGGCAGCTGGCGCAGGGCCAGCAGGCCGCACAGGACCACCGCCACCGCCAGCAGCACGGTCGCCACCGGCCGCTGGATGAAGACCTTCGACAGGTTGGGCGAGGACGCCGGTTCCATCTCAGGCGGCCGCGGCATCGGTGCCGGCTTCGGCTGCCGGATCCTCGCCGCGGCGGGCGAGGCGGTCGAAGAACAGGTAGACCACCGGCGTGGTGAACAGGGTCAGCACCTGGCTCACCACCAGCCCGCCGACCATCACCAGGCCCAGCGGCTGGCGCAGCTCGGCGCCGGAGCCGGAGGCGAACATCATCGGGATCGCCGCGAACAGCGCCGCCAGCGTGGTCATCAGGATCGGGCGGAAGCGCAAGAGAGCTGCGCGGTGGATCGCCTCGCGCGGCGACAGGCCCTGCTCGCGCTCGGCCTCCAGGGCGAAGTCGATCATCATGATCGCGTTCTTCTTCACCAGACCGATCAGCAGGATGATGCCAATCACCGCGATCAGGTCGAGGCTGCGCCCGGACAGCAGCAGCGCGGCCAGCGCGCCGACCGTGGCCGAGGGCAGGGTGGAGAGGATCGTGACCGGGTGGATGAAGCTCTCGTAGAGCACGCCCAGCACGATGTACATGACCAGCACCGCGGCCAGGATCAGCCACAGCGTGCTGGACAGCGAGTTGCGGAAGGCCTGCGCCGCGCCCTGCAGGCGCAGCTCGACGCTGGCGGGCATGCCGATGGTTTCGCGCGCCTTCTCGATCGCCGCCACCGCTTCGCCCAGCGACGCACCGGGCGCCAGGTTGAACGACACGGTCACCGCCGGGAACTGGCCGAGGTGGCTGACCTGCAGCGCAGTCGGCCGGGTTTCCACGCGGGCCAGGCCCGACAGCGGCGTCTGCCGGCCGTCGGCGGTGGCCACGTGGATGCGGCCGATCGCTTCCGGTCCGAGCTGGAAGCGTGGGTCGGCCTCCAGCACCACGCGGTACTGGTTGGCGTGGGTGAAGATGGTCGAGACCTGGCGCTGGCCGAAGGCGTCGTAGAGCGCGTCGGCGATCGAAGACACCGGGATGCCCAGGCGCGCGGCGGCGTCGCGGTCGATGTCCAGCCACGCCTGCAGGCCCTGGTCCTGCAGGTCGCTGGCCACGTCGGCCAGCGCCGGTTGCCGGCGCAGTTCCTCGAGCATGGCCTGGGTCCAGCGCGACAGCTCGGCCAGGTCCGGCGTGGTCAGGGCGAACTGGTACTGGGTGCGGCTGACCCGGTCCTCGATGCTCAGCTCCTGCACCGGCTGCAGGTACAGGTCGATGCCGGGCACGGTCGCGGCGCGCTGCTTGAGCCGCGCGATGATCTCCAGCGCGCCGGCGCTGCGCCCGGCGTGCGGCTTGAGCTCGATCAGGAAGCGGCCGCTGTTGAGCGTGGCGTTGCTGCCGTCCACGCCGATGAACGAGGACAGCGTGGCCACGTCCGGGTCGGCGAGGATGACTTCGGCCAGCGCCTGCTGGCGCTTGGCCATGGCTTCGAACGAGACCGACTGCGGCGCCTCGCTGATGCCCTGGATGAGGCCGGCGTCCTGCACCGGGAAGAAACCCTTGGGCACGGCGAGGTACAGCGCCACGGTCAGCGCCAGGGTGGCGGCGGTGGCGCCCAGGACCAGCGGCTGCCGCGCCAGCACCCAGTGCAGGCCGCGGTCGTACAGTGCGACCACGCGGTCGAAGACGTCGCCCTGCGCGCCGGCCCCGTCGCCTTCGCCATGGCCGTGGCCGCCCTTGAGGAAGCGCGCGCACAGCATCGGGGTCAGGGTCAGCGAGACCACCAGCGAGATGCCGATCGCCACCGCCAGGGTGATGGCGAACTCGTGGAACAGCTTGCCGACCACGTCGCCCATGAACAGCAGCGGGATCAGCACCGCCACCAGCGACACGGTCAGCGAGACCAGGGTGAAGCCGATCTGGCGCGCGCCCTTGAGTGCGGCTTCCAGCGGGCCTTCGCCGTCCTCCATGTGCCGGGCGATGTTCTCCAGCATCACGATGGCGTCGTCGACCACGAAGCCGGTGGCGATGGTCAGCGCCATCAGGGTCAGGTTGTTGAGCGAGAAGCCGGCCAGCAGCATCACCCCGAAGGTGGCCACCAGCGACAGCGGCACCGCGATCGAGGGGATGATCGTGGCCGGGATGGTGCGCAGGAACACGAAGGTCACCAGCACCACCAGGCCGATCGCCAGCAGCAGCTCATGCTGCACGCCCTTGATCGAGGCGCGGATCGACTCGGTGCGATCGCTGAGCACGCTCACGTCCACCGCCGCCGGCATCGACGCGCGCAGCTGCGGCAGCAGGGCGTGGATGCGGTCGACCACCTCGATCACGTTGGCGCCGGGCTGGCGCTGGATGTTGACCAGGATCGCCGGCACCTCGCCGGACCAGGCCGCCAGCTGGCTGTTCTCCGCGCCCTGTTCGACCGTGGCCACGTCGCCCAGGCGCAGCGGCGCGCCGTTGTTCCAGGCCAGCACCAGGTTCCGGTATTCCTCCGCCGAACGCATCTGGTCGTTGGCGTCGAGCATGGTCGCGCGGGTCGGGCCGTCGAAGCTGCCCTTGGGCATGTTGACGTTGGCCGCGTTGATCGCGCGGCGGATGTCGCCCATGCCCAGCCCGGCCGAGGCCAGCGCGTGCGGGTTGACCTGGATGCGCACGGCGGGGCGCTGGCCGCCGGCGAGGCTGACCAGGCCCACGCCCGGCAGCTGCGACAGGCGCTGGGCCATGCGCGTGTCGACCAGGTCGTAGACCTCTGGCAGCGCCATCGAGCTCGAGGTGACCGCGAGGGTGAGGATCGGCGTGTCGGCCGGGTTCACCTTGCGGTACACCGGCGGCATCGGCAGGTCGCCGGGGAGGAAATTGGAGGCGCCGTTGATCGCCGCCTGCACTTCCTGCTCGGCCACGCCCAGGTCCACTTCCAGCGAGAACTGCAGGGTGATGACCGAGGCCCCGCCGGAGCTGGTCGAAGTCATCTGGTTCAGGCCCGGGATCTGGCCCAGGCGCCGTTCCAGCGGCGCGGTCACCGCGCTGGTGGTCACCGCCGGGCTGGCGCCCGGATACAGGGTGAGCACCTGGATGATCGGGTAGTCGACCTGGGGCAGCGCCGAGACCGGCAGCAGGCGGTAGGCGAACAGGCCCGAAAGCAGCAGCGCCAGCATCAGCAGCGAGGTCGCCACCGGGCGCAGGATGAACGGGCGGGAGAGGTTCATTGCGCGGCGGCCGCCCTGGCAGCAGCGCCGTCGCCGGCTCCAGGCACGTCGGTGGGCACGCCATCGGCGTCGACCACCTGCACCTTGCCGCCTTCGCGCAGGCGGTCCAGGCCCTCGAGCACCACGCGCTCGCCGTCCTGCAGGCCCTCGAGCACCGCGACGCGGCCCTCGTGGCTGGCGCCGAGCTTCACTTCGCGCACGCTGGCGGTGTCGTCGTCGCCGACCACGTACACGTAGGTGCCGCGGTTGCCGAACTGCACTGCCGCGTCGGGGATCGAGACCACGTCGGTGCTGCCCAGGCGCAGGCGCACGTTGACCGACTGGTTGGGGAACAGTGATTCGTCGTCGTTGTCGAACAGCGCGCGCAGGCGCAGCGTGCCGGTCTGCACGTCGATGCGGTTGTCCAGGCTGGAGAGCCTGCCGGTCGCCAGCGGCTGGCGTTCGTCGCGGTCCCAGGCCTGCACCGCCAGCGCCTTGCCGCCGCGCACCGCGGCCTGCACCGTCGGCAGCACGCTTTCCGGCAGCGCGAACACCACGCTGATCGGGCGGGTCTGGGTGAGCGTGGCGATGCCGTCCTGGTCGCCGGCGCGCACCAGGTTGCCCACGTCCACCGTGCGCAGGCCGATGCGGCCGTCGATCGGCGCGACGATGCGGGTGTAGTCCAGCTGCAGCTTCGCTTCGTCGACCGCGGCCTGGTCGCTCTCGCGGCGGCCCTCGAACTGGCGCACGCGCGCCTGCAGGTCGGCCACTTCCTGGGCCGAGACGAAGTTGGCGCCGGCCAGGTCGCGGAAGCGCTTCAGCTGGATGCGGGTGTTCTCCAGCTCGGCCAGGTTCTGCTTCTGCTCGCCCTGGACCTGGGCCAGGCGCACCTTGAACGGGGCCGGGTCGATCTCCGCCAGGAGCTGGCCGGCGCGGACCTGCTGGCCCTCGTTGAAGGCGATGCGCACCAGCTCGCCCTCGACGCGCGGGCGCACGGTCACCGTGCGCAGCGGGCTGACCGTGCCCAGCGCCTTGATCTCCAGGTCCAGCGGCCCGCGGCTGGCGGTGGCCACGCGCACCGGCGTCGGCGGGCGCTCGCCCCAGCCGCCGCGGCCGGCCTGCGGCGCCGCCTCGTCCCCGCCGCTGCAGCTGCGCCACAGCAGCACCAGGGCCAGCACCAGGCCGAGGACCAGGAGCGCTTTGAACAGGCGGGGCAGCTTTTTCATCATGTGTCCGTAGGGCGGCGGGCCAGGGGCCCCACCGGAGCGAGTGGTTCGGAGTGGTTGCCGGGTGGTCCGGCAGGAGGCGCCGCTTCCCCGGCCGGACGGCGCGCCCGGCGATGCGGGCGACCGGCACGGCGCGTGCCACGATGCCTGGTCGATGTTACGGAACCCGTCCCGCCGCAGGGCGTGACTATGGTCATGGGTCATGCCGGAAATGCGCCTAATCCGGCATGCCGGGTTGGAATGGCGCGTATTCCGCAACAGCCGGGCCCCGCGGAACGGGTGCCCGGTCATGAGGCGGGCGCAGCTGCCCGCGATCGGTACAGGGCTCCACGGGGACGCCGCCGGGGACAGCCCCGCCGGGAGGGAGAGGGCGGGTGGTTTTCCTGGCCGACCTGATCCGCTAGAATTGCCGGCTTACCTCGCCATCCTGGCGACTGGGCTACACGAAAACACCATGGTCAAGATCCGTCTCACCCGCGGCGGCGCGAAGAAGCGTCCGTTCTACCACATCGTCGTCACCGACTCGCGCAGCGCCCGCGACGGCCGCAACATCGAGCGCGTCGGTTACTACAACCCGGTTGCCGCCGGCAACGAGCAGCGCATCGTGCTGGACATCGCCCGCGTCGACCACTGGGTCGGCCACGGCGCCCAGCTGACCGAGAAGGTCCGCAGCCTGTACAAGGAAGCGACCAAGGCCCAGGCGGCCGCCGCCTGAGCCGGCAGGCCGCCGGCAGCCCCGGCGGCCTCACCGCACGCATGAACGACGAAGGGCGTCCCACCCACCCGCAGAAGCCGCAACGGCTGATCCTGCTGGGCCGGGTGACGGGCGCCTTCGGCGTGCGCGGCGACGTCAGGCTCGAGTCCTGGACCGAGCCGCGCGCGCAGATCTTCCGCTACCAGCCGTGGATCCTGCGGTCGGCCAACGGCGCCGAGCGCGAACTGCGCGGCGCCCGCGGCCGCGACACCGGCAAGCACGTGGTCGCGACCCTGCCGGGCTGCGACGACCGCGACGCCGCCGAGGCCTTGCGCGGCACCGAGATCCTGGTCCCGCGCGAGGTCCTGCCGCCGCCGGCGCCGGGCGAGTACTACTGGGTCGACCTGGAAGGCCTGCGCGTGGTCACCCTCGAGGGCGTGGACCTGGGCGAGGTCTCGCACCTGCTGTCCACCGGCGCCAACGACGTGATGGTGGTCCGCGGCGACCGCGAGCGCATGCTCCCGTTCGTGCAGCCGGACTACGTGAAGTCGGTGGATTTCGAGTCCGGCACGATCACGGTCGACTGGGATCCGGAGTTCTAGGGGCCGTTATTGGTGATTCGTGATTGGTGATTCGAAAGAGCGATACGCTCGCCTTGCCAGCCACGTCGGCCCGTCAGCGCCACCGGCTTTTTACTAATCACGAATCACGAATCCCCAATCACGGCTTCCAATGCGCATCGACGTCGTCAGCCTGTTCCCCGAAGAGGTCGACCGCTGCACGGCGTTCGGCGTGACCGGGCGTGCGCGCGAGCGCGGGCTGCTGGGGCTGCACGGCTGGAATCCGCGCGACTACGCCGACGGCAACTACCGCAAGACCGACGACCGCACCTTCGGCGGCGGCCCAGGCATGGTGATGCTGGTCGAGCCGCTGCGGCGCTGCCTGGCCGCGGTGCGCGAGGCCGATCCGGCGCCGGTGCACGTGGTCTACCTGAGCCCGCAGGGGCGGCGCCTGGACCAGAAGCGGGTGCGCGAGCTGGCGGCGATGCCGCGCCTGGTGCTGCTGTGCGGCCGCTACGAGGGCGTGGACGAGCGCCTGGTCCAGGCCGAAGTGGACGAGGAGCTGTCGATCGGCGACTACGTACTGTCCGGCGGCGAACTCGCCGCGGCGGTGGTCATCGACGCGGTGGCGCGCCTGCAGGACGGCGCGCTGAACGACGCCGGCTCGGCCGAGCAGGACAGCTTCGAGGACGGCCTGCTGGACTGCCCGCATTACAGCCACCCGGTCGAGCACGCCTACGGCACCGTCCCGGACGTGCTGCGTTCGGGCAACCATGCCGCGATCGCCCGCTGGCGCCGGCAGCAGGCTCTGGTCCGCACCTGGCAGCGGCGCCCGGACCTGCTGGAGGGCCGGGAGCTCTCGAAGGCCGACCGCAAGCTGCTGGAAGAAGGCCTGGCCGCGCTGGCACAGGGGGCGGGCGGCAACCCGGAGCCGGCGGACGGCTGAGGCGGCTCCCCGCCCGGTCGGGCGACTAGCCACGGACCGCCAATACCCGTTACAATGCCGGATTCCTGCGGGCGGCAGGCCCATCACGGGCGCCGAGGCAGGCAATCCACAACAACAATCGCGCAGCGCAATCCGGCGACTGCGTCAGCCCGAAGTTGTCGAAGACGACACGCCCACCCGAACTGAAGAGTCGGTCACCATGAGCAAGCTGAACAAGTCCATCGTCGCGGAATTCGAGTCCGCCCAGATCACCCGCGAACTGCCGAAGTTCAGCCAGGGCGACACCGTCGTGGTGAACGTCAAGGTCAAGGAAGGCAACCGCGAGCGCGTGCAGGCCTACGAAGGCGTGGTCATCGCGATCAAGAACGCCGGCCTGAACTCCTCGTTCACGGTGCGCAAGATCTCGCACGGCTACGGCGTCGAGCGCGTGTTCCAGACCCACAGCGCCACCATCGATTCGGTCCAGGTGAAGCGCCGCGGCAAGGTCCGCGCCGGCAAGCTGTACTACCTGCGTGGCCTGGAAGGCAAGGCTGCCCGCATCAAGGAAGACCTGGCCGCCGTCGCCAAGGCCAAGGCCGAGAAGGCCGCCGGCTGATCGCCGCGCACCCTGGTGCATCCGCAACGGCCGCCCTCGGGCGGCCGTTTGCATTTCCGGGTCCTGCTGCGGCGCGCGGCCGCTTCCGCAAGTGCGGTCGGACACATCCTGCGGGTCGCGCGGGTGCTGGCGTCGCCTTGAACGCGGCGGCACACTGGAACCGTTCCCCACGGAAGGAGTGGATGATGTCGATGCCCAAGAACGCAGGTCGCATGTACGCCGTGCCGGTGCTGCTGGCGATGGCGCTACTCGGCGGTTGCGCGACCGGCGACCGCTACGCCGCGCTGGATTCGGGCTACGGCCGCTGCGATGCGCAGTACCGCGCCCACCGCGACAGCGCGCCGGCGCCCGCGAACCTGTCCCGGGAGGAGCGTGCGCGCTACGAGGAGCGCCGCCGCGACTACCACGTCTCCCGCGATTGCCAGCGTGCCGCCGAAGCGGAAGTCACGATCTGGTCATCCGGTCCGTCCGAACCTGTGAAGCCGGATTTCAGCGGCAAACGCAGTGACTGAAGCAGCAACCCTGGAACATGTGCGGCTGGACGTGTGGCTGTGGGCCGCGCGTTTCTTCCGCACGCGCAGCCTGGCCAAGCAGGCGGTGGAAACCGGCAAGGTGGACGTCGCCGGCCAGCGCGCCAAGCCCTCGCGTTCGCTGCGCGTGGGCGAATCGCTGCAGGTCACCCGCGGCGAGGAGCGCTTCGACATCGTGGTGCGCGGCCTGAGCGAGACCCGCGGCCCCGCGCCGGTGGCGCAGGCGCTGTACGAGGAAACCGCCGGATCGAAGACCCGTCGCGAGGAGCAGCGCCTGCAGCGCGCCGCCATGCGCGACGGCTACCGCCCCCCCGAGCACAAACCCGACAAGCGCGCCCGCCGCCTGATCCAGGCGCTGGGCGACATCGACGCGACGTAGCGCTGGGGCATTGCGGTGGTCGGCGGGGGCGGGCCCCGCTCTACAAGGAAGAGCAGCGTCGCCTTGTAGAGCCGGACCTGGCCGGCTCCCACGCCTGTTGTGCCGGCGCCGTGGAAGAGCAGCGCGGCGGGCCCTCGCTACCGCGTGGAGGCAGGCAGACGCCCGCCCCACGCATTGGCCGCGCTCAGCGCCGGCCGCCGAACAGGCCCATGCCGATGTTGAGCAGGTCGCTGGCGTCGACGTCGCCGTCGCCATCGCGGTCCAGCAGCGATTCCAGCGCGCCGCCGCCGGCCTGCTGGCGCACCTGCGCGCGTTCCTGGCCGAGCAGCTGGCCGAGGCCGCCGGCATCCAGCCCCTGCGCGCGGCTGCGGTTGGCCAGGAACGACAGCACGATCGGCGCCAGCACCGCGAGCAGCTTCATCGCCTGGCTGCTGCCCAGGCCGGTGGCCTGGCCCAGGCCCTGCGCCGCGCGCGGCTGCGCGCCGCCGAGGACATGGCCGAGAATCGCCGCGCCGTCGGTCTGGCGGCTGTTGCCGCCACCGAGCACCGCGCCCAGCAGGCTGCCGATATCCGGGCCGCCGGCATGGTCGCGCTGCAGCGCGCCGAACAGCGCCTCGGCGCCCTGTGGCTGCGCGCTGTTGCGGCCCAGCGCGCCGAGCAGCAGCGGCAACGCGGTGGCCACGGCATTGCTGGCCTGCGCCGGATCGGTGCCGAGCTGGCGAGCGATCTGCTGGATGGGCGCGCCCTGCAACTGCGCGAACAGTTCCTGGGTGAGCAGGGGCTGCGTGTTCATGGCGGTCTCCTTTCCCGGCGGACGGGAAGGCCACCATACGCCTGTCTGCGGGCACCGGCGGAACCGGGGGCTGTCGCTGGCGGGAAGAGCGGGTCGGCTCCGCAGCGGCGCCGGGCGCAGGTCAATCCCTGGGGGAAATGCCCCCCTCGAAGTGCGCGGCGCGTCGGCGCAGCGCACCGCATGGAAGCGCGCAGCACGGCAGCGAACACGGCGCCGCTCGGGACGCGCGACCAGGCAATGGCTGCCGCAGTTGCCGTTCGCATCGGCCGCGCGTGCGGTCATGCACGCTTCCAGAGCGGCTGAGCAACACCGCAAAAAACAAACGGCCCGGCGCTGGGCGCCGGGCCGTCGTGGTGCAGCAGGTATCGCGTCGATCAGTCCAGCAGGTCGAAGCGGTCCAGATTCATCACCCTGGTCCAGGCGGCGACGAAGTCATTCACGAACTTCTCCTGGCCGTCGGACGAGGCGTACACCTCGGACAACGCGCGCAGCACCGAGTTGGAGCCGAACACCAGGTCCACGCGGGTGGCGGTCCACTTCACCGCGCCGCCCTTGCGCTCCCGCACCTCGTAAAGCGTGCGGTCCTGCGAAGCCGGCCTCCACTCGTACGCCATGTCGAGCAGGTTGACGAAGAAGTCCGTGCTCAACACGCCCGGGCGATCGGTGAACACGCCGTGGCGACTGCCGTCCCAGCTGGCGTCGAGGGCGCGCAGGCCGCCGACCAGCGCGGTCATCTCCGGCGCGGTCAGGGTCAGCAGCTGCGCCTTGTCGACCAGCAGGTGCTCGGCCGGCACTTCCGACGGTCCCTTGATGTAGTTGCGGAAGCCATCGGCGAACGGCTCCATGTGGCGGAAGGACTCGACGTCGGTCTGCTCCTGCGCCGCATCGACGCGGCCGGGGGTGAACGGCACCTCGACGTAGACGCCGGCCGCCTTGGCTGCCTGCTCGATCGCCACGCCGCCGGCCAGCACGATCAGGTCGGCCAGCGACAGGCGGGTATCGGGCTGCAGTTCCTCCAGCTTCTCCAGCGCCTTGATCGCGCGCTGGTTGACCTGCCAGCCGCGCTGCGGCTCCAGGCGGATGCGCGCGCCGTTGGCGCCGCCACGCTTGTCGCCACCACGGAAGGTGGACGCCGAAGCCCAGGCCAGGGTGACCAGGTCGCCGGCCGGCAGGCCCAGCGCCTCGATCTTCGCCCTGGCGTCGGCGATGTCCGCGGCGCCCGGGTTGTGCACCGGCTTCGGCAGCGGGTCCTGCCAGACCAGGTCTTCGGCCGGCACTTCCGGGCCGAGGTAACGCGCCTTCGGACCCATGTCGCGATGGACCAGCTTGAACCAGGCGCGGGCGAAGGCGTTGGCGAAGGCCTGCGGGTCGTCGCGGAAGCGGCGCGAGATCGGTCCGTAGATGGGATCGAAGCGCAGCGCCAGGTCGGTGGTGAGCATGGTCGGCTTGCGCTTCGGGGAATCCGGCGCCGGGCCCGGGATGAAGGGCTCGACGTCCTTGGCCACCCACTGGTGTGCGCCGGCCGGCGACCTGGTCAGTTCCCACTCGAAGTCGAACAGGAACTTGAAGAAGTCGTTGCTCCACTGCGCCGGGGTGCTGGTCCAGGTCACTTCCAGGCCGGAGGTGATGGTGTCGGCGCCCTTGCCGCTGCCGAAGCTGTTGGCCCAGCCCAGGCCCTGCATCTCCAGGTCCGCCGCTTCCGGATCCGGACCGACGTGGTCGGCCGGGCCGGCGCCGTGGGTCTTGCCGAGAGTGTGGCCGCCGGCGATCAGCGCCACGGTCTCCTCGTCGTCCATGCCCATGCGGCCGAAGGTCACGCGGATGTCGTGCGCGGCCAGCAGCGGATCGGGGTTGCCGTCCGGGCCTTCCGGGTTCACGTAGATCAGGCCCATCTGCACCGCGGCCAGCGGGTTCTCGAGGTTGCGGCTGTGGACCTGGCCGTCGGCATCGTCCTCGGAGACCAGCACGCTCTCGCCCTCGGGCTTGGGCACGCCTTCGGAACCGCGCGCATAGCGTTCGTCGCCGCCGAGCCAGGTGCGCTCACGGCCCCAGTACACGTCCTGGTCCGGTTCCCAGGTGTCTTCGCGCCCGGCGCCGAAACCGAAGGTACGGAAACCGGCGTGCTCCAGCGCGACGTTGCCGGCCAGGATCATCAGGTCGGCCCAGGAGATCTTCTGGCCGTACTTCTTCTTGATCGGCCACAGCAGGCGGCGCGCCTTGTCGAGGCTGACGTTGTCCGGCCACGAATTGAGCGGGGCGAAGCGCTGCTGGCCACGGCCGCCGCCGCCGCGGCCGTCGCCGACGCGGTAGGTGCCGGCGCTGTGCCACGCCATGCGGATCATCAGGCCCACGTAGCTGCCGAAGTCGGCCGGCCACCAGTCCTGCGAATCGGTCATCAGGTCGAGCAGGTCCTTCTTCAGCGCGGCGTAGTCGAGCTTCCTGAACTCTTCGCGGTAGTTGAAGGCCTTGCCGAGCGGATTGGTTTTTTCCGAGTGCTGGCCCAGCAGGTCCAGGCGCAACTGGTTCGGCCACCAGTCGCGATTGGTGGTGCCGGTGCCGGCGGCGCCGGCGTGGAAAGGACACTTCGTTTCGGTCGACATGGGACTGCCCCTCTGTTCTGTGTCGCCGGTGCGAGGCGACGGATGAAAGCGATGCGGATCGCGCGATCCGCCGGCGTTGCTTCACCGCTGCTGGCGCAGTTGAAGGGCGGGTGCGGGTGCCGCTTCCGTAGCCGCGGTGAATCGTCGAGCGACAGGTTATGTGTGCCTGACTATCAATAGAAATTGTTAGTTGCGAACTTCACGATAGGTGTGGGCTATCGGACCCGGGCAGTGGTGGCCCCTCGCAGGGAACGGGTCTGCCGCAGCCGGTGCAGGTGGGTGGGCCAGACGAAGGGGCGCGGGTCTGCTGGCCCGCGCCCTGGCTGGAACTGTCCCCGGTCCACCCGCCGACCGGCCCGGGGCTGTCGAGATTACTCCCGCCGGAGCGCGGCGGATCACTCCGGGCGCGGCGTGGTCGCCGTGCTTGGCGGCAGCACCGGATTGCCGACCACCGGCTGCCGCCCGGTCAGCGTGTGCAGGAAGCGGGTGATGGCTTCGACCTCGCCGGCGTCGAGTTCATGGCCCAGCTGGCTGCTGCCCATGATCGCCACGGCCTGGCCGAGGTCCCATACCTGGCCACTGTGGAAGTACGGCGCGGTGAGCGCGACGTTGCGCAGCGGCGCGGCGCGGAACACGTATTCGTCGCTGGCGGTCTGGGTCACCGCGAAGCGGCCCTTGTCGCCTGAGGGCAGCACCTGCGCGCCGGGTTTCTCGACCACTCCGAACGGGAAGTAGGCCTGGCCGCCGATGTTCGGCCCGTTGTGGCAGCCGCTGCAGCCCTTGTCGACGAACAGCGACAGGCCGCGCAGCTCGATGGCGTCGAGGCTGTCCTTGCCGGCGAGGAACTGGTCGAAGCGCGAGTCCGGCGTGACCAGGGTGGTCTCGAACGCTTCCAGCGCACGCGCCATGTTCTCGAAGTTGACCGGGTCGCGTTCGCCGGGGAAGGCCCTGGCGAACGCGTCGACGTAGCCGGGAATGCTGAGCAGCGTCGCTTCCACGCGATCGGGCGTGTTGTTCATCTCGACGCTGGCCTGCACCGGGCCCTTGGCCTGTTCCTTGAGGTCGGCGGCGCGGCCGTCCCAGAACTGGGCGACGTTGAGCACAGCGTTGAGCACGGTCGGCGAGTTGCGCGGCCCCTTCTGCCAGCCATGGCCGATCGAGGTGGGCACGTTGTCGGCGCCGCCGGTGGCGACGTTGTGGCAGGTGTTGCAGCTGATCACGTGGCTGCGCGACAGGCGCGGCTCGAACCACAGCGACTTGCCCAGCTCCACCTGCGCGGCGGTGACCGGCTGGCCGCGCACGCTGTGGATCTTCCGGGGGATCTGGCCGAACAGCGCGTTGGCGGTCTCGCGCAGCGCCGCCGCGTCGGGCGCGGGCGAGGTGGACGCGGCCGGCGCCGGCGCGGCGGCGTGCAGGCTGGCGCAGGCCAGGACGAGGGCGGTGGCGAGGATGGTGGCGCGATGGCGCATCGCAGGGGTCTCCGGTGGGGCTTCACCGTTGTTATCCGCCCGGGCGCCCGCAGCGGCATTGACTGCGATCAAACCCGCGTCCGCCGCTATGCTTGGGCTCCCGTCGTGCAAGGCCCATCGAACCGGTGACGACCCGCGCCACGCGCCTGCTGCGGATGCTCGACGAACTGCGCCAGCGGCGCGGTCCGGTGCGTGGTGCCCAGCTGGCCGCGCGCCTGGGCGTGAGCCTGCGTACGGTCTACCGCGACATCGACGCGCTGCGCGCGCAGGGCGCGGAGATCGACGGCGATGCCGGCGTCGGTTACCGGATGCGCCCGGGCTTCGTGATGCCGCCGATGATGTTCCCGGACGAGGAACTGGAAGCGCTGGTGCTGGGCGCGCGCTGGGTGGCCTCGCATGCCGATCCGGAACTGGCCGCCGCCGCCAACCGCGCGCTGGACCGGATCACCGGCGTGCTGCCGGAACGCCTGCGCCTGCAGGTGGAAACCAGCGGCCTGTTCGCGCCGCACTGGCGCCCGCGCGACCCGGAGCCGTGGCTGCCGGCGCTGCGCCAGGCGATCCGCGACGGCCACGCGGTGCGCATGCGTTACCGCGATGCCGAAGGCCGCGACAGCGAGCGGGTGGTGTGGCCGTTCGCGATGGCCTTCCTCGACGACATGCGCCTGCTCGCCGCCTGGTGCGAAACGCGCGCCGATTTCCGCCACTTCCGCGCCGACCGCGTGCTGGAGCTCGAGAGCACCGGCCGCCCGTATCCCGAACAGCGCCACCAGCTGCTGCGCCGTTGGGAACAGCAGTGCCTCGGCCGCCGCGCAAGCCGCGAGCAATGATCCGGTTACCCCTCTCCCCCGGAAGAGGGGCAGGGGGAGAGGGCCGGGCGCCCGGCACCCCTGAAGCATCGACGGGCGTCCGCCCACTGGACCTTCTTTCGCGGTTGCCAAACGGTTTGTCCGATACCGTCGGCCACCGACCCTCACCGCAACCCCTATCCGATGGGTGAGGCGAGCGTGCAACGCTACTGACACTTGCTGTCAGCAGCCCCGCCGCAGACTTCCGGTTCCTTCCAGTGACGGAGACGACCGATGGGCAAGACGCTGACCTTCTACACCAACCCGCAGTCGCGGGCGCGCATCACCCGCTGGATGCTGGAGGAGACCGGCCTGCCGTACGAGGAGGTCGTGCTCGACTTCGGCACGACGATGAAGTCGCCGGAGTACCTGGCGGTCAACCCGATGGGCAAGGTCCCGGCGATCCGCCACGGCGACCTCGTCGTCACCGAGAACGCGGCGATCTGCGCCTACCTGGCCGACCTGGTGCCGGAAAAGGGCCTCGCGCCGCCGGCCGGTTCGCCGGAGCGCGGCGCGTACTACCGCTGGCTGTTCTTCCTCGCCGGCCCGGTGGAATCGCTGCTCACCGCGAAGGAGACCGGCGCGCTGGCCGACCCGCTGGCCGCCGGCTACGGCAGCGAAGCCGACGTGCTGCGCGTGCTGGAGCAGGCAGTGTCCGGTCGCCAGCATCTGGTCGGCGACCGCTTCACCACCGCCGACCTGCTGATGGCCGCCTTCCTCGGCTACTACATGATGGTCGGCATGCTGGAGAAGAAGCAGGCGTTCACCGCGTTCGCCCAGCTGCATGCGGCGCGCCCGGCGGCGAGGGCCGCCGAGGCGCGCGACAACGAGCTGGCCGCCGCCCATCCGTTCCCGCTCGAGGCCCAGGAGGCCTGAACCATGGACAGGACCTGCCACGGCAGCTGCCACTGCGGCGCGGTGCGTTACCGGGCCACGCTGGACTTGGCCGCCGGCACCGGCAAGTGCAACTGCACCTACTGCAGCAAGATCCGCAACTGGAGCGCGACACCGAAGGATTTCGAGCTGCTGCAGGGCGAGGAGCTGCTGGGCGATTACGCCAAGGACTGGGGCGAGGGCAACATCCACCACCGCTTCTGCAGCCGCTGCGGCGTGACGGTCTACGGGCATGGCTACATCCCGCAGGCCGGCGGCGCCTTCATCTCGGTGCAGGTGAACACCCTGGACGATGCCAGCATCGACGAGCTCGTTTCCGGGCCCGTGCACTACGCCGACGGACTGCACGACAACTGGATGGAGCAGGCGCCCGACACCCGCGCGATGTAGGCCTCATAGCCCCTCTCCCGGTGGGTGAGGGGTTGGGGAGAGGGTCGGTAGTCTTGCGAAGGTCGTCGGCCGACGAACCCTCTCCCCCATCCCCTCTCCCGTGGGGAGAGGGGGGGATCTGTAGCCCGGATAAGCGAAGCGCATCCGGGGAGCTTTCCAGGCATGTCAGACGTGCCGGGACCAGACGCGGCAGGCATCCCGGATGCGGCCTTCGGCCTTGTCCGGGCCACAACGCGGGCATGCGCGATCGATAGCCCCTCTCCTGAAGTGAAGGGGAGCAGCGGCTTACAGCAGCGACTTCAGCCGGTACAGCGCTTCCAGCGCCTGCTTCGGCGTCAGCTCGTCCGGATCCAGCGCGGCCAGCGCTTCCTGCGCGGCTGAGGGCGCGGCGGCGAACAGGCCGAACTGCTGCGGTGCGTCCAGCGCCTGTGGAGCCACCTCGGCGGCGTGCGTCTCGCGGCCGCGCTGCTCCAGCTCGGCCAGACGGCGGCGCGCCTGCTGCAGCGTCGCCTTCGGCAGGCCGGCCAGCGCCGCCACCTGCAGGCCGAAGCTGCGGTCGGCCGCGCCCTCGCGCACGGCGTGCATGAACACCAGCGAATCCCCGTGCTCGACCGCGTCCAGGTGCACGTTGGCGATGCCGCTCTCCGGCGTGGCCAGCGCGGTCAGTTCGAAGTAGTGGGTGGCGAACAGGGTCCAGCAGCGGTTGACCGTGGCCAGGTGGCGCGCGACCGCGTCGGCCAGGGCCAGGCCGTCGTAGGTCGAGGTGCCGCGGCCGATCTCGTCCATCAGCACCAGCGACTGCTCGGTGGCGTGGTGCAGGATGTAGGCGGTCTCGGCCATCTCCACCATGAAGGTGGACTGGCCGCGCGCCAGGTCGTCGCCGGCGCCGATGCGGGTGAGGATGCGGTCGATCGGGCCGATCACCGCGCGGCTGGCCGGCACGAAGCTGCCGATGTGCGCCAGCAGCACGATCAGCGCGTTCTGGCGCATGTAGGTGCTCTTGCCGCCCATGTTCGGGCCGGTGATCACCAGCATCCGCCGCGCCTGGCCGTCGCGATCGCCGTACAGCTCCAGGTCGTTGGGCTCGAACGGCTCCTCGCGCACCGCCTCGACCACCGGATGGCGGCCGCGCTCGATGCACAGGCAGGGCGCTTCGGTCAGCTCCGGGCGCGACCAGTCCAGCGCCTGCGCGCGCTCGGCGAAACAGGCCAGCACGTCCAGCTCGCTGAGCGCGGCGGCGCAGCGCTTGAGCGGCTCCAGCACGGTGTTGAGCGAATCCAGCAGCGCGTCGTACAGGAACTTCTCGCGCGCCAGCGCACGCTCGCGCGCCGACAGCACCTTGTCCTCGAACGCCTTCAGTTCCTCGGTGATGTAGCGCTCGGCGCCGGTCAGGGTCTGGCGCCGGGTGTAGTGCACCGGCGCCTTGTCGGACTGGCCCTTGCTGATCTCGATGTAGTAGCCGTGGACGCGGTTGTAGCCGACCTTCAGGGTCGCGATACCGGTGGCCGCGCGCTCGCGCGCCTCAAGGTCGACGAGGAACTGGTCGGCGTTGGTCGACAGGCGACGCAGCTCGTCCAGCTCGGCGTCGTAGCCTTCGGCGATCACCCCGCCGTCGGCCAGCTTCAGCGGGGGCTGCGGGGCGATGGACGAGGCCAGCAGGTGGGCGACCTCGTCGTGCTGGCCCAGCTCGGCGGACAGCGCCTGCAGTCGCGGCGAATCCAGCGGCGCCAGCGCCTGGCGGATGCCCGGCAGCAGGGCGAGCGCGTCGCGCAGCGTCGACAGGTCGCGCGGCCGCGCCGAACGCAGCGCGACGCGGGTGAGGATGCGTTCGACGTCGCCCAGCCCGCGGAAGCCGTCGCGCAGGTCCTCGTCGGCGCGCTGCCCGACCAGCGTGGCCACCGCATGGTGGCGGCCGCCGAGCACGCCGCGGTCGCGCAGCGGGCGGTGCAGCCAGCGGCGCAACAGGCGCCCGCCCATCGGGGTGATGGTCGAATCCAGCACGCCCAGCAGGGTGTGGCGGGTCTGGCCGTCGACGCGGGTGTCCAGTTCCAGGTGGCGGCGGGTCGCGGCGTTCATCGCGATCGCCTCGCCGGAGGTTTCCAGCGCGATCGAGGTCAGGTGCGGCAGCTGCTGCTTCTGCGTCTCCTCGACATAGCCCAGCAGCGCGCCGGCGGCAGCGATGGCGAGCGGACGGTCGTCGATGCCGAAACCGGTGAGGTCATGCAGGCCGAAGAAGCGCAGCAGCTGGCGGCGGCCGCTGTCCGGATCGAACAGCCACGGCGGCCGGCGGCGCAGTGCTCCGGCGGACAGCTGCGGCCAGCCTTCCTCGTCCGGCACCAGCAGTTCGGCCGGTTCCAGGCGCGCCAGTTCGGCTTCCAGCTGGTCGGTGTTCTCCACCTCGTTGACCAGGAAACGGCCGGCGGAGAGATCCGCCCAGGCCAGGCCATAGCCGTTGCGACCACGCGCCACCGCCATCAGCAGGGTGTCGCGGCGCTCGTCCAGCAGCGCCTCGTCGGTGACCGTGCCCGGGGTGACGATGCGCACCACCTTGCGTTCGACCAGGCCCTTGCTCGTGGCCGGATCGCCGATCTGCTCGCAGATCGCCACCGATTCGCCCAGCGCCACCAGCCGCGCCAGGTAGCCCTCGTAGGCGTGCACCGGCACGCCGGCCATCGGGATCGGCGCGCCGCCGGAGCTGCCGCGCTGGGTCAGGGTGATGTCGAGCAGCCGCGCGGCCTTGCGCGCATCGTCGTAGAACAGCTCGTAGAAGTCGCCCATCCGGAAGAACAGCAGCAGGTCCGGGTACTCCGCCTTGGCGGCGAAGAACTGCTTCATCAGCGGGGTGTGCTCGGGCGCTGCGGGCTTGTCTGCGGTCTTGGACATCGGCTCGGGGGCGTTGCGGGGCCGCCGATTGTACCGGCCCCGCGCCCGGCTCAGCCCCGCTGGGCGCGGTGGCCGGGCGGGTCGGGCAGCGGGCCGTCGGCCACCACCACGCGGTCGCGGCCGCCGCGCTTGGCCTGGTACATGGCGGCGTCGGCGCGGGCGAGCACGCGCTCGTAGTCCGGATGGCCGTCCTGCACCGCGACGCCGATGCTGGCGGTCAGCTGCAGGCGGTCGCCGCCGGGCAGTGCCAGCGGCGCGTCGGCGATCGCACGGCGCAGGGCGTGGGCGATGGCCACTGCCTCGGTCTGGCTGACCGAGCCCAGCACCACCACGAACTCCTCGCCGCCATAGCGGAACAGGTAGTCGCTGCCGCGGGTGTTCTCGACCAGGATCGAGGCCACGTGCTGGAGGGCGCGGTCGCCGGCCTCGTGGCCGTGGTTGTCGTTGATCGACTTGAAGTGGTCCAGGTCCAGCATCAGCACCGCGAACTGGCGGCCGGTATTGGCCTGCAGCGCGACCTCGCGGCGCAGGATGGTCGGCAGGAAGCGGCGGTTGAGCAGGCGGGTGAGGGCGTCGCGACCGGATTCCAGGTCGCCGATGCCTTCGAACAGGATCGCGACCAGGTTGCGGATCTCGCCGGTCCAGCCGCGGATGTCCTCGAGCAGGGCGCGGCGTGCGCCGGCATCGGCGGCCGCGGGCAGGCGTTCGCGCAGCGCGGAGTCGATGCGCTCGGCCAGCTCGCCGACCTGGCGGGTCTCGGTGGTCTCGCCGAAGCTGGCCAGGCCCTTGTGCAGGAACCACAGGCCGAACTCCGAACGGGACACCAGCAGGTTTTCCACCGGGCCGGGCTGTTCGGCGGTCAGCGCGTAGAGCAGGGCGTTCTCCCAGGCCAGCAGCAGCGCGCGCTGGCGCTCGCGTTCGGTGCCCACGTTCTGGATCAGCGAGAACAGCCGGAACGAGCCGTCCAGCTCGCCGGCGGCTTCGCGCGAGCGGGCGTAGGAGCGGGTCATCGCTTCCAGCGCCAGGTCGAACAGCCCGCCCGCGTGCACGCAGGCTTCAAGCGCCAGGGCGTCGTCGCCGGCGCGCTGGCGGATCGCCGCGTAGAGCACCTCCTTGAGCAGGCGCATGCCCCGGCCCACCAGGTCCACCGGGATGCCGATGCGGGCGTGCACGTGGCCGATGTGCTCGTGCAGCCGTTGCAGGTCGGCCGTGTCGTCGACGCCGGCGCGCACCAGCTGCCGCGCCCAACGCTGCAGCGACGGCTTGAGCCGTTCCTGGACCTGGCCGGGATCGAGGAAGCGGGCGGCACGGGGATCGGCCAGCAAGCCGTCGTAGAAGTGCCCGGCCAGGGCCGGGCCGTGGGCGTCCACCAGTTCCTGGAGCATCGCCGCCAGTGGCGCCGGCACGCCGGCGACCCGGCGCTTCCAATCCTCGATCAGGCGGGGGTCGGGTGGAGTCTGCCCGGGGGATTGCGCCGCTGGCGCCAGGGTGGCGGTACTGTCCATGCCCAATTATCGCCCGCCGGCCGGGGCCCGTGTGCTGAACGGCGGCATGGTCTGACAGCGGGGGCGCATCTTGCGCCGGCTTGCGCCGCCCACGGGTTCGCGGCAGGTAGCCGGCCGCGGCCGCCGGCCACATGGGAGGCAACCGGAGAGCCTGGCCTGCCCGGTATACGGCCCGGTGGTCATGCCTGGTGCAAGGGAAAAATGATGTGCCCTGGCCTGTGCGGGCACGGACCGGCCTGCGTCGAGCTGCCCTCAGCCGCGCAGCAACCCGCGGAGCCGGTCGAGCTCGCCGGCTTCGTCCAGCTCCAGGTCCTCCAGGCCCTTGACCGCTTCGGCCAGCAGCTTGCGTCCGCGCTCGACCTCGCCGGTCCCGAGCAGGTTCTCGCCACGGAGGGCCTCGAGCCGGTGGCGCCAGCCGGGCGTCGAGTCGCCGGCGGTGAGGACCTCCGGATCCAGCGGCGCCAGCCGGGCCAGCGCCTCGGCATGGCGGCCCTGGCGGGTCAGCAGCTGCGCGAGGCTGAAGGTGTAGACCTGGGCGTGCGGGTTGGCGTCGCCGCCTTCCTTGCGCAGCCGGGCGACGATGTCCTCGAGCAGGCGCATCGCCACCGCCTGGTCGCCGCACTCGGCTTCCTTCTCGGCCAGGTTGCCGGCCTCGACCAGGGTGCCCTGCGCCTCGGCGCCGAAACTTTCCACCATGCCGGCATGGACGGTGCGCATGGAGGCCAGCGCGGCCGGGCAGTCGCCGCCGCGCGACTGGATACTGGCCACCGTCGACAGCTGCACCAGCGCCTGCCAGCTCTTGTCCCCCATGACCCGGGCCGAGGCCTGCTGGGCAGTCATCGCCAGCGGCAGCGCTTCGGCGTAACGGCCCTGGTTGCGCAGCACGCGCGCCAGGTTCATGTGCAGGGCCGAGGCGTAGATGTCGCCGATCTTCTCCGCCGCATAGCGCGGATCGGCCAGCGTTTCCCTGAGCAGGGCCTCGGCATCGTCCAGCCTGTCCAGGCGCAGGTAGGTGTCGGCGAGGTTGACGCGGATGCCGGCGCCCAGCTGCGCGTCGTCGGCCAGCACCTGGCGTTGCAGCTGGTCGGCGCGGCGCAATGCGGGCTCGGCTTCCTTCACCTTCTGCTGCTGGATGTGGAGCACGCCGCGCAGGTAGGCGGCACGAAGCGACATCAGGCTTTCGTCGTCCAGGCGCGCGCCGGCCAGCGCGTCGGTTTCCTCAAGGTAGGCGGTGGCTTCGGCGAACTTCTGCGCGTAGGCCAGCATGCCGACCAGCTCGTAGCGCGCGCGGACGGTGACCTCGTCGGCCGGGCCGAACGCCTTTTCGTAGCTGGCCACGGCGGCGCGCAGGTGGCGCTCGCCTTTGCCACGGTCGCCGAGCGAGCGCCAGGAGACGCCCAGGGCGCTCTGCACGCTGCCGAGGGTGGCGGGATCGTCCTTGAACTTGCCGTCGATGCTCGCCGAGGCGTGGTCGAGCATGTCCTTGATGGTCGGTTCCTTCTCGTAGGCGCTGCCGCCCGGTGCGAGCGCGCTGAGCAGGTCCTTGCTGAGGAACTGCACCACGGCCTCCGCGCGCCTGGCCTGCTGTTCGGCGCGCGCGTACTGCTCGACGGTGCTGCGTTCGGCGGCGATGGAGCGCTGCAGCAGCCAGCTGGTGGTGCCCAGGCCGGCCACCAGCAGCACGCCGGCGGCGATGGCCCACGGCCGCCGCGCGCGCGCCTTCGCCAGCCTGCGTTCGCCTTCCTCCACGCGCGCCAGCACCGCCTGTTCCGGCGCCAGCTGCTCGCGGCGCGCCTCCAGCGTGCGGATCCGTTCGGCGAGTTCCGCGGCCGAAGCCGGGCGCCTGGCCGGGTCGCCATTGGCGGCCTCGGCGATGTCCTTGCGCAGCAGTGGGTCTTCGACGTCCTGCTCCCAGCCCGGCGAGAGCGGGCGCCGGAAGTCGCCGACGACCAGCTGGTACAGGGTCACGCCCAGCGCGTAGATGTCGCTCCTGACCGTCGGCGACTGGCCCGCGGCCAGTTCCGGAGCCAGGTACAGCGGGGTGCCGGTGGTGTCGCTGGTCATGACCTGGGTGTGGGTCAGGCCCAGGCGGGTGATGCCCAGCGCATCGATGCTGCCGCTGTCGAACAGGCGGCTGCTGCCGAAGTCGGCCACGCGCAGGTGCGGGGCGCCTTCGGCTTCGTAGACCAGCAGGTTGGCCGGCTTGATGTCCTTGTGCAGCACGCCGACGCCATGCGCGGCGGCCACCGCTTCGGCCGCTTCGGCGAACAGCGCCAGGCGCTGCTCCAGTGGCAGGGCGGCGATGCCCTGCCCCTCGGGCCAGCGGTCCAGGCTGACGCCGCCGTACCCGGATTCGACGAAATAGGGCGCGGCCTCGAAATCCCAGTCCAGGACGCGGACGAAGTCGTCGCGTTCGCCAAGCGCCTCGCGCAGGAGGCGGGCGATGGTCACCTCGCGCTTGAGGCTGTCGAGGCCGGTGCCTGCGAGGCTGAACTTGAACACGCGGGTGTCGCCGGTCTTGGCATGACGCGCCAGCCACACCTCGTTGCCCCCGGTGCGGGCCAGCGGGGTATCGAGCTTCCAGTTGGGACGGCGCGGCACCGCGTCGCCGACCGCCAGGCGACTGGCTTCCGGCAGGAACTCGACCGCCTTGCGCGACACCGGCACCGACAACCGGTAACCGACGCGGGCAAGGGTGGTGATCACCGCCTGGCCTTCGTCGTTCATGGCCCGGCGCAGCTTGCCGATGGTGTTGGTCAGCACCGCTTCGACCACGATGCGGCCGGCCCAGACCGAGGCGAGCAGCTCTTCCTTGGTGACGGCTTCGCCGGCGTGGCGCAGGAGGTACTGGAGCACTTCCAGCGGCTTGCGCTCGACCTCGACAGGTTGGCCGCCAACGCGCAGTTCCCACCGCGCCTCGTCGAATTCGGCGTTGCCGAAGGTCCAAAGATATGCCCGCGCCGCCGGCTCTCCGACCGTGTCCGTCATCCGTGCTTTCCCCCGTGGGCGGCAGAAGAAGGATCAAGGGCCTGCAAGCCGGTGACGTTCTGCTGCGTCCGGGACAGCCTAGCCGATGGTTGACCGCGATCTCAACGCGGCGGCGCCCGGAAGCAGGGTTGCAACGGAGCTTCGACCCGGTGCGTGTGCCACGGGTCCTGAACCCTGCCGTCAGCTGCGGTGCCGCCATGAAATCCGCTGCTGCCAGGAAAGGGTCGTTCCGCACGCCAGCCCGCGTTTCCGCAGGCACGCGGGCGTACACTCGAGGCAGGCGCTGGTCGATGCGCCGTGATGCGCCCGGCCGGCGCCCACGCGCCAGGCCGGCGACGAAGCCGAGGAGGCCCGATGCGTGTCCCCCACCACGCAGCCGCCATCGTGCTCCTGGCCGCCGCGCTGGCGACCGGGACTGCCACGGCTGCCGATAGCGCCGCCGAGACCGCCAGCCTGGTGACCACGCTGCGCCAGTCTCCGCCGGAGTCGAAGGACCAGTTCCTGCTGCGGGTCGGTGCGTGGATGGCAGACCGGCAGGAGGCGACCGGCCACGAGAGTTGCGGCAGCATCTGCCAGACCAGCGGGGGCGAGCTGGCGGTGATGCTGTTCACCAGCCAGCGCAGCCACTGGTGCCGGATGAACTTCGCCTGCCCGCTGAGCCATCCGCACATGACCGCCGAGACCATCCACTCGCATCCGGTGTCGCCCGGCGGTGGCTCGTTCTCGCGCTCGGACTACCGGCTCGGCCCGGGCTACCTGGTGCGCGGTCGGCGCATGTACTACCAGAACGGTCCGGGTACCGCGGCGCCGTTCCCCGCGCCGGAGCCGCGGGACTGTAATAGTCTCCGCTGCGCAGGAAACCGATAGTGCGCGGCATGGCCCACGATCACGACCACGACCACCACCATCACGAGGCCGGGCACGGCCACCACGACCACGAGCATGGACACGGCCACGCCCATGGCCACCACCATGGCCCGGGCGGGCACAGCCATATCCCCGCGGAGATCCGCCACGAGCGACCGCTGTGGTGGGCGCTTGGCCTGACCGCCACGGTGCTGCTGGTCGAGTTCGCCGGCGCCTGGTTCACCAACAGCCTGGCCCTGCTGTCCGACGCGGCGCACATGGCTACCGACACCCTGGCCCTGGCCATCGCCCTGGTCGCGGTGCGGCTGTCACGGCGTCCGCCCGATGCGCGCCGCACCTATGGCTACGCCCGCTTCGAGGCACTGGGCGCGCTGGCCAACGGCATGCTGCTGTTCGTGCTGGCCGGCTACATCCTGTGGGAAGCCTGGCAGCGTTTCCGCGCGCCATTGCTGGTCGCCAGCATGGGCATGCTGGTAGTGGCGCTGGTCGGGCTGGTGTGCAACCTGATCGCCATGCGCCTGCTCCATGCCGGCAGCGGCGAAAGCCTGAACGTGAAAGGCGCCTACCTCGAGGTCTGGAGCGACATGCTCGGCTCGCTGGCGGTGGTGATCGCCGCGCTGCTGATCCGCTGGACCGGCTGGCTGTGGGTCGACCCGGTGCTGGCTGTGCTGATCGGCCTGTGGGTGCTGCCGCGCACCTGGGTGCTGGTGCGCGAGGCGCTGAACGTGCTCATGGAAGGCGTGCCGCACGGCCTGGACCTGGCCGCGGTCGACGCCGACCTGCGCGCGCACCCGGGCGTGGAAGGCATCCATGACCTGCACGTCTGGGCCCTGGCCTCGCGTACCCCGGCGATGACCGCGCACGTCGTGGTGGTGGCTGGCACCGACGCCTCGGAG
This sequence comes from Pseudoxanthomonas suwonensis J47, assembly GCF_000513955.1. Lineage (GTDB taxonomy): Bacteria > Pseudomonadota > Gammaproteobacteria > Xanthomonadales > Xanthomonadaceae > Pseudoxanthomonas > Pseudoxanthomonas suwonensis_C. The sequence goes on from NZ_AZUZ01000001.1 coordinate 147,139, forward strand.
GTGCGCCGCGGCCTGGCCGGGCTGCTCGAGCAGCGCCACGGCATCCGCCACGTGACCCTGCAGATGGAGGCCGGGCGCGACGACGGCTGCGGTGATCCCGGCTGCGGCCATGCCGCAGGCTGAGGTCGCCGGGCCTCCATCCCGAAACACTTGCCGGCGTATCGCCGCAGTGCAAAATGCGCCAGGTGCAGGGGCGGTTTAACGTCGCCCTTACGTTTCACGTATTCCGTCACACCTCGGAGGCAACACCGCCTGGCCCACCAGGGCCGTTCCGCAGCAGCACGACACCACCAGATGCATCACCTGAAGGGGAGGGGATCATGGCCTGTGCAAGCCTGCAACACACCGGACTCGCAATCGCCGTCGCCACCGCGCTGAGCCTCATCGCCGCCTTGCCGGCGGGCGCACAGGAGGCCGCAGCACCGGCGAAGGAGGAACCGGTCACCCTGGCCGGCCTGACGGTCACCGCGCAGAAGCGCGAGGAAGCGCTGCAGGACGTGCCCATCTCGGTCACCGCGATCTCCGAGCAGCTGCTGCGCGACACCGGCATCAGCGACATCAAGGACCTGCAGATCCTGGTCCCCGGCATGACCGTGACCAGTACCCAGAGCGAGGCGATCACCACCGCGCGCATCCGCGGCATCGGCACGGTCGGCGACAACGTCGGCCTGGAATCCTCGGTGGGCGTGGTGATCGACGGCGTGTACCGGCCGCGCAACAGCGTCGGCTTCGGCGACCTCGGCCAGCTGGAACGGATCGAGGTGCTGAAGGGCCCGCAGGGCACGGTGTTCGGCAAGAACACCTCGGCGGGCGTGATCAACGTGGTTACCCGCCGCCCGAGCTTCACCCAGAGCGCCGAAGGCGAGATCACCGTGGGCAACTACGGCGCCTGGGGCGTGTCCGGCGCGTACAACGACGCCATCGGCGAGAACAGCGCCTTCAACATCTACGCCGCCAAGCGCAGCCGCGACGGCTGGATGGACGTGCGCACCGGCAACGGCCCGCGCCGCGAGACCGACGACTACGACCAGAACTTCCACACCCTGCGCGCCAAGCTGCTGCTGGAGCCGGCCGAGGACCTGGAGATCCTGGTCAGCACCGACTTCACCAGCCGCGAGGAGAACTGCTGCACGGCGGTGCAGACCACGGTCGGCGGTACCTCGGCGATCATCAACGCGGTGGCCGGCGGCGGCAAGGCGATCGCCGCACCGGGCGACGATCCGTTCGACCGGGTCGCCTACAGCAACCGCAGCACCGAGCAGGACATCAAGGACAAGGGCATCTCGGTGCAGGTCGACTGGGGCGGGATCGGCCTCGGGGGCGCGACCCTGACCTCGATCACCGCCTGGCGCGACTGGCAGGCCATCAACGGCCTGGACTACGACTTCAGCACCGCCGACCTGATCTACCGCAACGCCGACGAGAACGAATCGTTCAGCGGCTTCGAGACCTTCAGCCAGGAGCTGCGCCTGACCGGCTCCACCGACTCGGTCGACTGGATGGTCGGCCTGTTCTATTCGGACGAGGACCTCACCCGCCGGGAGAGCTACCGAGTCGGCGCCGGCTACGAGCCGTACCTGTCCACCCTGGTCGGCTCGCAGCTGCTCGGGCAGATGGCCGCGGCGCTGGCGCCGATGGGCCTCACCGTGGACACCTCCAACCCGGCACTGCTGTTGTCGCAGGTGTCGGGGCGTCCGTTCGGGACCAACTTCGCCGGGCTGGGCGCGCTGGACTACCACGAGCAGAACGCCAAGAGCACGGCGCTGTTCACCAACAACACCTGGCACGCCACCGATGCGCTCGACCTGACCCTGGGCCTGCGCTACACCCGCGAGAAGAAGACCCTCGACTCGGCCTACAGCAACCCCAACGGCAGCGCCGGCTGCGCCGCGACCCTGGCCAACCCGACCGGCCGCGTCGGCGCGGCAATCGCCCAGCGCATCAACGGCTTCGCCTCGCTGCCGGGGCCGACCCAGCAGGCGATCCTGGCCCAGTTGCTGCCGGTGGCGGTGCCGGCGATCGCCGGGCGCATGTGCCTGCCGTGGACCAACGTGCTCCACGACGGCCGCAGCGTGCACCAGGCCAGCGAGGAGAAGGAATGGTCCGGCACGGTCAAGGCGGCCTACCGCTGGAGCGAGCAGGTGATGGGTTACGCCTCGGTCGCGCGCGGCTACAAGGGCGGGGGCTTCAACCTCGATCGCGTGCAGTCGGCCGACGGCACCTCGACCGGCACCGCGGGCATCTTGCCGGCAGACGACACCTCGTTCCCGGCCGAGTTCGTCGACAGCTACGAGCTGGGCACCAAGACCACCTGGGCCGACGGCAACCTGCTGTTCAACGCCGCGCTGTTCTACCAGAAGTACGAGGACTTCCAGCTCAACAGCTTCCTCGGCACCAGCTTCGTGGTGCGCGCCATCCCGGAGGTGGTGTCGAAGGGCGTGGACACCGAGCTGCTGTGGCAGCCGGTGACGGGGCTGCTGTTCCTGGGCGGCCTGATGTACGCCGACACCCGCTACGGCAGGAACATCCCGGGGGCGGACTTCGTCGAGCCCACCGGCGCGCTGTACAAGCTGCCCGGCGCGCAGATGAGCTTCGCGCCGAAGTGGTCCGGCTCGGCCTCGGTGACCTACGAGTGGGACTTCGGCAGCGACCTGGTCGGCCGCTTCAACCTCGGCGCCAAGTACACGTCCGAGTACAACACCGGCTCCGACCTGGACGTGGAGAAGCAGCAGGACGCCTTCACCGTGGCCAACGCGCGGCTCGGTTTCGGCGCGCGCGACCAGCGCTGGATGTTCGAGTTGTGGGCGACCAACCTGTTCGACGCCGAGTACGTGCAGGTGGGCTTCGACGGTCCGCTGCAGGTGGCCAGCAACGTGCCCAACGACCCGCTCAACACGTACAACGCCTTCCTCGGTGCGCCGAGGATGTACGGCGTGACCTTCCGCGCGCGTTACTGAGGGCGCCCGCGCAGGCAACGACCAGGGGGCGCCGAGTGCGGCCCCCTGGTCCATCCGGGAGACAGGCGCGGCGGTTTGGGATAAAACTCGCGGCGAGCCCCCACTTCCGGATGCCGATGTCCACTCCCACCGACGCGCAGCTGCGCGAACAGGCACAGCTCCTGGGCGACCGCCTGCGTGCCGCGCGCGATTCCCTGGTCACCGCCGAAAGCTGCACCGGCGGCTGGATCGCCAAATGCCTCACCGACATCGCCGGTTCCTCGGACTGGTTCGACTGCGGCATGGTCGTATACAGCTACGAGGCCAAGCAGGCGCTGCTGGGCGTGCATCCGCAGACCCTGGAGGAACACGGCGCGGTGAGCCGCGAGACCGCGATCGAGATGGTCTCCGGCGCGCTGGTCCATTCCGGCGCCACCGTGGCGGTGGCCGTGACCGGCATTGCCGGCCCGGGCGGCGGCGGCCCCGGCAAGCCGGTGGGCACGGTGTGGATCGCGTGGAAGCGGCGCGGCGGTTACGCGCGCGCGCAGCTGTTCCATTTCGACGGCGACCGCGAGGCGGTGCGCCGGCAGACCGTCGGCCAGGCGCTGCTTGGCATCGGGGAACTGCTGCCATGAACCTGCGCGCGGCGGGCCGGACGGGGGAGGGCGCCTGATGTGGGAGACCCTGGGCACGGTCCGTGACCTGGGCCGGCTGCAGCAGATCGCCTCGGTCCTGGTCGGCTACGGCTTCGGCGACATGGTCCGGCGCATCGGCATGGCCGGGGCGCTGGAACGCGCCGGCCGCATCCTGCACTGGCGCGACCCGGAGGCGATGGCGCACATGGCCCCGCCGGTGCGCGTGCGCCGCGCGCTGGAGGAGCTGGGCCCGACCTTCGTCAAGCTCGGCCAGGTGCTGGCCACGCGCGTGGACCTGCTGCCGCCGGAATGGACCACCGAGCTGGGCAAGCTGCAGAACGCCGTGCCGGCGCTGCCGTTCGAGCAGATCCGTCCGCAGCTGGTCGAGGACCTCGGCGCCGATCCCACCGAGGTGTTCGCCCGCATCGAGGAGGCGCCGCTGGCGGCCGCCTCGCTGGCGCAGGCGCATCGCGCCTGGCTGGCCGATGGCAGCCCTGTCGTGCTGAAGATCCGCCGCCCGGGCATCCGCGACCTGGTCGAGGCCGACCTGCGCCTGCTGGCGCGCCTGGCCGAGATCGTCGAGGCGCGCGCGCCGGACCTGCGCCGCTACCGCCCGACCCAGGTCGTGCACGAGTTCGGCCTGTCGCTGCGCCGCGAGCTGGATTTCGCCGGCGAGGGCCGCAACGCCGAGCGCATCGCCGCCGACTTCGCCGGCAACGATTCCATCGTGGTGCCGAAGGTGTACTGGCAGTGGACCTGCGAGCGGCTCAACGTGCAGCAGCTGCTCGACGGCATTCCAGGCACCGACCTGGCCGCGGTCGACGCGGCCGGCATGGACCGCGCCGCGCTGGCCCGCACCGGCGCCGACATCGTGCTGAAGATGGTGCTCGAGGACGGCTTCTTCCACGCCGATCCGCACCCGGGGAACATCTTCTACATGCCGGGCGGGCGCATCGGCGTGATCGATTTCGGCATGGTCGGGCGCATCTCCGACCAGCGCCGTTTCCAGATCGTGCAGCTTCTCCACGGCCTGGTCGCGCGCGAACCGGAAGCGGTGGCCGACGTGCTGATGGACTGGGCCGAGGGCAGCGGCGAGGTCGACGAATCGCGGCTGCAGGGCGACGTCGGCGCCTTCGTCGACCAGTACCGCGGGGTCCCGCTTAAGGACCTGCGCATGGGCCTGATGCTGTCGGACGTGACCGCGATCCTGCGCGAGCACGGGCTGAGCCTGCCGCCGGACCTGGCGCTGATGATCAAGGCCTTCCTAACCCTGGAAGGCATGGGCCGGCAGCTGGACCCGGACTTCGACATGGCCGGCGCGGCGAAGCCCTACGTCGAGCAGGTGCTGCTGAAGCGCTGGTCGCCGCGCGCGCTGCTCAGGCGCGGACGCCGCGGCGTGCTCGACGCGCTGGAGCTGGCCGGCGACATGCCGCGCGAACTGCGCCGGCTGCTGCGCATGACCCGGCGCGGACGCCTGCACATGCAGATGGAGGTCACCTCGCTGAAGGCCTTCGGCGACCAGGTCGACCGCGCCGCCAACCGCCTGACCATGGGCGTGGTCACCGCCGCGCTGGTGATCGGCTCGTCGATCGTGATGCACAGCGCCGGCGGCGGCGTGCCCAGCCGCTGGCTGCTGGCGCTGGGGGTGATGGGCTTCATCGGCGCTGGCCTGACCGGGCTGTGGATCCTGCTGTCGATCTGGCGCAGCGGGAAAGGCTAGGGGGCGCTCCCGTCAGCCCGGTTGGCCAGGTCCGGTGCCGCTTCCCGCGGCGGGCCCGGCCAGCGGGGCAGATCGCAGGAGGCCTAGTCTTCGGGCCGGTACTCGAGCAGGTCCCCGGGCTGGCAGTCGAGCACCCGGCAGATCGCTTCCAGCGTGGCGAAGCGCACGCCCTTGACGTGGCCCTGTTTCAACAGCGACAGGTTGGTCTCGCTGATGCCGATGGCGTCGGCCAGCTCCTTCGACTTCATCTTGCGCCGCGCCAGCATCACGTCGAGGTTGACCACGATCGGCATCAGACGATGCTCCGCGCGTCGTCGGCGGCCTCGGTGGCCAGGCGCATCAGGTGGGCGACGCTGTACAGGCACAGGCACGCCACCAGGAACAGGTAGACGCCGCCGAAGTCGGCTTCGACGTGGATCTGCCGCACGCCTTCGATCTCGCAGGCCACGGCTACCAGCAGCTCCTGGGCGAGGACGAGCAGCGCGTACGCCGGCAGCGAGTGCGCCAGCCACGCGAAAGCCCGTGCCACCGGCCGGCTCAGCGCCTCGTGGCGGTGCAGCGCGGAGCCCAGCCGGCGCAGTGCGACCAGCGGAAGCAGGTAGCCCAGCGTCCACAGGGCGAAGGCGAGGCTCAGCAGCCTGCGGCCGGTAGTGCCCATGTCCCGGATCAGGCCCCACTCGACATGGGCGACCCTGCTCCAGGTCGTCGCCTGGGGCTGCCAGTCGGAGAGCCAGGGGAGGCCCATGAGCAACAGCCCGAACAGGGCGACGCAGAAGATGCCGACCGAAGCCAGCGACATCAGGTGGTAGCCGTGGCGGCGGATCCTGTTTTCGGCGCGCATGTTCGAAACCTCCGTGGTGGACATTCTCCTGGCCCGCGATGGCGGCCAGGGCCGGTCAGACGATGCTTCGGACGTCATCGGCGGCCTCGGTGCCGGAGAGCATGCCCACCGCCCACAGCAGGTAGGCGGCCAGGGCGACGCCGGCGGCCAGGGCCACCCGACGGAGGTTGCGGCCGTGGCCGCGGACGTTGTCCTCGAGAGAGCGCACCTGCTCCATCTGCAACTCCGGGGTAATGGAATTTATCTAAAACATAAAACAATTTACCTGGGAGTCAAGCGGCTTGCGTCGCCGGGCCGGTTAGTAGTAATACTACTAACCATGGACCTGACCGATACCCAGCAAGCCATCCTGGCCCTGATCGCCGAGCGCATCGAAGCCGAGGGCATGCCGCCTTCGCAGGCCGAGATCGCCCGCGCCTTCGGCTTCAAGGGGGTGCGTGCGGCGCAGTACCACCTGGAGGCGCTGGAGGCCGCCGGGGCAATCGAGCGCCTGCCTGGGCGCGCCCGCGGCATCCGCCTGAAGGTGGCACCTGTGCCGCCGCAGGCCGAGCTTGCGCTGGCGGCAGCCTCGAATGACGACGCCCTGCGCCTGCCGGTGCTGGGCCGGGTTGCCGCCGGCGCCCCGATCGGCGCCGACGTCCCGGCCGACATGGCCGAGAGTTTCGTGGTCCTGGACCGCGTGCTGTTCTCGCCGGCGCCGGATTACCTGCTGAAGGTGCAGGGCGATTCGATGCGCGACGAGGGCATCTTCGACGGCGACCTGATCGGCGTGCACCGCACCCGCGAGGCGCGTTCGGGGCAGATCGTGGTGGCGCGGGTGGACGAGGAGATCACGGTCAAGCTGCTGAAGATCGGCAAGGACCGCATCCGCCTGCTGCCGCGCAATCCGGACTACGCGCCGATCGAAGTGCTGCCTGACCAGGACTTCGCCATCGAAGGCCTGTACTGCGGCCTGGTCCGGCCCAACCGCTGATGGCGGCGGGGCACACCAGCGCGGCGTTTTCCGACATCGAGGCGCGGCGCGCGGCGATGGCCGGGTCCCGGCGGCGCAACTAGTTTTGATTCCGTCGGCGGCCGTCGCAGCCTGTGCGACCAGGCCGCCGCAGACTTCGCAACACACCACTGACACCCGAGGACAACCCAGATGGACGAGAACAAGAAGCGCGCCCTTGCCGCCGCCCTGAGCCAGATCGACAAGCAGTTCGGCAAGGGTTCGGTGATGCGCATGGGCGACCGCGCGATCGAGGCGGTCGAGGTCATCCCGACCGGCTCGCTGATGCTGGACATCGCCCTGGGCATCGGTGGCCTGCCGAAGGGCCGCGTGGTCGAGATCTACGGGCCGGAATCCTCGGGCAAGACCACCCTGACCCTGCAGGCCATCGCCGAGTGCCAGAAGCAGGGCGGCACCGCCGCCTTCATCGACGCCGAGCACGCGCTGGACCCGGTCTACGCCGCCAAGCTGGGCGTCAACGTCGACGACCTGCTGCTGTCGCAGCCGGACACCGGCGAGCAGGCGCTGGAAATCGCCGACATGCTGGTGCGCTCGGGCGCGGTCGACATCCTGGTCGTCGACTCGGTCGCCGCGCTGACCCCGAAGGCCGAAATCGAGGGCGAGATGGGCGACCAGCTCCCCGGCCTGCAGGCCCGCCTGATGAGCCAGGCCCTGCGCAAGCTGACCGGCAACATCAAGCGCTCCAATACCCTGGTGATCTTCATCAACCAGCTGCGCATGAAGATCGGCGTGATGATGCCGGGCCAGAGCCCGGAAACCACCACCGGCGGCAACGCGCTGAAGTTCTACGCCTCGGTGCGCCTGGACATCCGCCGCATCGGCTCGATCAAGAAGGGCGACGAGATCATCGGCAACCAGACCAAGATCAAGGTGGTCAAGAACAAGCTGGCGCCTCCGTTCAAGCAGATCGTCACCGAGATCCTGTACGGCGAGGGCATCAGCCGCGAAGGCGAGCTGATCGACATGGGCGTGGAGGCCAAGCTGGTCGAGAAGTCCGGCGCCTGGTATGGCTATGGCAGCGAGCGCATCGGCCAGGGCAAGGACAACGCCCGCCAGTACCTGCGCGAGAACCCTGCCGTGGCCGCGAAGATCGAAGCCGAGCTGCGCGAGAAGTTCCAGCCGGCGGAAGCATCGCGCGACGAAGGCGAGGGCGACGACGACTGAGTCGAGGCCCGTGTATCCCGTCCCCTGCCGGCGTGAAGTCAGTGGCGCGCCGGCGGGGGACGGTCTTGGAAGCCAGGATGGGCAGGCGCCACGGACGGCGCACACTTCCAGCAGAACGCCCTGACCGGACTTGCGATGGCTACTGACCAGCACTTCGTCGACTACGTGCTCGAGCAGGCCGGGCTGGGCGATGCACTGGCGTCCCGACGCATGTTCGGCGAGTTCGGGCTCTATCTGGACGGAGTGTTCGTGGCGGTGGCCGCGGACAACATGCTGTTCCTCAAGCCCACCGGGGCAGCCCGCGAACTGCTGGCGACGGTGCTCGAGGCGCCGCCGTATCCGGGCGCGCGTCCATGGTTCGTGGTCGACGATGCGCTCGACGACCCGGAGCTGCTGCGGCGCCTGCTGCGCACCACCGTGGCCGCGCTGCCGCCACCCAGGGCAAAATCCGCTTCCCGGGCCGCTTCCTCTGCGGGTGCGAGCTCCCGTCGTGCCACGCGCCCGCACCAGTAGGCCCGCGTTCCCGATCCGCCGTTTCCAGTCGATGTCCGAACCCTCCCGCCGCAAGCCACGTACGCTGCAGACCCCGGTGCAGCGGGCGCTGGGCCTGCTGGTGCGGCGCGAACATTCGCGCAAGGAGCTCACCCGCAAGCTGGCCACCCGTGGCGTCGATGCCGAGGAAGCCGCCAGCGCGGTGGAGCGCCTGGCCGGGGAGGGCTGGCAGGACGATGCCCGCTTCGCCGAGTTCCTGGTCCGCAGCCGGGCCAACGCCGGCTACGGTCCGCTCTACATCCGCGCCGAGCTGGGCACCCATGCCCTGGGCGGCGCGGTGGCGGCCGCGGCCCTGGACGGTTTCGAGGGCGACTGGACCGAAATCGCCCGCGACCTGGTGCGCCGCCGCTTCGGCCCCGAAGGCCCGGCCGACCTGGCCCAGCGCCGCAAGGCCGCCGACCTGCTGGCCCGGCGCGGCTTCGACGGCGACAGCATCCGCGCGGCCACCCGCTGGGACCCGGACGACTGACCGCCCGGTCAGGGGCGATGAGGCCGGAAAGGCCATGCGGGTTCCAGGCGGCCGATGCCTGTTTACCCCGGTCCGCCGGCGGATGGGCCCGCTCTGATACCCTTTGCAGGTTGATTTCCCGTCCCTCCGGGCGCGCCGCCGTGCCGTCCCGGCCGGACCCGTCCCCAGCGAAAGCCAGATGACCCCCACCACCCCGTACACGACTGCCCGCATCCGCAGCGACTTCCTCGAATTCTTCAAGGGCAAGGGCCACACCATCGTGCCCTCCGCGCCGCTGGTGCCGGGCAACGACCCGACCCTGCTGTTCACCAACTCGGGCATGGTCCAGTTCAAGGACGTGTTCCTGGGCGCGGAGAAGCGCAGCTACGTGCGCGCGGCCGACGTCCAGCGCTGCCTGCGCGCCGGCGGCAAGCACAACGACCTCGACTCGGTCGGCTACACCGCGCGCCACCACACCTTCTTCGAGATGCTGGGCAACTGGTCCTTCGGCGACTACTTCAAGAAGGAAGCGATCGCCTGGGCGTGGGAGCTGCTGACCGGGGTGTGGAAGCTGCCGGCCGAGCGCCTGCTGGTGACGGTCTACCACACCGACGACGAGGCCTACGCGATCTGGCGCGACGAGGTCGGCATTCCGGAAGACCGCATCATCCGCATCGGCGACAACAAGGGCGCGCCGTTCGCTTCGGACAACTTCTGGCAGATGGCCGACACCGGCCCATGCGGCCCGTGCACCGAGATCTTCTACGACCACGGCGAGCACATCGCCGGCGGTCCTCCGGGTTCGCCCGACGAGGACGGCGACCGCTTCATCGAGATCTGGAACCTGGTGTTCATGCAGTTCGACCGCCAGCCCGACGGCACCCTGGTGCCGCTGCCGGCGCCGTGCGTGGACACCGGCATGGGCCTGGAGCGCCTGGCGGCGATCCTGCAGCACGTCCACACCAACTACGAGATCGACCTGTTCCAGGCGCTGATCCGCAAGGCCGCCGAGCTGACCGGCACCGGCGACCTGGAGAACAAGTCGCTGCGCGTGATCGCCGACCACATCCGCGCCTGCTCGTTCCTGATCGTCGACGGCGTGCTGCCGTCGAACGAGGGTCGCGGCTACGTGCTGCGCCGGATCATCCGCCGCGCCCTGCGCCACGGCTGGATGCTGGGCGTGCGCCAGCCGTTCTTCCACAAGCTGGTCGGCGAGCTGGTTGCGCAGATGGGCGAGGCCTATCCGGAGCTGCCGGCCGCGCGCGACACGGTCGAGCGCGCGCTGAAGGCCGAGGAGGAGCGCTTCGCCGAGACGCTCGACTCGGGCATGCGCATCTTCGACGAGGTCGCCGCGCGCGCGACCGGCGGCGTCATCCCCGGCGCCGACGTGTTCCGCCTGTACGACACCTACGGCTTCCCGGTCGACCTGACCGCTGACATGGCGCGCGAGCGCGACATGACCGTGGACATGGCCGGCTTCGAGGCGGCGATGGAGCAGCAGCGCGAGACCGCGCGCGCCGCCGGCAAGTTCGGCGGCGGCGTGCAGCTGCCGGCCGAACTGGTCGCCACGCTGCAGCCGACCGCCTTCCTCGGCTACGACCAGCTGCAGGCCGACGGCCTGAAGGTCGTGGCGCTGCTGCGCGACGGCCGCCCGGTCGACGAGGTCGCCGCCGGCGACGAGGTCATCGTCCTGCTCGATCGCACTCCGTTCTACGCCGAGTCCGGCGGCCAGGTCGGCGACACCGGCACGCTCGAGGCGCCGCGCGTGCGCATCGACGTGTCCGACACGCAGAAGTTCGCCGGCCAGTTCCATGGCCACGTCGGCCGCGTCGCCGAGGGCTCGCTGAAGATCGGCGACGTGCTCTCCGGTTCGGTCGACGCCTCGCGCCGCGCCAACACCGTGCTCAACCATTCGGCCACCCACCTGCTGCATGGCGCGCTGCGCGGCCTGCTCGGCACCCATGTGGCGCAGAAGGGCTCGCTGGTCGCGCCGGACCGCCTGCGTTTCGACTTCTCCCACTTCCAGCCGGTCGCGGCCGAGGAGCTGGAGCGCATCGAGCGCATGGTCAACGACGAGGTCCGCGCCAACCATCCGGTGGTGATCCAGCAGATGGGCATCCAGGAGGCGCTGGACATGGGCGCGATGGCGCTGTTCGGCGAGAAGTACGGCGAACGCGTGCGCGTGGTGAAGATGGGCGAGTCGGTCGAGCTGTGTGGCGGTACCCACGTGGGCCGCACCGGCGAGATCGGCCTGTTCAAGATCGTGTCCGAAGGCGGCGTGTCCGCCGGCGTGCGCCGCATCGAGGCGCTGACCGGGCAGGGCGCGCTGGACTACGTGGCCAACGAGAGCCGCAGCCTCGACGAGGCCGCCGCGGTGCTCGGCGGGAGCCGCGCCGACGTGGCCGACAAGGCCCGTGCGCTGGCCGAGCGCGTGCGTCGCCTCGAGCGCGAGATCGAATCGTTCAAGGCCAAGGCGGCCAGCAGTGCCGCCGCCGACCTGGCCGCGTCCGCGGTGGACGTGGGCGGGATCAAGGTCCTGGCCGCGCGCCTGGAAGGCATGGACGCCAAGGGCCTGCGCGAGGCGGTGGACCGCCTCAAGCAGCAGCTGGGCGACACCGTGGTGCTGCTCGCCGGTGCCCAGGGCGGCAAGGCCGCGCTCGTCGCGGGCGTGAACGGATCCGCAACGGGCAAGGTCAAGGCCGGCGAACTTCTCGCCCATGTCGCCGGTCGTATCGGAGGCAAGGGCGGCGGGCGCCCGGATCTCGCCCAGGGTGGTGGCGAGGACGGGCCCGCCCTTGCCCTTGCGCTCCAGGACGTTCCCGCCTGGGTAGGCGAACGCCTGCACTGACCGCGCGCCCCCTTAACGACCGTCACCATCGGGCCTTGCCGGTCCGATGGCGACGGCAGTACGATCAGCCGGTTGTTTCCGTACGCTGCTGGTTGGACGCGCATGGCCCACCCTGGACCTGCGCAGCCGGCGAAGGCACGCCGGCGCCATGGAGAAGACAATGCTGATTCTGACCCGCCGCGTAGGCGAAACCCTGATGATCGGAGATTCGATCACCGTCACCGTGCTTGGGGTGAAGGGCAATCAGGTGCGCATCGGCATCACCGCGCCCAAGGACGTTTCCGTGCACCGCGAGGAGATCTACCAGCGGATCCAGCGCGGCGAGGCGCCGTCCAGCGGTGGTGAACCCGACCAGTCCACCTGAGTCGACAAAAACGTTTGCCGCGAAACGGCCCAGACGGTATCCTTGCGCGGCCCGCGACGGACACGTCGCGGCGCCAGATCCCGGAGTGATGCCCGAGAGGCCGAAGGGGCTCCCCTGCTAAGGGAGTATAGGGTCAAAAGCTCTATCGAGGGTTCGAATCCCTCTCACTCCGCCAGTTCATGCGAAAGCCCGCAGCGATGCGGGCTTTCGTGTTTTCCGGCCGTGCTTCCGCGAACCGGCGACGGGACGCGGAGGCGGGCAAGGCCTGCGGCCTGCGATGTTTGTGGCTGTGCGGGTTCCGGCTGCTTGCGTCGCGCGCGGCCATCGCCTTCCGATGCATGCGTGTCATGCATGCGCCGCCTTCGTCGGCCTCCATTCGCGTGGCCGGGCGTCGCCGCCCAGGTACAGCGGATGGCGGGGCTCGCCGTCGCGGGTGAGTCCCAGGTGGTGGATCCGATGGCCGGCATCGCGAAGCAGGCGGGCGACGTCGGCGCCGCGTCCGCGCCAGGTGCCGTGCATGCCCCACGCGCAGACGATGCGCTCGCTGGCCGCGGCGGCCTGCAGGATCCACGTGTCGTTGCCCGGGCCGACGGGATCGTCGGCGGCGTAAAGGTCGCGCGGCGAGGTGGCGCGCCACGCGAACAGGTTGGCGACGACCAGCCGGTGGAAACCCCAGGCCCGGGCGAAGCCCATGCAGCGGCGGATCGTGGGATCGTCGACCTCACCGTCGGCGATGCTGGGATTGAGCATGACGAAGGTGCAGGTCCGCAGCCGCATCGGCTCGGCGAAGGTACGCACCAGCTGGTAGCGGTAGCGGCCGCATGGCGACAGCTCGGCACTCCTGCCAACGGTTCCGGTCATCTGCCTGCGTTGCACGACGGGTTGTGCGGATCATCGCCGACGGCTTGCGTGCATGCAGCAGGCGTGGCGTGCGCGCGGTGCGGCGGCAGTCGATGCGCGCGGATCGCGCTGGCCTCGATATTCCGCAGGGGCGCAACAAGGTGTCGCGCGGATCCCGGGCGAAAAAAAAGACTGCCGACGTTGCCGTTGGCAGTCCTTCAAAAAATGGCGCGCCCGGAGAGATTCGAACTCCCGACCGCCTGGTTCGTAGCCAGGTACTCTATCCAGCTGAGCTACGGGCGCGCTGTGAGGAGCGAAATTATGCTGGTCGGACTCAGGTTCGTCAACATTCCGGTGAAAATTTTTTCAGGTCGCTTGCGGCGAAGGCCCTGGCGACCTCTTCCGGCTGCTTCATCCAGGCGAAATGCCCGGCCGGGGTAAGCGGTGCGGTGGCCTCGTCGAGGTCGAGGATGCGCGCCGGTGCATCCGGCAGCTTGTCGACCAGGGCCTGCATGGATGCACGGGGCGCCAGCCAGTCGTGCGCGGGCAGCAGGCCGGTCACCGGCGCCCGCACGCGGCGCATTCCCGCTTCCAGGTCGGCCTCCAGTCCGGCGGCCGCGTAGCGGTTGCACAGGCCCACGCGCGCCCAGTCCGCGATCAGGCCGCGCGCCTCGGTGCCACCGAAACCCAGGCGGCGTCCGGGCAGCACGCCCTGGCGCCGTGCCAGCCAGGGCAGGAAGCGGAACAGCAGCGGCAGCAGCCAGCGGCGTGGCGGCGGGAAGGTGCGCCAGTACGGCGTGCCGGCGGCAATCAGCCAGAGGCCTGCGAAGGCTTCCGGGTGCTGCCCGGCGAAACAGCAGGCCAGCTGGCCGCCGAGGCTGTGCCCGCCGATCACCAGCGGCAGCGAAGCGTCGTCGGCGCGCAGGGCCTGCAGGCTGGCTGGCAGGTCCAGCGCCAGGATTTCGCGGTAACCCCAGTCCACTTCGCGCGATGGACGCAGCGAGCTGCTGCCGTTGCCGCGCCACTCATGCAGGTAGGTGGCGATGCCGTGCGCGGCCAGCGCCTCGGCGAAGGGCAGGTAGTGGCGCGCACCCACGCCCAGCGCGGGCAGCCACAGCAGTCGCGCGCGCGGCGCATCGGGCCTGCGTCCGATGAGGATCCAGCGGTGCCCGTCGGCGGCGGCGACGGACAGTTCCGGGGCGGCGACGGTCATCGGCCGGGCAGGGTTGCGAAGTGGTCGAGCACCACGACGTCGCCCTTGCCCGGGCGGTAGCCGCCGCGCAGCGCGGCATGCACGTAGTCGACCGCGGCCGCGCAGGCCGCACGCAGCGGCAGCCCGCGCGCCAGGTTGGCGGCCACCGCCGAGGCGAGCGTGCAGCCGGTGCCGTGCGCTTCCAGCAGCAGGCGCGGATGCGCGGTGCGCTGTTCGCCATCGGCGTCGGCAAGGATGTCGACCACCTCGCCGGTGCCGGCCAGGTGCCCGCCCTTGAGCAGCACGGCCGGCGCGCCGAGCGCGCGCAGCGCCGCGGCGGCCTGCGACATCGCGGCGAGGTCCGTGATCTTCCAGCCCAGCAGCAGCTCCGCTTCCGGCAGGTTCGGCGTGACCACCGTAGCCAGCGGCAGCAACCGCGTGCGCAGCGCCTGCAGCGCGGATTCCTCGAGCAGGCGCGCGCCGCTGGTGGCGATCATCACCGGATCGAGCACCACCTGCGCCGGGCGGTGGCGCTCCAGCGCGCGGGCGACGGTCTCGATCACCGCGGCGCTGGCGAGCATGCCCAGCTTCACCGCGCGCACATCGAAGTCCTCGAAGCAGGCGTCGAGCTGCGCGTCGAGGAATTCCACCGGCGGCACGTGCACCGCGGTCACCCCGCGGGTGTGCTGCGCGGTCAGTGCGGCCAGCGCGGACAGGCCGTGCACGCCGTGCGCGGCGAAGGTCTTCAGGTCCGCCTGGATGCCTGCGCCGCCGCCGGAATCGGAGCCGGCGATGGTCAGGACGGAGGCGGGGCGGGTATGGGTGGCCGATGGGGTCATCGGCCTATTGTGCCTCGCCGCGCGTACCCGGCGCGTGCGCAGCCAGCGAGGCGGCCAGGCGCAGGGCGTGCTCGAAGTCGGAGGCGAAGCGCACCTGCGCGTGCAGCGCCCCGAAATCCATCTCCGCCAGCACCCGGTTGGGCTGGGCCTGCAGCCCGGATACCACCAGCACGATGCCGCGGCGCGCGCAGCGCCGCGCCAGGTTGCCCAGCGCGTGCACGCCGGAGGCGTCGATGATCGGCACCAGGCCCATGCGCAGGATCAGCACCTTCGGTGGCGCGACGAAGGTGTCCAGCAGGTTGTCCAGGCGGTTGGCCGCGCCGAAGAACAGCGGGCCGCTGATCCGGTACACCTCCACGCCCGGCGGCAGGCGCTCGCGCTGCTGTTCGTCGGCGCGGCGCGGATCGTCGGGGGCGAGTTCGTCGTCCGCTGCGCGGATGCCGGCGCTGATCTCCACGCTCTCGGCCATGCGGTACATGAAGACCACCGTGGCGATGGCCAGGCCGACCTGGATCGCCACGGTCAGGTCGAAGAACACGGTCAGGCCGAAGGTCGCCAGCAGCACGATGCGGTCGCCCCACGGCGCCGACAGGGTGTGGCGGAAATGCTGGTACTCGCTCATGTTCCAGGCCACCACCAGCAGCACCGCGGCCAGCGCCGGCAGCGGCACGTGGCCCATCAGCGGTGCCAGCACCAGCATGAACACCAGCAGGAACAGCGCGTGCAGCATGCCCGCCACCGGCGAGCGCGCGCCGGCGCGGATGTTGGTGGCCGTGCGCGCGATCGCGCCGGTGGCCGGCAGCCCGCCGAACAGCGCCGAGCCGACGTTGGCCACGCCCTGCGCGACCAGTTCGCCGTTGGAGCGGTGGCGGCCGCCGGTCATGCCATCGGCCACCACCGCCGACAGCAGCGATTCCACGCCGGCGAGGAAGGCGATGGTGAACGAACTGGGCAGCAGCTCCATCGTGCGCTCGAACGGGATGCGCGGGATCTCGAACGCCGGCAGCGCCGAGGGCAGCTCGCCGAAGCGCGAGCCGATGGTGTCGACCGGCATTCCGAATGCCAGCGCCGCCGCGGTGCAGGCGAGCAGCGCGAGCAGGAAGCCCGGCCAGTTCGGCCGCCAGCGGCGCTGCACGACGATCACCGCCAGGCCCAGCACGGTCAGCGCCACCGTCGCCGGTTGCGTGGTGGCCAGGTGTTCGAGGTAGGCGCTCCAGCGCGGGATGAACTCCGCCGGCACCGCGTCCATGCGCAGGCCCAGTGCGTCCTTGACCTGGCTGGAGAAGATGCTGACCGCGATGCCGGCGGTGAAGCCGGTGATCACCGGTTGCGGCATGTACTTCATCAACGTGCCCAGGCGCAGCAGGCCGGCGGCGATCAGCATCAGCCCCGCCAGCAGGGTGCACAGCACCAGTCCTCCGAAACCGAATTTCCCGATCACCACGAAGACCACGGGGATGAAGGCCGCGGTCGGCCCGCCGATCTGCACCCGCGAACCGCCCAGCGCCGAGACCAGGAAGCCGGCGACGATCGCCGTGTGCAGGCCTTTCTCCGGCGTGGTGCCGCTGGCGATCGCCAAGGCCATGGCCAGCGGCAGGGCCACGATGGCCACGGTGAGGCCGGCCACCGCGTCGGCGCGCAGGTCGTTCCAGCCGTAGCCCTCGCGCAGGGCGGTGTGGAGCTTGGGTACGAACTGCGACAGGTACTGGCGTACGTCGGTGCTCGCCATCGGCTCCCCCGGAGGTCAGCGTGGTTGCAGCGGTTCCCGTGCGCGGTCCCGCGCGGCCGGCTTCGGGCGCGACCGGCGCATCGTCCAGTTGCGGTAGAGGACGTAGCCGATGCCGGCCAGGCCGGTGAGCGCGGCCGGGACCAGCAGTGCCTTGTAATGCCAGGCGCGGAACGCCCAGGCCCCGAGGATGCCGCCGCCGAGGAAACCGCTGATGATCAGCCCGCTCAGGGTGAGGCGGCGCATCGGCAAGGGCATGCCGCGCAGCAGATGGCCCAGGCCGATGCCCAGGTCGGTGAACATGCCGGTGAGGTGGGTGGTGCGCACGATCGCGCCGCTGTACGTGGTCACCATCGCGTTCTGCAGGCCGCAGGCGGTGGACGCCAGCAGCGCGCCGAGGATCTGCCGGTTCTCGAACATCGGTACCGAGCCGGCCAGCAGCAGCGCTTCGATGGAAAGCACCACGCCGTAGCGGCGGCCCAGGCGCAGGGTGCTGTCCTGGATGATGAGGCCGCTGAGCGTCGCGCCCAGGCTGAAGGCGATCAGCACCGCCCAGAGATGGCCGACTGAACGCCAGTTGCCGCTGGCCAGGGATGCGCCGAGCAGGCTGGTGGTGCCGGTGAGGTGGCTGACCGCCTGGTGCTCGAAGCCGAGGTAGCCGATCACGTTGACCATGCCGGCGATGCACGCCAGCGTCACCGCGCCGACCCAGACCCAGCGAGGCAGCTGCACGCCCATGGTCAGCGACCGGCCTCCTTGAGGCGCACGCCGCGGCCTTCGCCGCGGCTGGGCTGGCCCGGGCCGATCAGTTCGATGCCGGCGGCGTCGAGCGCGTCGACCACCTTCATCAGCGTGTCCACGACGCCGCGCACGGTGCCTTCGCTGGCTTCCATGCGCTGGATCGTCGGCAGCGACACGCCCGCCAGCGCGGCCAGCTGGCGCTGGTCGATGCCGAGCAGGGCGCGGGCGGCGCGTAACTGGGCAGCGGTAAGCATGGTGGGGATTGTCCCCCTCCAGCCATGGGTATGCAAGTTTGAGGCGTGGCTTGTGATGTTTTGAACATCATGCGCCGTGCCCAAGCGGGCATCGGGGCGCGGCCGGGTTGTCACCCCCTCACCTCGGCCCCCGCTCCGCACCCCGCCCCCGTCCATGGGACGCGGGCGTTCCACGGCATGCGCGCCCGTGGCGCGCAAACATCCCGCCTCACCCCGGTGGGAGAGGGGGGGCTGCTCAGAGCACCTCGGAGGCGAAGTCGGCCAGGCGCGAGCGTTCGCCGCGGCGCAGGGTGATGTGCGCGCTGTGCGGCCAGTTCTTGAAGCGGTCGACCGCGTAGGTCAGGCCCGAGGTGGTCTCGGTCAGGTACGGGGTGTCGATCTGCTCCACGTTGCCCAGGCACACGATCTTGGTGCCGGGGCCGGCGCGGGTGATCAGCGTCTTCATCTGCTTCGGCGTGAGGTTCTGCGCCTCGTCGAGGATCAGGTAGCGCGAGAGGAAGGTGCGGCCGCGCATGAAGTTCATCGAGCGGATCTTGATCCGCGAGGCGAGCAGGTCGTTGGTCGCCGCACGCCCCCAGGCGCCGCCTTCCTGGTTGTGGGTGAGCACTTCCAGGTTGTCGGTGAGCGCGCCCATCCACGGCGTCATCTTTTCCTCCTCGGTGCCGGGCAGGAAGCCGATGTCCTCGCCGACGCTGACCGTGGCGCGGGTCATGATGATCTCGCGGTAGCGCTGCTGGTCCATGGTCTGGGCCAGGCCGGCGGCCAGCGCCAGCAGGGTCTTGCCGGTGCCGGCGGTGCCGAGCAGGGTGACGAAGTCGATCTCCGGGTCCATCAGCGCGTTGAGCGCGAAGTTCTGCTCGCGGTTGCGCGCGGTGATGCCCCACACCGCGTGCTGTCCGCCGCGGAAGTCGTCGACCAGCGACAGGGTGGCCTTGCCGTCCTCCACGCGGGTGACGCGCAGTTCGACGTCGTCCTCGCCGGGCAGGTACAGGAACTGGTTCGGATACCAGTCCTCGTCCTCGCGCAAGGCCACCTCGTAGCTGGTGCGGCCGCGGTCGGACCAGGAGCGCAGGTCGTCGCCGTGGCGCTTCCAGAAGTCTTCCGACAGCTCGGTGGCGCCGGTGAACAGCAGGCTGAAGTCGTCGAGCGCGCGGTCGTTCTCGTAGTCCTCCGACACGATGCCCGCGATCGCCGCCTTGATCCGCAGGTTGATGTCCTTGGACACGAACACCACCGGGATCTCCGGCGGGGTCTGCTCCTTCAGCGCGAGGATCGCGCCGAGGATGGCGTTGTCCGGGATCACCGCGCCGAAGCTCTTGCCGGCCTCGAAGTGGTCGGTCTGGAAGCGCAGCACGCCGCCGCTCTGCCGCCCGCGCAGCTGCACGCCCTGGGGCTGCTGCAGCGGGATGCCGTCGGCCATCCGCTCCAGGCCGGAGGCTTCGACCAGCTCGTTGAGGAAACGGCTGACCTGGCGCGCGTTGCGGCTCGCCTCGGACGTGCCTTTCTTGGCGTTGTCGAGTTCCTCGATGACCTGCATCGGCAGGTAGATGTCGTGCTCCTCGAACTTGAACAGCGCGGTGGGATCGTGCATCAGCACGTTGGTATCCAGCACGTAGATGCGCTTGCCTCGGGTCATCGTGGCTTCCTGGTGGGAGGGGCGGCGGCGGGCACGGCGTGCGCGTTGCGCACGGAGGCCGGACAGGGGCGCGCCGTCGCGGCCTGCGGGGCAGGACGACGGCGGGAAGTGGCGGCGTTGGCGGTCACTGCGTGGCTTCGGCCTTCAGTGCGTCGAGCACGGCCTGGGCATGGCCGGGAACCTTGACCCCGCGCCATTCGCGGGCGATGCGCCCGTCGGGAGAAATCAGGAAGGTGCTGCGGACCACGCCCAGCACCTTGCGCCCGTACATGTTCTTCTCGTGGATCACGTCGAAGGCGCGGCACAGCGCCTCGTCGGCGTCGCTGACCAGCGGGAACCGGAAGCCCTGCTTCGCGCAGAAGTTGTCGTGCGACTTAACCGAGTCGCGCGACACGCCCAGCACATCGGCGCCGAGTTCCTCGAACTGCGGCAGCAGCGCGTTGAAGTCCAGGCCCTCGGTGGTGCAGCCGGGCGTGCTGTCCTTCGGGTAGAAGTACAGCACCAGCCAGCGGCCCTTGTAGTCGGCGAGGGTGGCGGTGCGGCCGCCGGACAGGGCCAGCGGCAGCTTGAGCGTGGCGCGGTCGAGCCTGGCGGTACTCATGCGTTGCCGGCCTCCCGGCGTTCCGCCTCCAGGGCGTCCACCCGCTTCTTCAGGCTGGCCACTTCCTTCTGCTGGGCCGCGAAGAGTGCAAGGGCGATGAAGAACAGGACGAATTCCAACGAGGCCTCCTGCGGTCAGAACTTCATCGGGTCCATGATGGCGTCGAGGTTCAGGTGGTCGCAGAACTCGAGGAAATCGTCGCGCAGCGCGGCGATGTGCATGTTCGCCGGCACGCCGATGGTCACCTGCGCCGAGAACATCTCCGCGCCGGTCTGCATGGCGCGGTAGCGGGTGCTCTGCAGGTTCTCGATGGTGATGCCCTGGCGGTCGAAGAAGTCCGCCAGCTGGAACAGGATGCCCGGCTTGTCCGCCGCCACCACCTCGACGATGTAGGGCAGCAGGTTGGATTGCACCTGCTTGGCGGCGGTGCGGTACCAGTTGAGCTTGAGGCCTTCCTCGCGTTCGAGGCGGCCGAGCATGGTTTCCAGCTTCGCCACCGCGTCCCACGAACCGGTGGCCAGCGCCGTCATCGACACGTCGCGGCCGACCGTGGCCAGGCGCGCGTCGACGAGGTTGCAGCCGCTGTCGGCGATGCGCCGCGTCACCGCCAGCAGCGGCGACTCCGGATGCGTCGTGTAGGCGTTGATCAGGAGGTGGTTCTCGTTCGGCGAGGGCCGGGGCGGGGTGTCGGTCAAGTCGGCTTCCGGCATTGTGTTGCTTAGGCTGAATGGCGGGCCGCGGAGGGCCTGTGCCTCGTGGGCAGCATACTTGCCCGTGCTTTCGGGCCGCAAGTATGATCGGGCTCCCGAAAAGCGGCCCGCGCCACGCGCCAGCCGCCGAAACCAGAGCGGAACGCTTTGCACCCCACCGGCCTGATCACCGCGCTTGCGACCCCGTTCGAGGTGTCCGGCGCGCCCGACCTCGATGCCTGGCGCCGGCTGCTGGAATGGCAGCTGGCCGCCGGCGTCCAGGGCCTGGTCGTGGCCGGTTCCACGGGCGAGGCGGCGATGCTCTCGGATGACGAATACGACACCCTGCTGCAGGTGGCGGTGGAAACCGTCGCCGGACGGGTGCCGGTGCTGGCCGGCACCGGGCAGCAGGGCACCGCGCACACCGTCGCCCGGACCCGCCGCGCCGCGGCCGCCGGCGCCGATGCCGCGCTGGTGGTGGTGCCGCCGTACGTGCGCCCGACCCAGGCCGGCATGCTGGCGCACTTCCGCGCCGTCGCCGACCAGGGCGGACTGCCGGTGGTGCTCTACAACGTCCCCGGCCGCACCGGTTCGGACCTGCTGCCGGAAACCGTGGCCGGGCTGGCCGCGCACGGCAACATCGTCGGCATCAAGGAAGCGGTGGCCGATCCGGCGCGGGTCGAGGCGCTGGTCGCGCTGCGCGCGCCGGGATTCGCCGTGCTTGGCGGAGACGACGCCAGCGCCGCGCGCTCGATGCTGGCCGGCATGGACGGCCTGGTGTCGGTCGGCTCCAACGTCGCCCCGTCGGCCTACCGCCACCTGTGCGACCTGGCCCGCGCCGGCGATGCCGCCAATGCCGCGCTGGCGTGGGATGCGCGCCTTGCGCCGCTGCATGCATTCTGCGGCGTCGAGCCGAACCCGACCCCGGTCAAGGCGCTGCTGCAGCGCCTCGGCTACGGCCATGGCCCGCGCCTGCCGCTGCTGCCGCTGTCGGCGCAGCACCACGAGCAGGCCGCGCGTATCGTGGCGCTGGTACGCGAACTCGAAGCACACCACGGCCGCGAACCGCTCGCGGCCTGACCCATCAACGGAGAGCTATGCCGATGTCCCAGTATTCCCGCCTTGTCCGCGCCTCCGCGGGCGTGCTCCTGGCCTTCACCGTGGTCGCGTCGCTGGGCGGCTGCTCCTGGTTCCGCAAGGGGCCGAAGGGCGACTACGCGCTCAGCCCCGAAGCGCGTCCGCTGGAAGTGCCGCCGGACCTGAACCTCCCCGACACCTCCGGCGCGATGGCGCTGCCGCCGGCCGCTGGCCAGGCCGCGCAGCAGGTGCCGGGCGCCGCGCCGGCGGCCTCGCCGAGCGGCTTCACCGTCGAAGGCACCCGCGACGAGGTGTTCGCCCGCGTCGGCACCGCGCTGGAAGGCATCGAAGGCCTGACCATTTCCAGCCGCGCGCAGCTGCTGGGTACCTACGACGTCAGCTACGAAGGCACCGACTTCCTCGTGCGCGTGGTCGCGGTGCAGAACGGCGCCTATGTGTCGGCGGTCGATCCGCGCGGCGTGCAGGCCACTTCGCCGGCGGCGCTCAAGGCGATCACCTCGGTGCAGGCGGCGCTGGCGCGCTGATCCAGCCGCCAGGCAGCAAATGGAAAAGGCGCCCGCTGGGGCGCCTTTTTCGTATCCGTCGAACGGAGGCGTCGCGCACGGGGCGCGCGCAGGTTCAGCGTTCCAGCAGCGGCAGCTTGCCCGGCTTGCCGTCCCACTCGGCGGCGTCGGGCAACGGTTCCTTGCGCACGGTGATCACCGGCCAGGCGCGGGACAGTTCGGCGTTGAGCGCCACGAAGGCCTCCTGGCCGGCCGGCACGTCGTCTTCCGGATAGATGGCCTTGGCCGGGCATTCCGGTTCGCACAGGGTGCAGTCGATGCACTCGTCCGGGTCGATCACCAGGAAGTTCGGGCCTTCATGGAAACAGTCGACCGGGCACACCTCCACGCAGTCGGTGTACTTGCACTTGATGCAGTTCTCGGTGACGACGAAGGGCATGGCGGTGTGTTGCGGCAGGAACAGGCTGCATATTCTAAGCCAGCCGCCGCCTGCCGTGCCTGCCGGGACAATCAGGCCAGGCCGCGGGCCCGCGCCAGGCGGTGGATGCCCGCCGCCGCGAGCTCTTCCGGATGGCGCAGCACCTCGACCCCGCGTGCCTGCAGCGCGTGCGCGTAGCGCTCCACCAGCGCCGCGTTGCCGACCAGGTGCACCGGCGCGGGCAGTCCGGCCAGCGCCGCCTGCAGCTCGTGGCCGACCAGCAGGCCGGACAGGTACGAGGGCAGGGCGGGTGCCGGGAAACGGTTGAACAGGAAGGCGGTACGCACGCCGAACAGGTCGTGCAGCAGGCCGCCGGCCGGATCGGCGCTGCAGGCCAGGCCGGCGTCGAACGCGGCCTGGTCCAGCGGCGGCTCGCCGGTGGCCATGCTGCGGCCGAGGATGCTGTGCGCGCGCAGCAGCGCGTAGAGCTCGCCGGTCATCGCGGTGGACAGGCGCACGATCGCGCCGTCGCGCACCTGCACCCATTTGCTGTGCGTGCCCGGCAGGCAGACCGTGTGCGTGCCCGGGCCCAGCACCGGCTCCAGGCCGACGACCTGGGTCTCCTCGCCGCGCATCACGTCGCCGGCGGCGGTGGTGCGGTCGGCCATGCCCGGCACGCACCACAGCGCGCGGCCGGCCAGGCCCGGCGCCTCGGCGGAACCGTCCAGGTGCAGCATTCCCGCGGCCAGCGCGCCGACGTCGGCCGGGCAGCGCACGTACGGGACTTCGATCCAGCCGCCGCGCGCGCCGACCATGCCGGCCATCACCACCAGCGGATCGTCCCAGCCGTCGACCAGGCCGGCGAGCACGCGGCCGAAGCGGCCCTGGCAGGACAGTGCGCCTTCGTCGCTGCGGCGGCGCTCCAGCACGCGTCCATCGTCGGCCAGGCGGTACGCACGCAGGCTGCTGCCGCCCCAGTCGACCGCGATCACGGCAGCACCACCCGGCTTTCCGCCAGGCCCAGGCGGCGCCCGAGCGGTACCGCGTACAGGCTGCCGGATTCCGGCGCCGCCGCGCGCGCGCTGGGGTCCAGCCCTTGCGGCGAGGTGATCACGTAGAGCATGTCCATCGCCTCGCCACCGATCGCGCAGCACGACGGCTGCGGCACCGGCATCGGCACGACGCGGTCGACGCTGCCATCGGCGCGGTAACGGACCACGCGCGCGCCGCCCCATTGCGCGTTCCACAGCGCGCCCTCGGCGTCGATGCAGGAGCCGTCGGGCGAGGCGCCTTCCAGGTCGACACGGGCGAACTCGCGCGAAGGGCCGACCTGCGCGGCGTCGGGGTCGTAGTCGCAGGCCAGGATCAGCGGCTGCATGGAATCGCACCAGTACAGGGTGCGGCCGTCGGGCGAGAAGCAGATCGAGTTCGGGATCGCGCTGCGCGGCAACGGCAGCACGCGCAGGCCGTGGCGCGCCGAGTACTGGTAGAAGACGCCGATCGCGGACTTGCCTGCCGATTCGTCCATCGTGCCGAACACGAAGTTGCCGTGGCGATCGGCGCGGCCGTCGTTGCTGCGGGTGCGCGGCTCGTCGGCCTGCACGTCGGCAAGGTACTGGAGGGGCAGTTCGCCATGCCCGCGCAGCGCCGCGTCCAGGTCCGCGCGCTGCAGCGATTTCGCCAGGGCCAGCAGCAGCGAGCCGTCGCTGGCCAGGGCCATGCAGCAGGGGCGGTCGGGCAGCACCCACCAGCGCGAGATGCCGCGGGCCGGTGCGTGCATCCACAGCCGCGAGCCGTCGATGTCGACCCACAGCACGATCCCGCGCCGTTCGCACCACAGCACGCCCTCGCCATGCGCGCAGCGCGAGGGGGCGACCAGTCGGGCTATGGGTTCGGCGGGCTCCATTGCCGCCTTTCTACCATTCCGCGACGCTGCCGTCCGCATGGCGCCAGACCGGGTTGCGCCAGTCGGGCGGGTTGGCATGGGCGTGGCGCAGCCGGTCCTCGTCGACTTCCACGCCCAGGCCGGGCTTCGGCAGGGCGGCGATGTCGCCGTCGACGCAGGCGAAGTCCTCCTTGTTGAGGACGTAGTCGAGCAGGTCGGCGCCCTGGTTGTAGTGGATGCCGATGCTCTGTTCCTGCAGCACCGCGTTGTGGGCGACGAAGTCCACCTGCAGGCAGGCGGCCAGCGCCACCGGGCCGAGCGGGCAGTGCGGGGCCAGGGCCACGTCGCAGGCCTCGGCCATCGCCGCGATCTTGACGCACTCGGTGATGCCGCCGGCATGCGACAGGTCCGGCTGCAGGATCGACAGGCCGCCGGCCTCGAGCACGCGCTTGAACTCGAAGCGCGAGTACATGCGCTCCCCAGCAGCCAGCGGGATCGGGGTGGCCGCGGCCAGGCGCGGGTAGTACTCGGCCTGTTCCGGCAGCACCGGCTCCTCGACGAACAGCGGCCGGTACGGTTCCAGCTCGCGCAGCAGCACGCGCGCCATCGGCGCGGCGACGCGGCCGTGGAAGTCGATGCCGAAGTCGACGCTGTCGCCGAAGGCCTCGCGTACGGCGGCGACGCGCGCCAGCGCCGCGTCGACCGCACGCGGGCTGTCGAGCAGCTTCAGCTCCTCGGTGCCGTTGAACTTGAAGGTGTCGAAGCCCAGTTCGCGGTAGCCGCGGATCTGTTCAACCAGCTCGGCCGGGCGGTCGCCGCCGACCCAGCGGTAGGTCTTCATGCGCTCGCGCACCAGGCCGCCGAGCAGTTCGTACACCGGCACGCCCAGGGCCTTGCCCTTGATGTCCCACAGCGCCTGGTCGATGCCGGCGATGGCGCTCATGAGCACCGGCCCGCCTCGATAGAAACCGCCGCGGTACAGGGTCTGCCACAGGTCGTTGATCCGCGACGGATCGCGCCCGACCAGGTACTCGGCCAGTTCGTGCACCGCCGCCTCGACAGTGCGCGCGCGCCCCTCGACGACCGGCTCGCCCCAGCCGCTGATGCCCTCGTCGGTCTCGACCTTGAGGAACAGCCAGCGTGGCGCGGCATGCCACGTGGTGAGGCGGCTGATCTTCATCGAGTGTCCTTCATCGGGTGTCCTTCATCCGTGGTCCTTCATCGACGCCGTGCGCAAGGCCAGGCGGAACCGGCGCGCGTTGGCGCGCGTGGTTTCGACGTCCTGGCCGGGGCGGTAGAGCTCGCCGCCGATGCCCGCGCCGTCGCTGCCGGCGGCGAGGTAGGCGACCAGCGCATCCGGGCTCACGCCGCCGACCACGAACAGCGGCACCGGCGGCAGCACCGCGCGCAGCGCACGCACGTGGCCGGGGCCATAGGTGGCGGCGGGAAACAGCTTGAGCATCTGCGCGCCGGCGTCGAGCGCGGCGAAGGCTTCGCTGGCGGTGGCGAAGCCGGCGACCACCTGCAGCCCGGCCGCCACGGCGTGGCGGATCAGCAGCGGGTTGGTGTTCGGGGTGACGATGAAGCGCGCCCCAAGCTCCTGCAGGGTGTCCACTTCGGCCGGGCGCAGCACGGTGCCGCCGCCGATCCAGGCGCGGTCGCCGTATGCCTGCACGGCAGCCGCGATGCCCCGCGCCCAGTCGGGCGAATTGAGCGGGATCTCGATCGCGTCGTAGCCCTCGTCGACCAGCGCGCCGAGGTGTGCCCGGGCCTCGTCCGCGCCGACGCCGCGCAGGATCGCGACCAGCGGCAGCCGGAACGGCAGGCGGGCAGGGTGTCCGTCGGCGGGCGACGGCGA
The DNA here is from genome assembly GCF_000513955.1 of Pseudoxanthomonas suwonensis J47. GTDB lineage: Bacteria > Pseudomonadota > Gammaproteobacteria > Xanthomonadales > Xanthomonadaceae > Pseudoxanthomonas > Pseudoxanthomonas suwonensis_C. Next base: position 173,939 of record NZ_AZUZ01000001.1, read on the forward strand.
GGCCGGATCAGTCATGCGCAGGCACGCACGCAGGACGCGGCGTCGAACGGGACGGTGCAGCGGACACGGGTTCCGTTCCGCGCCGCGGTGTAGTGGAACCAGCCATGGCCTCCTCCCAGGCGTCGCGAATCCCGGCCGCGCCATGGTGCGGGGCAGGGGTGGATTCGAGCGGCGGTAGCCTCGCTCGGGCAGCTATGTTGGGCAAATGAAATTTTCGCCGTAATCTATTCCCATGCTGAATAGATCTCCGGAGGGGGAGATGGCAAAGCCGATCAACCATGCGCACTGGTCCAATCCGTCGCGGCTGAAGACGCGGCACCTGCTCCTGCTGATGCATCTGGACGAGCAGGGCTCGGTGCTGCGCGCGGCCGAGGCGGCGCGCATGACCCAGCCGGCGGCATCGAAGCTGCTGGCCGAGATGGAGGGCCTGCTCGGCGTGCCGCTGTTCGAGCGCCATGCCCGCGGGGTGGCGCCGACATGGTACGGCCAGGTGCTGATCCGGCGCGCGCGCAGCGCCTTGCTGGAGATCGGCCGCGCCCAGGAGGAGATCGCCGCGCTGCGCGACGGGCGCATGGGCCAGGCCTCGATCGGCACCGTGGTCAATCCGGGCACCAACCTGGTCCCGCAGGCGGTGGCCGCGGTCAAGCGCCAGCACCCGGACATCCTGGTGCGGATCGAGATGGACTACAGCCGGCCGCTGGTGGCCAAGCTGCTGGACGGCCAGCTGGACCTGGTCATCGGCCGGATCATGGATCCGGAGGACGGCGCCGAGCTGGTGTTCGAACCGCTGGCCGACGAACCGCATTCGGTGGTGGTGCGCGCCGGCCACCCGCTGGCCGGGCGCGCCGCGGTCGCGCACGCGGACCTGGAGGAGTACGGCTGGATCCTGCCGCCGCCGGACAGCGTGCTGCGCGCGCGCCTGGAAACGATGTTCCTCGAGCGCGGCCTGGTGGGCTCGCGCAGTACCGTCGAGACCTCCTCGCTGCCGGTGACGATCAACCTGCTGCGCTCCAGCGATCTGCTCACCGCGCTGCCGGTGGAGGCGGTGGCGCCCTATGTGCAGGCGCAGCAACTGGCGGTCCTGCCGCTCGAGCTGGGGGTGAGCATGGAATCGTTCGGCATCGTCCGCCGCCGTGGCCACCAGCTGTCGCCGGCCGCGGAAAAGATGCTGGAAGCGCTGCGCGGCACGGCCCAGGAGCTGTATTCCGCGGGCGCCCGCTGAGCGGTTTCCCTCGGGGTTCCCCCGATGGGTGCGTCTCCCGACCAAGGTAGGGGGGGAATGAAGTGCTTCTTTTTTTGGAATGTTAGCGCTACCTTTGTGATGACGGTCCGGCCTGGGGAGCTCACGCACGGCCGCCGTCCACAACCCAAACACAAGCTGGTCGATCGTTTACAGGTCTCTGGGAGGGGAACTGCAATGTCGAGGCAACACCTTCGCGCCGCCCGCGCCGGCGCCATGCCGTACGCGTCTTTCCGTACCAACCGATGCACGCTGGCGCTGGGGATCGCCCTGGCGCTGTCATCCGTCGCCCTGCAGGCCCAGGCCCAGGCGACGGCCGATCCCGCTCCCGCGAACGAAGCGGTCGATCTCGAGACCGTCGAAGTGAAGGGCCTGCGCGGCAGCCTGATGCGCGCGCAGGACATCAAGCAGGACGCCGAACAGATCATCGACTCGGTGACCGCCGAGGACATCGGCGCGCTGCCCGACCGCAGCGTCACCGAGACCCTGAAGCGCGTTTCGGGCGTGACCGTTACCGGTTTCGCGGCGCGTGACGATACCGACCACTTCTCCGCCGAAGGCAGTGGCGTGATGATCCGCGGCCTGACCTTCGTGCGCGGCGAACTGAACGGCCGCGACGTGTTCAGCGCCAACGGCGGCCGCGGCCTGAGCTTCGAGGAGATCCCGTCCGAGCTGATGGCCGGCGTGGACGTGTACAAGAACCCGTCGGCCGAGATCATCGAGGGCGGCCTCGGCGGCACGGTCAACCTGCGCACCCGCAAGCCGTTCGACGAGCCGGGCCGCAAGATCGCCGGCAGCGTCGACGTCAACTACGGCGACAAGGCCAAGGACGCGCGTCCGTCCGCCTCGTTCCTGTTCTCCGACCGCTGGCAGACCGGCGTCGGCGAGATGGGCTTCCTGGTCAACGCTTCGTACTCCGAGCTGGCCACCCAGTCCGACGGCATCCAGATCCAGCCGTTCTCCCGTCGCGGCCGCACCCCGGCCGAGCAGCCGGAAGGCCTGCCCAACGGCGAAGGCTGGGTGTACGACTGGGAAGTCGACAACTGGGTTCCCTCGGACAGCCAGCGCGACCTGCTGCTGGAAGGCACCGACCGCGACCACGTGTTCGTTCCCGGCGGCGTGAACTGGCGCCGCACCGACTTCGAGCGCAAGCGCCAGGGCGGCGCGATCGCGTTCCAGTGGCGCCCGAACGACGACACCGAGATCTCCACCCAGGTCATCACCTCCAAGTACGACATGACCTGGCGCGAGCACTTCATGGAGTACGCCGGCGCCGGCGAGGCCAACAACACCGACAACTGGACCGGCGACCCCAATTACTTCGGCAACGCCTACGACGGCGGCGACGGCCTGGCCGACCGCACCAACCGCCTGATCCCGATGCCGGGCACCCGCTTCCTGTACGACGAGAACGGCCGCTTCCTCAAGGGCTCGATCCGCCTGGGCGGCTGGCGCGGCCAGCCGGGCGACGATTCCAACGGCATGTACCAGGGCCCGGGCATCCAGTTCGCCGTCGGCAACCGCTACAACGTGCAGAGCTCGCAGACCACCGACTGGTCGACCAGCATCCGGCACTACATGACCGACAAGCTGATCATGCGGGCCGACTTCCAGTACGTGAAGGCCGAGAGCGACCAGGTGGACTTCTCCGTCCACACCTCGACGCTGATGGAAGGCATCACCCTGGACCTGACCGGCAAGTACCCGTCGGTCACCCTGGACGACCCGAGCTTCCCGCTGCAGCAGCAGAACTACTTCTGGCGTTCGGCCATGGACCACCTGGCCGACAACGAGGGCACCGAGCGCGCGGCGCGCCTGGACTTCGAGTACAGCTTCGACAGCGACTGGTGGCGCATGGCCCGCTTCGGCGTCCGCCTGGCCGACCGCGAGTACACCAGCTTCTACACCACCTACAACTGGCGGGTGATCTCCGACGACTGGAACCGCATCCAGAACCCGGATCCGACCCGCCCGCCGGTGGCCTGGATCGACCAGTTCTACGGCGACCAGTCGCAGCTCTACACGCTGAAGGACTTCTTCCGCGGCAAGGCCAACGTCCCGACCCAGTTCTGGGCCGCGGCCGACAGCTTCGTCGACATCGCCAAGGTGCGCGACACGCTGGCGACCATTCCCGGCGCGCAGTGGCAGCCGATCGCCTACTCGCCGGATGCGGTCAACAGCCAGGATGAGCGCACCCAAGCGGCCTACGGCATCCTGTACTTCGACAACAGCGCCAACGGCCTGCCGGTGGACGGCAACGTCGGCGTGCGCGTGGTCAAGACCAGCGTCGAGTCCGTCGGCGGCGGCCTGATGCCGGACATGACCGGCTCGTACCTGGAGGACGTCCTGCCGGAAGTCCGCGAGGCGTTCTACGGCCAGTACTTCGAGAACACCACCCGCAGTTCGTACACCGACGTGCTGCCCAGCCTGAACGTCCGCGTCCGCTTCGACCACGGCCTGCAGTGGCGCTTCGCCGCGTCGAAGGCCATCGCGCGTCCGGAGTTCCGCCTGATGCAGAACTGGATCACGCTCGGCGCCAGCGCGGCCGGCTGCGCCACCGCCCGCCGCGACGGCCTGCGCGAGGAGATGTGCGGCTTCGACGACCTGAGCTACAGCGGCAGCGGCGGCAACCCCGAGCTGAAGCCGATGCGCGCCAACCAGTTCGACACCGCGCTGGAGTGGTACTTCGGTCCGGCCAACAGCGCCTACATCACCGTGTTCGCCAAGGACGTCAAGGACTACTTCGCGACCTCGCTCGGCTCGGAGATCCTGCAGGACGGCCGCGAGTACGTGATGACCCGCACCCGCAACCTGGACGAAGGCAAGATCCGCGGTTTCGAGCTGGGCTACTCGCAGTTCTTCGACTTCCTGCCGGGCTTCGGCGTGCAGGCCAACTACACCTTCGTGGACAGCTCGGGCGGCACCAACGCCGACGTGAGCATCCCCGACGGCACGCCGGCGGAAGTCCCGGTCGAGCTGCCGCTGGAAGGCCTGTCCCGCCGCAGCTACAACGTGATGGGCATCTACGAACGCGGGCCGGTCTCGCTTCGCCTGGCCTACAACTGGCGTTCGCGCTACCTGCTGACCTCCAGCGACGTGATGCCGGCGATGCGCCAGCCGGTGTGGAACGACGACTACGGCCAGCTGGACGGTTCGATCTTCTTCAACATCAACGCGAACATGCAGCTGGGCCTGCAGGCCAACAACCTCACCAACAGCACCACCAAGCTGCTGATGGGGCCGCGTGGCTACCGTCGCGACGGGTTCATCGACGAGACGCTGTACAAGCGCGCCTGGTTCGAGAACGACCGTCGCTACTCGCTGGTGCTGCGCGCCAGCTGGTAAGAGGGTGCGGCAGGGAAGCCCGCGCGGTGGGGAGCCGCGCGGGCTTCCGTTTGTCCGGGGTGCAACGCCCCGCAAAGCGTGGCCGCCGTCACATCAATGGGGGCCGCGCCAGCGTCCGGGGAGCTTGGAAAACCATAGGTTTACCGGTGTGATATTCCGCGTCGATATAGCTCAGGCGCAAATCTTCATTGGTTTTGGGCAGCGGCAGCTGCCTATGGTGCCGGCCGAGGGTATCCCCGGCCGCGCGTTGCAGTCCTTCCTCCGCGAATGACAGCGCTGGCGAACCCCCGCCGGCCCTGCCGGCCCACAACGAAGTTTTCGGTCGTCAGTGTCCTGGGAGGGAACTGTGATGTCGAAATACCCCGTCCGCGCCGCCGCCGGCGCCACGTCGCGCCTGCCTGTCCGTCTCGTCCGCTCCATCCTGGCCCTGGGCATCGCCCTGGCCCTGCCCGGTGGCGCGCTCAGCGCCCAGGAGGCGACGGGGGAGGAGGAGCCGTCCGCCACCGCCTCCGACGCCGTCGAACTGGAGACCGTGCAGGTCCAGGGCATCCGCGCCAGCGTGATGCGCGCGCAGGACATCAAGCGCGACGCCGACACCTTCGTCGATTCGGTCACCGCCCAGGACATCGGCGCGCTGCCGGACCGCAGCGTCACCGAGACCCTGTCGCGCATCCCCGGCGTGACCATCGACCGCTTCCTCGCCGTCGGCGACCCGGAACACTTCTCGGCGGAGGGCAACGGCGTGCAGGTGCGCGGCCTGACCCAGGTCCGCTCCGAGCTCAACGGCCGCGACAGCTTCTCCGCCTCCGGCGGCCGCGGCCTCAGCTTCCAGGACGTGCCGTCGGAACTGCTCGCCGGCGTGGACGTGTACAAGAACCAGACCGCCGAGATGATCGAAGGCGGCCTCGGCGGCAGCGTCGACCTGCGCACGCGGCTGCCGTTCGACTTCGAGGGCGAGAAGCTGGCCGCCAGCTTCAGCGCCAACCGCGGCGACTTCGCAAAGAAGACCAGCCCGTCGGCCTCGGTGCTGTACAGCAACCGCTGGAACACCGGCGCCGGCGACTTCGGCATCCTCGTCGACCTGGCCCGTTCCGACCTGGCCACGCGCACCGACGGCATGTTCGTGCGCCCGTTCTTCCTCAACAGCAACTCCGACGTCGACGGCGACGGCAGCAACGACGCGCTGTGGGTGCCGCGCGGTGCCGACTGGCGCACGCTCAACTACGACCGCGAGCGCAGCGGCGCCTACCTGGCCCTGCAGTGGCGGCCGAACGACGACGTCGAGGTCGTCGCCACCGCGTTCCAGAGCAGCTACAACGAGCTGTGGAACGAGGACGCGATCTTCGTCGACAACGACCCGACCCAGGTCCTGCTCGACCCCGGCCAGCCGTACCAGCTGGACGGCAACGTGGTGCGTTCCGGTCGCATCACCCAGCCGGACGGCGTGCCGATGGGCACCGACATCCGCGCCTCCAACCGCCGCTCCAAGACCACCGACTTCTCCGCCGGGCTGCGCTGGACGGTCAACGACCACGTCGACCTGTCCACCGACCTGCAGTACATCAAGGCCGACACGAAGAGCCTCGACTCCACCGTGGCGCTGGGCCTGCGCATGCCGTACATCGACGTCGACCTGGGCGGCGGCCTGCCGTCGATCGGCGTCGACCAGCAGTTCACCGCGAACCCCGCCAACTACTACTGGGGGTTCACCATGGACCACCAGGACGACAACGAGGCCGAACAGTTCGCCTGGCGCGCCGACCTGAAGTACAGCTTCGACAGCGGCTTCTTCCGCTCGATCAAGGGCGGCGTGCGCCTGACCCGGCGCGAAGCGACCAGCATCGACACCGGCTACAACTGGGTGGCGGTGATCCAGCCGTGGATGCAGTGGTGGCGCCTGCCGGGCGACCAGCCGCTGCCGGGCCTGGACCTCAACGGCCAGATCAACTCCAGCCTGACCCACCTCAACACCTTCAACAACTTCTACCGCGGCAAGGCCAACACGCCGGGCGGCTTCTACGCGCCGGTGCTGTCCAACGCGCTGGGTTTCCCGGCCAGCTACCAGGCTATCCACGACGCGGCCCAGCCGTACTACCTGGACAACCCGCCGCCGTACGAGCCGACCCTGCCGGGCCCGCAGCACACCAACGACCAGGAAGAGGACACCACCGGCGGCTACCTGATGCTCAGCTTCGGCCTGGACGACGTGGCCTTCGACGGCAACGTCGGCGTGCGCGTGGTGCGCACCGAGAACTCGGCCAAGGGCTTCCTGATCTACCCGAACGAGTTCCGCGCGCCGTACCTGGGCGCGGGCGAGTCGGAGCCGATCACCGCGTCGAACTCGTACACCGACGTGCTGCCCAGCCTGAACATGCGCTGGGAAGCGGTGGAGAACCTGATCTTCCGCTTCGCCGCGTCCAGGGCGATCGCCCGCCCGAACTTCAGCGACATGCAGGCCTACCAGGAGCTGCAGGTCGGCATCCGCGACTTCGACGACGCCGGCAACAGCTGCGACGGCACCAGCGTGGTGACGCCCGCCTGCCTCACCCTGACCGGGAGCTCGTACGACAACCCATACCTGGAGCCAATGAAGGCCAACCAGTTCGACGTGTCGGCGGAGTGGTACTTCGATCCGGAACACGGCGGCATGGCCTGGATCAACCTGTTCTACAAGGACATCAAGGACTACTTCCGCCGCCAGACCGAGGTGGTGTCGTTCCCGGGTGCCGACGGCAACAGCTACGACTACCTGATCAGCCGCCCGGTCAACGTCGGCACCGCCACCGTCCGCGGCGCGGAGGTGGGCTGGAACCAGTTCTTCGATTTCCTGCCGGCGCCGTTCGACGGGCTGGGCATGTCGGCCAACTACACCTACATCGACAGCTCGACCAGGGTGCCGGACAACGTCGACGTGGTGCCGGTGGATACCGACGGCTCGCTGTTCGACGACCTGCCGGCCGATGGCCTGTCGAAGAACGCCTACAACGTGGCCGTGTTCTACGAGAAGGGCCCGTGGCAGATCCGCCTGGCCTACAACTGGCGCAGCAAGTACCTGCTGTCGGTCGGCCCGAACGGCTACAACGGCGACAACAACGGCATCGTCTGGAAGCTGCCGGTTTACAGCGACGACTACGGCCAGCTGGACGGTTCGATCTTCTACCGCTTCAGCGACCACGTGCAGCTGGGCCTGGAGATGAACAACCTCAACGACGCCGAGCAGCGCACGATCATGGACCAGAACGGGGCCGGCAGCCGGGTCACCTCCTGGTACCTCAACGACCGTCGCTACGCGGCGACGCTGCGCCTGACGTTCTGACCGCGGCGGGGGAGGGCGCGGCTCCTCCCCCGCCGGCTTCACCGGCTCCAGGGAGCGCGTTTCGCCCGATGCGGGGCGCGCTCCACGAACAGGGAACCCGATGCACAGGCTCCACCCGGCGTCCGTCCTCGTCGTGCTTCTGCTGGCCTGCATGGCGCCCGCGTCCGCGGCCGCGCAGGACCAGGTCCCGTACCAGTGGCGCAACGTCGCCATCGGCGGCGGCGGTTTCGTCACCGGGCTGGTGTTCCATCCGTCCGAGCCGGGCCTGCTGTACGCGCGCACTGACGTCGGTGGCGCCTACCGCCGCGATGCGGCCAGCGGGCGCTGGATCCCGCTGACCGACTGGCTCGGCCAGGCCGATGCCAACCTCACCGGGATCGAGAGCCTGGCGCTGGATCCTTCCGATCCGGGGCGCGTGTACCTGGCCGCCGGCACCTATACCCACGAGCGCGCCGGCAATGGCGCGATCCTGCGCTCGGATGATCGCGGCGCGACTTTCCGGCGCAGCGACCTGCCGTTCAAGCTCGGCGGCAACGAGCTCGGCCGTGGCAATGGCGAACGCCTGGCGGTGGATCCGGGCGACGGCCGGGTGCTGTTCCTCGGCACGCGCGCGCATGGCCTGTGGCGCAGCGGCGACCATGGAGCCAGCTGGCAGCGCGTGGACGGCTTCCCGGCGCTGGCGACCTCGGATTCGGCCAGCGCGGTGAACCACGCCGGCCGCCGCCAGGCGATCGGCATCGTGTTCGTGGTGTTCGATCCGGCCAACGGCCGCGCGGGGGAACCGACGCCGGTGGTTTACGCCGGCGTGTCAAGCCGCGAGGGCGGACTGTTCCGTTCGGACGATGCCGGCCGCAGCTGGGCGCCGGTGGAAGGCCAGCCGACCGGGCTGCGTCCCAGCCACATGGTCCGCGACGCGCGCGGCGATTTCCTGCTCAGCTACGGCGACGAACCGGGCCCGGACCGGATGAACGACGGCGCGGTGTGGCGCTACTCGCCGGCGCGCGGCGCGTGGACCGACATCACCCCCGCGCCGCAATCCACCGATGGCGAGGGCGACGGCTTCGGCTGGGGCGCGGTGGCGGTGGACGCCTCGAATCCCGACGTGATCGTCGCCACCACCTTCCGCCGCTGGCAGCCTCGCGACGAGGTCTACCGCAGCATCGACGGCGGCCGCCACTGGACGCCGGTGCTCGCCGCCTCGGAGTTCGACCACGCCGCTTCGCCCTGGACCGCGCAGGCCACGCCGCACTGGATGGCCGACATCGAGATCGACCCGCACGACCCGGACCGGGTGCTGTTCGTCACCGGCTATGGCGTGTGGGCCTCGCGCGACATGCGCGCGCTGGATCGCGGCGGTACCGTGCGCTGGGTCTTCGACGATGCCGGGCTGGAGGAAACCGTGCCGCTGGACCTGCTGAGCACCACGCAGGGCGCGCCGCTGGTCAGCGGGCTGGGCGATATCGACGGCTTCCGCCACGACGACCTGGAACGCACCACCACACAGTTCGCCGGCCCGCGCTACAGCAATACCGAGAGCCTGGACTATGCCGGCCAGGACCCGCTGCATCTGGTGCGCGCCGGCCACCTGCACCATCCGGATCCGGCGGTGGTGCGCGTGGCGCAGTCGCGCGATGGTGGCCGCACCTGGACCGCGTTCGCGCAGGAGCCGCCGGCAACGGATGGAGAAGGCCGCGTCGCGGTGGCGATGTCGGCCGACGGCGCGCGCGTGGTCTGGCATGCGCGCGGCGGCCCGCACTGGCTGACCACCAACGCCGGCCGCCACTGGCAGCGCGTCGAAGGCCTGCCGCACGGCGCCATCACCGCCGCCGACCGCGTCGATGCGGCGCGCTGGTACGCGCTCGATCCGTCCGACGGCGGCCTGTACCTCAGCGGCGACGGCGCCGCGCGCTTCCAGCGCGTGTCCGTCGGCACCGGTCCGGTCGATGCGCGCTACCGCGTCGAGCTGCTGCCTGCGCCGGATACGCGCGGCCTGGTCCACGTCGTCGCCGGCGACCGTGGCATCCTGCACTGGAGCGGGGAGGGCCTCGAACCGGTTGCTGGCGTCGAGGTGGCGCATGCCGCCGGCCTGGGTGCACCGGCCGCCGGAAGCGAGGTGCCGGCGCTGTTCGTGGCCGGCGTGGTCGACGGCGTCGACGGCCTGTTCCGCTCGGACGACGGTGGCCGGCGCTGGCTGCGCATCGACGATCCGCAACACCGCTTCGGCAGCCTGCGCATGCTCACCGGCGACGCCCGCGTACCCGGGCGCGTCTACCTGGCCACCGGCGGCCGCGGTGTCATCTACGGAGAACCTGCACGATGAAGCAACGCCTCTTCCTGCTGCTTCTGGCCTGGCTGGCGCCGCTATGCGCGATGGCCGCCCCGCTCGAGCTGCCGCTGCTGTTCTCGGACGGCGCGGTGCTGCAGCGCGACCGTCCGTTGCCGGTCTGGGGCAGCGCGGCGCCGGGCGCGCAGGTGCAGGTCGAGTTCGCCGGCCACCGCGCCAGCGCCGTGGCCGGTGCCGATGGACGCTGGTCGCTGCAGCTGCCGGCGCAGCCGGCGGGCGGGCCGCAGGTGCTGGTGGTGCGCGCGGGCAGCGAGCAGCGCCGCATTGCCGACGTACTGGTCGGCGAGGTCTGGCTGGCCTCCGGGCAGTCGAACATGGAATGGCCGGTAGCCACGAGCCTGCACGCGGCCGAGGACATCGCCGGCGCCAACGATCCGCTGCTGCGCCACTTCAAGGTGCCGAAGTCGTGGGCGGCCACGCCGCAGGCGCAGCTGGCCGGCGGGCAGTGGCTGGCGGCCAGCCCGCAACACGTCGGCGAGTTCTCGGCGGTGGGCTACGCCTTCGCCCGCGAACTGCGCCAGGTGCTCGACGTGCCGGTGGGCATCATCGACAGCACCTGGGGCGGCAGCGCGATCGAGGCGTGGATGGACGCCTCGATGCTCGGACTGGATGCGGCGGAGCTGGAAGCACGGATGGCCGAACGCCGTGCAGAAGATGCGCGCACCGAGGCGGCCACCCGCGAGCGCGTGGCCCGGTGGCCGGCGGTGGATCCGGATTCGGAGGCCTTCGCCGCCGCGGAACTGGACGATGCGGACTGGGCATCGATCGCCGTGCCCGCACTGTGGGAAACCGAAGGCTATGCCGGCATGGACGTCGTGGCCTGGTACCGCGCGCACTTCGAGCTGACCGGCGCCGAGGCCGCCGCGGGCGTGACCCTGGGCCTGGGCCAGATCGACGACAGCGACGTGGCCTGGGTCAACGGCCAGCGCGTCGGCGCGACCACCAATGCCTACAACGTGCCGCGCGTGTACCGCGTGCCCGCCGCCGCGCTGAAGCCGGGTCGCAATGCCGTCGCGGTGCGGGTCGAGGACACCGGCGGTGGCGGCGGGATCGCCGGCGCGCCGGGCGAGGTTTTCGTCGAGACCAAAGGCGGCCGGCGCCGCGCGCTTGAGGGCTGGCGCTTCCGTACCGCCACGGTCGTCGTGTCCGCCGACGAAGGCAAGAACCAGATCGAGACCCTGCTGTACAACGCCATGGTCCACCCGCTGCAGCCGTATCCGCTGGCGGGCGTGATCTGGTACCAGGGCGAGGCCAATGCCCGCGACGACGCGGCCTTCCGCTACCGCGGCCAGTTCAAGGCCATGATCGAGGGCTGGCGCGGCGCCTGGCGGTCGCCGGCGATGCCGTTCCTGTGGGTGCAGCTGGCCGCCTTCCATTCCGGCGACGACCGGCTGCACGCGGACGGCACGGTCGCCGACAGCCCCTGGGCCACGCTGCGCGAATCGCAGTCGGCGGCGCTGGTGCTGCCGGTCACGGCGCAGGCGGTGAGCATCGACGTCGGCGACAGCCACGACATCCATCCGCGCGACAAGCGCACGGTCGGCCACCGCCTGGCGCTGGGCGCGCGCCGCTTCGCCTATGGCGAGCGCGACCTGGTCCACAGCGGCCCGGTCTTCCGCGCCGCGCGCCCGCAAGGCCGCGAACTGGTGCTGGAGTTCGATGCCGCCGGCGGCGTGCTGGCCACCCGTGGCGGCGGCAACGCGCCGCGCGGCTTCGAGGTCGCCGGCAAGGACGGGCGCTTCCATCCTGCGGAAGCGCGGATAGAAGGCGACACCGTGGTCCTGCGCAGCGCCAAGGTGCGGCAGCCGGCCATGGCGCGCTATGCCTGGAAGGACGATCCGGGCGAGGCCGACCTCGTGGGACAGGACGGACTGCCGGCGTCGCCGTTCCGGACGCAGGCGTGGTGAGCATGAAGGCCGCGAAGCGGCGGGAGGAGCAGGCGATGCGGAATGGAGCGGGAATGGCAGGCATGCGTGCTGGTCGCGCGCTGGCAGCAGTTGTGCTGGCGTTGCTGCTGGCCGCGTGCGGCGCGCGCGATGGCACGGCGGACGCCACGACCGATGCGGGCGCGGCGCCGGCGGCGGCGAGGCCGGCGAAGGATGCGCAGCCGGCTGCCGAAGCCCCGATCCCCGGCATCGTCACCCGCGACGGCCGCCACGCGCTGCTGGTCGACGGCGAGCCGTTCCTCATCCTGGGCGCCCAGGTCAACAATTCCAGCAACTGGCCCTGGGCCCTGCAGCACGTGTGGCCGGCGATCGAGGTGGTCAGGCCGAACACGGTGATGGTGCCGGTGGCCTGGGAACAGGTCGAGCCGGAGGAGGGCAGGTTCGATTTCTCCTGGGTCGACGAACTGCTCAGGCAGGCACGCGAGCACGAGGTGCGCCTGGTCCTGCTGTGGTTCGCCACCTGGAAGAACAACGCGCCGCATTACGCGCCGAAGTGGGTGAAGCTGGACAACGCGCGCTTCCCGCGCGTGGTCACCGCCGACGGGCGCACGCTCGATTCGCTGTCGCCGCACGGCGAGGAGACGCTGGAAGCCGACCGCAAGGCCTTCGTCCAGCTGATGCGCCACCTGAAGGCCGCCGATCCGCAGCGCACGGTGGTCATGGTCCAGCCGCAGAACGAGCCGGGCACCTACGGTGGCGTGCGCGACTTCTCGGCGCTGGCGCAGCAGCAGTTCGAGGCGCAGGTCCCACGGCCGCTGCTCGAGAAGCTGGGCAAGCCGCCCGGCACCTGGCGCGAGGTGTTCGGTGCCGACGCCGACGAGTTCTTCCACGCCTGGCATATCGCCCGCTTCATCGACCAGGTCGCCGAGGCGGGCAAGGCCGAGTACCCGCTGCCGATGTACATCAACGCGGCATTGCGCGGGCCGTTCAACCCCGGGCAGCCGGGCCAGTACGCCAGCGGCGGCCCGACCGACAACGTACTGGACGTGTACAAGGCCGCCGCGCCGCATATCGACCTGCTGGCGCCGGACATCTACATGCCCGAGTACGTGAACTACACCACCGTGCTGGACCGCTACTCGCGGCCGGACAACCCGCTGTTCGTCGCCGAGACCGGCAACCGCGCCGAGTACGCGCGCTACTTCTTCGCCGCGCTGGGCCACCAGGCCATCGGCTGGTCGCCGTTCGGCATCGACTTCACCCGCTACAGCAACTACCCGCTGGGTGCGAAGCACGTCACCGCGGAGACGCTGGAACCGTTCGCTCTCAACTACCGGTTAGTGGCGCCCGCGGCGCGGGTGATCGCCAGGGCCAGCCTCGAGGGCAGGGTCCATGGCACGGCCGAACAGCCCGGCCAGCCGGTGCAGACCCTGCCCATCGACGGGCGCTGGAAGGCGGTGGTGACCTACGGCGTGCCGCAGTTCTGGTTCCAGGGCGAACCGCCGGGCAATCCCGAGCCGGTAGGCGGCGCGCTGGTGGTGCAGCTGGGACCGGACGAGTTTCTGGTGACCGGCCTGCATGCCCGGGTGAACCTGGTCGCCTACGACCCGGCGATGGCCGCGCGGCAGATATACGAATACGTGGACGAGGGCACGTACGTCGACGGCGAATGGGTGTTCCAGCGCCGCTGGAACGGCGACCAGACCGACTACGGCCTCAACTTCTCCAGCGCTCCGCAGCTACTGCGGGTGAAGCTGGCGACCTATTGAACCGCATACAGCAGGGCGTCGCGGGCGCCGCAAGGGAGGAAGCACCATGAGGGGACAGACGACGCCGGCGTGGCGGATGACGGGGCTGGCGGCCGCGGTGGCGATGCTGCTGCCGCTGGCGGCGCTGGCGCAGACGGTGGAGCGGCAGCCCGACGGCGTGGTCGTGCGGCCGGCCGATCCGGAAGCCGCGGATGTGCGCCTGCAGCTGGTCAACGACCACATCGTCCGGGTCAGCGCCGATCCCGATGGCGACTTCCAGCGCAGCCCCAGCCTGATGCGCGTGCCCTCGCCGGGAACGCCGCCGGCATTCGAGGTGGAGCAGGATGGCAAGCGGGTGCGGCTGCAGGCGCCGGGCATCGCCGCCGAAGTCGCCCTGGCCGACGGCCAGGTCAGCTTCTTCGACGCCCAGGGCAGGCCGCTGCTGGCCGAGCGTGGCGGCGCGCGCGAATTCCAGCCGGCGACGTTCGACGGGCGCGAGTACTACAGCCTGCGCCAGCGCTTCGCATCCACCCCGGACGAAGCCTGGTACGGCACCGGCCTGCACCAGCAGGGCTGGATGAACCTCAAGGGCCGCGACGTCGAACTGCTCCAGCACAACATCGACAACGCCATCCCGTACCTGTTCTCCACCCGCGGCTACGGCATCCTCTGGGACAACAACTCGATCACCCGCTACGGCGACCCGAAGGGCCTGCGCCCGCTGCAGGAGTCGCTGCTGGTGTACGACGCCAGGGGCAGGCCGGGCGGTTTCACCGCGACCTATTCGATCGACGGCAGGACCAGGGTCCAGCGCCGCGAGGCCGAGATCAACTACCAGTACATCAAGGACCTGGCCGCGTTCCCGGAGCAGGCGAAGAACAAGGCCGAAGGCGGCCGCACCCTGGTGACCTGGGAAGGCGCGATCGAGGCGAAGACCGGCGGCCGCCACACCTTCTCCATGTACAACAGCGAGTACGTGAAGGTGTACGTGGACGGCGAGCTGGTCATCGACCGCTGGCGCCAGAACTGGAACCCGTGGCACCACGAATTCGCCCTGGAGCTGGAGCCGGGCCGGCGCCACCAGGTCAAGGTCGAGTGGGACACCATCGACCCGGCCTACATCGCCCTGCTGCACCGCGACCCGCTGCCGGCGCAGGAGGCCTCCGACCTGTCGATCTGGTCCGAGGCCGGGCAGATGATCGATTACTACGTGGTCGCAGGCGCCGATGCCGACCGGCTGATCGCCGGCTACCGCGAGCTCACCGGCAAGGCGGTGATCCTGCCGAAGTGGTCGTACGGCTTCTGGCAGAGCCGCGAGCGCTACAAGACCCAGGCCGAGCTGACCGGGGTGCTGGACGAGTACCGCCGCCGCGGCCTGCCGATCGACGCGATCGTGCTCGACTGGTCCTACTGGCCGGAGGACGCCTGGGGTTCGCACGACTTCGATCCGGCCAACTTCCCCGATCCGGAAGGCATGGTCCGCCACGTCCACGACCAGCACGCGCAGGTGATGATCTCGGTGTGGCCGAAGTTCTACCCGACCACCGAACACTACAAGGAACTCGATGCCGCGGGTTTCATGTACAGGCGCAACGTCGAGGTCGGCGAGCGCGACTGGATCGGGCCCGGCTACCTCAACTCGTTCTACGACCCGTTCGCGAAGCAGGCGCAGGCCATCTTCTGGCGCCAGGTGAACAGCAAGCTCAACAGCAAGGGCTTCGATGCCTGGTGGCTGGACGCTTCCGAGCCGGACCTGCACAGCAACCTCGACGTCGGCGAGCGCAAGGCGCGCACGATGCCGAACGCGCTGGGTTCGTCGGTGGAGTACTTCAACGCCTATCCGCTGCCGCATTCGGAAGGCGTGTATCGCGGCTCGCGCGAGGTCGATCCGGACAAGCGCGTGTTCATCCTGTCGCGCGCGTTCTTCGCCGGTCAGCAGCGCGCCGCGTCCGCGTTCTGGAGCGGCGACATCGTGCCGCGCTGGGACGACCTGCGCGAGCAGATTTCCGGCCTGGTGAATGCCTCGATGGCCGGTGCGCCGAACGTGAGCATGGACATCGGCGGCTTCTCGCCGGAGCGCCGCTACGAACAGAAGGACCCGGCGCATCTGGACGAGTGGCGCGAGCAGAACCTGCGCTGGTTCCAGTACGGCGCGTTCGTGCCGGTGTTCCGCCTGCACGGCCAGTTCCCGTACCGCGAGATCTGGGAGATCGCGCCGGAAGGCACGCCGCACTACGACAGCTTCGTCCACTACCTGAAACTGCGCTACACCCTGCTGCCGTACATCTACACCCTGGCCGGCGACACCTGGCACCGCGACGGCACCCTCCTGCGCGCGCTGGCGATGGACTTCCCGGACGACCCGAAGGTGCGCGACATCGCCGACCAGTACCTGTTCGGCCCGGCCTTCCTCGTCGCTCCGGTCACCAGTTACCAGGCACGCGAGCGCCAGGTGTACCTGCCGGCGGGCACCAGCTGGATCGACTTCCACACCGGCAGGCGTTACCCGGGCGGCCAGGAGGTCGCCGCCGCCGCGCCGCTGGAGCGCAGCCCGCTGTTCGTGCGCGCCGGTTCGATCGTGCCGCGCACCGTGGTCCAGCAGTACGTGGACGAGAAGCCGGATGCGCCGCTGACCCTCGAGGTCTACACCGGCGCCGACGGCAGCTTCTCGCTGTACGAGGACGACGGCCGCAATTACGGCTACGAGCGTGGCGAGTCCGCGCGCATCCCGCTGGCCTGGAACGAGGCCAGGGGCGAGCTGGTGATCGGCGCACGCGAAGGCACCTACCCCGGCATGGTCGGGCAGCGCGAGATCCGGGTGCGCTGGATCGACGGTCCGCGCGCCGATGCCGGCGCCCTGGAGCCGGCCGCCGACACCACGGTGCGCTACACCGGCAAGCCCGTCACCGTGCGCCGTCCGCGCGGCTGAGCGATGCGGCGCGCCGCGCCACGATGGCCGGCGCGCAGCTTCCTGCATTGAAGGAATCCAGTGACCGCATGAGCCTGACCCGGCGCGAACTGATCAAGGCCACCGCGGCGGCGCTGGCCGCCGGCAGCGCGCCGGCGGCCGCGCTGGCGGCATCTCCCGGCGCGGCGAACAGCGTCGCGCCAGCTGCTCCGGCCGCGGCCGCTGGCGCATCGCCGCCGCAACCGCTGAAGCTCTGGTATCCACGCCCGGCCACGCAATGGGTCGAGGCGCTGCCGCTGGGCAATGGCCGGCTCGGCGCGATGGTCTGGGGCGGCGGACGGACGGAGCGGCTGCAGCTCAACGAGGACACGCTCTACGCCGGCCAGCCCTACGACCCGACGCCAGCAGGGGCGCTGGCCGCGTTGCCGGAAGTGCGCCGCCTGCTGTTCGCCGGGCGCTACGCCGACGCGGAGGGGCTGGCCGACGCCACCATGATGGGCCAGCCGCGCAAGCAGATGCCCTACCAGCCGCTGGGCGAGCTGCGCCTGGATTTCCTCGAGATCTCCGGCCTCGACGGCTACCGGCGCGAGCTGGACCTGGACCGCGCGCTGGCCACGACCACCTTCGGGTCGGGCTGGAAGCTGCAGCACGTGCGCGAGGCCTTCGTCTCGGCAGCAGACCAGTGCCTGGTGGTGCGCCTGGCCACCAGCCAGCCGGGCAGGGTGCGGGTGCGCATCGGCCTGGACAGCGACCATGCCGAGGCCGGCGTCGTGCCCGACGGCGACGATGGCCTGCTGCTACGCGGCCGCAACGGCGACGCCTTCGGCATCGAAGGCGGTTTGCGCTTCGCCGCGCGGCTGAAGGTGCTGGCCACGGGCGGCACGCTACGGCGCCGCGACGGGCGCATCGAGGTCGAGGGCGCCGACGAGGTGGTGCTGCTGCTCGCCGCGGGCACCAGCTTCCGCCGCTACGACGACATCGGCGGCGATCCGGAAGCGGCGACGCGCGCGCAGCTGGACGCGGCCGCGCGCAAGCCGTGGGAGCAGCTGCTGGCGGCGCACGAGGCCGGGCACCAGCACCTGTTCCGGCGGGTCGCCATCGACCTGGGGCGCAGCGCCCCGGAAGTGGCCGCGCTGCCCACCGACGAGCGCGTGGCCCGCTTCGCCGAAGGCAACGATCCGGAACTGGCCGCGCTGTACCACCAGTTCGGCCGCTACCTGCTCATCGGCTGCTCGCGGCCCGGCACCCAGCCGGCCAACCTGCAGGGCATCTGGAACGACCTGCTCGCCCCGCCGTGGGAGAGCAAGTACACGATCAACATCAACACCGAGATGAACTACTGGCCGGCGGAAGCCAATGCGCTGGCCGAATGCGTCGAGCCGCTGGAACGCATGGTCGCCGAACTGGCCGAAGCCGGCGCCGACACCGCCCGCCGCATGTACGGCGCGCCGGGCTGGGTGGTCCACCACAACACCGACCTGTGGCGGCGCACCGCGCCGATCGATGGCGCGCAGTGGGGCCTGTGGCCGACCGGCGGCGCCTGGCTGCTGCAGCACCTGTGGGACCGCTGGGACTACGGTCGCGAGCCGGGCTACCTGGAGAAGGTCTGGCCGCTGTTCAAGGGCGCGGCCGAGTTCTTCGCCGCCACCCTGGTCGAGGACCCGGCCACCGGGGCGATGGTCACCGCGCCGTCGATCTCGCCGGAGAACCGGCATCCGCATGGCGCCGCCCTGTGCGCCGGGCCGTCGATGGATGCGCAGCTGCTGCGCGACCTGTTCGGCCAGTGCATCGCCATCGCCGGCCTGCTCGGCGTGGATGCCGACCTCGCGGAGCGGCTGGCCGCGCTGCGCGAACGCCTGCCGCCGCACCGCATCGGCCGCGCCGGCCAGCTGCAGGAGTGGCAGCAGGACTGGGACATGGATGCGCCGGAGATGGACCACCGCCACGTCTCGCATCTGTATGCGCTGCACCCGTCCAGCCAGGTCAACGTGCGCGACACCCCCGGGCTGGCCGCCGCCGCACGCCGTTCGCTGGAGATCCGCGGCGACGAGGCCACCGGCTGGGGCATCGGCTGGCGGCTCAACCTGTGGGCGCGGCTGTGGGACGGCGAGCATGCGTACAAGGTGCTGCGGATGCTGCTGAGCCCGGCGCGCACCTATCCGAACCTGTTCGACGCGCACCCGCCGTTCCAGATCGACGGCAACTTCGGCGGCACCGCCGGGATCACCGAGATGCTGCTGCAGAGCTGGGGCGGCAGCGTGTTCCTGCTGCCGGCGCTGCCGCGGGCCTGGACGGACGGCAGCGTGCGCGGCCTGCGCGTGCGCGGCGCGGCCGGGGTCGACCTCGAATGGGCAGGGGGCCAGCTGCGCCAGACCCGGATCGCCAGCGAGCGCGGCGGCCGTTACCGGATCGAATACGGCGGCCAGGCGGTGGAGCTCGAACTGGCGGCGGGGCAGGCGGCCACGCTGGCCTGGCGGGGCGGGGCGCTGGTCCGCGCATGACCGCGGATGGGTCGGGCCTGGAAGGGCGATGGCGCGTCCATGTGGGCGGATGCCGGTCCGGCATCGGTCGGGTCCGGGGCGCCGATCGCGGCAGCGCCGGCGGACGCCATGGCAGGCCCGGAAAAACAACGGATTGGACCGTTTCGCCATACGCCTGCGGCGGGTGACGACAGCGCTGCCAGTACGGGTAAGCTGTGCCGCGACGACCTGCCCGGGGGACTTCCGCGGCAGGAGTGCCCCGGAGCGCTGGGAGGCACCGTGGCGGTGGTAGCGGGACCGCGCAGGCGGGACCGCGAGGGAGGGGCGCGTCGGCTTGCCGGCGTGTAAGACCAACACGACGACAAGGGTTGAAATGAGCAGTCCATCGATCACGGGCCACGCGGCCGCGCAAGGCGGGGAAAACACCCGTTTCATCATCCTCATCAGCCTGGTCGCCACCATCGGCGGCTTCCTGTTCGGCTACGACAGCGGCGTCATCAACGGCACCGTCGACGGCCTGAAGCAGGCCTTCGGCTCCGATGCGGCGGTCACCGGCTTCAACGTCGCCTCGATGCTGCTGGGCTGCGCGGTCGGCGCGTGGTTCGCCGGCACCCTGGCCGACCGCTACGGCCGCCGCACCATGCAGCTGTGGGCGGCGGTGTTCTTCATCGTCTCGGCCTGGGGGTCCGGCATCGCCACCTCCTCGGCCGAGTTCGTGGTCTATCGCGTGCTTGGCGGCCTGGCCGTCGGCGCGGCCAGCGTGATGGCGCCGGCGTACATCAGCGAGGTGGCGCCGGCGCGCTACCGCGGCCGCCTGGCCACGGTGCAGCAGATCGCGATCATCTCCGGCCTGTTCTTCTCGTTCCTCAGCAACTGGTGGCTGGCCCGCCACGCCGGCGCCTCCACCGACGTCCTGTGGTGGGACTACGAGGCCTGGCGCTGGATGTTCTGGGCCGAGCTGGCCCCGGCCTTCCTGTTCCTGGTCGCGCTGTTCTTCATCCCGGAAAGCCCGCGCTACCTGGTCGCGCGCGGCCTGCGCGACCGCGCCCTTGGCGTCCTGACCCGCCTGTATGGCGCCGCCCAGGGCGAGCGCACCCTGGGCGAGATCGACGCCTCGCTCGCCCAGGACCACCACCGTCCGCGCCTGTCGGACCTGGTCAGCAAGGTCACCGGCAGGATCCGCCCGATCGTGTGGGTGGGTATCGGTCTTGCCACCTTCCAGCAGTTCGTCGGCATCAACGTGGTCTTCTACTACGGCGCGGTGCTGTGGCAGGCGGTGGGCTTCACCGAGGACCAGGCGCTGATGACCAACGTCATCTCCGGCGCGGTGAGCATCGGCGCCTGCCTGCTGACCGTGGCCCTGATCGACAAGGTCGGGCGCAAGCCGCTGCTGTGGGTCGGCTCGGTGGGCATGGCGATCAGCCTGGGCCTGGTGACCGTGGCGTTCGCCTCCGGCGGCCTCGACGACTCCGGCAGGCTGCAACTGTCCGGCTCGATGGGCGTGCTGGCGCTGGTGGCGGCGAACGTCTACGTGGTCTTCTTCAACCTGTCCTGGGGCCCGGTGATGTGGGTCATGCTGGGCGAGATGTTCCCGAACCAGATCCGCGGCTCGGGCCTGGCGGTGGCCGGCCTGGCGCAGTGGACCGCGAACTTCCTGATCACCTGGACCTTCCCGATGCTGCTGGCCGGCATCGGCCTGGCCGCGGCCTATGGCATCTACACCTTCTTCGCCGTGCTGTCGGTGTTCTTCGTGCTGAAGTTCGTGCACGAGACCAAGGGCAAGGCCCTGGAGCAGATGGAAGGCTGAGGCCTGCGCGCGGCCGCGGCGGCGACGCCGCGGCCGTGAAGGCGGCGGGCCGGCCTGGCTGGCCCCGCTGCCGCCCGGACCTCCCGGGCAGGGCCCGGGCCGGCTTCCGGGCAACAAAAAACCCCGCCTGCGCGGGGTTTTCTGTCTTCTTCGACGCCGGGATGGCGCTCCCTAGGGGACTCGAACCCCTGTTTTAGCCTTGAGAGGGCCACGTCCTAACCACTAGACGAAGGGAGCGTTGCGGGTGTCGCCGGCGAAGGCGCGCTAGTATATTCACGCGCCAGCCGGACGGCAATCGGTCCGGCATGTTTTTGTTCACGGAAGCACGCCCATCAATCCGCAAGCCCTCCCGCAGCCCGTCCTGCGCATCATTCCCCGCGACCAGCACATCCTGTCGCGCCGGGACGTCAGCCCCAACGCGCTCCGCGTCCTGTACCGCCTGCGCGAAGCCGGTTTCGGCGCCTACCTGGTCGGTGGCGCGGTCCGCGACCTCCTGCTGGGCCTGCACCCGAAGGACTTCGACGTGGCCACCGACGCCACGCCCGAGCAGGTCAAGCAGCTGTTCCGCAACTGCCGCCTGATCGGCCGCCGCTTCCGCCTGGCCCACGTGGTCTATGGCCGCGAGATCATCGAGGTCGCCACTTTCCGCGCCAACAGCGACGACGGCAGCGGCGACCGCGAGGTCGAGGACGGCCGCCTGGTCCGCGACAACGTCTACGGCACCATCGAGGAGGACGCGGTCCGCCGCGACTTCACCTGCAACGCCCTGTACTACGCCATCGAGGACTTCTCGGTGCGCGACTACGTCGGCGGCTACGAGGA
Organism: Pseudoxanthomonas suwonensis J47; assembly: GCF_000513955.1. Lineage (GTDB taxonomy): Bacteria > Pseudomonadota > Gammaproteobacteria > Xanthomonadales > Xanthomonadaceae > Pseudoxanthomonas > Pseudoxanthomonas suwonensis_C. The sequence continues at coordinate 195,835 of NZ_AZUZ01000001.1, forward strand.
CGTGCAGGCGCGGGTCATGCGCCTGATCGGCGATCCGGAAACCCGCTACCGCGAGGATCCGGTGCGCATGCTGCGCGCGGTGCGCCTGGCGGCGAAGCTGGGCTTCAGCATCGAGCCGGCCACCGCCGCGCCGATCCCGCTGCTGGCGCCGCTGCTGGGCGAGGCGGCGCCGGCGCGGCTGTTCGAGGAAATGCTCAAGCTGTTCCTGTCCGGGCACGCGGTGGCCAGCTTCGAGGGCCTGGAGCGGCACGGCCTGCTGGCGGCGCTGATGCCGGAAACCGCCGCCGCGCTGCGCTCCAACCGCAGCGGCGCGCTGCGGCGGATGCTGCTGCAGGGCCTGGCCAACACCGACGCGCGGGTCGCCGCGGACGAGCCGGTGTCGCCGGCGTTCCTGTTCGCCCTGCTGCTGTGGCCGGCGTACTGCCGCGCCCTGGCCGGGCTGCAGGCGCAGGGCATGCACGCCGAGGAGGCGCAGCGCCGCGCCGCCGACCGGGTGACCCTGCACCAGGTCCAGACCATCGCCCTGCCCAAGCGCTTCTCCCTGCCGATGCAGGAGATCTGGCTGCTGCAGTCGCGCTTCTCCGGGCGCCAGCGCAAGCGCGTGTTCCGCCTGCTGGCGCACCCGCGCTTCCGCGCGGCCTACGACTTCCTGGTCCTGCGCCAGGCCGCGGCCGATTCGCATGCGGCCGATGTGGAGTTCTGGCGGACCGCCCAGCAGGTCTCCGGGGACGAGCTGGCGGCCAGCCTCGAGGCGGGGGCGGCCATGGACGAAGGGGACGGCGATGCCCCGGCCCGCCGCCGCCGCCGTCGTCGCCGGCGTCCGGCCGCGGCGGCGGAATGAGCGCCCCCGAACCCCCGCAACCGGCGGTACACGCCTGCATCGGCCTGGGCGCCAACCTGGGCCAGCCGGTGCCGACGCTGCGCCGGGCCGCCGCCGCGCTGGCGGCGCTGCCCGGCACGCGCCTGCTGGCGCTGTCGCGCTTCTACCGCACCCCGGCCTGGGGCCGGGTCGACCAGCCAGACTTCATCAACGCCGCGGCGCTGCTGCAGACCCGGCTGGAGCCGCTGGAGCTGCTGCAGCACCTGCTGCGGATCGAGCGCGAGGCCGGCCGCGACCGCGGCGACGGCCAGCGCTGGGGCCCGCGCGTGCTCGACCTGGACCTGCTGCTGTACGCCGGCCGGGTGATCGACCTGCCGGGCCTGCGCGTGCCGCACCCGCACCTGCACGAACGCGCCTTCGCCCTGGTGCCGCTGGCCGAGATCGCCGCGGCCGAGCCGTTCCCGGGCCGCGGCAGCGTCGGCGATGCCCTGCGCGGGCTGGATGCCGGCGGCATCGAGGTGCTCGACGAGCCCCCGGAAACGCAGTGATCCGCAAGGCGACGACCCCCCTGGCGTGGGCCCTGGGCGATAATGCCCGCCTGCCGAACCTAGAATACCGATGAGCGTACATGCCGAGCAGAAGCCGTGGACCGTGCCGGCGCTGGCCGAGGCCAAGCGCGAAGGCCGCCGCCTGGCGATGCTGACCGCCTACGACGCGGGCTTTGCCCGGGTCATGGACCGCAACGGGATCGACCTGGTCCTGGTCGGCGACTCGCTGGGCATGGTCGTGCAGGGCCACGGTTCGACCCTGCCGGTCAGCGTGGCCGACATGGCCTACCACACCGCCGCCGTGGCCCGGGTCCTGCAGCGCGCGCTGCTGGTCAGCGACCTGCCGTTCCAGTCCGACGCCACCCCCGAGCGCGCGCTGGACGCCTCGGTGGCGCTGCTCCAGGCCGGCGCGCAGATGGTCAAGCTGGAAGGCGCCGGCCACAAGCTGGAGGTGATCCGCTTCCTCGCCGAACGCGACATCCCGGTCTGCGCCCACCTGGGCCTGACCCCGCAGTCGGTGCTCAAGCTCGGCGGCTTCAAGCTGCAGGGCCGCGACGCGAAGGCCGCCGCGCAGCTGCTGGCCGACGCCCAGGCCGTGGCCGAGGCCGGCGCCTCGCTGCTGGTGCTCGAATGCGTGCCGACCCCGCTGGCGCAGAAGATCACTGCCGCGGTCCACATCCCCACCATCGGCATCGGCGCCGGCCCGCACTGCGACGGCCAGGTGCTGGTGCTGCACGACATGCTCGGCCTGGACAGCGGCCACCGCCGTCCGCGCTTCGTCAAGGACTTCCTGGCCGAGGGCGGCTCGGTCGCCGGCGCGGTGCGCGCCTACGCCGAGGCGGTGCGCGACGGCAGCTTCCCCGACGCCGAACACGCCTACGCCTGACCGGCACCTGCCGGCGCGGCTCCCCCATCGAGCAGGAACAATGATCGAAACCATCACCGAACTGGATGCCCTGCGCGCCCGCGTGCGCGAATGGAAGCGCCAGGGATTGCGCGTCGGCTTCGTCCCGACCATGGGCAACCTGCACGCCGGCCACTACTCGCTGGTGATGCTGGCCCGGCAGTACGCCGACCGCGTCGTCTCCAGCGTGTTCGTCAACCCGACCCAGTTCGGCCCGAACGAGGACTTCACCCGCTACCCGCGCACCCCGGACGCCGACACCGCCGGCCTGGAAGGCGCCGGCTGCGACGTGCTGTGGCTGCCGACGGTCGAGTCGATGTACCCGTTCGGCGTGGAGCTCGCCTCGAAGGTGCGCGTGCCCGGCGTCAGCCAGGTGCTCGAGGGCGAGCACCGCCCCGGCCACTTCGACGGCGTGTGCACCGTGGTCAGCCGCCTGTTCCACCAGGTGCAGCCGGACGTGGCCGCGTTCGGCAAGAAGGATTACCAGCAGCTGGCGGTGATCCGGCAGCTGGTCGCCGACCTGCAGTTCCCGATCGAGATCGTCGGCGGCGGCATCGTCCGCGAGGCCGACGGCCTGGCGATGAGCTCGCGCAACCAGTACCTCGGCCCGGACGAGCGGCCGCGTGCGCCGACCATCCACCGCGTGCTGCTGGCGATGCGCGACGCCGCGCTCGCCGGCACCCCGCGCGCGCAGGTCGAGGCGCAGGGCAGCCGCCAGCTGCAGGACGCCGGCTTCGACGTCGACTACGCCGTGGTTCGCCGTCCGGACCTCAGTGAGCCGGCCGACGGCGAGCCGGGGCCGCGCGTGGCGCTGGTCGCCGCGCGGCTGGGCCGCACGCGCCTGATCGACAACCTCGAGTTCTGACCCCCCGCGCCGCGGCGGACCGCCGTGGCGTTGCAGTCCATTCCTTGGCGCCGTGCGGCGCCGCATTGCGTTCGGTTTCCTGCGCAACGCAAACCGCATTGCTAACATCCCCCACTCAGGAGTCGAATCCCCCATGCTGCTCACCCTGCTCAAGGCCAAGATCCACCGCGCCACCGTCACCCATTCCGAGCTCAACTACGAAGGCTCGGTGGCGATCGACGGGCTGCTCCTCGATGCCTCCGGCATCCGCGAGTTCGAGCAGGTGCACGTGTGGGACGTCAGCAACGGCGCGCGCTTCACCACCTACGCGATCCGCGCCGACGAGGGCAGCGGCATCATCTCGCTCAACGGTGGCGCCGCGCGCCACGTGCAGGTGGGCGACCTGGTGATCATCGCCGCCTTCGCCCAGGTCGACGCCGCCGAGGCCGCCACGTTCAAGCCGGACCTGGTGTACGTGGATTCGGCCAACCGCATCACCCATACCAACCACACGATCCCCAAGCAGGCCGCCTGATGACCGCATCCGCTCCCGGTTTCGCCCAGCTCCAGTCCCATGCCGCGCGCCTTGCCGGCGCAAGCATCGCGCAACTGCTGGAAGCGGAACCGGAGCGGATCGCCGCGCAGGCGCTGCAGGTCGGACCGCTGTACGCGACCTTTGCCCGCCAGCGCTACGACGCGCAGGCCTGGGACGCGCTGCTGCAGCTGGGCCGCCAGCACGACCTGGCCGGCGCGTTCCGGCGCCTGTTCGACGGCGGGAAGATCAACAGCACCGAGGGCCGTTCGGTCCTGCACACCGCGCTGCGCGGCGACCTGTCGCCGGCGCCGGTGGCGCGCGAGGCCTACCGCACCGCCGCCGAAGTGCGCCAGCGCATGCGCGGGCTGATCGAGGCGCTGGACGCCAGCGACGTCACCGACATCGTCAGCGTCGGCATCGGTGGTTCGGACCTGGGCCCGCGGCTGGTGGCCGACGCGCTGCGCGGGCCGCTGCCGGGCCGCTTCCGCGTGCACTTCATCTCCAACGTCGATGGCGCCGCCGCGCAGCGCGTGCTGGCGCCGCTGGATCCGCAGCGCACCGCCGCGATCTTCATCTCCAAGACCTTCGGCACCCAGGAGACCCTGCTCAACGGCGCGATCGTGCGCGACTGGCTCGGTGGCAGCGGGCGCATCTATGCGGTCAGCGCCAACCCGGAGCGCGCCGCCTCGGCGTTCGACATCGCCCCGGAGCGGGTGCTGCCGATGTGGGACTGGGTCGGCGGCCGCTATTCGCTGTGGTCGGCGGTCGGTTTCCCGATAGCGCTGGCGATCGGCTTCGAGGCGTTCGAGCAGCTGCTCGCCGGCGCCGCGGAGTTCGACCGCCACGCGCTGGAGGCGCCGCTGGAAGCCAACCTCGCCGTGCGCCACGGCCTGACCGCGGTGTGGAACCGCAACGCGCTGGGCCTGGCCTCGCACGCGGTGATGACCTACGACCAGCGCCTGGCCCTGCTGCCGGCCTACCTGCAACAGCTGGTGATGGAGTCGCTGGGCAAGCGGGTGAAGCTCGACGGCAGCCCGGTCGAGGCCGACACCGTGCCGGTGTGGTGGGGCGGGGCGGGCACCGACGTGCAGCACAGCTTCTTCCAGGCCCTGCACCAGGGCACCGGGATCGTGCCGGCCGATTTCATCGGCACCATCCACAACGACGATCCCTACGCGGTCAACCACGAGGCGCTGCTGTCCAACCTGCTGGCGCAGACCGAAGCGCTGGCCAACGGCCAGGGCAGCGACGATCCGCACAGGGTCTATCCGGGCGGGCGCCCGAGCACGACCATCCTGCTCGATGCGCTGACCCCGCAGTCGCTGGGCGCGCTGCTGGCCATGTACGAGCACAGCGTCTACGTGCAGTCGGTGGTGTGGGGCATCAACGCCTTCGACCAGTTCGGCGTCGAGCTGGGCAAGCAGGTGGCCAACACCCTGCTGCCGGCGCTCCGCGGCGAGGGCCAGGCGTCCGACCCGGTGACCGCCGAACTGATCGCGCGCCTGCGCCGCTGAGCCGGCGCATCGCGACCCGCGCGCCACGCGGCGCGCGGGCAGCGCCGCTCAGTCCTGCGCGCGCTGCAGGTATTCCTCGACCAGGGCCAGCTGCTCAAGCGCTTCCGGATGCCCGGCCGCGGCGGCGGCGCGCACCTGGTCCATGTCCGGGTGGCGGACGACCAGCAGGATGTCCTCGCAACGCGGGCACAGGTATTCGCTGAGGTCCTCGTGCGGCTCCAGGCTCATCTGCCGGCTGTCGCCGCGCCATTCGCAGGCCTCGCATTCGAGCGTGCGGCTGCGCCAGTCGACCTGGAAGTAGTTTTCGACCAGTACGGTCATCGCGTCTCCTCCGGGCGCCGCTGCGCGAACAGCCAGTCCCACATGGCCTGGCTGGCGTAGGTGGCGTCCCAGGCGTTGTGGTTGCCTTCGGGGTATTCGGTGTAGCGGAAGTCCGCGCCCACGGCCTGGGCCGCGGCGTGCAGGCGGCGATCGTCGTCCGGCCGCACCACGTCGTCGAGCGCGCCATGGAACAGCCACGCCGGCACGTGGCGCAGGCGGGTGGCCAGGGTGGTGTAGGGGTCGGGCAGGTCGGCGACCCCGGTGACGCGGAGGGTGGGGCGTTCGGGGCGCGGCGCGCGCACGCCACCGCACACCGGCACCAGCGCGGCGAAGCGGCGCGGCGCCGCCAGCGCCACTTCCCAGGTCCCGTAGCCGCCCATCGACATGCCGGTGGCATAGGTGCGATCGGGATCGCCGCCGAATTCGGCGCTGGCCGCGTCGAGCACGGCCAGGGCCATGCGCGCGTTGTCGCCCATCCATTCCTCGCCCTTGCCGACCTGCGGCATCACCGCCAGGGCGGGGAAGCTATCGGCATGGCGGCGCAGGTACGGGCCCAGGCCGGCGCGGGTCTGGGCGTCGCCGTCGTCGCCGCGCTCGCCGGAGCCGTGCAGGAACAGCACCACCGGCAGCCTCGCGCCGGGTGCGTGCGCCGGCACGAACACCGCGTAGCGAAGGCTGCGGCCCTCGAATTCCAGGCTGCGCTGGACGAAGCCGGCCGGGATCGTGGACGGATCAGGCGTGGAGCCGCAGGCGCCCATCAGCAGGACCAGCAGGCAGGCAAGCAGGAGACGGGAGGGCCACCGGGGCATGGGACGGGCCTGGATCGGAACCGGGGCAGGATAGGCGCTGCGGCGTGCACGGGATCAGAACAGGCCCAGCACCCAGCCCCAGAACACCGCCGCGTTCGCCAGCACCGCCAGCCAGAAGCCGATCCGGTAGGACAGCTTGCGGGTCTTGTGGCGCAGGATCTGCTGGGCCGCGGCGGCGCCCGGCCAGCCGCCGAGCAGTTCCAGCAGGTGCAGGGTGCTTTCCGGGATGCGCCAGCGGCCGTGCCGGGCCGCGTGCTTGTCCAGGACGCAGGCGATCCATGCGACGCAGCACAGGCACAGCAGCACCAGCGGGACCAGCGGCTGCAGGCGACCGGACTGCCAGGCCCAGCCCAGCGCGACCCCGTGCGCGGCCACGGCCAGCCAGACCGCCCAGGCGTCGCCACCGCCGGTGCGTTTCGCGGAACGGGTTGGTGCCGTCGCCTCCCGGCGGCGCGGGGCGACCGCGCGGCGCACCGCGTCGGCGCGCCAGCGGCCGTCCTCCTGGCGCCTGGCGCGGTAGCGGACCAGCTCGCCCGCTTCCGGGCGGCGCCCGTCCTGGCGGTACTCGCGGACGTGGAAGAACACCCGCGGCAGGCCGGCTTCGAGCGGCTGGATGAAACCGTAGCCGCGATCCCCGTTCCACTCGGCGACCTTGCCCAGCTGCTCCATGGCCACGGCTCAGTGCAGCAGGATCAGCGTGGCCAGGCCGAGGAAGCAGAAGAAGCCCATCACGTCGGTGACCGCGGTAACCACCACCGTGCCGGCCACCGCCGGGTCGATGTTCATCCGCCGCAGCAGCAGCGGCAGCAGCACGCCGGCGCTGGCCGCGGCGCAGAAGTTCAGCACCAGTGCCATGGCGATCACCAGCGACAGCAGCGGGCTCTGGAACCAGACGAAGGCGATGACGCCGACGATGCCGCCGATCAGCACGCCATTGATCAGCGCCACGCGGATTTCCTTCCACATCAGGATGCTGGCGTTGCTGGAGCCGACCTGGCCCAGGGCCAGGCCGCGCACCATCAGGGTCAGCACCTGCACCGCGGCATTGCCGCCGATGCCGGCCACGATCGGCATCAGCACCGCCAGTGCCACCACTTTCTCCAGCGTGGCCTCGAACTGGCCGATCACGCCGGCGGCCATGAACGCGGTGAACAGGTTGATGCCCAGCCACACCACGCGGCCGCGCACGGCGCGCCTGACCGGCGAGAACAGGTCCTCGTCCTCGTCCAGGCCGGCCGCGCCCAGGGCCTGGTGCTCGGCCTGCTCGCGGATGATGTCGACCACGTCGTCGATGGTGATGCGGCCGAGCAGGATGTTGTTCTCGTCCACCACCGGCGCCGACACCCAGTCGTGGTCGGAGAAGCGGCGCGCCACTTCCTGCGCGCTCTCGCCCACGTCGATCGCCGGCTGCTCGTCGTCGATCAGGCGGTTGATCGGGGTCGAATCCTCGTGCGTGACCAGCGCGGCCAGCGGCACGCGGCCGAGGTACTGGTGGCGGCGGCTGACCACGTACAGGTGGTCGGTGTGGTCCGGCAGTTCGCCGCGCAGGCGCAGGTAGCGCAGCACCACGTCGACGTTGACGTCGGCGCGCACGGTGACCACGTCCGGGTTCATCAGGCGGCCGGCGGTGTCCTCCGGGTAGGAGAGGACCTGCTCCAGGCGCTCGCGGTTCTCGCGGTCCATCGACTTGAGGACCTCGTCGATGACCGTGTCCGGCAGGTCCTCGACCAGGTCGGCCAGGTCGTCGATGTCGAGGTCCTCGACCGCGGCGACCAGCTCGTCCGGGTCCATGTCCGCGATCAGGCTCTCGCGCACCTCGTCGCCGACGTGCAGCAGCACTTCGCCGTCGTCCTCGGGATCGACCAGGCCCCACACCACCTCGCGCTTGCCCGGCGGCAGCGACTCGAGCAGGTTGCCGATCTCGGCGGGGGAGAGGGTGTTGACCAGCCGCCGCACCGGGCCCAGGCGCCCGCTGTCCAGCGCATCGGACAGCATGCGCAGCTGGCGCGCGGTCTTGTCGTGGCGGACGGCTTCGGCCATGCGCGGCTCCAGTGGCGGGCGGGGGTGCCGCGGTGGAGGTGCGCGGCAGGTCAGGCGTTCATGCGCGCATTATCGCCCATGCCGTCGCCGGGCGGCTACTGCGGCCGCTGGCGCCGCACCCGGTAGCGCGCCCAGCGCCTGCGCAGCGCGCCGGCGAGGCGGTTGAGCGTGGTGCGCTCCAGTTCGGCCTGCAGGCGCTCGATCTCGCGGTACAGGCGCCGGTTGTGGCCCGTATGGTTGGTGACCAGCGCATCGAGCTCGTCGCGGTCGGCCTGGGTCAGGGTGTAGCCGGCGACGAAGCGTTCGGGCAGGCCGCGGTCGACGTACACGGTCGAGTGGGTCGGACCGGTTTCCTCGGCCGGACGCTCCGCGGTGTAGAAGTACAGCGCCAGCGAGCGGCGGCTGGTGCCGGCCTGTTCCGGCGGCAGGGTGATGCGGCGGAAGCCGTGCCAGCTGTGTTCGGTGGTCTCGAAGATCACGCAGCGGTTGAACAGCGGCAGGACCTCGACCACCTCGTCGTTGGCCGCGTCGTACGGGTCGCGGTGCAGTCCCAGCGCGCCGCCCCATTCCGGCTGCCAGCCAGGGTTGAGGTAGACGATCAGGTTCAGCCGCCGGTGCCAGCCGGTGGCCGGGTGGTGGTTGAAGTCGATGTGCACGTCCAGCGCCTGGCCCTGGCGGTTCTCGTGGGTGCCGCCGCCGAAGTACATCGGGTCGTAGAGCAGGTCGGGGATGCCGGTGATGCGGCCGACCAGGGCGAGGAACTCCTCCGAGCGCGCCAGGTCGTCCAGCGCGGCGTAGTCCTCGCCGAGGCCGCGCAGCTGTTCGTGGGTGGACTTGCCGCCGGGACGGCCGTCCTCGTCGAGGTGGTTGCCGCGCTCGAAGTCCGGGAAGCGCTCGAGCAGGCGCCGGGCGAAGCCTTCGTCGAGGAAGCCGTCGATCACGCAGTGCCGGAACGGGCGGGCGCCGGCGAAGGCGCGACGGATCTCGTCCTCCCGGCCGGGCACGGCCGGGTCGATCAGGTGCAGCATCGGTTACGTTCCCCTGTTACTCGTTCGTCCGGGCCCCGGTCGTGGCTCCGGCCAGCCAGCGCTCGATTCCGTTGCGGTCGCGCGCCTGCAGGAGTTTGCCTGCCTGGGCGCGCAGATGCTCCAGCCGGCAGTCACGGATGGCCCGGCGCAGCTCCAGCAGGTTGGCCGGGTGCAGGCTGAACTCGCGCAGGCCCAGCGCCAGCAGCAGCGGCGCCATCCGCGGGTCGCCGGCGATCTCCCCGCATACCGCCACCGGCGTGTGCGATTCCTCGCCGGCGCGGATCACGTGCGCGAGCAGGCGCAGCACGCCCGGGTGCAGCGGCGAGTAGAGGTCGCCGAGGGCGTCGTTGTTGCGGTCCACCGCCAGCAGGTACTGGATAAGATCGTTGGTGCCGATCGACATGAAGTCGACCGCGTCGAGCAGGCCGTAGACCCCGATCGCCGCGGCCGGCACCTCGATCATCGCGCCCAGCGGCGGGACCTCCACCGCGACGCCCTGCCTGCGCACCGCGGAAACGGCGCGGGTCAGGCGGCGACGCACCAGCATCACCTCCTCGCGGCAGCTGACCATCGGCACCAGCACCCGCACCGGCCCGTAGGCGGCGGCGCGTGCGATAGCGCGCAGCTGGGTATCGAACACCCGGTCGTACAGCAGCGACAGGCGCACGCCGCGCACGCCCAGCGCCGGGTTGTCCTCGTTCTCCAGGCTCAGTCCGGTGCGGTCGACCTTGTCCGCGCCCAGGTCGAGGGTGCGGAAGGTGACCGGGCGGCCGCTCATGCCCAGCACCGCGTCGCGGTAGACCTGGAACTGCTCGTCCTCGTCCGGCAGCTCGTTGCGCTGCAGGAACAGGAACTCGGTGCGGAACAGGCCGACCCCGGCCGCACCCAGCGCGTGCGCGCGGCCCACGTCCTCGCGCGACTCGGCGTTGGCGTACAGGGCGATGTCGACGCCGTCGAGGGTGCGGGTGGGCTTGCTGCGCAGGCGCTCCAGGTCGCGGCGTTCGCGCGCTTCCTGCTGCTCGCGCTGGTGGTAGCGGCGCAGGTCCTCGGCGTCCGGCTCGACCACCACCGTGCCGGCCTCGCCGTCGACCATCACCACGTCGCCGTCGTTGATCCGGGACAGCGCGTCGGACGCGCCGACCACCAGCGGCAGGTGCAGGCTGCGCGCGAGGATCGCGCTGTGCGAGAGCGGGCTGCCACCGGAGGAGACGATCGCGACCACGCCCTGGGTCAGCAGCTGCGCCACCTCCGACGGGGCGACGTTGTCGCAGACCAGCACCTCGCCGGCGGTGCCGCGCGGCACCGGCTCGCTGCGGTGCAGGTGCGCGTTGATCCTGCCGATGACGTGGTCGAGGTCGTCCAGCCGGCTCTTCAGGTACGGGTCGTCCATCGAATCGAACACCGCGGCCAGCCGGTCGCGCTGCAGGCGCAGCGCGTAGGCGGCCGAGTAGTGTTCATTGCGGACCAGACCGTCGAGCGCGGACACCAGTTCCGGGTCGTCCAGCAGCAGCGCGTGCAGGTCGATGAACTCGACCGCTTCCCTGGACAGCGCGCCCTGAAGCTTCACCCGCAGCGCGCGCATTTCCGAGCGGGCGGCCTCAAGCGCCTCGTGCAGGCGCTGCGCCTCGGCGGCGACCTTGGCCGCGGGCACGTGCTGCTCGGCCATCTCCAGCACGTGCGGCAGGCGCACCCGGGCGCGGCCCAGGGCCAGCCCACGGGACGCGCCATGGCCGGCGAAGGCCTGCCTCACCGGTCTGCCTCCTGGAGGGGGTGGGAGCGCGCCGTCCCGGCGAGGGAGGGCGCGACGAAGGGCGGCCGAGCGCGGTGTTGGCCCGGCGCGACCATGCTCAGGCGTCCTCGTCGAAGCGCCGTTCGAACAGCGAGGTGATCGCCTCCATGGCGGCGGCTTCGTCCTCGCCTTCGGTACGCACGGTGATCGGGGTGCCCTGGCCGGCCGCCAGCAGCATCACGCCCATGATGCTCTTCGCGTTGACCTCGCGCCCCTTGGCCTGGAGGGTCACCGCGCAGCGGAACGGAGCCAGCTCCTGCACCAGCTTGGCGGTGGCCCGGGCGTGCAGGCCCAGGCGGTTGGAGACGGTGAGTTCACGTTCAAGCATCGTCGATGATCGCTCCATTGCGCGTTCCCGCCGCCGCGGTGGCGGGCAGGTCGTCCAGTCCCTGTTCCGGATAGTTCATTACCCGCAGCAGCATCGGCAGGCTCAGCGCCGCCACCCGCCGTACCGGCGTTCCCAGCCTGGCCACCTTCGCCGCCAGGTTGCTGGGGCTGGCGCCGTACAGGTCGGTAAGCACCAGGACGCCGTCCCCCTGGTCGACCCGGCGCAGCGCCGCCGAGGCCGCGGGCAGCAACTGTTCGAGGTCGGCGTCGAACGGGACTTCGAAGGCTTCCGCCCGCAGCGGCAGGGTGCGCAGGAGGGTGGTCGCCACCGACAGCAACGCGCTGCCGACGCCGGGGTGGGTTATCAGGAGGATGCCACAGGCCATGGCGGAAAGTTAACAGACGCCCGTGACCGGCGTCAGTGTTCCCGGTCATTGCCTTGCGGCTGGAACCGGTACCACGGCGCCGGTCGCGCCGGCGGCCGCTCAGTCCTGTTCGCGGTGGTAGGTCGCGACCTCTTCCCAGCCCTGGTCCCGGGCGTGGGCGGCCAGGCGCTCGGCCAGGTAGACGGAGCGGTGCTTGCCGCCGGTGCAGCCGAAGGCCACGGTCACGTAGGCCCGGGTCTCGTTGCGCAGGCGCGGCAGCCAGGTGTCGAGGAAGCCGGACACCTGGGCCACGTAGGTGGCCACGTCCGGGTCGGCGTCCAGGTAGTCGCGGACGCGGGCGTCGCGGCCGGTGAGAGGGCGCAGGTCGGGGTGCCAGTGCGGGTTGGGCAGGACCCGCGCGTCGAACACGAAGTCCGCTTCCTCCGGCACCCCGCGTTTGTAGGCGAACGACTCGAACAGCAGCGACAGGCCCGGGCTCTGCTCCAGGGCGAAGCCGGTGATGACCAGGCGGCGCAGCTGGTGCACGTTGAGCGCGCTGGTGTCGATCACCGCGTCGGCCTCGCCGCGCAGCGGCGCGGTGAGCTCGCGTTCGCGGGCCAGCGCTTCCGGCAGGGACAGGCCCAGGCGGGTCAGCGGGTGGCGGCGGCGGGTGTCGGCGAAGCGGCGCAGCAGCACCTCGTCGCTGGCCTCGAAGAACAGCAGGCGCGCGTCCACGCCCAGCGAGTCGGCGATCTGCCGCCATTCGGCCAGGCGGGTGAGGTCGCTGTTGCGGCTGCGCACGTCGATGCCCACGGCCATGCGCTGGGGCAGGCCATCGCCGCGGACCATGCTGCGCACGAACGCCGGCAGCAGGTCCACCGGCAGGTTGTCGGCGCAGTAGTAGTCCAGGTCCTCGAAGGTCTTCAGCGCCACCGACTTGCCCGAGCCGGACAGGCCGCTGACGATCACCAGGGCGGGCTGGCCGGTGTTCATGATCCGCGGCGCTCCAGCAGGCTGCTGTGGCGGGCGATGAACATCGCCGCCGGGTCGATGCCCTTGGTGCGCAGGATGTGCAGGCGCGTGGCGGCTTCGGTGAGCACCGCCAGGTTGCGGCCGGGCATCACCGGCAGGGTGATCAGCGGCACGTCCAGGTCCAGCACATGGCGGGTGCCGGAGTCGCCGGTCAGGCGTTCGTAACCGTGCGGGTTGGGCTCGGTCATCGGCCGGGTCAGGTGCACGATCAGGCGCAGGTACTTGTTCTTCTTCACCGCGGTGTCGCCGAACATCTCGCGCACGTTGAGCACGCCCAGGCCGCGCACCTCGAGCAGGTCCTGCAGCAGCTCCGGGCACGTGCCGTCGAGCACGTCCGGGGCGATCTGGGTGAATTCGGGCGCGTCGTCGGCGACCAGGCGGTGGCCGCGGCTGAGCAGTTCCAGCGCCAGCTCGCTCTTGCCCGAGCCGGCCTCGCCGGTGATCAGCACGCCGATCGAGTAGATCTCCATGAACACCCCGTGCAGGGTGACCCGCGGCGCCAGCGTGCGCGCCAGATGGTAGGAGAGGTGGTTGAGCAGTTCATGGCCGCGCTTGGGCGAGACCCACAGCGGGGTGTCGCTTTCCTCGGCGGCGGTGCGCAGGTCCTCGGGGCAGGACTGGTTCTTGCTGATCACCAGCGCCAGCGGGCGGAACTGGATGATCTTCTCGATGGTTTCCCAGCGCAGGCGCGCGTCCAGCGAATCGAGCCAGGCCAGTTCCTCGCTGCCGAGGATCTGCACCTTGTTGGGGTAGACGGCGTTGAGGTAGCCGGCCAGCGAGGGGCGGCGGGCGTTGGTGTCGCCGGATTCGATGCTGCGGTTGCCACCGCCCTGGCCGGCCAGCCAGCGCAGCCCGAGTTTCTCCTGCTGCTGCTCGAACAGTTCGCGCGCGGTGATGCTGGCGTTCCTCATGCGGCCCTGGCCTCGGCTGGGAAGTGCGCGCATTGTCGCCCAAACCGGTGGCGCGTGGGCCACCGGCGGGCGCGCCAGCGGGGTCAGAGGGCGTCGGACACCGCCCGCGGGGCGTGGCGGTCCTGCTGCTTTTCCTTGTGCTTTAGGATCAGGCGGTTGAGCTTGTCGGCGAGCACGTCGATGGCCGCGTACATGTTCTCGCCGGCGGCGTCGGCGTGCATGGTCCTGCCGGGGACGGTGACGGTGGCTTCGGCGCGGTGGTCGGGCTTGCTCACGGCGAGCTGCACGCGGACCTCGATGGGCTGGTCGAAATGGCGGTCGAGGCGCTGCAGCTTGCTCTCGACATATTCCTGCAGCGCGGGCGTGATCTCCAGCTGCTGGCCGTAGGTTTCGATGCGCATCATGTACCTCCTGGTCGTTGCCGCGTGGGCGGCTCCGCCGGGGGCGGTATCCGATTCAGGCGATCCGGACCCGCTCGTGCGAAGCCGAAATGTTCATGGCTTCACGATACTTCGCCACGGTCCGCCGCGCCACCGGAATTCCAGCTTCCTTGAGCAGGTCGGCCAGCTTGGCGTCAGACAACGGCTTGCGCGGGTTCTCCCCTTCGATGAGACGGCGGATCAGGGCCTGGATCGCGGTGCTGGACGCCTCGCCGCCGCCCTCGGTGTCGATGCCGGATGCGAAAAAAGCCTTGAGCGGCAGGGTGCCGCGCGGGGTGCGCACGTACTTGCGCGCGATCGCGCGGGAAACGGTGGATTCGTGCAGGTCGATCTCCGCGGCGATCTCGCGCAGGGTCAGCGGGCGCAGCGCCTGTTCGCCGAACTCGAGGAAGCCGGACTGCATGCGCAGCAGGCAGCGCATCACCTTCAGCAGGGTCTCGCCGCGCGCCTCCAGGCTCTTCAGCAGCCAGCGCGCCTCCTGCAGCTGGGTGCGCAGGTAGCCGGCGTCGCTTTCGCCGCAGCGGCGGATCATCTGTTCGTAGCCGCGGTGGATCGACACCTTCGGCATCGCCTGCTGCGACAGCGCCACCTTCCACACGCCGCGCTGGCGCCAGACCACGCAGTCGGGGATCACGTAGGCGTCGGTTTCCACCTCGCCGATCTGCTTGCCCGGGCGCGGGTCCAGCGAGCGCACCAGCTGCACCGCCTGTTCGACCTCGTCGACCGCGGCGTGCAGTTCCTGGGCGATGCCGGCCACGCCGCTGCGCGGCAGGCGCTCCAGCGGGCCGTCGACGATGCGCAGGGCGAGGGCGCGGCCGGGCGTGCATCCGGGCAGCACTTCCAGTTGCAGGCGCAGGCATTCGCCGAGGTTGCGCGCGGCCACGCCGACCGGGTCGAAGCGCTGCAGCTGGTGCAGCACGGTGAGGATCTCGTCCTCGTCGGCCACGGTTTCCGGCAGCAGGGTCTCGGCGATCGCCGACAGCGGCTCGCGCAGGTAGCCGTCCTCGTCCAGGGCGTCGATCAGCGCCGCGCCGATGCGGCGGTCGCGTTCGGACAGGTGCGACAGGTGCAGCTGCCAGAGCAGGCGGTCGGCAAGGTTCTCCGGCTCGGCCATGCGCTCGGCGGCGTCCTCGCGGTCGTCGTCCTGGCCGCCGCCACCGCCGCTGCCGGAACTCCCTTCCCAGACACCGCCCTCGTCGGGCGACCAGTCGTCGGTGGCCTCGCGGATCGCGTCGGCCTCGCCGTCGGCATGTTCGCGGTCGCCGTCGCCCTCGCCCGGGGGCGAGCCGTCGGCCGGCGCGGCGGCGTCGTAGCCTGCGTCCTCGGACCACTCCAGCAGCGGGTTGGTCTCAATCGCCTGGGTGACCTCGGCCTGCAGTTCGAGGGTGGACATCTGCAACAGGCGGATGGCCTGGCGCAGCTGCGGCGTCATGACCAGGTGCTGTCCCAGCGATGTCTGCAGCCGTGCCTTCATGTCCCTGCCAGGTTGGGTGCCATGGGCTGCCGGCCAGCCGGGGGTGCGGGCGGACTACAGGCGGAACGCGTCCCCGAGGTACACCCGGCGCACGTCCGGGTTGGCCAGCAGCGCGTCCGGCGCCCCCTGCGCCAGTACGCTTCCTTCGTTCAGGATATACGCCCGGTCGCAGATTCCCAAGGTCTCGCGCACGTTGTGGTCCGTGATCAGGACCCCGATGCCCCGGTTCTTCAGGTGGGTGACGATGCGCTGGATCTCCCCGACCGAGATCGGGTCGACGCCGGCGAAGGGCTCGTCGAGCAGGATCAGGCGGGGTTTGGCGGCCAGGGCGCGGGCGATCTCGCAGCGGCGGCGCTCCCCGCCGGACAGGCTGGCGCCGAGCTGGTCGGCGACGTGGCCGATCTGCAGTTCGTCCAGCAGCGACGAGAGTTCGCGCTCGATGCCTTCGCCGTCCAGGTCCTCGCGCAGCTGCAGGACCAGGCGCAGGTTGTCGGCCACGGTGAGCTTGCGGAACACCGAGGCTTCCTGCGGCAGGTAGCCGACGCCCAGGCGGGCGCGGGTGTACATCGGCTCGCCGGTGATGTCGCGGCCGTCGAGCACGATGCGCCCGGCGTCGGCGGCGACCAGGCCGACGATCATGTAGAAGCAGGTGGTCTTGCCGGCGCCGTTGGGGCCGAGCAGGCCCACGACTTCACCCGCGTCCAGGCTGAGCCCGAACTCGCGCACCACTTCGCGCTGGCGGTAGCGCTTGCGCAGGCCTTCGGCGACCAGCATCAGTTGTCCCCGCCCTTGGCCGGCGCCTGCACGCGCGGCTGGATCACCGTGCGCACGCGGGTGCCGTCGCCGCCGCTCTGCATCTGCCCGGTGGCCATGTTGTAGACCATGCGCTGGCCGCTGTTGCTGCCGCGCGGCGACTCGATCCTGAAGTTGCCGGTCAGGGTCAGGATCTCCTTGCGCGGCTCGTAGACGATGCGGTCGGCGCGCGCGTTCATCACCGTGCCGTCGTCGAGCTCCTGGCGCATGGTGGCCTGCTTGCCGGTGAGCACCACCTGGTCGACGTCGCCGCCGCGACGCAGCACCTCGGCGCGCGAGGCGCGCACGTCCAGGGTGCCCTGGCGGATGATCACGTTGCCGGAGAACACGCACTTGCTGTTCTCGTCGGCGACGTTGCAGTCCTGGTGGTCCGACTCCAGGTCCATGGGCTGGTTGCGGTCGGCGGAACGGGCCGCGGCCAGCCCGGGGACCAGCAGCAGGCAGGCCAGGGCCAGTGCGGTCCCTCTAGCGCTTGGAGAGCTCATAACGGACCTTGACTTGGGAGAGCAGGCGGTAATTGCGGTTGCGGAGGTCGGCTTCCATGCCGACGCCGGTCTGGATGATACCCGGCTGGGTCAGGGTGACGCGGTCGCCGGTGCGCGCCTGGTGGGTCTCCGGGAGCAGTTCCAGCCAGCCGGTGCGCAGGGACACCTGCGAGGGATTGTCGCCTTCGCCGTCGCCGGCGACGTTGCCCTCGAGGCGGGCGAGGTCGCCGCCCGGGGCGACCCAGCCGCGGTCGGCGCTGAGCCGCCACATGCCCTCCTGCGCGGGCACCAGGAACACCGGCTCGGTGATCGCCAGGCTCTCGTCCTCGCGGCTGCGCTGCAGTTCCGGCGCCTTCAGGCGCACGGCCTCGGTGCCGTCGCGGGCCAGGGTGACCATCTCGAAGTCGCGCAGCACGTAGTCCGAGCGTTGCCCGGCCTCGGCCGGGGCGGCGCCGCGGTCGCGCATGCGCCAGGCCGACCAGCCGCTGACGATGGCGGCGGCCAGCAGGACCAGGCCTAGGACGGTGCGCCAGCTCATGCGCGGCGTCCGTCGCGCGCGCCGTGGCCGCCGGCGAGGATGTCGCCGACGTGGCCCTGCGCGGCCAGCAGCACGTCGCAGACCTCGCGCGCCGCGCCTTCGCCGGCGTTGGCGCGGGTGCGCCAGTGCACGATCTCGGCGATCCACGGATGCGCGGTGGCCGGCGCCACCGACAGGCCGACGGCGCGCAGGCAGTCCAGGTCGGGCAGGTCGTCGCCGACGAAGCAGGTCTGCTCGCGCGACAGGCCGTGGCGGGCGATCAGTTCGTCCATGCAGGCCAGCTTGTCGAGCACGCCGATGTGCGTTTCCAGCCCCAGGTCGGCGCCGCGCTTCTGCGCCACCAGGCTGGGCCGCGCGGTGATCAGCGCGACCTGGAAGCCGAACCGGCGCAGCTGCACCAGGCCCTGGCCATCGAGCACGCTGAAGGACTTCATCTCGTTGCCGGCGCTGTCGAAGTACAGGCGGCCGTCGGTCAGCGTGCCGTCCACGTCCAGGCACACGAGGCCGATGCGGCGGGCGCGCTCGTGGATGTCGGGGGCGACGGTCGCGAGGGGGTCGTAGGGCACGTAGGGGTCCGTATGCAGGAAGCCGGTTAAACCACGCGCGCGCGCAACAGGTCGTGAATGTTGAGCGCGCCGACGGCGCGGCCGTCGTCGTCGACCACGAGCAGGCCGTTGATGCGGTGCTGCTCCATCAGCCGCGCCGCTTCGGTGGCCATCTGCCCGGCGCGCACGGTGCGCGGGTTGCGGGTCATCACCGCGTCGATCGGGGTGCCGCGCACGTCGACGCCCTGGTCGAGGGCGCGGCGCAGGTCGCCGTCGGTGAAGATGCCGAGCAGGCGTCCGTCGGCGTCGACGATGCCGGTCATGCCCAGGCGCTTGCGGCTCATTTCCACCAGCGCCTCGGCGACGGTGGCGCCGGCGCGGACCGCCGGCAGCGCCTCGCCGCCATGCATCACGTCGTCGATGTGCAGCAGCAGCCGGCGGCCGAGGCTGCCGGCCGGGTGCGAGCGGGCGAAGTCGTCGGCGGTGAAGCCGCGCGCCTCGAGCAGCGCGACCGCCAGCGCGTCGCCGAGGGCGAGGGTGGCGGTGGTGCTGGAGGTCGGCGCCAGGTGCAGCGGGCAGGCCTCGGTCGGCACCGACACGTCCAGGTGCACGTCGGCCTCGCGCGCCAGGCTGGACTGCGGCCGGCCGGTCATCGCGATCACCGCGTTGCCCTGGCGGCGCAGCGCCGGCAGCAGCATCAGGATCTCGTCCGATTCGCCCGAGTAGGAGATCGCCAGGACCACGTCGGTGTCGGTGATCATGCCCAGGTCGCCGTGGCCGGCCTCGCCGGGGTGGACGAAGAAGGCCGGGGTGCCGGTGGAGGCGAGGGTCGCGGCGATCTTGCGCGCCACGTGGCCGGACTTGCCCATGCCGGTGGCGACCACGCGGCCGGTCCCGGCCAGCACCAGTGCGCAGGCGCGGGCGAAGTCGTCGCCGATGCGGGCGCCGACGGCGGCAAGGGCCTGGCCCTCGATTTCCAGGACGCGACGGCCGCTGGCCACCAGCCCGGCGGGATCGGCGGAGACGGGGCGGGGGGCTGCCGGGAGTGGGGACTGGCTCATGCAGGGCTCGGTCCGGAACGGCCGGATTCGCTAGAATGCGGGGCTTCATTCTAGGCCAAGCGCTACATGGACGCCGACACCATCCGCCGCATGATCGAGGACGGCCTGCCCGGCGCGCGTGCGCAGGTGCACGGCGACGACGGCGTGCACTTCGAAGCCACCGTGGTCTGCGAGGCCTTCCGCGGCAAGCTGCCGCTGGCCCGCCACCGCATGGTCTACGCCACCCTGGGCGAGCTGATGGGCGGGGCGATCCACGCCCTGGCCCTGAAGACCGTCACTCCCGACGAGGCGGCCTGAGCCGCCCCGCCACCGCCCCCGCGCCCGGACAAAGCAGGTTCCAATGCAGAAGATCGTAGTCAGCGGCGGCACGCCGCTCCGCGGCGAAGTCGCCATCTCCGGCGCCAAGAACGCCGTCCTTCCCATCCTCTGCGCGACCCTGCTGGCCGACGCGCCGGTGGAAGTGCTCAACGTCCCGTACCTGCACGACGTGGTCACCACGATCAAGCTGCTGCGCGAGCTGGGCGCCGGAGTCGAGCTCGAGCGCGGCACGCTGGCGCGCGGCAGCCGCCTGGTGGTCGACCCGTGCAGCGTGGACCAGCACGTGGCGCCCTACGAACTGGTCAAGACCATGCGCGCCTCGATCCTGGTGCTGGGCCCGCTGCTGGCCCGCCACGGCGCGGCCGAGGTCTCGCTGCCGGGCGGCTGCGCGATCGGCTCGCGCCCGGTCGACCAGCACATCCGCGGCCTGCAGGCGCTGGGCGCGGAAATCAGCGTCGAGAACGGCTTCATCAAGGCCCGTGCGAACCGCCTCAAGGGCGGGCGCTTCGTGTTCGACATGGCCACCGTGACCGGCACCGAGAACGTGATGGCCGCGGCCACCCTGGCCGAGGGCACCACCGTGCTCGAGAACGCGGCGATGGAGCCGGAGATCACCGACCTGGCCGAATGCCTCAACGCGCTGGGCGCGCGGATCGAGGGCGCCGGCACCCCGCGCATCACCATCCATGGCGTCGAGCGCCTGGGCGGTGGCCGCCACACCGTGCTGCCGGACCGCATCGAGACCGGTACCTTCCTGGTCGCCGCGGCCATGACCGGCGGGCGCGTCACCGCGCTCGGTGCGCGCGCCGACACCCTCGACGCGGTGCTGGTGAAGCTGGCCGAGGCCGGCGCCGAGATCACCACCACCGCCGACAGCATCACCCTGGACATGCACGGCAGGCGGCCGAAGGCGGTGAGCCTGACCACCGCGCCGTACCCGGCGTTCCCGACCGACATGCAGGCGCAGTTCATGGCGCTCAACTGCATCGCCGATGGCGTGGGCGTGATCAGCGAGACGATCTTCGAGAACCGCTTCATGCACGTCAACGAACTGCTGCGCCTGGGCGCGGACATCCGCGTCGACGGGCATACCGCGATCGTGCGCGGCGTGCCGCAGCTCAGCGGCGCGCCGGTGATGGCCACCGACCTGCGCGCCTCGGCTTCGCTGGTGCTGGCCGGCCTGGTCGCCAGCGGCGATACCACCATCGACCGCATCTACCACCTGGACCGCGGCTACGAGAACATCGAGGAGAAGCTCGGTGCGCTCGGCGCGCGGATCCGCAGGATCGACGGCTGATGCTGTTGCGGGGCAAGCTGACGCCGCGCCGCAAGCTGCTGCTGGCCCTGCTTGCGGCGTTGCTGCTGCTGGTCGGCTGGATGGGCTGGGTCGGGATGGCGGTGACCCGCGGCGTCGAGACCCGCGACATGGACTGGGACGGCGACGGCACGGTGACCCGCGCCGAGATCCTGCAGTCCTTCTACGCGGTCACGGCGGAGCATTCGCGCGACGGCAACCGCGAATGCACCACCTTCCGCCGCTTTTCCGGCGGCGAAGCCATCCGGGTCGACTGCCGCACGGTGTTCCGCGAGGAGTAGCGGCGCGGACGCCGTGGCCGGCGCCCTCCGGGTTCAGCGCACCGAGCGCAGGACCAGGTTGATCGTGTCCATGCCGTTCTCGCGCTGCAGGACGCGCGCGGGCACCGGCAGCTCCGGCACGATCCACACCAGCATCTCGCGCTTGTCGGTGCGCCGCACCAGCTTGGTCGCCTGCTTGCTGGCGCCGCCGACGGTGACCGCTTCCTTGCCGACCACTTCCCACTCCATCTCGCGCACGCGGCCCTCGTCGACCATGCGGTACTTGAGCGGGCGGCCGGCGGCCAGGTCGCGGACCACGGCGAGGTTGATCAGCAGCGCGTCCATGTCGCCGGGCTGCAGCTTCACCGGGCCACGGCGTTCGGGCTTGACGTCGCCGCTCCAGGTGGCGGTGCCGGCCTTCCAGTCGTAGGTCGCGTCGACGTTCTTCTTCTTGAACACCGCCGCCGAGCGGTCGCTGCTGCTGAGCGGGCGCAGCCGGCCCTGGTGTTCGTCGAACACCGTGTTCTGGCTCACGTCGGCGACCTGGTTGCGGATGGCCAGGCTGTACTTCCAGCGGTTGCCGCCCTCCTGGGCCAGGCTCATGGTGCCGGTGGCCTGCATGCCCAGGTAGCTGGCCTGGTAGTCGGCGGTGAACGGCTCCAGCGACGCGGCCTGCGCGGTGGTGGCGGCCAGCGCCAGCAGCACGGCCAGCCAGGGGGCGTAACGGAAGCGGATGCGTCCCAACATTTCAGACTCCTCGGTATTCGACCAGGCGCAGGTCGATCTCGTCCTCGCCATCCTTGCGCTGCAGGATGCGGACGGGTGTGGGCACGCCGCTGGCGACCCACAGGACGGTCTCGTCGCCGGGCTTGTCGGTGCGGGCCACGCGCAGGGCGTCGTAACTCATGTCGCCGACGGCCATGATCTCGGGTTCGGCGGAGACCACGTAGGTGTGGTCGCGGGCACGGCCCATGTCCACGAGGCGGTAGTGCAGGGTATCGCCGGGATCGGCGTCGCGCATGATCGCCAGGTTGAGCAGCAGCGCGCTCATGTCGCCGGGCTGCAGCTCCAGCGGCTTGCGCCGGTCCTTCTTCAGCTTGCCCTGCCACTGCGCCTGCATCCGCGACCAGTCGTAGGTGCCGGTGGCGCGCTGGTCGAACATCAGCACCTTGCGCACCGTGCTCTGGCTCAGCGGCCGGTAGTACCCGCCGGCCTCGTCGAACACCGTGCTCTGTTCGATGCGCAGGCGGGTGGCGCCGGCGATGCCGCGTTCGCCCAGGATCGACAGGTCCAGCCGCCAGCGCCCGTCGCCGGTGTGGACCAGCTGCATGCTGGCGTTTCCGGCCGGCTTGCCCTGGTAGTGCGCCTCGTAGGTCGCGTAGAACGGCTCCAGCAGCCGCGGCGGCGATCCGGTGGGCCCCAGCGCCGAGGACGCAGGTTCATCCGCCGCGCCGGCCCGGGCGAGGGCAGCCGCGTGCCAGCCGGCGCCAAGCAGGCACAGGCCGAGGATCGGGAGGCGGAAGATGTTCGCGGGAAGGGGCATGCAGGCGGATCGGCGGGAAAGGCTGCAGCATGCCCGGAACAGCGGCTCAGCCGCGTGATTCCGGATGCAGGATGCCAGCGGAATCTAGTTGCAGCGGTCTAAACAGGGTCTGACCATCGACCCGGACCTGGCCATCCTGTTCAGCAAGGCGGCCGGATGCCGCCAGGGCCATGACCGCGACCACCAGCCGGTGTTCATGCGGGAGCAGGCGCGCGGCCAGGGTTTCGGGCGTATCGCCGGCTTCGACCGGGATGCGCACCTGCGCCACCACCGCCCCGGCATCCAGCTCCGGCACCACGAAGTGGACGCTGGCGCCGTGCTCGACGTCGCCGGCTTCCAGCGCTCGCGCGTGGGTGTGCAGGCCCTTGTACAGCGGCAGCAGCGAGGGGTGCACGTTCAGCAGGCGACCCTCGAAGCGGCGCACGAAGGCGTCGCCGAGGATGCGCATGTAGCCGGCGCAGAAGATCCAGTCCGGCCGCACGGCCGCCACCGCGTCGCCGAGCGCGGCGTCGAACGTGGCGCGGTCGGGGAAGGCGCGCGCGTTGGCGCTCCAGCGCAGCGGACCGGGCACCTTGGCCAGCGCAGGCGCGCCCGGGCGGTCGGAGAACACGCCCACCACTTCGGCGTCGAGGCGGCCGTCGGCGATCGCGTCGAGCAGGGCCTGCAGGTTGCTGCCGCGGCCGGAAACAAGGACGGCGACGCGCGCGCTCATGCGGCGGCCCCCGCGGCCGGGAGGCGGGCGGACACCGGCGGCATTCAGGATTCCGGGAACAGGGCGCGGACCCGCGGCCGGGTCAGCACCAACAGGGTGAACACGCCCAGCACCGTGCCCAGCGGCATCATCATGCAGGACAGGGCGGCGACCACCAGGCACAGCAGGTGCCGGCGGCGGCGGGCGATGCAGCGGCCGGCGTAGACCATCAGGCCGGCGAGGGCGAGGCCGAACCCGATCATCAGCGACGCGGCCACCACGAAGATCCAGCCGAACATCCGCGGGTCGAACGGGGCCGCGCCGGCGGCCTCCATCGGCAGGCGGCCGCTGACGATGGCCAGGCCCATGACCAGGTGGATCACCGGGAACAGCGCGAACAGCCCGGTCACGCCGCCCAGCACGTAGTGGAATACCGACAGCAGCTGCAGGTGGCGCAGGTCGTCGGCCGTCGCTTCCAGCGGGGGCGGGGCGGTGTCCACGGCCCGGTCAGCCGATGCGGACGCGTTCGCCGTCGCCGGCGGCGCGCACCACCTGGCCGATCGCGCGATGCGCCAGGCCTTGCGCGTCCAGGCTCGCGGACACCGCGGCGACCGCTTCCTGCGGCAGCACCAGCACGAAGCCGACGCCGCAGTTGAAGGTGCGCCACATCTCCGCGTCGGCCACCGCGCCTTCGCGCTGCAGCCAGTCGAACACCGGCGGCAGGACGATCGCCGAGGCCTCGATGTCCAGGCCCAGGCCGTCGGGGATAACGCGGATGATGTTCTCGGTCAGGCCGCCGCCGGTGATGTGGGCCATGGCGTGGATCGATTCGCCGTGCTCGCCCAGCAGCGCCAGCACCGGCTTCACGTAGAGGCGGGTCGGCGCCATCAGCGCGTCGGCCAGGGCCACGCCGCCGACCTGCACATCGGCCGGGCGGCCGGCGCGGTCGAAGATGCGGCGGATCAGCGAATAGCCGTTGGAATGCGGGCCGGAGGAGGCGATGCCGAGCAGCACGTCGCCCTCGCGCACCCTGGCGCCGTCCAGCAGCTGCGACTTCTCCACTGCGCCGACGGCGAAGCCAGCCAGGTCGTACTCGCCCGGCGGGTACATGTCCGGCATCTCGGCGGTCTCGCCGCCGATCAGCGCGCAGCCGGACTCCTCGCAGCCGCGGGCGATGCCGCCGACCACCGCGACGGTGGTGTCCACGTCCAGCTTGCCGGTGGCGAAGTAGTCGAGGAAGAACAGCGGTTCGGCGCCCTGGACCAGGATGTCGTTGACGCACATGGCGACCAGGTCGATGCCGATGGTGTCGTGGCGGCCCAGCTGCTGGGCCAGCTTGAGCTTGGTGCCGACGCCGTCGGTGCCGGAAACCAGCACCGGCTCGCGGTACTTGTTCGACAGGTCGAACAGCGCGCCGAAACCGCCCAGGCCGCCCATGACCTCGGGGCGGAAGCTGCGCCGCACCAGCGGCTTGATCCGCTCGACGACTTCGTTGCCGGCGTCGATGTCCACGCCCGCGTCGCGGTAGGTGAGGGGGGCGGGCGTCGGGGTCTGGCTCACGTTCAAGGCCTGCGGCAGCGCTAGCGGGGAAGGCGCGCATTCTACCAGCCGCGTCCGCCCGGCGGCCGGGGCGTGAAGGCGGCCGCGCGCCTTGATTGGCGCGATACGGGCATTCGGGCAACAATTCACCGCATTACCGCCCCCGGCAAGGACACCGCATGCGAGCCCTCCGTGCTAACGCTGGCCTGACCCCACTGCTGTGGCTGTGCCTGGCACTGGGCGCGGCCGCCGTGCCCGCGCGCGCCCAGGAGGGCCTGCGCACCGAGGGCGACGTGGCCCGCGCCGAGGGCCTGTACGCCGCCGAGGTCCCGGTCGGCAGCCAGACCGGCGAGGCCCGCGAGGCCGGCTATGCCCGCGCCCTGGCGCGGGTGCTGGAGAAGCTGTCCGGCGACGCCGCGGTGGTGAACCGCCCGGGGGTGGCCCAGGAGCTGCGCAACGCCCGCAACTACGTCGATTCCTACGACTTCCGCCAGGACCAGGGCGTGGGCGCGACCGGCGCGACCACCTTCCGCACCATGCTGGTGGTGCGCTTCAAGCCGGAAGCGGTGGACGGGATGATCGCCGCGCTGGGCCTGCCGGTGTGGCCGCAGCCGCGGCCCAAGCCGGTGCTTTGGCTGGCGATCGACGACGGCAGCGGCCCGCGCCTGCTCACCACCGCCCAGGTCAACGCCGCGCGCAGCGTGCTCGATCGCGCCCAGGAGCGCGGCTTCCGCCTCGGCCTGCCGGCCGGCGCCGCCGCCGAGCAGGCCGCGGTCGGCGCGATCTGGCGCAACGACCCGGCCGCCGTGGCCCGCGCCTCGGCCCGCTACAGCCCGCCGATGCAGCTGATCGGCAAGCTCTACCGCAACGGCCCCGGCTGGACCGCCGACTGGACCTTCGTCGACGCCGGCCGGGTGCTGGCCACGCGCACGGTCGAGGAGGCCGACGCGCGCCGCGCCATCGCCTCCGGCGCCGACGTGGCCGCCGACGCGCTGGTCCAGCGCTACGCCAAGGCGCCGCCCTCCGAGCCGGCCGGCACTTACCGCCTGGTGTTCACCGGCCTGCACAGCGCCGAGGACTACCTGCGCCTGTCGGCCGCGCTGCAGCGCATGCCGGTGGTGCGCGGGATCGTGCCGGCACGCGCCGACGGCGACCGCGTCGAGCTGGACCTGGAGCTGCTGACCGGCGTATCCGGCTTCAACCGCATGCTCGGCCCCGACGCGCCGGTGGTGGCCGTGGAAGGCGCGACCGCGGAGTACCGGATCCGATGAGCACCAGTCCCGAGAACTCGCCCGAATACGAGATCGCGCGCTTCCTGCGCCAGCTGCGCTGGCTGGCGGTGGGCCTGGGCGCGCTGTGGCTGCTGTGGGTGCTGGCGCCGATCCTGACCCCGTTCGTGCTCGGCGCGCTGCTGGGCTGGCTGGGCGATCCGCTGGCCGACCGGCTGCAGCGCCGCGGCTATTCGCGCAACGTCGCCGTGGGCCTGGTGTTCTTCCTGATGACCCTGGTGCTGCTGCTGGGGCTGCTGATCCTGGTGCCGCTGCTGGAGCGGCAGGTGCGCACCCTGGTCGAGGCCGCGCCGGGCTACCGCGACTGGTTCATGACCACCGCGCTGCCGTGGCTGGAGGCGAAGAGCGGGCTGGACCTGGTCGGCTGGTTCGACACCGAGCGCCTGTACGGCTGGGTCCGCGAGCACTGGAGCACGGCCGGCGGCTTTGCCGCGACCCTGTTCGGCTACCTGTCGCGCTCGGGCGTGGCGATGATCGCCTGGGTCGCCAACGTGGTGCTGGTGCCGATCCTGACCTTCTACTTCCTGCGCGACTGGGACCTGCTGGTGGAACGCGTCGCCGCGCTGGTGCCGCGCGACCACGTCGGCACGGCCTCGCGGCTGGCGCGCGAATCCAACGAGGTGCTCGGCGCGTTCCTGCGCGGCCAGTTCCTGGTGATGCTGGCGCTGGGCGCGATCTACGCGATCGGCCTGCAGCTGGTCGGGCTCAAGCTCGGCGTGCTGATCGGGATCATCGCCGGCCTGATCAGCTTCATCCCGTACCTCGGCGCGACGACCGGCGTGGTCCTGGCGGTGGTCGCCGCGCTGGTCCAGGCGCAGGGCTTCGACCTGAAGCTGCTGGTGCTGGTCGGCGTGGTGTTCACGGTCGGCCAGCTGCTGGAGAGCTACGTGCTGACCCCGCGCATCGTCGGTGACAAGATCGGCCTGCACCCGATGGCGGTGATCTTCGCGATCCTCGCCGGCGGCCAGCTGTTCGGCTTCCTCGGCATGCTGCTGGCGCTGCCGGTGGCGGCGGTGGCCAACGTGCTGCTGCGCTTCGCCAACGAGCGCTACCGCGAGAGCGGGCTGTACACCGGCGACCACCCGACGATCCTGCTGGACCCGTACATGGACCCCGGCACGGTCGAGGAAACGGTGGTGCAGGAGCGGAGCGAACCGTGAGTGGTGCTCCCGGGGCCACGCCCCAGCTGCCGTTGTCGTTGCGGTATCCGCCGGACCAGCGCCTGGAGGGCTTCGTGCGCGCCCCCGAAGGCGCGATCGCGCAGCTGCGCGCGCTGGCGCGCGAGGCCGGCGCGGACTGGCTGTACGTGGAAGGCGCCAGCGGCACCGGCAAGACCCACCTGGGCCTGGCGGTGTGCGCCGAGGCCGAGCAGGCCGGGCGCCGCCCGGCCTACCTGCCGCTGCGCGCGGCCGCCGGCCGCCTGCACGAGGCGCTGGAGGCGCTGGAGGCGGTCGACGTCGTCGCCCTCGACGGACTGGAGGCGGTGGCCGGCAACCGCGACGACGAGGTCGCGCTGTTCGACTTCCACAACCGCGCCCGCGCCTCCGGCCGCGGCGTGCTCTACCTGGCCTCGGCGGGGCCGGCGGCGCTGCCGCTGGTGTTGCCGGACCTGCGTTCGCGGCTGGGCCAGTGCACGCGTATCGCCCTGGCCACGCTGGACGACGAGGGCCGCCGCGAGGTGCTGCGCGACCGTGCCCGCCGCCGCGGCCTGGTGCTGGAGGAAGCGGCGATCGACTGGCTGCTGACCCGCACCGGGCGCGACCTCTCGCAGCTGCTGGCGCTGCTGGAGCGGATCGACCGCGAATCGCTGGCGGCGCAGCGCCGGGTCACCGTGCCGTTCCTGCGCCGCGCGCTCGGCCTGGACTGAGCGGGCACGTCGCGCTCAGGGGCAGCGCTCGGCGCGCTCGTCCCACACCACCGGCTCCCAGTAGGCGTTGTCGCGGATGCTCTGCGCGTCCAGCCGGTCGCGCAGCAGGCGCGCGCCGATCGCGTAGCTGACGCCAGGCTTCACGTCGACGGTGAAGGTCTTGTACGCGCGCTGCATCTCCAGCTTCTTCATCCGCTCGATCTGGGCGATGGCGGCCCCGGGCAACCGGTGGGTGTCGATGTGGTCGGTGACGGTGAGCACGCGCTGGCCCGGCTGGACGCGATGCCGCGGCACCGGGTGCAGCGGCGTGCTGTCGCCGTCGATGCGGGTGATCTCGACGCGGAAGATGTCCTGGCTGCGCGGGACCGCGGGGCGTTCGCCGGTCACCCAGCCGCAGGTGCTGGTCGCGTCGCCGGGCAGCGGCGGGGTGTCGGCGCGGGCGAGGGCGGCCGGCTGCGTGGCGGCCAGCATCACGGCGAGCAGCAGGGTCGGTCGGTTCATGTCGTTCTCCTGGACCTGGGGGACTGCCTCAGCGGCAGGGTTCGCTGCGTGCCTGCACCACGACCGGCTGCCACGCCGGCGCGTTGCCGGGCGCGGTCGGGCCGTGGGTGCGGCCGGCGAGCAGGTAGCGGGTATCGGCGGCGACGTCGATGACCACGGCGCGCGACGCGTAGCTGTTCAGGGCGCGGGAGCGCTGCGCGGCGGGCGGGATGTGCTCGCGCACGATCACCACGCGTGGGCCGGGCGGAAGCCGGTACGGCTCGCTTCCGTCGGCCGGGACGCCGCGACCTTCGACCTGGACGATGTCCACCGCCAGCAGGCCGGCCGGCAGCGTGCCGCCGGGCCGGTACGTGGCGACCAGGCCGCACTGCGCCGAGCCGGTCGCGCGTTGCAGGTCGGCGGTGCCCGCCAGATCGAGTTCTTCGCCGTCGCGCCGCACGCGCACCTGCAGGCGGCCGTCGCCGGCCTGCAGCGCACGCGCCAGTGCCTCGCGCGGCGCGTCCACGCCGGCCAGGGCCTGGCCGTTGAGCGACAGCAGGCGGTCGCCGGCGCGCAGGCCGAGCCGGTCGGCGGCGCCGCCCGGTGTCACCGCCATCACCCGCAGGCCTTCGGTCTGGGGACGACGCACGTCGACCACCGCGCCCAGCTCGAAGGCATCGCGCGGGGCCTGCGTCGCAGGCGGCGCAGGCTGGGCCAGTACGCCCGGTGCCCAGGGCAGGCACAGCGCGGCCAGCAGCAGCGCGCGGCCGCGATGGCGGCCGGCCGGCGCCGCGGGCATGGATCGCACGGTGGAAGGATTCAGCGGCATGCCTGCGGAATCTCCTCCCACACCACCGGGTACCAGTACTCGTTGTTGCGGATGCTTTCCGTGTCGAGGCGGTCGCGGCGCAGGTGCACGCCGATGCGGTAGAGCCGGTCGGCGCGCACGTCGAGGATCAGCGGCTTGTAGATCTCGCCGAAGCTGCGCCGGCGCTTCATCTTCTGGATCTGCACCTGCTTGGCGCTGCCCAGGCGATAGGCCGGGATGTTCTCGGCGACCACCAGCACGTGCTTGCCCGGCTGCAGGCGGTAGGTCTCGCGCACCGCGTTGATGCCGTCGTTGTCGATGCGCATGATCGTGCCGGGGAACAGGTCCATGCTCTCCGGGATCGGCCGCGCGGCGCTGCTGACCAGGCCGCACCCGGGTGTGTCGACCGGCACGCCGTCGACGGGGATCGCCGGATATACCTGCGCGGACGCGGCGCCCGGCAGGGCGGTGGCCAGCAGCAGGAACAGGACGCGCAGCGGGGTCTTCGGCATGGAACCTCCAGATCAGATGCTGCTGCCGGGACGGCTGCCGCCGTCCAGCTGCGCGGCCAGGGCCTGGCGCACTTCCCACAGCGGCGCCAGTTCGTCGTCGCTGGCGCCGCGGTCGTAGGCGGTCTGCAGGGCGCGGTCGAGCGCGCGCAGCTGCTCGTCGACATCGGGCGTGGCCTGCACGACCGCCGGCGTGTCCATCGGCGGCGCCTGCACGCCCGGCCACAGCGCCACCGCCAGCAGCGCGGCGACGCCGAACGAGGCGGCGCCGGCGACGACGCGGCGCCGGTGGCGCTGGCGCTGGCGCGCGGCGAGCACGCGCGGCCACAGGCCTGGCTCCGGCGGTTCCGGCAGCGACTGCAGCAGTTCGTGGAAACGGTCGGGGGTGTTCATGCCTCGTTCTCCGGATCCAGACCGGCGCGCAGCCGGGCCAGCGCGCGCGACAGGATCGATTTGGACCAGCTCGGGCTGCGCCTGAAGCGTTGTGCCAGTTCCTCGTGCGACCAGCCTTCCATCTCGTGCAGCCAGACGAGGGTACGGACCAGGGGCGGCAGTCGTCGCAGCAGCGCATCGGCTTCGGCGAGGGTGGCGGGGGGCGCGGCCGCATCGACGGCTTCCGCGAGGGCGTGGTCGTCGGCCAGGCGATGCTCGCGGCGCAGGCGGTCGATCGCCAGGTTGGCGGCCACGCGCTTGAGCCAGGGACGCAGCGGCGTGTCGTCGCGCAGTCCGGAGAGGAAGCCGAACATGCGCAGGAAGGTTTCCTGGACGATGTCCTCGGCCGCGGCGCTGTTGCCGGTCAGGCGCAGGGCCAGGGCGTGGATGGCGCGGGCGTGGTCGCGGTAGATCGCCTCGAACGCGGCATCGTCGCCGTGCCGTGCCCGGCGCAGTCGCTCTGCCTCGCTTGTCGGGTCCTTTGGCGGTTCGCCCATCGTCCTGCTGTACGTAGCCGGCGGCCGAACCGTCGCAGTCAGCCCGCGCGCAGTTGCCGGTCCAGCGCCTGCAGCCGTTCCGGCGTGCCGACGTCGGTCCAGCGGCCGCGATGGTGTTCGCCGCTGGCCGCGCCGCGTGCCATCGCCGCGCGCAGCAGCGGGGCGAGGCGGAAGCGCGGCGGATCGCCGGGATCGCCATCGACGGTGTCGCGCCAGCCCAGCAGCAGCGAGGGGCGGTACACGCCGATCCCGGAGAAGGTGAGGCGTGCGCCGCCGTCGGCATGCACGCGGCCTTCGTCGTCCAGCACGAAATCGCCCTGGGGATGGTGTTCCGGGTTGTCGACCAGCACCAGGTGGGCATCGCCGGCCGGTTCCCGTGGCAGGCGGTCGAAGTCGTAGTCGGTCCAGATGTCGCCGTTCACCGCCAGGAACGGATCCTCGCCCAGCAGCGGCAGCGCGTGGAGGATGCCGCCGCCGGTCTCCAGCGGGGTGGGGCCTTCGTGGCTGTAGTGCAGGCGCAGGCCCCAGGCCGAGCCGTCGCCGAGGCGTCCGGGGAAGCGTTCGGCGAGCCAGGAGATGTTGACCACGACTTCGCGCACGCCGATCGCCGCCAGCTTCTCCAGGTGCCAGGCGATCAGCGGCTTGCCGCCGGCCTCGAGCAGCGGCTTGGGCGTGTGGTCGGTGAGCGGGCGCATGCGCTCGCCCAGCCCGGCGGCGAAGACCAGCGCCTTCATGCCGCCGCCTTCTTCGCGTCCAGCGCCGGGCGGATGCGGGCGTCGAGCAGGCGCCGCAGCGGTTCCAGCTGCGGATAGCGCGGCAGCACCTCGTCGAGGTAGGCGATGAAGCGCGGCACGTCGGGCAGGTAGCGGCTCTTGCCGTCGCGGTAGTGCAGGCGGGCGAAGATCCCGAGGATCTTCAGGTGGCGCTGCACGCCCATCCAGTCGGCATCGCGCAGGAAGGTGGCCAGCGCCGGCACCGGCAGGCCGGCGGCCGCGGCGCGCGCGTGGTAGCGCGCCAGCCAGCCGTCGACCCGCTCCAGCGGCCAGGACAGGAACGCGTCCTTGAACAGGCTCACCGCGTCGTAGGCGACCGGGCCGCGCACGCAGTCCTGGAAGTCGAGCACGGCCGGGCCGGGTTCCACCGGCATCAGGTTGCGCGGCATGAAGTCGCGGTGGACCAGCACGCGCGCCTGGCCGAGGGCGTTGTCCATCAGCCGGCGCTGCACCAGCTGCAGCGATTCGGCTTCGCCGCAGTCGAGTCCGATGCCGAGGTGACGTCCCAGGAACCATTCCTCGAACAGGCCGGCGTCGCGCTGCAGCAGCGCCTCGCCGAATTCGCCCATGCCCTCCGGCGGGGCGATCGCCTGCAGGCGCAGCAGCTGGCCGACGGCGGCATCGAACCAGGCGTCGGCGTTGCGCGCGTCGATCACTTGGGCGAGGGTGGGGCCGCCCAGGTCTTCCAGCAGCAGGAAGCCGAGCTCGACGTCGCGCGCGAGCACCTGCGGCACGCGCACGCCGCCGCCTTCAAGCAGGTCGCGCATGGCCAGCCAGGGGCGCACGTCCTCCAGCCCCGGCGGGGAATCCATCACGATGCGGCTGGGGCCGCTGCCCTGGCTGCGCCAGTAGCTGCGGAAGCCGGCATCGACCGAGGCGCGTCCCAGCGTGGCATGCGGATCGCCGAGCGCGCCGCGGGCCCAGTGGAGCCGCTGCGTCTCGCGTCCGGAAGCCGCCTGTTCGTCGCTGGCCATGCCGCAGCCCTGGTGCCTGTGTGTGGATGCACAGGGTAAACCGGGGTGCCCGCGCGCCGCGAGCGGCAGCGCGTGGAGCAGCGGGAACGCCAGCGGTTCCTGCAAGCCCCCTCGCGCTAGGAGGAAGCCCCGCGCGATGGCGGGGCTTCCTGTCTCGCGTCCGGCCTCAGGCCTTCTTCCTGCGAAGCACTCCGTAGAGGAACAGGAGCACGATCGCGCCGACCACCGAGGCGATGAAGCCGGCCGGCTCGCCCGGTTCGTACCAGCCCACCAGGCCGCCGATGTACCAGGCCAGCAGCGCGCCGCCGATGCCCAGGATGATTGTCCAGAACAGGCTGAGCTTGTCGTTGCCCGGCTTGATTGCCCGGGCCAGCAGTCCCGCGATGAGGCCGATGAAGATCGTCCAGATGATGCCGCCACCAAAGATCTGTTCCATTCGCAGACTCCGGTTTGGGGATGTGGGGGCGCGGCCAGCGTAGCGCAGCGGCGCCCGGGGGGCGAATGCGGCTCCGCCAGCCCGGAAAAGGAAAAGGCGCCGGGGTAGACCGGCGCCTTTCCTTCAACAGCCGAAGCGTGGCTCAGCAGCAGCCGTGGCCGCCATGCTGTTCGCCGCCGGCCACCGCGCCCACCCCGGTGGTCTCGCCGCGGACGCTGGCCTGGTAGTGCTCGGCGATCACGTGCGACACGCACTGGGTGACCTTCTTGCCCATCGGGATGTGCAGGAACTCGTTCGGGCCGTGCGCGTTGGAGTGCGGGCCCAGCACGCCGGTGATCATGAACTGCGCGCCCGGGAACTTCTCGCCGAGCATGCCCATGAACGGGATCGAGCCGCCTTCGCCCATGTACATCGCCGGCTTGCCGAAGGCCGCCTGCGAGGCCGCCTCGATCGCCCCGGTCAGCCACGGCGACTGCGCCGGCGCGTTCCAGCCCGAGGAGGCCTTCTCCAGCTCCAGCTCGACCTTGGCGCCGTTCGGCGGATCCTTCAGCAGCACTTCCTGCAGCAGCTCGCCGGCGCGCTTGCCGTCCAGGGTCGGCGGCAGGCGCAGCGACAGCTTCACCGCGGTGTGCGGGCGCAGCACGTTGCCGGCCGAGGACAGCGCCGGCATGCCGTCGACGCCGGTCACCGACAGCGCCGGGCGCCAGGTGCGGTTGAGCACCAGCTCGGTGAGGTCGTCGGACATGGGCTTCATGCCCTCGAGGAACGGGAACTTGTCGAACACCTCGTCGCCCAGCACCGCGGCGACCTTGCCGGCCTGCTCCAGGCGTTCGGCCGGGATCTCGACGTACAGGCCGTCGACCTTGATCCTGCCCGTGTTCTCGTCCTCCAGCCGCGACAGCAGCTGGCGCAGCAGGCGGAAGCTGGACGGGACGATGCCGGAGGCGTCGCCGGAGTGGACGCCTTCGCTGAGCACCTTCACCGTCAGGTTGCCGCCGGCCAGGCCGCGCAGCGAGGTGGTGCACCACAGCTGCTCGTAGTTGCCGCAGCCCGAGTCCAGGCACACGACCAGCGACGGCTTGCCGATGCGCGGGGCCAGGTGGTCGACGTAGGCGGGCAGGTCGTAGCTGCCGGATTCCTCGCAGGCCTCGATCAGCAGCACGCAGCGCGCATGCGGCACGCCCTGCTTCTGCAGCGCCTGGATCGCGGCCAGCGAGCCGAAGATCGCGTAGCCGTCGTCGGCGCCGCCGCGGCCGTACAGGCGGTCGCCCTTCAGCACCGGCTTCCACGGACCCAGGTCCGGATCCCAGCCGGTCATTTCCGGCTGCTTGTCGAGGTGGCCGTACAGCAGCACGGTGTCGTCGCCGGCGTCCTTGCCGCTGGCCGGCACTTCCACGTAGATCAGCGGGGTACGGCCTTCCAGGCGGACCACCTCGACCTGCAGGCCGGGGATGTCCTGCGCCCGGGCCCAGTCCTCCATCAGGCGGACGGCGGCGTCCATGTGCCCGGCGGCCTGCCAGTCCTTGTCGAACATCGGCGACTTGTTGGGGATGCGGATGTATTCGACGAGCTGCGGAACGATGTCGTCGTCCCACTTGGAGGAGAGGTAGTCGGCCGCAGCCTGCGGATCGAGCCGGTTGGCTTCCATGGTGTTCCCAGCGTGTAACGGAGAGACGGACATTCTACGCCCCGGCCCCTGGCGGGAAATTTCCTACAGGTGAACGGGGCGGCTTCCCGCGCGACGGCGCGCCCTCGGCCGATGGCCCGGCGCCGGCGCGTGCGGGAAGCTGCCGACACCGGCGCGCGGGGCACGAGGCCCGGCCGGTCCACCACCCATCCAGACAAGGAGCGTTGCCATGAAATCCGTTTCCCTCCTGCTCAAGTCACTGCTGCTGTCGCTGCTGCTGGTCGTGGCCGGCGGCGCGCTGGCCTCCGACACCGTCGACATCAACACCGCCGATGCGGCGACCCTGGAGAAGGTCCTGGTCGGGGTCGGCCCGTCCAAGGCCGTTGCCATCGTCCAGTACCGTGAAGAACACGGCCCGTTCAAGAGCGCGGACGAGCTGGCCAACGTCAAGGGCATCGGCCTGAAGACCGTCGAGCGCAACCGCGACCTGATCACGGTCGGCGAGGCCGCGCCGGCGGCCAAGCCTGCGCAGCCCGCCGCCGAGGCCAAGGGGGGTGCCGCGCAGGGTGCAGCCCCGGCGCCGGTGGCGCGGCGCTGAGCTGGCCGGTTTCCCGCGCCGCCTGCGTCTTCTGACCCGCAGGCCTGCGAAGGATGCAGGGACCCACCGCGCCGTTCGGGCGCGCAGGGGCAGGCAGGGAGCCACGGCACCGGATCGCGCAGGGACGCGCCTCCGGTGCCGGTCTGCCGGCTCCACGCTTCGCGTGGACCACAGCGCCAAGCAGGCCTCCACGCCGGCGCGTGGGGGCTCGCGGGATCCGTCGCCGCCTGGGGCACAATGGGTGCATGAGCGAACCTGGCGTCCTGCCCATCCCGGCCACGGAATACCGCCGCGCGCGCTGGCGCAACGGCCGTGGCTGGACCCGCGAGATCCTGGCCCTGCCGGGCGATCCGGACTGGAACCTCCGCCTGTCCATAGCCGAGCTCGACGTGGTGGCGGACTTCTCGCCTTTCCCGGGGCTGCGGCGCGAACAGCTGCTGCTGTCCGGCAATGGCCTGCGCCTGCACTTCGACGATGGCGAGACGCGCGAGCTGCTGCCGCCGCACCAGCGCGCCCATTTCGATGGCGCGCGCCCGGTGACCGGCATCCCGGTGGACGGTCCGGTGCAGGTGTTCAACCTGATGTGGCGGCCGCCGGCGCTGGCCGCAGCGCTGTTCCATCGGCCGCTGGTCGGCACCATGCTGTGCTTCTGCGATCCGCACACGGCGTGGGCGGTGCATGTGCTCGCCGGCTCGGCGCGTATCGGCGAGGGCGGTCGCGAGCTCGCCCTGGCCCAGGGCGACAGCGCCTGGCTGCCGCCCAGCGCGGACGGACGCCGGGGCCATGCGATCGACGGCGCCGGCGCGCTGCTGCTGGTCCAGGTGGAATGGCCGGAGGGCGGGACGCCACCGGCCATGGAGGTCGCCGGCTTCGGTCAGTAGACGTCGCGGCGGTAGCGGCCTTCGGCGCGCAGGGCGTCGCGGCGTTCCTCGCCCAGCACCTCGGCCAGCACCGCATCGACTGCTGGCGCCATCCCGGTGGCGTTGCCGCAGACCAGGATGGCGGCGCCGCGGTCCACCCATTCGCGCAGCAGGTGGGCGGCGGCGCGCAGGCGATGCTGCACGTAGGCCGGTTCGGGGCCGCGGGACCACGCGAGGTCCACGCGGTCCAGCCAGCCCTCGGCCTGCCAGCGCTGCAGGTCGGCGTCGTAGTAGCGGTCGTGGTCCGGGCTGCGTTCGCCGAACAGCAGCCAGTTGCCGCGCGCGCCGGCGGCGACGCGGGCCTGCAGGTGCGCGCGCAGGCCGGCGATGCCGGTGCCGTTGCCGACCAGGATCAGCGGCCGGTCGAAGGGCGGCGGCCGGAAGCCGGGATTGGCGCGCAGGCGCAGGTCGATGGCCTGGCCGGGGGCGACACCCTCGCATAGCCAGCCGCTACCCAGTCCGGGACGGCCGTCGGGGTGGGCCATGCGCCGCACCAGCAGGCGCAGGCAGCCTTCGCCGGGAACCGAGGCGATCGAGTACTCGCGGTGCGGCAACGGCGCCAGCGCGTCGACCAGTGACTGCGGCGCCAGCCCGGAGACGGTGTCCGCTGCGGGCAGCTGCAGGCGCGAGAGCGCCTGCGCCAGCGGTTCGCGGACGCCGGCGCGTTCGACCGGCTGCGTACCGTCCAGGCCGAGCCGGTCGAGCAGTGCCTGCACCTGGGCAGGCAGGTGGCGCGGACCGATTTCGACCACATCGCCGGCCTGCCACTCCGGCAGCGCGCCATCGGCGGGTTGCAGGGCGAGGTCGAATACCGGCGCGCCAGGACTGCCAGGATTGAGGCAGCTGCGCGACTGCAGGATCCAGGGGGCGTAGGCCGGCGGTGTCCAGTCCGGCAGTTCGTCCATGCCACCGATCCGGCCCAGTTCGTACTGCCAGTGGCGCAGCGCGGCCTGGTCGGCGTTGTCGACCTCGACGCGGTCGTACAGCGGCCGTGCTCCGCAGGCGCGCAGCCACTCGTCCAGCTGGCGGCCGAAGGCGCAGAAGTCGCTGTAGCTGCGGTCGCCCAGCGCCAGCAGCGCGTAATCGAGGTCCAGCGCCGGCGCATGCGCCATCGTGCTGCGCAGGAAGGCGATGGCGTGGTCCGGCGGGTCGCCCTCGCCGGTGGTGCTGGCCACGAACAGGGCGCGGCGCGTGCCTGCCAGCAGGTCCGCATCCACCGCTTCCAGCGGGACCACCCGCACCGCGGTGCCGGAGTCGCGCAGCAGCGCCGCGCTGCGTTCGGCCAGCTCGCGGGCGAAGCCGGTCTGGCTCGCCCAGCAGACCAGCAACGGTGCTTCGCCCTCCGCCGCTGCGACTTCCGCGATGCGGTTCCTGCGCAGGAACAGCGCCGACACGACCAGCCACGCCAGCAGCGTGATGCCCGCCAGCCACCAGCGGCGCGGACGCGGCGCGGCCAGCCACCAGGCGTCTCCGTGCAGCGGCAGCAGCAGCAGCGCCGCCAGCACCAGCACGCAGGCGACCAGCAGGTTGGCGGCCAGCGACCAAGGGAAGACGCCGGATGGGCCGCTCGAAGTGCTGCTCATGCCTGCACCAGCCGGGCGGCGAAGGCGTCGGTCATCGCTTCGCGCAGCCTGCCGGCTTCGCGGATGACGAAGCGCGCGGCCAGGTCGTGGTTGCGTGCGAACTCCAGGCCGGCCTGCGCGCCCATCACCGTCAGCGCGGTAGCCCAGGCATCCGCGTGCATGGCATCGGTTGCGACCACGGTGACCGCGACGGCGGCATCGGCAACCGGGATGCCGGTGCGCGGATCGATGGTGTGCGCGTAGCGGCGCCCGTCCTGCTCGAAGCGGTGCCAGCGGTCGCCGGAGGTGGCCACCGCCGCGTCCTCCAACTGCAGCACGCGCGGCGGCATCGCCTCGAGGTCGGCCTGTTCGTCGGCCGCCGACTCGACCAGCACGCGCCACGGCGTGCCGTCGGGCTTGCGCCCGAAGGCGTGGATCTCGCCGCCCACTTCCACCAGCGCGGCCCCGATGCCCCCGGCGCGCAGGTGCGCGGCGACCAGGTCGGCGCCGTAGCCCTTGGCGATCGCGGACAGATCGAGGCGCAGCCCGCCCGGCTGCAGCAGCTCGCGTCCATTGGCGCGGCGCTGCAGGCGCTGCCAGCCGCAGCATTCGCGCGCCTGCGCGATCCCGGCCTCCGCCGGCACACGCCGCGGCGTACCGGCGCTGCCGAACCCCCACAGGTCGACCAGCGGCCCGAGGGTGGGATCGAAGGCGCCGTCGCTGGCCGCGGCCACTTCCAGCGCGCAGTCGAGCACGGTGGCGAATTCCTGTGGCAACGCGATCCAGCTGCCGGCGGCCGCGTCGCGGTAGCGGCTGATGTCCGAGTGCGCTTCCCAGGTGCTCATCTGC
Organism: Pseudoxanthomonas suwonensis J47; assembly: GCF_000513955.1. Taxonomy (GTDB): domain Bacteria; phylum Pseudomonadota; class Gammaproteobacteria; order Xanthomonadales; family Xanthomonadaceae; genus Pseudoxanthomonas; species Pseudoxanthomonas suwonensis_C. The sequence goes on from NZ_AZUZ01000001.1 coordinate 234,265, forward strand.
GCCACCACCCGGTCCAGCTGCGCCTGGATGCCGGCGTGGATCGCATGCAGGTCGGCCCGGGCGCGCGCCAGCAGGCGCACGCTCCAGGTCGTCCCCATGGTCTGGCCACCGAGGGTCGCCAGATCCGCGGCGGCCGCCGTCGGCTGCATCGCGTCGCGTCCGCTTACTGCGGCAGCACTTCCAGTGTCGCCACGTACATCAGGCGGCGCTTCGTCGCCTGCGGCACGCCGGACTTCGCGTCCTCGCTGGACACCTCCAGCCAGTAGCGGCCCGGCTGCGGGAAGGTGACGGTGAAGCTGCCGTCCGCGCCGCTGGTCGCCCTGATCTCTTCCTGGGCGTTGCGGAAGCGCGTGTCGCCGCGGACCACCTCGACGTCCAGGCCGGCGGCCGGCTTGCCGTCGACGTGCAGGACGAACTTCGCCTCCTCGCCCTCGAACAGGTCGTTCGGGTGGGTGAGCGGGACCAGCTCCAGGCCTTCGCCGACCGGCTCGACGTCGGTGGTGCGGCCGTTGGTGACGAAGGTCTCCACGCGGCCGATGGTTTCGGTGACCTGCAGGTTCTTCGCGTCGGCCGGGATCTTCGTTGCCAGTTCCTCGGGCGTGGCGTTGCGCAGGAAGCCGCCGCGCGGCGCGCCCGGGCCGGTGGTCGGCTTGCCCTCGGCCCTGGCCTTTTCCTTCGCCGCCAGGCTCGCGGCGGTATCCCAGCTGGCCGACACGCCACGGTTGACGTTGGCGACGCGGTAGGTGCCTTCCTGCGCCAGGCGCAGGTCGAAGGTGCTGCGGTACTTGCCGGTGCTGGCGTTCTGCAGTTCCACCTTGCTGCCATCGGGCGCGGTGGCGACCACGTTGTCCAGGCGCATCGGCACGTGGTCGGGGAAGAACAGCTGGTTGGAAACGGCGCCGTCGAAGGTCACCCAGACCTCCTTGCCGTTGACCGTGGCCTGCGAGGGTAGCAGCCACTGCTTGTGCGCGGCGGCGGGGAAGGACAGCGCCAGCGCGAGGGCGACAACGAACGCTTGCTTCTTCATGCGGGTACTCCGGGGAAGATGGTTACTTGATCGACAGGCCGACGGCGCCCAGTTCGCTGCTGCCCCGGGCCTTGCCGGACTGCGGCTTGCCGTTCCACTCGAAGGGGATCTTCAGCAGTTCGCGGCCGCCGACCTCGCGCACGGCCTCTACCACCAGGGTGTACTGGCCGGCCGGCAGCCTGCCCAGCTGCGGGCTGCGTTCGTCGAACTTCAGCACGTGCCGGCCGACCGGACGGGTCGGGCCGGTTACGCCGTCCACCGGCAGGTCCAGGTTGCGGCCGGACTTGCGCCACCACTGGCGCAGGTCGGGCAGCCACTTGGTGCCGTGGCCCTCGGCGGTGTCCTTCTGCTGGTACCAGACGGCCAGGTTGGCCGCGACCTTCTGGTCGGCGCCCTCCAGCCAGATCGCCACGTAGGGGCGGTGATACTCGGCGACGTTGAGCTTGGGGATCTCGACGTCGACCTCGAGCTCGGCGGCGTAAGCCGGGAGCGTCAGCAGGCCGCTCACCGCGAAGAACAGCTTGGCGCGCATCGGTTGGACCTCGTCAATGGATGAAAAGCAGGGCCAGCAGCACCGGCACGACCAGGCCCAGGCCGACCAGCGGCCAGGTCAGGCGGCGCTGCCGCGCATGCAGGTGCAGCAGGAACAGCCCGGTGATGCAGAACACCAGGCAGGCGATGGCGAACACGTCGATGAACCAGCCCCAGGCCGGTCCCGCGTTGCGACCCTTGTGCAGGTCGTTGAAGTAGGAGACCCAGCCGCGGTCGGTGCGTTCGAACTCCACCGCGCCGGTTTCGCGGTCGATGCTCAGCCAGGCGTCGGCGCCGGGCGCGGGCATGGAGACATAGGCTTCCTCCGGCGACCACTCGGCCGGGCGGCGGCCGACCGGCACGTCCAGCGTGTCGTCGAGCCAGCGTGCCACCGGTTCCGGCAGCGGGGCGTTGCCGTCCTCCGGCGCGGCGGCCAGCGCTTCGAGCAGCGGCGCCGGCAGCTCCAGCACGCGGTTGTCGACCGTGGGCCTGGCCTCGATCCGCGCGGCGTGGTTGAGGGTGATGCCTGTGGCAGTGAACAGCAGCATGCCGACCAGGCACGCCGCCGAGCTGATCCAGTGCCACTGGTGCAGGGTGCGCAGCCAGAAGCCGCGGCGCTGCTGGGCGGAAACGGGATCGTGGCGGGAAGTGGCAGGCACGGGCACGCGGTCGTCAGGGGTCGCCCAGTATAGGGGATCGATGAGAACTGTTCTCATTGTTCCCGGTAACGCGCCGCGGCCCGGGCGGTTGACCGCACGGGCCGCGTACCGCGTCAGAAGCGGAGGTTGAGGCTCAGCCAGAAGCTGCGCGCCTTGTCCTTGTTGTTGTAGTCGTCGAAGTAGAGGACTTCGTTGCTGCCGTCGAGGTAGGTGCCGTCCCCGTCCAGGTCGCGGAACTCGGTGGCGTAGGTGGTGAAGTCGCGGTCGAGCAGGTTGTTGATCCGCGCGTTCACCGTCAGCGTGTCGTTGACCTCGAACGAACCGCCCAGGTGCAGGACGGTGTAGTCCTTGTAGTACAGCGGCTCGCCGGTGATCGCGTGCACGCCGCGGTAGCGCTTCGCGCGTGATTCGGCGGTGAGGAACAGATGCAGCCGGTCCGAGGCCTGCCAGTCGAAGGTGGCGTTGGCCATGTGCCGGGCGCTGTCGCCCAGCGGCAGGCCGGTCTCGGCGCCGCTGCGCTGCTCGCTGTCGGTGTAGGTGTAGTTGGCGCGCAGGCCGAACGCGTCGGCGACCTGCCAGCGGCCGGACACCTCGGCGCCCTGGATCACTACCTTGTCGATGTTCACCGTGCGGGTGCTGTTGGCGTAGCCGAGCTCGGCGTACTCGCCGGTGGCGCTGCACGGCTGGGCGAGGCCGTTGCCGCAGGGCTGCGACGAGATCTTGTCGTCGAAGGTGTTGCGGAACACGGTGGCGTTGAAGTCGTGGCCGTCGGGGTGGTGCCAGTACACGGCCAGCTCGTAGCTGGTGCTGGTCTCCGGCTTGAGGTCCGGGTTGCCGAACATCGGCGAGGTGCCCTGGCCGCCGAAGCCGACCACGCCGTCGTACAGCTGGGTGGTCTTGGGTGTCTTGAAGCCGGTGCTGGCGCCGCCCTTGAACGTCCAGCGGTCGCTGGCGGTATAGACCGCGTACAGGCGCGGACTGACGTGGCTGCCGAACACCTGGTGGTCGTCGTAGCGCAGGCCGGCGGTGAGCGACAGCGGTTCGAGCACCTTCCAGGTGTCCTCGGCGAACAGCGAGTACATGTTGTGCTCCTGCACGCCGCCGGGCTGGCCGGCCTCCATGCCGAACACGCCGTCGGTCAATTCGCCGCGGATCACCTGCGCGCCGACCACCGCCACGTGCTCGCCGGCGGCCTGGAACGGGATTTCGAGCTTTCCGTCCAGGGTGTACTGCGCGCTTTCCAGGGTGCGCTGCGGGCGTGGGAGGTAGGCCAGCAGCTGCCGGTACTGCTCCGGGGTGAGGTTGGCCTGCATGATCGCCAGCTTCTGCGCCTCGGACTGGTTGTTCCAGGCATTGGCGTTGCGGAAGCCGATCGCGGCCGACGGCGCGCAGTAGCCGCTGGCGCCGACGCTGCCGCCGAGGCTGGTGCAGGCGGCGTTCCACAGCTGCTGCAGGCTCTTGCGCTCGTCAACGGTGAACGGCAGGGTGCGGCCCTTGTTGCTGGTCTCCACGTGCGACAGCGAGACGAAGCTGTTGCCGAAGCTCCACTGGCCCTCGTGGGTCAGCGACCAGCTGTCGCGGGTGAATTCCTGGGTCGGCGCGTAGCCGGCGCGCGGCTCGATGCGGCCGGTGTTGCCGATGCGCAGCATCGCGCCGTGGTTGTCGACGGTGCCGACCGGATATTCCTCGACGCCGGCGTCGTTGATCTTGATCGCGTTGTCGTATTCCTGGCGCGAGACGTCGTAGTCGAAGGTGACGGTCTGGGCGTCCGACGGCGTCCAGGCCAGGCTGATGCCGCCGGCCTTGTTGGTGTTGTCGACGGTCTTGCCGCCGCCGCCGAAGCCCAGGGCGCGGCTGTGCACCTCGCCGGCCGGGTCGACCACGTCGCCGTAGGTCGGGTTGGAGGCGTCGCGCCGGTACCAGCTGCCGCGCGCGGCAAGGTCCAGCACGCCCCGCACCAGCGGACCGGTGACGAAGAAGTCGGCGGTGGTGTCGTCGCCGTAGTCGCTGTTGCCCTCGAAGGTGCGGCCGACGGTGACCGAGCCGGACCAGCTGTCCAGGCCCTTCTTCGTGATGATATTGATGACCCCGCCCATCGCGTCGGCGCCGTACAGGGTCGACATCGGGCCGCGGATCACCTCGATGCGCTCGATCGCGTCCAGCGGCGGGATGTGGTTGAACTGGTTGCCGCCGAAGGAGTTCGGGTAGATGTCGCCGTGGTTGTTCTGGCGCTTGCCGTTGATCAGGATCAGCGTGTAGTCCGCGCCCATGCCGCGGATCGAGATCGTGCCCTGGCCGGTCTTGTCGCGGGTCTCGCCGATGTCCACGCCCTCCAGGTCGCGGACCGCGTCCAGCAGGGTGATGTAGGGGCGCCTGGCCAGGTCTTCGGGGGTGATCACGCTGATGCTGGCCGGGGCGTCGGTGAGCTTCTGCTCGAAGCCGGCGGCGGTGACCACGACGGTGGCGAGGTCGACCGGCTCGCCGGCCGGGTCTGGATCGGCCTTCGCCAGCGGGGCGGCCAGGATGGCAGCGAGGGCGACGGCAAGGGCGGCGGAACGGAACGGATAGGGCTGCGACATGGTGGTAGTAGTCCGGGGTTGGGCGCGCACGGCAGCCTGGCGACCAGCTGGGTCGGCGGCGCGCGGGTGCGTTGCTGGGAAAGCGGGATGCCCTGGCGTATGCGGGGGCGGTAAGCAGGTCAGCCCGTGGGCGGTGCCTGGCCTGGATGCAGGTGCAGGGCGGGATCCAGCCGCAGCAGGCCGGCGAATGCCGGAACGGGGGGCGGGTGCGGACTGGCGGGCGGCAGGCACGCGGCGGAATGCCAGGCGGGCGGCGTAGCCGCAGTCTCCGTGGAGGACGGCTGGAGGGCGGCCCCGGGGCGCGGCTTTCCCGCGGGCGACAGGGGATCAGCGACACCGCCGTGGGCGTGGCCAGCAGGGGGCAGGACCAGATCGAAAGTGATCGCCCGCATCTGCGGCGCGGGACGGGCCGCCGCCACCATGGCGGCAGGGGCCTGGCCGGCGAACAGGAGCCAAGCGGACAGCAGCGCCAGCGCCAGGCCTGCCAGCGCCGCGCGGGCGCGATACGCCACGTCCCGGGCGGGGCAGGAGTCGATTGGGCGGTGCTGGTTCAAGCGTTCCCCACAGGTACGGCCAGGCCGAACGTGAATAGCTTAAACAAGAATAGTTATCAAATGCAATCGAGGATGGATCCTGTTCCGCCGGCGGCGGGACCGTGCCCGTCGTCCGGAGCGGAGGAAGGGCGGGAGGACGGACAGGCATGGCCGTCCGGCGCCGCATGCGGCGCCGGAGTCGTGCATTTACTGGCAGGCGCCTGCCGGCACCGGGAGAATCAGCCGCGGTCGTCGCGGGTCCAGACGCCGCCGTGCTCGAGCTTCACCGGGAACTTGGGCACCGGCGAATAGGCGGGCGCGCAGAGCGCGCGCCCGTCGCGCAGGTCGAAGCGGGCGCCGTGCAGCACGCATTCGATGCTGCCCTCGGCCGGGTCGACCACGCCGGAGGACAGTTCGAAGTCCTCGTGGCTGCAGCGGTCCTCCAGCGCGTAGAACTCGCCATCCAGGTTGACCACCAGGATCGGGGTGCCGGTGACCTCGTCGAAGACCGGGCGCATCTCGCCGGGCAGCAGTTCGCTGGTGGCGCAGACGAAGGTCCAGGTCCCGTTCATGCCACGGCCTCCTGGCGCAGCGGCTTCTCCAGCACCTCGAAGCGCAGGTCGTCGCGCAGCGGGATGCCGAAGCGCTCGTCGCCATAGGGGAAGGGCTTGAGGATCCCGGTGCGGACGTAGCCGCGGCGCTGGTAGTACGCGATCAGCGTGTCGCGCACGTCGATCACGGTCATGCGCATGGCCGGCAGGCCCCAGTCGGCCGCGGCGATACGCTCGGCCTCGGCGATCACCGCCTTGCCGACGCCGCCGCCCTGCAGGTCGGGGCGCACGGCGAACATGCCGAAGTAGCCGGCGCCGTCCTCCTCGGCCACGTGGGCGCAGGCCAGCAGTTCGCCATCGCGCCCGGCCAGCAGGACGACGCTGCGCGGGCGCGCCAGGTCTTCCGCCAGTACCTCGGGATCGATCCGCTGGCCGTCGAGCAGGTCGGCCTCGGTGGTCCAGCCCCGGCGGCTGCTCTCGCCGCGGTAGGCGGAGGTCACCAGGGCGACGATGGCGGGGATGTCGGCGGAGGTGGCGTGGCGGAACGTCAGCGGAGTCATGGACGGCGTATGCGAGTGGAACGATGCGGCTGGCCGGTCAGCCCAGCAGCCGGCGCACCTTGACCAGGGCGGCGGCGAAGCGGTCGATCTCGTCGTGGGTGTTGTAGAAGGCCAGCGAGGCACGCAGCGTGGCCGCTACGCCGAAGAACTGCAACAGCGGGTGGGCGCAGTGCTGGCCCGAACGCACGGCCACGCCCTCAAGGTCGAGCAGGGTGGCCAGGTCGTGCGCGTGCGCGCCTTCGACCAGGAACGAGATCACCGCCGCCTTGCCCGGCGCGGTGCCGAAGATGCGCAGCCCCGGGATCGCCTGCAGCGCCTCGGTGGCGTGGGCCAGCAGCTCGGACTCGCGCGCGGCGATGGCGTCCATGCCGACCGACTCGAGGTAGTCCACCGCCGCGCCCAGGCCGACGAAGCCGGCGATGTTCGGCGTGCCGGCCTCGAACTTGTGGGGCGGGTCGTTGAACACGGTGCCGTCGAAGCTGACTTCCTTGATCATCTCGCCGCCGCCGATGAACGGCGGCATCGATTCCAGCAGGTCGCGGCGCGCCCACAGCGCGCCGGTGCCGGTGGGGCCGCACATCTTGTGGCCGGTGATGGCGTAGAAGTCGCAGCCCATCGCGGCCACGTCCAGCTTCAGGTGCGGCGCGGCCTGGGAGCCGTCGACCACGGTGGTGATGCCGCGGCGGCGCGCCTCGCGGCAGATCTCGCGCACCGGGTTGACCGTGCCCAGCACGTTGGACACATGGGCCACGGCCAGCAGCTTCACCTCGCCGGTCATCGCCTTGTACAGCGCGTCCAGGTCGAGCTGGCCGTCGGGCAGGATCCCGGCGACGCGGATCGTGGCGCCGGTGCGCTGGGCGACCAGTTGCCAGGGCACGATGTTGGCGTGGTGTTCCATCCGCGAGACCAGGATCACGTCGCCGGCCTTCAGCCGCGGCAGCGCCCATGAATAGGCGACCAGGTTGATCGCGAAGGTGGTGCCGCTGCACAGCACCAGCTCTTCCGGACGGACGTTGAGGAAGCGCGCCAGCTTGCCGCGCGCGGCCTCGTAGGCCTCGGTCGCCTCGGTGCCCAGCGCGTGCACCGCGCGGCTGACGTTGGCGTTGTGGCGGCGGTAGAACTCGTCCTGCGAGGCGATCACCTGCAGCGGCTTCTGCCCGGTGTTGGCGTTGTCCAGGTAGACCAGCGGCTTGCCGTGCACCTCGCGCATCAGCAGCGGGAAGTCGGCGCGGACGCGGTTCCAGTCCACTCCGCCCTCGTGGTTGCCCAGCGCGGCATCGTGGACGGCCGCCGGCAGCGTGCTCATGCGGTTTCTCCCAGGGTCAGGGCCGTGGCCAGCGCCGCGTCGAGGCGGGCCAGCAGGAACTGGCGCAGGCCGTCGTCCTCCAGCGCCATCAGCGGTTCGCGGCAGAAGGCCACGGTCAGCAGGCGCCGCGCCTGCGCCTCGGGCAGGCCACGCGAGCGCAGGTAGAACAGCGCGTTGGCGTCGAGCTGGCCGACGGTGGCGCCGTGTGCGGCCTTGACCTCGTCGGCGTCGATCACCAGCACCGGCTGGGCGTCGACTTCGGCGTCGGCCGACAGCAGCAGGTTCTTGGTCGACAGCGCCGCGTCGGTGCCGTCGGCGCCGGGGCGGATGTGGATGCCGCCGTGGAACACGACGCGGCTGCGGCCTTCGCCGATGCCGCGCCAGACCAGCTCGCAGGCGGTGTCGCGGGCGATGTGCTCGATGCCCAGGCGGGTGTCGACGTGGCGGCGGCCGTCGCCCAGCAGCACGCCGTTGGCGACCAGCTGCGCGCCGTTGCCTTCCAGGCGCACGTTGAGTTCGTGGCGGCTGAGCGCGGCGCCCAGTTCCAGGTCGATGCGCTGGTAGCGCGCGTCGCGGGCCAGCACCGCGTCGGTACGGGCGAACAGGCTGGCGCGGGCGGCTTCGTCCTGGACGCGGGCGTGGCGCACCACGGAGCGCTGGCCCAGGTGCAGGTGCAGCACCGCGGTGCCGAGGTTGGCGTGGTCGCCGGCGGCCAGCTGGTGCTCGACGATGTCCAGGCGGGCGTCGTTGTGCAGTTCGACGAAGTGGCGCAGGTGCCAGGCGCGGTCGCCGGCCTGGGCGGCGCCAATGCTCACCAGGTGCAGCGGCGCGGTCGCGTGCACGCCGGTCTCCAGGCGCACCACCGCGCCGTCCTCGGCGAGGGCGGCGTTGGCGCGGGCGAAGACGTCGGCGCGCTGCTCGTAGCGGCGCAGCAGGAAGTTGGCGTCGCGCGGCTCGCCATGGACCAGCACCTGCGACAGCGCCTGCACCTCGATGCCGGCGGGCAGGCCGGACAGGTCGCTCAGCGCGGCGTCGTGGCGGCCGTTGACGAAGACCAGGCGCGGCGCGGGGATACCGGCCAGCAGCGCCGGGTCGATCGCCGCCGGCGCCGGGTCGGGCGCGGCGAAACTGCGTCGCTCGAGGGCGCGCAGCGGCGTGTACTTCCAGGCTTCCTCGCGCGGGCCGGGCAGGCCGTCGGCGAGCAGCGCCTCCAGCGCCTGGCGGCGGCCGCGGCCCAGCTGCTGGGCCTCGGCGTCGCGCAGGTCCGCGAACGCGTCGCGGAACGAATCCAGCAGTGCGGACATCAGCCCACCGCCTCCGGCGCGATCCGGTCCTTCAGCCAGGCGTAGCCGTGCTTCTCCAGTTCCAGCGCCAGTTCCGGCCCGCCGGTCTGGACGATGCGGCCGTCGGCCAGCACGTGGACCACGTCCGGCCTGATGTAGTCGAGCAGGCGCTGGTAGTGGGTGATCACCAGGAAGGAGCGCTCGGGCGTGCGCAGCGCGTTGACGCCGTCGGCGACGGTCTTCAGCGCGTCGATGTCCAGGCCCGAGTCGGTCTCGTCGAGGATCGCCAGCTTCGGCTCGAGCACGGCCAGCTGGAAGATCTCGTTGCGCTTCTTCTCGCCGCCGGAGAAGCCTTCATTGACGCCGCGGTGGAGCAGCTCGTCCTTCAGGTGCAGCACGGCCAGCTTCTCGCGGACCAGCTTGAGGAACTGCATCGAGTCCAGCTCGGACTGGCCGCGCGCCTTGCGCTGCGCGTTGAGCGCGCTGCGCAGGAAGTAGGTGTTGTTCACCCCCGGGATCTCGACCGGGTACTGGAAGGCCAGGAACAGGCCGGCGGCGGCGCGCTCCTCCGGTTGCAGCTCCAGCAGGGGCTGTTCTTCGAACTGGACCGAGCCGGCGGTGACTTCGTAGCCCTCGCGGCCGGCCAGCACGTTGCCCAGGGTGGACTTGCCGGCGCCATTGGGGCCCATGATGGCGTGCACCTCGCCCGGCTTCACTTCCAGCGACAGGCCCTTGAGGATTTCCTTGCCGGCGACGCTGGCGTGGAGGTTTTCGATCTTCAGCATGGGATTGGGGATTCGGGATTGGGGATAGGGATCCGGAGAAGGCGGCGGCCTCAGCCGACGCTGCCTTCAAGGGACACTTCCAGGAGCTTCTTGGCCTCGACCGCGAACTCCATCGGCAGCTCGCGGAAGACCTGCTTGCAGAAGCCGTCGACGATCAGCGAGACCGCGTCTTCCTGCGAAATGCCACGCGAGCGGCAGTAGAACAGCTGGTCGTCGCTGATCTTGGAGGTGGTGGCCTCGTGCTCGACGGTGGCGCCGGGGTTCTTCACCTCGATGTAGGGGAAGGTGTGGGCGCCGCACTGCTTGCCGATCAGCAGGCTGTCGCACTGGGTGTAGTTGCGCGCGCCGTCGGCATTGCGGTCGACCTTCACCAGGCCGCGGTAGGTGTTCTGGCCGCGGCCGGCGCTGATGCCCTTGCTGACGATCTTCGACTTGGTGCGCTTGCCGACGTGGATCATCTTGGTGCCGGTGTCGGCCTGCTGGCGGTGGTGGGTCAGCGCCACGGAGTGGAACTCGCCCACCGAGTCGTCGCCCAGCAGCACGCAGGACGGGTACTTCCAGGTGATGGCAGAGCCGGTCTCCACCTGGGTCCAGGTCACCTTGCTGCGCGCGCCGCGGCACTCGGCGCGCTTGGTCACGAAGTTGTAGATGCCGCCGCGGCCTTCCTCGTCGCCGGGGTACCAGTTCTGCACGGTCGAGTACTTGATCTCGGCGTCGTCCAGCACCACCAGCTCGACCACCGCCGCGTGCAGCTGGTTCTCGTCGCGCATCGGCGCGGTGCAGCCCTCCAGGTAGGAGACGTAGGCGCCTTCCTCGGCCACGATCAGGGTGCGCTCGAACTGGCCGGTATGGCCGGCGTTGATGCGGAAATAGGTGCTCAGCTCCATCGGGCAGCGCACGCCCTTCGGGATGAACACGAAGCTGCCGTCGGAGAACACGGCGGAGTTGAGCGCGGCGAAGTAGTTGTCGCCGTGCGGCACCACGCTGCCGAGGTACTTCTTCACCAGCTCCGGATGCTCGCGGATGGCCTCGGACATCGAGCAGAAGATGATGCCTTTCTCGGCCAGCTCCTTGCGGAAGGTGGTGCCGACGGACACGGAGTCGAACACCGCGTCCACGGCCACGCCGGCCAGCTTGGCGCGCTCGTGCAGCGGCACGCCCAGCTTGTCGTAGGTATCCAGCAGCTCCTTCGGCACCTCGTCCAGCGAGTTGTACTTCGGGCCCTTGGGCGCGGAGTAGTAGCTGATGGCCTGGAAGTCGATCGGCGCGATCTGCAGCTTGGCCCAGTGCGGCACCGGCATCTGCAGCCAGCGGCGGTAGGCCTCCAGGCGCCAGTCGGTCATCCACTGCGGCTCGTCCTTCTTCGCCGAGAGCGCGCGGATCACGTCCTCGTCCAGGCCCGGGGGCAGGGAGTCGGACTCGATCTCGGTGACGAAGCCGGCGTCGTAACGGCGGCCCAGGCGCTCGAGGATCTCGGCGTTCTGCACCGGCGCTTCGGCGGTGGTGGGGGTTTCGGTTTCGGTGGCCATGGGCTGCCTACGGGTTTCAGCTGTCGACGCGCACGGCGATCTCGCGCCGGCGCGTGGTCGGGGGTTGGGAAGCGGGAGGGAGGGGGCGCAGCATCTGCGCCAGGGTGACGCCGCGCAGGGCGTCGGCGACCACGTCGTTGATCAGCCGCCAGTTGCTGCGCACGCCGCACTGGTGGGCGATGCCGCAGTTGCTCTCGTGCTGGCTGCATTCGGTCATCGCCAGCGGCCCTTCCATGGCCTCGACGATCTCGATCAGGCTGATCCGGTCGGCGTCGCGGCTCAGGCGGTAGCCGCCATGGACGCCGCGCAGGCCTTCGACCAGCCCGGCCTGGGCCAGCGGCTTCAGCAGTTTGCTGACGGTGGGCTGTTCCAGCCCGGAATACTCGGCCAGGTCGGCCGCGCTCAGCACCTGGCCCGGCCGTGCGGCGAGCACGGTCAGGACCACGGTGGCGTAGTCGGTCAGTTTGGTGACACGGAGCATGGCGGGGCGGGTTTGAAAGCGTACCGAAATTGTACGCTTTCGCCGCCGCCCGGCCAACTCCGGGGGTCAGGCGGGCTTCAGTCGGCCTCGGCGCCGGCCGCCGCGGTGGCCCCCGCGGGCGCTTCCGGCATCACCAGGGCCAGCACCGGCGGCGGCGCGGTCTGGCCCGGCGGCAGCGCCGGCGGCGCCTTCTCGCCGGCCGGACCCAGGTCGCGGATGAAGCGGTACAGGGCGCGGCGGTCCTCTTCGGTCATCGCGCGCAGGTTGAAGTCCGGCATCAGCGGCCGCGCGCGCAGGTGGGCGCTGTACTCCAACCACTGCGCCTCGGTCAGCTCCTGCATGCGCAGGCGCAGGTTGGTCGCATAGGTGGTGCCCCAAGGGCCGGTGTAGCCGAGGGGGGCGGAGCCGACCAGCCACTGCTCCTTAGGCACCTCGCCCTGGGCTTCGCCATAGCCGGGCGTGTGGCAGTCGTTGCAGCCGGCGATCCGGACCAGGTACTCGCCGCGCGCGACGAGGTCGACATCGGTGGCGGCCTGCGGCACGGCGGCGGCCGTGGCCTCCGCGGTGGCGCCGCCGCAGGCGGCGAGCAGGGGCAGGACGGGCAGGAGCAGCAGGAGCACGCGCAGCGCGTGCCGGGACAGGGCGAACGGCATGGTGGAACCTTGCGGGTGGTGGACGTTGGGCGATTTGAACGCCGGCCGCGGCGGCACCCGGACAGCCGGAAGCCATGCCGTGGCGAGGGTCACCCTGACTTCCGGCACGACCGTCACGCCCCTCCGGGGGCCGGGCTTGGGTTGTGGAGGTGCATGGGCGAGAATCGGCCTTTCCCCCCGCCAGCCACTGGAACCCCGATGCCCCGCAAGATCGTCGCCCGCAAGTCGCCCATCCACGGCAACGGCGTGTTCGCCGCGATGCCGATCCGCAAGGGCGAGCGCATCATCGAGTACAAGGGGCGCCGCCGCACCCACGAGGAGGTCGACCAGGACAGCGGCGGGGACGTGGAAAGCGGCCACACCTTCCTGTTCACCCTCAACGACGACTGGGTGATCGACGCCAGCTACGAGGGCAACGACGCGCGCTGGATCAACCACAGCTGCGACCCGAACTGCGAAGCGCTGATCGACGAGAACGAGGACGGCGACACCCGCAAGGACCGGGTGTTCATCGAGGCGATCCGCGACATCGCCCCGGGCGAGGAGCTGACCTACAACTACGGCATCACCCTGGCCGAGCGGCACACGCCGCGGCTGAAGAAGATCTGGGCCTGCCGCTGCGGCTCGCCCAGGTGCACCGGCACGATGCTGCAGCCCAAGCGCTGAGCGCTCAGGGCGCCGGCGCGGCCATCCCGACCTCGCGGTCGAAGGTGACCACCAGGCGCCCGTCCTCGATGCCGGCCGATTCCACCTGCATCCCGCCCAGCAGCGCGGCGATGGCCGGGTCGATCCGGTACACCGGCTCGGACGCCGCGTAGTCGGCCAGCTACGCGTTGAGCAGCGCCTGGGTCTTCGCGTCCAGGCCTTCGCCGCCCGTGGCGGGATGGAAAGCCTCGACCCGCGGCTGGTCGAGGAAGAACGCCTGCCGCGCGGCGTCGTAGCGCAGCGCGCTGCTGAGGTCGGCACGCCCCATCGGTACTGGTGCGCCGCCCATCGTCGCCAGGGCCAGGTCCAGCGAAAGCCGCATCCGCGAGCCGGGCGGGATCTCCAGCTGCGGCCGGCTGGCGGTGACTTCGACCAGCCCGCCCAGCGCGTCCCGCGTCACCGGGAAGCGCCCCTCCAGGAACAGCCGCGCATCCTCGGCGCCGACGCTGACCCGGCGGCCGTCCACCTGCGGCGCGGCCGCGGTGGGCAGGGCACCGGCCAGGGCGAGGCAGGCGCAGAGCAACCAGGGCAGGGAAGGACGCGATCGCATGGGCAGGCTCCGTCGGGGGACGGGCCATGATGGCCGCGGCGCGGCTGGACGCAGGGTGAAGCGCGGCCAGCCGGGAGCGCCAGGGAGGCCGAGGACATCCGCGCGAGGCGCGGCGAGCCGAGGCGCGGCAGGGCCCCGGGATCAGGCGGTGCGCGGGCTGATCCGGGCCAGCAGCTTTTCCAGCGGCGCGCGCAGTTCGGCGAGCGGGTCGTCCGGGATGTCGCGGCGGGTGCGGGCCAGCGCGTCGAGCAGGCGCGCGCCGACGACCAGGGCGATGCGTTCGTCGCCGCTGTAGCCGGGCAGGCGCTGGGTGTTTTCGATCATGCGCATCCAGTCTTCGCCGCAGGCCTGCTCGAACTCGATGCTGCAGCGGCCGCTGCAGGGCAGGCCGTCGCGTTCGACCGGGGTGACGGTGACCCGGTAGCGTTTGGGAGTGGAAGCCATGGTGGAACGGTCTTGCGGAGGGGATGACCACACCATAGGCCCGGCCCCCCCGCCAGGACGAGGGCCATGGCCACGATGGACCGTTCCACGCCGGCGGAATGCCGTTCAGTGGCTGGCACGCAACCGTGGCAGCGGGTCGATGGCGCCCTCACTGCCGTAGATGCCGTAGTGCAGGTGTGGCGGGGTGGTACGGGCGTTGCCGGTATTGCCCACCGTGCCCAGCGGCGTGCCGGGCTGGACGATGTCGCCTTCGGCCAGGCCCGGGGCCCAGTCCTCCAGGTGCGCGTAGTAGTGGCGCTCGCCGCCTGGACCGAGGACCCAGACCTGGCGGCCGCCGAGTCCGCGGTCGGCGATCGTGCGGACCACGCCGCGGGTGGTGCTGGTCACCGGCGTGCCGCGCGCGGCGAAGATGTCCACGCCGGCATGGCTGCGCCCGCCGTCGCGCGGCGCACCGAAGGTGGCGGCGATGCGCCGGGCCTGTACGCCCTGCACCGGCACCGGGAGCGTCTCCGGCGGCGGCATCCGCGACAGCTCCCACAGCGTGCGTGGGGTGTCGAACAGCGGCTGCTTCCACGCCCACAGCGCGGCCAGCGCGAGCAGGCAAAGCAGGGCGACGGCGAGCAGCAGGCGGCCGAGCGATCGAAGCAGGCGGATGGCCGGGCGCCTACGCCGGGGAGTCGGAGTGGCCATGCCACCAGTGTGGCGGCTGCCCCGCGCCGCCCGCGTGATCGGGCGCTGGCACACGGGACGCGGGCAAAAAAACGGGGCGGCATCGCTGCCGCCCCGCGGGAAAGCTGGGTGTCGCGCGACTTATGCCGCGGCGTCCTTGAGCTTCTTCAGCGGACGCACCTTGACCTTCACCGAAGCCGGCTTGGCGGCGAACCACTGCTCTTCCTTGGTGAACGGGTTGACGCCCTTGCGCTTCGGCTTGGCCGGAACCTTGACCGCGGTGACCTTGAACAGGCCTGGCAGGGTGAAGGCGCCAGCGCCCTTCTTGCTGATCGCGCCGGAGATGGCGCCCTCGAGCGAAGCCAGCACGGACTTGACGTCCTTGGCGGCGACGCCGCTGGCCTCGGCCAGGTGCTTGACCAGGGCGGACTTGCCCAGGACTTCCTTCAGCGGCTTGGCGGCAGCCGGAGCCGCCTTCTTCGGGGCGGCCTTCGCCGCTTTCGGCGCGGCCTTCTTGGCGGCCGGCTTCTTGGTGGTCTTCGCCATAACTTTCCTGTTCCGTTGGATTGGATGGTTTTGTTGACCGACGGCGTCGGCAACGCGAATGTAGGCCATGCGCGGCCGTCCGCCAAGGGGAAAATGCGGAAAAAACCCGGCAAACGCGCTCCGGGACGCCGACCGTCGCACCGGCTGGCCGGCTACCCCCTGCCGCCGGACTCGCCGGACTGGCGCATCCGCTTGCGTTCGGCGACCCGTTCGCTGGCCTCCCGCTCGCGCGCGCCAGTGACCATTTCCCGCAGCCAGCCGACCAGGACGTCGGTGTATTCCTTCTGCTGCGGCTTGCCGGAAAATGCGTGGTCGGCGCCGGCGATGCGGCGACGGGTGAGCGAGGACGCGGTGGAAAAGGCGTTGGCGTAGTTCTCGATCACCGCATGCGGCACGATCGGGTCGTGCTCGGCTTCCACCAGCAGCACGTCG
Source organism: Pseudoxanthomonas suwonensis J47 (assembly GCF_000513955.1). Taxonomy (GTDB): domain Bacteria; phylum Pseudomonadota; class Gammaproteobacteria; order Xanthomonadales; family Xanthomonadaceae; genus Pseudoxanthomonas; species Pseudoxanthomonas suwonensis_C. Next base: position 250,088 of record NZ_AZUZ01000001.1, read on the forward strand.
CCCTGGAAGGCGCGCGCGGCGCGCAATGCCCGGTTCTCCTCCCATGCCACCTTGCGGCGGCGGAACGCGGCCAGGTCCGGGTCGTCGTGCAGGCGCCGCTTCGGCAGCTCCCAGCCTTCGTCCTTGTAGAGCGCCGGCGATCGCAGGGCCAGCCAGCGCACCGGGCGCAGCTCGGTCAGCAGGGCGGCCAGGTAGCCGCCGTAGCTGATCCCGACCACCGCCATCGAGCCGGCATCGACGCCGGGCCGCGCGGCGAACCAGTCGTAGGCCGACAGCAGGTCCTGCAGGTTCTGCGGGCGGCTCACCGTTTCCCACTGCGAGGCGGTGCTCTCGTGGCCGCGCAGGTCGAAGGTCAGGCAGACCGCGCCGATGCCGGCGACCTGGCGGGCGCGGCCCAGGTCGTGTTCCTGGCTGCCGCCCCAGCCGTGCACGAACAGCACGCCGGGGAAGGCCAGCGCCGGGTACATCACAGTGCCGCCGACGCGGTCGCCGTTGGTGCCGATCTCTACCGGATCAAGCCGGATCTGCATGCAACCTCCTCGCGGCCAGGGCGTATTTCAGCACCGGCCCGCTCGCCGCGGCAGGGTCGCTGAAGTGCACCTCGGCGCCGGCGGGCAGGTGCTCGGCCGGATCGTGGGATTCGTGGCAGGACACCTCCACCGCCAGCGGCGGATCGGCGCCGAGGAAGGCCGCCAGCGCCACCATCTCCGCCGGCGAGGCGCCGCCGACGCGCCAGGACTGTTCCAGCACGCCGCAGCGCCAGCGCCCGTCGCCGTCGTGGCCGCAGACCACGTCGTAGTTGCGGCGCGAGGCGAAGAAGCCGGGCCAGGTCGCCGCCACCGCGGCGTCGTAGCGGCGCGCCTGCCGCAGCGCGGCGCGCGCCGCGGGTGCCAGCGGCAGTTTCTCCAGCGCGTCCAGTCCGCCTTCGACGACGCTGAGCGCGGAGCCGCCGTACACCTCGTCGCCTTCGCGGTCGCGCACCTGGTGCTGGGTGCCCAGGTAGGCCAGGCGCAGGCCGCCGATGCGGACCTCGCCAACGCTGCAGGTGGTGGCGTCGGCGAGGTCCAGTTCCAGCACCACGCCGTCGTGGCGCACCCGTTCCGGGTCCAGCTCGGCCACGGTCATGCGCAGGGCCATCGCGTCGGCGACCCGGTACTGGCCGTGCCCACCGCGTGCTGCCGCCTCCTTGAGGCGGATCCCGCCACCGCCGAGCAGGCGCAGTCCGGCCGGGCCGATGTCGGCCGGTTCGAACACGCTGAAGCCGGGCAGCACCGCGTCGCCGAGCCGCGTGGCCAGGCCGTGGTCCCAGCCATGCGGGGCCAGCGCGCCGGCGCTGGGCAGGGGATGGGTGATGACCTTGCTGGCGACGAAGCCGTGCGGTACCACGCCGCCGAACAGGTCGCCCTCGCCGGCGATGCCCAGCGCCGCGGCCTGCGCCGAGGTCAGGGTGTCGTCGGGCACGAAGAACGCATCGGGCGGGGCCTCGCCGGGCCGGTATTCGCCGCCGTATTCCCACTCGAAGAGCGTGGCCAGCTGGCGTGCGATCCAGGCGTGCGTGGTCGCTTCGTGCGCGCAGCGCCCGCTGCGGGTGCTCAGGGTGAATACGGTGCGTCGCGTGCGGCTGGGCATGGCGGCGGCTTCCGCGTGGTGAACGCGCACGCTGCCGCGCCGGCGGTGAAACCACCGCGAAGGTCGCGGCCGCCGCGCACACGGTACGCCGACGCCGCCGCTCCTAGGCTTGGGGAGTTCCCGATGCGAAGGAGGCCGCCATGCCCGGCAAGAAGAAGATCAACCCGCCGCAGCGCCAGAAGCGCCAGCCGGGCGTGCAGTCGAAGATGAACCCGGAACCGCTCGTGATCCGCGACAGCTACCTGGGCAGCGGCAAGCTGCAGGGACGCGTCGCCCTGGTCACCGGCGGCGACAGCGGCATCGGCCAGGCGGTGGCCGTGCACTTCGCACGGGAGGGCGCGCGGGTGGCCATCGCCTACCTGTCGCCGCGCGAAGCCGGGGATGCCGAACGCACCGTGCGCATGATCGAGGAAGCCGGCGGTGAATGCCTGGCCGTGCGCGTGGACCTGCGCACGCCGGCGCGCTGCCGTGCGCTGGTGGAGCGGGTGGTGAAGCACTTCGGCCGGCTCGACGTGCTGGTCAACAACCACGCCCGCCAGTACCCGGTGGAAGAAGCCACAGAACTCACCCCGGAACGGGTGCGCGACACCTTCGCCAACAACCTGTTCTCGTTCTTCTACCTGGTCGACGCGGCGCTGCCGCACCTGCGTCGCGGCGCCAGCATCATCAACACCGGCTCGATCACCGGCGTGCGCGGCCACGCCACGCTGCTGGACTACGCCTCGACCAAGGGCGCGATCCACGCCATGACCTTCTCGCTGGCGCAGTCGCTGGCCGATCGCGGGATCCGGGTCAACGCGGTGGCGCCGGGCCCGATCTGGACGCCGCTGATCCCGGCCTCGTTCAAGCCGAAGGAGGTGGCCGAGTTCGGCTCGGACACGCTGATGCAGCGGCCGGGCCAGCCGGCGGAAGTGGCGCCGGCCTACGTCTACCTGGCCAGCGACGACGGCAGCTTCGTCACCGGCCAGGTGATGCACGTCAACGGTGGCAGCCGCACCGGGATGTGACCGGCGCGGCGGCGGGAAGCGTGGCGGGCCTCAACCTGCCTGCGCGTGCAGGTAGCCCCAGGGCGGCAGGATGGCCTGCGTGTCGCGGATCGCCGCCAGCGGCGCGCCGTGGCCGTCCAGCGGGGTCCAGCTGCCGGCCGGCAGCTGCAGCGTCGCCGGGCTGCCCGACAGGTTGAACGCGGCCAGCACGCGCTGGCCCTCGCCTTCGCGCACGAACGCCAGAACCGGCTCGGGCGTGTCGAGAAAGGCGATCGAGCCGCGCACCAGCGCCGGCTGCGCCTTGCGCCAGCGCATGAAGGCGCGGAACGCGTTGAGCACCGAATCGGGATCGGCCTCCTGCACGGCCACCGCCAGCGTGCGGTGCGCATCCGGTACCGGCAGCCACGGCGTGCCGCTGCTGAAGCCGGCGTCGGCCGTGGAGGTCCAGGGCATCGGCGTGCGGCAGCCGTCGCGGCCCTTGAAGTTCGGCCAGAAGGTGATGCCGTAGGGGTCGCGCAGCGCCTCGAAGGGCACGTCCGCTTCCGGCAGGCCCAGCTCCTCGCCCTGGTAGATGCAGACCGAGCCGCGCAGCGAGCAGACCATCGCCACCAGCATCTTCGCCAGCGCCGGTGAGGGCGAGGCCCCACCCCAACGGGTCACCGCGCGGCGCACGTCGTGGTTGGACACCGCCCAGCACGGCCAGCCCTCGGTCATCGCCGCTTCCAGGCGCTCGACCGTGCCGCGGATGTAGCCGGCGCTGAAGTCGTCGACCAGCAGCTCGAAGCTGTAACCCATGTGCAGGCGGTTGCCCGATGTGTACTCGGCGGTGGTGGCCAGCGAATCCTCCGAGGAGATCTCGCCCAGGCTCACCGCGCCCGGGTACTCGTCCAGCAGCCCGCGCACCTTCTCCAGGAACGGCAGGTTCTCCGGGCGGGTGTTGTTGTACCAGTGGTACTGGAAGGCGTAGGGGTTGTCGGCGCTGAAGCCGCGGCCGACGCGCTGCTCCACCGGCTTGGGCGGGTTGTCGCGCAGCTGCGCGTCGTGGAAGCAGAAGTTGATCGAGTCCAGGCGGAAGCCGTCCACGCCGCGGTCCAGCCAGAAGCGGACGTAGTCCAGCGTCGCTTCCTGCACCGCAGGGTTGTGGAAGTTCAGGTCCGGTTGCGAGGCCAGGAAGTTGTGCAGGTAGTACTGGCAGCGGCGCGGCTCCCAGCGCCAGGCCACGCCGCCGAACAGCGACATCCAGTTGTTCGGCGGGGTGCCGTCCTCGCTGGCGTCGGCCCACACGTACCAGTCCGCCTTCGGGTTGGTGCGGTCCTGGCGGCTCTCGCGGAACCACTCGTGCTGGTCGGAGGTGTGGCTGAACACCTGGTCGATCATCACCTTCAGGCCGAGCGCATGCGCCTTGGCCAGCAGGCGGTCGAAGTCGTCGAGGGTGCCGAACAGGGGGTCGACCGCACGTTGGTCGGCGATGTCGTAACCGAAGTCGGCCATCGGCGACTTGAAGAAGGGCGAGATCCAGATCGCGTCCACGCCGAGCGAGGCCACGTAGTCGAGCCGCTCGACGATGCCGGGCAGGTCGCCCACGCCGTCGCCGTCGGTGTCGAGGAAGCTGCGCGGATAGATCTGGTAGATGACGGCGCCGCGCCACCACGGGGACTGGTTCATCGGGTTCCGTTCCGGTCGGGGGGAACCGCCGTCCCGGCGGTTCCCCTTGGCGGTCGTGGAGAAAGGCCGCCGCGCCGCAGGGGGTGCAGCGCGACGGAACCCGCCGCGCACGGCGCGGCGGGGGGAGGGCAGGTCAGAAGCGGTAGTTCACGCCGAACAGGATGGTGCGGCCCCATTCGATGTATTCCAGCGGGCGGTCCTTGCTGCCGGCGTAGGTGCGGTAGGCCTCGTTGGTCAGGTTGCTGCCCTGCAGGAGCAGGGTCATGCCCGCCAGGCTGCCGCTGCTGAAGGTGTAGCTGACCTGCGCGTCGGTGATGTTCTCGCCGACCACGTAGCGCAGCGTGCGGTTGCCGTTGAAGTTGCCGATCTCGCCGATGAAGTCCGAACGGCGGCGCTGGTTCACGCGCGCCTCGAAGCCGTTGCGCTCGTAGTACAGCGTCCAGTTGTACACGCGGTCGGACAGGCCCGGCAGGCTGATCGGGTCGCTGCCGACGCTGGAGGCGCTTTCCGGATCCAGGATCTCGATGTCGCTGTCGAAGAAGCTGGCGCTGGCGATGATGCCGAAGCCGGCGAGGGTGTCGCTGAACAGGTCGAACGGCAGCGACGCGGTCAGCTCCAGGCCCTGCAGCTTGCCGCCCTCGCCGTTGAGCGGCTGGGTGAAGTCGCCGATGGGCTGCACCGGCGGGCTGCCCGGCGGCGGCACGTAGTCGCCGACCAGGTCGGAGAAGTCGAAGTCGTCGCGGGTCTGGGTGTAGATGTAGCTCTTCAGGTCCTTGAAGAAGTAGGCGGCGGCCACGTAGGCCTTGGTGCCGAAGTACTTCTCGTAGGAGACGTCGAAGGCGTTGGCGCGCCACGGCTCCAGTTCCGGGTTGCCGCCGGCGCCGCCCGGGCGGCCGGTGGCGGTGTTGACGCCGAACTCCAGCGCCGAACGCAGCTGGTCCACGCGCGGACGCGCGACCTGCTTGGCCAGGGCCACGCGCAGCATCTGGTCGTTGGCGAAGGAGAACGCCAGGTTCAGGCTGGGCAGCACCTCGGTGTAGGTCTTGCCGCCGTGGAACGGCTGGATCTCCTGGCCGGCCGGACGGGTCGAATCCCAGTAGCGCGAATCCGACGACTGGTCGACGTGCTGCACCTGGAAGCCGATGTTGCCGGTGACCGGCACGGAGCCCCACTCGGTGTCGATGTTGGCGCGGGCGTAGCCGGTGGTGATCTTCTCGTTGACCGTCCACGCCTTCGGGATCAGGTAGGAGAGGTCGTCGACCGGTTCGAATTCCATGTAACGCGCGACCGCCGCCGGCACGTTCCAGGACGGGATGTAGCCGATCCCGGCGAAGCCGAGGTTGACCCGGCCGTACTGCAGGTCGTCGCCGATCGCGACCGGGCCCTGCGCGCCGAGGTTGATGTTGCCCTCCGGCTGCACCTTGTCCTTCTCGCGGTCGGCGTAGTTGACGCCGACGTCGACGTCGGCGAACCAGCCGCCGGCGGGGATGCTGGCCGACAGGCGGAAGGTCTTCAGCTCGTCGTCCACGCTCGGCACCTTGCCGTAGCCGGAGCCGTAGATGGTGTTGTTGAGGTACAGCGCCGCCGGGTTGGAGTAGTCCAGGCCCGGGACCAGCTGCGAGAAGCCGGAGCTGCGCAGGTCGATCGCCACCGAGTCCAGCTGCGGCATCGGGTAGAGCTGGGTGTTGTTCTCCAGGTTCAGCTCGTCGCGGGTGGCCTTGGACCAGCCGATGTCGGCCACGATGTCGACGCTGCCGGCACTGAACTCGTTGGTCCAGCCGAACGCCTTGATCCGGTCGTCGCGCTTGTTGTACATGCCGCGGACCAGCGGGTAGACGTTGTGCGCGACGCCGCCGGTAAAGGTGTCGTTGCCGTTGACGGTCACCCCGGTCAGCTCCAGGCCCGGGTCGAAGCCGCCGTTGTAGCCGCCGAGGTGGACCTCGAACTGGTTGGCGGTATCTTCCTGCTCGGCGCGGGTGTAGAACAGGTCCAGGGTGCTGGTCCAGGCGTTGGACGGGCGGAACTGCAGGGTCGCCATCACGCCGTCGCGGTCGGTGTAGCCGGTGCGGCGCAGCGCCTTGGCGCCGTCCGAATACCAGGTGCCTTCGGGCACGCCCGGGCGCCAGCCGTCGCCCAGCTGCTGCCAGGGCTCGTACAGGCCGACCTGGTTCTCCTGGATCGGGGTGCTGGAATGCGAGTAGCCCAGCGCGATGCCGAATGTGTCGTCGGCGAACTTGCCGATCCAGGTCGCGTTGAGGCGGTGGCCGTCGGCATCGGCGTTGGCCGCCGAGCCCAGCGAGTTGCGCTGGTAGCGGCCACCGACCATCACCGCGCTGCCGTCGTAGGCCAGCGGGCGGATGGTGCGCATGTCGACCGTGCCCGACAGGCCCTGGCCGACCAGCCCGGCGTCGGGGGTCTTGTACACGGTGACGCCGTTGACCAGCTCGGACGGGTACTGGTCGAACTCGACGCTGCGGTTGTCGCCGGTGCTGACCATCTCGCGGCCGTTGAGCAGCGTGGTGGAGAAGTCGGGCGACAGGCCGCGCACGCTGATCACCTGGGCGCGGCCAGCGACGCGCTGCGCGGCCAGGCCGGGGAGGCGCGCGATCGATTCGGCGATGCTCACGTCGGGCAGCTTGCCGATGTCCTCGGCGGAGATCGCCTCGACGATCGAGCTGGAATCGCGCTTGGTGGAGATGGCGCCCTCGATGCCGCGGCGGATGCCGGTGACGACCACCGTGTCCAGCTGGGTGGTTTCGTCCTGGGCGGCAGTGGCGGTGGCGTCCTGCGCGTGCGCGCCTTGGGCGGTAAGCAGGATCGCGGACGCAAGCGCCGCGCTCAGCAGGTTGCGCTGAAGGTTCAACATTTTCCCCTCCCAGGTAATGTCGGATTCGGGTTGTGGTGTGCCGGTTATCCGCGTGTCTTGGTCGTGCGGGTGGCGGCTTGACGGTGCGTGGCTATGGTAGGCGTGCGTTGCCACGCGGGAAGATGGCTGCATACGTATTCATTGCATCCATCGTTGGCGGGAATGCGATGGACAGCGGTGTCATCGAAGGCCGGGAGTCCGCGCCCGCATCCGTGTTCCGGGTACGCGGAAACGGCGGGGGAAAGCCCGCCGGAAAGAGCAGGGCGCGGCATGCGCGCCGCGCCCCTGGAACGATCAGTCGATGGGTACGAAGCGGATGGCCTGGCCGCCGCCTGCGGCCAGCTTCAGCGTGTAGCGGTCGCTGCTGCGCACCTCGCGGGTCTCGCGCACGAACTCGAACGGCGCGGTCTTCCAGTGCGCGCGGTCGCCGTCGCGGTATATCTCGGCGCGATAGCGGCGGCCCGGATCCAGGAACGACAGCGGCACCTCGACGATGCGCGCCTCTTCGTCGGTGACGCTGCCGAGGAACCACTCGTCGCCGCCGCGGACCTTGCGCGCGAAGGTGACGTGGTCGCCCACCTCGCCGGCGAGCACGCGGCTTTCCTCCCAGTCCACGGCCACGTCCTTGATGAACTGGAACGCGTCCGGATGTTCGGCGTAGTGCTCGGGCAGGTCGGCGACCATCTGGATCGGGCTGTAGATCACCACGTACAGCGCCAGCTGCTTGGCCAGGGTGCTCTCGATCTGCTGGCCGCCGCGGCCCTTGAGGCTGACGATGCCCGGGGTGAAGTCCATCGGCCCGGCCAGCATGCGGGTGAACACCAGGTTGGCCTCGTGCTCCGGCGGGTTCGGCGGCTTCGCCCAGGCGTTGAACTCCATGCCGCGCGCACCTTCGCGCGAGACCCAGTTCGGCCAGGTGCGGTGCAGGCCGGTGCTCTTGATCGGCTCGTGCGAGTTGATCGCGATATGGCGCTTCGCCGCCGCCTCCAGCACGCGCACGTGGTGGTTGCTCATCCACTGGCCCTCGTGCCACTCGCGGATCACCGGGCCGCCGGCCTTGTCCTGGCGCTGGATGTCGCCGGCGTCGCAGACGTAGCCGGTCTTGACCACGTCCACGCCGTTGCGCGCGTACAGGTCCAGCGCCGCCGGCAGCTGCCGCTCGTAGTGGCTGACCGCGCAGGCGGTCTCGTGGTGGCCGATCAGGTGCACGCCGCGTTCGGCGCCGTAGGCGGCCAGGCCTTCCAGGTCGAAATCGGCAGTGGAGCGGGTGAAATCGAAGTTCCAGCCGTTGGCGAACCAGTCGCCGTCCCAGCCGGGGTTCCAGCCTTCCACCAGCACGCCGCGGAAGCCGTTGGCGGCGGCGAAGTCGATGTAGCGCTTCGTGTTGGCGGTGGTGGCGCCGTGGCGCGGGCCGGTGCCCCAGGTTTCCTCGTCCAGGTGCAGCGACCACCACACGCCGACGTACTTGGCCGGCTTGAACCAGCTGACGTCGCCGATGCGGTTGGGCTCGTTGAGGTTGAGCATCAGGCTGGATTCGGCCAGGTCGCCGGCGCGTCCGCCGACCAGGATGGTGCGCCACGGCGTGTTGAACGGCGCCGTCCGGACCACGGCCGCGGAGTGGTCGTTGCCCGGGGTCAGCGCCGCGCGCAGCACGCCGTCGCCGCTGCGGGCCAGGTTCATGCCGGCATAGTCGACCAGCGCGGCCTCGTGGATCGAGATGTGCAGTCCGTCGTCGCTGCGCAGGGTGATCGGGGTCTGCGCGATGCCGACCTCGGACAGCGGGGTGCGCGCGTACAGGTATTCCTCGCGGTTCCATTCGAACGCCGGGATCCACCAGGCGGTGGCCGGGCGGGCGACCGCGAACTCGGTCAGCTCCTGGCGGATGCGGACCTCGTCCATCGCCGGCTGGCGCGGGAACTCGTAGCGGAAGCCGACGCCGTCGTCGTAGACGCGGAACACCACGTCGAAGCGGCGGCCCTGGTCGCGGCCCCCGTGCGGCTTCTCGGCGAAGCTGGCGCGCAGCTCGTTGTAGTGGTTGCGCACCAGGCGGCGTTCGCCCCACGGCTGTTCCCAGGTCCCGTCGAAGCTGCGGCTGGACTGGCCGACCAGTTCCAGGTTGCGTTCGAGGCGGCCGTCGCCAAGCAGGAAGCCCAGCCGCGAAGGTGCGATCACCGGGCGGCTGCCGCGGTCGACGCGGTAGGCGAGGCGGCCTTCGTGCTGCGATTCCAGGGTCACCGACAGGGTGCCGCCGGGCGAGGCGACGCGCGCCAGCGTTTCCGCCTGGGCCGGCAGGCTGGCGGCGAAGAGCAGGATGAACAGGCCGCGCAGGCCCATGCGTCCAGCGGCGCTGCGCGGGAAAACGCCGGGTGCGGCCGGCGCGCAAGGAAGCGTGCGGGCGTCGCCGCCGCAGGTTGGATCGTGCATGTCCCCTCCCGGGATCCGCTGTACGTGGTAGCGCCGCGCAGGCGTGGCCTTTCCACTATTCCCGCAGACGGCCGCGCGCTTCCAGCCTCCGGGCAATGAATACGTATGCACCGGCTGTGCGCCGCGCGCACCGCGCCCCTACCATGGCCCCACATCGCATCCCGTGATTCCCGGAGGGGGGAACCGCCTGATGGAACGCAAACCGCGTCTGTCGTTCTGGCAGATATGGAACATGTGCTTCGGCTTCCTGGGCATCCAGTTCGGATTCGCCCTGCAGAACGCCAATGCCAGCCGCATTTTCCAGACCCTGGGCGCGGACATGGACCAGGTGCCGGGGTTGTGGATCGCCGCGCCGCTGACCGGCCTGCTGGTGCAGCCGGTGGTGGGCTACCTGTCCGACCGCACCTGGACCCGCCTGGGCCGGCGCCGGCCGTACTTCCTCGCCGGCGCGCTGCTGGCGACGCTGGCGCTGTTCGTGATGCCCAACTCGCCTGCGCTGTGGATCGCCGCCGGCACGCTGTGGATCCTCGACGCCTCGATCAACGTGGCGATGGAACCGTTCCGCGCCTTCGTCGGCGACCAGCTGCCCACCTCGCAACGCGCCAGCGGCTATGCCATGCAGAGTTTCTTCATCGGCGTCGGCGCGGTGGTGGCGAGCATGCTGCCGTGGCTGCTGGCCAAGGCCGGCGTGGCCAATACCGCCGGGCCCGGCGAGGTACCCGGGACGGTGCGCTACGCCTTCTACCTCGGCGGGGCGGTGCTGTTCGCGGCGATCGGCTGGACCGTGCTGCGCAGCCGCGAGTACCCGCCGGAAGTGCTGGCCTCGTTCGAGGAGCCCGGTGACGCCGCCGCGCATGCCGCGGCCCCCGCAGCGAAGGCCGCCGTGGGCCCGGCGCTGGCCTGGCTGGCTGCAGGCCTCGCCTTCGCCGCTGTCGTGGCCGCGCACGGCTGGGACCGGATGCTCTACGTGCTGGCCGGCATGCTCGCCGCCTACGGCGTGCTGGTGCTGGTCTCGCGCCTGCTGCGGCCGGGCGGCATGCTGCCGGCCATCGTCGCCGACCTGCACGCCATGCCCGGCGCGATGCGGTGCCTGGCCGTGGTCCAGTTCTTCTCCTGGTTCGCGCTGTTCGCGATGTGGATCTACACCACCGCGGCCGTGGCCGGGACCCACTTCGGCAGCAGCGATCCGACGTCGGCCGTCTACAACGAGGGCGCCAACTGGGTCGGCGTGCTGTTCGCCGCCTACAACGGCTTCGCCGCGCTGGCCGCCATCGCCATCCCGTGGATGGTGCGCGCGCTCGGCCTGCGCGCCACCCACCTGGTCAACCTGCTGCTGGGTGCGGCCGGCCTGCTTTCCTTCCTGGCCGTGCGCGACCCGCAATGGCTGCTGCTGTCGATGGTCGGGGTCGGTTTCGCCTGGGCGTCGATCCTTTCCCTGCCGTACGCGATGCTCTCCGACAGCGTCCCGGCCGCCAAGATGGGCATCTACATGGGCATCTTCAATTTCTTCATCGTGATCCCGCAGCTGGTCGCGGCCAGCCTGCTCGGCTTCCTGCTGAAGTCGCTGTTCGGCAACCAGCCGCTGTGGGCGCTGGCCATCGGCGGCGCCAGCCTGCTGCTGGCGGGGCTGTGCACGCTGGCGGTGCCGCGCGCGGTGGAGGTGCGGGCATGAGCCGGCTGCGTCAGGCGGTGCTGTGCACGGCGCTGGGCCTGGCCGGCAGCGCCGCAGCTTCGGACTACTACGGCACGCTGGAGCCGTTCGCCAGCGAGTCGATCTACTTCGTGATGACCGACCGCTTCGCCAACGGCGACCCGGCCAACGACCACCGCGACCAGGGCGTGGATCCGGCCCGGCCGGAGCTGCGCACCTTCGACATCCCCCTGAAGGAGGCCTGCGACGGCGAGGTCGGCAACGTCGGCTACCTCGGCGGCGACTTCCGCGGCCTGCTCGACAACGCCGGCTACATCCGCGACCTGGGCTTCACCGCGGTGTGGATCACGCCGATCGTCGACAACCCGGACCAGGCCTTCACCGGCGGCGACGAGATCAGCTGCGACGGCTTCCTCACCGACCGCGGCAAGTCCGGCTTCCACGGCTACTGGGGCATCAATTTCTACCGGCTGGACGAACACCTGCCGAGTGCGGACCTGGATTTCGCCGGGCTGACCGCCGGCCTGCGCGCGCACGGACTGAAGACGGTGCTGGACATCGTCGGCAACCACGGCTCGCCGGCGTGGACCATGCCGGTGGCGCAGCCGCAGTACGGCCAGCTGTTCGACGCGGACGGGAAGCTGGTGGCCGACCACCAGAACCTGCCGCCGGAGCAGCTCGACCCGGCCGGCAATCCGCTGCACGCTTTCTACAACACCCGGCCGGACCTGGCGCAGCTGTCCGACCTGGACGCTGCCAATCCGGCAGTGATGGACTACCTGGTCGGCGCCTACCTGCAGTGGATCGGGCAGGGCGTGGACGCGCTGCGCATCGACACCATCCGCCACCAGCCGCTGGCGTTCTGGAAGGAGTTCGCCGGACGCATCCGCGCGCAGCACCCGGGCATGTACATGTTCGGCGAGGCCTTCGACTACGACCCGGCGAAGATCGCGCAGTTCACCCTCCCGGAGAACGGCTCGATCAGCGTGCTCGACTTCCCGATGCGCCAGGCCATGGAAGACGTGTTCGGGCGCAAGGGCGCCGGCTTCGAGCGCCTGGAAGAGGCGCTGCACCTCAGCGGCGGCCCGTACGCGAACGTCTACGACCTGGCCACGTTCTACGACAACCACGACATGCGCCGGCTCGACGCCGAGGACAGCGGTTTCATCGACGCGCACAACTGGCTGTTCACCGCGCGCGGCATCCCGGTGGTCTATTACGGCTCGGAGACCGGCTTCATGCGCGGCCAGGCCGAACACGGCGGCAACCGCGCCTATTTCGGCCAGGAGCGCATCGCCGCCGCGCCGGCCAGCCCGATCCACGCCAGCCTCAAGCGCATCGCCGGCCTGCGCCGGGAATCGCCGGCGCTGCAGCGCGGCCTGCAGCTGCCGGTGCGCCTGCAGGGCGACCAGGCGGTGTTCTACCGCGTCTACCAGCACGACGGGCAGGCGCAGACCGCGCTGGTGCTGCTCAACAAGGGCGACCGCGCGCAGGACTTCACCGTGCGCGAGTACCTGCAGCCGGGGCGCTGGCGCGATGGCTTCAGCGGCGAAACGCTCGAGGTCGGGCGCCAGCTGCGGGTCGAGGTGCCGGCGCACGGGGTAAGGGTGTTCTTCCTGGACGCGCCGGTGAGCCGCGCGGACCTGCGCGAGCGACTGGATGCGTTGATGGCCGGGCGCTGAGCCTGCCTGGAAGGCGGCGCCGGCTTCAGCCCGCGCCGCTGGAGCCGCGCAGCACCACCTTCACCGGCAGGGTGCGGCTTTCCACGGCCTCGCCCTGGATCAGCCGGATCAGGCTGTCGACCAGCACCTCGCCGGCCTGCTTGGTGTCCTGCTGCACGGTGGACAGCCCCGGCTGGACGAAGCTGGCCATGGCGATGTCGTCGAAGCCGGCCACGGCCACGTCTTCCGGGATCTGCCTGCCGTGTTCGCGCAGCGCCTTCATTGCGCCCAGCGCGATCAGGTCGCTGGCGGCGAACACGGCGTCAAACCCTGCGCCAGCGTCGAGCAGGGCCCGCGCCGCTGCATGGCCGGCCTGCTCGGTAGTGATGGCGTCGGCCTGCAGCGCCGGGTCCGGTTCCAGTCCGGCCTCGCGCAGCGCCCCGGCGTAGCCGCGGTAGCGCTCGAAGAACTCCGGGTAGTGGGCCGAGGCGTGGCCGAGGAAGGCGATCCGGCGCCGGCCCTGGCCGAGCAGGTGGGCGGTGATGTCGTGCCCGCCCTGGAAGTTGTCGCAGCCGATCGACACGCCGGGCTCGCCGGGCAGGGCCGCGCCCCAGCGCACGAAGTGGGTGCCCTGGGCGACCAGCTGCTGCAGCTTCGATTCCGCTTCCAGGTAATCGCCGTAGCCGAGCAGGATCAGGCCGTCGGCCTTGTGGCTGTCCTCGAAGTCGGCGTGCCAGTTGGTCGACAGCTGCTGGAACGAGACCAGCAGGTCGTAGCCGCGCAGGGCACAGGCCCGGGTGATCGAACCGAGCATCGAGTGGAAGAATGGGTTGATCAGCGAGTCGTCCGGGGTCGGGTCCTCGAAGAACAGCAGGGCGAGGGTGCCGGACTGCTGGGCCCGCAGGTTGGAGGCGTTCTTGTCGACCTTGTAGTTGAGCTGCCGGGCGATGGCCAGGATCCGCTCGCGGGTCTCCGGGTTGACCGAAGGGCTGCCGCGCAGGGCACGCGATACCGTCGGCTGGGAAACCCCGGCCAGGTGCGCGATGTCCAGCGATGTGGGCTTGCCCTTGATGGTCATTGACCGCCCCCCTCCGGGCCGGCTGCCGTGGCGTGGCGGCATCATGCCACCGCCGGCGCCGGGTTTGCGCCGCTCCGGGGGCGGGGTAGAATCGGCGCCATCGCCGCCGGCAGGGTGCCGGCGCGGCAGTCACAAGGTGGCCCGCGGAAACGCCGGCCGAGCGTGCGACATGAGCACTACCACCGCCCACCGCTGAACGCCGCCGAGGCCCCGGACTTCCAGCTGGCGCCCTCGAGGCGCTTTTTTGTTGGCCGCGATGCGGCCGACTGGATCCGGGATTCGAGATCGGGGATGGCCAGGCCGTCCCGCTCGCCCGGATCCCGCCGCTCGAAATCCGACTCTCCAATCCCGAATCCCGAATCCCGGCTCCAGATGATCACGATCACCCTCCCCGACGGCAGCCGCCGCGAGTTCGAAGCCCCCGTCACCGTCATGCAGGTCGCCCAGTCGATCGGCGCCGGCCTGGCCAAGGCCACCGTGGCCGGCCAGGTCGATGGCCGCCTGGTCGACGCCTCCGACGTCATCGACCACGACGCCACCCTGCGCATCATCACCCCGAAGGACGAGGAGGGCGTGGAGATCATCCGCCACTCCTGCGCACACCTGGTCGGCCACGCGGTCAAGCAGCTGTACCCGGAAGTGAAGATGGTCATCGGCCCGGTGATCGCCGAGGGCTTCTACTACGACATCTACTCAGAGCGCGCGTTCACCCCCGAGGACCTGGCCGCGATCGAGCAGCGCATGCGCGAGCTGATCGCCCAGGACTACGACGTGATCAAGAAGATGACCCCGCGCGAGGAGGTCATCAAGGTCTTCAAGGAGCGGGGCGAGGATTACAAGCTGCGCCTGATCGAGGACATGGGCCCGGAGGTCACGGCGATGGGCCTGTACTACCACCAGGAATACGTGGACATGTGCCGCGGCCCGCACGTGCCGAACACGCGCTTCCTGAAGGCCTTCAAGCTGACCCGCATCTCCGGCGCCTACTGGCGCGGCGACGCGAAGAACGAACAGCTGCAGCGCATCTACGGCACCGCCTGGGCCGACGAGAAGCAGCTGAAGGCCTACATCCAGCGCATCGAGGAAGCCGAGAAGCGCGACCACCGCCGCATCGGCAAGCAACAGAACCTGTTCCACCTGCAGGAAGAGGCCCCGGGCCTGGTGTTCTGGCACCCGAAGGGCTGGTCGGTGTGGCAGGTGGTCGAGCAGTACATGCGCCGCGTGTACCGCAACACCGGCTACGGCGAGGTGCGCTGCCCGCAGATCCTGGACGTGTCGCTGTGGAAGAAGTCCGGCCACTGGGACAACTACCAGGACAACATGTTCTTCACCGAGTCGGAGAAGCGCACCTACGCGGTCAAGCCGATGAACTGCCCGGGCCACGTCCAGGTGTTCAACCAGGGCCTGCACAGCTACCGCGACCTGCCGATCCGCTACGGCGAGTTCGGTTCGTGCCACCGCAACGAGCCGTCCGGCGCGCTGCACGGCATCCTGCGCGTGCGCGGCTTCACCCAGGACGACGGCCACATCTTCTGCACCGAGGACCAGGTCGAGTCGGAGGTGCGGGCGTTCCACGAGCAGGCGCTGAAGGTCTACGCCGACTTCGGCTTCGAGGACATCCAGATCAAGATCGCGCTGCGCCCGGATTCGCGACTGGGCGACGACGCCACCTGGGACAAGGCCGAGGACGCGCTGCGTTCGGCGCTGCGCGCCTCCGGCGTGGAGTGGCAGGAGCTGCCGGGCGAGGGCGCCTTCTACGGCCCGAAGATCGAGTACCACCTCAAGGACGCGATCGGCCGTACCTGGCAGCTGGGCACCATGCAGGTGGACTTCATGATGCCCGGCCGCCTGGGCGCCGAGTACGTGGACGAGAACAGCCAGCGCCGCCACCCGGTCATGCTGCACCGGGCCATCGTCGGCTCGATGGAGCGCTTCATCGGCATCCTGATCGAGCACCACGCCGGTTCCTTCCCGGCCTGGCTGGCCCCGGTCCAGGCGGTGGTGATGAACATCACCGACGCCCAGGCTGAATACGTGGATGAGGTCCGGAAAACCCTTGCAAATCAAGGGTTCAGGGTCGAGGCCGATTTGCGCAACGAGAAGATCGGCTTTAAGATCCGCGAGCACACGCTGCAGCGGGTGCCGTACCTGCTCGTGGTCGGGGACCGCGAAAAGGAGAACGGCGCCGTGGCGGTGCGTACGCGTTCCGGGGAAGATTTGGGCACAATGTCGGTGTCCGCCTTCGCCGAGACGCTGCGTTCGCAGCAGATGGCGTAAGACAAGAGGCGCCGCCGGCCCCCGGCCGGCGCGCCGTCCAGACCACCCCCGGAGACTGAAAAATCAGCACCCCCGAGAAGCTAAACCGAAAGAACCACGAGATCCGCGTTCCGCGCGTGCGCGTGATCGGATCCGATGGCGAGATGATCGGCGTCCTGTCGCGCGACGAAGCCCTGCGCATGGCCGAGGACGAAGGCCTCGACCTGGTCGAGATCCAGCCGAATGCGGACCCGCCGGTCTGCAAGATCATGGATTTCGGCAAGTTCCGCTTCGAACAGCAGAAGCGGGCCAACGAGGCCAAGAAGAAGTCCAAGCAGGTCGAGATCAAGGAACTCAAGTTCCGCCCGGTCACCGACGAGGGCGACTACCAGATCAAGCTGCGCAACATGCGCCGCTTCCTGGAAGAGGGCGACAAGGTCAAGGTCAACATCCGCTTCCGTGGCCGCGAGATGAGCCACCAGGAGCTCGGCCGGCAGATGGCGGCGCGGATCGAGGCCGACCTGGGCGAAGACATCGTGATCGAATCGCGTCCGCGCCTTGAAGGCCGGCAGATGGTCATGATGATCGCGCCGAAGAAGAAGTAACCGGCACACCGGCCCGGACCGCCCGGGCCCAGGCGAAGGGCGTCCCCACGGGGCGCCCTTCGTTTTTGCCGCTGCGCCGGAGTGGGCCCCGCGACGTCCCGGCGTGTCGCCACGCGCGGCTTCATTACTGCATCGTGCTACGGCTCGCCTGGGCGTCGGCAGGTCCGGTGGCATCCGGGTGGCCGGCTTCGGACGGAGCCGGGGCGGCGCGGGGATATGGCGCATCGTGCGGTTCCGCCGCGCCGGGAATGAACACAGGCGCTGGCGAGGATTGGCGCGTCGCCACGCGCAAGCAGGCTCACCGCTCGTACTGCGTTCGCAAGCGCGGCGCATCCATGTGCCGCTTGCACCGCGCCGGGAATGAGTCCGGGCGCTGGCGACGTCTGGCGCGTCGCCACGCGCCAGCCTCCTTACCGCAACAGTCAGCGACCTGCTGGTGACACCCCTGCGCTACCGCGTCTTCGGGCGCGTCCAGGGCGCGGCTTCGTTTCTTGCTCCCCTCTCCCGCCGGGAGAGGGGTCAGCGGTGAGGGTCGGGTTCCCTTGGGCGCCCGGCTTCACAACGGCGCAAGGCCCCCCACGCCAATCCAGGCCCCGGAACCCCATGATTTGCATGGAAATCCGCCGCCTGCCATAATGCGCGGCTCCGGTTCGCCGGAGTGGCTGGCAACAGCCATAGGACCTGCCGAGATTCTTTAGGGGAATCAAAGGCTTACAGACCGGTATGGGCATGGATGGAAAGCGTGGGTATCCACACGCTTGCGACGAAGTCGCAAAGCGTTAAGGAGAACCACCGCCCGCACCAGTGACAGATCCCATCAAGGACATAGCAATGCCCAAGATCAAGACCAACCGGGCGGCGGCCAAGCGTTTCCGCAAGACCGCCTCCGGCAAGTTCAAGGCCGGCCACGCCAACCGTAGCCACATCCTCACCAAGAAGGCGACCAAGCGGAAGCGCAACCTGCGGCAGACGAACCACGTTCGTGCCGAGGACGCGGGCCGTCTGACCCGCATGCTGCCGTATCTCTGAGGAGGACTGACAAATGGCACGAGTCAAGCGTGGCGTCCAGGCGCGCCGCCGTCACAAGAAGGTCCTCAACCTCGCCAAGGGCTATTACAACGCCCGCCGCAAGGTCTTCCGCGTCGCCAAGCAGGCGGTCATCAAGGCGCAGCAGTACGCGTACATCGGCCGCAAGCAGAAGAAGCGCAACTTCCGCTCGCTGTGGATCACCCGCATCAACGCGGCTGCCCGCAGCAACGGCCTGAGCTACAGCCGCTTCATGAACGGCCTGCTGAAGGCCGGCATCACCCTCGACCGCAAGGTGCTGGCCGACATCGCCGTGCACGACGCGGCCGGGTTTACGGCGCTGGCGGAGAAGGCGAAGAGCGCCCTGGCGGCATAAGTGCGAGTCCCTCGCAGGCGCCCGCGCATCCGTGCGCGGGTCCCTGTCCGAGGACACGACTGAGCATGGGGAAGGGCGCGAGTCCTTCCCCATTTGTTTTTCCGGAAGGCGAAACTCCATGAGCGAAATCGAATCCCTGTCGGCGCAGGCGCTGGCCGACATCGCCGCGGCGCAGACCCCCGAGGCGGTGGAAGCGCTGCGCGTCGGCCTGCTCGGCAAGCAGGGCAGCATCACCGCGCAGCTCAAGCAGCTGGGCGCGCTGCCGCCGGAGCAGCGCAAGGCCGCCGGCGAGGCGATCAACCGCGCCCGCGACGCGGTCGGCCAGGCCCTGGCCGCGCGCAAGGCGGTACTGGAGGAGGCCGCGCTGGACGCGCGCCTGGCCGGCGAGGCGGTCGACGTGACCCTGCCTGGCCGTGGCGCCGCGCGTGGCGGCATCCACCCGGTTTCGCGCACGCTGGAACGCATCGCCGAGATCTTCGGCCGCCTCGGCTACGAGCTGGCCGACGGCCCGGAGATCGAGGACGACTGGCACAACTTCGAGGCGCTGAACTTCCCGCCGCACCACCCGGCGCGCGCCATGCACGACACCTTCTACTTCCCGCCGGACGCCAGCGGCGTGTCGCGCCTGCTGCGCACCCACACCTCCGGCGTGCAGGTGCGCTACATGGACGATCATGCGCCGCCGCTGCGCATGATCGCCGCCGGCAAGGTCTACCGAAGCGACAGCGACCAGACCCATTCGCCGATGTTCCACCAGGTCGAAGGCCTGCTGGTCGACGAGCATTCGACCTTCGCCGACCTCAAGGGCACGCTGAGCGAGTTCGTGCGCGCGTTCTTCGAGCGCGACTTCGAGATGCGCTTCCGCCCCAGCTATTTCCCGTTCGTGGAGCCGGGCGCGGAGGTCGACATCGCCTGGCAGCAGCCGGACGGCAGCATGCGCTGGCTGGAGGTCCTCGGCTGCGGCATGGTCCACCCGAACGTGCTGCGCAACTGCGGCATCGACCCGGAGCGCTACACCGGCTTCGCCTTCGGCCTGGGCGTGGAGCGCTTCGCCATGCTGCGCTACGGCGTCAACGACCTGCGCGCCTTCTTCGAGAACGACGTGCGGTTCCTCAGGCAGTTTGCCTGACGGCGGGGATTGGGGATTCGGGATTGGGGATTCGTTCCCGGCCCGGACCCCAGGCCCGGCATCGATGCGCAAGACGAATCCCCAATCCCGAATCCCGAATCACGGCTCCCAATGAAATTCTCCGAGAACTGGCTGCGCAGCCACGTGCCCACTTCCGCCAGCCGCGACGACCTGGTCGCGACGCTGACCGCGATCGGCCTGGAAGTCGAGGACGTCACCGCGCTGGGCGACGGCCTGGCCGGGGTGGTGGTGGCGCGCATCGTGGAAGCGGCGAAGCATCCCGAGGCCGACCGCCTGCAGGTGTGCAAGGTCGACATCGGCCAGGGCGAGCCGCTGCAGATCGTATGCGGTGCGCCGAACGCGCGCGCCGGCCTGGTCGCGCCGCTGGCGACGGTGGGTTCGAACATCGGCGGCATCGCGATCAAGGCGGCGAAGCTGCGCGGCGTGGAGTCCAACGGCATGTTGTGCTCGGCGAAGGAGCTGGGCCTGGACGCCGACGCCTCCGGCCTGCTGGAACTGTCGGACGACGCGCCGGTCGGTGCGCCGCTGGTCGAGTACCTGGGCCTGCCGGACGCCAGCATCGAGATCAAGCTGACCCCGAACCGCGCCGACTGCTTCAGCGTGCGCGGCATCGCCTACGACGTGGCCGCCGCGCTCTCCAGCGAAGTAGTCGCGCTGGACGTGGCCGAGGTCCCGGTCGCCAGTTCGCGTGCGCTGGAGGTGCGGCTGCAGGCCGGCGCCGATGCGCCGCGTTTCGTCGGTCGCGTCATCGAGGGCGTGGATCCGGCGGCGAAGACCCCGGTGTGGATGGCCGAGCGCCTGCGCCGCGCCGGCGTGCGCCCGGTGTCGCTGCTGGTCGACATCACCCAGTACGTGATGCTGGAGCTGGGCCAGCCCATGCACGCATACGACCTGGACAAGCTCGACGGCGCCATCGGCGTGCGCCATTCGCGCGCCGGCGAGTCGCTGCCCCTGCTCAACGGCCAGGAAGCGAAGCTGGACGACGGCGCCTTCCTGGTGATCTGCGACGGGCAGGGCGGCGACCGCGCCATCGGCCTGGCCGGCATCATGGGCGGCGAGACCACCAAGGTCGGCGACGCCACCCGGAACGTGTTCCTCGAGGCCGCGCACTTCGCCCCGGCCGCGATCATGGGCCGCAGCCGCCGCCTGGGCCTGCACACCGACGCCAGCCATCGCTTCGAGCGCGGCGTCGATCCGCAGCTGCCGCGCGTGGCCATCGAGTACGCCACGCGCCTGGTGATGCAGCTGGCCGGCGGTACGCCGGGCCCGGTCACCGAGGCGGTGCTGCCGGAGCACCTGCCGCAGCCGGCGACGATCCTGCTGCGTCGCGCGCGCATCGCCCGCGTGCTGGGCGTGGCCATCGACGATGCCGAGGTCGAGCGCATCCTGCGCGCGCTGGGCATGGAGGTCGCCGCCACCGGCGAGGGCTGGCAGGTCACCGCGCCGAGCCGCCGCTTCGACATCGCCATCGAGGAAGACCTGATCGAGGAGCTGGCGCGCATCCACGGCTACGACCGCATCCCGGCCACCGTGCCCGGTGGTCCGGCGCGCATCGCCGCGCCGAGCGAGTCGCGCGTGGCCGAGTCCGACCTGCGCCGGCAGATGGTCGCCCGCGACTACCTGGAGGCGGTGTGCTTCGCCTTCGTCGAGGCAGAACTGCTGGAGAAGTGGCAAAGCAGCGCCGGCACCGTGCCGCTGGCCAACCCGCTCAGCGCCGAGCTGGCGGTGATGCGCCCGCGCCTGCTGCCCGGCCTGGTCGACGCGCTGGCGCGCAACGCCGCGCGCCAGGCCGGCCGCGTGCGCCTATTCGAACTGGGCCGCGTGTTCGCCGCGCCCGCCGCGGGCGTGGCCGGCGCGCCGCTGGAGACCCGCCGCATCGCCGCCGTCGCCTGTGGCGACGCCGCCGCCGAGCAGTGGGGCCTGGCCGCGCGCAAGGTCGACTTCCATGACCTGAAGGGCGACCTGGAATCGCTGGCCGCCAGCGCCGGCGCGAGGCTGGAGTTCCGCCCGTCGGCCGAGCCGTTCGGCCATCCGGGCCGCAGCGCCGACGTGTTCCGCACCGACCTGGAAGGCGGCGAGATCCGGCTGGGCTGGATCGGCCAGCTGCACCCGCGCCTGGCCAGGGCGCTGGACCTGGACGTGGAGGTGGTCGGCTTCGAGCTGGACCTGGACGCGCTGCAGCCGCGCGCCCTGCCGCGCGCCGAGGCGCTGTCGCGCTTCCCGGCCGTGCGCCGCGACCTGGCCTTCGTGGTCGCCGAGCACGTGGCCTGGTCGGCCCTGGCCGCCAGCGTCCGCGCGGCCGCTGGCCCGGTCCTGCGCGACCTGCTGCTGTTCGACCGCTACCAGGGCCCCGGGGTTGAATCCGGATGCAAGAGTCTGGCTATGGGCTTGATTTTGCAGGACAGCACGCGCACTCTGACCGACCAGGACGCGGATGCGGTCGTGGAGCGGGTGGTGGCCGGACTGGGCCGCGACCACGGCGCCCGGATCCGCGGCTGATACAGGGGACAGGGAATGGCATTGACCAAGGCTGAAATGGCCGAACGTCTCTTCGACGAAGTGGGCCTGAACAAGCGCGAGGCGAAGGAATTCGTCGACGCCTTCTTCGACGTGCTGCGCGAAGCGCTGCAGGACGGCCGCCAGGTGAAGCTCTCCGGCTTCGGCAACTTCGACCTGCGCCGCAAGAACCAGCGTCCCGGCCGCAACCCGAAGACCGGCGAGGAGATCCCGATCTCGGCGCGCACCGTGGTCACCTTCCGTCCCGGCCAGAAGCTGAAGGAACGCGTGGAAGCCTATTCGGGAGCCGAGCCGCATGCTTGATCCCGGCAGCAACCGCGAGCTTCCGCCGATCCCGGCCAAGCGCTACTTCACCATCGGCGAGGTCAGCGAGCTGTGCGACGTGAAGCCGCACGTGCTGCGCTACTGGGAGACCGAGTTCCCCAGCCTCAGCCCGGTCAAGCGCCGCGGCAACCGCCGCTACTACCAGCGCCACGACGTGCTGATGGTCCGGCAGATCCGCGGCCTGCTGTACGAGCAGGGCTACACCATCGGCGGCGCGCGCCTGCGCCTGGAAGGCGAGGGCGCCAGGCAGGAATCGGCGCTGAGCAGCCAGATCGTGCGCCAGGTGCGCATGGAGCTGGAGGAAGTGCTGCAGCTGCTGCGGCGCTGAGCGTCGTTTCACGGCCGGCTCGCGCCGGCGGGCGCCAAACCGGTATAATCCGCCCTCCCGCCTGGGCGGGAATGCTTCCCGGGGTATAGCGCAGCCTGGTAGCGCACTTGTCTGGGGGACAAGTGGTCGTCGGTTCGAATCCGGCTACCCCGACCAAATCCAGCGACACGGATCCGCCAGGGATCCCGAAGAAGCCCCGGGGAACCGGGGCTTTTTTGTTGCCCGGCGTTCCCGCCGGCGCGTTGCATGCCCGGCCCGCTTCGGCGAGCATCGTCGCGTCCGGCGGCGCGGCGAGACTTGTCATCCGCGCCCTGAAGCCCGCCAGTGTCCACCCTCGTGGCGGCGCCGGACGCCGTGGCACGCTGCGCCGTGGTCGAAGCTGAACGTTGCCCACCACGCTTAACAAAGGCGCCGTCGCGCTGCTTATGCTCCGGCGATCTTCCGCTGGTGCGAGGGCAGGGATGTCGGCACGGATGTTGGCGCTGGTCTTCGGTTCTGCATTGGCGGTCGCCGCCCCGCTGGGGGCGCAGCAGGCCGATCCGCCGGTCGTCGACATGGACGCGGTGGTGGTCAGCGGCGTCCAGCCCGGCCCCGGGCTGTGGCGGGTCAGCAGGGACGGCCACGTCCTCTACATCCTCGGTACCCAGTCGCCGCTGCCGCGCGACATGGACTGGGATGCGCGCGAAGTGCGCGGGGTGCTGGCCGGGGCCGGCGCGGTGCTCGGCTCGCCGGGGATCTCGGTGGGCGCGGACATCGGCTTCTTCCGCGGGCTCACCCTGGCGCCGGCGGCGCTGAAGGCGATGCGCAATCCCGGTGGCGCCACCCTCGACGAAGTACTGCCGCCGGAACTGTACGCGCGCTGGTCGGTGCTCAGGCAGCGCTACATGGGCCGCGACCGGGGCGTGGAGAAGAAGCGTCCGCTGATCGCCGTCTACGAGCTCTACAAGGCCGCGCTGGAGCGCAACCGCCTGCGCCAGGGCGGCATCGTCGGCCCGGTGCTGGCGAAGGAGATGAAGGCGCGCGGCCTCGAGTCCACCTCGACCGTACTGGCCCTGAAGATCGACGATCCCCGCCAGGCGCTGGCCGATTTCCGCGGCGAGGGACTCAAGCCGCAGGACCTGGAGTGCTTCGCCGGCACCCTGGACGTGATCGAGCAGGACCTGCCGCGCATCGCCGCGCGCGCCAATGCCTGGGCGGTGGGCGACGTCGCCGCGCTGCGCGCGATGCCGCAGAACCGCCAGCAGCTGGCCGACTGCATGGACGCGTGGATGCAGACGGAGGCGGCGCGCAAGCGTGGCTTCACCGATGTCGACACGAGGATCCGCGACCGCTGGCTGGCCGCCGCCGAGAAGGCGCTGGCCGAACACCGGGTCTCGTTCGCGACGATGGGCATCGACACGCTGCTGCATGACCGCGAGGGCTACCTCGCCGCGCTGGCCGCGAAGGGCTACCGGATCCAGGCGCCGGACGAGGTGGAGGAATCAGACGAGGCAGCGGACGCGGTGCTCGAGGACGACCTGGAACCGGCAGCCGCTTCCTGAAGCCCAGGCGCGTGCGGCGTCAGCACGCGCCGCCCAGCGTCGCCGCCTCGGGCGGCCGCGGAACCAGGTCTGCCATACGAGGGGACCAGCGGGCCCCCTCCGGATCAGGCCCCCGCCGCCAGCGGCAGGTCGCCGTCGTGCGCGGCCAGCTGCGGCCAGCGCCTGAGCACCGCCTCGCGGATGCCGGCCGCGTCGATGCCGGCTTCGGCCAGCAGCTCCTCGCGGCTGGCGTGGTGCTGGAACGCGTCCGGCAGGCCCAGCTGCAGGATCGGCATGGTCGCGCCTTCGGCGTTGAGCAGCTCGGACACGGCCGAACCGGCGCCACCGGCCACCACGTTGTCCTCGATGGTGACGAAGCCTTCGTGGGTGCGCGCCAGTTCCAGCAGCAGGGCGCGGTCCAGCGGCTTGATGAAACGCATGTTGACCACGGTCAGGCCCAGCTCCGCGCCCACCGCCTCGGCGGCCGGCACCGTCGCGCCGAAGGCGAGCAGGGCCACGCGCGAACCGCTGCGGCGCAGCTGCGCCTTGCCGATCGGCAGGGTATCGAGGGTCGGCTGCACGGCCACGCCCGGGCCGGTGCCGCGCGGATAACGCACCGCCGCCGGGCCTTCATGGGCCAGGCCGGTGCTGAGCATCTGCCGGCACTCGTTCTCGTCGGCCGGGGCCATCACCACCATGCCCGGCACGCAGCGCAGGAAACTCAGGTCGAGGTTGCCGGCGTGGGTGGCGCCGTCCGGGCCGACCACGCCGCCGCGGTCGATCGCGAACAGCACGTCCAGGTGCTGGGTCGCCACGTCGTGGACGAGCTGGTCGTAGCCGCGCTGCAAGAAGGTCGAATAGATCGCCACGACCGGCTTGGCGCCCTGGGTGGCCATGCCCGCGGCCAGGGTCACCGCGTGCTGCTCGGCAATGGCCACGTCGAAGTAGCGCTGCGGATATTCCTTGCTGAAGCGGACCAGGCCGGAGCCTTCGCGCATCGCCGGGGTGATCGCCAGCAGCTTCGGTTCGGCCGCGGCGGCGTCGCACAGCCAGTCGCTGAAGACGTCGGTGTAGGTCGGCTTCTTCGCGCCGGGCTTGGCGACCAGGCCCTTGGCCGGGTCGAACGGGCCGACCGCGTGGTAGCCGATCTGGTCGCCTTCGGCCAGTTCGTAGCCCTTGCCCTTGGTGGTGATCACGTGCAGCAGCTGCGGACCCTTGAGGGTCTTGAGCGTGCGCAGCGCGCTTATCAGCGAGGGCAGGTCGTGGCCGTCGATCGGGCCGGTGTAGTGGAAGCCCATTTCCTCGAACAGCGTGGACGGCACGAACATGCCCTTCCAGTGTTCTTCCCAGCGGCGCACGAAGCGCGCCGGCGGCTTGTTCTTGTCGCCCAGCAGCTTCTTGCCGCCCTCGCGCAGCTTGTTGAGGGTGGCGCTGCCGGACATGCGGCCGAGCATCTTGGTCAGCCCGCCGACCGCCTCGGAGATCGACATGCGGTTGTCGTTGAGGATGACCAGCAGGTTCGGCTCCTCGTCCATGCCGCCGGCATGGTTGAGCGCCTCGTAGGCCATGCCGGCGGTCATCGCGCCGTCGCCGATCACCGCGACCACCTTGCGGTCGTCGCCGGCCTGCTGCAGGGCGATGGCCATGCCCAATGCGGCGGAGATCGAGGTCGAGGAATGGCCGACACCGAAGGTGTCGAACTCGCTTTCCTCGCGCTTCGGGAACGGCGCCACGCCGTCCTTCTGCTTGACCGTGTGGATGCGGTCGCGGCGGCCGGTGAGGATCTTGTGCGGGTAGGTCTGGTGGCCCACGTCCCACACCAGCTGGTCGACCGGCGTCTCGTAGAGCCAGTGCAGGGCGACGGTCAGTTCGACCACGCCCAGGCCGGCGCCGAAGTGGCCGCCGCTGCGGCCGACCGATTCGATCAGGTAGGCGCGCAGCTCCGCGGCGATGGCCGGCAGCTCGGCCTCGTCGAACCGGCGCAGGTCGGCGGGCGAATCGATGCGCGACAGGCGCGGGTAACGGGAGGCGTCGATACTCATCGGGCAGGCACCATACGGGTGCCCATTTTCCTCCCCGCGGGCGTGACGGGGCAAGCAAGGCCGTTCAGCGGCGGGGCAGGGGTCAGGCGGCGAGCTTGGAGCGCTTGGGCAGCTGGGCCCGCAGGAAGGCCATTTGGTCGGCCAGGATGTTGCGGTTGGACAGGATCAGGTGCTCGATCCAGCTGGGCCGGTAGGGCACGGCCAGCAGCGGCATGTGCGCCTGCTGCGGGGTGCGGTTGCCCTTGCGCGAGTTGCAGTGGAAGCAGGCGGTGACCACGTTTTCCCAGACGTCGCGGCCGCCCCTGGACAGGGGCACGACGTGGTCGCGGGTCAGGTGCGGGCGCGGGAACTGCTGGCCGCAGTACAGGCACAGGTGCGAGTCGCGGGCGAACAGCGCGGTGTTGGTGAGGCTCGGGGTCGGGTCCAGGGCGCGCGCATGGGCGTGGCCGCGGGTGGCGATGATCGGGTGCAGTTCGATGATGCTGCGCGCGCCGGTCAGCCGGCACACGCCGCCGCGGATGCGCAGGCAGGGATCGCCGAGGGTCCAGGCGACGGCATCGCGTGCGTAGAGGCAGGTGGCGTCCTGCCAGCCGATCCAGTCCATGGCGCGGCCATGGGCGTCCAGCGACAGTACCCTCACCGCCGGGGCATGCTCCCGCGGGGGAGGGGCGGCAACCGGGGCCGGGGCCCCGGTGCAGACCAGACCTGCTTGCGCTGTGTCCGTCTCCATCGGGGAAACAGCTTATACCCGAATGGTGCGGACTTGGGTAGGCGGGTGCCGGGTCAGCGCAGCACGCCGTCGAGGCCGGGGGCGGGATTGAGCGCGCTGCGTCCGTCGACGTCGAACTCGCGCGGCTTGCTCGCCTCGTCCGGGGTGGCGCTGACCTTGCCTTGCAGCCGGTACGACAGCGAGCGGCGCGTGGCCAGGGCGTCGGCCACCGCGATCTTCGCCATCGCCGACGGCTTCAGCGTCACCTGCACCACGTCGGCGGAGGTCGGGCCGATCGACATCGCCGGCGCGGCCTGCACGGTGCCGGCGGCGTGTTCGTCCACGCTAAGTTCCAGGCGCACGCTGTCGAAGCGCATGGAGATGCTGCTGTAGTTGTGCAGGCGCAGGTCGACCAGCCAGTCGCCGTTGGCCTGCACGGTCAGCTGCTGGATCGCCGCCGCCGGCGGCGAGACGCGGCGGACGTTGCCCCCGCACGAGGCGAGGACGAGCAGGGCGCAGAGGGTCGCGAACAGCTTGAGGGTCGACTTCATGCCGGCTCCGGGATCACAGGTCGGGCGATGTTAGCCGGCGCGGGGCATTCAGCGCAGCGGGGCGGCCACCACCAGCGGCGCCAGGTCGTAACCCATCGCCTTGGCCCGGGCCTGCAGGCGGGCGAACAGCGCCGCGTCCATCGACGGTTCGCGCGCGAGGATCCACAGGTATTCGCGGTCCGGGTCGCCGACCATCGCCCACCGGTAGTCCGGGTCCAGCTCGATCACCCAGTAGTCCGCCCAGGTCCACGGCAGCCAGGACATCCACGCCGGGGCGAAGCGCACCTGCAGCCGGCCGGGGTGGCCGGGCACGGTGCGGGCGGTGCCGTGGACCTGGAGCTGCTCGCCGTCGCCGGTGCGGCAGGTGTTGCGCACCTCGATGCGACCGTCGGCGCGCAGGGCGTAGCTGGTGGTGATGTCGGCCGCGCACCTGCGCTGGAACGAGACCGGCAGGTGGGCGATTTCGTACCAGTGCCCGGCGTAGCGGGTCAGGTCCATCTCCGGCACGGACACGACCGGTTCGGCGGCATGGGCCGGGAGCGCGAAGGGCGCGGCCAGCGCAGCGGCGCAGGCCAGGAGCAGCGTGGTCGGGGCGCGCATGGAGCCTCCACGGATCGACCGGGCGATCCTAGCATCGGCCGCCAGGGTGGCTGCCGGGAGGCGGGACGGGGTTGCCGCGGCCGCGGCCTTCGGCTCAGACGCGCCAGTAGAGGTGCCGGGGTGCCTGGCCGCGCTCGCACAGTTCCACCCGCGCCGGCGCGCCGAAGCGCAGGGCATTGGCCTCGGCCAGCAGCCGCGCCATCGCCAAAGCCTGGCCGAGCTGCGGATACCACGCCAGCGGCCTGCCGCCGTCGAGGAGCGTGCAGCCGCGGAGGTCCCTGCGTACGACGAGCTGTCGCTGGTCCATGGTCGGTCCCCGGGCTTGCCGGCACGCGGTGGTGCGCCGGACCGGCCCAGTCTGGAGCGCGTCGCGCCGCCGCTGGAATCAGGCTTCCATGGAAGTTGCTGTAGGAAAGGTCCGAATCCGTCCTGCCGCGTCGCAGACAAACCCGGTCCCCGCGCCTTGCGGCGCGGTGCCGGCGGTCTTCGTCAGCACGCGAAGGAGCGGGCACGGGCAGACCGTGCCCGGTCCCCCGGCAGCGCTCAGTTGGACGGCGGTTCCTCGGCCGGCGGCGCCTCGGAGCGCGCCTCGGCGTCGGCCTGCCGCATCTCCTCGCGGGTATCCCTGACGGCCTGGGTGTCGATCGGCCTGATCTGGGTGATCCGGCACGGGATGCGCCCGGGCGCGGTCAGCCCTGCACCATGCGGGGTCACCGTATCGAAGCGGGCAGTGACCGTGCTGGCGAAGTGCGACAGCGAGATCGCCGAGGCGAACGGCAGGTCCTGGCAGGTGGTCACGTCCAGGAGGTAGGCCTGGTTGGGCCGGGGCCAGACCAGCAGCGCCGAATTGCCCAGGGGAGTCCACCCGGTCAGCCGCCCGAACAGGCGGAAGTTGCGCACCGGTTCGCCGGCGTGGGCTTCGTAGAACGCAAGCCGTTCCGCATCGGTAGCCCGCGGCGTGCTCCTGCATCCCGCCAGGCCCGCGACCACGGCAATCGACAGCACCATCAGTGACAGGATCCTCTTCATGGTTTCCTCCCTGCGGTGGGTTCCCCGCGGCGATCATGCGCCCGGCCGTGGAGGTTGCCAATAGAAGGTGCGTGGCGGCCGATCCGGATGACCGATGCACGACATGCTTGTCGTTCGCTTTTTACCCCGGTATGATTCCGCACCTCGCCGCGGTCATGCCGCGCATGGCCGGGTAGCTCAGTTGGTAGAGCAGGGGATTGAAAATCCCCGTGTCGGGGGTTCGATTCCCTCCCCGGCCACCATTCACAACAGGTGGTAGCGAGAAAAGGCGCCGATGGCGCCTTTCTTTTTGCCTGTCCGTTGCCGCTCCGTTGCCGGGCGGCGCGCGGCGATGCCGCGCATCGCTGGATCATTCTTCCGGCGGCACGTAACCGGCCGGCTTCTCCGCGCCGCCGCCGAACAGGAACTTCTCCATTTCCGCCTGCAGGAAGGCGCGGTGCTGCGGGTCGCGCGGCGACAGCCGGTTCTCGTTGATCAGCATGGTCTGGTGCGCCAGCCACTTGGCCCAGGCGGCCTTGCCGATGTTGTCGTGGATGCGCCGGCCCAGCTCGCCGGGCCAGGGCGCGAAGTCCAGGCCTTCGGTCTCGCGTTGTTCGTACTGGCAGAAGACGGTGCGGGTCATGGCGGTTTCCGTGGTCAGAGGCTGTCGAGCAGGCGGCGGATCGGCGCAGGCAGGCCCAGCGTGGCCAGTTCGGCGCGCGATACCCAGCGCTGGTCGTCATTGTCGCCCACGCCGGGTCGCGGGGTGGCGCGGCGCAGGCGGCGCGGCTGCAGGTGCAGGCGGTAGTGGCTGAAGGTGTGGACGATCAGCGGCAGTTCGTCGGCGGCATCGTAGTCGCCTTCGACCTGGCGTTCGAACCAGGCGCGCAGTTCGGCTTCGGTGTCGGCCTGCGGCAGGGTCCACAACGAGGCCCAGATGCCGGTCGGCGGGCGGCGCTGCAGCAGCAGTTCGCCGCGTGCGTTCTCCAGCAGCAGCGCCACCGCCTCGCGTTCGGGCAGGGTCTTGCCGGGACGCGGCGTCGGCAGCGCTTCGACCAGGCCTTCGCGCAGCGCGGTGCAGCCGGAAGACACCGGGCATTCGCTGCAGGCCGGGCGCGCGCGCCTGCAAAGCGTGGCGCCGAAATCCATCTGCGCCTGGGTGTAGTCGGCCAGGCGTCCCTCCGGGACGGCGGCGACGTGCGCTTCGGCCAGCACCCACAGCTGCTTCTCCACCGCCGGCGTGCCGGGCCAGCCATGCACGCCATGCCAGCGGGCCAGCACGCGCTTGACGTTGCCGTCGAGGATCGCGAAGCGGTCGCCCCAGGCCTGCGCCAGGATCGCCGCGGCGGTACTGCGGCCGATGCCGGGCAGCGCCTGCAGCGCCTCGACATCGCGCGGCAGGTCGCCGCCGTGCAGTTCGACGCAGCGGCGCGCGGCCGCGTGCAGGTTGCGGGCGCGGGCGTAGTAGCCCAGGCCGGCCCAGTGCGCCATCACCTCGTCGGTGGACGCCGCGGCCAGGTCGGGCAGGGTGGGGAAGCGCCCGACGAAGCGCAGGAAATAGGGAACGACCGTGGCGACCTGGGTTTGCTGCAGCATGATCTCCGACAGCCACACCCGGTACGGCGTGCGCGGATGCTGCCAGGGCAGGTCGTGGCGGCCGTGCCGGTCGAACCAGGCCAGCAGCGGACGGGCGAAGCTGTCGCCGTCGATCGACGGCGGGGCATCGGTTGCCACTGCCGGCGCGCCGCGGGCGCGGCGCGCGCCACGCCGGGTCGCGTCCATCCTCAGTTGCCGCCCAGCGCTTCCGGCAGCAGCGCGTCGACGAAGGCTTCGGCATCGAACACGCGCAAGTCCTCGGGGCGTTCGCCGATGCCGGCGAAGCGGATCGGGATGCCGAACTCGCGGGCCAGGGCGAAGACCACGCCGCCCTTGGCGGTGCCGTCGAGCTTGGTCACCACCAGGCCGGTGACGCCGACGGCGGCGTTGAACTGGCGCAGCTGGTTGAGCGCGTTCTGGCCGGTGGTACCGTCGATCACCATCAGCACCTCGTGCGGTGCGGCCGGGTCGAGCTTCTGCAGCACGCGCTTGATCTTGCCCAGCTCGTTCATCAGGCCGACCTGGGTGTGCAGGCGCCCGGCGGTGTCGGCGATCAGCACTTCGGTGCCGCGGGCCTTCGCCGCCTGCAGCGCGTCGTAGGCGACCGAGGCGGCATCGGCGTTCTGGCCCTGCGCGATCACGGTGACGCCGTTGCGCTCGCCCCAGGCCTGCAGCTGGGCCACGGCGGCGGCGCGGAAGGTGTCGCCGGCGGCGAGCATCAGGCCGCGCCCCTCGTCCTTGAAACGGCGCGCCAGCTTGCCGATGGTCGTGGTCTTGCCGACGCCGTTGACGCCCACGGTCAGCAGCACGAAAGGATTCGCGCCGCGGTCGATGACCAGCGGCACGGCCACCGGCTTGAGCATCGCCACCAGCTCGGCGCGCAGCGCGGCCAGCAGGGCGTTGGCGTCGGCGAACTCGCGCGCCTTCATCCGCTTGCGCAGGCTTTCGACCAGCGCGGTGGTGGCGGTGACGCCGACGTCGGCGGTGAGCAGGGCGGTCTCGATCTCGTCGAGCAGGTCGTCGTCGAGCTTCGGATTGCGCGAGAACAGGCCGCCGAAGCTGCGTGCGAACACGCTGTTGCGCAGGCGCTCGCGCCAGCCGGGCTTGCCCGCGGGGGCGGGCGGGGCGATCGCGGCCTCGGCATCGGCGATGTTGCCGGCCTCCGGTTCGACCACCGCGGTCGCGGTTTCCTCCACCGGCGCCTGCTCGACCACGACCGGCTCGACCACGGTCGCGGCCGGCTCCACCGGCGCGGCGGCGGGTTCTTCGGGCGCGACCGGGACGGCGGGAGCGGAGGGAGCGGAGGGAGCGGAGGGCGCCTGCGGGAACGCCGCGGCCAGTTCCTCGGCCGTGAACCGGTTGCCCTGGGTGCTGGACGGCGTGTCCTGCGGCTTCTTGCGGCGGAAGAAACTGACCATTGCCTGCGGATGTCGGAGAATGCGCGTCATGCTAGCACCGCGCCCCGCATTTCCCCGATGAACAGATTGCCTCCGCGCCGTCCCGCGCGACGCCCGGCCGCGCCTGCGCGCGGCGCCGGCAGCGTGCGCATCGTCGGCGGCCGCTGGCGCGGGACCCGGCTGCCGGTGCCGGACGTCGACGGCCTGCGCCCGACCTCCGACCGGGTCCGCGAGACCCTGTTCAACTGGTTGCAGGCGGTGACCCCGGGCGCGGTGGTGCTGGACCTGTTCGCCGGCAGCGGCGCGCTGGGACTGGAGGCGGTATCGCGCGGCGCGGCCAGCGCAGTGCTGGTCGAGCGCGACCCCGCCCAGGCCGGGGGGCTCCGCGCGATCGTCGACAGGCTGGATGCCGGCGGGAAGGTGCAGGTGGTGCAGGACGATGCGTTGCGCTGGCTGGCACAGGCCGGGCCGCAGCGCTTCGACCTGGCCTTCGTCGATCCGCCCTTCGCCGGCGACCTGTGGGAGCCGGCGCTGGCGGCGCTGCTGCCGCGCATCGCGCCCGGTGGCTGGCTCTACGTCGAATCGCCGGCCACGCAGGCGCCCACGCTGCCGCCGGGCTGGACGCTGCATCGCGAGCTGCGCACCGCGCAGGCGCGCGCGGCGCTCTACCGCGGCCCGGTGCCGGCGCCGGAGGGCGATACACCCTCGCGTGAAGGCGCTGATACACTTGCCGGTGCCAATCCGGCGACCTGAAAGACCCGAACCGTGGCCCATCGCCGCATCGCCGTATACCCCGGCACCTTCGACCCGATCACCAACGGCCACATCGACCTGGTCGCGCGCGCCGCCCCGCTGTTCGAGAAGGTGATCGTCGGCGTGGCCGCCAGCCAGGCCAAGGGCCCGACCCTGCCGCTGGACCTTCGCGTGGACCTGGCCCGCACCGCGCTGTCGTCGCACGACAACGTCGAGGTGCGCGGCTTCGATTCGCTGCTGGCCCACTTCGTCCGCGACGTCGGCGCCGGCGTGCTGCTGCGCGGGCTGCGCGCGGTGTCGGACTTCGAATACGAGTTCCAGATGGCGAGCATGAACCGCCACCTGATCCCGGAGGTGGAGACGCTGTTCCTCACCCCGGCCGAGCAGTACAGCTTCATTTCCTCTTCGCTGGTGCGCGAGATCGCGCGCCTGGGGGGCGACGTGTCCGGCTTCGTGACCCCGGAGGTGGCTTCGGCCCTGCGGGATGCCAGGCGCGGCGGTGCGTGACAGAGGGCGGCACCGGAAACACCGAGTAACTTCACATTAGCAACGACGGGAGGTTCCTGATGAACAACACGACGCGCGCGCTTCTGCTCGCAAGCCTGCTGGTTTCGCCGCTGGCGCTGACTGCCTGCAAGAAGGAGGCGCCGGTGTCCAACGAAGCCGCCGAGGCCAAGGTGCTGACCGCGCCCGCCAAGGACGACGACGCCGGCTGGAAGGCGTACCTGCCTGCGGTGGTGCAGGAGAACATGGGCAACATCACCACCAACCCGTTCCTGTACTACCTGCCGCCGGAGACCGATCCGGAGTTCGAGGCCAAGTACGAGCGCCAGGTGGAAGCGGCCAGGACCGCGATGGCCCGCGGCGTGCAGAAGGGCAACCTGCTGGCCTTCGGTTCGCCGGCCTCGGCGAAGATGGCCGACCTGATCGAGATCGCGTTCAAGGACGTGCCGCCGGACACCATGAAGGGCGTGCGCATCCTGTTCATCGGCGACGCGGCCGACAACCCGCGCGTGCAGGTCGCCCTGCAGCCGACCGGTGCCGACTACGTCTTCGTCGAAGCCAAGTAAGCGCCCCGGCGCCCGGCCGGCCACGGCCGGGCGCATGCGGGGCCGGGTTCCCGCGCAGGCGCGCGCCCGCCGCGCACCGCGCACGCACCCCGGTGCGCCAGGTCCCGTGAAAGCATGTCCCTGAAGATCAACGAACTCTGCGTCAACTGCGACGTCTGCGAGCCGGCCTGTCCCAACCAGGCCATCTCGATGGGCGAGACGATCTACGTGATCGATCCGGCCCGCTGCACCGAATGCGTCGGCCATTTCGACGAGCCGCAGTGCGTGGTGGTCTGCCCGGTCGAATGCATCGACCCGGATCCCGAACATCCCGAGAGCCACGAGGCGCTGCTGGCCAAGCTGCGCAGGCTCCAGGAAGAACATCCCGAGCTCTATCTCCCGGAGGCACGATGACCCGTCCGCTGCCGCGCCTGTTGCTGGCGCTGTTCCTGTTGCTGCCCGGCGCGGCCCTGCCGGCCTTCGCCGCCGATGCCGGCCGCGAACCCGATGCGCCCGGCGCGACCGCCCGGGCGCCCGGCAAGGCCGCCATCGCCAGCGCCCACCACCTGGCCACCGATGCCGGTTTCGAGGTGCTGGAGCGCGGCGGCAACGCCTTCGACGCCGCGGTCGCGGTCTCGGCGGCGCTGTCGGTGGTCGAACCGATCAGCTCGGGCCTGGGCGGCGGCGGCTTCTTCCTGCTGCACCAGGCCGACAGCGGCCGCGACGTGTTCATCGATGCGCGCGAGGCCGCGCCGGCTGCCGCCACCACCGAGCGCTACCGCACCGCCGACGGCAAGCTGGATTCCTCGCTGGCAGAGGACGGCGCCTGGGCCGCGGCGATCCCCGGCCTGCCGGCGGCGCTGGTCCACGTGGCCGGGAAGTACGGCCGCCTGCCGCTGTCCGAGAGCCTGGCCCCGGCGATCCGCCTGGCCCGCGACGGCTTCCCGGTCTACGGCCGCCTCGAACGCGGCTACGCCGTGCGCCGCGAGGTGATGGAGCGCTTCCCCGGCACCCGCGGCGTGTTCCTTATCGACGGCCAGCCGCCCAGGGTCGGCCAGGTGCTGAAGCAGCCCGACCTGGCGCGCACCCTGGAACTGCTGGCAAAGAACGGCTTCGACGGTTTCTACCGCGGCCCGGTGGCAAAGAAGCTGGTCGCCGGCGTGCGCGCCGAGGGCGGCCGCTGGACCGCCGAGGAACTGGCCGCCTACCAGGTCAAGGAGCGCGAGCCGCTGCGCTTCAGCTACCGCGGCTGGGACATCGTGACCGCGCCGCCGCCGTCCTCCGGTGGCGTGGCGCTGGCGCAGATGCTGCAGATCCTGGCCGGCTGGGACCTGGCGAAGCTGGATCCGGCGCAGCGCACCCACCTGACCGTCGAGTCGATGCGCCGCGCCTTCCGCGACCGCACCTTCTACCTGGGCGATCCGGATTTCGTCGACGTGCCGGTCGACGTGCTCACCAACCCGTACTACGCCGCCGGCCTGCGCGCGACGATCAACCCGGAGAAGGCCACGCCGAGCGATTCGTTCTCCGGCCTGCCGACCCCGCTGGAAGACGAGGAGACCACCCACTTCTCGATCGTCGACGCCGATGGCAACCGCGCCGCAGTCACCCAGACGGTGAACCTGCTGTTCGGCTCGGGCCTGGTGCCGCCGGGCACCGGCGTGCTGCTCAACAACGAAATGGACGACTTCGCCCTGGTGCCGGGCCAGCCCAACGCCTTCGGCGTGATGGGCTACGAGGCCAACGCGCCGCAGCCGGGCAAGCGCCCGCTGAGCTCGATGACCCCGACCTTCATGGTCTCGCCGGAAAAGATCGCGGTGATCGGCACGCCGGGCGGCACCCGCATCATCACCATGGTCCTGCTCGGCGCGCTCGGCGTGGCCGATGGCCTGGGCGCGCAGGACGTGGCGGCGCTGCCGCGCTACCACCACCAGTGGTGGCCCGACCTGATCGACGCCGAAAGCGGCGCCTTCGACGCCGGCACCGCGGCGAAGCTGCGGACGATGGGCCACACGGTGAAGCTGCCGGAGGATACCGTCAGCGGTCGCGCCTCCAGCCACGTCTGGGGCAACATGCAGACCGTGGTCTGGGACCGGGTCAACAACAGGCTCGAGGGCGGCACCGATCCGCGCAACGACGTCGGCAGCGCCCGCGTCGGCGCGGTGCGCGAGGCCGCCGCGGCCACGCCGTGAGGGAGGCGGCCGGATTCCGGATTCTTAACCGGCCGGCCGCTAGCATTCGTCCCATGAAGCTCTGGTCCATCCGCGGCAACACGCAGAAACTCGACGGCGGTTCCATGTTCGGCAACGCGCCGAAGGCGATGTGGGAGAGGTGGGCGCCGCCGGACGAGCACAACCGCATCGACCTTGCCTGCCGCGCGCTGCTGGCCAGCCCGCTCAACGGCAGGACCGTGCTGTTCGAGACCGGCATCGGCGCGTT
The DNA here is from genome assembly GCF_000513955.1 of Pseudoxanthomonas suwonensis J47. GTDB lineage: Bacteria > Pseudomonadota > Gammaproteobacteria > Xanthomonadales > Xanthomonadaceae > Pseudoxanthomonas > Pseudoxanthomonas suwonensis_C. The sequence continues at coordinate 286,294 of NZ_AZUZ01000001.1, forward strand.
CTTCGAGCCGAAGATGCGCGAGCGCTACGGCGTGCAGGAGGACCGCCACGTGCTGGTCGACTCGCTGCGCGCGGCCGGTTTCGAGCACGAGGACATCGACGTGGTGGTGCTCAGCCACCTCCACTTCGACCACGCCGGCGGGTTGCTGGCACCGTGGGCCGAGGGGCGCTCGCCGGAGCTGCTGTTCCCCAACGCCACCTACCTGGTCGGCGCGGCGCACTGGGAGCGCGCGCGCCATCCGCATCCGCGCGACCGCGCCAGCTTCATCCCGGAGCTGCCGGGCCTGCTCGAGGCCAGCGGCCGGCTGGAGATCGTCGACGGGCCGTATTCGCGCAGCCTCGGCCAGGCGGTGCGCTTCAGCTTCAGTGATGGCCACACGCCGGGGCTGATGCTGGCCGAGATCGTCGGCCCGGCCGGCGCCGACGGGCAGCCGCATGGCGGCGTGGTGTTCTGCGCCGACCTGATCCCCGGCCGTTCCTGGGTACACCTGCCGATCACCATGGGCTACGACCGCAATGCCGAGCTGCTGATCGACGAGAAGCGCAGCTTCCTCGAGGACAAGCTGGCCCGCGACGTGCGCTTGTTCTTCACCCACGACCCGCACTGCGCCCTGGCCCGGGTGGTCCGCGACGAGAAGGGCCGCTTCGGCACCGCCCAGGAACTGGCCGAACTGCAGGCCCGCCCGCTGGCAGCCTGAGGCTGGCACAATCCCCCCGGGCACGTCCTGAGGGGAGTCCGCATGGCCGTAACGCCGCGCATCAGCCTGCTGGTCGCATCGCTCCACCTGCTTCTCTTCCTGTACCTGTCGCTGCGCGTGATGCTGCAGCGCCGGTCCCGGCGCATCGGCATCGGCGCCGGCGGCGACCTGGAGCTGGAGCGCCGGATCCGCGTCCACGCCAACTTCGCCGAATACGTGCCGCTGGGCCTGCTGGTGCTGGCCCTGCTCGAATCGAGCGGCACCCGCGCGGATGTGCTGTGGACCTTCGGCCTGGCCCTGCTGGGCGCGCGACTCATGCACGCGGCCGGACTGGGTGGTTCCGCCGGCTATTCCGCCGGCCGCGCCGGCGGCGCGGCGCTGACCATGCTGGTGCTGGCGGGCATGGCCCTGCTGGGACTGTGGCGCTTCATCGCGGAGGCCACCCTGTGAGCGCGCGCAACTGCATTCCGTTGGTGCTGCCGGTGGCGCTGCTCTGCCTGGGCGTGGCCTGCAGCCTGCAGGAATCCTCGGCGGCGGATACCGGCGAAGTGCGGTTGAACCAGCTCGGCTTCCTGCCCGGCGGGCAGAAGCTGGCGGTGCTGGAGACCGGCCGGCCGCGCAGTTTCGAAGTCGTGCGCGAAGCCGACGGCGAGGTGGTGCTGCGTGGGCAGACCGGCCACGCGAAGTCGTGGGAACCGGCCCGGCGCAAGGCGGCGATCGCCGACCTGAGCGCGCTGTCGGAGCCCGGCAGCTACCGCATCCGCGCCAACGGGCTGCCGCCATCGGATCCTTTTCCCATCGATGCGCAGGCCTATGCGGCCCTGGCCGATGCCTCGCTGAAGGCGTTCTACCTGTCGCGCTCCGGCATGGGGCTCGATGCCGCGCATGCCGGTCCGTACGCGCGCCCGGCCGGCCATCCCGATACCGAGGTGGAGATCCATCCCTCCGCGGCCACGCCGGGGCGCCCGGCCGGCACCGTGGTCTCCGCGCCGGGCGGCTGGTACGACGCGGGCGACTACAACAAGTACGTGGTCAATTCCGGCATCACCACCTGGACCCTGCTGGCCGCGTACGAGCATTTCCCGGAGTTCTTCGGCGGCCGCGAGCTGGGGATCCCGGAAAGCGGCAACGGCGTGCCCGACATCCTCGACGAAGCCTGGTGGAACCTGCGCTGGATGCTGGCGATGCAGGACCCGGCCGACGGCGGCGTCTACCACAAGCTCACCAACCTGGCGTTCGACCCGGTGGTGATGCCCGACCAGGCGCGCGAGCGCCGCTACATGGTCGGCCGCTCCACCGCCGCGGCGCTGGATTTCGCCGCGGTGATGGCCACCGCCAGCCGGATCTACGCGCCGTACGAGGCGCAGTTCCCGGGCCTGCCGGCGCGGATGCGCGAAGCGGCCGAAGCGGCGTGGCGCTGGGCGCAGGCCAATCCGGACCTGGTGTACCGGCAGCCGGACGATGTCAGTACCGGCGCCTATGGCGACGGCAAGCTCGACGACGAATTCGCCTGGGCGGCGGCGGAGCTGTACGTCACCACCGGCGAGGCGTCGTACCTGGACGCGTTCCGCAAGCACGCCGGGGACCTGGGCATCCCGGACTGGAACGACGTCGGCAGCCTGGGCTGGATCTCGCTGGCGCAGCACCGCGCGCGCCTGCCGGAGGCGGAACGCAGGAAGGTCGTGCGGCGGGTGCAGGAGGCGGCCGACCGCCTGGTCGCGCGTTCGCAGCAGTCGCCCTGGCGGATATCGATGGAAGCCTGGGATTTCGTCTGGGGCAGCAGCGCGGTCGCGCTGAACCAGGCGCTGGTGATGCTGCAGGGCTACCGCATCGACGGCCGCCGCGAGTACCTGGACGCGGCGCAGTCGCAGCTCGACTACGTGCTTGGGCGGAATCCGCTGGGCATTTCCTTCGTCACCGGGCACGGGCTGCGCACGCCGATGCACATCCACCATCGCCCCTCGCAGGCCGACGGCGTCGAGGCGCCGGTGCCGGGCCTGCTGTCGGGCGGACCGAATCCGCGCCAGCAGGACCTGGTCGACTGCAAGGGCGTGTCGTATCCCTCGTCGCTGCCGGCGCTGTCGTGGATCGACCATGACTGCAGCTACGCCAGCAACGAGATCGCGATCAACTGGAACGCGCCGCTGGTCTACGTGAGCGCGGCGATCCAGGCGCTGGCGCCGCCGGTGCAGGACGCCGGCAGGAAGTGAGCATGCGATCCCCGCCGCCGCTGCGCGGCGGGGCGGGGCCGTGCGTCAGTCGACGCGGGTGCCGAAGATGCGGTCGCCGGCGTCGCCCAGGCCCGGCAGGATGTAGCCCTTGTCGTTGAGACGTTCGTCGATCGCGGCGGTGTAGATCTGCACGTCCGGATGCGCGGCCTCGACCGTGGCCAGGCCTTCCGGCGCGGCGACCAGGAAGATGCCCTTGATCCGCCGCGCGCCGGCGCGCTTGAGCATGTCGATGGTGGCGACCAGCGAACCGCCGGTGGCCAGCATCGGATCCAGGATCAGCGCGTCGCGCTCGTCGAGGCGGCCGGTCAGGCGCTCGAAGTAGGGCACCGGCTGCAGGGTGGTCTCGTCGCGCTGCAGGCCGACCACGCTCACCTTCGCCGCCGGGATCAGCGCCAGCACGCCGGGCAGCATGCCCAGGCCGGCGCGCAGGATCGGCACGAGGGTGATCTTGGCGCCGGCGATGCGCTTGACCTGGACCGGGCCGGCCCAGCCCTGCACCGTGGTGTCCTCGGTGGCCAGGTCGGCGGTGGCCTCGTAGGCGAGCAGGGTGCCCAGTTCGGTCACCAGCTCGCGGAAACCCTTGGTGCTCAGTTCCGCCGAGCGTAGCAGGCCGATCTTGTGCTGGACGAGCGGGTGGCGGACTTCGACGGCGGGCATGGCGGGCCTGTGCTGTTCTGCTGGCGGAGCGGGAAGTCTGCAGCAATCGCGCGGCCGCGGAAAGAAAGAAGCCGGCTTGCGCCGGCTTCCTTCACCGCGGGCGGGATCAGGCCGCCGAGGCCTGTTCGCGGCGCGGGCCTTCGCGCAGGGCGCGCGCGACCATCGTGACCAGCAGCTCCAGCTCGTCCTCGTCCATGGCGAAGTGCGGGGTGAAGCGCAGCGAGTTCTCGCCGCCATGGATCACGTTGACGCCGTGCATGCGCAGCCACTCCTCGGTGGAGCCGGCGCCGTAGCACTTGAACTGCGGGGCCAGCTCGCAGGAGAACAGCAGGCCGGTGCCCTGGACCTTGGTGATCATCCCGCCCAGCTCGCCGCGCAGCTGCTCGAGGCGGGCGATCGCCTGCGCACCGCGCTCGCGGATGTTGGCGCGCACCTGCGGGGTGAGCTGCTCGAGGGTGGCGCAGGCCACGTCCAGGCCGCGCGGGTTGGCGGTCATGGTGTTGCCATACACGCCCTTGCGGTACAGGCCGGCGGTGTGCGCGTCCAGGGCCAGCACCGACAGCGGGAACTGCGCGGCGTTGAGCGCCTTGGAGTAGGTCTCCATGTCCGGCGGCTCGACGCCCTCGAACCCGGGGTAGTCGACCAGGGACAGCGTGCCGTGCACGCGCAGGCCGGCCTGGATCGAGTCGACCAGCAACAGGCTGCCGTGCTCGCGGGTCAGCTCGCGGGCGGCGTTGTAGAACTCCACCGGCACCGAGCGGCCCGGGTCGCCTTCGCCCATCACCGGCTCGAGGAAGATCGCCTCGATGAACCAGTTGTTGGCCTTCGCGTCGGCGAAGGCGCGGCGCAGCGCGGCCACGTCGTACGGCGGGATCGCGATCACCGAGTCCTCGCCGCGGTAGCTGGCCAGGTACTGCTGGTAGGTGCGGCGGGTGGAATCGGAGTACAGCGCCGGGCGGTCGGTACGGCCGTGGAAGCTGCCCTTGACCACCACGCGCCTGATCGCGGCGCCGGCGTGCGGCGCGCCCGGGTCGGTCTGCAGCTTGGCGTTGATGTCGACGATGCGCGCGGCCAGGCCCACGGCCTCGGAGCCGGAGTTGAGGCACATGAAGCGCTCGAACGGGCAGCCGCCGCGGCTGTGGCCGATCTCGCGGCGCAGCGCGGCGACGAAGCGGCCCTGCGACAGGCTCGGGGTCATGATGTTGGCCATCACCTGCGGGCGCGCCAGCGCTTCGAGCACGGCCGGCGGGGTGTGGCCGAAGCCGAGCATGCCGTAGCCGCCGGCGTCGTACAGCACCGCGCCCTTGAGGGTGACGACCCACGGGCCGCGCGCGGCGAGGGCCACGTACGGGTTCACGCTGTCGTCGGCGTAGAAGTTCACGAAGCCGCCCTGCAGGGCCTGGATCTGCTCCGCCTCGTCGAGGTCGAGCAGGTCGGCGGCGGCCTCGCGCTGGCGCGCGTACTCGGCGGCGGCGGCCTCGATCGCCGCGACCAGGTCCGGGTGGTTGGCGGCGAGGCGGACGACGGTGGCGTCATCCAGGCCCTGGGTCAGGCGCTGGCCGGCGTGGGCGCGCAGGGGGGCGAGGGGGGCAAGCACGGACATGGATTCTCCCGGACGGCAGGCGCCAGGTTCGGCGCCGGACCCTCTATTATGTGGATGGGATCGTCGTTTGGCAGCTATGATCCGTGCAGGAATCCATCGAATATCGTCGATTCGACGAAGAAACCGGCGAGCGCATGAAGATCACTGACGCGGACGAACAGCTGCTGTCCCTGCTGCGCGAGGATGCGCGCGCCTCCACCGCGCAGATCGCGCGCCGGCTGGGGCTGTCGCGGACCACGGTGCAGAGCCGGATCGACCGCCTTGAACAGGCCGGGGTGATCCGCGGATACACGGTGCGCATCGACGACGCGGTGGAGCAGGCGCGGATCCGCGCCCACATCATGATCACCGTCTCGCCGAAGAAGATGGCGGCGGTGGTGAAGGAGCTGCACGCGATCCCCGAGGTGCGCTCGCTGCATTCGGTCAGCGGGAGCTACGACCTGGTGGCGCTGGGCGTGGTCGGCGACGTGCACCAGATGGACGTGCTCACCGACCGCATCGGCGCGCTGGAGGGCGTGGAGCGCACCTCCACCGCGATCGTGCTGTCGACCAAGTTCGAGCGCTGAACGGCGCGGCCCGGCCCGTGGCGCCGGGCCCGGTACAATGGCCGGCTCCGCATCCCGCGCCCGCCGCCTTGAAGAAGTCCGATTTCCACTACGAGCTGCCCGCCGAGCTGATCGCCCAGGCGCCCCTGCCGGAGCGTTCGGCCAGCCGCATGCTGCTGGTGCCGCCGGGCGAGGGCGCGTTCGAGGACCTGCACGTGCGCGACCTGCCGGGGCTGCTGCAGCCGGGCGACCTGCTGGTGTTCAACGACACCCGGGTGATCCCGGCGCGCCTGTTCGGGCAGAAGGAAAGCGGCGGCCGGGTCGAGATCCTGGTCGAGCGCCTGCTGGCGGACGAACAGGCCCGCGCCCAGGTGCGGGCGAGCAAGTCGCCGAGGGAGGGCAGCCGGATCGTGCTCGACGGCGGCGGCGAGGCCGAGGTGCTGGGCCGCGACGGCGAGTTCTTCCGCCTGCGCTTCGCCGTGCCGGGCGGGCTGGAATCGTGGCTGCTGAAGGTCGGGCGCCTGCCGCTGCCGCCGTACATCCGCCGCGAGCCGGGCCAGGACGACGCCGAGCGCTACCAGACCGTGTTCGCCCGCAACGTCGGCGCGGTGGCGGCGCCGACCGCCGGCCTGCACTTCGACGAGCCGCTGCTGGAAAGGCTGCGCGAGCGGGGCGTGCAGTTCGGCCACATCACCCTGCACGTGGGCGCGGGCACCTTCCAGCCGGTGCGGGTGGAGGACGTGCGCGAGCACACCATGCACAGCGAGTGGCTCAACGTCGGCGCCGAGCTGGTCGCGCAGGTGCGGCGCACCCGTGCCGCCGGCGGCCGGGTGGTCGCGGTGGGCACCACCGTGGTCCGCGCGCTGGAAAGCGCCATGCGCGACGGCGAGCTGCAGCCGTTCTCCGGCGAGACCCGGATCTTCATCTTCCCCGGTTACCGGATCCGCAGCGTCGACGCGCTGCTGACCAACTTCCATCTGCCGGAAAGCACCCTGCTGATGCTGGTCTCGGCCTTCGCCGGCAAGGAGCGGATCTTCGCCGCCTACCGCCACGCGGTGGAGCAGCGCTACCGCTTCTTCTCCTACGGCGACGCGATGCTGCTGTGGGGCAACCCGGGCTGAGTCCGGTGCAGGCCGGCGCGAGGCGCGGCCGCGCCGTATCGGCGACAATACGCGGCCCTTCGCCCCGTCCAGCTCCATGTCCCGACTGCAGTTCCAGCTGATCACCACCGATGGCGCCGCGCGCCGCGGCCGCCTCTCGTTCCCGCGCGGGACGGTGGAGACACCGGCGTTCATGCCGGTCGGCACCTATGGCTCGGTCAAGGGCGTGCTGCCTGGCCAGGTCCGCGACCTGGGCGCCGAAATCATCCTCGGCAACACCTTCCACCTGTACCTGCGCCCGGGCCTGGAGGTCATCGGCGCACACGGGGGGTTGCACGGCTTCGCCCGCTGGGACGGGCCGATCCTCACCGACTCCGGCGGCTTCCAGGTGTTCTCGCTGGCCCACCGCCGCAAGATCACCGAGCAGGGCGTGACCTTCGCCTCGCCGACCGACGGCGCCCGGGTGTTCCTGGGGCCGGAGGAGAGCATGCAGATCCAGAAGGTGCTCGACTCGGACATCGTCATGATCTTCGACGAGTGCACCCCGTACCCGGCCAGCGAGGACGTGGCCCGGCACTCGATGGAGCTGAGCCTGCGCTGGGCGCGACGCTCGCGCGACGCCCACGACGGGCTGGGCAACGATGCGGCGCTGTTCGGCATCGTCCAGGGCAGCGTCTACCACGACCTGCGCAGCCGCTCGCTGGACGGGCTGCAGGCCATCGGCTTCGACGGCTACGCCATCGGCGGCCTGGCGGTGGGCGAGCCGGAGCACGAGCGCAACGCCATGCTCGAGCACCTGCACCCGCGCCTGCCGGCCGACCGCCCGCGCTACCTGATGGGCGTGGGCCGGCCGGAGGACCTGGTCGAGGGCGTGGCCCGCGGCGTGGACATGTTCGACTGCGTGATGCCGACCCGCAACGCGCGCAACGGCCACTACTTCACCTCCTTCGGCACGGTCCGGATCCGCAACGCGAAGTACGAGAAGGACCTGGACCCGATCGAGCCCGGCTGCGGCTGCGTGGCCTGTGCCGGCGGCTACACCCGCAGCTACCTGCGCCACCTGGACCGCTGCAACGAGATGCTCGGACCGATCCTCGGCACCCTGCACAACCTCTGGTACTACCAGAAGCTGATGGCCGGGATGCGCGAGGCCATCGCCGCCGGCCGCTTCGCCGAGTTCCGCCGCGGGTTCTACGCCGCCCGCGGCGCGCAGCCGCCGGCCGACCCGGGGCAGGCGGCCGGTTGAACCCGGTCGCAGTCCCCGTCCGGGCAGCCGCTCCGGGGGGAACCCGGGGGCGTGGTCAGGGGTCCGAGGTCCTTGGAAAGGGGCGGTCCGCCCCTATGGCATAATCCGCGGCTATTTTCCGCACACTTGGACACAGACCGATGAGCTTCTTCGAATTCCTGATCCCGACCGCCCACGCCCAGGCCGCCGGCGGCCAGCCCCAGGGCGGCGGCCTCGGCATGCTGCTGTTCCCGATCATCCTGATCGCGATCATGTACTTCCTGATGATCCGCCCCCAGATGAAGCGGCAGAAGGAGCACCAGGCCATGCTCGGCAAGCTGTCGCGCGGCGACGAGGTCATCACCACCGGCGGCGTGGCCGGCACGGTCACCGACATCGGCGACAACTTCGTGACCCTCGAGGTGGCCGAGAACGTCCGCATCCGCGTGCAGAAGGCTGCCATCGGCAACGTCCTGCCGAAGGGCACCCTGAAGTCCGCCTGATCCTTCGTCCCACCGCTGAGCGTGGTCCCGGGGCCGGGGCCGCGCGGGGTCCCGCAATGCTCGAATTTCCCCGCTGGAAATACCTCGTCATCCTGGCCGTGCTGGTGTTGAGCACGCTTTATGCGCTGCCCAACGTGTTCCAGAGCGACTACGCCGTGCAGATCACCGGCAACCGCGGCGCCCCGCTGGACGACGCGCTCAAGGCGCGGGTCAGCGGCTACCTGCAGGAAGCCGGCGTGCAGCCGCGCTCGGTGGCGGTGGAGAACGACAGCCTGCTGGTCCGCGTCGCCGACGCCGACGCCCAGACCCTGGCCGCCGACACCCTGCGCGGCCAGCTCGGCGAGAACTACACCGTGGCACTGAACCTGGCCTCCAACGTGCCGGACTGGCTGGAGCGCCTGGGCGCCCGGCCGATGGTGCTGGGACTGGACCTGCAGGGCGGCGTGCACTTCGTGCTGCAGGTCGACCAGAAGGCGGCGCTGGAGAAGCGCATCGACGCCTACGTCGAGGACGTGCGCGTCACCCTGCGCGACAACCGCATCCGCTACACCGCGGTCGACCGCCGCGCCGACCACAGCATCGCCGTGACCCTGGCCTCCGACGCCGACACGGCGCGGGCCCGCGAGCAGCTGGCCAAGGTCATGCCGACCATGGCCATCGAAGGCGATGGCAACCGCCTGGTGGTGCGCATCCCCGAGGCCGAGCTGAACCAGATCGCCGGCTCGGCGATCGAGCAGAACATCGCCACCCTGCGCAACCGCGTCAACGAGCTGGGCGTGGCCGAACCGATCATCCAGCGCCAGGGCAACGACCGCATCGTGGTCCAGCTGCCGGGCGTGCAGGACACCGCGGCGGCCAAGCGCATGATCGGCGCCACCGCCACCCTCGAGTACCGCGCAGTGATCGACGGAAACGCCGCCGACGCGGTGGCCACCGGCCGCGTGCCGCCGGAAGCCAAGGTGTTCTATCGCCGCGACGGCCGCCCCGAGCTGCTGAGCAAGCGCGTCATCGTCACCGGCGACCAGATGGTGGCGGCGCAGTCGACCATCGACCAGAACGGCCAGCCGGCGGTCAGCGTGACCCTGAACAACGTCGGCGGCGACCGCATGTTCGAGTTCACCAGCGCCAACGTCGGCAAGCCGATGGCGGTGGTGTACACCGAGCGCATCCCGCAGGTGACCCTGGTCAACGGCGAGGAAGTGCGCAGCTTCCGGGTGAAGGAGGAGGTCATCTCCGTCGCCAACATCCAGGGCGTGTTCGGCAAGAACTTCCAGACCACCGGCCTGGAGAAGGCCGAGGCCGACGAACTGGCCAAGCTGCTGCGCGCCGGTTCGCTGGCCGCGCCGATGGACTTCGTCGAGGAGCGCATCGTCGGCCCGAGCCTGGGCAAGGAGAACGTGGAGCGCGGCGTCACCGCGGTGCTCTACGCGTTCGTGTTCACCCTGGTGTTCTTCGCGGTGTACTACCGCATGTTCGGCGTGATCACCGGCATCGCGCTGCTGTTCAACCTGCTGATCGTGGTCGCGGTGATGTCGCTGTTCGGCGCGACCATGACCCTGCCGGGCTTCGCCGGCCTGGCGCTGTCGATCGGCCTGTCGGTGGACGCCAACGTGCTCATCAACGAGCGCATCCGCGAAGAACTGCGCGCCGGCGTGCCGCCGAAGGCGGCGATCGTGGCCGGCTACGACAAGGCCGGCGGCACCATCCTCGACGCCAACCTGACCGCGATCATCGCCGGCGTGGCCCTCTACGCCTTCGGCACCGGCCCGCTGAAGGGCTTCGCCGTGACCCTGATGATCGGCATCCTGGCATCCATGTTCACCGCCATCACCGTCTCGCGCGCGATCGTCACCCTGGTGTACGCCCGCCGCAAGAAGCTCAAGTCCCTGGCCATCTGACGGGAGGAATACACGCATGAAGATCTTCCCGTTGACCCTCATCCCCCACGACACCCGCATCGACTTCATGAAGATGCGGTGGGTGGCGCTCATCGCCGCGGCCGTGCTGTTCGTCGCCGCGGTCGGCACCATCGTCACCAAGGGTTTCAACTACGCCCTGGACTTCACCGGCGGCACCGTGGTCGAGGTGCGCTTCGACCGCAACGTGCCGGTGGACGCGGTGCGCGAACGCCTGGCGGCGGCCGGCTACGAAGGCGCGCAGGTGCAGAGCTTCGGCAGCGGCAGCGACGTGCTGGTCCGCCTGCAGCCCCGCGACGGGCAGACCACCACCGACGCCAACAACCGCACGGCGCAGGAAGTGCTGGAAGCGGTGTCGCTTCCGGACAACAAGGCGCACCTGCTGCGCACCGAGTTCGTCGGCCCGCAGGTCGGCGCCGAGCTGGCCCGCAACGGCGTGTACGCGGCGCTGTTCGTGGTCGTGGGCTTCCTGATCTACATCGGCGCGCGCTTCGAGTGGAAGTTCGCGGTGGTCGCCACGGTGACGACGCTGTTCGACGTGCTGATCACGGCGGCGTTCTTCTCCTGGACCGGCCGCGAATTCGACCTGACGGTGCTGGCCGGCCTGCTGTCGGTGATGGGCTTCTCGATCAACGACACGATCGTGGTGTTCGACCGCGTCCGCGAGAACTTCCGCAGCCTGCGCGTGGAGCCGCTGGAGGTCATGAACCGCTCGATCAACCAGACGCTGTCGCGCACGATCATCACCTCGCTGGTGTTCTTCCTGTCGGTGCTGGCGCTGTACCTGTACGGCGGCGGCTCGCTGGAAGGCCTGGCGCTGAGCCAGATGATCGGTGCGGTGATCGGTACGCTGTCCTCGATCCTGATCGCCTGCCCGATGCTGACCTTCGGCCCGCTCAAGGTCACCAAGCAGGACCTGCTGCCCAAGGCCCGCGACGAGGCCGAGCTGGCCCGCCGGCCGTAAGCATCCGGGGCGCCAGCCGGCGCCCTATGCTGGAACATGGAACGCGCGTCGCCCTTGGGGCGGCGCGCGTTTTCTTTCTGGCGCCGGGAATGAGCATGGGCGCCAGCGCCGGCTGGCGCGTTGCCACGCGCCAGCTGGCTTCCCGCATTGCATTGCGGCCGGCCCGGTGGAGGGGCGGCTTTCCGGCAGCCGGATTGGACGGCAACATCAACATCAACATCAACGGCAACAGCAACAGCAACAGCAACAGCAACGCCAACAGCAACGCCAACAGCAACGGCATTGGGTGTGCGGGCTTCGGACGGAGCCGCGGCAGCACGGGGGTATGCCGCATCGCGCGGTTCCGCGTCCTGCTCCAACGCGCGANCGCGGCACATCCATGTGCCGCTTGCGCCATACCCCCGCGCTACCGCGTCTTCGGGCGCTTTCGGGTCGTGGCTTCTTCTCCCCGCTCCCCCTGGGAGAGGGGTTGGGGGAGAGGGTCGGGAGCCGGCAGGCGTCCGGTTCGCGGTGGCGGTGGCTTCCCGGCGTTCCCGCACGAGCCTGATCCCGCTCGATCGGACAGCAACAGCGACAGTGACAGCGTTGGGTTGGGCCAGCTCCGGACGGAGCCGCGGCAGCACGGGGGTATACCGCATCGCGCGGTTC
>NZ_KI911328.1:0-168430 GCF_000513955.1 Pseudoxanthomonas suwonensis J47
CTTGCCCCGCTGCTCTTCACGGGCGCCGGCGCACCCGGCGTGGGAGTCGGTCAGGCCCGACTCTACAAGGGGCCCGCACCGGACACGCGCGCCGTCCGTCCAGCGCGCTCATGCTGCACCTGCACGTGTGGTCTCCCGGGGCCCGCACTACACTGGTCGCAGATGAAACCATTGAGGTAGGCAATGCGGCTGTTCCAGCTGGGAGAGGAGATCGACGCGCTGCGCGAGGCGGCGCGCCGGTTCGCGGAATCGGAAATCGCGCCGCGCGCGGCGGAGATCGACGAGGCCAACGCCTTTCCCCAGGGCCTGTGGCCCAAGCTGGGCGAGATGGGCCTGCTGGGCATGACCGTGCCGGCCGAATACGGCGGCAGCGGCATGGGCTACCTCGCCCACCTGGTGGCGATGGAGGAGATCTCCCGCGCTTCCGGCTCGGTCGGCCTGAGCTACGGCGCGCACTCCAACCTGTGCGTGTCCAACCTCTACCTCAATGGCAACGAGGCGCAGCGCCAGAAGTACCTGCCGAAGCTGTGCAGCGGCGAATGGAAGGGCGCGCTGGCGATGAGCGAGCCGGGCGCCGGCTCGGACGTGGTCGGCTCGATGCGCTGCAGCGCCGAACTGCGCGACGGCGTGTGGATCGCCAACGGCAACAAGATGTGGATCACCAACGGCCCGGAGGCTGACGTGCTGGTGGTCTACATGCGCACCGCCGGCAAGGACGCGGGCAGTCGTTGCATGACCGCCTTCATCGTCGAGCGCGGCATGCCCGGCTTCTCCACCGCGCAGAAGCTGGACAAGCTGGGCATGCGCGGTTCCAACACCTGCGAACTGGTGTTCGAGAACTGCGCGATCCCGCAGGAAAACGTGCTCGGCGAGGTCAACCAGGGCGTGCGCGTGCTGATGCGCGGCCTCGACACCGAACGCCTGGTGCTGACCGGCGGCCCGCTGGGCCTGATGCAGGCGGCGCTGGACATCACCCTGCCCTACGTGCGCGAGCGCAAACAGTTCGACGCGGCGATCGGCACCTTCGGCCTGATGCAGGGCAAGCTGGCCGACATGTACACCGCGCTGCAGTCCGCCCGCGCCTTCGCCTACCAGGTCGCGCGCGATTTCGACGCCGGCCATACCTCGCGCGCGCTGGCCGCCTCGTGCCTGCTGCACGCCTCCGAAGCCGCGGTGCAGGTGGCGCTGGAAGCGATCCAGTCGCTGGGCGGCAACGGCTACATCAACGAGTTCCCGACCGGCCGCATCCTGCGCGACGCCAAGCTCTACGCGATCGGCGCCGGCACCAACGAGATCCGCCGCATGCTGATCGGCCGCGAGCTGTTCGAAGGCCGCGGCTGAGCCGCACCACCGCACCTGGCCGCGACGTCATCGTTGCTCCGTAGAGTCGGGCTTGCCCGACTCCCCCGCCGGATGTGCCGGCGCACGCGAAGAGCAGCGGGGCAAGCCCCGCTCTACATCCACGCCCGATGCCCGCCGCGTCGGGAGCGGCGCGACGCAAACCTCGCCCTCCCGATGGCCTTCCAGCCCTCCCAAAAAAGAACGCGCCCGCGAGGGGCGCGTTCCTGTTTCCACCGACCGCCGCGCTCAGAACGCGTGGCGGTACTGCAGGTTCACCTGCTGGTCGCTGTAACGGTCGCTCTGGCGACGGCTCAGGTCGACGCGGAACAGGTTGCGAGGCGAGAACGCGGCGTTCAGGCCCAGCTGGTACAGGCTGCTGTGCTCGGCCAGGCCGATGCCGTACAGCGGCTCCCACTGCTCGTAGCCGACGAAGCTGGCATTGAACAGTTCGCCGCTGGACTGCAGGCGCTCCTGGTACTCGCCACGCGCGTCCAGCGACAGCGACAGGCCGTTGCCCATCCGCCAGCTGCGCTCGCCGCGCAGGCCCACGTAGCCCTGGGTGCGGGTGCTGTCCCAGGCCTCCGCACGCAGGCCCAGGCCGCTGGCGCCGGCTTCGCTGAAGCCGTCGTTCTCCAGGCGGGTGTAATCCACGCCGACGTACGGGGTCAGGGTGGCGCCCGCCAGGCGGAAGCCATGACCGGATTCCACGTTGGCGGTGAAGTAGTTGCCCGACACCCGCGAGGACACGCCGTCCAGGCTCATGCCCAGCAGCACGTTGCGCTGCATCTGCCGGTCGAACTGGCCCATGCCGACGCGGCCCTGCGCGTACCAGCCGTCATCCAGCCAGGCCGCGTAGAGTTGGCTCTCGTACTGGTAGCCGCGCACGCGGTCGCCCATGGCCGGCAGCCAGCCCTGCTGCTGCTGGCGGCTGAAGGCCACGCCGGCCAGTGCATTGGCGCCCAGCGCGATGTCGTGGCCGACCATGTCGCCGCTGGTGGCGAAGTCCACCGCGTCGAACCCGGTCAGCGACATGGCGCCATCGCGCGACAGGCTCGAAGCCCAGGCGCCGGTGCCGCGGATGCTGTCGCGGAAGCGGTCGACACGAGCGTTGGCCGCGCGACGGTTGGCGTCGATGCTGTCGTAGGTCATCGCCGAGGACGCGCCGTGCAGCTGGCCCGACAGGCTGCGCAGCGACATGTCGAAGCCGGCGATGCCCTGGGCCTGCTGGAACGCGGCAGCCGCATCGAGCAGGCGCGCGTCGATGCCGACGCCGCCACCCAGCTTGATGCCGTTGTCGATGCCGCCGAGCATGTTCTCCACGCGGGTGGCCGAGCCCTGCGACAGCGCCGACAGGCCCCACATCGACGACGCCGCGGCCACGTCCACGCGGGTGGCGCGCAGGTAGGCATTGAGCAGGTCGTACTCGAGGCTGTAGTTCACCAGGGTCACGTTGGGCGCGCTGGTGACGAAGGCGAACTCGCCGTCCAGGCCTTCCTTGGTGTACAGCACCATGGCGCGCTGGTCGAAGACGTAGCCGTTGCGGACGCCTTCGATGTACAGCGTGCTGCCGTCGATCGAGGCCGCGCCATCCACGCCGAGCGGGTTGCCCAGCCAGATGTGCAGCGTGCCGGTGTTCTGGAAGTCGCCGGCGATGTTCATCGCGTTGACGCCGTCACCGGCGATCAGGTCGCCGGCATTGGAGAAGTCGCCACCGAAGCTGCCCACGCCCTTGAAGCGGCTGCCCGCTTCCGTGCTCACGTTGGAGCTGGTGAGGCCCTGCAGCACTTCGAGGCCGCCCTTCCGCAGCACGGTGTCGCCGGTGTACGAGCTGCGCTCGGTCAGCACCAGGGTGCCGGTGCCGTCCTTGATCAGGCCGCCGCTGCCGCTGATCGGGTTGCGGAAATAGCTGACGTCGATGCCACGCGCCGGATCCACGCGCTTGTTGTCGAACTCGACCAGCACGTCGCCCCAGTCGAACTTGCCCGGACCCCTCACCGCCGCGCCCACGTTGAGCAGGCCGTAGCCGAAGATGTCGTCCACGCCCTCGGCGCCGATGTCGGTCGCGGTACCGAGGATCGTCTGGCGGACCAGGTCGTTGTTGAAGTACGGGAAGGCCTCCCACACCAGCGCAGCCGCGCCGGACACCAGCGGCGCCGCGTAGGAGGTACCGCCGCCCCACTTGTAGGAGGTGCTGCCGGCGCTGTCGGTATGGCCGGTGAACACCGCATTGCCCGGTGCGACCAGGCAGTAGTTCTTTGCGACGCCGCAGGCCTGCGAATAGTCGGTCAGGGTCGGCTCGGACTCGGTCGGGTTAAGCGCGCCTACGGCCAGCCAGCCGCGCTCCAGGAACGCCGCCGCCGGCGACTTGCTGGGCAGCGCGGCGTTGTCGGTCGGATTGGCGCGGTAACGCTCGTCGCGGCCGGCGTTGCCGTTCGCGAAGACGACCAGGCCGTCGCGATTGAGGATCAGGTCGCTGTACGCGTTGACAAACTCGTTGGTGACCCGGTCGTCGCTCCAGTACAGGCCGCCCCAGGAGTTGTTGATGATCACGCCCGTGGCGCCAGCCCTTTCGGCCGCGTCGGCGATCTCCAGGTTGAGGGCACGGAAGTAGTCGCCGTAGCCCTGCCCGGCGCGGACCTCGTTGCCCTGGCCCGAACCGTCGTCATCCGGCGATTCGTCGTAGATGATGCGCGAGGACACGATGCTCGCGCCCGGCGCGACGCCGCCCGGCCAGTTGCCGACGGCCTTGCCGGCGGCCAGCTGCGCCACCGTGGTGCCATGGCCGACCTTGTCGCCGACGCTCAGGTCGTTCTCGGCCGGATCCACGTGCACGAAGCTTTCGATCACCCGGCCCGCCAGCGCGGGATGGTTGCTGTTGACGCCCGTGTCGAGCAGGCCGATGACCACGCCCTTGCCGGTGTAACCGGCGCGCTCGGCTTCGGTCGCATGGGTCAGGGTCAGGTGCGCGTCATGCGGCGGCTGCACATTGGCCGGAGGGGGCGGAGTACCGCCGCCGCCGCCGTCATTGCCACCGCCACCACCGCCACCACCGCCGCCGCCGGAGCCGCCGCCCCCGCCACCACCACCACCGATGACCAACGGCGGGGCATCGCTCTTGGAGTTGCCACCGCCACAGGCCGACAGGCCCAGGCTCAGCACCGCGACGACAGCCAAAGCCAGGGCATTGCGCCCTTGCGTGTTCTTCATCCGTGTTTTCCCCCATGGCAGTGGCGCGACGCTCGCGCCAGGCAGTGGGGCAATTTGTAACCCGTATCCCATCCAGAAACAACGACTTCCACCGTTGCCCTGTGGCGCAGGTCCAGTTCCGTGCACTCCACCGGACGCGGGCGGTTCCATCCTGCGGCGCACGTCACGCAATCAGCGAACCGGGGAAACACCGGGGTGCAGACGGACGCATGGCGCCCGAGGCGGCGGCCGGACGCCCCCCACCCCGGATGTGGTCGGGATCAGAACCCGACCGCGTAGCGCAGCGAGACCAGGCTGGCGTCGCCGCGTGGGCCGAACCGCTGGTCGTAACCCAGCGACAACACCGAGCGCGGCGACAGCCAGGCCCGTGCCGAGACTCCGAACATGCCGCCGGACAGCGCCGGATCGGTGGCCGCCAGCGGCGACCAGGCTTCCACGCCGACGAAGCTTGCCGGCCGCTCCAGTCCGTCACTGGCGACTGCCTGTTGCCACTCGGCATAGCCGTCGATGCCGAAGCGGCGCCAGTCGCGGCCCGCGCGCAGGCCGGCGATGGCCTGGGTGCGCGAGGCCGTGTGGCCCGCACTGCGCAAGCCGAAGCCTTCGGCGCCCTGCTCCTCGAAGCCGTCGCTGGCCACGCGCACATGCTCGGCGCCCAGGTAAGGCGCCAGCGCCCAGCCGGCGCCCTCGAAGCGGTAACCCGCCTCCACGCCCGCCATCGTGTAGCTGCCGCCGTAGTCGGCATGCAGGCCGTAGGCGCTGCCGCCGAGCAGCAGCTGGCGGTCGACCTGGCGCTGCCACTGGCCGGCACCGAACTGGCCCATCACATAGGCCTGGTCCCACTGGCGGCCGAGCCACGCCTGCGCGCCGGCCTGGCGTTCACGGCTGCGGTCGGCCACGCCCCGGACCAGGCTGTCACCGCGACTCTCGCTGACTGCGATGCCGGCCAGCAGCGAGCCCGACAGGCGCGCGTCGTGGCCCGCCATCCAGCCGCCGACGCGCGCATCCGCGCCCGCCGCCGGAGTGCCGACCGCATCCAGCGCCTGCATCCAGCCGCCGGCGCGGGCGTAGCCGTTGGCGACCTCGTCAAACCGCGAGGCCAGCGTGCGCCGGCCCAGGTCCAGGGCGTCGAAGGTCGCCGCCGCCGCGGCGGCATGCACCTCGCCGGACATGCTTCGCAACGTGGACACCGCGTCGCCGGCGCTGGCGATGTTCTGGAACTGCCCGGCGATGCGGATGAAGCCGTCGGCCACCGCCCCCTCGCCACCCTGCTGCGAATCGATGTTGTCGAACGCCGCCTCCACCCGCGTCGCCGCCGAGAGCGCCGCGGGGGTGATGTCGGCCAGGCTGGCCGCAGTGGCCTGCACGTCCAGGCGGCTGATGTCCATCCAGGCGCGGTTGGCGTCGTAGCCGAGCGTGGCATCGAGGAACAGGCTGGACGATGCGGTCAGGCGGTCGAACCGGCCGGTCAGGCCGCCATCGGCGGTGAGCACGTATTCGCGCGCCTGCCAGGTGTAGCCGCTGCGCAGCCCCGCGACGTGGACATCGCCGCCTTCCAGGGTCGCCGTGCCGCCCACCTGCAGCGGCCCGTAGCCGACCACCAGCGACAGCACGCCGCCGGCCTTCTGCACGTAGTTGCCGACCACCTCCATGCTGCCGGACGGCAGGTCGCCGTCGATGGCGACGATGCCGGCGTTCTGCAGGTTCGCGCCCAGCCAGCCGGCACCGGCCAGCCGACCGCCCGCCTCCACGTACACATTGGAGTTGCCCAGCAACCCCGGCAGCTTGAGGGTGCCGCCCTGCACCCGGGTGTCGCCACGGTAGGACAGCTCCGTCCCGCCCTCGCCGAGCACCAGGGTGCCGCTGCCCTGCTTGACCAGGCCACCGTCGCCGCTGATCGGATTGCTCCAGGTCGACTCGCCACTGAAACCGACGGTGACATTGCCCCAGTCGAACTTCGCCGGGCCGCCCAGGGCCTTGGCGAGGTTGAGCAGGCCGTAACCGAACACCGCGTCCACGCCCGGGTCGCCCAGGTCGGTGGCGGTGCCCAGCAGGGTCTGCCGGACCAGGTCGTTGTTGAAGTACGGGAACTTCTGCCAGACCACCGCCGCGGCGCCGGATACCAGCGGCGCGGCGTAGGACGTGCCGCTGCCGTAGTAGTAGGAAGGGTTGCCGGCGGTGTCGTTGGTGCCGGTGAACATCGCCGTGCCCGGCGCGACCAGGCAGTAGTTCTTCGCCAGGCCGCAGGCGTTGGAGTAGTACATGAGCCGGTCGGGCTGGGAGGTGTCCAGCGCCGCGACCGCGAGCCAGCCGCGCTCCAGGTCGGCGGCCGGCAAGGTGTTGTTCGGGCCGGGCTGGCTGGGCAGCGCCGCCATGTCGGTCGGATCGGACCGTCCCTCGTTGCCGGTGGCGAACACCACCAGTCCGTCATGGTCGCGGATGAAGAAACGGTACTCGTCGGCGATCGCGGCCGTGGCCGTATTGCGCGTCCAGTAAAGCCCGCCCCAGGAGTTGTTCATGATGCGCATGCCGCGCGCGACCAGGTCCTGGTGGATCGCCTTGACCCCGATCGCGCCGGTGACCTCGTTGCCCTGGCCGGAGCCATCGTCGGTCGGACGCTCGTCATTGATGATGCGCGCCGACAGGATGGTCGCGCCGGGCGCGACGCCGCCGGGCCAGCGCCCGAACGCCTGGCCGGCGGCCAGCTGCGCAACCGTGGTGCCATGGCCGACCTTGTCGTCGACGCTGAGGTCGTTGCGGCTGGCGCTGACATAGGTGAGGTTGGCGGCCACCCGCCCGGCCAGCGCCGGATGGTTGCGGTTGACGCCGGTGTCGATCACGCCGATCCGGTAGCCGGCACCGGTATAGCCCTGCCGTTCAGCCGCCGTGGCGTGGGTCAGGGTGAGGTGCGCGTCGACCGGCGGCTGCACCAGCGGCGGTGGCGGGGATGTGGGCGGTGGCGGCGGCGGTGGTGGTGGCGGTGGCGGCGACGTCGCCGGCGCGGTGGGCCGGACGTTGCTGCCACCTCCGCCGCCGCATGCGGCCAGGCCGGAGGCAAGCGAGGCCACGATCGCGATCGCGAGCAGCGACCTGGCCATCCCGTTGCCCGTGCCCGCACTGCCGAAGACCTGCATCAGTCCACCTCTCGCGATGTTCTCGCCGGCGGGTCGCCCGCCAGCCCCCCGCCCCGTCTATACCGCAACCGGGGGCCGCTGTCGCCTGTCCGGGGGGACGGTAGCGGGCGCCGGCGGCCACCGCGATAATCAGGACTCATCCGCGAGAGGTTGACTCCCCCATGTCCGACATCGTCATTGCTGCCGCCAAGCGCACCGCCATCGGTTCCTTCCTCGGCCAGTTCACCGGCGTGCCGACCCCGACCCTGGGCGCCGCCGCCATCTCCGCCGCGCTGGAGCAGTCCGGCGTACCGGCCGCCGACGTGTCCGAAGTGATCATGGGCTGCGTGCTGCCGGCCAACCTCGGCCAGGCGCCCGCGCGCCAGGCGGCACTGGCGGCCGGCCTGCCGGCCAGCACCGGCTGCACCACCATCAACAAGGTCTGCGGTTCGGGCATGAAGGCGATCATGCTGGGCCACGACCTGATCAAGGCCGGCTCGGCCTCGATCGTGGTCGCCGGCGGCATGGAGTCGATGACCAATGCGCCGCACATGATCCCCAACTCGCGCACCGGCAACCGCTACGGCGGCTTCCAGGCCGTCGACCACATGGCCTGGGACGGCCTGACCAATCCCTACGACGGCCAGGCGATGGGCGTGTTCGCCGAGAAGACGGTTGAAAAGTACGGTTTCTCCCGCGAGGAGCAGGATGCGTTCGCGATCGAGTCGGTGAAGCGCTCGCAGGCCGCGCAGGCCTCCGGCGCGTTCGCGGACGAGATCGTCCCGGTCAAGGTCGCCACCCGCAAGGGCGAGGTCGAGTACGCCTCCGACGAACAGCCGGGCAAGTCGGACATCAACAAGATCCCGACCCTCAAGCCGGCGTTCAAGAAGGACGGCACCGTGACCGCCGCCAGCTCCTCGTCGATCTCCGACGGCGCCGCGGCCACCGTGCTGATGTCGGCCGAGGAGGCGGCGAAGCGCGGCGTGCAGCCGCTGGCCCGGATCGTCGGCCACGCGACTTTCTCGCAGCAGCCGGAATGGTTTACCACCGCGCCGGTCGGTGCGATTTCCACCCTGCTGGACAAAGTCGGCTGGAAAATCGCCGACGTCGACCTTTTCGAAATCAACGAGGCCTTCGCGGTGGTGGCCATGGCGCCGATCAAGGAGCTGGGGATTCCCCACTCCAAGGTAAACGTCAATGGTGGCGCCTGCGCCCTCGGCCACCCCATCGGCGCCTCGGGTGCGCGCCTGGTCGTGACCCTGGCAAATGCACTGCGCACGCGCGGCCTCAAGCGTGGGTTGGCGACGCTGTGCATCGGCGGCGGCGAGGCTACCGCTATCGCGCTCGAAATGGTGTAATCGTTTTTCACGGGTCTTTTATGAATATGACCGGATTCCGCTTGACAGCGGATTCCGGCTTGTCATCATGTTGCCGGCGCGCAACCTAGCGCGTTGCCCAACTTAACGACGAGGAACATCCAATCATGAGCATCAACAAGCTGCTGATCGCCCTGGCCCTGGCCCTGGGTCTGGCCCTGGCCGCGTGCTCGAAGCAGGAGCAGGCTCAGGACGCCGCCGCTGCCGCCGACCAGGCTGCCGCCGAGGCCCAGGCTGCCGCCGACCAGGCCGCCGCTGCCGGCGCCGAGACTGCCGACGCTGCCCAGGGCGCTGCTGACGCCGCTGCTGCTGCCGCCGACACCGCTGCCGACGCTGCTGCCGCCACCGCCGGCGCCGCCACCGACGCTGCTGCCGACGCCGCTGCCGACACCGCCGAGGCTGCTGCCGACGTGGCCGACCAGGCCAAGGACGCCGCCGAAGAGGCCAAGAAGTAATTCGCGCAGTAACCTGCCGAACACTTCAGTTGTACTGGAAGGCCGCCGGGTAACCGGCGGCCTTTCCGTTTATGCGCCATCCATCGGGGATATTCCGGATTCACGGGATGCTGAGGCGGGTTTGGCGATGCTCGCGCCGACCCACCCGACGATGGAGTTTCCAATGAAGCGCACCCTTTCGCTGTTGACCGCCACCGCCGTGACCGTGGTGCTGGCGGCGTGCAACCAGCCGGCCCGCGACGAGGCCAACCGGGCTGGCGACCATGCCGCCGCCGCGGCCGATCATGCGGCCGCCGCCACCGAACACGCCGCCGCCGACGCCGTCGATGCCGCGCGCGAAGCCAGTGCCACGGCCGAGGTCCGCGCCGAGCAGGCCGCGGCCGAAGCCCGCGAAGCCGCCGACCGTGCCGGCGATGCCGCCCGTGACGCCACCGCACGCGCCGCCGATGCCACCGCCGACGTGGCCGAAACCGCCGCCGCCAAGGCACGCGACGCCGCCGAAGCGGCCGAGCGCAAGGCCAACCAGGACTGACCCCGGCAGCGCCCGCGGCCCACGCCGCGGGCGCCTGCGTGCTGCGCCGCCAGAAGGCGTATGCGGAGGCGTGACGTATCCTTCGGGCATCCCGTCTTCGCCACGCCCATGCCCGCCATCCGCAGCCAGATCGATACACGCTCCCCCGAGTTCGCCGCCCACTCCGCCCATCATCGCCAGCTCGCCGCCGAACTGAAGCGGCGCCTGCAGCGTGCCGCCGAAGGTGGCGGCGAGAAGGCCCGGCAGCGCCATACCGAACGCGGCAAGCTGCTGGCCCGCGACCGCATCGACGCCCTGCTCGACCCCGGCTCGCCCTTCCTCGAGATCGCCCCGCTCGCCGCCGAGGACATGTACGACGGCGCCGCGCCGGCGGCCGGCATCGTCTGCGGCATCGGCACCGTCTGCGGGCAGGAAGTGGTGATCGTCGCCAACGACGCCACGGTCAAGGGCGGCACCTATTTCCCGATGACGGTGAAGAAGCACCTGCGCGCGCAGGAGATCGCGCGCGAGAACCGCCTGCCGTGCATCTACCTGGTCGATTCCGGCGGCGCCTTCCTTCCGCTGCAGGACGAGGTATTCCCCGACCGGGAGCACTTCGGCCGGATCTTCTACAACCAGGCGCGGCTGAGCGCGGAGAACATCCCCCAGGTGGCGGTGGTGATGGGCAGCTGCACCGCCGGCGGCGCCTACGTGCCGGCCATGTGCGACGAGTCGGTGATCGTGCGCGAGCAGGGCACGATCTTCCTCGGCGGCCCGCCGCTGGTGAAGGCGGCCACCGGCGAAGTCGTCGACGCCGAATCGCTCGGCGGTGCCGACGTGCATACCTCGGTGTCGGGCGTGGCCGACCATTACGCCGAGGACGACGCGCACGCGCTGCAGATCGCCCGCGGCATCGTCTCCCACTTCAACCGGCGCAAGCACATCGCCCTCGCCACCCGCGAGCCGCGCGAGCCGCTGTATCCCGCCGAGGAGCTTTACGGCATCGTTCCCGCCGACACCCGGCGCCCGTTCGACATCCGCGAGGTCATCGCGCGCCTGGTGGACGGCAGCGAGTTCGAGGAGTTCAAGGCGCGCTACGGCAAGACCCTGGTCACCGGCTTCGCCCACCTGCACGGCTACCCGGTCGGCATCGTCGCCAACAACGGCATCCTGTTCTCCGAGAGCGCGCTCAAGGGCGCGCACTTCATCGAGCTGTGCAACCAGCGCGGCATCCCGCTGGTGTTCCTGCAGAACATCACCGGCTTCATGGTCGGCCGCAAGTACGAGAACGCCGGCATCGCCAAGGACGGGGCCAAGATGGTCACCGCCGTGGCCTGCTCGTCCGTGCCCAAGTTCACCGTGGTGATCGGCGGCAGCTTCGGCGCCGGCAACTACGCCATGTGCGGCCGCGCCTACGGCGCCCGCTTCCTGTGGATGTGGCCGAACGCGCGGATCAGCGTGATGGGTGGCGAGCAGGCCGCCAGCGTGCTGGCCACCGTGCGCCGCGATGCGATCGAGGCCGGCGGCGGCAGCTGGAGCGCCGCGGAGGAGGAAGCGTTCAAGGCGCCGGTGCGCGAGCAGTACGAGCATCAGGGCAGTCCGTGGTACGCCACCGCGCGGCTGTGGGACGACGGCATCATCGACCCGGCCGACACGCGCCGGGTGCTGGGCCTGGGCCTGTCGGCCGCGCTCAATGCGCCGATCGAGCCGGCGCGGTTCGGCGTGTTCCGCATGTAACCGCAGCCCCGTGTCCGGCACGCCTGCCGGATGCGGCCGCGGCACGGGGAGGAAGCGATGGACCTGCAACTGCAAGGCAAGCGTTGCGTGGTGCTCGGCGGCAGCCGCGGCATCGGTCGGGGGATCGCCCTGGCACTGGCCGCCGAGGGCGCCGACGTGGCGGTGTGCTCGCGCGCGGCCGATCCGCGCGGTCGCAACGCGCTCAACGATACCGAAGCGGCGCTGCGCGGCCATGGCAATCGCGTGCTGGCGCGCCCCTGCGACCTGGGCGATCCGGCGGCGCTGGCGGATTTCCTCGATGGAGTGCGCCAGGCCTTCGGCGGCGTCGACGTGCTGGTCCACAACGCCTCGGCGCTGGCGCTGGGGCCATCGGTCGCCGACTTCGAGGCCAGCCTGCGGCTGGACGTGCTGGCCGCCGCGCGCGCCTGCGAACAGGTGATCCCGTGGATGAAGGCGGCCGGCGGCGGCAGCATCGTGCTGGTGGCCTCGATCTCGGGCCTGGAGGCCAGCCCCGGGCCGGACTTCGGCTATGCCGCGGCCAAGGCGGCGCTGATCGCCTACGCGAAGAAGCTGTCGGTGTTCCATGGTCCCGACGGGATCCGCGCCAACGCCATCGCGCCGGGTTCGATCGAATTCGAAGGCGGCCTGTGGGACCAGGTGCACCGCCAGGATCCGGCGCGCTACGAGGCGGTGCGTTCGACCATTCCCTGGGGCCGGATGGGCACGGTGCAGGAAGTGGCCGACGTGGCGGTGTTCCTCGCCTCGCCGCGCGCGCAGTGGGTGACCGGCGCCTGCGTGCCGATCGACGGCGGCCAGCACAAGGGCATGCGCTGAACCGCGCGCGACCGGCGATGTCGATCCGCAAGCGGCTCGCGCGTCGCCTGCATGCATCCACCGCCTAGAGGAAACCGCCATGCCTACCGGCACCGTCCGCCTGCACCGCGTCCTGCGTTGTCCGCCCGGCCGCGTCTACCGCGCCTTCCTCGAGCCGGCAGCGATGGCCAAGTGGCTGCCGCCCTGCGGCTTCACCGCCCGCGTCGACGAGTACGACGCCCGCGTCGGCGGCCGCTTCCGCATGGCGTTCACCAACTTCGGCACCGGCCACAGCCACTCCTTCGGCGGCGAGTACCTGGAGCTGGTCGAGAACCGCACGATCCGTTACGTCGACCGCTTCGACGATCCCGGCCTGCCCGGCGAGATGCACGTCACCGTGCAGCTGGCTTCGGTGCCCGCCGGCACCGACCTGCGTATCGTCCAGGAAGGCATCCCCGAGGCGATCCCGGAATCGATGTGCTACCTGGGCTGGCAGGAATCGCTGCGCCAGCTGGCCAGCCTGGTCGAACCGGAGATCGCGGACGCCTGATCGACCATGCCGGTGGGCACGGTACGCGCGGCTCTGCTAGCGTCGGCGTCCTTGGTACGCACCCGGGAACCGCATGACCGCCTTCCGCCTGCCCGTCTTCGCCGCCGCCCTGCTGGTGCTGGCGAGCGCCTGTTCCCGCCCGGCGGAGGCGCCCGCCTCCGCTTCGGCGCCGGAACCTGCCGCCTCCCCCGCCCCCGCCGGCGCGGTCGCCAGCGGCCGCTATCCGGACCTGTTTGCCGAGGCCGGTTATCCGCGTGCCGAGACCGAGGCGAAGATCCAGGCCGCGTTCGAGCAGCTGTTCCATGGCGATGCGAAGGAGCAGGCGGTCTACTACGAGACCGGCAGCAACGAGCACGGCCCGCTGGCCTACATCCACGACGTCAACAGCGACGACGTGCGTTCGGAAGGCATGTCGTACGGGATGATGATCGCGGTGCAGCTGGACCGGAAGCGCGAGTTCGACGCGATCTGGAACTGGGCCCTGACCCACATGTACCAGGACGACCCGACGCATCCGTCGCATGGTTATTTCGCCTGGTCGGTGACCACCGGTGGCGAGCCCAACGACGAGATGCCCGCGCCCGACGGCGAGGAGTACTTCATCACCGCCCTGCTCTTCGCCGCCGAGCGCTGGGGCAATGGCGAGGGCCGCTATGACTACCGCGGCCAGGCCCGGCGCCTGCTGACCGACGTGCTGCACCGGCAGGAGATCACCGGGCCCACCCGGCGCGGCGAAATGACCGCGACCAACCTGTTCGACCACGAGGCGAAGATGGTCCGGTTCACCCCGGACGTGCGCAACGCCGCGCATACCGACGCGTCCTACCACCTGCCGGCGTTCTACGAGGTCTGGGCGCGACTGGGGCCGGAGGGCGACCGCGGTTTCTGGCAGGAGGCCGCGCAGGTCAGCCGCGACTACTTCGCCAAAGCCGCCCATCCGCAGACCGCACTGACCCCGGACTACGGCAACTTCGACGGCACGCCGTGGGCGGCGTCGTGGCGGCCGGAATCGGCGGACTTCCGCTACGACGCCTGGCGCAGCGCGATGAACTGGTCGGTGGACTGGTCGTGGTGGGCCGCCGATCCGCGCCAGGTCGAGCTGGGCACGCGCCTGCACGGGTTCTTCGCCAGCCAGGGCCTGGACGCCTACCAGAGCCTGTACACGCTGGACGGCAAGCCGCTTGGCGGCGGCCAGACCACCGGCCTGGTCGCGACCAATGCGGTTGCCGCGCTGGCCTCCCGGCACCCGCAGCGGCTGGATTTCGTGCGGGCCCTGTGGGAGCGGCCGATTCCCAGCGGCCAGCACCGCTACTACGACGGCATGCTGTACCTGATGGCCTTGCTCCACTGCAGCGGCGATTTCCGCGCCTGGCTGCCGGAAGACGGCGCCGCGTCTCCGTAGGACCGGGCCCGCTCGACGGGCCCACATCTGGCGCCGGCCGACGGCCGGCGTATCAGTGCTTCTTCGGCTCCGGCCCGCACTGGCTGCTGTTGTCGCAGCCACCGCAGGCGGAACTGCCGGCGCCGCCGTTCGAGGGCGGCGCGATGCGCCGCGCCAGCGCGCGCATCCACGCCGGGCGGCCGTCGCGCACCAGCGGCGTGGCCAGCGCGATGCGCGCCTTGCGCAACGGCCCGGGCAGCTGCTTCCTGACGAAGATCCACAGCGCCACCAGCACCACCGCCGCGACGATCGCGTACTGCAGGCCGATGGGCAGGTCCAGGGTCATGGCGACCTCAACCCGCCCCCAGGCGCACGGCGACCTGGTAGGTCAGCATCGAGGCCAGGTAGGCCAGCGCGAACAGGTAGCCCGCCGCCATCGCCATGGTCTTCCACGAACCGGTCTCGCGCTTGATCGCCGCCCAGGTGGCGATGCACTGCGGCGCGTAGATGAACCAGACCAGCAGCGCCAGGCCGGTCGCCAGCGACCAGCCGTCGGAGATCACCGGACTCAGCGCCTGCGCGGCGGCTTCGTCGTCGGCCGCCGACAGCGCGTACACCGTGGCCAGCGAGGACACCGCCACCTCGCGCGCGGCCAGGCCGGGGATCAGCGCGATGCAGATCTGCCAGTTGAAGCCCAGCGGCGCGAACACCGCGGTCAGCGCATGGCCGATGCGGCCGGCCAGGCTGTAGTCGATCGCCGGCAGGGTCGCGTCCGGCGGCGCCGCCGGGAAGGTCAGCAGCACCCACAGCAGCACGGTCAGGGCGAAGATGATGCCGCCGACGCGCTTGAGGAAGATCAGCGCGCGTTCCCACAGGCCGATCAGCAGGTCGCGCGGGTTCGGCAGGCGGTACGAGGGCAGTTCCAGCATCAGCGGGTGCTCGCCCTTGTCGCGGCGCCACTTCTTCATCACCCACGACACCGCCAGCGCGCTGAGGATGCCGGCCATGTACAGGCCGAACAGCACCAGGCCCTGCAGGTTGAAGCCGCCCCACACCTCGCGCGAGGGAATGAACGCGCCGATCAGCAGCGCATACACCGGCAGGCGCGCCGAGCAGGTCATCAGCGGCGCCACCAGGATCGTGGCCAGGCGGTCGCGCGGGTCCTGGATGCTGCGCGTGGCCATGATCCCGGGGATGGCGCAGGCGAAGGACGACAGCAGCGGAATGAACGAGCGCCCGGACAGGCCGGCGCCGGCCATCATCCGGTCCAGCAGGAACGCGGCGCGCGGCAGGTAGCCGGACTCCTCCAGCGCGAGGATGAAGGCGAACAGCACCAGGATCTGCGGCAGGAACACGATCACCCCGCCGAGGCCGGCGATGATGCCGTCCACCAGCAGGCTGGCCAGCGGGCCTTCGGCCATGCGGTTGCCGACCCACTCGCCCAGCGCGGCGGTGCCGGCGTCGATCAGGTCCATCACCGGCGTGGCCCAGGCATAGACCGCCTGGAAGATCAGGAACATCACCACGGCCAGGGTCGCCAGGCCGAAGAACGGATGCAGCAGCCAGCGGTCCAGCGCGTCGTCGATCTTCGCGGTGCGCGCCGGCATGGACACGGTCGCACCCAGCAGGCGGCGGGTTTCGGCATGCAGGTCGGCGTCGGCGGGCAACTGCACGGCCGGCGGGTGCGGATTGGCCGCGACCCGGTCGATCAGTTCGAGCAGGGCGCGGGCGCCGTTGCGGCGCACCGCCACGGTCTCGACCACGGCCACGCCCAGTTCGCGCTCCAGCCCGGCGCGGTCGATGGCGATGCCGCGTCGCGCCGCCGCGTCGCTCATGTTCAGGGCGACGATCATCGGCTTGCCCATCTGCCGCACCTCGAGCACGAAGCGCAGGTGCAGGCGCAGGTTGGTGGCGTCGACCACGCAGACCAGCACGTCCGGCGCCGCCTCGCCCGGGTAGAAGCCGCGGCACAGGTCGCGGGTGACCGCCTCGTCCAGGCTGGCCGGATTGAGGCTGTAGGCGCCGGGCAGGTCCAGCAGCGCGTAACTGCGGCCGGACGGCGAGACCAGGCGGCCTTCCTTGCGCTCGACGGTGACGCCGGCGTAGTTGGCGACCTTCTGCCGGCTGCCGGTGAGCTGGTTGAACAGCGCGGTCTTGCCGCAGTTCGGGTTGCCCAGCAGGGCCAGGCGCAGCGGTTCGGCCTGGGCGCTCATGCCGCCGCCTCCCCGGCCGCCGCCACGCGCACGCGCGCGGCCTCGATCCGGCGCAGCGCGAAGCGGGTATAGCCGACCTGGACCAGCAGCGGCTCGCCGCCGAACGGCCCGCGGGCCACGACCTGGACCGGTTCGCCGGCGACGAAGCCCAGCTCGCGCAGGCGTCGTGCGACGGGATCGTTGGGCTGGCGGTCCTCCACGGACTCGACGATGACGGGGGTGCGTGGCGGCAGCTCGGACAGCGTCACGATGGATCCGGTATCAAGAACTGTTCTCATTCTAGCATCCGGGCCGCGCGCCGTGGCCGCCTCCTGCGCCGCGCTGCGTCATGGCCGCCACCGGCGCCACGGCTATCATCCGGCGCTGGAATCGCACAGGAATACCCATGGCGGAACCGCTACTGGTCGAACGCGCCGGCCCCGTGCTGCGCCTGCGCATGAACCGCCCGAAACTGCACAACGCCTTCGACGCCGGCCTGATCGCCAGCCTCACCCGGGCCCTGGAGGCGGCCGCCGGCGACCAGACGGTGCGCGTGGTGGTGCTGGAAGGCGAAGGCGCCTCGTTCTCCGCCGGTGCCGACCTGCAGTGGATGCGCGGCATGGCCGCCGCCAGCGAGCAGGAGAACCGCGAGGACGCGCTCGCCCTGGCCCGGCTGATGCGCACCCTGGACGAGCTGCCCCGGCCCACCCTGGCCCGCGTCCACGGCCCGGCCTTCGGCGGCGGCGTCGGCCTGGTGGCCTGCTGCGACATCGCCATCGGCACCCCGCAGGCGCGCTTCGGCCTCACCGAAAGCCGGCTGGGCCTGCTGCCGGCGGTGATCTCGCCGTACGTGATCGCGGCGATCGGCGCGCGCCAGGCGCGGCGCTGGTTCGCCACCGCCGAGGCCTTCGACGCGCAGACCGCGCTGCGCCTGGGCCTGCTGCACGACGTCGTGGAGCCGGAGGCGCTGGACGAAGCCGTGGCCATGCAGGTCTCCCTGCTGTGCCGGGCCGGCCCGCTGGCCGCCGCCAGCGCCAAGGAGCTGGTCCGCCGCGCCGCGCACCACGCCGGCGACACCGCATCCCTCGACGAGGCCAACGCCGCGCTGATCGCGCGCCTGCGCGTCTCGCCGGAAGGCCAGGAAGGCCTCGGCGCCTTCCTCGACAAGCGCGAACCGCGCTGGGCACAGGACTGATCCACTCCATGTTCGAACGCATCCTGATTGCAAACCGCGGCGAGATCGCCTGCCGCGTGATCCGCACCTGCCGCCGGCTGGGCATCGCCACCGTGGCCGTGTACTCCGAGGCCGACGCCGGCGCCCTGCACGTGCGCCTGGCCGACGAGGCACATTGCATCGGCGGCGCCGCGACGGGCGACAGCTACCTGCGCGGCGACCGGGTCATCGAGGCGGCGCTGCGCAGCGGCGCCCAGGCCATCCACCCGGGCTATGGCTTCCTGTCCGAGAACGCCGGCTTCGCCGAGGCAGTGGCCGCGGCCGGTCTGGTGTTCATCGGCCCGCCAGCCACGGCCATGCGCAAGCTCGGCAGCAAGGCCGGCGCCAAACAGCTGATGGCCGCCGCCGGCGTGCCGGTGGTGCCCGGCTACACCGGCGAGGACCAGTCGCCGAACACGCTGGCCACCGAGGCGGCGCGCACCGGCTTCCCCCTGATGGTCAAGGCCGCCCATGGCGGCGGCGGCAAGGGCATGCGCGTGGTCCATCGCCTGGACGACTTCATGGCCGCGCTGGAGAGCTGCCAGCGCGAGGCGCGCAACGCCTTCGGCAACGACCGCGTGCTGCTGGAGCGCTACGTCACCTCGCCGCGCCACATCGAGGTGCAGGTGTTTGGCGACAGCCATGGCAACGTGATCCACCTCAACGAGCGCGAGTGCTCGGCGCAGCGCCGCTACCAGAAGGTGCTGGAGGAATCGCCCTCGCCCTTCGTCACCCCGCAGCTGCGCGCGGCCATGGGCGAGGCCGCGGTCGCCGCGGCGCGCGCGATCGGCTACGTCAACGCCGGCACCGTCGAGTTCATCGTCGACGGCGACGGCCAGTTCTATTTCATGGAGATCAACAGCCGCCTGCAGGTCGAGCATCCGGTCACCGAGATGGTCACCGGGCTGGACCTGGTCGAATGGCAGCTGCGCGTGGCCGCCGGCGAACCGCTTCCGCTGGAGCAGGACGGAATCCCGCGCAATGGCCACGCCATCGAGGTGCGGCTGTACGCCGAGGATCCGGACGCCGGCTTCCTGCCGGCGTCGGGCACCCTGCGCGCGCTGGCGCTGCCGGAAGCCTCGCCGCAGGTGCGCCTGGATGCCGGCGTGGAAGCCGGCGACACGGTGACCGTGCACTACGACCCGATGATCGCCAAGCTGATCGTCCACGACGCCGACCGGCCGCGCGCGCTGGCGCGGCTGCGCGAAGCGCTGGCCCAGTGCCACGTCGCCGGGCCGAAGACCAACCTCGCCTTCCTCGAGGCGCTGGCGCGGCATCCGGCGGTGGTCGAGGGTCGGATCGACACCGGCTACCTGGACCGCCACCTGGACGAATTCCTCGCCGGCGACCAGGCCGTCCCCGCCGAAGTACTCACCGCCGGCGCGGTCGCCCTGCTCCTGCGCGAGCAGGCCCGGGAGGCCGCACGCGCGGCCGCCAGCGGCGACCCGACCTCGCCCTGGCACCTGTCCGACGGCTGGCGCCTGCACGGCCGTGCGCCGCGCCGCCTGCGCCTGCAGGCCGGCACGGCGGTGCACGCGCTGGCGGCCACGGGGCATGGCGGCGACTGGCAGGTCCAAGCCGGGGAGACCGTCCACGAGGTGGCCGGTGCCCGCCTGGCCGGCGACCGCCTGCAATTGCGTATGGACGGACAGGGTCGCCAGTGGGGATGCCACTTCGACGGGGACACGGTGGAACTGCACGACGGCCAGCGCCGCCTGTCGCTGCGCTGGCTGCCGGCCGAGCGCGGGCAGGATGCCGGCGGCAGCGGCGGCGACGGCCGCGTGCTGGCGCCGATGCCCGGCCGGGTGGTGCTGGTGAAGGTGCAGCCTGACCAGGCGGTGCAGGCCGGAGCCGAGCTGCTGGTGATGGAGGCGATGAAGATGGAGCTGACGGTGCGTGCCCCGCGCGACGGCGTGGTGTCCGAGCTGCGTGCGGCCGCCGGCGACTTCGTCGAGGCCGACGCGGTGCTCGCGGTCGTGGCCGCGGCGGAGGCGTGATGGCCGACTTCGTCCGCATCGTCGAGGTCGGCCCGCGCGACGGGCTGCAGAACGAGCCGGCGATGGTCGCCACCGCCGACAAGATCGAGCTGGTCGACCGTCTTTCCGCCACCGGCCTGCGCAGCATCGAGGCGACCAGTTTCGTCAGCCCGAAATGGGTGCCGCAGCTGGCCGACGCCGCCGAGGTCATGGCCGGCATCCAGCGCCGTCCCGGCGTGTCCTACCCGGTGCTGGTGCCGAACGAACAGGGCTACGAACGCGCGCGCGCCGCCGGCGCCGACGAGGTCGCAGTGTTCACCGCCGCCTCGGAGGCGTTCAACCGCCGCAACACCAATGCCTCGATCGACGAGTCGATCGCGCGCTTCGAGCCGGTGCTGGCCCGCGCCCGCGCCGACGGCGTGCGCGTGCGCGGCTACGTCTCCACCGTGCTCGGCTGCCCCTACCAACGCGAGGTGCCGCTGGACGACGTGGTGCGCGTTGCGCGCCGCCTGCACGAGCTCGGCTGCTACGAGATCTCGCTCGGCGACACGATCGGCGTCGGCACCCCGCGCAAGGCGCGTGCGATGCTGCAGGCGGTGGCCGCGGAAGTGCCGATGCAGGCGCTGGCCGTGCATTTCCACGACACCTACGGCCAGGCCCTGGCCAACGTCGCCGCCTGCATCGAGGAAGGCGTGCGCGTGGCCGATTCGGCGGTGGCCGGGACCGGCGGCTGCCCCTACGCCCGGGGCGCCAGCGGCAATGTTGCCAGCGAGGACCTGGTGTATATGCTGCACGGCATGGGCATCGACACCGGCATCGACCTGGATGCGCTGGCCGACACCGGCCGCTGGCTGGCCATGCGGCTGGGGCGGCAGACCGGCAGCAAGGTCGGGCGGGCCCTGGAAGGCGCATGAACGCCGCCGGCCAGGCCGCCCCCGAGGCCGCGCAGCGCGCGGAGCCGGAGGCGGTTTTGGCCGCGCTCGAGGCCGCCCTCGCCGGCCGCACCCTGCCGGCGGACATCCGCGAGCTGCTGCAGCAGACCCGCGACGCCCTGCATGACGCCCTCGCCGAAGGCGAAACGGCGCGCCTGCGCTACCACGCCCTGTTCGACGCGGTCCCCGACCCGGTCAGCATCCTCAGCGAAACCGGCATCGTCCTGGACCTCAACCGCGCCGGCGTGCGCGCCTACGGCCGGCCGCGCAACGAGATCGTCGGCCAGCCGATCGAGGTCCTCAACCCCGACCTGCCACCAGACCACCTCAAGCCGGTGTGGGAATCGCTCAACCGCGGCGAGACCTACGTCATCGAAGTGACCAACATGCGCGGCGACGGCAGCCGCTTCCCGGTGGAGGTGCACTCGGCCGGCTTCATGCATGGCGGCCGGCGCTGCATCATCGCGGTGGCGCGTGACCTGTCCGGGCGCTGGCAGGCCGAGTCGCGCTACCGCCTGCTGGTGGAATCGATCGACAAGGGCGTGCTGCTGCTGGACCGCAACTTCCGCCTGCTGTCGGCCAACCCGGCCGCGCACCGCATCCTCGGCTCCAACCTCGAGAGCGATATCAACGCGCCATCGTCCTTGCGGCAGTGGACCATCCTCGACGAGCATGGCCGCGTTCTGCCGGAGTCGGAGTGGCCGGCGCAGCGCGCGCTGCGCAGCGGCCAGATCGTGCCCTCCACCACCATCGGCCTGCACCACCTGCCCAGCGACCGCATGGTCTGGATCTCGGCAACCACGGTCCCGGTGTTCTCCTCCGGGCGCGCCGAGGCCGACCACGTCTTCGTGCTGTTCAGCGACATCACCGACCTCAAGCGCGACAACACCCTGTTCGACCGCGCCCAGTCGCTGGCCCACATCGGCGGCTGGGAATGGGACCGCGGCCGCCAGCGCCTGTACCTGACCGACGAGGCGCTGCGCATCGTCGGCCTGGAACCGGGACGCCACACGATGGACGACCTGCTCGCGCGCCTGCGCGGCGGCGACCGGCACCGGGTGGAAGCGGCGCTGGAGCGCGTGTTCCTGACCCGCGACGGCTTCGACCTGGAGCTGCAGGGCGTGCGCGGCGACGGCCACGCTTTCTGGATCCGCATGATCGGCGAGGTCGAACCGGGCAACCACGCCTCCCCGCGCATCGCCGGCACCGTGCAAGACATCACCGAGCGCAAGCAGGCCGAGGAAACCCTGCGCATCCAGGCGCGCACCGATCCGCTCACCGGCATCCTCAACCGCGACGCCATCCTCGGCGAACTGGACGCGCGCCTGCGCGAGCCGTCCGAGTCCGAGGTGGCGGTGCTGTACATCGACCTGGACCGCTTCAAGACGGTCAACGACGTGCTCGGCCACGGCGCCGGCGACGACCTGCTGGTGCGCACCGGCCAGCGCATCGCCCACGCCATCGGCACCGAGGGCCTGCTGGCGCGCTTCGGCGGCGACGAGTTCCTGGTGCTGTGCGACGGCAGGGAGCGCGAGCAGGCGCCGCGCCTGGCCGAGGCGATCCTGCACGCGCTGTCGGTGCCGTTCCTGTTCGGCGAGGACGAGTTCACGATCAGCGCCAGCATCGGCATTGCCTACGCGCCCGAGCATGGCAGCCGGCCGCAGCAGCTGATCCAGAACGCCGACACCGCGATGTACGACTGCAAGCGGCGCGCGCGCAACGGCTGGCAGGTGTTCACCCCGGACCTGGCGCAGAAGCAGCAGGACCGCCTCCAGATCGAGACCCAGCTGCGCCGGGCGCTGGACAACAGCGAGTTCCGCCTGGTCTACCAGCCGCAGGTGAACCTGCGCGACGGCCAGATCGTCGCCACCGAGGCGCTGATCCGCTGGCAGAGCCACCAGCTGGGCGAACTGCGCCCGGACCTGTTCATCGGCCATGCCGAGACCACCGGCGACATCGTCCGCATCGGCGACTGGGTGCTGCGCGAGGCCTGCCGGCAGGCGCGCGAGTGGCAGGAACAGGGCCTGGGCGTGGTCCGCGTGGCGATCAACGTCTCCTACCGCCAGTTCGTCGGCGAGGACCTGGCGGTGAAGGTCGGCGAGACCCTGCAGGAGTTCGACCTGCCCGGCTCGGCGCTGGAGCTGGAGTTCACCGAGCGGGTGCTGATCGAGGACGCGCCGGCCACGCTGCGGATCTTCGCCGAGCTGCGGCGGATGGGCGTGGTCCTGACCATCGACGACTTCGGCGAAGGCTACAGCGCGCTGAACTACCTGCGCCGGCTGCCGATCCACGGGCTCAAGCTGAGCCAGCTGTTCGTCGAGGGCGTACCGGAGAACCGCTCGGACGTGGCGGTGTGCGAGGCGGTCAGCGCGATCGCGCGCAGCCTCGGCCTGGGCCTGGTCGCCGAAGGCGTGGAGCGCGAGGCGCAGCGGCGCTTCCTGCTCGAGCTGGGCGTGCCGGTCGGCCAGGGTTTCCTGTTCGCGCCGGGCCTGCCGCCGGACGAGCTGGCCCGGCGGATGGCGCAGCGGCGGTGAGATCATCCGCTGGCGGGATTCGCCCCGCCGCCTTGCGCTGCGCCGCCAGCGCCTGTACGGGGCCTGCCCCGCTGCCCCTCCCGCGCCTGCAACCCCTTCGTAGAGCGGGGCTCTGCCCCGCTGCTCTTGCGCGCCGGCATCACCAGGCGTGGGAGTCGGGCAGGCCCGACTCTACAGGGGTCCGGGTCCGCTGCTTTTTGCGCGCCGGCATCCAGGCGTGGGAGTCGGGCAAGCCCGACTCTACGGGGGCTCAGGGTCCGGGTCCGCCCAGTCGCGAATCCCAGCTCTCGGTTTCTCCGCGCAGCAGGCGCCGCTCGAACACGGTCCGCCACGACGGCACCAGCGGCAGCGCCAGCGCGGCTTCCAGTTCACCGCGATCCAGCGTGCGCCGGTACAACAGCGCCGCCAGCCGCGGCAGCGTCCAATCCGGATACGGACGTTCGACGAGCACCAGCTCGTCGCCGGCGCCCACTTCGCCCGGTTCGAGCACGCGGTAGTACCAGCCGCTGCGGCCGCTGTCCTGGACGCGGCGGGCCATGTCCGCCACGCCGAAGCGGTCGGACAGCTTCCAGCATGGCTGCCGGCCCTGCGAGACCTCGACCATGGCCGCCCCAAGGCGCAGGCGGTCGCCGAGGCACAGGTCGGCCTCGGTGACGCCGGTCGTACTGATGTTCTCGCCGAAGGCGCCGGGCGCCTCGAGCAGCGGATGCGCGCCGATCTCGCCACGCCAGGTCGCGTAGTGGTCGCGCGGGTAATGATGGATGGCCTTGTCGGGGCCGCCGTGCACGCGGCGGTCACCCTGCTCGTCGCCGACCAGGCCCTCGGGGCCGGCAAGCACCGGCCCGGCCACGGGCTGCTTGGCGATCGCGCTGCGGCTGCCGGGCCGGGTGTAGTCCACCGCCCGGCCGGTCAGGACCGCGTCGATGCGGGCCAGCAGGCGCGGGGTCACCGCGCCTCCCGTGCATGCGGCGCTTCGCCGGTTGCCTGGCGTCGCGCCGCGGTCATCGATTGGTCAGGCCGCGGCCGGCAGGGCCGCGATCTCGGTCTTGAGCAGCTCGCCGAGGATCTTGACGCCGGTGTCGATCTTCTCGCCCGGCACGGTCACGAAGGACAGGCGCAGGGTGTGGGTCTGCGGATCGACCGCGTAGAACGGCGCGCCCGGCACGAAGGCCACGTTGCGCTCGATCGCCTTGGCCAGCAGCTTGCCGCTGTCCAGGCCCTTGGGCAGGTTGACCCAGATGAACATGCCGCCTTCGGGGCGGTTCCAGGTCACCTCGGCCGGGAACTCGCACTGCAGCGCGTCCAGCATGCGCTGGCACTGCGCCGCGTACAGGGTGCGGATCTGCGGGATGTGCTGGTCGATGAAGCCGTCCTGCACCGCCTCGTAGACGATGCGCTGCGAGAACGACGGGGTGTGCAGGTCGGCGGCCTGCTTGGCCTGGACCATCTTCGCGTGCACCTCTTCCGGGGCGACCACGTAGCCCAGGCGCAGGCCCGGGGCCAGCACCTTGGAGAACGAGCCCATGTAGATCACGCCGTCCGGGTTCATCGACAGCAGGCTCGGCAGCGCCTCGCCGCCGTAGGACAGCTCGCCGTACGGGTCGTCCTCGACCAGCGGCACGCCGGCCTTGGCAGCCAGCTCGACCAGC
The DNA here is from genome assembly GCF_000513955.1 of Pseudoxanthomonas suwonensis J47. GTDB lineage: Bacteria > Pseudomonadota > Gammaproteobacteria > Xanthomonadales > Xanthomonadaceae > Pseudoxanthomonas > Pseudoxanthomonas suwonensis_C. The sequence goes on from NZ_KI911328.1 coordinate 24,978, forward strand.
GCCTTGCGGCGCTCCAGCGGCATGCGCCGGCCGGTCGGGTTCTGGAAGTTCGGCAGGCAGTACAGGAAGCGCGCGCCGGCCAGCTGCTCCGGCGAGATCGCGTCGGTGACGATGCCGTGTTCGTCGCTCGGCAGCGAGGCGAACTGCGGCGCGAACAGCGAGAACGCCTGCAGCGCGCCGAGGTAGCTCGGGGTTTCCACCAGCACCTTGCTGCCTTCGTCGATCAGCACCTTGCCCAGCAGGTCCAGGCCCTGCTGCGAACCGGTGGTGATCAGCACCCGCGAGGCCGCGATCTTCGCGCCGCCGCGGCTGAGGCGTTCGGCGATCCACTCGCGCAGGGGGGTGAAACCCTCGGTCGGGCCGTACTGCAGCGCCGCCTGCGGGGCCTCGCGCAGCACCTTCTCCGTCGCCTCGCGCATGCGCTCGACCGGGAAGGTGGCCGGGGACGGCAGCCCGCCGGCGAAGGAGATGACCTCGGGACGCTCGGTGACCTTCAGGATCTCGCGGATGGCCGAGCTGGTGAGCGCCTGGGCGCGACGGGACAGGGTGTATTGGGTAGTCATGGGTCCCATTGTAGCCGGCCGCGCCGCCCTGCATGGAACCTTCACGGCGCGGCAACCGCTGCTTAAGGAATGGCCCGAATAATGGAGGCATGCGCCCGCAGGGGGCGCTCCGTCACAGGAGGCACCATGTCATTCCGCCAGTTTCCCGCCACCGGCAACGACGGCAACGCCTACATCATCCTGGAATTCCATGACGAACAGGGCGGTCCCGACGGCAAGCCGGCGCTGCGCTACGAGCTGTCCGACGGCCAGCGCCTGGTGCGCAAGGACAACCGCTTCGCCGTCGCCGACGGCACCCTGGTGCTGACCGCCGACTGAGGCCTCAGGGCCGTTCCAGTACCCGCCCCACCCCGCTGCTGTCGATCTCCTCGGCGGCCGCGCGCAGGGTCGCCACGTCCGCGCCGGCGTCGAAGCCGATGCGGAAATGCACCTCGCCGGCCGGGGTGCGCGAGGAGTGGATCGAGGACAGGCTGATCCCGCGCGCCTCGAACACGTTGAGCAGGGCGCGCAACGAGCCGGCCCGGTCCTCGGGCAGGTGCACGCTCAGGCGCCGGGTCTCGGTGAGGTCGGCCAGCAGGTAGCCGACGCGCTCGAAGGTATAGCTGCCCTCGGCGGTCGCCGTTTCGCCCCAGGCCTCGCGGCTGGCATCGAGGAAGTGGCGGCGGAACTCGGCGCGGGCGGCCTCGTCGCCGCGCGCCACCAGCGCGCGCAGGCGTTCGATCTCCTCGCCCAGCCGCGCCAGCGCCTCGCCGGCATGCGGGTTGCCAAACTGGATGTCCTCGTAGATTTCCGGATTCAGCGACAGGATCCGCGCGATCACTGCCGCGTCCATCTCGAAGGCCACCGACCGGAACGGCATCAGCGCCGCCGGCCCGCCCAGCTCCGCGGCCAGGCCGCGCAGGGCGCCGGCCTGGCCCAGGTGCGCGGCATGCACCATCGCCTGCACCGCAGCCATGACCCGGTCGTGGTGGGCCGGCGTGGTGCGCACGTACTCGCCCTGCAGCGCGTCCAGCAGGCGCTGCAGCCACGGCCGCCACGCGTCCAGGCGCGCCTCGCAGACCACCACCACCCTGCCCTTCAGGGTCGGCGTCTTCAGCGGCGCGGTCATCGGGTGCAGGCCGACGACCTCCGCCTGCGAAGCCAGCATCGCCTCCACCGGCGCCTGCTTGAGCGAGGTGATGTCCAGCCACAGGCGTCCGAGTTCGCGCCCGGCCGAGCGCGCGGCGTAGTCGGCGATCAGCGCCGGGGTGTGCCGGATCGGCGCGGCGAACACCAGCACGTCGGCCTGGTCAAGCAACCGCTCCGGCGGATCGCTCTGCGGATCGGCCGGATCGTGGCCGAGCACCTGCAGGCCCATGCGCTGTTCGAAGAACCCGCGCAGCCAGACGCCGTAGGCGCCGGCGCTGCCGACCACGCCGATCACCGGCGCGACCTGCGACGACACCGGGGTTTCGCTCACAGCGCCTCCGCCGGGAAGCGCGGCGCCCCGTCCTCGAGCGCGGCGGCCGGCGCGGCCAGCACGTCGAGCTCTTCCCAGCCATGGGCCAGGGTCGATTCCAGGGTGGCGTGGCAGCCGGCGAGCGCGCGTTCGGCGGCCCGCAGCGGAGTCTCGCCGCGCAGCAGGAAGGTCGCCATCAGCGCCGAGAGCACGTCGCCGGTGCCTGCCACGTCCACGTCCAGACGCGGCGAATGCAGGCGCCACGCGCCCTCGCGGCCGACCAGCAGGGTCACCAGGCCATCGCCCTCGCCGGCGACGCTGTGCGCCAGCACCCATTCGGGGCCACGCTCGAGCAGCGCGCGGGCCGCGCGCAGTGCATCCGGCTCGTGCAGCGCCGGCATGCCGGCCAGGCGGCCGAGTTCGAAGGCATTGGGCGTGACCATCCACGCCAGCGGCAGCAGGCGTTCGACGAACACCTGCTCCAGGCCCGGTTCGACGTAGGGACCGGTGTGGGTATCGCCGATCACCGGATCGAGCAGGTAGCGCGGCGCGGCGCCGGCGGCATGGTGGCGCTCGAGCCATTCGGCGAAGGCCTCGCCGTTGGCGACGCTGCCGAAATAACCCGACAGCAGCATCGGCGCGCGCGCGGTGACGCCGCGTTCGTCCAGGCCGCGCAGCAGGTCGGCGACCCAGTCCGAAGGCAGCACGCGGCCGCGCAGGGTCGCGTAGAAAGGCGTATTGCTGAACAGCGTGGTCGGCACCTCGACCACGCGCACGCCGAGCATGCGCAGCACCGGCACTGCCGAGCTGTTGCCGGCATGGCCGTAGGCCAGCTGCGACTGCACCGAGACCAGGTCCACCGGCAACGGTCCCTGCGGCCGGTTGCGCCGTTCGTGGACCAGGTGGCTTTCCAGTGCGTCGCTCATGCGTGGTTCGTCATTGGAGACGCCACATGCTAACGCGCCGCCCCGGGGGGCGGCGCGCAGCGTTTCAGGTGCAACGGAACCATGCCGGTTCCGGCGCGTTTCCCGCGGGATCCCGCAGGAAACGCGCGGCGTCGATGTCAGGACGAGGTCATCCGGTCCCAGAACGACTTGACCCCGTCGAGGAAGGTGGCCGAACGCGGCGAATGCCGGCGGCCCTCCTCGCCGGTGAAGGTCGCCTCGAACTTCTCCAGCAGCTCGCGCTGCTCGGCGGTGAGGTTGACCGGGGTCTCGACCACGACGCGGCAGTACAGGTCGCCCGGCGCGCGGCTGCGCACCGAACGCACGCCCTTGCCGCGCAGGCGGAACACCTTGCCGGTCTGGGTCTCGGCCGGAATGCGGATCTCCGCCTCGCCGTCGAGCGTGGGCACGTTGACCACGTCGCCGAGCGCCGCCTGGGAGATGCGGATCGGCACCTCGCAATGCAGGTCGTCGCCGTCGCGGCGGAAGATCTCGTGCTCGCGCACGCGCACTTCCACGTACAGGTCGCCCGGCGGGGTGCCCGGCGGGCCGGCCTCGCCCTCGCCCTGCAGGCGGATGCGGTCGCCGCTGTCCACGCCGGCGGGGATCTTCACCGACAGGACCTTCTCGTCCTCGATGCGGCCGGCGCCGTGGCAGTGCTTGCACGGGTTGCTGATCGACTGGCCGCGGCCGCCGCAGTCCGGGCAGGTCTGCTGCATGGTGAAGATGCCGCGCTGGAAGCGGACCTGGCCGCGCCCCAGGCAGGTGCCGCAGGTGTCGACCTTGCCGTCCTCCGAACCGCTGCCGCGGCAGTGGTGGCATTCGGCGAGCGTCGGGATCTCGATGCGCTTCTCGATGCCGGCGACCGCTTCCTCCAGGTCCAGCTCCATCACGTAGCCGATGTCGGCGCCACGGCGCGCGGCGCGCTGGCCGGCGCCACCGAAGATGGTCCCGAAGATGTCGCCGAAGATGTCGCCCATGTCCGGGGCCGGGCCGCCACCGCCGCCCATGCCATGCTCGAAGGCGGCATGGCCGTGCGCGTCGTAGGCGCGGCGCCGCGCCGGATCGGACAGGACCTCGTAGGCCTCCTTGCACTCCTTGAACAGGGCCTCGGCCTGGGCATCGCCCGGATTGCGGTCCGGGTGGTGCTTCATCGCACAGCGGCGGTAGGCCTTCTTCAGTTCCTCGTCGCTGGCGGTGCGGGATACACCGAGGACTTCGTAGTAGTCGCGTTTCATCAGGAGGCAGTGATTCGTGATTCGTTATTGGTGATTCGAGGGTACACATCCACGGCGACTCGCCGGAAAAGAGCGGAGCCCGGGGGCCCCGCTCTTTCCTAATCACGAATCACCAGTCACCAATCACGGCTTCTTGTCGTCCTTGACCTCGGTGAACTCGGCATCGACCACGTCGTCCTGGGCAGCGCCGGTGCTGGCGCCCGCGGCACCGGCATCGCCGCCCTGCGCGGCGGCGGCAGCCGCGGCGTACAGCGACTGGCCGGCCTCCTCCAGCGCCTTCGACTTGGCCTCGATCTGGGCCTTGTCGTCGCCCTTGAGCGCGGTCTCCAGCTCGGCGATGGCCGCCTCGACCCGGCCGATCACGTCGCCCGGCACCTTGCTGCCGTGTTCCGTAATAGCGCTGCGGGTGGCGTGGACCAGGCCGTCGGCCTGGTTGCGCGCCTGCACCAGCTCGTGGAACTTGCGGTCCTCCTCGCGGTGCGCCTCGGCGTCCTGGACCATCCGCTGGATCTCTTCCTCGGACAGGCCCGAACCGGCCTTGATCTCGACCTTCTGCTCCTTGCCGGTCTTCTTGTCCTTGGCCGACACGTGCAGGATGCCGTTGGCGTCGATGTCGAACGACACCTCGATCTGCGGCATGCCGCGCGGCGCCGGCTCGATGCCGGTCAGGTCGAACTTGGCCAGCGACTTGTTGAAGCGGGCCTGCTCGCGCTCGCCCTGCAGCACGTGCACGGTCACGGCCGACTGGTTGTCGTCGGCGGTGGAGAACACCTGCGAGGCCTTGGTCGGGATCGTGGTGTTCTTCTCGATGATCTTGGTCATCACCCCGCCCAGGGTCTCGATGCCCAGGGACAGCGGGGTCACGTCCAGCAGCAGCACGTCCTTGACGTCACCGGCCAGCACGCCGCCCTGGATCGCGGCGCCCAGCGCCACGGCCTCGTCGGGGTTGACGTCCTTGCGCGGCTCCTTGCCGAAGAACTCGGCCACGGCCTGCTGCACCTTCGGCATGCGGGTCTGGCCGCCGACCAGGATCACCTCGCCGATGTCGCTGGCGCGCAGGCCGGCGTCCTTCAGCGCGGTGCGGCACGGCTCGATGGTCTTGCGGACCAGGTCGTCGACCAGCGCCTCGAGCTTGGCCCGGGTCAGCTTGATGGTCAGGTGCTTCGGGCCGCTCGCGTCGGCGGTGATGTACGGCAGGTTGACCTCGGTCTGCTGCGCGCTCGACAGCTCGATCTTGGCGCGCTCGGCCGCGTCCTTCAGGCGCTGCAGGGCCAGCGGGTCCTTGCGCAGGTCGATGCCCTGGTCCTTCTGGAACTCCTCGACCAGGTAGTCGATGACGCGCTTGTCGAAGTCCTCGCCGCCGAGGAAGGTGTCGCCGTTGGTGGCCAGCACCTCGAACTGCTTCTCGCCGTCGACCTCGGCGATCTCGATGATCGACACGTCGAAAGTGCCGCCGCCCAGGTCGTAGACGACGATCTTGCGGTCGCCGCCGGCCTTGTCCAGGCCGTAGGCCAGGGCCGCCGCGGTCGGCTCGTTGATGATGCGCTTGACGTCCAGGCCGGCGATGCGGCCGGCGTCCTTGGTCGCCTGGCGCTGGCTGTCGTTGAAGTACGCCGGGACGGTGATCACCGCCTCGGTGACCGTCTCGCCCAGGAAGGCCTCGGCGGTCTTCTTCATCTTCTCCAGGACCTTGGCCGAGATCTCCTGCGGGGCCATCTTGCGGCCGTCGGAGGTGGCCACCCAGGCGTCGCCATTGTCGTGCTGGCTGATCGCGTACGGGACCAGGTCCAGGTCCTTCTGCACCTCGGCGTCGGTGAACTTGCGGCCGATCAGGCGCTTCACCGCGTAGAAGGTGTTCTTCGGGTTGGTGACCGCCTGGCGCTTGGCCGGGGCGCCGACCAGGACCTCGCCGTCCTTGGTGTAGGCAACGATCGACGGGGTGGTGCGGTCGCCCTCGGCGTTCTCGATCACGCGGGCCTTGCCGCCCTCCATGATCGCCACGCACGAATTCGTGGTGCCCAGGTCGATGCCGATGATCTTGCTCATGTGTCTTTGCTCCCTCGGAGAATTTTTCCGGCCGGTCTGCGTCGGCCCTGTTCGCTAGATAGGGTCCCGCCGGCGCCGTTCAAGTAGGCGTCGCCGCGGCGGCGACCGTTCAGTCGTGGCGCGCGACCACGACCAGGGCCGGGCGCAGCAGGCGCTCGTTCAGCAGGTAGCCCTTCTGGAACACCTGCAGCACGCTGCCCGGCGCGGCATCGCCCGGATCGGCCTGGCTGATGGCCTGGTGGTGTTCGGGATTGAACGGCTGGCCCAGCGGATCGACCACGGCCAGGCCGTTGTCGTTGGCCACCTTCAGCAGCTGGCGCAGGGTCAGCTCGAGGCCGTCGCGCAGCGGACTGGGCTGGTCGCCGGCGGCGGCCAGGCCGGCATCGAGGCTGTCGAACACCGGCAGCAGCTCCGCCAGCAGCTTCTCGTTGGCGAAGCGGCGGGCCATCTCGATGTCGCGGGCCACGCGCTTGCGCTGGTTCTCCAGGTCGGCGCGCTCGCGCAGGGAATCGGCCCGCAGTTGCTCCAGCTCCCCGCGCAGCGCCTCGATCTCATCGCGCAGCTGGGCTTCCAGGCTGGCCTCGGCGTTGTCGGCGGGGGGCGTGTTCTGGTCTTCGGTCATGCAAATTGGCTCCCTGGCGGCGCTCCCGGCCGCCTATCCCGAACCTATGGGGGCCGTACAGGAGCGATTCAAGGCAGGGCGGCGGGATCCTCGCCGGGAACCTGCAGCGCCGAGCCGAGCAGGTCGGCGGTGGCCTGGACCACCGGGATCACCTTGTCGTAGGCCATCCGGGTCGGGCCGATCACGCCCAGCACGCCCAGCACCTGGCCGCCGGCCGCGTACGGGGCGGCGACCACCGAGATACCCTCCAGCGGCGCCAGGCCGGTTTCCTCGCCGATGAAGATGCGCACCCCGGGAGCGCGCTGGGTGCGTTCGAGCAGCTGCAGGATCTCGCGCTTGCGGGCGAAGGCCTCGAACAGCTCGCGCAGCCGCTCCACGTCGGACAGGTCCTGCAGGCCCATCAGCCGGGTCTGGCCGGCCACGACCATGTCCTCGCCTGGCGGCTCCAGCGCCTGCGCGGCCAGTTCCACCGACTGCGACAGCAGCTGCTCCATCTCGTCGCGGGCCTGGCGCAGCTCGTCCAGCAGGATCGCCCGGATCTGCGCCAGCGGGCGGCCGCTGCAGTGGGCGTTGAGGTAGTTGGCGACCCGCTCCAGCTCGGCCGGTTCGAACACCCGCTGCGGCTCGATCACCCGGTTCTGCACCTCGCCATCGGCGAACACCACGATCGCCAGCACCCGGCGTCCGCCCAGCGGCACGAAGTCGATCTGGCGGAAGGCGAACTGCCCGCGCTGCGGCGCGCTGACCACGCCGACGAAGTGGGTCATCGCCGACAGCAGCTCGGAGGTGTTGTCCAGCAGCGTCTGGGTGCCGGGCGCGCCAGCGGTCAGCTCCGCGCGCAGCCGGGCCAGTTCGCGCTCGCCCAGCGACTTGACCTGCAGCAGGCTGTCGACGAAGACCCGGTAGCCCTGCGCGGTGGGCACCCGCCCAGCGGAGGCGTGCGGCGAACTGAGCAGGCCGCTGTCCTCCAGGTCGGCGAGGATGTTGCGGATCGTGGCCGGGCTCACGTCCAGCCCGGACAGCCGGGCCAGGGTCTGCGAGCCGACCGGTTCGCCGTCGCGGATGTAGCGGCCGATCAGGGTCCGCAGCAGCTGGCGCGCACGCGGGTCCAGCGGGGGTATCGGCGGGGACGGCTGGGCGATCATGGCCGTTAGATAGCGGCCGCCCGGCACCTTTGCAAGCCGGCCCGGGGTCGCATCTCAGCCTGCGCGACGGCGCCCGGCGATGCTCCCGCGCGACGGATTCGCGCCCACCCCAGCCGCCCCTACAATGCCGCCATGCTGACCCATCTCGCCCTGAAGGACTTTGCCGTCGTCCGCGCCACCGAACTGGAGTTCGGGCCAGGCATGACCGTGATCTCCGGCGAAACCGGCGCCGGCAAGTCGCTGCTGGTGGACGCCCTCGGTTTCCTCTCCGGCCTGCGCGCCGACAGCGGCGTGGTCCGCCACGGCTGCGAACGCGCCGAGCTGTCCGCCGACTTCGACCTGGCCGGCAACCCGGCCGCGCGCGACTGGCTGCGCGGCAACGAACTGGACGAGGACGGCCAGTGCCAGCTGCGCCGGGTGATCCGCGCCGACGGCGGTTCCCGCGCCTGGATCAACGGCCGCCCGGTCACCCTCGCCCAGCTCACCGAGCTGGCCGGGCTGCTGGTCGAGATCCACGGCCAGCACGAACACCAGTCCCTGCTCTCCCGTGCCAGCCAGCTGGCCCTGCTCGACGCCCATGCCCGCAACGACGCCGAGCGCGCCCGCGTTCGCGCCGCCGCCGCCACCTGGCAGTCGCTGCTGGACGAGCGCGAGGCGCTGCAGGCACAGGGCGACGTCTCCGACCGGATCGGCTGGCTGGAGCACCAGCTGGCTGAGCTGGAGCGCGAGGACCTGGACCCGGCTGCGCTGGAGGCGCTGGACGCCGCCCACCGCCGCCAGGCCAACGCCGCCGGCCTGATCGCCGCCTGCGACGACGCCCTCGCCCGCCTCGGCGGCGACGACGGCCCTTCGCTGTCACGGCAGCTGCAGCAGGCCCGCGCCGGCCTGGCCCGTGCCGCCGAACACGAGCCGCGCCTCGGCGAGGCCGACGCCCTGCTCGAGGGCGCCGCGGTGCAGCTGGAGGAAGCCCTGGCCGTGGTCGGCCGGATCCGCGACGACCTGGAGCTGGACCCGGCCCGCTTCGAGGAACTGGAGCGCCGCCTGGGCCGGATCCACGACCTGGCCCGCAAGCACCGCCTGCCGGTCACCGGCCTGGCCGCGCACCGCGACGGCATCGCCGCCGAGCTGCAGAAGCTGCGCGGCGCCGGCGAGCGCCTGGACCAGCTCGATGGCGAGATCGCCGCTGCTGCGGCCGCCTGGCAGGCCGCCGCCGACACGCTCAGCGCTACCCGCCGCGCCGCCGGCGCGGCGCTGGCCGCCGCCACCACCGCGATCATCGACGAGCTGGGCATGGGCGGCGGCCGCTTCCTGGTCGAGTTGGAGCCGGTCGAGGCCCGCCGCCCCGATCCCAACGGCGCCGAGCGGGTCGAGTTCCTGGTCGCGGCCAACGCCGGCCAGCCGCCGCGGCCGCTGCGCAAGGTCGCCTCCGGCGGCGAGCTGTCGCGCATCTCGCTGGCGATCGAGGTCGCGGCGCTGGGTTCGGACGCGGTCCCGACCATGGTCTTCGACGAGGTCGATTCGGGCATCGGCGGCGCCGTGGCCGAGATCGTCGGCCGCAAGCTGCGTGCGCTCGGCCGCGCCCGCCAGGTGCTGTGCGTGACCCACCTGCCGCAGGTGGCCGCGCAGGGCCACGCCCACTACCGGGTCAGCAAGGCCCCGGTGGAAGGCATCACCCGCAGCGCGGTGGAACTGCTGGACGACGCCGGCCGCGAGCTGGAGCTGGCGCGGATGCTCGGCGGCGTGGAGATCGGTGCCGAGGCCCATGCGGCGGCCCGGCGGCTGCTGGACGCGGCGGTGGCCGCGGACGAGGCTGCCGGGACGGCCGCCGGCAGGCGCCAGCGCCGTACCGGCACCCGTTAAACGGTCAATTCTCCAGGGGGAGCGGCCGCCCCACGGCCGCGGGCGCGCGGCTCAGCGCCGCTTCTTGCGCACGTAGAGCACCAGCGAGTGCTCTTCCAGCTCGTAGCCGTGGCGGGCGGCGATCTCGCGCTGCAGCTTCTCGATTTCCGGGCTCTCGAACTCGATGATCTTGCCGGTGTCCACGTCGACCATGTGGTCGTGGTGGCCGCCGCGGTCCAGCTCGTACATCGCCTGGCCGCCCTCGAAGTTGTGCTTGATCACCAGGCCGGCGGCCTCGAACTGGGTCAGGACCCGGTAGACCGTGGCCAGGCCGATCTCGTCGCCGTTCTCCAGCAGGCGGCGGTAGATGTCCTCGGCGGTCAGGTGGTGCTGCGGCTGTTTCTCTTCCAGCAGTTCGAGGATGCGCATGCGCGGGTGGGTCACCTTCAGCCCGACGCGGCGCAGGTCGTTCGATTCCATCTTCTTCTCCTCGTTCACTGCCGGTTTACCACCGATCCCCCGCAGCCGGCCCCAGGGTGCGCCGGGAGTGTATCATCGGGCGACTTTCCGTCCTGCGTGCCTGCAATGCCAAGCTTCCGACGCCTGCTGCTGATCGCTCCCCTGACCCTCGCCGTGACCGGTTGCGGCATCCTCTACAAGCAGCCGATCTACCAGGGCAACCTGATGGAGAAGGAAGCCGTGGACCAGCTGCGTCCGGGCCTGAGCAAGCAGCAGGTCGCCGGCCTGCTCGGCACGCCTTCGATCCAGGATCCGTTCCACGCCCAGCGCTGGGACTACGCCGCCACCGAGCGCACCAACCGCCGCGGCACGGTGGAAGGCAAGACCTTCACCCTGTACTTCGAGAACGACACCCTGGTGCGCTGGGAAGGCGACTACTTCCCGGAACAGGACCTGGAACTGTCGCGCAAGGCCTACAGGCAGTTCGGCCCGAACCTGGCCAAGGACAAGGACAAGCGCCGGCGCTGATCCTCAGCCGCCGCGCTGGCGCTGCGCGCGCCGGCGCCGCGCTTCCTTCGGGTCCAGCTGCAGCGGCCTGAGCAGCTCCACCCGGTCGCCATCCCGCAGCGGCGTCGCAGGCGCCGCCGCCGCCCCGAACACCGCGTAGCCGGCCACCTCGTCGTCGTGGCCCAGCGCCGCCGCGCGCACCGCATCGGCCACGCAGGCGCCCTCCTCCAGCAGCACCTCGCGCTGCAGGAACCGGTGCGGCCAGGCGATCACGACCTGCACGCGCATGCGGCTCAGGCCTCGCGGTCGGCCACGCGCACGAAGTCGTCGACCATGCGGTCGGCCAGGCCCTGGAAGCCCAGCGCGAACACCGGGCCGAGCAGGCGCGAATTCGGTTCGAAGTCGAGGGTCAGGGTGACCTTGCACGCCGCCTCGTCCAGCGCATGGAACTCCCACACCCCGTGCAGGCGGCGGAACGGCCCGTCGCGCAGCTGCATGTCGATCCGGGTCGGCCGCACCAGCCGGTTTTCGGTGGTGAACCAGGTGCGCAGCGAACCCAGGCCCAGGTCCAGCCGCGCGACCATGCGGTCCTCGGACTGCTCCAGGATCTGCGCCTGCTCGCACCAGGAAAAGCGCCGCGGATAGGCCGCCACGTCGTTCACCAGGTCGAACATGCGCGATGACGGGTGCGCGACGAGGGCGCTGCGGTGGATGGTCGGCATGGGGTGGAGCGTGTCCGGAGAGGCCCGGATTGGGCGACAATGGCGGGATGAGCAAGAAGCCGCCCAATGATAAGGCAAAGGCCAAGCGCGAGCCGGCCAACCGCACCATCGCCCTGAACAAGCGCGCGCGCCACGAATACCACCTGATCGAACGGGTCGAGGCCGGCCTGGCGCTGCAGGGCTGGGAAGTGAAGGCGATCCGCGCCGGCCGCGCCAACCTCACCGACGGCTACGCCTATGTCGAGGACGGCGAGATCTACCTGGTCGGCGCGCAGATCACCCCGCTGATCCAGGCTTCCACGCACGTCATTGCCAACGACCGGCGCACGCGCAAGCTGCTGCTGCACCGGCACGAGATCGACAAGCTGATCGGCCGCGTGCAGCGCGACGGCTACACCCTGGTGCCGACCGCGATGTACTGGAGCGGCAACAAGGTGAAGGTCGAGATCGCCCTGGCCAAGGGCAAGAAGGAACACGACAAGCGCGATACGGCCAAGGAACGCGACTGGCAGCGCGAGAAGCAGCGCGCCATGCGCCGGCACAACAAGGACGCCTGAGCGCCCTCTTCCGCGCGGTGGATTTCCCCTTGTGTGCCTGCGCCATGCCGCGCGGCCCCGCCACGTCCACGAACGCGCTCGACGCACGGCCCAGGCCATCCAGGCCCGGGTAGGACTTTTCCTACACCAGCCCGAGCCGTTGGCCGACTGTCCCCTGGCCTGCCCGCCGAGCAAGCTATCGGTGCCCCGGCAGAACGGCTTGCACGATTGACATGGAACCGCTCTGCAACGGACAAGGTCGCCGGCAGGATGCCGGGCCGGGGAACCTTTCAGGGAGGTCGGAAGCGATGCACAGCAGCAGTACCCTGCAACTGGTCGGATCCCACGGCGGCTGGCGCCTGATCGACAACGGCAAGCCGTCGTTCTGGTTCCTGGAACGGGAGCAGGCCATGGCCATCGCCCGCGTCATCGCCGACTCCCGCGCCGGCCTGCGCTACATCCCCACCCGGATCGAAGCCGAGAACGAAGCCGGCGAACTGGAGCTGGTCGCCTCGTTCCCTTGATCGCCCTTCGAAGCACCCTGTCGGGAAGCCTCGCAATCACCCGCCAAACCCATCAGGCGATCCAGCAGGCAGGATCCACACGCCAGTCTTCGCGCCCCACGACAGAAGCCCTCACCCCTGCAGCTTCTCCGCGGTGAAATCCGGGAACAGCCGCATCCGCTGCGGCGCGCGCGCGCGCGACGCCTAGACCGCGTACAGGTTGGTCTGGACGGCGCCGGGAATCCTGGGCCGGAAAGAAAAAACCCCAGCCGGTGAAGGCCGGGGTTTCCTGTTGGTGGAGGTGGGCGGAGTCGAACCGCCGTCCGAAGGCACTCCATCTCCGGCACTACATGCTTAGCTCACCGTTGGGTCTCGTTCCGTTGCAGCACGGTGTGCGAAGCGCGCCGCGGAACCAGCCTGCTTTGTTCTAACCGACGGCTGACAGGCAGCCACCGCTGGCGATCCCGTGATAGTGACCCTACATCCACGAGCACGGGCACAAGTGGGTTCGGGGCTAGGCCTTAAGCGGCCAGAGCGTAGTTGTCGTCGTTGGCAACTATGAGTTTTGCCGCTGGATTAACGAGGAAAGCTGCCCCCTCGGCATGCGCCGGTCGATTTCGCGACCCCCGTCGAAACCAGGACACCCCCGGAAACTTCGGGCGAGCGTATCGCCAGACACCATGCAGTGTAGGGACGCCCCTGCCCCGCTTCAAGCTCGGCCTGCATGCTGCTGGGCGGGGGTTCATCCGTTCACCGCCGCGCCACGGCACCGGCGCCAGCCTGCCGCCATGGTCCCGCCCCGTGCCCGCAGACCCGAGCCGCCCCGTCTGGCCAAGCCGGTCGACGAAGTGCCCGGCGGCTCGCTGGCGGCACTGCGCCGCGCGGCGGCCGGATGTCGCCGCTGCCCGCTCTGGCGCGATGCCACCCGGACCGTGTTCGGCGCCGGCCCGGGCCGCGCGCGGCTTATGCTGGTCGGCGAGCAGCCGGGGAACGAGGAGGACCTGGAGGGCAAGCCCTTCGTCGGGCCGGCGGGACGCCTGCTGCGCGAGCTGCTGGCCGAGGCCGGGATCGACCCGCTGCAGGTCTACCTGACCAACACCGTCAAGCACTTCAAGTTCCGCATGCGCGGCAAGCGCCGCCTGCACAGTCGCGCCAATGCCGCCGAGCAGGCCGCGTGCAGGCCATGGCTGGCCGCCGAGCTGGACCGCCTGCGGCCGGCAGTGGTGGTCGCGCTTGGCGCGATGGCCGCGCACACGCTGTTCGGCAACGGCTTCGGCCTGCTGCGCGAACGCGGACGATGGCAGGTGCTGGGACCGGAAACACATGCCCTGGCGACCTGGCATCCGTCCGCGATCCTGCGCATGCGCGGACCCGACCGCGATGCCGCCCGCGCGCAACTGCTCGAAGACCTGCGCACCGCTGCGGCCGGGCTCGACCGCGGCTTCGCGCGACCGTCGCCCTGATTTCACGGCGAGCGCGCTGCAATGGCACGTCCCGACGTTCACGGAGAACCCCATGGCACGCTGCGACGTCTGCGGTAACGACTACGACAAGGCCTTCGAGATCATCCAGGCCGATGGCACCCGCGGCACCTACGACTCGTTCGAGTGCGCGATCCACGCCGTCGCCCCCACCTGCGAGCACTGCGGCTGCCGGATCATCGGCCACGGCGCCGAACACGACGGCCGCTTCTTCTGCTGCGCGCACTGCGCCTCGCACGCCAGGGTCGACGGCATCGAGGACCGCGTCTGACCGGCGACGCGGACAGCACTGCCTAGTCTCCGGGCGTGGTCGCGCGGTCCCTGGCCCGCCGCTCGACCCAGCTCAGCACGGTGAGCACCAGCAGCGTCAGCACGGTGATGGCCAGCGCCAGCACGTGGTAACGGAAGCCGACGGTGATGCCGATCGCAGCCACCGCCAGCAGCGAGGCGGCGGTGGTGATGCCCTGCACGCTCTCGCCGCCGCGGCTGGCGAAGATGGTGCCGGCACCGATGAAGGAGACGCCGGCGACCACCGCCTCGACCAGGCGCAATGGATCGATCTGCAGGCCGGCACCGCCATACTGCCCGTCCTCGAGCACCATCCGGCTCAGGCCGAGCAGCAGCGCGGCGGTGCCGGCCACCAGCATGTGCGTGCGGAAGCCGGCCGGGCGGTTGCGGAGCTCGCGCTCGTAACCGATCGCACCGCCGAGCGCCATCGCATAGAGGACGCCCGGCAGTGCCCGCAACTGGTCGAACCATTCCATCGGCGCACCATCGCCGGCGCGCCGTCAAGCCGCCGCGAAGCCGTCAGCGGCGCGTCGCCTGGCCTAGCTCCGCTGCGGCGAGTCCAGGCGCCTGCGTAACCCCTGCCCCGCCCAGCGCCTTGTACACGGCCACCGCGGCGATGTTCACCGCCGCCTCGGCATCGGCCAGGGCGTCGTCGGCGGCCAGCTGGGTGCGCTGGGCGTCGAGCAGGGTCAGGAAGTCCTGCGCACCCTCGCGGTAGCCGGCCTGGGCGAGGCGTTCGGCCTCGCGTGCGGCGGCCGCCTGTTCGACCACGATGCGCAGCCGTTCCTGGCGGCGCGCGTAGTCGTGCAGCGCGTTCTCCGCGTCTTCCAGCGCGGCGAGCACGGCCTTCTCGTACTGCACCGCCGCCCCGTCCGCGCCGGCCTCGGCCGCGTGCAGGCGCGCGCGCACGCTGCCCATGTCGAACGCCGCCCAGCTGATGGACGGAGCCACCGACCAGGCCTCGTTGTTGCCCGACACCAGTCCGGAGAAGTCGCCGGCGAGGAAGCCGGCGAAACCACGGATGCTGATCCGCGGGAACAGGTCCGCCGTGGCCACGCCAACGCGCGCGGTGGCCGAGGCCAGGCGCCGCTCGGCAGCGCGCACATCGGGACGGTTGCGCAGCAGTTCGCGGGTATCGCCCAGCGGCAACGGCCGCGCGATCGGCGGCACTTCCTGCGGCGCCAGCCAGGCGTCGAGCCTGCCCGGCTGCAGGCCCAGCAGCACCGCCAGGCGGTAGCGCGCGGCGGTCTCGGCCGAACGCAGCAGCGGGATGTCGGCCTCGATCGCCTTCAGTCGCGCGCGGCTGCTGTTGACGTCAAGCGCGCTGCCGGCGCCCAGCTCGTAGCGGGTCTCGGTGAGCTGCTGGGTCTGGGCCAGGTTGGCCAGGGTCTGCTCGGACACGGCGATGCGCTTCTGCACGCCGCGCAACAGGAAATAGTTGCGCGCGACCTCGGCGGCGACGCTGACCTGCACATCCTGCAAGGTGGCCTGCTCGGCCTCCAGGTCGGCGCGCGGCCTCGGCGCCGCGGCGCAGGCGGCCGAACAGGTCCAGCTCCCAGGCCGCGTCGAATCCGAGGCTGTAGGTTTCCTCGATCCCGCCACCCACCGCGTCGGGCTGGCGGACGCGTTCGCCCTCGGCGCCCGCGCCCACGTGCGGCCACGGATCCAGGCGGCGTTCGGTGAACACCGCGCGCGCGGCCTGCACGCGCGTGGCGGCCAGGCGCAGGTCAGGGTTGGCGACCAGCGCATCGGACACCAGGCGCTCGAGCACCGGATCCTCGAACTGCCGCCACCACTCGACCACCGGCGACTGGCCGGCCTGCACGCCCTCGACCGTGGCGTTGTGCAGTTCCACCGCCTGCGGCGCGGGCGCGCGGTAGTCGGGACCAACCGCGCAGGCGGAGAGCACGGCCATCGCAAGGATGGCCGGAATCATGCGGATCACCATGGCAGCACCTCGTCGAACTCGTTGAAGCCACCGTCGGGTGCGTGCTCGTCCGTCAGGACCAGGCGCACGGCGGTGCGGTAGTCGGGGCCGAGCGCGCCGGCCGACAGCACGGCCATCGCGAGGATGGCCGAAATCATCCGGGTCACCATGGCAGCGGTTCTCCCAGGTGGGTGAAGGTGCCGGTCGGGCCGTCGTCGTCCAGCAGGGCCATGGCCACGCTGCTGCGGGCGCCATCGACGACGTCCATCTGCGCGCTCGGGTTCATGTCGGTCTTCACCGCGCCCGGATGGATGGCGTTGACCTTGATCGCGGTCTCGCGCAGTTCCCAGGCCAGGTGCACGGTGAAGGCGTTCAGCGCGCTCTTGGATGCGTTGTACGCCGGGAGCTTGATCCCGTAGATCGGCGAGGACGGATCGACGTGCAGCGCGAGCGAGGCAAGGATGCTGGAGACGTTGACGATGCGGCCGGACGGCGAGGCCTGCAGCAGCGGCAGGAACGCGCGGGTCACCTCGACCACGGCGAACAGGTTGGTCTCGAAGGTGGCGCGCCAGGTCTCCAGCGACTGTTGCGAGGGCTTGAGGGCCGCGTCGTCGATGAGGATGCCGGCGTTGTTGACCAGGATGTCGAGGCGGCCATGGCGGCGCTGCACCTCGGCCGCGGCCTCGCGGATGCTGGCGCCGTCGTTGACGTCGAGCGCGATCGCCTCGACCGGAAACCCCTGCGACTGCAGATCGAGGCTGGCCTCGACCGCGCGGGCGCGGTCGCGTCCGGCCAGCAGCGTGTGCACGCCGGCCCGGGCCAGCTGGCGCACGGTCTCCAGGCCGATGCCGCGGGTGGCACCTGTGACCAGGGCGATGCGGGAAGAAGTGTTCATGGTTCGGGATTCCTGTGTGGGGGATGGGGGGCGCCCTGGGGCGCCTCGGGCGTGGCCGGGATCAACGGCCACGCCCGGACAGCAGCGGAGCTCAGGCGTGTACCGCCTCGCCGTCGGCCGGCGCCGCGTGCGACACCAGCGGGCGGTTGGCCAGCTTGCGCAGCGCGACGTAGAACACCGGGGTGAGGAACAGGCCGAATGCGGTGACGCCGATCATTCCGGCGAACACGGTGATGCCGGTGGCCGAGCGGACCTCGGCGCCGGCGCCGCTGGACAGCACCAGCGGCACGGTGCCGGCGATGAAGGCCACCGAGGTCATCACGATCGGGCGCAGTCGCAGGCGGCAGGCTTCCAGCGCCGCTTCGACGATGCCGCGGCCCTGCAGCTCCAGCTCGCGGGCGAACTCGACGATCAGGATCGCGTTCTTGCAGGCCAGGCCCATCAGCACCACCAGGCCGACCTGGACGAACACGTTGTTGTCGCCGCCGGTCAGCCACACGCCCAGCAGCGCGGACAGCATGGTCATCGGCACGATCAGGATCACCGCCAGCGGCAGGGTCCAGCTCTCGTACAGCGCGGCCAGCACCAGGAAGGCCAACAGCACCGCCAGCGGGAACACCACCAGCGCCGCCTTGCCCTGGGTCGCCTGCTGGTAGCTCAGGTCGCTCCAGTCGATGTCCATGCCCGGCGGCAGGACCTGCGCGGCCAGCTCCTCGACCTTGGCCATCGCCTCGCCCGAGGACAGCACGCGCGGGTCGGCGTCGCCCATCAGGTCGGCGGCCGGATAGCCGTTGAAGCGGATCACCGGGTCCGGACCGTAGGTCTGGCGGATGTCGACCATCGAGCCGATCGGCACCATCTCGCCGGCGGCGTTGCGCGTGCGCAGGTTGGCGATGTCGGTGACGTCGTCACGGAACGGCGCGTCGGCCTGGGCGATGACCTGCCAGGTGCGGCCGAACATGTTGAAGTCGTTGACGTAGGCCGAACCCAGGTAGGTCTGCAGGGTCTCGAACAGCTCGGTCAGCGGCACGCCCTGGGCCTTGGCCTGGACGCGGTCGACCACGGCGTCCAGCTGCGGCACGTTGGCCTGGTAGCTGGAGATCGGGAAGCCCAGCCCCGGTGCCTGCGCCGCCGCGCCCTGGAATGCCTGCACCGCGTTCTGCAGCTCGCCATAGCCCAGGCGGGTGCGGTCCTCGACGAACAGCGACCAGCCCGAACCGTTGCCCAGGCCCTGGATGGCCGGCGGCATGAAGGCGAAGGTGAAGCCCTCCTGGATGGTGGAGAAGCGCTGGTTGAGCTCGGCGGTGATCTGCTCGGCGCTGGCCTTGCGCTCGCCGAAGGGCTTGAGGGTGAAGAACACCACGCCGTTGTTCGGGGTATTGGTGAACTGCAGAGGGTTCAGGCCCGGGAACGCGACCTCGTTCTGCACGCCCTCCACTTCCGCGGCCATCGCCGCCATGCGCTTGAGCACCGCGTCGGTGCGCTCGATCGAGGCGCCTTCCGGCATCTTCACGCCGGCGATCAGGTACAACTTGTCCTGCACCGGGATGAACCCGGCCGGCACCGCGTTGAACATCACGCCCGCACCGACCAGCAGCAGCGCATAGACCGCGAACACCGCGCCACGCCGGTTGAGGGTGCGCGACACCGCCTGCTCGTAGCGCTCGGAGCTGCGCTTGAAGAAGCGGTTGAACGGACGGAAGGCCCAGCCGAACAGGCGCTCGATGATCCGGGTCGGGCGGTCCTTCTCCGCGCCGTGCGGACGCAGCAGCTTGGCCGCCAGCGCCGGCGACAGGGTCAGCGAGTTGACCGCCGAGATCACCGTGGAGATGGCGATGGTCACCGCGAACTGCTGGTAGAACTGGCCGGTCACGCCGGTCAGGAAGGCCATCGGCACGAACACCGCGCACAGCACCAGGGCGATGGCGATGATCGGCCCGGACACCTCGCGCATGGCCAGGTGCGCAGCCTGCAGCGGCGAGTGGCCGTCCTCGATGTGGCGCTCGACGTTCTCCACCACCACGATGGCGTCGTCGACCACGATGCCGATCGCCAGCACCAGGCCGAACAGGGTCAACGTGTTGATCGAGTAGCCCAGCAGGTACAGCACCGCGAAGGTACCCACCACCGACACCGGCACCGCCAGCAGCGGGATGATCGAGGCGCGCCAGGTCTGCAGGAACAGGATCACCACCAGCACCACCAGCAGGGTGGCCTCCAGCAGCGTGCTGATCACAGACTTGATCGAGTCGCGGACGAAGATCGTGGTGTCGTAGATCGACTGGATCTCCACGCCCGGCGGCAGGGTCCGGCGGATCTCCGCCATCTTCTCGACCACCGCGTCGCGGATCTCCAGCGCGTTGGCGCCGGGGGCCTGGAAGATGCCGATGGCCGCGGCGTTCTTGCCGTCCAGGCGCGCGCGCAGGGTGTAGTCGCCGGCGGCCAGCTCGATCCGGGCCACGTCGGCCAGGCGCACGACCTGGCCGTCGGCGCCGCTCTTGAGGACGATGCCGCCGAACTCCTCGACGCTTTCCAAGCGGCCCTTGGCGTTGATCGGCAGCAGGAAGTCGCTGCCGTTGGGCATCGGCTCGGCGCCGAGCTGGCCGGCGGAGACCTGCACGTTCTGCTCGCGCACCGCGCGCAGCACGTCGCCGGCGGTCATGCCGCGGGCGGCGATCTTGTCCGGGTCCAGCCACAGGCGCATGGCGTAGTCGCCGCCGCCGAACAGCTGCGCGTCGCCCACGCCCGGGATCCGCACCAGCTCGTCCTTGACGTGCAGGCGCATGTAGTTGCGCAGGTACAGCGAGTCGTACTGGCCGTCGCTGGAGGTCAGGTGCACGACCATCAGGAACACCGGCGACTGCTTCTGCGTGGTCACGCCCTGCCGGCGCACGTCCTCCGGCAGGCGCGCCTGCGCCTGGGCGACGCGGTTCTGCACGCGCACCGCGGCCTCGTCCGGGTCGGTGCCCGGACGGAAGGTCACGGTCAGCTGCAGCACGCCGTCGGAACCGGCGACGGACTTGAGGTACATCATGTCCTCGACGCCGTTGATCGCTTCCTCCAGCGGCGTGGCCACCGTCTCGGAAATCACCTTCGGGTTGGCGCCGGGGTACACCGTGCGCACCACCACCGAAGGCGGCACCACGTCGGGGTACTCGCCGATGGGCAGCAGCGGGATCGAGATCAGGCCGGCGGCGAAGATCACGATCGACAGCACCGCGGCGAAGATCGGCCGGTCGATGAAGAAACGTGAGAAGTCCATGGGGGTGGTCCTTGGATCCGGGAAAGAAAGGGCCCGTCCCCCACCCGGGGGAGCAACCGGGGGAGGGGTCTGGCAGGGGACGGGCAAA
The DNA here is from genome assembly GCF_000513955.1 of Pseudoxanthomonas suwonensis J47. Taxonomy (GTDB): domain Bacteria; phylum Pseudomonadota; class Gammaproteobacteria; order Xanthomonadales; family Xanthomonadaceae; genus Pseudoxanthomonas; species Pseudoxanthomonas suwonensis_C. The sequence goes on from NZ_KI911328.1 coordinate 45,481, forward strand.
GGGGTCCGGCGCGCGTCCGTGCGCAACCGGAAAAACTCAGGTCATCGCCTGGCCACGGCGTCGGCGGTACGGGCCTTCGCGGTCATCGCCACGGCCTGCGGCTGCACCGGCATGCCCGGGAAGAACACCTTCTGCACGCCGCTGACGATCACCTTGTCGCCGGCCTCGAGGCCGCTCTGCACGATGCGCAAGGGCTCGCCATCGACCTCGGTGAGCCGGCCCAGCACGATGTCGCGGCGCTGCGCCTTGCCCTCGCCGTCGACCACATAGACGTACTTGCGGTCCTGGTCGGTGAGCACGGCCTTGTCGTCGACCAGCGCCGCCTCGAAGCGGCCGCTGCCCGGCAGGCGCACGCGCGCGTACAGGCCCGGGGTGAAGCGGCGGTCGGCGTTGTCGAGCACGGCGCGGGCACGGATGGTGCCGGTACTGCGGTCGACCTGGTTGTCGAGGAAGTCGATGGTGCCCGCGTGCGGGAAGCCCTGCTCGTCCGCCAGCGCCACCTGCACCGGCAGGGTGCCGTCGCGTTCGCTGGCGCGCTTGCCGCTGCGGGCCAGCTCGGCGTAGCGCAGGAAGCTGCGCTCGTCGGCGTCGAAGTGCACGTGCACGCGGTCCAGCGACACCACCGTGGTCAGCACGCTGGAGGCGTCGCCGGCGACCACCAGGTTGCCGGCGGTGACCAGGGCGCGACCGGCGCGGCCGTCGATCGGCGAACGCACCTTCGTCCATTCCAGGTTGAGCCGTGCGGTCTCGACCGCGGCGCGTGCGGCGGCCAGGTCCGACTGCGCCTGGGCGGCGGCGGCGCGACGCTGCTCGTAGGTCTCCTGCGAGATCGCCTGTTCCTCGGACAGCCGGCGGGCACGCTCGGCCTCGCTGCGCGCCAGCCCGGCCTGGGCCTGGGCGCGGGCCAGCGCGGCCTCGGCGCGGTCCAGTTCGGCGCGGTAGCTGCGCGCGTCGATGGTGAACAGCACGTCGCCCTTCTTCACTTCCTGGCCTTCGCGGTAGTTCACCTGCTCGATGTAGCCGGAGACGCGCGGACGCAGGTCGACGCTTTCGATCGCCTCGATGCGGCCGCTGAACTCGTCCCACTGCTGCACCGGCTGCACCGGTACCTCGGCGACGCCGACCTGCGGCGGTGGTGCGTGCTGTTCGCTGGCCTGGCCGCCGCTGCAGCCGGCCAGCACGGCCACGGCCATGGCGACGCCGGTGGCCAGCACCAGCAGGCGCGGCGCCAGCCGCGGTGCGGAACGCAGGGTGTTGCCCGTTTCGTGGTTGTCGGTATGGAGGGTCATGGGGGTGGTTCCTCTGGGGGAAGGAGGGGCGCCGGTTACCCGCACCGGCTGCCGGAAGTGCCGGTCGCGGCGCGCAATACCGGGGCGTAATCGCAGGCCAGCAGCGATGCCGGGCCGGAAGTGGAGGTGGGCGTGAACTCGACGACGCCGCGCGCGGCACCGGAGCTCGAGGACAGCAGCGACACCACGCCGCGACCGACGCCCAGTGCGCTGTGCCAGCCGGCGCAGGCGCGCGCGGCGTTGTCGGCGGCCCAGACCGGTGCATCGACCGCCAGCATCTGCAGGCGCACGCCCAGCGCCTGCGCTTCCTCGTGCAGCACCTGGGCCAGCATCCGCGAGGCGGCGATGCTTACCGAGGCATGCCCGTAGCCGGCCCAGCCGTTGCGGGTATGCGGCCCGCCGACCAGTACGTAGCGCGTGTCGATCGACTGGCTGCGCAGCAGCGGCAGCAGGTGCCGGGCTGCGGCCAGGTGCGGCAGCAGGTCCTCGTCGAGGCTGCGGCGCAGCGCCGCGACCGGACGGTCCAGCAGGCGCGCGCTGCGCCGCGGCGCGGCCACCGCATCCACCACCGCGCGCAGCGGGCGCTCGCGTCCGGCGATGCGGCGCGCCAGCGCCGAAGCCTGGCGGTCGCCGGCCACCGAACCGGCGAGCACCTGCAGCGCCGGCTCGTCGGCATGCGCTTCGGCCAGGGCCTGCAGGCGTTGCGGATCGCGGCCGACGGCCAGCACCGGGCTGCCCGCCTCGAGCAGCGCGGCGACGATGCCGGCGCCGACGCGGCCGCTGGCGCCGAGCACCAGCACTTCGGGAGCCAGCGTCCCGCTCACGGGATATTTCCTCCCACGCACGGGATAATCCCATCCGGCATGTCGGCGCACTTCGACGACTTGCGCCCCACCGCCACGCCGCCGCGCTGCAGCCGCCGCGGGGCGGTGAATTCGCGGAAATGCCCGTGCGGCCTGCTTTCCCCGAGGGTCGGCAGGCGGAAATCGTTGTCGGCACTGGGGGACGCGGCGCCGAAAAGGCGGGAGAGCAGCCGGGCCAGACGCATGTCGGCAATCCAGGGTGGGGGAACGGATTGCGAAGTTACGCCTCAAATCCGGACTTGATTAGTCTGGATTTGAGGGAATAATCATCCCGCCGCAGGGCCAATCCCTTCCCCCACCCCGGAGCCCTCCCCCGCATGGCATTCGACCTCAACGACACCCTGGTCTTCGTCAAGGTTGTCGACCAGGGCAGCTTCATCGCCGCCGCCCGTTCGCTCGGACTTCCCAAGACCACCGTCAGCCGCAAGGTGCAGGAACTGGAAACGCGCCTCGGCGCGCAGCTGCTGCACCGGACCACGCGCCGCCTCGGCCTCACCGAAGCGGGCAGCGTGTACTACGAACACTGCCAGCGCATCGCCCGCGAACTGGAGGAAGCCGAAGGCGCGGTCGGCCAGCTGCAGGGCGGACCGCGCGGGTGGCTGCGCTTCAGCGTGCCCTACTCGATCGGCATCGCCTGGATCTCGCCGCTGCTGGGCGCCTTCCACGCGCAGTACCCGGAAGTGCGCCTGGACATGCACATGAGCAACGAACCGGTCGACGTGATCGGCAGCGACATCGACGTGGCGCTGCGCGCGGGCGCCCTGCCCGACTCGACCCTGGTCGCCCGGCGCCTGGCCGCGTTCCGCACCCAGGTGTTCGCCAGCCCGCTATACATCGAGCGCCACGGCGAACCGCTGCATCCGGACGAGCTGCAGCACCACCGCATCATCGCGGTGCGTAAGCACTACCACGCCCATCCCAACCGCATCACCTGGCCGCTCACCGACGGCACGCGCACGGTGGAATACCCGGTCAACGCACTGATGGTGGCCAACGATCCGTCGGCACTGCTGGGCCCGCTGCTGAGCGGCGAAGGCCTGACCCTGGCCACCGACGTCGGCGTCAAGCCCTATGTCGAGGGCGGCGCGCTGCGTCGCGTCCTGGCCGGCTGGACCGGCCCGGAGGTGGAATTCAACGCGGTGTTCCCCGGTGGCCGGATGATGTCGCCGAAGGTGCGCGCCTTCGTCGACTTCCTGGTCGAGCGGCTGAGCTCGAACGCCGACTACATGATGGTGCACTGCCCGTCGCAGTGCACCGCGGCTGCGAACGCGGCAGCCGCGACGGAAGATGCCGCCGCGGCCGAGGCCGCGGAAAGCGCCCGCCGCGAGGGCGAGCGCGTGCTGGCCGAAGTGGCCGGCTGAGCCGGCCGGGTCAGGACTGGATCGGGACCAGGGTGATTTCCACGCGGCGGTTGGCGGCGCGACCGGCCTCGGTGTCGTTGCTGGCGATCGGGTAGCGCTTGCCGCCGCCGACGGTGATCAGGCGCTCGCGCTGCACGCCCTGCGCGGCCAGGTACGAGGCCACCGCTTCGGCGCGCTGCTCGGACAGCCGCTGGTTGACCTCGTCGCTGCCGACGCTGTCGGTGTGGCCGGCGACCTCGACCACGGTCTGGTTGTACTCGCGCAGCACGCCGGCCACGTCGTTGAGCACGGTGTAGAACTGCGGGTCGATGTTGGCGCTGTTGAAGGCGAAGGTGACGTTGCCGGGCATGTTGAGGGTGATGTTGTCGCCCTTGCGCGCCACGTCCACGCCGGTGCCCTGCAGCTTCTCGCGCAGCGCCGCCTGCTGGCGGTCCTGGTAGTTGCCGACGGCCGCGCCGGCCAGGCCGCCCAGGCCGGCGCCGACCAGGGCGTGCTGGCGGCGCTCGACCGCGCTGTCGCCGGTCAGCAGGCCGGCGGCGATGCCGATGCCCGCGCCGATCAGCGCGCCGGTGCCGGTGCGGTTCTGCTGGCGCTGCCCGCTGTACGGGTCGGTGGTCTGGCAGCCGGCGACGAGCACGGCCACGAGCATGGCGGTGCCGGCGAGGATGTTGTTCTTGGTCATGGGACACGCTCCTGTGCAGGGGAATCACGGCCGTCCGGCCGGGTGCACGGGAGCATACGGGCCCCACCATGAGCGGATTGTGTCTGGCGCCACGGATCCGGCAGGCGGCCCGCGGCACGGGCGCCGGCCTACTCGAAGCTGCCCACCGAGTCGTGGCTGAGGTTGTCGAAGCGGGTGTACTCGCCGAAGAACTTCAGCTTCACCGAGCCGGTCGGACCGCTGCGGTGCTTGCCGATGATGACCTCGGCCAGGCCCTTGTCCGGCGAGTTTTCCTTGTTGTAGTACTCGTCGCGGTAGATGAACAGGATGATGTCCGCGTCCTGCTCGATGGCGCCCGATTCGCGCAGGTCGGCCATCACCGGGCGCTTGTCGGTACGCGTTTCCAGCGAACGGTTGAGCTGGGACAGGGCCATCACCGGCACGTTGAGCTCCTTGGCCAGGGCCTTGAGCGACCGGCTGATTTCCGAGATCTCGGTGGCGCGGTTCTCGTTGTTGCCCGGCACCTGCATCAGCTGCAGGTAGTCGATCACCACCAGGCCCAGGCCGTGCTCGCGCTTGAGGCGGCGGCACTTTGAGCGCAGCACGTCCGGCGACAGCGCCGGGGTGTCGTCGATGAAGATCTTGGTTTCCTTGAGCATGCGGATGGCCGCGGTCACCCGGCTCCAGTCCTCGTCCTCGAGCTGGCCGGTGCGCAGGCGCTGGGCATTGACCCGGCCGTTGGAGGAGATCAGGCGCAGCGCCAGCTGCGCGGCCGACATTTCCATCGAGAACACGGCCACGGCCTTCTTCGACTTGATCGCCGCGTACTCGGCGATGTTCAGCGCGAAGGTGGTCTTGCCCATCGCCGGGCGCGCCGCGAGGATGATCAGGTCGGTCGGCTGCAGGCCGGCGGTGATGTTGTCGAACTCGGTGTAGCCGGTCGGCAGGCCAGTGATGTTGCCGCCGCTCTCGAAGCGCTTCTGCAGCACCTCGAAGGCGTCGCGCAGCGCGGTGTTGAGGCCGGTGAAGTCGGTACGGCCGCGTGCGCCGGCCTCGGCGATCGCGAACACTTCCTGCTCGGCCTTGGCCAGCAGTTCGGCGCTGTCGCGGCCCTCGGGCTGGAAGCCGTTGTTGACGATGTCGGTGCCGACCTCGATCAGCTGGCGCAGCACCGCCTTGTCGCGGACGATCTCCGCGTAGGCGCGGATGTTGGCCGCCGAGGGCGTGGTGGTGACCAGCTCCACCAGGTAGGCGCCGCCGCCGATCTGCTCGGAGAAGCCCTGCGAGTCGAACCACTCGCCCAGGGTCACCGCGTCGAACGGCTGGTTCTTCTCGGCCAGCTCGCGGATGGCGCGGTAGATCAGCTGGTGGTCGCGGCGGTAGAAGTCCTTCTCGACCAGGATGTCGCCGACGCTGTCGTACGACTCCGGCGCCAGCATCAGGCCGCCGAGCACCGCCTGTTCGGCCTCGACCGAATGCGGCGGGACGCGCAGGTGTTCGATACGGCCATCGCTGCTGCTGTCGCGTTCGCGGTCTTTGCGGAAACCGGGGCGTGCGGACATTCGGGACGTTCCTCTATACGGCCGGGCGCGTGGGCGCGCGGCCGGAATGGACCAGTGGAGCAGCGGCCCATCGTATGCGCCGGCCAGTGCCAACGCCATGCACAACCCTGTGCATAACCCGTGGACATCTCAGCGGCTGCGACGGGCCGGAAAAACGAAGGGCGCCTTGCGGCGCCCTCCGTCGGGTACTGCGGACCAGGGGCCGATCAGGCTTCCGGCTCGACCACGACCTTGACGGTGGTCTCGACGTCGGCGTGCAGGTGCACGGTCACGTCGAACTCGCCGGTGTGGCGGATCGGGCCTTCGCCCATCACCACTTCGCTCTTCTCCAGCGGCAGGCCGGCGGCGGTGAAGGCCTCGGCGATGTCGCGCGGGCCGACCGAGCCGTACAGCTTGCCTTCGGTCGAAGCGTTGGCCTTGACGGTCACGCTGGCGCCTTCCAGCTTGGCCAGGCGGCCCTGGGCGTCGTCGAGCAGGGCCTTGGCCTTGGCTTCGTACTCGGCGCGCTTGGCCTCGAACTCGGCCAGGTTGGCGGCGGTGGCCGGCACGGCCTTGCCCTGCGGGACCAGGAAGTTGCGGCCGTAACCCGGCTTCACGGTGACCTTGTCGCCGAGGTTGCCCAGGTTGGTGACCTTCTGCAGAAGGATCAGTTCCATCGTATTGCTCCTCTATCCGTTAGCCGCGCCATGGCGGGCGCGGCAACGATTGCTGTCCGGATCGGACGTTTGTGTTGACAACCAGCTCTGGAGTGCCTTTAGCCGACAGCCTGCACGGGGACGTGCGGGCTGTCGCCAGGGACCCGCAGGATCAGATGTCGTGGTTGTCGGTGTACGGGATCAGGGCCAGGTAACGGGCGCGCTTGATCGCGGTCGACAGCTGGCGCTGGTAACGCGACTTGGTGCCGGTCACGCGGCTCGGGACGATCTTGCCGTTCTCGGTCAGGTACTGGCGCAGGGTGTTGAGATCCTTGTAATCGATCTCCTTGACGCCCTCGGCAGTGAACTTGCAGAACTTGCGGCGGCGGAAGAACTTGGACATGGCTGTGCTCCTTAGGCGGCGGCTTCGGCGTTGTCGCCGTCGGTTTCGGCGGCGGCGGCGGGGGCGCTGCCCTCGCCTTCCTCGTCACGGCGGCGGCGCTCGCCACGCTCGGGCTTGTCGCCCTTCTCGTCCTTGCTCTTCATGATCAGCGACTGCTCGGTCTCCGGGCCGTCGCGGCGGATGACCAGGTGGCGCAGGATCGCGTCGTTGAAGCGGAAGGTCTCGACCAGCTCGTCCAGGACGGCCTGCGAGGCCTCGATGTTGAACAGGACGTAGTGGGCCTTGACCAGGTTCTGGATCGGGTAGGCCAGCTGGCGGCGGCCCCAGTCTTCCAGGCGGTGCACGGTGCCGTTGCCGCCCTCGATGATCGTCTTGTAGCGCTCGATCATCGCCGGGACCTGCTCGCTCTGGTCCGGATGGACCAGGAACACGATTTCGTAATGACGCATCGTTGGTTTCCTCGTGGATGCGGCCCTTGCGGGCCTGGCAGCCCCCCGTCGACCGGAACGGAAGCGGTGGGGCAAGGGTTCCTGCCGGCAGCGTGCCGCAGGAAGCCGGAAATTATGCCGGCTCAGTCACTTGGGCGCAAACCCGCGGGTTCGCGCCCGGCTCCGGGCGGATTTCCCCCTGCCCCGCGGTAATGCGCGGGGCAGGATCGTGACGTGACTAATCACTGGAAGAATGTCTCGCAACTGAATGAAGTTCAATCTGATTTTTTCTTGCGCCCGGCAATCCAGCCGCGGACATGCGCCTCCAGCGTCTCCAGCGGTACCGATCCGGCCTCCAGCACCGCATCGTTGAAGTCGCGCACGTCGAAGGCCGGACCCAGCTCGCGCGCGGCCTCCTCGCGCAGGGCCGAGATCTTCAGCTGGCCGATCTTGTAGGCCAGGGCCTGGCCCGGCCAGGCGATGTAGCGGTCGATCTCGTTGACCACGTCCTGCTCGGTCTTGGGCGAGTTGTCCATGAAGAAGTCGATCGCCTGCTGCCGGCTCCAGCCCTTGGCGTGCATGCCGGTGTCGACCACCAGGCGCACCGCGCGCCACATGTCGTAGGCCAGCTGGCCCATGCGGTCGTACGGGTCGTCGTACAGGCCCATGTCGTAGCCCAGGCGCTCGGCGTACAGGCCCCAGCCCTCGCCGTAGGCGACGAAGTAGGCCGAGCGGCGGAACAGCGGCAGCCCCGGCAGCTCGGCGCCGCGGGCGAACTGGAAGTGGTGGCCCGGCACCGCCTCGTGCAGCGACAGCGCCAGCATCTCCCACTTCGGCCGCGCCTCGGGCTTGTACAGGTTGACGTAGTAGAAGCCGGCGCGGCTGCCGTCCACCGCGCCGGGCTGGTAGTAGGCGGTGGTGGTGTCCGGGGCGATGTTGTCGGGGATCGCGCGCACGCCGTAGGGCTGGCGCGGGATGGTGCGGAACACCTTCACCAGCTCCGGGTCGATGCGCTTGGCCAGGGCCTGGTAGGCCTCCAGCAGGTCGGCCGGGTCCTTGTAGAAGAACTGCGGATCGGTGCGCAGGTGCTGGAAGAAGGCCTTGAGGTCGCCCTTGAAGCCGACTTCCTCGCGGATCTTCTCCATCCCGGCGCGGATCCGCGCCACTTCCTCGAGGCCGATCTGGTGGATCTCGTCGGCGGTCAGGCGGGTGGTCGTGTACCAGCCGGCCAGGAAGTCGTAGTACGCCTTGCCATCCGGCAGGTCGGTGGCGGCGATGCTGTCGCGGGTGCGCGGCAGGTACTCGGCCTCGAAGAAGCGGCCGAACTCGCGGTAGGCCGGCACCACCTTGCCGCTGATGGCGGCCCTGGCCTGCGCGCGCAGCGCCGCCTGCTCGGCCGCCGGGATCGCGTCGGGCATCTTCCGGAACGGGCGGTAGAACGGACTGGCCTCCGGATCCTCCACCACCTGCGCGGCGATCTGCCCGGGAACGCGCTGCATCAGCACCTTCGGCGGCAGGCTGCCGGCCTCGATGCCGGCGCGCATCAGCGCGGCGGTCTGCTCCAGCACCTGCGGCAGCGCCTGCAGGCGGGCGATCCAGTTGCGGTAGTCGGCGGCGCTGGCGAACGGCAGGATCTCGGCGATGCCATCGGCGGTCTGCACCCCGCCCTGGTGGCCGATCGGCTGCAGGTATTCGCGGAAGCGCTGGCGCTCCACCGCCCGCTCCTGCAGCCACAGGAAGGTGTCGTAGTTGAGCTGGTCCTCCGCCGACAGCGCGGCGCGGTCGATCCGGCGCAGCGCGGCCAGCGCCTCGCGGTCGGCGGCCTCGCGGCGCTGGATCGCCTCCAGGCTCATGTCGGTCCAGCGGTCGTCGTAGCGGTGGTCACCCAGGTAGGCGGCGTTCTCCGGCGACTCGCGCAGGTTGCGCTCCCATTCGCTGTCGAACAGGCGGTGCAGCGCGGCGGAGGCCTCGTTGCGCGACGCGGTCGCGGCCGCGGACGTCGCCGGCTCGGCGGAAAACACGGGGAAGCAGCAGGCGGCCAGGGCAACGGCCAGGACGGTACGACGCATCGGGACTCCGGGCGGATCTGGAAGCGCCCAAGCCTAGCGCGTACGGCCGCGCGGCGGCCATGCCGGAGGACAGGGCCTCCGGCCAGCGCGGATCAGCTCAGGCCGGCCCGGTGGTGAAGCTTTCGCCGCAGCCGCATTCGGCGGTGGCATTCGGGTTGCGGAACACGAAGCCCTCGCCCAGGCCCTGGCGGGCGAAATCGATCTCGGTGCCGTCGACCAGCGGCAGGCTCTGCGCGTCGACGTAGATCCGCACGCCGTCCTGCTCGAACACGGCGTCGCCCTCGCGCTGCTCGCGGGCCAGGTCGGCCACGTGGCCCCAGCCCGAGCAGCCGGTGCGCTCCACGCCGAAGCGCAGGCCCAGGGCGGCCGGGTCGCGCTGCAGGAAGCGCTGGACGCGTTCCAGGGCGATGGGGGTGAGGGTGACTGGCATGGGGTGCATCTCCGTGGTGGCCCGGCGATTATAGGCGTCGAGGCTGTCCCGCCCCTGTCGGCATTGCCGTTCGGGATGGAACGCAGCGGCGCGGCGGCTCGCGCCCGCGGGGGCGCAGCCGCTACACTTCCGCCCTTCCCAGATGGGCTCCAGGACACAAGGATTCAAGCCATGACGGTGGTCAGCGTCGAACATGCGCTCGCGGGCAAGGTCGCCGCGGGCGGCGAGGTCACGGTCCGCGGCTGGGTGCGCACCCGCCGGGACTCCAAGGCCGGGCTGAGCTTCGTCAACGTCAGCGACGGATCCTGCTTCGCCCCGATCCAGGTAGTGGCCCCGGCCACGCTCGACAACTACGAGTCCGAGGTCAAGCACCTGACCACCGGCTGCTCGGTGGTCGCCACCGGCACCCTGGTGCCGTCGCAGGGCCAGGGCCAGAGCTTCGAGATCCAGGCCTCGAAGATCGAGGTCGTCGGCTGGGTCGAGGACCCGCTGACCTACCCGATGCAGCCCAAGCAGCACTCGCTGGAATACCTGCGCGAGTACGCCCACCTGCGCCCGCGCACCAACCTGTTCGGCGCGGTGACCCGCATCCGCCACTGCCTGGCCCAGGCCGTGCACCGGTTCTTCCACGAGCGCGGCTTCTACTGGATCAGCACGCCGATCATCACCACCTCCGACGCCGAGGGCGCCGGCCAGATGTTCCGGGTCTCGACCCTGGACCTGGCCAACCTGCCGCGCACGAAGGATGGCGAGATCGACTTCTCGCGCGACTTCTTCGGCAAGGAAACCTTCCTGACCGTGTCCGGCCAGCTCAACGTCGAGGCTTATGCCCTGGCCCTGAGCAAGGTCTACACCTTCGGCCCGACCTTCCGCGCCGAGAACTCCAACACCACCCGCCACCTGGCCGAGTTCTGGATGATCGAGCCGGAGGTCGCCTTCGCCGACCTGGCCGCCGACGCCGACCTGGCCGAGGACTTCCTCAAGTACCTGTTCCGCACGGTGCTGGCCGAGCGCGCCGACGACATGGCCTTCATCGCCGAGCGCGTGCAGAAGGACGCGATCACCCGCCTGGAGTCGTTCATCAACGCGCCGTTCGAGCGCATCGACTACAGCGAGGCGATCCGCCTGCTGCAGGCTTCGGGCAAAAAGTTCGAGTTCCCGGTCGAATGGGGCCTGGACCTGCAGACCGAGCACGAGCGCTGGTTGACCGAGGAGCACGTCGGCCGCCCGGTGGTGGTGATAAACTACCCCGAGCACATCAAGGCCTTCTACATGCGCCTGAACGACGACGGCAAGACCGTCGCGGCGATGGACGTGCTGGCCCCGGGCATCGGCGAGATCATCGGCGGCTCGCAGCGCGAGGAACGCCTGGACGTGCTCGACGCGCGCATGGCCCAGTTCGGCCTGGAGCCCGAACACTACCAGTGGTACCGCGACCTGCGCCGCTACGGCGGCGTGCCGCACGCCGGCTTCGGCCTGGGCTTCGAGCGCCTGGTGGTCTACGTCTGCGGCCTGGCCAACATCCGCGACGCGATCGCCTACCCCCGCGCCCCCGGCAGCGCCGAGTTCTAAGGCGCCCCACCTCCGCGTTCCCCGGCGGGAACGCGGAGGCGCTGCCTTTTCGAATCACGGATCCCGAATCACGAATCCCGGCCCTCAATGCTCCTGTTCTTCGCCCTGTGCTTCGTGGGAGTGGCCATCGCCGGCGCCAGCGCCTTCGTGATCTTCTGGCCTCTGACCCTGGTCCACATCCGCGACCGCCACGCCGGCACCGAGGCCGATTTCGGCCCTGGCGCCTTCATCGACCCGGCGGCGCTGCGCTGGCTGCTCAGCGGCGGCTACCGCTCCGTGCGCGACGGCTCGCTCAGCGGGCTGGCCACGCCGGCGCGCATTTCCCTTTTCACGGTCATTGCCGGCCTGTCGATGGCGGCCCTGCTCTGGCTGCTAGCGGAGGTTGCATGAACGACACCTGGTGGATCGCCACCCTCGGCCGCCAACTGCTCTGGGCGCGCCTGCGCGAACGTGAGGCCGGCACCGCCGAGGTCCTCGACCACGAAGGCAACCTGCACGCCTACGACAGCGAGGACACCGCCCGCTCGATGCTGCTGGACGCCGGCTACGTCGAGTTCGACGGCCTGGACGAGGACGACGCGCTGGAACGGGGCTTCTCGCTGGACGAGGTCGCCCCGCCGCGCGCCGACAGCGACGAGGCCCTGCTGCCGCTGATGAACGTCAGCCTCGGCCGCCGCGCCTGAGCCGGGACGACGGTGTACACGCCACCGTCCTTCGCCGAAACCGACCTGGCCGGCCTGGACTGGCTGCTGGCGCGCGATCCCTTCGCCACCCTGGTGACCACCGGCGCCGACGGGCTGCCACTGGCCACCCACCTGCCGGTGCTCTACGCCCGCGACGGCGATCGCGTGCTGCTGGAAGGCCACTGGGCCAGGCCCAACCCGCAGGCAGGCCATGCCGGCGGCGCCCTGCTCGTCGTGCACGGCCCGCACCACTACGTCTCGCCGGACTGGTATCCGGACAAGGCGGAGATGGCGCGCGTGCCGACCTGGAACTACGCCGCCGCGCACCTGTACGGCACGCTGCAGCCGCTGCACGACGAGGCCGCGCTGGCCTCGATCGTCGCCCGCCTCGGCGAACGCTTCGAACCCGGCGTCGGCGGCCGGTGGCGTTACGACCACGACGACCCGCGCGAGCGCCGCCAGCTGCGCGGCATCGTCGGCTTCCGCTTCGAGGCCAGCCGGATCGAGCTGAAGTTCAAGCTCAACCAGAACCATCCGCCGGCGAATGTGCAGGGCGCGATCGACGGCCTGCGTGCGCTGCCGGGCGAAAACGCGATGGAAGTCGCGGCATTGATGGCCGACCGCCTCGCCCGCCGCGATCGAACGTGAACGGACGGCCGCGAAGGCACGCGGCAGGCGCGCGCAGGTCTGTGATAATGCCGGCATGGCCGACGACCTCCACGAACTGATCCGACGCAACCATGCCTGGTCCGAGCGCGTGCGCGCCGAGGACCCCGGCTTCTTCTCGCGACTGTCCGAACAGCAGGCCCCCGAATACCTGTGGATCGGCTGCTCCGACTCGCGCGTGCCGGCCAACCAGATCATCGACATGGCGCCGGGCGAAGTCTTCGTCCACCGCAACGTCGCCAACGTCGTGGTCCACACCGACCTCAACTGCCTGTCGGTGATCCAGTTCTCGGTCGACGTGCTGAAGGTCAAGCACATCCTGGTGGTGGGCCACTACGGCTGCGGCGGCGTGTATGCCGCCCTCACCCGCCAGCGCCTGGGCCTGGTCGACAACTGGATCCGACACGTCACCGACGTGGCCGAGCACCACGAAGGCTGCCTGCACGACGCAGGCGACACCGAGGTCCAGCACGCGCGCCTGTGCGAGCTCAACGTGCTCGAGCAGGTGGTCAACGTGTGCAAGACCCACGTGATCCGCGACGCCTGGGACCGCGGCCAGGACCTGACCGTGCACGGCTGGGTCTACAGCCTGCGCGACGGCCGCGTCCACCACCTGGGCATGGACGTGGACCGCATCGAGGACCTGGAACCGAAGTACGAGGCCGCGCTGGCGCGCATCTGCCAGGACCGCGAGATCCGCTGACCCCGCGCCGGCCGGCGCCCTCCCGCAGGAACCCCCATGCTGCCCGCCCCCCTCAACCTGCAGGCCTGGATCGACGAGCACCGCCACCTGCTGAAGCCACCGGTCGGCAACAAGTGCATCCACGATGGCGACTTCATCGTGATGGTGGTCGGCGGTCCCAACGCGCGCAACGACTTCCACTGGGACGAAGGCCCGGAGTGGTTCTACCAGCTCGAGGGCGAGATGGTGCTGCGCGTGCAGGAGAACCCCGAGGGCGGCCCCGGCTCGGTGCGCGACATCCCGATCGGCGCCGGCGAGGTCTTCCTGCTGCCGCCGCGCGTTCCGCATTCGCCGCAGCGCATGGCCGGCGGCGTCGGCCTGGTGATCGAGCGCCGGCGCCTGCCCGGCGAGCTCGACGGCCTGCTGTGGTACTGCGAACGCTGCAACCACAAGCTGTACGAGGAGTACTTCCAGCTGCGGGACATCGAGCAGGACTTCCCGCCGGTGTTCGAGCGCTTCCACGGTTCGGAGGAGCGCCGCACCTGCCGCCATTGCGGCCACCTCAACCCGCGTCCGGCCCGGCCCGCGCCGCAACCCGATTCGCTTGCCGACATCACCTGACACCTTCCACGAAGACCCGATGCCGCAGACCCGCACCCACGCCCTGGCCCTGGACGCCGCCGATCCGCTGCGCGCATTGCGCAACGAGTTCCTGATCCCGAAACACCGCGACCGCGAACAGACCTACTTCGTCGGCAACTCGCTGGGCCTGCAGCCGCGCGGCGCGCGCGCGCAGGTGCTGGAAGTCCTGGACAAGTGGGCCAACGAGGCGGTCGAAGGCCACTTCAGCGGCGACACCGCGTGGATGCACTACCACCGCCTGGTGCGCGAGCCGCTGGCGCGGCTGGTCGGCGCACTGCCCGGCGAAGTGGTGGCGATGAACACGCTGACGGTGAACCTGCACCTGATGATGGCCAGCTTCTACCGGCCCACGCGCGAGCGGCGGGTGATCCTGGTCGAAGCCGGCGCGTTCCCGTCGGACCGCCACGCGGTGGAATCGCAGATCCGCCTGCACGGCTTCGATCCGGCGGAGGCGCTGGTCGAGGTCGAGGCGGACGAACCGGCCGGCACCATCTCGATGCAGGCCATCGAACGGGCCATCGCCGAACACGGCCCGCGCCTGGCGCTGGTGCTGTGGCCCGGCATCCAGTACCGCACCGGCCAGGCCTTCGACCTGGTGGAGATCGCGCGCCTGGCGCACGCGCAGGGCGCGGTCGCCGGCTTCGACCTGGCCCACGCGGTGGGCAACCTGCCGCTGGCGCTGCACGACAGCGGCGCCGACTTCGCGGTGTGGTGCCACTACAAGTACGTCAACGCCGGGCCTGGCGCGGTGGCCGGCTGCTTCGTGCACGAACGCCACGGCCACGCCGGCACGCCGCGGCTGGCCGGCTGGTGGGGCCACGATCCGGAGACCCGCTTCCGCATGGCGCCGCAGTTCGTGCCGGCCGCCGGCGCCGAAGGCTGGCAGATGTCCAACCCGCCGGTGCTGGCGATGGCGCCGCTGCGCGCCTCGCTGGAGCTGTTCGACCGCGCCGGCGGCATGGCCGCGCTGCGCGCCAAGTCGGAGAAGCTGACCGGCTTCCTCGACAGCCTCGTGCGCCAGCGTCTGGGCGACGTGCTGGAAATCGTCACCCCGGCCGAAAAGGAACGCCGCGGCTGCCAGCTGTCGCTGCGCGTGGCCGGCGGGCGCGAGCGTGGGCGCGAGCTGTTCGAATACCTGCGCGACACCGGCATCCTCGGCGACTGGCGCGAACCGGACGTGATCCGGATCAGCCCGGTGCCGCTCTACAACCGCTATTCCGACGTGCTGCGCTTCGTCGAGGAAGTGGAGCACTGGCGTGGCTTCTGAACCCGATACCGGCGGCCGCCGGCACCTGACCCTGGTCGGTGCCGGCCTGGCCGGCTCGCTGCTGGCGATCCTGCTGTCGCGGCGCGGCTGGGAAGTGGACGTGTACGAACGCCGCGGCGACCCGCGGATCAAGGGCTACGAGTCCGGACGCTCGATCAACCTGGCCCTGGCCGAACGCGGCCGCCACGCCCTGCGCGCCGCCGGCGTCGAGGACGAGGTGATACGCCAGGCGGTGATGATGCGCGGGCGCATGATCCACGGCCTGGACGGTTCGCTGCAGCTGCAGCGTTACGGCCGCGACGACTCCGAAGTGATCTGGTCGGTGCACCGCGCCGACCTCAACATCACCCTGCTGGAGGCGGCCGAGCGCGCCGGCGCGCGGATCCATTTCCACCGCCGCCTGCATACGGTGGATTTCGACGCCGGCTACGCGCGCCTGATCGACGACCGCGACGACCAGCCGCACGACATCCGCTTCGAGACCCTGGTCGGCAGCGATGGCGCCGGTTCGGCGCTGCGCGCGGAGATGGTGCGCAAGGCCGGCTTCGGCGAGCGCACCGAGTTCCTCGACCATTCCTACAAGGAACTGACCATCCCGCCGGCGCCGGATGGCGGCTTCATGATCGAGCCGCACGCGCTGCACATCTGGCCGCGCGGGCGCTACATGTGCATCGCCCTGCCCAACGACGAGCGCACCTTCACCGTCACCCTGTTCCTGCCCAACCACGGCGAGCCCGGCAGCGACGAACCCAGCTTCGCCAGCGTGCGCGGCGGCGCGGAGGTGCGCGCCCTGTTCGAGCGCGACTTCCCCGACGCGCTGCCTCTGATCCCCGACCTGGAACGCGACTGGGAGCACCATCCGCCCGGCCTGCTCGGCACGCTGTACCTGGACCGCTGGCACCTGGGCAACCGCGCGGTGCTGCTGGGCGATGCCGCCCACGCGATGGTGCCGTTCCACGGCCAGGGCATGAACTGCGCCTTCGAGGACTGCGTCGCCCTGGCCGAGGCCATGGAGCGCGACGCCGGCGACCTGGCCACCGCGTTCGCCGCCTTCGAGGCCGAGCGCAAGCCCAACGCCCGCGCCATCCAGGCCATGGCCCTGGAGAACTACATCGAGATGCGCGACCGCGTCGACGACCCGGACTTCCTGCTCCAGCGCGAACTCGAGCGGGCGCTGCAGGAACGCCACCCGGCGCGCTTCGTGCCCCACTACACCATGGTCACCTTCATGCGCATCCCGTACGCGGTGGCGCTGGAACGCAGCACGGTCCAGCGTCGCATCCTCGAGCAGGCCACCGCCGGTCGCAGCGATCTGTCCGGACTGGACTGGGCGGCGCTGGACCGGCAGGTGCACGAGGCCCTGCCGGTGCTGCAGGATGCGGCATGAGGATGCGCGGATGAGCAACAGCTTCCTGTTCTACGACCTGGAAACCTTCGGCGCCGACCCGCGGCGCAGCCGCATCGCCCAGTTCGCGGCGGTGCGCACCGATGCGGACCTGCGCCAGGTCGAGGAGCCGGTCAGTCTCTTCGTGCAGCCGGCCGGGGACCTGCTGCCCTCCCCCGCCGCGACCATGATCACCGGCATCAGCCCGCAGCAGGCGCTGCGCGAAGGCCTGCCGGAGGCCGAGGCGGCCGCGCGCATCGTCGAGGAGATGGCGCGCCCGGGCACCTGCACGCTGGGCTACAACTCGCTGCGCTTCGACGACGAGTTCGTCCGCCACACCCTGTTCCGCAACTTCTTCGATCCGTACGAGCGCGAGTGGCGCAACGGCAACTCGCGCTGGGACCTGCTCGACGTGCTGCGCCTGGCCCATGCCCTGCGACCGGAAGGGATCGAGTGGCCGAAGCGCGAGGATGACGCCACCTCGTTCAAGCTCGAGCACCTGGCCCTGGCCAACGACGTGCGCGAGGGCGACGCCCACGAGGCGCTGTCGGACGTGTACGCCACCATCGGCCTGGCGCGGAAGCTGCGCCAGGCGCAGCCGCGGCTGTGGGACTACGCGCTGCGCCTGCGCGACAAGCGCCACGCCGCCGGCCTGCTGGACCCGTTCTCGATGCAGCCGGTGCTGCACGTGTCGCAGCGCTATCCGGCCGCGCGCATGTGCGCGGCGGTGGTGCTGCCGCTGGCGGTGCACCCCTCGATCTCCAACCGGGTGATCGTGTTCGACCTGGATGGCGACGTCGACGCGCTGCTGGAGCAGGACGCGGCCGGTATCGCCGACCGTCTCTACACCCCGGCCGCCGACCTGCCCGAAGGCGTGGCCCGCGTGCCGCTGAAGGAAGTGCACCTCAACCGCTCGCCGATGCTGGTGCCGTGGGCGCACCTGCGCGCCGCCGATTTCCAGCGGCTGGGACTGGACCCGGACATCCTGCTCGCCCGCGCCGGACGCCTGCGCGCGCATGCTGCGGAACTGGCCGAGAAGGCCCGCCAGGTGTTCGCCGCCAGCCGCGAGCGCGACAGCGGCGACGTCGACGGTTCGCTGTACGCCGGCTTCTGCGGCGACGGCGACAGGCGCCTGTGCAGCCAGGTGCGTGCCACTGCCCCGGCCGAGCTGGGCACGCGCACGTTCGACTTCCGCGACCCGCGCCTGCCGGAGCTGCTGTTCCGCTACCGCGCGCGCAACTGGCCGCAGACCCTCGCCCCCGCCGAACGCGAGCGCTGGGACGACTACCGGCGCTACCGCCTGCAGCAGGACAGCGGCCTGTCCGAATACACCTTCGTCAGCTTCTTCGAGGAAATCGCCACCCTGCGCGGCGTGCACGCCGGCAACGGCGGCCGCCTGGTCCTGCTGGACCAGCTCGAGCAATGGGGCCGCGAACTGCAAGACACGCTATGACCAGCTATTTCAGCGACGCCAGTTTCAGGTTCCTGCGCGGGCTCGCCCGCCACAACGAAAAGGCCTGGTTCGAGGCCCACCGCGCCGACTACGAGGTGCACGTGCGCCAGCCGTTCCTGCGCCTGATCACCGACCTGCAGCCGGCGCTGGCGACGGTCAGCCCGCACTTCCGCGCCGACCCGCGCACCGTCGGCGGCTCGCTGTTCCGCATCTACCGCGACGCCCGCTTCTCCAACGACAAGTCGCCGTACAAGAGCTGGCAGGGGGCGCGCCTGTTCCACGAACGCCGCCGCGAAGTCCCGGCGCCGTCGTTCTACATCCACCTGCAGCCGGGCGAGAGTTTCGTCGGCGCCGGGCTGTGGCATCCGGAGCCGGACACCCAGCGCAAGGTGCGCCAGTTCATTCTCGACAACCCGTCCACCTGGAAGCGCGTCGCCCACGACCCGAAGCTGCGCCGCGGCTTCGACCTGGACGACAGCGAGGTGCTGGCGCGGGCACCGCGCGGCTTCCCGGCCGACTTCGAGTTCATCGACGACCTCAAGCACCGCAACTGGGTATTCTGGCGGCCGCTGGACGATGCGCTGATGACCGGGCCGCGGCTGCGCAGGACCATCGAGGCCGACCTGGCCGCGCTGGGCCCGTTCGTCGATTATCTCTGCGCCGCACTGGACCTGGAGTTCTGACCATGGAACCGCGCCCCGCCGCCGCTTCACGCCCTTCCCCGTGGCGCTGGATCGTCGGCCTGGCGGCGCTGGTGCTGCTGCTCCTGGCCGGCTGGCTGGCCGCCGGCCCTTGGCTGGCGGTGCGCGGCATCGAACAGGCCATCGCCGCGCGCGACACCGCCGCGCTGGAGCGCCACGTCGACTTCCCGCGGCTGCGCGCCAGCCTGCAGGCGCAGCTCGAGGACCGGCTGGTCCGCGAAGCCGGCGAGGACGTGGCCAGCCATCCGCTGGGCATGCTGGCGCTGGCGGCCGCCGGTGGCGTGAGCCGCGCCGCGGTCGAAACCCTGGTCACCCCCGCCGGCATCGGCGCGCTGCTGCAGGGGCATGCGGTGTGGAAGCGCGCCAGCGGCGACACCCGCGGCAGCGGCCTGCAGGCCACGCCGGAACCGGCGCGCCCGCTGCGCGAGGCCAGCCACCGCTACGAATCGCTTTCGCGGTTCAGCGCCACCGTCCACCACGCCGACGGCGGCGAAACCGTGTTCGTGCTCGAGCGCCAGGGCCTGCGCTGGCGCCTGGTCGACATCCGCCTGCCGCGCGAACTGTCCGCCTACATGCACTGACCTGATCCCGCGGCCATGGCCTGCGCCATGGCCCGCCTGCGTTGTCCCCGTTGTCACCCAAGGGAGTGGAGCGCCGCATGGACACCGATCTCACGCGTACGGTCAGCGAGGCGATGTGGAAGCAGCTGGCGGCCAGGCTGCAGGTGGAGCTGGCCGCGCTGAAGGCGATCGCCGAGGTCGAGTCCAGCGGTTCAGGTTTCCTCGCCGCACCCGACCGGCGCCCGAAGATCCTGTTCGAGGGCCACGTCTTCCACCGCCTCACCGCGGGTCGCTACAGCGCCACGCATCCGAACATCAGCTATCCGAAGTGGGACCGGAAGCAGTACTCCGGTTCGCTGGCCGGCGAGTGGAAGCGACTGGACCGGGCCGCCGCGCTGGACCCGGAAGCGGCGATGCAGTCGGCCAGCTGGGGCGCGTTCCAGATCATGGGCTTCAACTACGCGCTGTGCGGCTTCGACAGCGTCGGCCGCTTCGTCGAGGCCAACGCCTCCGGCGCGGACTGCCAGCTGGAGGCCTTCGCCAACCTGCTCGCACGCCCGGGTTCGCCGCTGATCCAGCCGTTGCGCCGCAGGGACTGGGCGAAGTTCGCCAGCCTCTACAACGGCCCCGGCTACCGCCAGAACCGCTACGACGAGAAGATGGCCGCGGCGTACGCGCGCCACGCCGCGACCGCGCCCGCGCGCGGCCGTCGCCGGGCCGCCGGCGCGCCCTCGCCGCGCGCGCTGGTCGCGCCGGGTCGCCCGGAGCTGGCGCCGCTGGAGATGCTGGAGCTCACCGCCACCGGCACGCCGCGCAAGCGCACCAGCCGCGTCTTCAACGTCCGTCCCGACGCGGTCGACCTGCGCGACTGGGAGTTCCAGCCCAGCGTCGCCTCGGCCCCGGCCGACGTGCGCTATCCGCACGACGTGCGTCCCGTGCTCGACCAGGGCATGACCAGCGCCTGCACCGGCTATGCGCTGGCCGTGGTGATCGAATACCTGCTGGTGCGCGCCGGCCGCCACGTCGAACCGATCTCCCCGCACATGCTCTACAGCATGGCGCGCCGCTACGACGAGTGGGCCGAGAACGACGACGGCGGCCCCGAAGCCGACACCGGTTCGTCGCTGCGCGGCGCGCTCAAGGGCTGGCTGCGGCACGGCGCCAGCAGCGCCCGGCTGTGGCCGAAGAGCGACATGCCCAAGCCGAAGGCGCAGGCCGGCGAGGACTGGTGGACCGATGCGATCAAGCGTCCGCTCGGCGCCTACTACCGCATCGACCCGCGCTCCCTGCGCGACATGCACGTGGCCATCGACCAGGTCGGCGCGCTCTTCGCCAGTGCCTTCACCCACGGCGGCTGGGAGGAACTGCTGGGCGACGAGGCGGTGCCGCGCCCGGAAGATCCCGACGACCTGCCGGTGATCCGGCGCATGACCGGCAATCCCGACGCCGGCCACGCCTTCGCCATCGTCGGCTACACCCGCGACGGCTTCATCGTGCACAACTCCTGGGGACCCGCCTGGGGCAAGGGCGGCCTGGCCGTGCTGCGCTACAACGACTGGCTGGAGAACGCGATGGACTGCTGGGTCGCGCAGCTGGGCGTGGTCACCGCCGAGCACGAGGCCATCGCCGACGCGACCTCGCTGCGCACCGATGCCTCCGGCAAGGGCGTGGTGTCGAGCAACCCGATCCTCGCCGCGCACGAGCTGAGCCCGTTCATCATCAACATGGAGAACAACGGCCGGCTGAGCCAGCGCGGCCAGTTCCGCACCCAGGAATCGGACGTCGACGCGCTGCTGCGGATCCATCTCAAGGAGGCCTGCCGCAAGTGGGGCGTGCGCGCCAACCAGGCGGTGGACGTGGCGATCTACGCGCACGGCGGCCTCAACGACGAGGAAGCGGCCGCGGTCTCGGCGCGCCTGTGGGTGCCGCGGCTGTACGACGAGAGGATCTTCCCGGTGTTCCTGATGTGGGAGACCGGCGCGATCAAGACCATCGGCAACCTGATCGAGGACCGCATCGCGCCGGAGCAGGCGCGCGCGGCCGGCGGCTGGGACCGGGTCAAGGACGCGTGGAAGGAATGGTGGAACCAGCGTGTGGAAGCCATCGCCCGCCCGCTTGGCCGCCCGCTGTGGAACGAGATGAAGGAGAACGCGGCGAAGATCAGCAGCAACCCGGCCTCCGGCGTGCGCATGCTGTTCGACCTGTACAAGGCCAGGGGCAAGGAGTACGGCCTGCCGAAGATCCGCCTGCACCTGGTCGGGCATTCGGCCGGCGGCATCCTGCATTCGCACCTGGGCACAGCCGCGATCGCCGCCGGCTTCGACCTGCGCTCAGTGAGCCTGATCGCGCCGGCGGTGCGGGTGGACGAGTTCGACCGCACCCTCGGCAGGGCCATCCTCAAGACCGGCACCAAGCTGCTGGTCGCGCACCTGACCGACGCGGCCGAGCGCGCCGATCCCACCTGCAAGCCCTACGGCCACTCGCTGCTGTACCTGGTCTCGCGCTCGTTCGAGGACAAGAAGGAAACCCCGATCCTCGGCCTGGAGCGCGACCTGGTGCCGGCGCGCGCCACCCTGCCCTGGGGCGCGCAGACAATCGCCGTGCCCAGCCCGCATTCGGACATCGCCCGCCTGCCCAGCGCGACCACGCTGGACGGCAGCGCCACCCGCCGCACCGAGGCCACCACCCATGGCAGCCTCGACGACGACAGGGCGCTGCAGCGGCTGGTGTTCGACCTGATCCACAAGGCCTGAGCGGAGGCCCCGCCCGGCCCCTCCCGGAGGAGGTGGCAACGTGGAAGGCAGCAACGCGCCGGTCCGCCGGCACGGCGGCGGTGCCGGCCTGGAAACGACGACCGCCCTCGCGGTCCTGCTGGCGCTCGTGCTGGCGGTGGCGGGCGCCGGCGCGCGTGCGCAACCGGACACTGCACCTGCAACCGTCGAGGACGAGGCAGCGGCGGAAACCGTCATCGTCGATCCCGCAGTCCCGGGCAAGGGTGTTCTGGTCGATTCGGCGTCGGTGCGCGACGTGTTCGACCCGCTGTCCGGCGTCGCCACTCCAGGAGCGACATGGCGCGCGGCCGTGGCCACCCTGCCCGATCCGGTCGAATCGCGGATGGGACGCTCCTTCGACATCGAGGTGGCGACCCTGGTGCGCAGCTTCCAGTTCGGCGGATACGTGCTGCAGGGCCATGCCATGCCATGCCGTGGCCGGTGCCGGGCACGAAGGCAGGCGAGGACGCCGGGCGCCCATACCGCTCCACCCCCGGGGTGCTGGTGTTCCGCCGCGATGCCTGGCGCACGCCGGGCAACCTCGGCCCGCACACGCAGTACTTCGTGCTCTACCTGGTCGGCGAATCGCCGACCTTCGGCGTGCAGGCGCTGGCGTTCTGCCGCGCAATGCGCCAGGCGCTGGCGCTGGAGGCCGGCGGCGACCGTCCCGGCCGCGACGACGGTGGGCGCGACTGCCTGGCGCCGCGGCCGCCAGCGACGCTCGCGGCAACCACCCGCATCGCCGTGCTCGGCCCCAGCTTCTCCGGTTCGCTGTCGTCGATCGCCGCGACCGCCCGCCAAGCCGGCCTGCACCTGGACCTGATGAGCCCCTCGGCCACGGTGGCCAGCAACCGCCACATCGCCTGGGACGACAAGGAAGGCCGCCATTCGTTGCGCTACCGCACCTTCGCCCAGTGGGACCAGGTGCAGCAGATGGCGCACCTGTTCGCCTACCTGGAGGCGGTGCACGGCATCTGCCCCGGCGATGTGGTCGTGCTCTCGGAGGAATCGGCCTTCGGCCAGGGCAGCGAGAGACGCAGCTGGCCGGCGAACGCGCCGCCGCGGAGGCGATGGGCGCGCCGGTGCCGGCCTGCGCGGAACGGCCGCAGCCGACCTACCTGCAGTTCCCGCAGAACATCTCCACGATCCGCGCCGAGCACGCCAGCCTGGATCGCGAGAACGCGCGCAATCCCGAACTGGTACCGCGCCGCTTCCTGGAGCTGGACATGCGCGACGCCGGCACCAGCCTGGACCTGCCGCCGGTGTACCAGCCACAGCTGAGCACGCGCTCGGACGAACTGAGCCTGCAGCAGCTGATGGACGCGCTGGGCGTGTACGTGCGCCCGCGCGCGGTGATGGTGGTGGCCACCGACGTGCGCGACCGGCTGTTCATGCTGGCGGTGGTGCGGCGCGCGATCCCGGGCACGATCCCGGTCGCGCTGGAAGGCGACCACCTGCTCACCCATCCCGAATACCGGCGCGCCAACCGCGGCACGCTGATGGTCGCCAACGGGCGCATGCAGGCCTGCTACCTGGACGTGGTCGAAGGCGGCCGCCGCCAGCGCAGCGAATGCCGCCTGCGCGACCGCGACGGCCGGGAGGCCGTGCCCGGCAGCCGCCGCATCTTCGCCTTCCCCACCGACTACGCCGCCAACCTGTTCCGCGCCAGCCAGGAGCTGCTGCTGGCGCCACCAGGAGAACGCGTCGCCGCCGATGCGGTGGCCCCGCCGGATCCACGCCGACCGCGTTCGCCCCTGAGCGTGGTCACCCTCGCCGGCCTGCAGGGTATCGATCCGGAGAGCTATGTGCGGGGCATGGCGGACGGCGCCGGGCCCGGCGCTGACGCGGGCACCGTTCCGCGCGCATCGCCGCGCAGCACCCTGATCGCCGCCGACTTCCGCGTGCTGGCGCTGAACCTGGTCCTGCCCGCCCTGGTCGCCGCCGCGGCGCTGGCGCTGTTTTCCAGCCTCTGGCTGCTGCTGTCCTCGCGCCCCGGGCGCAGCATCCTGCCGCCGCTGCGCTATGCGCTGCGCGAGACCGGCTGGAGCCTGGACCGCATGCTGCGTCCGCACGCCTATGGCGACGTGCATGCACGCGACGAGGCGCCGGCGAACCAGCCGCACCGCGCCCCGGCGCTGGCCTGCGCCCTGCTGGGCGTGCTGGCGATGGCCGCGCTGCTGCTGTTCGCGTTGCGCTGGGGCCACCTGCTGCTGATCGAACAGTTCCGTGGCGCGATGCGTGGCGCGCTGGACCTGATCCACGGCCGCGACCGCGCCACCCTGTGGGCGATGCTCGCCCTGTACCTGTGGTTCGCGGTGCTGGTGGCGACCCGCCTGCGCGCCTGGAACCGGCGCTGCGCGATCCACCTGCGCCGCGCGCCGGCCGGGTTCGATGCCGGCCGTTACCTGGGACGACGCTACGCGCTCAGCTCGCTGCTGCTGGCCGTCGCCGCGGTGATCCCGCCGCTGGCCTACTGGGGCAGCCGCCTGCCCGACGCGGTCGACGGCGCGCGCATGCCCGGCCTGCTGGCGCTGGCGATGCTGGGCATGGGCGTGTTCTTCCTGTCGCAGGCGCTGCTGCAGAACGGACGGCTGGTGCGGCTGGGCCGCGACCTGCGCGACCACGTGGTCGAGGCGCTGCCCGACGGCGCGCTGCCGCCGGAATGGCCGAACCCGCACTGGCTGGGCACCTCGCCGCGTTCGCCGCTGGCGGCGGTGTTCCAGGACAAGGACTGGCTGGTGCTGGACCGCTGCGACGACCGCTGGCCGGGGGTCGATCCGACCGAACTGCAGGCCACTACCGCCCTGCCCGATCCGCGCGCGCGCCTGCCGCGCTGGCGCGCGCAGACCGTGGCCGAGCTGAAGTTCGGCCTGACCTGCGTGCGCAGCTGCCTGTGGGCCGCGTTCGCCGCACCGGTAGTGCTGCTGGCGATGCAGGAGGTGTTCCCGTTCGCGCTGGAATGGGAGCAGAGCGCGGTGGCGCTGGGGCTGATGACGCTGGCCTTCGCGGTCAGCGCCTGGCTGTCGATCTCGCTGGAGCGCGCCCCGCTCATCGGCCAGATGTTCACGAAGGACGCGCACCACGTCTCGCTGCTGGACGTGCTGCGGATCCTCGGCACCAAGCTCCTGCTCCTGCTGCTGATGCTCGCCGCCACCCTCACCCCGAACCTGGGCGAGTGGCTGCAAAACCTGGTCGGGATGCTGCGGATCTGAGCCCGGAAAGACGAAGCCCGGCACGGCGCCGGGCTTCGCCTGCTGCTTCGGACGGGACGGTCAGGCCGCCACGCTCGCCGCCGTCTCGCGGTATTCCTCGATCTGGTCGAAGTTCATGTAGCGGTAGATCTCCGCGCCCTTCTCGTTGATCACGCCGATGTCCGCCATGTACTCCTCCTTGGTCGGGATCTTGCCCAGGCGCGAGCAGATCGCCGCCAGCTCGGCCGAACCCAGGAACACGTTGGAGTTGCGGCCCAGGCGGTTCGGGAAGTTGCGGGTCGAGGTGGAGAACACCGTGGCGCCTTCGCGGACCTGGGCCTGGTTGCCCATGCACAGCGAGCAGCCCGGCATTTCCATGCGCGCGCCGGCGGTGCCGAAGGTGCCGTAGTGGCCTTCCTTGGTCAGCTCCGAGGCGTCCATCTTGGTCGGCGGCGCGACCCACAGGCGGGTCGGGATGTCGCGCTTGCCTTCCAGCAGCTTGGCCGCGGCACGGAAGTGGCCGATGTTGGTCATGCACGAACCGATGAAGACCTCGTCGATCTTCGTACCGGCCACGT
The DNA here is from genome assembly GCF_000513955.1 of Pseudoxanthomonas suwonensis J47. Taxonomy (GTDB): domain Bacteria; phylum Pseudomonadota; class Gammaproteobacteria; order Xanthomonadales; family Xanthomonadaceae; genus Pseudoxanthomonas; species Pseudoxanthomonas suwonensis_C. Next base: position 71,332 of record NZ_KI911328.1, read on the forward strand.
CGGACAGGGTCTTCACGTCGTCCGGGTCGTTCGGGCAGGCCAGCAGCGGCTCGTGCACCTCGGCCAGGTCGATCTCGATGACCGCGGCGTACTCGGCGTCGGCATCGGGCTCGAGCAGCTGCGGGTTGGCCAGCCACTCTTCCATCTTCTTGATCCGGCGGGCCAGCGAACGGGCGTCCTGGTAGCCCTCGGCGATCATCCACTTCAGCAGCGTAATGTTGCTGTTGAGGTACTCGATGATCGGCTCCTTGTTCAGGCGCACGGTGCAGCCGGCGGCCGAACGCTCGGCCGAGGCGTCGGACAGCTCGAACGCCTGCTCCACCTTCAGGTCCGGCAGGCCTTCGATCTCGAGGATGCGGCCGGAGAAGATGTTCTTCTTGCCCTGCTTGGCGACGGTCAGCAGGCCCTGCTTGATGGCGTAGTACGGGATCGCATTGACCAGGTCACGCAGGGTCACGCCCGGCTGCATCTGGCCCTTGAAGCGCACCAGCACCGACTCCGGCATGTCCAGCGGCATCACGCCGGTGGCGGCGGCGAAGGCGACCAGGCCCGAACCGGCCGGGAACGAGATGCCCACCGGGAAACGGGTGTGCGAGTCACCGCCGGTGCCGACGGTGTCGGGCAGCAGCATGCGGTTGAGCCAGCTGTGGATCACGCCGTCGCCCGGGCGCAGCGAGACGCCGCCGCGGGTGGAGATGAACTCCGGCAGTGTGTGGTGGGTCTTGACGTCGACCGGCTTCGGATAGGCCGCGGTGTGGCAGAACGACTGCATCACCAGGTCGGCCGAGAAGCCCAGGCAGGCCAGGTCCTTCAGCTCGTCGCGGGTCATCGGGCCGGTGGTGTCCTGGGAACCGACCGAGGTCATCTTCGGCTCGCAGTAGGTGCCCGGGCGCACGCCCTTGCCTTCCGGCAGGCCGCAGGCGCGACCGACCATCTTCTGCGCCAGCGAATAGCCCTTGCCGGTGTCGGCCGGCTGCTGCGGCAGGCGGAACAGGGTCGAGGCCGGCAGGCCCAGCGACTCGCGCGCCTTGGCGGTCAGGCCGCGGCCGATGATCAGCGGGATGCGGCCGCCGGCGCGCACCTCGTCGAACAGCACGTCGGACTTGACCTTGAACTCGGCGATGACTTCGCCGTTCTTGATCGCCTTGCCCGCGTACGGCTGCAGCTCGACGACGTCGCCGTGCTCCATCTTCGACACGTCCAGCTCGATCGGCAGGGCGCCGGCGTCTTCCATGGTGTTGTAGAAGATCGGGGCGATCTTGCCGCCCAGGCAGACGCCGCCGGCGCGCTTGTTCGGGATGTACGGGATGTCGTCGCCGGTCCACCACAGCACCGAGTTGGTCGCCGACTTGCGCGAGGAGCCGGTGCCGACCACGTCGCCGACGTAGGCGACCAGGTGGCCCTTCTCCTTGAGCTTGAGGATCTCGCCGATCGGGCCGCGCTTGCCGTCTTCCTCCGGCACGAACGGCGCGTCGCCGCGCTTGTTCTTCAGCATCGCCAGGGCGTGCATCGGGATGTCCGGGCGGGTGGTGGCGTCCGGGGCCGGCGACAGGTCGTCGGTGTTGGTCTCGCCCGGCACCTTGAACACGGTGATGGTCAGGCTCTCCGGCACTTCCGGCTTGCTGGTGAACCACTCGGCGTCGGCCCAGCTCTGCAGCACGGCCTTGGCGTTGGGATTGCCGGCCTTGGCCTTCTCTTCCACGTCGTGGAACTGGTCGAACACCAGCAGGGTGTGCTTCAGGCCTTCGGCGGCGATGGCGCCGACCTCGGCGTCGTCCAGCAGCTCGATCAGCGGCGAGACGTTGTAGCCGCCGAGCATGGTGCCCAGCAGCTCGGTGGCGCGGGCGCGGCTGATCAGCGGGTTCTTCTCGCTGCCGAAGGCCAGCGCGGCCAGGTAGGAGGCCTTGACCTTGGCGGCGTCGTCGACGCCGGCGGGAACGCGGTGGGTGAGCAGGTCGACCAGGAACTGCTCTTCGCCGGCCGGCGGGTTCTTCAGCAGCTCGATGACCTCGGCGGTCTGCTGCGCGCTCAGCGGCAGCGGCGGGATGCCGAGGGCGGCGCGCTCGGCGACGTGGTGGCGGTAGGCTTCCAACATGGACAACTCCGGGGAACGGAACAGGTAAAGGATTCTTCGGGCTCAGGCTTGCGGCACGATCAGCTTCAGGCCCTTGAAGTAGTCGCGGTAAAAGGCGTCGTTCCAGGTGACCAGGCCGTCGCACTGGAGCATGGCGTGGGCGCCGACCATGAACTCGCCGATGCGGTGGCCGGCACCGCCGCGCTGGCGGTGCCGGCGCAGCATCTCGCCGGCGCGCAGGGCGGACTTGGCCTCGAGCGGGCTGAAATGGATGCCCATCTCCTCCAGCGCTTCCTGGACTTCGGCGCCGCCGCGCAGCGCGGCGCACAGCTCGGCAAGGGTGGTGCCGCTCACGACCACGCGGCCGCCGACCAGCGCCTGGCGCAGGCAGGCCTCGACCGCGTCGGCGCGGGGGCCATCGCTGAGCAGCTCGATCAGGACCGGGGAATCGACCGCGATCATGCCTCGCCTTCGTTACGAAGGCTGCGTACGGCATCCTCGGCGGACTCGAAGCCGTCGAGGGCGAACTTGCCGCGGGCGCGGGAAATGGCGTCGTCCACGCTCTTGCGCAGGACGATCCGGCTGCCCTCCAGCTCGACCTTGAGCAGGGTGCCCTTGGTCAGGCCCAGCGCGTCACGCACCGCCTTGGGCAGGGTGATCTGGCCGCGCTCGGCAACGGTGGCTTCCATGGGGCGCCTCCCGGGTAGATGGTATGGCGAAATAATACATACTTTTCCATGCATACTCAAACCTGCATGGGGCATTCCGGGCCAGAATGGCCCTGCCCCGCGACCACCGGCGCCATTGCCGGCCGTGACGGTCCTGTTATTGAATGGCAGCGACAATCGACGATTGCCCTTTCCGCCGCCGGGACTGGCGGCGCCAGCCAGAGGAGCCCGCCATGCGCGATTCCTTCGCCACCCGCAGCCGCCTGGACGTCGGCGGCAGGTCGTTCACCTACGCCAGCCTGCCCACCCTCGGGAAGCGGTTCGACCTGTCCCGTCTGCCCTATTCAATGAAGATCCTGCTGGAGAACCTGCTCCGGCACGAGGACGGGGTGACCGTCCTGCCCGCGCACATCGAGGCGGTCGCCAAGTGGGATCCCAAGGCCGAGCCCGATACCGAGATCGCCTTCATGCCGGCGCGCGTGGTCCTGCAGGACTTCACCGGCGTGCCCTGCGTGGTCGACCTGGCCGCGATGCGCGACGCCGTGGTCAAGCTCGGCGGCAAGGCCAGCCAGATCAACCCGCTGATTCCCTCGGAGCTGGTCATCGACCACTCCATCCAGGTCGACGTGTTCGGCAAGGCCGACGCGCTGGACCTCAACGGGCGCATCGAGTTCGAGCGCAACCGCGAGCGCTACGCGTTCCTGCGCTGGGGCCAGAAGGCCTTCGACGGCTTCCGCGTGGTGCCGCCGAACACCGGCATCGTCCACCAGGTGAACCTGGAGCACCTGGCGCGGGTGGTGATGACCTCCCCCGCTTCCGACGGGAGCGGGGACGGCGAGACCTGGGCCTACCCGGACACCGTGTTCGGCACCGACTCGCACACCACGATGATCAACGGCATCGGCGTGCTCGGCTGGGGCGTGGGCGGCATCGAGGCGGAGGCGGCGATGCTCGGCCAGCCCTCGTCGATGCTGATCCCGCAGGTGGTCGGCTTCGAGCTCACCGGCAGGCTGCCGGAAGGCTCCACCGCCACCGACCTGGTGCTGACCGTGACCCAGATGCTGCGCAAGCACGGGGTGGTCGGCAAGTTCGTCGAGTTCTACGGCGACGGCCTGCAGCACCTGCCGCTGGCCGACCGCGCCACCATCGGCAACATGGCCCCGGAGTACGGCGCCACCTGCGGCATCTTCCCGATCGACGCGGAGTCGCTGAACTACCTGCGCCTGTCCGGCCGCAGCGAGGAACAGATCGCCCTGGTCGAGGCCTACGCCCGCGCCCAGGGCCTGTGGCACGAGCCCAACAGCCCGCACGCCCAGTACAGCTCCACCCTGCACCTGGACATGGGCGACGTGAAGCCGTCGCTGGCCGGCCCCAAGCGCCCGCAGGACCGCGTCCTGCTCGGCGAGATGAAGCGGAACTACCGCGAGAACGTGGCCCTGCTGACCGCCACCCGCGACAAGCGCAGCCCGGAAGTGGCCGACTTCATCGCCGAGGGCGGCACCGCCGCGGTCGGCAACGAGGCCCTGCACAAGGGCGTGGCCCATGTCGAGATCGACGGCCAGCAGGTCAAGCTGCGCGACGGCGCGGTGGTGATCGCCGCGATCACCTCCTGCACCAACACTTCCAACCCGGCGGTGATGGTCGCCGCCGGCCTGCTCGCGCGCAACGCCGCCGCGCGCGGGCTCAACCGCCAGCCCTGGGTGAAGACCTCGCTGGCCCCGGGTTCGCGCGTGGTCACCGACTACCTGGAAAAGGCCGGCCTGCTGAAGGAACTGGAGAAGGTCGGCTTCTACATCGTCGGCTATGGCTGCACCACCTGCATCGGCAACTCCGGTCCGCTGCCGCAGGAAGTCAGCGCCGGCATCGCCGCCGGCGACCTCGTCGTGACCTCGGTGCTGTCGGGCAACCGCAACTTCGAGGGTCGCGTGCACCCCGAGGTCAAGATGAACTACCTGGCCAGCCCGCCGCTGGTGGTGGCCTATGCCCTGGCCGGCACCACCGACATCGACCTGACCACCGAGCCGCTGGGCACCGGCAGCGACGGCCAGCCGGTCTACCTGCGCGACATCTGGCCTTCGAGCAGGGAGATCGGCGACGTCATCGCCTCGACCATCGGCCCGGAGATGTTCAAGCAGAACTACGCCGACGTGTTCAAGGGCGACAACCGCTGGAACACGATCGACTCGCCCGATGGCGACCTGTACGCCTGGGACGACGCCTCCACCTACATCAAGAACCCGCCCTACTTCGAAGGCATGACCATGGAGGTCGGCTCGATCGGCGACATCCACGGCGCGCGCGTGCTCGGCCTGTTCGGCGACTCGATCACCACCGACCACATCTCGCCGGCCGGCAACATCAAGGAGGACTCGCCGGCCGGGCGCTTCCTGCAGTCGCGCGGCGTGCAGCCGGCGGACTTCAACAGCTACGGCAGCCGCCGCGGCAACGACGACGTGATGGTCCGCGGCACCTTCGCCAACATCCGCATCAAGAACCTGTTCTTCGGCGGCGAGGAAGGCGGGAACACCCTGTACTTCGGTTCCAACCCGCCGGAGAAGATGTCGATCTACGACGCGGCGATGAAGTACAAGGCCAGCGGCACCCCGCTGCTGGTGATCGCCGGCAAGGAATACGGCACCGGCTCCTCGCGCGACTGGGCGGCCAAGGGCACCAACCTGCTGGGCGTCAAGGCGGTGATCGCCGAGAGCTTCGAGCGCATCCACCGCTCCAACCTGGTCGGCATGGGCGTGCTGCCGCTGCAGTTCCAGGCCGGCCAGAACGCGCAGTCGCTGGGCCTGGACGGCACCGAGACCTTCGACATCGCCGGCCTGCAGGACGGCGCCAGCAAGACCGCGAAGGTCACCGCGCGCAAGGCCGATGGCCGCACGGTGGAGTTCGAGGTCCACGTGCTGCTGCTGACCCCGAAGGAAGTGGAGTACTTCCGCCACGGCGGCCTGCTGCAGTACGTGCTGCGCCAGCTGGCCTCGCGCGAGGCGGCCTGACCGCCCCCTGCCGGGACGGCCCGGCAGGGAGGCACCGCGTTCCCCGACTGCCCCGGCGCGCGCCGCGCCTGGGCTCTTTATTGGCCGCCCCTCGGCTTCCAATCGGCGTAGTACAGGCGCCACCCGTCGTCCCCGTCGCGCCAGGCCGAGGTGACCTCCCAGGCCTGCGCGCGCTCGGGCAGGAAGCGGTTGCCGCCGGTGGCCAGGGCACTGAAGCGCACGGTCGCGCGCTGGCCCTGCAGTTCCACCTCGGCCGGGCCGAGAGTCACCCCGATGCTTGCATTGGCCAGCACTTGCGCGCGCACTATCTGCTGCAACGCAGCACGATCCATGCCACCGGGACCGGCGAAATCCTCGGCCACGCCGTCCATGAAGGCGGACGCGTTGCGCTCCTCCAGCGCGGCCTGCATCGTCGAAATCCGCTCGCGCAGACGCTGTTCCGGAGGTTCGCGCGAACACCCCGCCAGCACCACCAGGACCGCCAGCATCCCCGCCACGACCGCCGCCTTTGCCATCCCACCCCTTCGCCGCATGTGCTTCGCCTTTTCCATCCGGAACGGTATGCTCCCACTCCGGCACGCCAGAGCGTGCCTTGACTATATTTGACAAATGGCCACACCACCTCGGGAGGGAGGCGCAATGAATCCGGATCGTCCTTGGTTGCAGAGTTATCCGCAGGGCGTGCCCGCGGAGATCGATCCGGACGAATACCGCTCGATCCCGGCGGTGTTCGCGTCCTCGGTGAAGCGCTACGGCGAACGCCCCGCGTACCGCAACCTCGGCAAGACCATGACCTACGCCGAGGTCGACGAACTGAGCAGGCAGTTCGCCGCCTACCTGCTGGGCGAGCTCGGGCTGAAGAAGGGCGATCGCGTCGCGATCATGATGCCCAACTGCCTGCAGTACCCGATCGCGACCTTCGGCGTCCTGCGCGCCGGCCTGACCGTGGTCAACGTCAACCCGCTGTACACCGCGCGCGAGCTCAAGCACCAGCTGGTCGACGCCGGCGCCGCGGCGATCGTGGTGGTCGACAACTTCGGCCACACCGTGCAGGAAGTGCTGGCCGAGACCCCGCTCAAGCAGGTCATCACCACCGGCCTGGGCGACATGCTCGGCTTCCCGAAGGGCCCCATCGTCAACTTCGTGCTGAAGTACGTGAAGAAGATGGTGCCGGAGTACGACATCCCCGGCGCCGTGCGCTTCAAGGACGCGCTGGCGGCCGGCAAGCGCCACCCGCTGCCGCAGGTCGACATCGACCCGGGCGACATCGCCTTCCTGCAGTACACCGGCGGCACCACCGGCGTGGCCAAGGGCGCGATGCTGACCCACCGCAACCTGGTGGCGAACATGCAGCAGGCTTCGGCCTGGCTGGGCGCCAACAAGCTCGAGCGCGGCAAGGAAGTGATCATCACCGCGCTGCCGCTGTACCACATCTTCGCGCTGACGGCGAACGGCCTGGTGTTCATGGAGCTCGGTGGCCTCAACCACCTGATCACCAACCCGCGCGACATGCCGAACTTCGTCAAGGAGCTGAAGACCTCCGGCTTCACCGCGATCACCGGCGTCAACACCCTGTTCAATGGCCTGCTCAACACGCCGGGCTTCGACGAGGTGGATTTCTCGAAGCTCAAGATCACCCTGGGCGGCGGCATGGCCGTGCAGCGCGCGGTGGCCGAGCGCTGGAAGAAGGTCACCGGCGTGACCCTGGTCGAGGCCTACGGCCTGACCGAGACTTCGCCGGCGGTGTGCATCAATCCGCTGGACCTGAAGGAATTCAACGGCTCGATCGGCCTGCCGATCCCGTCCACCGACGTGTGCATCAAGGACGACGACGGCAAGGAAGTGCCGCAGGGCGAGGTCGGCGAGCTGTGCGTCAAGGGCCCGCAGGTGATGAAGGGCTACTGGCAGCGTCCGGAAGAGACGGCCAAGGTGATCGACGCCGACGGCTGGCTCCACACCGGCGACATGGCGCGCATCGACGAGAAGGGCTTCGTCTACATCGTCGACCGCAAGAAGGACATGATCCTGGTCTCGGGCTTCAACGTGTACCCGAACGAGATCGAGGACGTGGTCGCGGCGATGCCGGGCGTGCTGGAAGTGGCCGCGGTCGGCGTGCCGGACGAGCGTTCGGGCGAGGCGGTGAAGCTGTTCGTGGTGAAGAAGGACCCGTCGCTCACCGCCGAACAGATCAAGGCCTACTGCCGCGAGGCGCTGACCGGCTACAAGCAGCCGCGCCACATCGAGTTCCGCACCGAGCTGCCGAAGAGCAACGTCGGCAAGATCCTGCGCAAGGAACTGCGCGACCCGGCGCCGGCCACCCAGGCCGCCGCGCACTGACGTCCCGGCGGGCGGCGGCCACGCGCCGCCGCCCTGCCCTCCAGTCCCCCGCACCCCCAAACCCACGCCCCGCGTGCGTCTTCCGCGGGCGTCTGGAGGCCCGTCTTTCCCCTCCTGCCACGCAGGATCCCGCCCCCGGCGGCCAGAACGGTTTAACTTTCGGTTCAGGTGTAGCATGGCCCGGCAGCAATCACGCCTGCCGCGATTCCCTCGGCAGGCCCGAAGCCCCCGGAGAAGACGCCATGAGCAATATCGAGAAACTGCAGCGCACCCACACCTTCCCGACCATCCGCGTGCAGGTCCCCGCGGACGGCAGCGCGCACTGGCTGTACATGCACGCCGACGCAGGCCCGGGTACGCGCCCCTGTTGCCGCTCCGAGGTCATCGACGACATCTGGGGCTACATGGCCTCCATCACCCTGCGCGAGGCGCAGCGCAACCAGGGCCGCCTGCGCCACCTGGTGCTCGCCTCCGACGCTTCGGCGTTCAACCTCGGCGGCGACCTGGACCTGTTCGCCCAGCTGATCCGCGCCGGCGACCGCGAGCGCCTGCTCGGCTACGCGCGCCGCTGCATCGACGGCGTCCACCACCTGCACACCGGCCTGGGCGGCGACGTGCACACCATCGCCCTGGTCCAGGGCGACGCGCTCGGCGGCGGCCTGGAAATGGCCCTGGCCTGCCACACCATCGTCGCCGAGGAAGGCGTCGGCATGGGCCTGCCGGAGGTGCTGTTCGGGCTGTTCCCGGGCATGGGCGCCTACTCCTTCCTTTGCAAGCGCGTCAGCCCGCGCCAGGCCGAGAAGATGATCCTCGGCGGCGAGGTCTACAGCAGCGAGGAGATGTACCGGATGGGCGTGGTCGACGTGCTGGTGCCAAAGGGCCAGGGCGAGTCGGCCGTGCAGGAGATGATCCGCCAGCAGCAGCGCATCCCGCACTCCTACCTGGCCATGAACCAGGTCCGCCGCATCGGCCAGCCGGTCAGCTACGACGAGCTGATGGGCATCACCGAGGTGTGGGTGGATACCGCCCTGGCGCTGGGCGACAAGTCGCTGAAGACCATGGAGCGCATCGTGCGTGCGCAGACCCGGAGGTCCGCTTCGGAAGCCGCCTGATCGGACCGGCGGCCCCGTAGCCGCCCCGCCCGTAGGGGGATCGGGCCCGGCTGGATGCCGGGCCTTTGTTTTGCGCGTGCGGAAGGATTCGAAGCGGCGGAAACGCCGCCTGGCGCTCAGCCCGGTTCGCCGCCGCCGTCGCGGACCGTCCCGCGCGCACGTTCGCGCGCGGCCAGCGCGTCGCGGCCCTGGGTCAGCGCGGCGTTGAGCATGGCGATGCGCTGCCGCCATTCGTTGCGGATCTGCCAGTCGGCCAGGCGCATCAGTTCGCTGCCCTGCGCCGCCACCCGCACCAGGCCGAGGTTGGCCGCCACGCCCTTGATCGCATGGGCATGGTCGCGCAGGCGCGCCCAGTCCGCCGCCTCGGCGGCGTGGGTCATCGCGCCGATGCAGCCATCAGCGTCGGCCAGGCAGTGGGCGATGAACTCGCGCTCGAAGGCCTCGCCCATGCCCATCTGCGCCAGCTCGTCGAGCACCGAGGTGTCGAGCACGCCGTCGGCCGCCTCCCCCGCCGGCCGCGGCACCGGCACGGCGCTGCGGCGGCCGCGCTGGGCGGCGACGTCGGACAGGATTTCCAGCAGCCGCGTGGCGGCGACCGGCTTGGCCAGGAAGGCGTAGGCGCCGGCCTGTTCGCAGCGCTGGATCGATTCGGGGGTGACGTCGGCGCTGAGCACGATCACCGGCGTGCGCGGGCCGCCGCCGGCCTGCATCACCCGCAACTGCTTGAGCAGGTCCAGGCCGCTGACGCCGGGCATGTGCAGGTCGACGATCGCCGCGTCGAACTCGCCGGCGGCCATCGCGTCGAGCACCTCCTCGCCGCCCTCCACCGAGGTCACCCGGTGGCCGGCCTTCTGCAGCAGGCGCTGCAGGACCATGCGGTTGGCCTCGTAGTCGTCCGCGATCAGCAGGTGCATGCTGCGCACGCGGGCGCGGTGGCGCAGGAACGGATCGGCGAAGGCGATGACATTCCCGCCGGCATCGCGCAACGCGGTCTCGCCCTCGACCTCGGCGACCATCGGCGCGGCCGGCTGCGCCGGGCGCTCGGCCGGCGGCTCGAACGGGATCTCGACCCAGAACAGGCTGCCGCGCTCCTCCAGGCTCTCGAAGCCGATGCGCCCGCCCATCGCCTCGGCCAGGCCCTTGGCGATGGTGGTGCCCAGGCCGGTGCCGCCGTAGCGGCGCGCCAGGCTGGCGTCGGCCTGCTCGAAGGCCTTGAACAGGCGGTTGCGCATCGCCGCCGGCACGCCGATGCCGGTGTCGGTGACCGAGAAGCGCAGGCGCGTGCGGCTGTCGCCCGGCGGCGACGGCACCACGGTGACGTCCACGCGCACCCGGCCCTGGTCGGTGAATTTCACCGCGTTGCCGACCAGGTTCAGCAGCACCTGGCGCAGGTGGCCGGCGTCGCCGCGCACCCGCTGCGGCACCGCGTCGGCGATCACCACCAGGTAGTCGAGCTTCTTGGCGCGGGCCTGCGGATGCAGGATCAGGCCGATGCTGGCCAGCAGCTCGCGCGGCGAGAAATCCTCGGGATTGAGCTTGAGCTTGCCGGCCTCGATCGCGGAGATGTCGAGCACGTCCTCGACCAGCGCCATCAGCGTGCGGGTCGAGGCCTGGATGGTGCGCACGCATTCGCGCTGCTCGTCGTCCAGGCGGGTGGTGGCCAGCACCTCGGACATGCCGGCCAGGCCGTTGAGCGGGGTGCGGAACTCGTGGCTCATGTTGGCCAGGAAGCGGCTCTTGGCCTCGCTGGCGCGGCGCGCCTCCTCGGTGGCGCGGGTCAGCTGCCGCAGCAGGCTGGACAGGTACAGCGGCACCGCCGCCAGGCCGCACAGCAGGCCGATGCCCAGGCCGAGGATGCGGTGCCAGAACTCGTTGAACACCAGCACGCTGCCGAAGCAGGCCAGGGCCATGCCCACCGCCCCGACCAGGTAGCGGTTGCCGTAGCGCAGGCCGTTGCCGACGGTGACCCACATGATCACCACGTACATCCAGGCGATCGGCTCGCCCATGCGGATCATGCACGCGGCCATCAGCCCGTAGTCGGCGAACATGCCGGCCACGCGGCGCAGGTCCGAGCGGCCCGGCCGCGCCAGCAGCGCGCTGAAGATCACCAGGCTCAGCACCAGGCCGGAGCCGACGATCAGGACCACGTCGCGGAACTGCTCCGGGCCCAGGCCGCTGCGCGAGGACGGCAGCAGCACGTAGGAGAAGATGAGGCTGATCAGCACGATGCGGACCAGCGCCTGGCCGTGTTCGCTGTCGGGCCGGTTGGACAGCCGCCCGCGGAACCAGGCCAGGATCTCAGACATTGGCCAGTCCCCCCGGCCGCGCCGAGGCGGTGGAGTACTGCTCGCAGATCTGCTGCAGGCGGTCGCGGCCGCGCAGCAGCGCATCCACGCATTCGGGGTCGAACAGGCGCCCGCGCTGGGCGTAGAGGTAGGCCAGCGCGGCGTCGATGGTCCACGCCTCCTTGTACGGGCGCGGCGAGATCAGCGCGTCGAACACGTCGGCCACCGCGACGATGCGCGCCTCCAGCGGGATCGCCTCGCCGGCCAGGCCGTCCGGATAGCCGCTGCCGTCGTAGCGCTCGTGGTGGCGCAGGGCGATCATCGCGCCGACCTGGATGAAGCGGTTCTGGCTGCCGGACAGCAGCTCGTGGCCGATGCGCGGATGGCGGCGCATGATCGCCATTTCTTCCTCGTCGAGCTTGCCAGGCTTCATCAGCACCGCGTCGGGGATGGCGATCTTGCCCATGTCGTGCAGGGGCGCGGCCATCTCGATGGTGCGGACGTCGTCCTCCGGCAGGCCCATGCCCTCGGCGACCAGGCCGGCCACGCGCGACATGCGTTCCAGGTAGGCGCTGGTGCCCGAATCGCGGAACTCGATCGCGCGGGCCAGGCGCGACAGCGTCTCGCGCTCGCGTTCCTCGACCTCGTGCATGCTCGACAGCAGGCGCTGCTCCAGCGACAGCGCGCGCTGCTTGACGGTTTCCGACTGCTGGCGCAGCTGCAGCAGGTTGTGGCAGCGCGCGCGCAGTTCGCGCGGTCGCACCGGCTTGACCAGGAAATCGATCACGCCCGATTCCAGCGCGGCCTGGCGGACGGGCTCGTCGCCGACCACGGTGATCAGGATGATCGGGATGTCGCGGTGCTTGGGCAGGCGGCGGAAGCGGCGGGCGAACTCCAGGCCGTCCATCCCCGGCATGCGGTAGTCGAGCAGCAGCAGGTCGATCGGGTTGTCGTCGCACCAGGCAAGCGCCTGGCGGGCATCGCCGAAATCATGCACGGCGAGCTCCGACGTGATGTCCTCGATGATGTGCCGCAGCATCGTGCGCGCCGATGCCTGATCGTCGACGATGACGATATCCAATGCCCGCTCCGCCCCGTTGAACCCCTTGTCGGGATCGCAGATTACCGCGTTGGCGCCCGATCTCACAGCCATTCCGGCCTCTCCCGGGCAGCGACCGCCGGCGCGGGGGCGCCGGCCGGTGCGGCCGTCACGGAAAAGGACGCAGGAAGCGTGCCAGAAGTGCCCGGGAAGCTCCCCAGGCACGGTTACCGCATGAACGGTTCAAGCCCGCCGGAAGGCGCCTCGCCCCCTGGCCTGCCGTCCCCGGGCCGCCGGCTCAGCCGGCGTGCTCGGGGCGCATGTACGGGAACAGCAGCACGTCGCGGATCGAGGTGCTGCCGGTCAGCAGCATCACCAGGCGGTCGATGCCGATGCCCAGGCCGCCGGTCGGGGCCATTCCGTACTCGAGCGCACGGATATAGTCGGCATCGAAGTGCATGGCCTCGTCGTCGCCGCCCTCCTTCGCCGCCACCTGGGCCTGGAAGCGCGCCGCCTGGTCTTCCGGATCATTGAGCTCGGAGAAGCCGTTGGCGATCTCCTTGCCGTTGATGAACAGCTCGAAGCGGTCGGTGTAGCCCGGCTCGGTGTCGGAGGCGCGCGCCAGCGGCGAGACCTCCACCGGGTGGTCGGTGATGAAGGTCGGCTGGACCAGGGTGTGCTCGACCGTGGCCTCGAAGATCTCCAGCAGCAGCTTGCCCCAGCCCCACGACGGCTTGACCTTGATCTTCAGCCGCTCGCAGTGGCGCAGCAGCGCCTCGCGGTCGGTGCAGTCGGCCGCGCTGATCTCCGGGTTGTGGTGGCGCACTGCCTCGTCCATGCGCCAGCGGCGGAACGCCGGGCCCAGGTCGATCTTCTGCCCTTCCCACTCCACCTCGGTGGTGCCGAGCACGCTGCGCGCGGTATCGCGGATCACGTTCTCGGTCAGGTCCATGACCTCGTGGTAGGTGGCGTAGGCCTCGTACAGCTCCAGCATCGTGAACTCGGGGTTGTGCCGGGTGGACACGCCCTCGTTGCGGAAGTTGCGGTTGATCTCGTAGACGCGTTCCAGGCCGCCGACGACCAGGCGCTTGAGGTACAGCTCCGGCGCCACGCGCAGGTACAGCTGCAGGTCCAGCGCGTTGTGGTGGGTCACGAACGGCTTGGCCGTAGCGCCGCCGGGGATGTAGTGCATCATCGGCGTTTCCACTTCCAGGAAGCGGCGGTCGTCGAGCCAGGAGCGGATCGCGCGGATGATCCTGCTGCGCTTGACGAAGACCTCGCGCGCCTCCGGCGTCACGATCAGGTCGACGTAGCGCTGGCGGTAGCGCTGCTCGACGTCGCTCAGGCCGTGCCACTTGTCCGGCAGCGGGCGCAGCGACTTGACCAGCAGGCGCAGCGAGCTGGCCTTGACCGAGAGTTCGCCGGTGCGGGTGCGGGTCAGCCCGCCCTCGACCGCGACGATGTCGCCGACGTCGAACGACTTGAACGCCTCGTAGGCCTCGCCGAGGGTGTTGGCCTGCAGGAACAGCTGGATGCGGCCGGACTCGTCCATGACCTGGGCGAAGCTGGCCTTGCCCATCACCCGCTTGGCCATCAGCCGGCCGGCCAGCGCGACGGTGCGCGGCAGCGCTTCCAGCGCCTCGCCGGTCCACTGCTCCGCGTCGGCGAACTCGGCCTGCAGGTCGCCGGCGTAGTCGGCGCGCTTGAAGTCGTTGGGGAAGGCCACGCCCTTCTCGCGCAGCGCAGCGAGCTTGGCGCGGCGCTCGGCGATCAGGTGGTTCTCGTCGGTGGACGGGACGGCGGCGGTTTCGGTGGGCTGGGTCATGGGGTTCGATGGGGAGACGCGGGTTTGGGGTCACCCGGCGCCCGCATCGGCGGCACCGGGCATCTCGAGGGGAGGATGCGGACGCGGTGCCGGTCGGGATGGCCTGGCGGCCATCCTCCTTACGCCGCGTCGCTCCGTTTGGAGCCGGCCTCCAGGCCCGCCTTGAGGCTGGCCTCGACGAACTCGTCCAGGTCGCCGTCGAGCACCTTCTGCGTGTCGCTGCGCTCGATGCCGGTGCGCAGGTCCTTGATCCGGCTCTGGTCGAGCACGTAGTTGCGGATCTGGCTGCCCCAGCCGATGTCGGACTTGGTGGCCTCGACCGCGTCCTTCTCGGCGTTGCGCTTCTGCATCTCCAGTTCGTACAGGCGCGCGGCCAGCATCTTCATCGCGCGGTCGCGGTTGGCATGCTGGCTGCGCTCGGTCTGGCAGGCGACCACGATGCCGGTGGGCACATGGGTGATGCGCACCGCCGACTCGGTCTTGTTGACGTGCTGGCCGCCGGCGCCCGAGGAACGGTACACGTCGGTCTTCAGGTCCGCCGGGTTGATCTCGATGTCGATCTTGTCGTCGACCTCGGGACTGACGAACACCGAGGTGAAGCTGGTGTGGCGGCGGTTGTCCGAGTCGAACGGGCTCTTGCGCACCAGGCGGTGCACGCCGGTCTCGGTCTTCAGCCAGCCGTAGGCGAAGTCGCCTTCCACGCGGAAGGTGGCGGACTTGATGCCGGCCACTTCGCCGCCGGACACCTCCAGCAGCTCGGTCTTCCAGCCGCGCGATTCGCACCAGCGCAGGTACATGCGCAGCAGCATCTCGGCCCAGTCCTGGGCCTCGGTGCCGCCGGCGCCGGCCTGGATGTCGACGAAGGCGTTGGCCGGGTCCATCTGCCCGGAGAACATGCGCTGGAACTCCAGCTTCTCGATGTCCTTCTCGAAGCGGTCGACGTCGGCCGCCACCGCCAGGGCGGTGTCCTCGTCCTGCTCGCTCTCGGCCAGGTCCAGCAGCTCGGTCGAGCCCTCGAGGCCTTCCAGCACCGCGGCGATGCCGCCGACGGTCTTCTCCAGCATGGCGCGCTCGCGGCCGAGGGCCTGCGCCCGCTCCGGGTCATCCCAGACGTTGGGCAGCTCGAGCTCGCGGTTTACTTCTTCCAGACGCTCTTTCTTGGCGTCGTAGTCAAAGATACCCCCTTAGCGAGACCACGCGACCGGTCAGGTCGGCGATGCGCTGGCGGACGGGATTGAGCTCGATCATGGCGGGGGCTGCATGAAGGGAAAACAGCCGCAGATTCTAGCAGGCCGCCCGTTGCTGTAGAGCGGGGCTTGCCCCGCTGCGCCTGTGGCGGCGCTGCATCGCCGAACGGGGGAGTCGGGCAAGCCCGACTCTATGAAGGGGGGCGGGCTTTTCGTGGGGCGGGGCTTGCCCCGCTGCGCCGGTGCTGGCGTTGCGCTGCCGGGCGGGGGAGTCGGGCAAGCCCGACTCTACGGGGTCAGGGGCGCACGCTGCCGTTGTCTTCCTGCAGCTCGGGCTTGAACGGGATGTCCGGCGGCAGCCTGCCGTCGGCCGGCTGCTCGTTGAGGTTGGGGTCGGTGATGCCGCAGCCGCCGCCCAGCTGCAGCAGCGAGACGACGCAGTTGATCCGCTTGCTGGTGCCGGGGATCGGGATCGCCACCGACTTGATGCCCTTGCGCACCCATTCGGCCAGCAGCGACTCGTTCGGCACCCAGTAGCGGTCGAAGCTGGTGGGTTCGTAGTCGTACGGCGGGCGCTTGAGCCAGGTGCCGGACTCGGCGATGCGCTCGCGCGTCCAGGTGTCGTTGTCGCCGCCGGGCGCGCCGCGCTCGGCCAGCCCCTGGCCCGGCGCACCGTCACGCGACCCGGGGCCGCTCGCGCTGCCGCTGCCCTCGCCTTCTCCCGGCAGGCGGATGCGGCCCTGGGCGTCGAACAGGCCCGGCGCGCCGCCGGGCCGCTGCGGGCCGCTGCGGGCCAGGCCCCAGTCGTCGCCGGCCTGCGGCGAGCGCGGGCCGGGGGCCGGGGCGGTGGCGGTTCCGGCGCTGCCGCCCGGCGTGGGCTGGTTGGCCTGCCCCGTTCCCGGCCCGGGCGCGGGCGCCGGCGCGGGTCTGGAATCGGCGGCGACCGCGGCACCAGGCGCGGTGGCGGGCACGGGTGCATCCGCGGCGGAGTCGGCGGCGGCCGCAGGCGCTTCCGTCGCGGCGGCGGTCGCGGTGGCATCCGGCACCGACGGCGTGGGCAGTTCGCGCTCGCGCAGGCTGGGCTCGGCGGGTGTCGGCACGCGCGCCTCGACCTGCGGCGCGCGCACCGTGGCCGGGCGCACCGCGACCTCCGGCAGCGGCAGCGGTTCCTCGACCTCGCGCGTGCGCAGCTCCAGTTCGCGCGGCTGGCGCAGCGGTACGTCCACCGGCCGCGCCTGCGGCGCTACGACAACCGGCGCCTGGACGACGACAACTTCGCGCTCGCGAAGCTGCGGCTCGGCCGGCACCGGGACGACGACCTGGCGCGGCGTGGTCGGCGGCAGGACGTAGTCGATCGTCGGCTGCTCGACCTCGGTCACCTGCACCGGCTGCTCGGGCACCGGTTGCGGCGGCGCCGGCTCGGGGACCTCGCGCTCGACCGCTTCCGGCAGCGGCGGCGGCAGCGGCGCGGCGGGCACGACCTCGACCGCCACCTGCGGCAGCGGCGGCACGGCGGGAGCCGCAGGCCCCGCATCGGCGGCTTCGGTGGCCTCGACCGCGCGCGCCGCGGCGGCCGGGGGCGAAGGCTCGCCACCCGCCTCGCCCGCCACGTCGCCCGGGGCTTCGGACGCCTCCTCCTGCGGAGTACCCGGATCGCCCGCCCCGGTGAAGCCGACCTGGATGCGTTCGCCGCCGCCACCGGCCTCCGGCGGCATCTGCACGTGCAGCAGCTGCATCCACGCGATCCAGGCGAGGAAGGCGACGAACAGCAGGTGCACCAGCAGGCTGCCCGCGCCGGAGACCACGCGCAGCGGGCGCTCGTCGCGCGGCGCCGGCAGCCAGCCCTGGCGGAACAGCGCGACGAAGGCGTGCCAGGTCGGCAGTTCCTCGCCGCGCGCCCGCGGCGCGGGTGGACGCTGCGCCAGCAGGCCGGCCACTTCGCCCGGCCGCGCCCGGGCCACCGCCGGCAGCGGCGGCAGCGCGCGCAGCCACAGCGCCCAGCCATAGGGCAGGCGCGTGCTGCGTTCGACGGGAGGACGGGGTGGCGCGCGCTCGATCAGCGCCTGGATGATGTCGGACGCCCGGGTCACAGGCGCCACGGTTTCAGGCCGCGTTCCCGCGCGGCATGTACGGCGCCTCGCCGCTGGCGTGGTCGGTGGCATCGCGCACCGCGGTCACGCCGGGGACGCGCGCCATCAACGTCTTCTCGATGCCCTGCTTGAGGGTGACGTCGGCCATGCCGCAGCCGTGGCAGCCGCCGCCGAAGCGCAGCAGGACCACGCCGTCGGCCGACACTTCCTGCACGGTGGCGCGGCCGCCGTGCGAGGCCAGCTGCGGGTTGATCTCGTTCTCCATCACCCAGCGCACGCGTTCGACCAGCGAGGCCGACTCGGCCGGGGCCTCGCCCTTGATCTTCGGCGCGCGGATGGTCAGCTGCGTGCTGGCGCCCTGGTAGACGTAGTCGATCTCGGCGCCGTCCAGCCAGGCCACGCTGTCGGCGGCCACGTACAGGGTGAAGCCCTCGCAGTCCACCGCCCACTCGTCGCCGGCCAGTTCGGAGGGCTCGGCGAATTCCAGGCGCGCGTCCGCGCGCGGCGTGCCGGGATTGACCGCGCTCAGCCGCACGCCGAGGCCGGGGATGGCCTCGCGTTCGACCAGCTTGCGGAAGTGCGCCTGCGCGCTGTCGGAGATGTTGATCATGCGGGTATTCTAGCCCCGTACCGGCGCCGGCCCGCAGCACGCCGCGCAAATGTTCAGCAACATCGACGGAGGCCCCCGATGACCGACCTCATCCCGCTGGCGCAGGCCCATTGCATCCCGCGCCGCGGCGTGGAGCACCGGCTGGGCCAGGCCCGCATCGCCGAGCTGCTGCCGGAGGTCCCGGGCTGGGAACTGGCCGAGGAAGGCCGTGCCCTGGTCCGGACCTTCACCTTCAAGGACTACCACCACACCATGGCCTTCGTGAACGCGCTGGCCTGGATCGCCCACCGCGAGGACCACCATCCCGACCTGGGCGTGCACTACGACCGCGTGGTGGTGCGCTTCTCCACCCACGACGTGGGCGGCCTGAGCGAGAACGACTTCATCTGCGCGGCGCGTGCCGCGGCCCTGCTGGAGGAATGACCATGAACCGGCGCTTCCCTGCCCTGTTCTGCGCCGTGGCGACCGCCACCCTCGCCGCCTGCGGCGGTTCGCAGCCACCGGCCGAACCGGTGCCGGCACCGACCGAGGTCGCCGCGCTGGACACCCCGCCGCCGCAGTACCCGATCCAGCTGGCCTGCGCCGGCGTCGGCGGGCAGACCGTGCTGGGCCTGGAGATCGGCGTCGAAGGCGCGCCGACCCGGGTCGACCTGGTCCGCAGCAGCGGCAACGCGGAGCTGGACCAGCTGGCCCAGGAGACGGTGCGCACCTGGAAGTTCCGCCCGGCTACCCGCGGCGGCCAGCCGGTGGCGCAGAAGATCCAGGTGCCGGTGAACTTCACGCCGCCTGCGGTACGCCCTGACGCATGCTTCGCCCTCGACGCCGGCCGCTCGCCCACCTCCTGAGCGGGGCCACTCAGGGAAGAGCCCGCCGATGGAACCCTCCGCCTCCGCGGTCCTGATCGCCCTCGGCGTGACCCTGGCCGCGGGCCTGGCCACCGGCCTGGGCAGCCTGCTGGTGATCTTCGCCAAGGGGCCGAACCCGCGCCTGCTCGCCTTCGGCCTGGCCTTCGCCGGCGGCGCGATGGTGTTCGTGTCGCTGTCGGAGATCCTCAACAAGTCGATCGCCTCGTTCACCCTCGCCTTCGACCCGCGGCTGGGCTTCACCTACGCGACCTTCGCCTTCCTCGCCGGCGTGCTGCTGATCATGGGCATCGACATGCTGGTGCCCAACCCGCACGACACCCTCACCGCCGACGATCCGTCGCTGCGCGAGCACAACCGCGAATACATCCGCCGGGTCGGCCTGATGACCGCGGTGGCGATCACGGCGCACAACTTCCCCGAGGGACTGGCCACGTTCTTCGCCACCCTCGAGAACCCGGCGGTGGGCCTGCCGCTGGCCTTCGCCATCGCCATCCACAACATCCCCGAAGGCATCGCCATCGCGGTGCCGGTGTACTTCGCCACCGGCAACAAGGGCTATGCCTTCGTCGCCAGCCTGCTGTCGGGCCTGGCCGAACCGGTGGGCGCGCTGATCGGCTACGGGCTGCTGTCGAGCGTGCTGTCCGAAGGCGTGTTCGGCGCGGTGTTCGGGGTGATCGCCGGGATCATGGTGTTCCTGGCGCTGGACGAACTGCTGCCGGCGGCCAAGCGCTACGCCAAGGGCCACGAGACCGTCTACGGCCTGGTCAGCGGCATGGGCGTGCTGGCCCTGAGCCTGGTCCTGTTCAAGTGGTAGGCCCAGGCGGCTGACGCTTCTTACAGACGGTCGAGGACCTCGGCCAGTTCCGGCGCCAGCGGCGCGTTGATCGTGTACGGCGTGCGGCCGTCGTCCAGGGCGAACTCCAGCGAGGCCGCGTGCAGGAACAGCCGGCGCAGGCCGGCCTTGTCGCGCAGCCGGCGGTTGGCCTCCGGGTCGCCGTACTTGTCGTCGCCGGCGACCGGGTGGCCGATGTGCTGGGCATGGACGCGGATCTGGTGGGTGCGGCCGGTGTCGATCCGCACCTCGCAGTAGGACTGCCCGCCGCGGCGCTCCAGCAGGTGGAAGTGGCTCAGCGAGGGCTTGCCGTCCGGGTTGACCTGGACGTGGCGCTCGCCACCCTGTCTCAGTCCTACGTGCAACGGGGCGTCCACGCTCATGGTGCCGTCGGGCATGCGCCCGGTCAGCAGGGTCAGGTAGCGCTTGCGGATGCCGCCGCCGGCCCCGCCCTCGCGCTCGCGCATCAGCGCCTGCAGCTCGGCCAGGGCCGAGCGCTTCTTGGCCACGACCAGGACCCCGGAGGTGTCCCGGTCCAGGCGGTGGGCCAGCTCCAGGGTCTGGCCCGGGCGCAGGGCACGCAGGGTCTCGATCGCGCCGAAGGAGATGCCGCTGCCGCCATGGCTGGCCACCCCGGACGGCTTGTCCAGGGCCAGCAGGCGGGCGTCCTCGAACACGATCGAGGCCTCGATCCGCTGCAGCAGGCCCGGCGCCGGGGTGCCCCGCCCGGCCTCGGTCTCCAGCCGCACGGGCGGGATCCGGACCTCGTCGCCGGTCGCCAGCTTGCGCTCGGCCTTGGCACGGCCGCCGTTCACGCGGACCTGGCCGCTGCGGACCAGCTTGTAGACCAGGCTGCGCGGCGCACCCTTGAGCTGGCCAAGGAGGAAGTTGTCCAGGCGCTGGCCATCGCGGTCGTCGGGCACCCGTACGGTGCGTGCGACGGCCCGGCCGGGGGCGGGTTCGGTCATGGGGGCGATTTCTGTTAGACTCGGGCGGCGATGTAAGGGTTTGATTCCGCTGGAAGAAGCTGCAGGGCCAGAAGCCCGGGCTTCCCGCGATCCCGGCACAGTGCGCGACCACCGCCCACGGGGCGGCCATGTTAGCGGCTTGCAGGCAGACCCGGCCATGGCCCGGTGGGTCAGAGCACCGGTAGCTGAACACGTCCCGTGCGGCCCACCGGCCGCCGGCCCCGCACCACCATTAGCAAGACAGCAAAGCGCTCCCGCGGTCCGCCGTGGTGTTGCAGCGCTGGAAACCAGGATCCGTCCCGCCGCGCCTGCGCGAACGGATGGCGAAGCCCGCCGCCCCTGCCGACCACGCCGGGGCCCGGGATTCCAGAGTGCGAACGCCCGTCGTTCCGCGCGTGAGAGCGCGCAAGGAACGCCACAATGAAGCGAATGCTGATCAACGCCACGCAGGCCGAAGAACTGCGCGTGGCCATCGTCGACGGCCAGACCCTGTACGACATCGACATCGAACAGCCGTCGAAGGAACAGAAGAAGTCCAACATCTACAAGGGCCGCATCACCCGGCTCGAACCCTCCCTGGAAGCGGCCTTCGTCGACTACGGCGCCGAACGCCACGGCTTCCTGCCGCTGAAGGAAATCTCCCGCGACTACTTCCAGGCCGGCGTCGACCCGAACAAGGCCGGCATCCGCGAGCTGCTGCGCGAAGGCCAGGAAGTGGTGGTGCAGGTCGACAAGGACGAGCGCGGCAACAAGGGCGCGGCCCTGACCACGTTCATCTCGCTGGCCGGCCGCTACATGGTGCTGATGCCCAACTCCCCGACCGCCGGCGGCGTCTCGCGCCGGATCGAGGGCGAGGACCGCGCCGAGCTCAAGCGCGCCATGGACGCGCTGACCATCCCCGACGACATGGGCGTGATCATCCGCACCGCCGGCGTGGGCCGCGACGCGGAAGAGTTGCAGTGGGACCTGGACTACCTGCTGGCCGCCTGGCGCGCGATCGCCGAGGCCGCGCTGAGCAAGCCGGCGCCGTTCCTGATCTACCAGGAATCGCGGCTGATCATCCGTGCCCTGCGTGACTACCTGCGCGCCGACATCGGCGAGATCCTGGTGGACACCGAGGAGATGTACAACGACGCGCGGCAGTTCATGGAACAGGTGATGCCGCAGACGCTGCGCAAGCTCAAGCACTACAAGGACGACATCCCGCTCTTCAACCGCTTCCAGATCGAGTCGCAGATCGAGAACGCCTACGAGCGCACCGTGCGCCTGCCCTCCGGCGGCGCCCTGGTGATCGACCAGACCGAGGCCCTGACCGCGATCGACGTCAACTCGGCGCGCGCGACCAAGGGCGGCGACATCGAGGAGACCGCGTTCCACACCAACCTGGAGGCGGCCGACGAGGTCGCCCGCCAGCTGCGCCTGCGCGACCTGGGCGGCCTGGTGGTGATCGACTTCATCGACATGGCCTCGTCCAAGCACCAGCGCGCGGTCGAGGACCGCCTGCAGGCCGCGCTGAAGTACGACCGCGCCCGCGTCCAGATCGGCCGCATCAGCCGCTTCGGCCTGCTGGAGATGAGCCGCCAGCGGCTGCGCGCCTCGCTGGGCGAATCCAGCCAGATCGTCTGCCCGCGCTGCGACGGCCACGGCCGCATGCGCAGCGTCGAGTCGCTGTCGCTGTCGATCATCCGCGTCGCCGAGGAGCACGCGATGAAGGAGAACACCGGGCAGGTGCTGGTCCAGGCCCCGGTGGAGATCGCCAACTTCCTGCTCAACGAGAAGCGCGGCGCGCTGCGCGAGATCGAGCAGCGCCACGACGCGCCGATCATCATCGTCGCCGACGAGCA
Organism: Pseudoxanthomonas suwonensis J47; assembly: GCF_000513955.1. Lineage (GTDB taxonomy): Bacteria > Pseudomonadota > Gammaproteobacteria > Xanthomonadales > Xanthomonadaceae > Pseudoxanthomonas > Pseudoxanthomonas suwonensis_C. Next base: position 94,074 of record NZ_KI911328.1, read on the forward strand.
GCTGCAGACCCCGCACTACGAAGTCACCCGCCTGCGCGAGAACGAGCTGGGCGAGGAGAGCAACAAGCCGTCGTACCAGCGCGGCACCCCGCGCAAGCTGCCGGTGCACGCCCTGACCAAGGCCCAGCTCAACATCCCGCCGCCGCCGGCGGTGACCCGCGTGGCCCCGCCGCGCCCGGCCCCGGTCCGCGAGGAGCGCGAGGAAGCCCCGGCGCCGGTCGCCCCGGCTCCGGCGCCGCGTCCGGCCCCCGCCAGCGGCGGCGTCGTCGGCTTCCTCAAGCGCCTGTTCGGCGCCGAGCCGGGCCCCGCGCCGGCCCCGGAACCGGCGCGTCCCGCGCAGGGCGAAGGCCGCGGCAACCGCAACGAGCGCGGCGACCGCAACCGTCGCGACAGCCGTAACGAAGAGCGCGGCGGCCAGAGCGGCAACCGCGGCACGCAGCAGAAGCAGCGCGGCCAGCAGCAGGGCAAGGACAAGGACAAGGGCAACGGCCAGGCCCAGCAGCAGCCGAAGCAGGAGCGCCAGCCGCAGCAGCAGAAGGGCCAGGGCGGCCAGCAGCAGCCGAAGCAGGAACGCCAGCCGAAGCAGCAGCCGAAGCAGCCCAGGCCCGCGACCGAGGCCACCGAAACGGTGAGGCCAGCGGCGCCGGCGAACGCGCCGAAGCCGCGCGTCGCCGAACAGGAGCCGGCCGCCGCCACCGAAACCCAGGCCGCGGTTCCGGCCGCCGCCGCCGCGGTGGTCGCCGCCGCGACCACCCTGCCCGCCGCCGCCCCGGTCGAGGCCACCGAGGCCGTCGAGGTCGCGGTACAGGACGTGGCCGCTGAAGGCGCATCCGTGCCCGCCGGCGAGGAAGGCGCCGCCAACGCCGAGGGCGGCAGCCGCCGCCGTCGCGGCCGTCGCGGTGGCCGTCGCCGCCGTCGCGGTGGCGAGGGCGGTGGTGCGCTGGCCGGTGCCGAAGGGGCCAGCGAGAACGCCGAAGGCCTGGAAGGCGAACTGGATGACGGCGGTGCCGACGAGCCCGGCGAGGCCATGCCGGCGACGATCGTCCGCGGCGACCAGCCGGAGTTCGATTTCGACGACATCGTGCCGGCCGCGCCGGTCGCCGTGACCGACGCCGCGCCCGCGCAGCCGCAGCCGCAGCCGGCCGCAGGGCCGGTGCCCGCCCCGCAGCCGGCGGCGGCAGCCGCCGTCGAAGTGGCCGCGCCGCAGGCGCCGCTGGCACCGGTCGACCCGGCCCCGTCCGAGCCGGCGCAGGCGTCCGCCGAGGTGGAGCCCTCCCTGCAGTCGGGCGATGCCGCCACCACGCTGGCCCCGGCCGCCGCCGCGGCGCAGGCCGACAGCGGCGAGCCGCTGGCCGTCGCCGAGGTTTCGCCGGTCGATGCCGCCGCGGAAGCCGTGGCCGAGGTCGTGACCGAAACGCCGGCCGAACCGGCCGCTCCGGTTGCCGAAGCCCCGGCCGCCGAACCGGCACCGGAAGTCGAAGCGGCTCCCGCCGCTGCCGAGCGGGTCGCCGATGCCCCGGCTGCCGAAGTGGAGCCGGAACCGGCGCCCGCTGCGGTCGCCAACCCGGGCCTGTTCGACGAACTGCCCGCCGCCCCCCAGCCGGAGACCCCGGCCGTGGAAGAGCAGCAGCAGCCTGCCGCGGCGGAAGCCGACAAGGCCGACGAGGCCGCGCCGGCCGCGGACGCCGCGAACGAAGACGGCGAAGCGAAATCCCGCGAGGGCTGAGCCGTGACAACGCTCCCCCCTGCTGGCGGGAGCGCAGCAAGGCACCGGACGCGGCGCGTCCGGTGCCTTTTCATTTGCAAGGATGGCGGCCCGCGGCCGCGCTCAGAGCGAGGTGCCCGGATCCATCAGGCCGTAGCGCGCCGCCAGCCGCGCCAGGGCGATGCTGTCCTGCACCCCGACCTTCTGGAACAGGCGCGACTTGTGGGTGTTGATGGTCTTGGCGCTCAGGCTCAGGCGCTTGGCGATCGCGTCCTGGCGCATGCCCTGCACCAGCAGCATCGCCACTTCCAGTTCGCGCGAGGACAGCTGCTCGAACGGCGAGCTGTCGCCGCCCATCGTCGCCAGCGCCATGTTCTGGGCCACGCTGCTGCCGAGGTAGCGGCGCCCGCGCGCGGCGTCGCGCACGGCGTGGAGCAGCTCCTGCGCGTTGCCGCCCTTGCCCACGTAGGCGTAGGCGCCGACGTCGAGCAGCCGCTTCGGCAGCGGGCCTTCCTCGAGCACGGACACGATGACCACGCGGCTGCCGAGCTTGCCGCGGACGATGCGTTCGGTGACTTCCAGGCCGCTGATCCCCGGCAGATGCAGGTCGCAGAGGACTACGTCGGGTTTGAGCTTGCGGATCTGCGGCAGGGCTTCCTCGCCGCTCGGCGCCTCGCCCACGATCTCGATGTCCGTTTCCGCGGACAGGATCATGCGCAGGCCGGCCCTGACCAGCGCGTGGTCGTCAACGATGTAGATCCGGATGGCCATGCCGCTTCCCTCGGTATGCCCCGCCCGAGCCTAGCCCCTGCCCCGCCGGAGCGGCAAGCCGCTCACACGGATAATGTGACGGGCGTCCGGGAAGGCCGGGAGCTGGCGGAAGGGGTGGGATTCGAACCCACGGATGGTTTGACCCATCGGCGGTTTTCAAGACCGCTGCCTTAAACCACTCGGCCACCCTTCCGTTCGGATGTCGCCCCGCCGGCCCTGCGGGCGGCGGCGCGCGATTGTCGCATGCGACGCGCCGCCGGGGCAGCCGCCAAGCGGCGGGCCGGCGCGCTTTTCAGCCGGCTTCGGCCGCTTCCACCGCCACAGCCGGCTGCTTGCCCTTGTTGCCGCAGTTGCCGCAGTCCAGGCGCGAGGACTCGATCTGCTGCGGCAGGTGCTCGGCCAAGAAGTCGATGAACACCCGCACCGCCGGCAGCAGGCCGCGGCGCGAGGCGAACACGGCGTGGCAGATGCCCTGCGGCAGCGACCAGTCCGGCAGCACCACTTCCAGCTCGCCCTTGCGCACGGCCTCGGCGCACACGGTCTCCGGCAGCATGGTGATGCCGAAGCCGTCCTTGACCATCGCCAGCAGCAGCGGGAAGTCGAAGCCGGCCACGCGCGGCTGCAGGTTGTCGACGCGGCGCACCTCGCCGTTGCGACCGTGCAGTTCCCAGCGCTGGTGCGCCTCGTCCTCGTGCATGCTCAGGGTCAGGTGCGAAGCCAGGTCGGCCGGATCCTTCGGACGGCCGGCGCGGTCCAGGTACTTCGGGCTGGCGACCATCAGCTCCTGGATCTGGCCGAAGCTGCGCATCACCAGGCTGCCGTCGTCGTCCAGCCGCGTGCGCACGCGCAAGGCCACGTCGAAGCCTTCATTGATCAGGTCGACGCGGCGGTTGCTGACGTGCAGCTGCAGCCGCACCTTCGGGTACTGGTCGAGGAACTTCGGCAGCAGCTTCGGCAGCTGCTGCTGGGCGATCGCCACCGGCACGCTGACCCGCACCACGCCGCGCGGCTCGGCGCTGAGGCGGTCGACCACCTCGCGCGCGGCCTGGGCCTCGGTGAGCATGGTCTGGGCGTGGCGGTACACGCTCATGCCCACGTCGGTGACGGCGAAGCGCCGGGTCGAGCGCTGCAGCAGGCGCACGCCCATGTCGGTTTCCAGCTGGCTGATGCGGCGGCTCAGGCGCGACTTGGGGATGCCCAGGGCGCGCTCGGCGGCGGCGAATCCGCCGTGCTCCACCACCATCGCGAAGTAGTAGAGGTCGTTCAGGTCCTGCATGGCGCTAATTCCATGTTTGGAACGGATGGTGACATATAAGCACCTTTATCCCACCGGCGCAACGACCGATAGTGGGCGGCAGCAGCGGCCACGGCCGCTCCTCCCCCACCGATCCGGAGCATCCACCCATGAAACTCCTGCACCTCGATTCCAGCGCGACCGGCGAAAGCTCGGTCACCCGCGAGCTTTCCGCCGCCATCGTCGCACAGTACCGGGCGACCACGCCGGGCCTCGAGGTCCAGTACCGCGACCTGGACCGCGACCCGCTGCCGCACCTGACCGGGGCCCGCCTGGCCAAGGCCGACCCGGCCGAGGCGGAAGTCGCCGAACAGGTCCTGCAGCAGTTCCTGGACGCCGATATCGTCGTGATCGGCGCGCCGATGTACAACTTCGCCATCCCCTCGACGCTGAAGGCCTGGCTGGACCGCGTCACCGTGGCCGGCCGCACCTTCCGCTACACCGCCGAAGGCCCGCAGGGCCTGGCCGGCGGCAGGACGGTGATCGTCGCCAGCGCCCGTGGCGGCCTGCATGCCGGTTCGCCGAGGGACTTCCAGGAGCCGTACCTGCGCATGCTGTTCGGCTTCCTCGGCATCGACGACGTGCGCATCGTGCGCGCCGAGGGCGTGGGCCTGTCCCCGCAGCACCGCGCCGAAGCCATCGCCGCCGCCCGTGCCGCGATCGAGGACGAAGTCGTCGCGTTCAGCGCGGCGGCCTGAGGCCGCAGACAGCGACGCCGCGCCTTGCGGGCGCGGCGTCTTCTACTCCGCGGCGGGAACGCGTCCCGCCGATGCAGCGGCTCAGGCGATCCGCTCGAGACCGCCCATGTACCTGCGCAGCACCTCCGGCACGGTGATCGAGCCGTCGGCTTGCTGGTAGTTCTCCATCACCGCGATCAGTGCACGGCCGACAGCCACGCCGGAACCGTTGAGCGTGTGCACCAGCTCCGGCTTGCCGGTCTCCGGGTTGCGCCAGCGCGCCTGCATGCGCCGCGCCTGGAAGTCGCCGCAGTTGGAGCACGAGGAGATCTCGCGGTAGGTCTGCTGCGATGGCAGCCACACTTCCAGGTCGTAGGTCTTGCGCGCGGAGAAGCCCATGTCGCCGGTGCACAGCAGCACCTTGCGGTACGGCAGGCCCAGGCGCTCCAGCACCGTTTCCGCGGCGCGGGTCATGCGCTCGTGCTCGGCGTCGCTTTCCTCCGGGCGCACCACCGAGACCAGCTCGACCTTCTCGAACTGGTGCTGGCGGATCATCCCGCGGGTGTCGCGGCCGCCGCTGCCGGCCTCGGAACGGAAGCACATCGAGTGCGCGGTCATGCGCAGCGGCAGGCGCTCGGCCTCGACGATCTCCTCGCGGACGATATTGGTCAGCGGCACTTCCGAGGTCGGGATCAGGTAGCGGGTGTGCTCGCCGAGGCGGGTGGCGAACAGGTCTTCCTCGAACTTCGGCAGCTGGCCGGTGCCGCGCAGCGCGTCGGCATTGACGATCAGCGGGACGTTGGTTTCCTCGTAGCCGTGCTCGCCGGTGTGCAGGTCGAGCATGAACTGCGCCAGCGCGCGGTGCAGGCGCGCCAGCTGGCCGCGCAGCACGGTGAAGCGCGCGCCGGACAGCCTGGCGGCGGTGTCGGCGTCCAGCCAGCCGTTGCGCGCACCCAGCTCGACGTGGTCGCGGACCTCGAAGTCGAACGCGCGCGGGGTGCCCCAGCGGTGCACCTCGAGGTTGTCGTTCTCGTCGGCACCGGCGGGCACGTCGTCGGCCGGCAGGTTCGGGATGCCCTGGGCGATCGCCTCGATCTGGCCGCGGATCTCCTCCAGGCGCGCTTCGGAAGCCTTGAGCTCGTCGCCGAAGCCGACGACCTCGGCCTTCAGCTGCTCGGCCTGCGCCTTCTGCGCCTCGGCCTGGACCTGGTCGCCGCTGGCCGCCAGGCGGTTGGCCGAACCCATCAGCGCGCCGATCTGCCTGCTGTGCGTATTGCGCAGGTTCTGCAGTTCCTGGGTGCGGATCTGGATCGCCTTGCGTTCGGACTCCAGCGCTTCCAGCGTGGCGGTGTCGAGCACGTAGCCGCGGGTGGCGAGGCGTTCGGCCAGGGCGGCAGGCTGGTTGCGGAGCAGGGCGGGATCGAGCATGGCGGGGGTGGTTTCCGGATCGGTCCGCCATTATCGCCAATCGCGGCCGGGCGCGCCCGCGGTTCACCGCTGCTGTGCCAGAATCGGGGCGTTTCCAGCACCGGACGCCCATGGCCACGCACGCATCCGCCCTTTCCGGTTTTTCCAGGTACCTGCCCGGGGGCCGCTGGCTGGTGGTCGGCCTGGCCTTCCTGCTGGGCTGGCTGCTGTTCGGCCTGGTCTGGCTGGCGGACCGTGGCGATGACGATGCGGCCGAGGCCCCGGTGAAGCCGGCGGCAAACGCCGAGACGTTCGAACCGCTGCCCCGGCCGATGGCCGCCGGCGATGCGGCGACACCGCTGCCGGTGCCGGCGGAAGACGAAGGCGAGGCGGCGCAGCTGGTGGAGGAAGAACCGGCCATCGTCGAGCCCGTGCCCGCACCGCTGGAGACCACGCCGCTGCCGCCGAGCCTGGAGGAAACCGCGGCGCCTGTAGCCGTGGCCGCCCAGCCGCCGACGCCGCTGCCGGACCAGTCGCCCTCGCCCCGCTACCCGATCGCCGCGGCGCGCCGGGGCGAGAGCGGCACGGTGGTGCTGGAAGTGGAAGTGGACGCCGGCGGCACGCCGCTGTCGGTCGAGGTCGCCTCGCGCAGCGGCTCGCGCGACCTGGACCGCGCCGCCGTGGAAGCCGTATCGCGCTGGCGGTTCTCGCCGGCGCTGGATGCCGACGGCAATCCGGTGCCCGGCCGGCTCACGGTGCCGATCGATTTCAAGATGGAATAAGCGGATCGGCGCTACGCCCTTCATCCCGCCTGCAACTCGCTGAATCCCCGCAGTCGTCGTGGAAACGTTCAGCGCGAATCGACCGGGCGCACACATCGGCATCAGGAGACTCGGGGCGTTGCCAGGCAAACGCCAAGGAGCTTCCCGATGCCAACCTATACCACCCGCCCTTCGCACCCCGCCGATCCGGCCGGCGTGCATCACGAAGCGCATGAAGCGCAGGCGCGCCGCACTTCGCCGCTGCTGCTCGCCCTGCTGGTGCTGGCCGTGGTCGCGCTCGCGGCCTGGTGGGCCATGCAGCGTTACGATGCCCGGCCCGTCGCCGATACCACGCCCATCCTGATCGAGCCGCCGGCGGCGGCAACGGATGCCACGCAAACGCGTGACGGCAGCGCTGCGACCCGTACCGAACCGCGTCCGGCGCCCATCGTCTCCGAGCGCCCTGCCCGGCCGCTGGCCGGCAATCCGGTCCCGGACTACCCACGCGCCGCGCTGCGCGCCGGCCGGGAAGGCAGCGTGCTGCTGTCGATCAGCATCGACGCGCGCGGCGTGCCGACCGACGTCCAAGTCATCCAGCGCAGCGGCGACCGCGGCGACCGCAGCCGCGACTTCGACCGCGCCGCGATCGAGGCAGTGCGCCAGTGGCGCTTCGAGCCGGCCCTGCACGACGGCAAGGCCGTGCCGTCGACGGTGCAGCTGCCGGTGGATTTCCGCCGTAGCTGACGCGGAAGCGGTTGCGGCTCAGGCCACCAGGCCGAAGCCGCAACCGCGGGCCAGGGTGTCGAAGCCCGGGAACGAGGTGGCCACGTTGGCCACGTCCTCGATCCGCACCTCGCCGCTGGCGAGCTGGGCGGCCACCGCGAAGGCCATGGCGATCCGGTGGTCGCCATGGCTTTCGATCGTTCCGGCACCCAGCGGACCGGGATGGATGGTCGCGCCGTCCGGCGTCTCGTCCACCCGCAGGCCGAGCGTGCGCAGGCCGCTGGCCATCGCCGCGAGCCGGTCGGATTCCTTGACCCGCAGTTCGGCGGCGCCGCGCACCACGGTCGGTCCATCGGCGCAGGCGGCGGCCACGAACAGCGCCGGGAACTCGTCGATCATGTCCGGCACCAGTGCCTCCGGCACCTCGATGCCGTGCAGCGGCGCGTACCGCACCACCAGGTCGGCGACCGGCTCGCCGCCGTGGGTCGAGGGATTCTCCTCGCGGATGTCGGCGCCCATCAGCCGCAGCGCCTGCAGCAGGCCGGTGCGGCGCGGATTGAGGCCGACCGCGCGCAGGCGCAGCTCCGAGCCCGGCACGATGCTGGCCGCGACCAGGAAGAACGCGGCCGAGGAGAAATCCGCCGGGACCGCGATGTCGGTGGCGCGCAGGCGCTGGCCGCCGCGCAGGCGGGCGAAGCCGGGCGAGAATTCGATGTCCACGCCGAACGCCGAGAGCATGCGCTCGGTGTAGTCCCGGGTCGGATGCGGCTCGGTCACCGAGGTCTCGCCTTGCGCGTACAGGCCAGCCAGCAGCACCGCCGACTTCACCTGGGCGCTGGCCACCGGCAGCTCATAGTCGATGCCGTGCAACGGCTGGCCGCCGTGGATTCGCAGCGGCGGCGTGCCGTCGGCTTCGGTGTCGATGCGCGCGCCCATCTGCGCCAGCGGCGCGGTCACGCGGCGCATCGGCCGCTTCGACAACGAGGCGTCGCCGACCAGCACGCTGTCGAACGGCTGCGCGGCCAGCAGGCCGGCGAGCAGGCGCATGCCGGTGCCGGCGTTGCCGCAGTCCAGCGGGCCATCGGCCGGCTTGAGGCCGTCCACGCCCACGCCATGCACGATCCGTCGCGACGGCGAAGGCGTCTCGATACGCACGCCCAGGCGCGAAAAGATCGCCGCGGTGGCACGGGTATCCTCGCCTTCGAGGAAGCCGTCGATGGTGGACACGCCGTCGGCCAGCGCGGCGAACATCACCGAACGGTGCGAAACCGACTTGTCGCCGGGAATCTCCAACCCGCCATGCAACGCCTGCCCGGCCGTGGCGATCCAGTGTTGCTGCGAGGCCTGCGCCATCACGTCTCCATCGTCTGCTTGCCGCACGCGCCCCAGCGCCGCGGACCGATCACCAATCCCCAATCCCGAATCACCAATCCCGAATCACGGCCGTCATGGCACTGCCACCGGGTAGGAGCCCAGCACCTTGACCTGGGCCACGTGTTTCTCCAGTTCGGCCAGCGCCTGCTTCATCGCCTCGTCGTCGACGTGGCCGGCCAGGTCGATGAAGAAGGCGTATTCCCACTTGGCCTGGTGCGAGGGCCGCGACTCGATCCGGTTCATGCTGATGCCGTGCCGCGCGAACGGGCTGAGCACGTCGAACAGCGCGCCGGGCTTGTCGTGGATGAACACCAGCACCGACGTGCGGTCGTGGCCGGACGGCGGGAACAGGCGGCGGCCCAGCACCAGGAAGCGCGTGGTGTTGTCCTTGTCGTCCTGGATCGGGCGCATGATGACCTTCTTCAGGCCGTACACGTGCGCCGCGCTCTCGCCGGCGATGGCCGCCGCGTCGTCGGCATTGCGGGCGCGGCGCGCGCCTTCGGCGTTGCTCGACACCGGGATCTTCTCGGCCTTCGGCAGGTTGGCGCGCAGCCAGCCGGCGGTCTGGGCGAAGGCCTGCGGATGCGCGTAGATCCGCTCGATGTCCTCGATCCGCCCGCTGCGCGAGAGCAGGTACTGGTGCACCTGCAGCTCCACCTCGCCGCAGATCTTCAGCTGCGAGGTCAGGAACATGTCGAGGGTGACCTGGATGGTGCCCTGCCCCGAGTTCTCCACCGGGACCACGCCGAAGTCGGCGTTGCCGGCCTCGACCTCCTGGAACACCTCCTCGATGCTGCCCAGCGGCAGGCCGTGCGCCGAGCGGCCGAAGTGCTTGAGCACCGCCTGCTGGCTGAACGTGCCTTCCGGGCCGAGGTAGCCGATCTTCAGCGGCTCCTGCTGTGCCAGGCAGGCGGACATGATCTCGCGGAACACGTGCACCAGCACCTCGTCCGACAGCGGGCCCTCGTTGCGGTCCACCACCATGCGCAGCACCTGCGCCTCGCGCTCGGGCCGGTAGTAGTCCACGGCCTGGGCGAGCTTGCCCTTGGCCTTGCCCACCTGCAGGGCGAAGCGCGCTCGCTGCGCGATCAGCTCCTGGATCTGGCGGTCGATGCCGTCGATCTGTGCGCGCACGTCGGCCAGGGCCGGCGCGGCCGCGGCGGCGGCCTTCGCGACCCTGGCGACTTTCGCGCCCTCGGCCGCCCTGGCCTTGTTTCCGCTGGCCGGCTTGCCGGGGGCGGATTTCTTCGGTGGTGCCATGTGTGGGGTTCCGTGTGTCTGGCGCCGGCGACGCTGCGCGGCCGGCGGTCCTGGGTCCTGGCGTCCTCAGCCGTTGCGCTGCTGGAAGTCGCGCATGAAGTCCACCAGCGCCTGCGCGCCGGCGACCGGCATGGCGTTGTACAGCGAGGCACGGATGCCGCCGACCGCCTTGTGGCCCTTCAGCGCCAGCAGTCCGGCCGCCTTCGACTCGCTGACGAAACGCGCGGTCAGTTCCCCGTCGGGCAGGAAGAACGGGATGTTCATCCGCGAACGCACCGCCGGGGCGACCTCGTTGCGGTAGAAGCCGCCGGAGCCGTCGATCGCCCCGTAGACCAGCGCGGCCTTGGCCGCGTTGCGGCGCGCGAATTCCTCCACCCCGCCCTCGTCCAGCATCCACTTCACGGTCAGGCCGAGCAGGTACCAGTTCCAGGTCGGCGGCGTGTTGAGCATCGAGTCGCGCGCCGCGTGCGAGGCGTAGGTGAAGATGTCGGCGCGCGGCTGGCCGGCGCGCTCGAGCAGGTCGCGGCGCACGATCACCACCGAGATGCCGACCGGGCCCAGGTTCTTCTGCGCGCCGGCGTAGACCAGCCCGTACTTCGACACATCCATCGGCTCGGAGGCGATCGACGAGCTGAAGTCCGCGAACAGCGGCACCTCGCCCACGTCCGGCGTTTCGCGGTACTCGACGCCGTGGATGGTCTCGTTGGCGGTGATGTGGACGTAGGCGGCGTCGGCGCTGAGCGACCAGCTGTCGCGCGGCGGGATGTCGCGGAAACCGCCAGCCTCGCTGCTGGCGGCCACGTGCACGTTCACGTACGGCGTGACCTGCCTGATCGCGGTTTTGCTCCAGTGCCCGGTGACCACGTAGTCGACGGTCTGGCCGGGAGCGGCGAAGTTCAGCGCCAGCAGGGCCTGGTGGGTGGTCGCGCCACCGGCCAGGAACAGCACCGCGTACTCGTCCGGGATCGACATCAGCCGGCGCAGGTCGGCCTCGGCCCGGGCGGCCACGCCGATGAACTCGGCGCCGCGGTGGCTGAGCTCGACGATCGACGCACCCACCCCGTTCCAGTCCAGCATTTCCGCCTGCGCCTGGCGCAGGACTGCTTCCGGCAACGTCGCAGGGCCGGCACTGAAGTTGTAGGCGCGCGCCATGAACCACCTGTCACGAAAGGTTCCGTAGTATGCCGCAGTGCAGCGGCGCCGGTGGCAGCGGTTGCGGTCGCAACCAAGGCCCGCCCGGCGGTCGCCGGGAACCCTCCGCCGCCGCCCGCGGTCACACCCCCATCCCCCCGGGAGCACCGCAATGCACAAGCTCCGCCTGCCGAAGATCCCGTCGTCGGAAATCACCGACGAGGCCGTCTACCGCGACCGCCGCCGCCTGCTCGCCGCCTTCGCCAGCGCGCCCCTGCTCGGCGCGCTGTCCGCCTGCGCCGAGGCCGAACCGCCCCCGCCGCCGAAGTCCGCGCCCCGACCGGCCGACCTCAAGGCCGGCTTCAGCACCTCCGAGCCGCTGACCCGCTACGAGGACATCACCACCTACAACAACTTCTACGAGTTCGGCACCGACAAGGGCGATCCGTCGCGCGCGGCGAAGACCCTGCGCACCTCGCCCTGGTCGGTCGTCGTCGACGGCGAATGCGCCAGGCCCGGCACCGTCGCGCTGGAGGACCTGCTGCGCGGACTCACCCCGCAGGAGCGCGTCTACCGCCTGCGCTGCGTCGAAGGCTGGTCGATGGTGATCCCCTGGCTGGGCGTGCCGCTGGGCGAGGTGCTCAAGCGCTTCGAGCCGACTTCGAAGGCGAAGTTCGTGGCCTTCACCACCCTCGCCGATCCGCAACAGATGCCCGGCATCCGCTACCGCTCGATCCGCTGGCCGTACCGCGAAGGCCTGCGCATCGACGAGGCCATGCACCCGCTTACCCTGCTGGCCACCGGCCTGTACGGCAAGCCGCTCCCGCAGCAGAACGGCGCGCCGCTGCGCCTGGTGGTGCCGTGGAAGTACGGCTTCAAGTCGATCAAGTCGATCGTGGCGATCCGCTTCACCGAGCGCATGCCGGAAACCGCCTGGCACGACCTGCAGCCGTCGGAATACGGCTTCTTCTCCAACGTGAACCCCGACGTCGACCATCCGCGCTGGAGCCAGAAGACCGAGCGCCGCATCGCCGGCACCAAGAGCAAGCTGTTCGCCGAGCGGATCCCGACCCGGCCGTTCAACGGCTACGCCGACCAGGTGGCGTCGATGTACGCCGGCATGGACCTGCGCAAGTGGTACTGAGTGCGGCTGCCGCGCGGACCCGGGCCGGCGCCGCATGAGCCGGCGCCCGGTCGCGCGCCCGCCCACCTCGCCGCGGCTGCTGGCGGCCAAGGCCCTGGTCCACGCCGCGGCGCTGGCGCCGGCCACCTGGCTGGCCTGGCAGATCGCCGAGGTCTGGCGCCACGGCAGCGACGCCCTCGGCGCCGACCCGGTGGCCGAGATCGAACACCGCACCGGGCTGTGGGCGCTGCGCATGCTGATGCTGACCCTGGCCATCACCCCGCTGCGCCAGCTCAGCGGCCAGACCGTGCTGCTGCGCTTCCGCCGCATGCTCGGCCTGTACGCGTTCTTCTACGCCTGCCTGCACCTGGCCGCCTACCTGGTGCTGGACCTGGGCGGCTACTGGGCGCAGCTGTTCGAGGACATCGCCAAGCGACCCTTCATCACCGTCGGCTTCCTCGCCTGGTTGTTGCTGGTGCCGCTGGCGGCCACCTCGACCCTGGGCTGGATGCGCCGGCTGGGCCGGCGCTGGGGCCAGTTGCACCGGCTGGTCTACGCGATCGCCGTGCTGGCGGTGCTGCACTTCTGGTGGCTGGTGAAGTCCGACGTGCGCGAACCGGCGCTGTACGCGGCGATCGCAGCGGTGCTGCTGGGCTGGCGCCTGTACCGCCGGCTCAGCGCGCGCCGAACCACAGCAGCGCGCTGAGCGCCAGGCCCAGCAGCGCGGCGGCCAGCAGCAGCCACGGCAGGCGCTTGGCCGGGCGCGGCGGCGGTGCGGCCGGCGCCGGTTCGGCATCCGGCTGCGGCGACGGGGCCAGCTTCGGCTGCTCGCCGCCGGCCGGGAACTCGACCACGAAGCGGTGCTGGCCCTCGAACACGATCTGGTCGCCGGGGCCGAGCATGGCGTCGCGCACCGGCACGCCGTTGACCACGCTGGCCTCGCCGCCGAGGCTGCGCAGCAGGACCACGTCGCCGTGCCGTTCCAGCAGCGCGTGGCGCGGCGGGAACGCCGGATCGTCGATGCGGATGTCGGCTTCGCGCGAGGCGCCGACCAGGCGTGGCGGGCCGAGGGTGAAGCTGCGCCCGTGGTGCTGGCCACCGACGCCGCGCAGGACCACGCGCGGATCGCCGGCATGCTCGCCCGGATCGGGCAGCGGCGCCGGCGGCCGTACCGGCGCCTGCACCAGCAGTTCGACGCCGTCGACGTACATCGCGTCGCCGGCGCGCAGCAGGGCCATGCGCTGCACCGGGCGGCCGTTGACGTGCACGCCGCGCGCGCCGGCCGGCACCTGCAGCCACAGGCCGCGCAGGTCCAGGCACAGCTGCGCCAGCAGCACGCCGGGCACGCCATCGCCGATCCCCAGCACGCCATTGGGCTGGCGGACCACGCGGTGGACGCCGGGAATCAGCGGATGGTCCGCCTGCTGGCGATTGCTGAAATGGAGTCGCAGGTCGGACATTGGCGGCAAAGCCTAGCAAATCCCGGGCACTGCAGGCTGGCCCGATGCGCGCTGCGCGGCTACGCTGGCGCCCCCTCGCATCCGGAACGAGCATGGCCCGCATCGACATCCAGCATCCGCACCGGCGCAGCAGCGAAGAAGCCCGGCGCATCGTCGACGGCATCGCCGCGCAGCTGCGCGAACGCTTCGGCGTGGCCGCCGACTGGCGCGGCGACGCGGTCGACCTGAGCGGCCCCGGCTTCAAGGGCCTGGTGAAGCTGCTGCCCGGACAGGTGCAGGTGAGCGCCGAGCTCGGCTTCCTGCTGTCGGCGTTGCGCGGCCAGGTCGAGGCGGAGATCCGCCGCGTGCTAGCCGAGCGCCTGGACTGAGCTCCGGGCGCGCCTCACGCCCTCTTATCGGCGGCGTGCCCACACTGGCATGGCACCCCGTCACAGCAGAGGAGCGGACATGAGCGCTGAACCCCGCAACGCCACTTTCGCCAATGTATCCGAGCTGCAGGCGCAGGCCGCGCGCATCGCCCGCGAGCTCGGCGACAACGCCCACCAGGTCTGGCTGGCCGGCATCGGCGCGCTGGCCCGCGCGGAGTCCGAGGGCAGCCGCCTGTTCGAACAGCTCGCCGAGGAAGGCCGCCAGGTCGGCGAAGGCGGCGAGTCCCAGCAGGGCGCCAGCGCCGCCAGCCGCCTGGAGAGCCTGCGGCAGAGCCTGGACGCGGCCGTGGGCAAGGCCCAGGCCCGCGCCGGCGAGGCTTGGGAGAGCGTCGGCCGCGCGTTCGAGCACCGCGTCCAGCAGGCCCTGCGCGACCTGGACGTGCCGACCCGCGAGGACATCGACGCGCTCGGCGCCCGCATCGATGCGCTGACCCGCGAGCTGCAGCGCTCGCGCCCGGCCGAGGCCGCCGTCCCGCCTCCGCCGCCGTCGTCGGTAAATACCGGCCTGTAAAGGAATTCCCCGCGCCCAGACCGGTGGATTGTTGCAGGGCACAACGCGCTGCGGCAGAATCGGAACCGGCCCGCCAGTCCACCTGCCGTTTGCTCCCCTCCCCTCTCGGCTCCCGGACTGGCGGGCCACTTTCGTCTTAGCAATAGCGGCCCGCCGCCGTGTAACAATCCGCCCTGCACAGGGGCCGGAACAGGGGTAGACATGTCGTCGTGGACTGTAGGACTTGCGCTCGCCGCGCTCGTGGCGACGGCGTCCGCTGCGTACCTGTGGCTGGTACGCCGCCCCGAGAAGGAACTCGACGCAGGATTGCGCGCACTGGCCAACCTGCGCTGGCGCGAGATCGCCACCATCATCGGCCAGGCCATGCAGCAGCGCGGCCTGCGCGACGTCGCCATGCATGCCGACAGCGGCAGCGATCCCACCAGCAGCCAGCTGCTGATGACCGACGGCGACAGCCGCTGGCTGCTGTCGTGCAAGCACGGCATGGCCTATCGCCTCGGCGTCGCCGCGGTCGACGAGCTGGCCGCGGGCATGGAACTGACCGGCGCGCGCGCCGGCATCCTGCTCACCGAGGGCCGCGCCGGCCGGGAAGCGTTGTCGGCGGCCGCCGAACGCGGCATCGAGATCATCGACGGCCGCCGGTTGTGGCCACTGCTCAAGCCGTTCCTGCCGCAGGAAACCACCGCCGGCATCGCCGCCCGGACCATCGCCGAAGCCAAGCGGCAGATGACCGTGGCCGTGGCCGGCTCGATCGCCCTGGGGCTGGCTGTGGCGGTGCTGCTGCCGCGGTTGGCCCAGGAAGAACCAGCACCTGCCACCGCCACCCAGGCCGCACCGCCACCGGCGGCCACGGCCACACCCACGCAGCCGGCGCTGCCGGAGCAGCCCGCGCAGGATCCGGTGACCGGCAAGGCCATCGAGGACAACCCCGACGCGGCCACCGAGGCGCGCTACCAGGCCGAGATCGCGCGCGCGCTCAACAACGTGCCGGGCATCACCCGCGCCTACTGGCTCACCCGCGCCACCCTGGTGGTGGAGCGCACGGCCACCGACAAGATCATCTGGCCGTTCATCTGTGGCGAACTGGAGCGCTATCCCTCGCTGCGCACCGTGCGCGTGCAGCTCAACCCGCGCCCGGGCACCGACGAGCCGGTGCGCTGGCGGCAGTGCCGCACGATGTGACCGTGCCCCGCGCGGCGCGCGCGACCTGAGCGCGGCCGCCACGGCCGCATAAAGCAGAAGCCGGCCCTGGGGCCGGCTTCTGCGTTTTACAGCGCTGCGCCGCGATCAGGCCTGCGGCGCGGCGTCCCCGGCAACGGCTTCGTCGCCGTCGGTGCGCGCGGTGCCGGCCTCTTCCTCGTCGTCCAGCGAGGCGTCGACGCGCTCGACCGCCTGAAGCGACTCGCCCTCGCCCAGGCGGATCAGGGTCACGCCCTGGGTGTTGCGACCGACCTGCGAGATCTCCGAGGCGCGGGTGCGGACCAGGGTGCCGCCGTCGGAGATCAGCAGCACTTCGTGCTGTTCCGACAGCTGGATCGCGCCGACCAGCTGGCCGTTGCGGGCGGTGGTCTGGATCGCGATCACGCCCTGGGTGCCACGGCCCTTCTTCGGGTATTCGGCCAGCGGGGTGCGCTTGCCGTAGCCGCGCTCGGACGCGGTGAGGATGTCGCCCTCGCCCTCCGGCACGACCAGGCTGACCACGCGCTCGCCCTCGGCCAGGCGGATGCCGCGCACGCCGGTGGCGGTGCGGCCCATCGAGCGCACCTCGGATTCGTCGAAGCGCACGGCCTTGCCGTTGGAGGCGAACAGCATGATGTCGCGGCCGCCGTCGGTGAGCGCGACGTCGACCAGCGCGTCGCCCTCGTCGAGGTTGATCGCGATCTTGCCGCGCGCCAGGCGGAACGCGAACTCGGTCAGCGGGGTCTTCTTCACCGTGCCGTTGCGGGTGGCGAAGAACACGTAGAAGCCTTCGGCGTACTCGCGCACCGGCAGCACCGCCTGCACCTTCTCGCCTTCCTCCAGCGGGATCCAGTTGATGATCGGGCGGCCACGGGCATTGGAGCCGGCCTCCGGCAGCTGGTGCACCGGCAGCCAGAACACCTTGCCGCTGCTGGTGAAGGTCAGCAGCGTGTCATGCGTGTTGACCAGCCACAGCCGGTCGATGAAGTCCTCGTCCTTGGTCGCCGCCGCGGCGCGGCCGCGGCCGCCGCGCTTCTGCGCGCGGTAGGCCGACACCGGCTGGCGCTTGGCGTAGCCGGCGTGCGACAGGGTCACGACCACGTCTTCCGGCTCGATCAGGTCGAGGATGTCGAGGTCTTCCTCGCTGGCGCGGATCTCGCTGCGACGCTCGTCGCCGTACTCGGCCTTCAGCGCGCCCAGCTCGGTGCGGATCACCTCGCGCAGCACGTCCGGATCCTCGAGGATCTCGATCAGGCCGCGGATGGTTTCCAGCAGCTGGCGGTATTCCTCGGTCAGCTTGTCCTGCTCCAGGCCGGTCAGGCGGTGCAGGCGCATCTCCAGGATCTGCTGCGCCTGGACCTCGGTCAGCTGGTAGCGGCCATCGACCAGGCCGACGCCGGCCGGCAGGTCGTCCGGACGCGAGGCCTCGGCGCCGGTGGCGGCCAGCAGCGCGCCGACCAGGCCCGGTTCCCAGGTGCGGCCGAGCATGCGCTCCTTGGCCACCTGCGGGTTCTCCGAGGTCTTGATCAGCTCGATCATCTCGTCGATGTTGGCCAGCGCGACGGTCAGGCCTTCCAGCACGTGGGCGCGGGCGCGCGCCTTGCGCAGTTCGAAGATGGTGCGGCGGGTCACCACCTCGCGGCGGTGGCGCAGGAAGGCCTCGAGGATCTGCTTGAGGTTGACCAGCTGCGGGCGGCCGTCGACCAGCGCGACCATGTTGATGCCGAACACCGATTCCAGCTGGGTCTGCTGGTACAGGTTGTTGAGCACCACCTCGGCCGAGTCGCCGCGCTTGACCTCGATGTAGATGCGCATGCCGTCCTTGTCGGACTCGTCGCGCAGCTCCGAGATGCCCTCGATCTTCTTTTCCTTGACCAGCTCGGCGATCTTCTCGATCAGCCGCGCCTTGTTCACCTGGTACGGGATCTCGGTGACGATGATCGACTCGCGGCCGTTGTCGGCCACCTCGATCTCGGCCTTGGCGCGCATGCGCACGCGGCCGCGGCCGGTGCGGTAGGCCAGCTGGATGCCGCCGACGCCGTTGATGATGCCGGCGGTGGGGAAATCCGGGCCCGGGATGTACTGCATCAGGCCGTCGACGTCGAGTTCCGGGTCGTCGATAAGGGCCAGCAGGCCGTTCACCACCTCGGTGAGGTTGTGCGGCGGGATGTTGGTGGCCATGCCGACCGCAATGCCGGCCGAGCCATTGACCAGCAGGTTCGGAAACCGGGTCGGCATGACCGTCGGTTCCAGCTCCTTCTCGTCGTAGTTGGGCTGGAAGTCGACGGTTTCCTTGTCGATGTCCGCCATCAGCTCATGCGTGATGCGCGACATGCGCGCCTCGGTGTAACGCATCGCCGCGGCGGAGTCGCCGTCGACCGAGCCGAAGTTGCCCTGGCCGTCCACCAGCAGGTAGCGCAGCGAGAAGGGCTGGGCCATGCGCACCAGGGTGTCGTACACCGACTGGTCGCCGTGCGGGTGGTACTTGCCGATGACGTCGCCGACGATGCGCGCGGACTTGTAGTACGGCTTGTTGCTGTGCGCGCCCAGCTCGTTCATCGCGAAGAGCACGCGGCGATGCACAGGCTTGAGGCCGTCGCGCACGTCCGGCAGCGCGCGGCCGACGATCACGCTCATGGCGTAATCGAGGTAGCTGCGCCGCATTTCGTCTTCGAGGTTGACCGGAATGATTTCTTTGGCGAGATCGGTCATCAGGGCTCTTCTTCAGGTTCTTCGTGGCGCCGCCGGCGACAGGCGCCGGGGCGCTGCGCGGAGGTCTCCGCGCAACCTGTCGATTCTACCACAAACCGGGCCCGCACGGAGCCGCATTTCCACGCAGAAACAAGTACTTGCGTCGCGAAAGAGGCGACCTGGGCGGCGGTTTTCCGGGACAGCGGCGCTCAGGCCGCGAACAGGGCCCGCATCCGTACCGCGTCGGGAGCGGTGACCACGCCCTTCTCGGTAACGATGGCGTCGATCAGCGAGGCCGGGGTGACGTCGAACACCGGGTTCCAGGCAGCCACGCCCTCGGCCACCGTACGCACGCCGCCCACGCCATGCAGCTCGCCCGGGTCGCGCTGTTCGATCTCGATGGCGTCGCCGTCCGGCGTGTCCAGGTCCACGGTCGAGGACGGCGCCACGACCATGAACTTGACCCCGTGGTGGCGGGCGGCGATGGCCAGCTGGTAGGTACCGATCTTGTTGGCGGTATCGCCGTTGGCGCAGATCCGGTCGGCGCCGACCACCACCCACTGCACCGCGCCGGTCTTCATCAGGTGCGAGGCGGCCGAATCGGCGATCAGGGTGGCGTCGATGCCGTCCTGCTGCAGCTCCCATACGGTCAGGCGTGCGCCCTGCAGCCACGGCCGGGTCTCGCCGGCGAAGACGCGGGCGATGCGCCCGGACGCCATGCCCGCGCGGATCACGCCCAGCGCGGTGCCGAAGCCGGCGGTGGCCAGCGAGCCGGTATTGCAGTGGGTCAGCACGCCGCTGCCCGGTTCGATCAGGGCCGCGCCCAGCGCGCCCATGTGGCGGTTGGCGGCCAGATCCTCGTCGGCGATGGCCCTGGCCTCGCGCTCGACCACTTCGCGCCAGTCGGCGCCGGCGCCAGCCACGGCACGACGCATCCGCGCCAGCGCCCAGGCGAGGTTCACCGCGGTCGGGCGCGCGGCGTTGAGCCGCTGCAGCGCCGGTTCCAGCTTCGCCGCCGCTTCGGCGCCGTCGGCCGCCTCGACGCCGCGCGACGCCAGCACCACGCCCCAGGCCGCGGCGATGCCGATCGCCGGGGCGCCGCGCACGACCAGGTCGCGGATCGCGGTGGCGACCGCGTCGCTGTCGTGGCAGGCGACGTGTTCGATCAGGAACGGCAGCTTGCGCTGGTCCAGCAGTTCCAGGGCATCGCCGGTCCACAGGATCGGACGGACGTGGTCGTAGCGGTCGAAGTCGAAGCCGGTTTCCATGCTGCCATTCTACCCGCCGGCGCTACCGTGCCGGCGCGTGCGTCATTCCACCGCGAACTGCGCGCGGCAGCCGTCGTCGACCCAGACGCCCTCGCGCTCCCAGCCCCAGCTGCGCCCTTCCTCGCAGGCCTTGCCCGAGATCTGGCGCAGCAGGCGCGCGCCGCGTTCGATGGTGGTGCCGCAGAAGCGTTTGCGGTTGCTCTTGGACTCGCAGACCAGCAGGCGCTCGCCCGGCGGGAAGCCGATGTCGCGGTCGCCGACCTCGAACTCGCCCTTGCAGCCGCGCGACACCCACACCTCGTTGCGCCCGGCGCCCCAGCTTTCGCCGAAGCGGCACGGCAACGCCGAGGTCTGCCGCAGCAGCCGCACCGGCGCGCCACGCAGGGCCACCGCGCAGGACTCGGGGGTGCCGCGGGACTCGCAGCGCACGACCGTGCGGACCACTGCCCCGCCCTGGAGCGGCGCGGCGAACTCGGCGCGGCAGCCGCGCGCCACCCAGACGCCGGCCACGTCGACGCCCCAGTCGGTATTGCGGATGCAGGAGGCCTCCGACAGCTGCCGGACCAGGTGCACGCCGGCACTGGTATCCATCGGGCAATGCACGCGGTGCATGCCGTCGGCTTCGCAGCGCACGATGCCCGAAGGCGCGACCGGTGGCGCGGCCTGCGCGGCCGGCGGCTCGTCGGTTCCAGCCCAGGCGGGCGCGCAGACCAGGGCCAGCGTGAGCGGCCATGCCTTGCGATACCGGTTGCCGTGCCCTGCCTGCATCCCCCCTCCAGTTGCGGAGCCTGGCGTCATTGTCGCCGGCACCGTGGAAGCCACGGTGAACGGTGGAACCGGCGGCACGGGTTCAGGCCCTGGCGAATTCGAACGCGAGGACCGGCGCGATCCGGTCGGTCCCGGACAGGGCCATCAGCAGGCGCTCGATGCCGAGGGCGACACCGGCGCAGTCGGGCATGCCCGCGCGCAGCGCGGCGAGCAGGCGCGCGTCGACCGGCGGGCGTACCGCGCCGCGCTCCGCGCGACGCTCCAGGTCGCGGCCGAAGCGCGCTTCCTGTTCGGCCGCATCGGTGAGCTCGTGGTAGCCGTTGGCGAGCTCGAAGCGGCCCAGGTACAGCTCGAAACGCTCGGCCACCGGCGGATCGCCGGGGCGGATCCTGGCCAGCGCGCACTGCGATGCCGGCCAGTCGTGGACCACGGTGATCCGGTCTGCCGGGAACGCCGGCTGGATGCGGTGGGTCATCAGCAGGTCGAGCCAGTCGTCGCGCGACAGCCCTTCCCCGTCGATGCCGACGTCGCCCAGCGCCTCGCGCAGCCGGTCATCGTCGGTGGCGAACGGATCCACGCCGGCGCCGTGCAGGAACAGCTCGCGGTAGGTGGTCGACACCACCTCCGCGCGGCGGCCCGCCAGGGCCAGCGCGGCCTGCACCAGCTCCACGGTTTCGTCGGCCAGGCGCAGGTGGTCCCAGCCGACCCGGTACCACTCGAGCATCGTGAACTCGGGGTTGTGGCGGCCGCCGGCCTCGCCGTTGCGGAACACCCGGCCCAGCTCGTAGCAGTCGCCGATGCCGGCGGCGAGCAGGCGCTTGAGCGGGTATTCGGGCGAGGTGCGCAGCCAGCGTTGCGGCGAGCCGGCGTCGCGGTGGCCGGTGAAGGTGGTGGTGAAGCTTTCGATGTTCGGCTCGGTGTTGCCGGCCTCGGACAGCACCGGCGTCTCCACTTCCAGCACGCCACGTTCGGCGAAGAAGTCGCGCACCCGTGCATACAGGCGCGCGCGCAGGCGCAGCGCCTCCAGGTCCGCATTGGGCCGCCACTCGGCGGCGCCGTCGGTCGCACTCACGAATGCTGCTCCAGGAAGACCAGCAGACGCGCCTCGTCCCAGACCTCGATGCCCAGCTCCTCGGCTTTGGTGAGCTTGGAACCGGCGGCCTCGCCGGCCACCACGAAGCTGGTCTTCTTCGAGACGCTGCCGGCGGCCTTGGCGCCCAGCGCCTCGAGCCTGTCCTTGGCCTCGTCGCGGCTCATCGACGACAGCGTGCCGGTGAGGACCACGGTCTTGCCCTCCAGCGGGCCGCCGCGGGCCGCCTCGACCGCCGGCAGCAGGTTGCGCACGCGCGCCTGCGCCTGTGCCGAATCCAGCAGCAGCTTCGCGTTCCCGCCCTCCTCCAGCCACGCAACCAGCG
The DNA here is from genome assembly GCF_000513955.1 of Pseudoxanthomonas suwonensis J47. GTDB lineage: Bacteria > Pseudomonadota > Gammaproteobacteria > Xanthomonadales > Xanthomonadaceae > Pseudoxanthomonas > Pseudoxanthomonas suwonensis_C. Next base: position 116,020 of record NZ_KI911328.1, read on the forward strand.
CATTGGCTGCTTCGGACGGCAGGCCGGCGGTGACCAGGTTGTGCACCGGCGCGTCCAGCAGCGCCTGCGCGTCGGCGAAGGCGCTGGCCAGCTGCCCGGCGCGCAGCGGGGTGATCCGCGGGATCTCCAGGTCGACCAGCAGCGTGGCCAGGTCCAGGCCATCGCCCAGCTTCGGGCTGGGCGGATGGCTGTCGCCGATGCGCACGCCGCGTTCGAGCAGGCGGTCGATCACCTGCTGGTTGCCGGGCTGGTCGAGGAAGTGGCCGATCGCGCGCGCCACTTCGCCGCCGATGTCCGGCACGCGCTTGAACAGCGGCCACGGCAGGCGGCGGATCAGTTCGAGGTCGCCGAACCACTGCGCCAGTGCCTTGGCCGTGCTCTCGCCGACGTGCTCGATGCCCAGCGCGTAGAGGAAACGCGCCAGGGTGGTCTCGCGGCTGCGATCGATCGCCTCGATCAGGTTGTCGGCCCACCTGGTGGCGACCTTGCCGGCCTTGACCGTCTCCGGGGTGGTGCCGTCGCGCTCGTCGGCGCGGCGCTTCATCTCCAGCAGGTCGTCCAGGCTGAGCCGGTACAGGTCCGACACGTCCTGCAGGTAGCCGAAGTCCGACAGCGATTCGATGTAGCGCTCGCCAAGGCCATCGATGTCCATGGCGCGGCGCGAGGCGAAGTGGAACACGGTCTGCACGCGCTGCGCCGGGCAGCTCAGTTCGCCCGAGCAGCGCCATACCGCCGCGCCCTCCTCGCGCACCAGCTCCGAACCGCAGACCGGGCAGTTGGCCGGCATCGCCCATGGCTGCGCATCCGGCGGCCGGCGGTCGATGACGACCTGGACGACCTCCGGGATCACGTCGCCGGCACGGCGCACGATCACCGTGTCGCCGTTGCGCACGTCCAGCCGCGCCACGTGGTCGGCGTTGTGCAGGGTGGCGCGGGTGACGGTGACCCCGCCGACCTGCACCGGCTGCATCAGTGCCCAGGGCGTGACCGCGCCGGTGCGGCCCACGTTGATCTCGATCGACTCGACCACCGTGGTCTGTTCCTGCGCCGGGAACTTGTGGGCGATCGCCCAGCGCGGCGCGCGCGAGACGAAGCCCATCTCGCGCTGGCCGGCGTAGTCGTCCAGCTTGTAGACCACGCCGTCGATGTCGAAGGCCAGGCCGTCGCGGGCCTCGCCGATGTGGCGGTAGTAGTCGAGCAGCCCGTCGACGCCGGTCACCACCTTGACCAGGTCGCTGACCGGGAAACCCCATTCGCGCAACCGGGCCAGCGTCGCCGAGTGCGTATCCGGCAGCGAACCGCCTTCGACCAGGCCGATGCCGTAGGCATAGAAGCTCAGCGGGCGCTGCGCGGTCAGCTTCGGATCCAACTGGCGCAGCGAACCGGCGGCGCCGTTGCGCGGGTTGGCCAGCACCTTGCCGCCGTGCAGGCGCGCGTGTTCGTTCCAGCGCTCGAAGTCGGCGCGGGCCATGTAGACCTCGCCGCGCACCTCCAGCACCTTCGGCCAGCCGCTGCCCTTCAAGCGCTTCGGGATCACCGCGATCGTGCGCAGGTTGGCGGTGACGTCCTCGCCGGTGGCGCCGTCGCCGCGGGTCGCGCCCTGCACGAACACCCCGTCCTCGTAGCGCAGGCTGATCGCCAGCCCGTCGAGCTTCGGCTCGGCCGAGAACACCAGCTCCTCGCGGCCGAGGCGCTCGCGGATGCGGCGCACGAAGTCGGACACCTCCTCGTCGCTGAAGGCGTTGCCCAGCGACAGCATCGGCACGGCGTGGACCACCTGCGCGAAACGGCCAGACGGCGCCGCGCCAACGCGGCGCGTTGGCGAATCCGGCGCGACCAGTTCCGGATGCGTGGCTTCCAGTGCCTCCAGTTCGCGCACCAGCTTGTCGTACTCGGCGTCGGTGATGTCCGGCGCGTCGAGCTGGTGGTAGCGGTGGTTGGCGTCTTCGATGCGGCGCCGGAGCTCGGCGGCGCGGCTGGCGGGGGTGTCGTTCATGGCCGTGATTCTACCGGCGCTTGCCGCGATCGCCCGTGAGGTCCAGCATGCCTGCAGCCCACCCGTCCGCCGCCCCGCGCCCATGGTCCAGCCGCTCAGCCGTCGCCACTTCCTCGGCCTCTCGGCCTGCAGCCTCGCCACCGCCGGACTGGCCCCGCTGCTCGGCGTCACCGGTACGGCACCGGCGCAACTGCCGCCACCGGTCCCCGGCATGGACGCTCCCGGCGCGGTGCTGCTCAACTACAACGAGAACCCGCTCGGTCCCTTCCCCGAGGCACGCGAAGCCGCCGTGCAGGCGATGGACCACGCGCACCGCTACCTGTTCGGCCTGCAGCACGAGTTCACCGCGCTGTTCGCCGAAAAGCACGGCGTGGACCCCCGACACGTGGCGGCCTACTGCGGCTCCGGCGTCGCCCTTGACGCGGCGGCGCTGGCGTTCACCGGCCCACAGGCCGCCCTGGTCACCGCCGATCCCACTTTCGAAACGCTGGCGCAGATGGCCAGCGCCCACGGCGCCAGGGTCGTCCGCGTGCCCCTGCGCAACGACGGCGCCCACGACGTCGAAGCCATGGCCGCCGCCGCGGCCAACAACGGCGCCGGCCTGGTCTACGTCTGCAACCCCAACAACCCCACCGGTTCGATCACCCCGCGCGCCGGGCTCGAATGGCTGTTCGCGAACAAGCCGGCGACCAGCATCGTCCTGGTCGACGAGGCCTACATCCACTACAGCGACGAAGTGGACCTGCTCGACCTCGTCCGCGACGGCCGCGAAGACCTGGTGGTGCTGCGCACCTTCTCCAAGATCTACGGCATGGCCGGCCTGCGCCTGGGCGCCGCCGTGGCCCACCCGTCGCTGCTGCAGAAACTGGTGCTGCAGGGCGTCAACAGCCTGCCTGTGCCCGCCGTAGCCGCCGGCATGGCCAGCCTCCAGCACCCCGGACACCTGGCCACGCGCAAGGCCGACAACACCCGTCTCCGCCAGGAAACCGTCGACTGGCTCGCCGCCCGCGGCCACGCCTGCCTGCCCAGCCAGGCCAACTGCTTCATGGTCGACATCCACGGCGACGGCCGCGCCTTCGGCGCCGCGATGGCGAAGCACGGCGTGTTCGTGGGGCGCAGCTGGCCCTCGATGCCGCGGCATGTGCGCGTGACCGTGGGAACCGCGGAAGAGATGGCGCGGTTCCGCGAGGCGTTCGAGCAGGTGATGGCCGGGTAGCCGTAGTCCGGACCCGGGTCCCGGATGCGCTTCGCTTATCCGGGCTACGAGAGAAATAACCCCTCTCCCATCGGAGTGAGACGGCATGTTTGCGCGCCACCGGCGCGCATGCCGTCGAACGCCCGCGTCCTGTGGCCGCGGGCCGGGGCGCGGAGCGGCGGTTGGGGGAGAGGGCAGGTCTTCCGACGCCGCCAGGTTCCCCGACCCTCACCCCCTGCCCCTCTCCCGGAGGGAGAGGGGTTCAACAGCGAACGAAGCCACGACCCAGAGGCGCCCGAAGACGCGGTAGCGCGGGGGTATGGAGCAAGCGGCACATGGATGTGCCGCGGTCGCGCGTTGGAGCAGGACGCGGAACCGCGCGATGCGCCATACCCCCGCGCTGCCGCGGCTCCGTCCGGAGCCGATGCCTTTAACGCTGTTGCGGTTGCTGTGCTGTCCCGAACGTGTCCGCCCGACGCAGCCTCACCAGCACGGCACCGCCATCACCACCGCGGCGCCTTGGTCAGCGGCGGGGCCTCGTGCTGGCGGTCATAGGCGCGCAGCTCGTCGCGGATGTGGGCGATGCGCTGGCGGCCCAGCGCGTTGCGGCTGTCGTCCAGGACCACGCCGTCGAGCAGCTCGGCCATGCGCTGCACCGTCGGCAGCATCTTCTCCCACGCATCCAGCGCCGGCACCGGCGCCGGCAACGTCAGGAAGAACGCGATCGCCGGCGTCTCCAGCTCGCGGATCGTCGCCATGTCGAAGCTGCCCGGCTTCATGATGCTGGCCATGCTGAACACCGGGCCCCGCTCCGGATGCCCCTCCAGCAGCCGGTGGAACACGTTCATGTGGCCGAAGACCATGCCCGTCTTCTCCGCCGCCACCACGATGTCCTCGCCGCGCAGCACGCTGCCCGCGCGCGCCGCCACGTACAGCGACACGATCTTGTCGAAGTCCTGGCTCTCGCGGCGGCCCAGGTCGCTGTTGCGCGCCGGTTCCGCCGGCAGGCCCAGCTCCGGCTGGGTCACGCCCTCGCCGCTGTAGTCGGGCTCGCCTTCCGCGGCGCCGCCCTCGTCCAGCGAAGGCTCGCGGCGCACGCGGCCGTATTCGGGCGTCATCGCCGGGGATTCGCGCGACTCGCGGCGACGGCCCTGCTGTTCCTTGCGGGGATTGCGACCGAAGAACCACATCGCCGCCAGCAACAGCAGGCCGACGACGAGGATGCCGATCCGCAGCAGGTCCTTGTCCGACATGTAACGCCTCTCCCCCGGGATCCAGAAGCTGCAAGCATGTCACGAGCGGCGGCCGTGGAAAAACCCCGGCCGCGGCCCGCCGTTTGTCCCCGGGTCAGGCCGCGCCAGCCAGGCGCGCGGCCTCCTCCAGGTCCACGCTGACCAGGCGCGACACGCCCGGCTCGCGCATGGTCACGCCCGAAAGCTGGTGCGCCGCCTCCATCGTCGCCTTGTTGTGGCTGACGAACAGGAACTGCACCTTCTCGCTCATCTCCTTCACCATGTTGGTGAAGCGGCCCACGTTGGCCTCGTCCAGCGGCGCGTCGACCTCGTCCAGCAGGCAGAACGGCGCCGGGTTGAGCTGGAAGATCGCGAACACCAGCGCCACCGCGGTCATTGCCTTCTCGCCGCCGGACAGCAGCGAGATGTTGGACACGCGCTTGCCCGGCGGGCGCGCCATGATCGCCACGCCGGTGTCGAGCAGGTCCTCGCCGGTCAGCTCCAGGTAGGCGTGGCCACCGCCGAACAGGCGCGGGTACAGCGCCTGCAGGCCGGAGTTGACCCGGTCGAAGGTGTCCTTGAAGCGGCCGCGGGTCTCGCGGTCGATCTTGCGGATCGCCTCTTCCAGCGTTTCCAGCGCCGCGGTAAGGTCGGCGTTCTGCGAATCCAGGTACTGCTTGCGCTGCTCGGCCTCGCCGCATTCGTGGATCGCGGCCAGGTTGACCGGCTCCAGGCGGCGCATGCGCGCCTCGATCTGGCCCACCGCCTGTTCCCACTCGCGCGGGTCGGCGACGTCCGGCAGCGTGTTGACCACGTCCTCCAGCACCAGCCCCTCCTCGGTGATGGCCTGGACGATCTGTTCGGCCTTCATCTGCAGCGCCTGCTGCTCCAGGCGGCGCTGCGAGATGCGCTCGCGCTGCGCCAGCGACTGCTCGTCGCGCTGGTGGCGGGTCTGCTCGAAGGCGCGCAGCTCGTTGTCGATGCCTTCCAGCACCGAACGCGCCTCGCCCAGCGCGCGGTCGGCGCGCACGCGCTCGGCCAGCGCGGCCTGGTGCTCGGCTTCCAGCGCCTGCACCGGCGAATCGCCGGTGGCCAGCTGCGCGGCCAGCTCGCCCAGGCGGCTGTCCAGCTGCCCGCGCTGGGCGTCCATGCGCTGCAGCGACTGGACCAGCGAGGCGACCTGGGTGCGCTGCGATTCAAGCGCCAGGGCCAGGGCATGGGTGGCCTCGCGGCTGGCACGGGCCGCGTCGCGGGCCAGGTCGCGGGCTTCGGTCAGGCGGCGGCGCTCGGCTTCCAGCGACTGTCGGGTGGCTTCGAGGTCGCCCATGCGGACGACCGCGTCCTCCAGGCGCGAACGCGCTTCGCGCGCCTGCTCGCGGCTGTTGTCGAGGGTCTCGGCCAGCTGCGCCAGTTCGTTCTCGATGCGCTCGATGCGCTGGCGCGCGGTGTCCATGCGGCCCTGCTGGCTCTGCAGCTGGCCGGCCAGTTCCGAGACGCTGCGGTGGGCCAGGTAGAGCTGGCGCTGCGCGTCCTCGCGCTGCTGCTCGGCGGCCAGCAGCTGGTCGCGCTGCTGGGCCAGGCGCTCTTCCAGCACAGCCTCGCGCTGCTGCAGTTCCTCGATGCTGGCGCGCAGCGCCTGGATCTCGCGCTCGCGCAGCAGCGCACCCTGCCTGGCGGCGCCCTGGCGCGACACGCGCACCCAGCCCTCGCCCAGGCGCTCGCCGGCGCGGGTGATGATCGAATCGCCCTCGCCCAGCTGCGGCAGCAGGCGGCGGGCCTCGGCCAGGTCCTCGGCCGCGTGCAGGCGCGCGAGCAGGCGGCGGATCGCCAGCGGACCGCGGACCCTGGCGGCCAGCGAGGTCGGCGCGAAGTCGGCCGCGCCTTCCTCGGCGGAGACCAGCGCGATGCGGCCTTCGCCCAGGTCGGCCAGCGCCTCGACCAGCGTTTCCGGCGCCTCGACCAGCACGCCCTCGATCAGCTGGCCCAGCGCGCTTTCGACCGCGTTTTCCCAGCCGTCCTCGACGCTCAGGCGCTCGCCGACGCGCGCGCCCGAATCCAGCCCGCGGGCCTTGAGCCAGGCCACCGCGGCGCCCTGCTCCTGGCCGAGCGCGGCCTGCTGCAGGGTTTCCAGCGAAGACAGCCGGCCACGCGCGGCCTGGGCCTGCTTGCGCACCTCGGCCAGCTCGGCCTGGGCGGTGCGCTGCTGTTCCTGCAGCGCGGACACCGCCTGCTTGCGCGCGTCCAGCTGTTCGTTGAGCGTGTCCAGCGCCGCCTTCTGCGTTTCGTGCTGGATCTGCGCCTGTTCGAAGGCCTCGGCCAGCGCGTCCAGGTCCAGGCCGGCGCGCTCGGCGGTCAGCGCCTCACGGCGGCGGTCGGCTTCCAGCGCCTGGCGGTCCAGGTAGTCGACGCGGGTGCGTTCGACCTCGCCGGCGCGCGACGCCTCGGCGGCCTCGCGGCCATAGGCTTCCCAGCGCTGCTGCCAGTCCGAAAGCGCGGCCTCGGCCTCGCGCAGCGCCTCCTGCTTGAAAACGTCGTCCTCGCGCAGCTGCTCCAGGCGCGGTTCGGATTCCTCGACCGAGGCCTGCAGCGCCTCCAGCTTCTGGCGGTCGTCGCCGATGTGCCGGTCCAGTTCCTCCAGGGCGCTGGCGGCCTCGTCGCGCGCCTGGTGCAGGCGGCTGGTCAGTTCGCGCTGGTGCTGGATCTGCTGCTCGATGCGGGCGAGCACGCCGCCGACCTTGTAGACCTCGGCCTGGGCGGCATTGAGCGCCTCGGCGGCCTCCTCGCGACGGACGCGGCCGGTCTCGATCTCGCGCTCGGCCTCGCGCTGGCCGGCGATGATCTGCTCCAGCTTCGTCTCTTCCTGCATCAGCTTCTCGCGCAGGGCCTGCAGCTGCTGGTCCAGCGCACGGAACTGCAGCGCCTTCCACTCGGCGTCCTTGACCTTGCGCTCGGCGGCCAGCGCCTGGTACTGCTCGGCCTGGCGGGCCTGGCGGCGCAGGTGGTCCAGCTGCTTGTCGACCTCCTCGCGCAGGTCGTTGAGGCGGTCCAGGTTCTCGCGGGTGTGGCGGATGCGGGTCTCGGTCTCCTTGCGCCGCTCCTTGTACTTGGAGATGCCGGCGGCCTCTTCCAGGTAGACGCGCAGGTCCTCGGGCCGGGCCTCGATGATCTGGCTGATCATGCCCTGCTCGATGATCGAGTAGCTGCGCGGGCCCAGGCCGGTGCCGAGGAACAGGTCGGTGATGTCCTTGCGCCGGCACTTGGTGCCGTTTAGGTAGTACTGGCTCTGGCCGTCGCGGCTGACCGTGCGCTTGACCGAGATCTCGTTGTAGGCCGCGTACTCGCCGGAGATGGTGTGGTCGGAGTTGTCGAAGATCAGCTCGACCGTGGCCTGGCTGACCGGCTTGCGTGCGGCCGAGCCGGAGAAGATCACGTCGGTCAGAGAGTCGCCGCGCAGGCGGCTGGCGGAGCTTTCGCCCATCACCCAGCGCACCGCGTCGATGATGTTGGACTTGCCGCAGCCGTTCGGGCCGACCACGCCGGTCATGTTGGTCGGCAGGTGCAGCGTGGTGGGGTCGACGAAGGACTTGAAACCGGACAGCTTGATCGTGGACAGGCGCATGCGGCGGTCGATTCCCCGGGGTGTCGCGGCGCAGGAGCGCCACCGGAATAAGGTGTTTTATCGGGAATGCGCCGCAAGTGATTGATTCACAAAGGCAGCGCCACCCGGATTTCGGGTTCGGACCGTGCAGTATAGCCGGCCGGCCGGGCCCCCCGGCCTGCCGGCCGCTTGATCGGGATCAGGGAGCCTCCACCGCCCCCGGCCTAAGCTGCGCCGACCACAGGAGGATGACATGCAATACGACGTCGCCATCGTCGGCGCCGGCCCGGTCGGGCTGTGCCTGGCCCGTGCCTTCGGCCTGCAGGGACTGCGCGTGGCCCTGGTCGAACGGCAGCCGCAGGCCGCGCTCGAGGAGCCGGCCTTCGACGGCCGCGAGATCGCCCTGACCCACGCCTCGATGCGCCTGCTGCGCGAGCTTGGCGCCTGGCAGCACATCCCCGCCAGCGAGGTGTTCCCGCTGCGCAGCGCGCGGGTGATGGACCGCGACCTGGCCCAGGAACTGACCGTTACCCCGCAGGGCGGCGAGGACCGGCTGGGCAACCTGGTCGCCAACCACCTGATCCGCCGCGCGGCCTGGCTGGCGATGCGCGAGACCGCGGGCGTGGACCTCTACACCGGCGCCCGCATCCAGACTGTGTACGCCGGCGCCGACGAGGCCCGCCTCGGCCTGGAGGACGGCAGCACCGTGCAGGCGCGCCTGCTGGTCGCCGCCGACAGCCGTTTCTCCGAGACCCGCCGGGCGCTGGGCATCGATGCCGACCTGCACGACTTCGGCAAGAGCATGCTGGTGTGCCGGATGCGCCACGAGCAGCCGCACCACCACGCGGCCTGGGAATGGTTCGGCCTGGACCAGACCCTGGCCCTGCTGCCGCTGGAGGAACACCTGGCCGGCGCGGTGCTGACCCTGCCCGGCGAACAGGCCCGCGCGCTTTCGCAGGCCGGGCCGGAGGCCTTCGCCCGCGAAATGGAACGCCGCTACGGCGGCCGCCTGGGGCGGATGGAACTGGCCGGCAGCCGCCACCTCTACCCGCTGGTGGCGACCTGGGCGCGGCGTTTCGTCGGCCCGCGCCTGGCCCTGGCCGGCGACGCGGCGGTGGGCATGCACCCGGTCACCGCGCACGGCTTCAACCTCGGCCTGGCCAGCGTCGAGCGCCTGTCCGACCTGGCCGCGACCGCGCTGCGCCAGGGCCGCGACCTCGGCGATCCGTTTCTGCTGGCCCGCTACGAGCGCCGCCACCGCCGCGGCAGCTGGCCGCTGTTCCAGGCGACCCGTGCGATCGTCGGGCTGTACACCGACGCGCGGCCGCCGGCGCGCTGGCTGCGCACGGCTGCGCTGCGCGCCAGCGCGGCGGTGCCGCCGTTCCGGCGCCTGCTCGCAGCCGGGCTGACCGATGCCGGCCCGGTCGACCCCACCCCGCTGCAACGCCTGCGCGCGGGCCTGGCCGCGCTGCGTCCGGGTTGACCGGCGCGGCGCTCAGCCGCGCTGGCGGACGATCCACTCCACGAAGCGGTCGACGAAATCCTCGAGGAATTCGCGGGTGTCCTGCACGGTGACCTTGCCGTCGGCGTCGACCAGCCCGTCCTTGAACTGGATGAACATCTCCGGCTGCGGCAGCACCGCCATGTCCAGGTAGGCAAGCACGTTGCGCAGGTGCTGCTGCGCCATCGCCGTGCCGATCGCGCCGGGCGAGGCGCCCAGCACCGCCGCCGGCAGGCCGGCGAAGGCGCTGTCGCCATAGGGGCGCGACGCCAGGTCGATGGCGTTCTTGAGCACGCCGGGGATCGAGCGGTTGTACTCGGGGGTGACGAACAGCACCGCGTCGGCGCTGCGCACCTGCTCCTTCAGCGCACGCCCCTCTTCCGGGTAGTCGCCATCGAAATCCTGGTTGTAGAGCGGCAGCCGGCCGATATCGACGTGGTCGAAGTCCAGGCGGTCCTCGCCCAGCCGTTCCACGGCCTTCGCCAGCAGGCGGTTGAACGATCCGCTGCGCAGGCTGCCGACGAATACCGCGACTCTTGGCTTGTCCATGGCCATGCTCCCGGGGGGTGTCCCGGGATGCTAGGCGCGCGGGCGATGGCGCCAGGTGAAGGCGCCGATGTGGCGCCTGGCCGCGCGGAGTCGCCTGCGCGCCCCTGTCCTGGCGGGCGCGCGGCGACAGCCCCGGCCGCCGCCGCGCTTCCGGCTCAGCCGGCCAGGTCGTTCGCCGCAGCGACGATGTCGTCCTCGCCCGGGATCACCATGAACGCGGCACCGGCCAGCGGCGTGTAGGTGTCGGCGCCGACCACGCGGCGGAACGGACGGCCGCCGAAGCCGCCCTCGATGATCGCGGTGATCACGCCCTCGCCCACGCCGGCGCTGCGCCGGCCCTCGTCGACGATCAGCAGGCGCTTCGCGCTGCGCGCCTGGTCGGCGATGAAGGCCTCGTTGAGCGGCACCAGCCAGCGCAGGTCTACCACGCGCACCTTCCAGCCATGCTCGGCCTCGATCCGGCGCGCGGCGCGCAGGCTCATCGGCACGCCGTTGCCGTAGGTGATGATCACCAGGTCGTCGTTGCCCTCGCCGTAGACGCGGCCCTCGCCCAGCGGCATCGCCTCGCCCTGTTCCGGATACGGGAACAGCCACTGGCCGTCGCCGGCCTCGTACAGGTCCTTGGTCATGTACAGCGCGATCGGCTCCAGGAACACCGCCACGCGACCGTCGACCCTGGCCAGCGCCGCCAGCGTGCGCAGCATGGTCGCCGCATCGTCGCCGCGCGACGGGCAGCCGACCACCAGGCCGGGGATGTCGCGCAGCGCGGTGATCGAGTTGTCGTTGTGGAAGTGGCCGCCGAAGCCGCGCTGGTAGCCGAGGCCGGCGATGCGCACCAGCATCGGGTTGGAATACTGGTTGTTGCTGAAGAACTGCAGCGAGCAGGCCTCGCCGCGGATCTGGTCGCAGGCGTTGTGGAAGTACGCCAGGTACTGGATCTCCGGCAGCGGCAGCATGCCCATGTTGGCGTAGCCCTGGGCCAGGCCGAGGATCATGGTCTCGTCCAGCAGCGTGTTGAACACGCGCGCGCCCTTGAACGCCTTCTGCAGGCCCTTGGTCACGGTGTAGACGCCGCCCTTCTGCGCCACGTCCTCGCCGAACAGCAGGGTCTCCGGGTACTTGGCCATCAGCTCGTGCAGGGCCTGGTTGATCTGGATCGCCAGGTGGCGCGGCGCCAGCTTCTCCGGCAGCTTGTCCTCGCCGCCGTAGGCGACGATGCGCGCCGCCTCCGGCGCCGGGCGCGCGGCCTCGGCGGCGACCGCGTCGGGCGTGTACGGCGCCAGCGGCGCGATGACCTCGGCCAGGCTGGACAGCTTCGGCCGGCGGTCGGCTTCCTCCGCGGCGGCGAAGCAGCGGCGACGGGTGGCCTCGTACAGCTCCAGCAGTTCGTCCTTCGAGTACAGGCCCGACTCCAGCGCGATCGCCGCACTGCGCAGCAGCGGATCGGTGGCTTCGACCGCGCACAGCTCCTCGATGCTGCGCCACTCGATCTCGAAGTCGGTGCCGGCGTGACCCATGATCCGGGTGGTGCGCAGGTGCAGGAAGGTCGGACGCCGGGTGCGGCGGCAGTGCTCCACCGCCGCCTGCACCTGGCCGTAGCCGTTGGCCAGGTCGAGGCCGTCGGCGTGGAAATAGTCCAGGCCCGGCATGTTGCGGAAGCGGTTGCCGATCCAGCCGTCCGGCGTCTTCACCGAGATGCCGATGCCGTTGTCCTCGCAGACGAACAGCACCGGCGCCGGCAGCTTCTGGTAGGCGGTCCAGGCCGCGGCGTTGAACGCGGTCTGCGCGGTGGCGTGGTTGGCCGAAGCGTCGCCGAAGGAGCAGATGGCGATGCTGTCGGCCGGCACCGGCAGTTCGTGGCCGATGCGCCGCGCCTGCTCGATCGCCACCGCGGTGCCCAGCGCCTTGGGCAGGTGGGAGGCGATCGTCGAGGTCTGCGGCAGCACCCACAACGGCTTGCTGCCCCACACCTTGTGGCGGCCGCCGGAGGCCGGGTCCTCGGCGCTGGCGGCGAAGCTCAGCGCCGAATCCATCACCGGGTCCATGCCCGGCAGCTTGCGGAAACGCTCGGCCATGAAGCCGCCGCTGCGGTAGTGCAGGAAGGCCGGATCGGTATGGCGGGTCAGCCGCGCCACCATCGCGTTGCCTTCGTGGCCGCTGCTGCCGATGGTGTAGAAGACCTTGTTCTGGACGCGCAGCACGCGCGCCATCAGGTCCAGGTGGCGGCTGATCAGCTGCGACTCGAACAGCTCGCGGAAGCCGCGTGCGTCCAGCGCGCTGCCGGGCAGGATCGGCGCGTCGTCGCGCGGGCGCGGCGCGGGCGTGCCGGGCCAGGCGCGGACCGCCTCGCTGAAGTTGCGGTCGCAGATTTCGGCGCGGTTGATGCCCTTCTTCCAGGCGGGGATCACGGGTGCGTTCATTCGCTCTTTCTGGGTTGGTCGGCAAGCGCGAAGCGGGCGACCGCCTCGGCGTCGTTGATGTGCATCGGCACGAAGCCCGGCGTGGCACGCACGCGCGCCAGCCAGGCGTCGATCGCCGGATACGGGGAAAGGTCGAAGCCGCCGTCGGCGGCGCAATGGGTGTAGGCGAACAGGGCGATGTCGGCCACGCCGTATTGCGGGCCGGTGAACCACCCGGCGTCCTGCAGGTGGCGTTCCATCACCGCCAGCGCCTCGTGGCCGCGTTCGTGCAGGCGCGGCAGGTCGGCGCGGCGCGGCGAATCGGCCGGGGTCCAGCCGCGGATGAAGCGGGCCACGGCGATGTACGGCTCGTGGCTGTACTGCTCGAAGAACAGCCACGACAGCGCCCGCGCCCGGTGCCAGGCATCATCGGGCAGCAGCGGCGTGCCTTCGGCCAGCCAGCACAGGATCGCGTCGGATTCGGGCAGGACGCGGCCGTCGTCCAGTTCCAGCAGCGGTACCCGGCCGTTGGGATTGAGCGCGAGGAATTCCTGCGTGCGGGTCGCGCCGCGCGGGGCGTCGACCTCGTTCCAGCGGTACGGACGGCCCAGCTGCTCCAGGGCCAGGCGCACCTTGTAGCAGTTGCCCGACATCGACATGCCATGCACGGTGATCATCACGACTGCTCCTTGCGGGCGCGCCACTGCGCGCGGGATTGCCCCCAGATCTCGACCGGCAGTTCGTGCATCGGCTCGGGCAGGCGGCCCATGTGCAGGTAACCCGAACCCAGCTTGGCCGCCACCGCCTTCGACTTCGTGTTCTCCGGGGCGATGGTGTGGATCACCTCGTCCCAGCCGAGCACGTCGAACGCCCAGTCCATGCACGCCGCCGCGGCTTCGGGCGCATAGCCCAGGCCCCAGCGGCTGCGCACGATGCTCCAGCCCACTTCCGGACCTGGCCAGCCTTCCGGTTGCCAGGGGCCGACGCGGCCGACCCATTCGCCGCTGGCCTTCTCGATCACCGAGAACATGGCATAGCCCTTCAGCTGCCAGGAGCCCACCATCGCCGCCAGTCCGCGCCACGCGACCGGCCGCGGCTGCAGTCCGCCGATGTGGCGGGTGGCCTCCTCGTCGGCGGTGAACGCGGCCCACGCCTCGAAATCCTCCTGGCGCGGCACGCGCAGCAGCAGGCGCGGGGTTTCGATGCGGGGCGATGCGGTGTCCATCGGCGTCATCCAGGCAACAGGGCGTAGACCAACACTAACGCCACGACGACCAGCGGCAACACGCCAAGAGTCACGGCCAGCAGGCCGCGCCGGTACGGTGCGCGGGCGACGGCGGCGCCGGCACCGGCCAGCGACAGCAGCCACCAGACCAGGCCGGCCAGCATCATCAGCAGGAAGACGAGCAACGAGGGCATCTGGCCCGGCGCGAAGTCCCTGCCATCGAGCAGGTCGAACCGGAAGCCCAGGGCAACCATCGCCAGCAGCAGGCACACGCCCATCGGCGCCAGCGACAGGCCGAAGGCGCGGCGCATCGCCGCCGGCTCGCCGTCGTGGCCGAGCGCAGCCAGCACCACGCGCAGCAGCCAGGCCAGGAACAGCCACCGCACGGCGAGGATGACCGCCCGGCCCAGCACGCCGCCGAGCGCCAGCACAGGCGGCTTGCTCGAGAACATGTCCACCGTGTCGAACACCAGTTCCAGCCCCAGCACCGCGACGCCGATCCCGATGCCGACGCCGAGGCCGCCGCTGGCCACGCGCAGGGCCGCGGTGCGGTGCGGGCGGTACATCATCCCCGCCCAGGCCCATTCGCGGCGCCGCCACCACAGCAGCGGCAGCAGCACCACGGCCAGGCCCAGCGACGCGGCCGGCCAGGCGAAGTCCGCCGCGCGGATGGCGGAAGGTTCATCCTCCGATTCCAGCACCACGCCGTAGCGCAGCAGTTCGCGCACCTTGAGCAGGTCGGTGCGCGCCTGCGCGTAACCTTCGGCCGGCACCTCGTCGGCAAGCCGCCGCCATTCGGCGACGACCACCAGCTCGCGGCCGTCCACCGAGATGTCGCGATCGAAGCGGAACCAGGGGTTCTCCACGCGCTGGTGGTCGGCCTCGATCTCCCAGCCATGCGGGTGCTCGCTGCGCACCGTGTGCCGCGCGAACCGCGGGCCGGCGAGCGCCAGCGGCGTGCGCCGGGTCCTGTCGGGCAGGCGCGGCACCCAGTCGAAAAGCTGGAACGGGATGATACCGAAGCCGTCGAATCCGTCCTCGCCGGTCCACTCCAGGCGGTAGCGCTCGCTGACCCGGGCGCCGTTGCCCTCGGCCTCGATCCGCGGTTCGCCCTGCCCGTCCAGGCCTTCGTAGAAGCCGCGCATGTAGGTCAGGTAGTCCTCGCCGACCTTGCCGGCGCCCCTGGATTCGAAGCGCTCGCGGATGTCCTCGGCCTGCCCCGGCGCGTACCGCGTGACCACCTCGAAATCCGCCGCGCCTTGCTGGTGGGAGCCGGAGAAACGCAGGCTCTGCTCGACCTCGACCTCCGGCCGTTGCGGGAACGGATACGGGATCTCCACCAGCCCCGCGGACCCTGCCGTGACCGGCAGGCCCAGGCGCAGGCCCAGCGGCGCGCGTGCGGCCAGCGGGCCCTGCTCGCGGTCGCGGGTCGCGTCGATCCAGACCTCGCCCTGCGGCAGGTACGCACGCGCGATGACGTGGTCGAAAGCGATCGGCGTCGGCGCGGCCTCGGCCAGGCGCGCGCGCTGCCCGGTATGGACCAGCACCGGTTCGGCGCGGATGCCGGCCTCGCGCAGCAGCGCGACCAGCAGCTGGGTCTTGTCCTTGCAGTCGCCAAAGCGCCGCTGCGCCACCAGTTCCGGCGGATTGGGCGCATGCGAATTCAGGCCCATGTCCAGCCCGGTGTAGCGGACCTCGCCCTGGACGAAGGCCACCGCCCGCAGCAGTGAACCTTCCGGGTCGGCGGGGTCCAGCTGCAGCTGCGTCGCCAGCGCGGCGGCCACGGCGCGATCCTGGAAGCGTCCCGGGTACAGCGGCAGCGCCCAGCGCACCACGTCGCCCCAGCCGGCCGCGGTGCTGGCTTCGATGTAACCACCCGGCTCGTACCCGGCCGGGGTGGAATCCTCGTCCTCGGCCGCCGGCAGGCCGCGGCCGCGCAGCACCACGCTGCGCACCGCGCCTTCGTCGCGCTCGCTGCGTTCGAAGCCGGGTACATCGGCGTAGACCCGCAACGGCATCGCGCGCGGATGGACGATGCGCACCTCGCGCAGGGCCACCGGCACGCCGTAGCGCGCGATCCAGTAGTCGTGGCGGCCCTCGCCGAAGACCGGGTTGTAGCCGTGGACGGTGAAGCGGTACTCGACGCGGTCGCCGACGCGGATGTCGGGGATGGTGACGGTCAGCGTGCGCCGGCCGTCGAGCAGGCCCGACTCCAGCCCGGATTCGCGGCGCAGCACCTCGATCCGCGAATCGGCGCGGCGGTCGATGCGGCGGCCGTCCCGCCACACGTCGACCGCGTGCAGGACCACGTCCTGGTACGCCGGCTGGTAGTGGATGTTGAAACGCCCCGCCTCGGCCAGGGCGCTTTCGCGGACCACGTCGTAGGCGACGCGGCGCCAGGCGGCCGGGCGCTCCGCGGTCAGGTCCAGGCCGTCGGCGACCACCAGGTAGCGCAGCCCGTCGGACGCGGTCTCGGCGGGCCCTTCCACCACTGCTTCCAGCGGCGCCGGCGCGACGTCATCGGCGAACCGGTAGTCCGCGGCCCGTCCTTCCGGAGCAAGGAGCGCCAGAACGCAGGCTACCGCCCATCCCCGATAGCGCCCCATTTTTCCCCCAGCGATCCGTCCGGACCGGTATCTTCGTCAGAAGGCGTTGATGCCGGTCAGCTCGCGCCCGATCACCAGCTGGTGCACGGTCTCGGTGCCCTCGTAGGTGATCACCGATTCCAGGTTCAGCGCGTGGCGGATCGCGGCGTGTTCGGTGGTGATGCCGGCGCCGCCGAGCAGGTCGCGGCATTCGCGCGCGATGTCGATGGCCATGCGGCAGTTGTTCCACTTGGCCAGCGAGACCTGCTGCGGCTGCATGGTGCCCGCGTCCTTGAGCCGGCCCAGCTGCAGCACCAGCAGCTGCGCCAGGGTGATGCGGCGGGCCATGTCGGCCAGCTTGATCTGCGCGCTCTGCGTCGCCGCCACCGGGCGGCCGAACAGGATGCGCTCCTTCGAGTAGTTCAGCGCCTCGTCCAGGCAGGCGATGGCCGCGCCGACCGGGCCCCAGGTGATGCCGTAGCGGGCCTGGGTCAGGCAGCCCAGCGGGCCCTTGAGGCCCTTGACATTGGGCAGGCGCGAGGAATCGGGCACGCGCACGTTGTCGAAGAACAGCGAGGAGGTCACCGAGGCGCGCAGCGACATCTTGTGCTTGATCTCCTGGGCGGTGAAGCCGGGCGTGCCCTTCTCCACGATGAAGCCCTGGATGCCCTCGTCGGTCTGCGCCCAGACGATGGCGATGTCGGCCAGGTTGCCGTTGGTGATCCACATCTTGGAGCCGTTGATGACCCAGTCGCCGCCGTCCTTCTTCGCGTGGGTCTTCATGTTGGCCGGGTCGGAACCGCCGTGCGGCTCGGTCAGGCCGAAGCAGCCGATCACCTCGCCGGCCGCCATGCGCGGCAGCCACTGCCGGCGCTGCTCCTCCGAGCCGTAGGCATAGATCGGGTACATGCACAGCGAGGACTGCACGCTGACGAAGCTGCGCAGGCCGCTGTCGCCGCGCTCCAGCTCCTGGCAGATCAGGCCGTAGCTGACCGCGTTGAGGCCGGCGCAGCCGTACTCCTCCGGCAGCGAGGAACCGAGCAGGCCGAGCGAGGCGATTTCCGGCACCAGCTCCTTCGGGAACCGCGCCTGGTCGAAGCACTCGCCGATGACCGGGAGGACGCGCTCGTCGGTGAACCGGGCCACCGCCTCCTGGACGGCGCGCTCCTCTTCGCTGAGCAGGGAACGCACGTCGAACAGGTCATAGGCAGGCAGGGCCATGGTCGTCTTCATCGGTGGTGGAATTGCCTCGATTGTATCGACGCGAACGGCGCCTCCGGGAGCCCCCCGCCGGCGCTTCGGCGATGCGCCGGCGAAACGCAAAGAAAAGGCCGGCACCTGGCCGGCCTTTCCTGCAACGGGCGTCGGAACGCCGGGGCTTACTGGCGCGTGGCGCCGGCGTCGTCCAGTTCGACCACCGCGGTGGAGGTCACGATCTTGCCGTCGACCACCGGCAGGCGGTCGCTGTCCGGCTTCTCGTCCAGGCGCAGGGTGCCCTCCTTGTCGTTGTAGCGGTAGGTCACGTCGTAGCCGACCACCTTGTCGGTGCTGCCCATCGCCACGCGGTTACCCGGCTTGCTGGCCATGCGCATGGTACCGGTGGTGCCGTCGGCATTGCGGTAGGTGACGTTGTAGCCGGTGACCTTGCTGGTCTCGGACACGGCCTGTTCGGTGCGGCACTGGCGCTCGGTGCGGGTGACGACCTTGCCGCCGACATGGCGCTTGTCGACCTGGTTGCCGATCACGCCGCCGGCGACCGCGCCGGCCGCGGTGGCGACCTTCTTGCCCTTGCCGCCGCCGACCTGGTTGCCGAGCAGGCCGCCGATGACCGCACCGGCGACGGTGCCGCCGACGTTGCCGTCCTTCTCCGGCAGGCGCTCCTCGACCACCACGTCCTCGCACACCTCGCGCGGCACGGTGGTCTGCTGGGTCTCTCGCACCGGCTCGGTGCCGATCACGGTGGCGTAGCGCTGTTCCTTCTGCTTCACCGGCTCGACCTTGATGATGTCGGCGTACTGCAGGGCGGGCGCGGTTTCCAGCTCGTCGCCGGCGCCAGGCGCGACGTCGTCCTGGACCAGCGACGGATCCTGCACGGGTGCTTCGATCGCTGCTTCGGGCTGGCGATCGCGACTGTTCATGAATGCCGCCGTGGCGATGCCTCCGACCAGCAGGGCACCGGCAGCGATCAGTACGGTAGTGGCTTGCTTCATGGTCCGGGCTCTCCTCGCGGGCACTCCCCGCGGCAACGATGGGGCAGATTGCAGCACGGCGAACCTGAATGGCGGACCGAACCCGGCGCGCCGCCGCTTTCCGATCGTACACCGCGCTCGTGCTAGCTTTCCGCGCGTACTCCCGCGCGAGCCAGACGCCATGCCCAGTCCCCTGCTGCTGCCCCTCCTGCAATGGGCCCGCGGCCTGCGTTTCCCGACGCTGTTCGCGTTCACCGCGGCGGCGTTCCTGGTAAACCTCGTGCTGCCCGATCCCCTGCCCTTCGTCGACGAGCTGGCCTTCGGCCTGGCCACGCTGCTGCTGGCCAACTGGAAGCGGCGCAAGGATCCGCAGGTCGTCCACGACACCGCGCGCCGGCGCTGAGCACCGCGCCGGCAAGACAACCGCATGGACCTGGTCGACAGCCACTGCCACCTCGATGCGGCGGAATTTGACGGCGATCGCACTTCCGTGATCGAGCGCGCGCGCGCGGCCGGCGTGCGCCGGCAGTTGGTGCCGGCGGTGACCGCGGCCAGCTGGCCGAAGCTGCGCGAGGTGTGCCGCGCCAGCCCCGGGCTGTTCCCCGCGTACGGCCTGCACCCGACTTTCCTCGCCGAACACCGTCCGGCCGACCTCGATGCGCTGGGCGAATGGATCGAGCGCGAGCGGCCGCTGGCGATCGGCGAATGCGGCCTGGACTACTTCGTCGAAGGCCTCGATCCGCAGGAGCAGGCGCGCTATTTCGACGGCCAGCTGAAGCTGGCGCGCGATACCGGCCTGCCGGTGATCGTGCATGCACGGCGCGCGGTCGACGCGGTGACCGCATCGATCCGTCGCATCGGCGGCGAACGCGGACTGCGCGGCGTGGTGCACAGCTTCTCCGGCAGTCCCGAACAGGCGCGGCAGCTGTGGAAGCTCGGCTTCATGCTCGGCCTCGGTGGTCCGCTCACCTACGAGCGCGCGCAGCGCCTGCGCCGGCTGGTGGCGTCGATGCCGCTGGAATTCCTGCTGCTGGAAACCGACGCGCCCGACCAGCCCGATGCCGGCATCCGCGGCCAGCGCAACGAACCGGCGCGCCTGCTGCGCGTGCTCGAAACCGTGGCCGGGCTGCGCGGGCAGGCGCCCGAGGACATCGCCGCGGCGACCAGCGCCAATGCCGAACGCCTGTTCGGCCTTCCGGCCGCCGCCTGAGCGCGGTCAGGCCGCGCGCGTCTTCAGCAGCATCTCCAGCGCCTTGCCCGCCGCGGCGAAGGCGAAGGTGCCGGTGATGTGGGTGGCCGCGCCGAGGCCGGCGCCGCAGTCCAGCTTCAACGCCGCGTCCGCGCCCAGCTGCGGGCGCACGCCGCAGACCGTGCCGTCGGGCTGCGGGTACTTCACGTTTTCCAGCGAATACACCGCCGGCACGCCGAAGTAGCGCTGCGGGTTCTTCGGGAAGGCGAACTCGCCGCGCAGCTTCTTGCGCACCAGCGCCAGCATCGCGTCGTGCTCGGTGCGCGAGAGGTCGCGCACGCGCACCAGGGTCGGGTCGGTGCGGCCGCCGGCCGAACCGACGGTGATCACCGGCTGCTTGCGCCGGCGGCACCAGGCGATGGCCTCGACCTTGGTGCGGAAGCTGTCG
The DNA here is from genome assembly GCF_000513955.1 of Pseudoxanthomonas suwonensis J47. Classification (GTDB taxonomy): domain Bacteria; phylum Pseudomonadota; class Gammaproteobacteria; order Xanthomonadales; family Xanthomonadaceae; genus Pseudoxanthomonas; species Pseudoxanthomonas suwonensis_C. The sequence goes on from NZ_KI911328.1 coordinate 136,126, forward strand.
CAGGCGTCGACCACCAGGTCCGGGCGGCTGCCCAGCAGTTCCTCCAGGTTGGAACCGGTGAGGAACGATTGCACCGGCCGGGCGTCGATCGCCGGGTTGATCGCGCGGCAGCGCTCGGCCATGGCCTCGGCCTTGCTGCGTCCGTACTGGCCGGCCAGCGCCGGCAGCTGGCGGTTGGTGTTGGACACGCACAGGTCGTCGGCATCGATCAGCTCGATCGTGCCGACCGCCGAACGCGCCAGCGCCTCCACCAGCCACGAGCCGACGCCGCCGAGGCCGACCACGGCCACGCGCATGCGCGAAAGGTGTTCCACGGCGCCACGGCCGTACAGCCGGTCCACGCCGGCGAAGCGTTCGAGGAGGGATGCATCCATCCGCGCATTCTAGCGGGCGCGCGGGGGCCGGCCCTATCATGCCCCGCCATTACAACCCGCAAGGAGATGCTGCATGACCCCCCAGGAAACCCGGGCCAAGGGCAACGCCGGACGCTACCTGTTCCTGTTCCTGCTCGGCCTGGTGGTCGGCGCCGTCGCCGCGGTGATGCTGCTGCGCGCGCTGCAGGCGCGCACCGATCCCTTCCCGGAGGCGCTGATGAACGTCATGGCGCACCAGTCCGGGCAGCTGCGCGACGCAGCCAAGGCCAACCGCTGCACCGCCAGCGACGCGCTGCCGCGCCTGCAGTCGCTGCGCGCGCTGTCCAACGACGTCGAAGCCGCCTTCCCCGGCCTGCGTGACGACGCGCGCTTCAACGAAGCGGCCAGCAACCTGCGCGCGGCGCTGGACGAGGCGCTGGCCGCGCCGCCTGCGGACTGCGCGCAGCTGGCCGCGGTCAATGAGCGCGTCGGCCAGGGTTGCAAGGACTGCCATCGCGATTTCCGCTGAACCGCGGCTGATACGACGCGGGCGCCGCCGGCGTCGCATGGCTCCGGTTGGCGCCCCGTTCACGCGGGCCGAAACACGATGGCCCCGGCGCGATGAAACGCACAGTGCCGCCCACCCTCGTCCGCGATTCGTCACCAAGGAGAGACATGCGATGAAGCAGAGCCACCTGATCGGACTCGCCGCCACCGGCGTGCTGGTACTCGCCGGCTGCACCACTTCGCCGAACTACGGTTCCGGCGGCTACTACGGCAGCTCCGCCCCGGCCTATCCCTCGCAGACCCGTTGCGCCGACTGCGGCCTGGTGACGCGCATCGACGCGATCGGCTCGGGCCGCAGCGCGCCTTCGGCCACCGGGGCGGTGCTGGGCGGCATCGTCGGCGCGGTTGCCGGCCACGAGATCTCGGACAAGACCGGCGGCAGCAAGGGCAACCAGAACGTGGCTGCCGTCGCCGGCGCCGCCGCGGGCGCCATGGCCGGCAACGCCATCCAGAAGCGCGTCACCGGCGACAGCTACGACATCCACGTGCGCATGGACGACGGCCGCACCGTGGTGATCAACCAGCGCGACCTCGGCGGCATCCGCGAGAACACCTACGTGCGCGTGGTCAACGGCAAGGTGATCCTGCGCTGAGGCATCCGCCTGGCAAGGCACGCGCCGGTCCCGGGCGGAACGGCGCCCGCGAAAAAGAACGGCCCGCCAATGGCGGGCCGTTCCGGTTCCGGGTTTTCGCAGTGCCTCAGGCGGCCTGGACCGCGTCGGCCTGCAGGCCCTTCTGGCCCTGGACGACGGTGAAGGTGACCTTCTGGCCTTCCTTCAGGCTCTTGAAGCCCTGCATCTGGATGGCGCGGAAGTGCACGAACACGTCCTCGCCGTTCTCACGACTGATGAATCCGAATCCCTTGGCATCGTTGAACCACTTGACGGTGCCGGTCTCGCGCTCTGCCATTACGGGTGACTCCTCGAACTTTGCTGGGTGGTGGTTACGCCGTTGCCGCGGCGGCTGGTTGCAAGGAGTACGCGAGGTGTAACGATGTAGCGGACCATCACCATCACATCTGGACCTACCGCATCAGGCCACGGTTCACGTGACCTTGCCAAGCGCAGCGGGCCCAAACTTACCCCTCGTTCAGGGGAAATGCAATCATGCCCCGGGACCCGGCCCGGGGAGGCCGGGCCGGCCGGAATCGAGACCCCTCTCCCATGGATCCCACCGTCTTCTGGTACGTCATCGCCGCGATCCTCGTCCTGGTCGGGCTGGCCGGCGTCGTACTCCCCGCCCTGCCCGGCCTGCCGCTGGTCTTCCTCGGCATGCTGCTGGCGGCCTGGGCCGGGGATTTCGAGCGGATCGGGCCGCTGGCCCTGGTCCTGCTCGGCCTGCTGACCGTGCTGTCGATCGTGGCCGACTTCCTCGCCACCGCCGCCGGTGCAAAGCGCGTCGGGGCCGGGCCGATGGCGGTCTGGGGCGCGGCGCTGGGCACCCTGGCCGGCCTGTTCTTCGGCCCGCTCGGCCTGATCGCCGGCCCGTTCATCGGCGCCCTGCTCGGCGAGCTGTGGCATACCCGGGCCCTGCGCCGCGCCACCCGCGTCGGCCTGGCCACCTGGGTCGGCCTGCTGCTGGGCACGGTGCTCAAGCTGGCGCTGGCCTTCGCCATGCTCGGCCTGTTTGTGCTGGCCTGGTTTCTCTGATTCCCCTATTCATCTGTACAGGAGATGCTTTTGAAACGGATATCGCCCCTCGCCCCGCTGGCCTGTGTCCTGGCCGGCGGTGTGGCAACGGCCGCCACGGCGCAGGAAATCACCGCCCGCCCGGCCACGGCCGAAGCCTGCCTGGCCATCGCCTCCGGCGCCCAGCGCCTGGCCTGCTACGACGCCGCCCTGGGCTACCAGTCGCCCGGCCCGGCCGAAGCCGACCGCGCCGCGGAGGACGCGGCGGCCAGCATCCAGCGCGCGCAGGAGCAGGCCGAGGCCGCGGCGGAAGCCGCGGGGATCAGGCGGCGTCCGCTGGAGCTGTTCCGCAACGAGGACCTCGAAGGCGATCCGGCCAATGTCCGCGCCGTGGCCAACGCCGGCCGCGGCTCGCTGCTGGACAGCCGCTGGGAGCTGGCCAAGGACTCCAAGCTCGGCATCTTCCAGCTGCGCGCCTACAAGCCGGTGTACGCGCTGCCGGCGTTCTGGACCAGCAAGCCGAACACGCTGCCGCACTCGCCCAACCCGAACAACACCGCCACCACGCCGGAAGCGCTGGATGCCGTGGAGGCCAAGTTCCAGATCAGCTTCAAGACCAAGCTGGCCGAGGACGTGTTCGGCGACAACGGCGACGTCTGGGCCGGTTACACCCAGAGCTCGCGCTGGCAGGCCTACAACTCCGGGATCTCGCGTCCGTTCCGCGAGACCAACTACGAACCGGAAGTGATGCTGGTGTTCCGCAACAACTACAGCCTGTTCGGCTGGAAGGGGCGGATGATGGGCGTCGGCATCAACCACCAGTCCAACGGCCGCAGCGACCCGCTGTCGCGCAGCTGGAACCGTGTCATCTTCACCGCCGGACTGGACCGCGAGAACTGGGCCTTCGTGGTCCGCCCCTGGTACCGGATCAGCGAGGGCGCGCGCGAGGACAACAACCCGGACATCGAGGACTACATCGGCCGCGGCGACGCGATGCTGGTGTACAACCGCAACGGCCACGAGCTGAGCCTGACCGGCCGCCATTCGCTGCGCGGCGGCGACCGTTCGAACGGCTCGCTGCAGCTGGACTGGGGTTTCCCGATCACCAACCTGCTGCGCGGCCACGTCCAGGTGTTCGACGGCTATGGCGAGAGCCTGATCGACTACAACCACCGCGCCACGTACATTGGCGTCGGTTTCGCACTGCTGGAGTGGTTCTGAGGATGGGCGGCAACAAGGACACGGTGACGATCTGGCACAACCCGCGCTGCGGCAATTCGCGCGGCGCGCTGCAGCTGCTGCGCGAACGCGGCATCGAGCCGGTGGTCGTCGACTACCTGGCCAACCCGCCGGACCGCGCGACCTTGCTGGAGGTCGCCACCGACAGCAGCGTCGGCCTGCGCGGCCTGGTCCGCGAGAAGGAAGCGGTGTTCGCCGGGCTGGGACTGGCCGATGCCGACGACGACACCCTGCTGGACGCCATGCTCGCCCACCCGATCCTGATCAACCGGCCGGTGGTCATCACCGCCCGCGGCACCCGCCTGTGCCGGCCGCCGGAGAAGGTGCTGGAACTGCTGGACTGACGGCGCGGCAGCGCCTTCGGGACGCGGCGTCCACCTGGACGCCGCAGCCGGGGCGATTCCTTCGGAGCGTGCCGGTCCCGCTATGATCGTGGCGCCACCGGCCCCTGGGGAGCGCCGCCATGCAAGCGCATCGCCATCCTCCGTTCGCCGCCGGCGCGTCGGCCCTGCTCGGCGTGCTGAGCCTGCTGGCGGTGCTGTGCTTCCACTTCCCCGAGCTGCTGACCAGCCGCGAGTTCCGCGCGGCCTACAGCGAGCAGTTCGCGCGCCAGCTGCTGCTGGTCGGCCTGGTCGCCGCCTTCGTGCTCGGCACCGTGTCGGTGCTGCGCGGCCGTGGCCGCCGCATCGCGCTGATCGGCGTGGGCAGCGCCACCCTGGCCGTGCTGCTGGGCGGGACCAACGTGCAGTTCGACGCGATCGGGCAGACGCCGTACTCGCTGGGCATGGACTGGTTCGTGCTGTCGCTGTTCTTCTCGGCGCTGGTGTTCGTGCCGCTGGAGCGCTACCTCGGCCAGCGCCGGCTGTCGCCGCTGCGCAACGGCTGGCGTACCGACCTGGCGTATTTCTTCATGGGCCACGTGCTGGTCCAGTTCGTGCTGATCCTGGTCACCGCCTCGACCTCGACGGTGGCCGCGCTGGCCGCGTTCCCGGCACTGAAGGCGGCGATCCAGTCGCTGCCGGGCTGGCTGCAGTTCCTGGTCGCGGTGTTCGTCGCCGACCTCAGCCAGGCGCTGCTGCACCGCGCCTACCACAACGTCCCCTGGCTGTGGCGCTTCCATGCCGTGCACCACTCCTGCCGCGAGCTGGACTGGCTGGCCGGCTCGCGCATGCACCTGGTCGAGATCGTCCTGACCCGCAGCCTGGTCCTGCTGCCGCTCCTGATGCTCGGCTTCGCGCAGCCGGTGGTGAACGCCTACGTGATCCTGGTCGGACTGCAGGCGGTGCTGGCCCACGCCAACCTCGGCATCCGCTTCGGCTGGCTGGAATACGTGCTGGTGCTGCCGCGCTACCACCACTGGCACCACGCCCGCCACGGCGAATGGGTGGACGCCAACTACGCCATCCACCTGCCGCTGGTGGACATGCTGATGGGCACCTTCCGCCTGCCGCGCGACGGCAGCTGGCCGCCGGAGTACGGGGTCATGGAACTGGAGAGCGTGCCACGCGGGATCCTGCGCCAGCACCTGATGCCGTTCCAGCGCCGGCGCCGCTACGAGGACCACGTGCGCTGACGCAGCGCCGGCTCAGGTCCAGTCGCTGAGGCCCTCGCGGCGGTAGACCTCGGCGAAGCTGGGCAGCGACTTCATCCGCCTCGCGTAGTCGCGCAGCACCGGCCAAGTGTCGGTCGGCTTCGGCATGTTGCGCGACCAGCGCATCAGCATGGTCAGGACGAAGTCCACCGCCGTGCGCTGCCCGCCGAGCATGTACGGGCCGCCCTCGCGTTCGAGGTGGTCGGCCACCTGCTGCCACGCCGCCTCCAGCGCCGCGCGCGCCTGCGCCTTCGCCGCCTCCTGGTGCGCCGCGCCGGCCGGCTCGGTGGGATAGAACCAGGCGCGGTAATGCGGCATCAGCGTGTACACGCAGAAGCACATCCAGCGGTAGTAGTCGCCGCGCGCCGGCGTGCCCGGCGCCGGCGCCAGCCCGGCCTGCGGATACAGGTCGGCCAGGTGCATGGCGATGGCCGCCGACTCGGTGAGCACCTGGCCGTCGATCACCAGGGTGGGTACGCGGCCGGCGGGATTGAGCGCCAGGTATTCCGGCGACTTCTGCTCGCGCCTGTCGAAGTCCAGCTGGCGCAGCTCGTGTCCGATGCCCAGTTCGACCAGCAGCCAGTGCACCACCAGCGAGGCGGTGCTTTGGGAACCGTAGAGGACGACGGACATCGCGCAGCTCCTGGCAGGGACCGGCCGATTATCACCTGCCACGCCCCAACGAGAACGGGCCGGCATTGCTGCCGGCCCGTCCGTGCGAAGCGATGGAGCCTGGCTCAGGCCACGACCACCGGGATCTTGCCGATCCGGGCCTGCCACTGCTTCGGGCCGGTCCTGTGGACCGATTCGCCGGTCGAATCCACGGCGACGGTCACCGGCATGTCCTTGACCTCGAACTCGTAGATCGCCTCCATGCCCAGGTCCTCGAACGCGACCACGCGGCTGGCCTTGATCGCCTTGGACACCAGGTAGGCCGAGCCGCCGACCGCCATCAGGTACACGGCCTTGTTGTCGCGGATGGCGTCGATCGCCGCCTCGCCACGCTCGGCCTTGCCGACCATGCCCAGCAGGCCGGTCTGCTCCAGCATCTGCCGGGTGAACTTGTCCATGCGGGTGGCGGTGGTCGGGCCGGCCGGGCCGACGACCTCGTCGCGCACCGGATCGACCGGGCCGACGTAGTAGATGAAGCGGTTGGTGAAGTCCACCGGCAGCTTCTCGCCCCGGTTGAGCATGTCGACCATGCGCTTGTGCGCGGCGTCGCGGCCGGTCAGCAGCTTGCCGTTGAGCAGCAGGACCTCGCCCGGCTTGAAGCTGGCCACTTCCTCGCGGGTGATGCTGTCCAGGTCCACGCGGCGGGCGTTGGTCGGGTTGTAGGTCAGCTTCGGCCAGTCCTCCAGCGACGGCGGATCCAGCGCGACCGGGCCGCTGCCGTCGAGGGTGAAGTGGGCGTGGCGGGTGGCCGCGCAGTTCGGGATCATCGCCACCGGCAGGTTGGCCGCGTGGGTCGGGTAATCCTTGATCTTGATGTCCAGCACCGTGGTCAGGCCGCCCAGGCCCTGGGCGCCGATGCCCAGCGCGTTGACCTTCTCGTACAGCTCCAGGCGCAGCTCCTCGACCCGGTTGGACGGACCGCGGGCGATGAGGTCCTGGATGTCGATCGGCTCCATCAGCGCTTCCTTGGCCAGCAGCATCGCCTTCTCGGCGGTGCCGCCGATGCCGATGCCGAGCATGCCCGGCGGGCACCAGCCGGCGCCCATGGTCGGCACGGTCTTCATCACCCAGTCGACGATCGAGTCGGACGGGTTGAGCATGGCGAACTTGCTCTTGGCCTCCGAGCCGCCGCCCTTGGCCGCGACGATCACGTCGACCCTGTTGCCGGGGACGACCTTCACGTTGACCACGGCCGGGGTGTTGTCGCGGGTGTTCTGGCGCTTGCCGGCCGGATCGGCCAGCACCGAGGCGCGCAGCTTGTTGTCCGGGTGGTTGTAGGCGCGGCGCACGCCCTCGTTGACCATGTCCTCCACGCCCATGGTCGCGTCATCCCAGCGCACGTTCATGCCGATCTCGAGGAACACGGTGACGATGCCGGTGTCCTGGCAGATCGGGCGGTGGCCCTCGGCGCACATGCGCGAGTTGATCAGGATCTGCGCCATCGCGTCCTTGGCCGCCGGCGATTCCTCGCGCTCGTACGCGGCAGCGAGGTTCCGGATGTAGTCGACCGGGTGGTAGTAGCTGATGTACTGCAGCGCGTCGGCGACGGACTGGATCAGGTCTTCCTGCCTGATCGAAACCGGGGTGGAGGACACGGAAACGGGGGAAGCGGTCACGGCTGGCTCTTGGCGGGCGGAAAACCCGCCCATTTTAGGCCAAAGTGGGTCCCCGGCCGGGGCCTGTCACACCGGCACACGCTGTTCCGTCCTGGTATCCATGGAACCTGTTGATCCTTTCCATCGACATCAGCCACGCCTGCTGGCGCTGGCCTACCGCCTGCTCGGGACCCGGGCCGACGCCGAGGACGTGGTGCAGGACGTGTGGCTGCGCTGGCACCAGGCCGACCGCGCCGCGATCGCCGACCCGGAAGCCTGGCTGGTGACCACCGCCACCCGGCTGGGGATCGACCGCCTGCGCGCCGCCCGCCGCCGGCGCGAGGCCTATCCGGGCCCCTGGCTGCCGGAACCGGCCTCGATCGCCGCCGAGGCCCCGGCCGCGAACGAGGCCGCCGACGAGGCGCCTGGCCCGGCGCGGGCGCTGGAACGGGCCGAGGAGGTCTCGCTCGCCTTCCTGGCCGTGCTGGAACGGCTGGGCCCGGAGGAGCGCGCGGCGTTCCTGCTGCGCGAGGTGTTCGAGCACGACTACGCCGCGATCGCCGCCCTGCTCGAACGCAGCGAGGCCGCGTGCCGGCAGATGGTGCACCGGGCCCGCGCACGGGTGGCGGAGGCGCGACCGCGCTTCGGCGTCGATCCGCGCCACCATCGCGTCCTGCTCGAGAAGTTCATGCACGCCGCGCGCGATGGCGACCGCGAGGCGGTGCAGGCCCTGCTCCACGCCGACGCGCAGCTGCTCTCCGACGGCGGCGGCAAGGTACTGGCGGCGATCCGGCCGCTGCACGGCGCCGAGCGCATCGCCCGGCTGTTCTGGGCGGTGGCACGCCGGCGCGACCCGGCGGTGCGCTGGCAGCTCGGCCTCGCCAATGGCGAACCGGCGATCCTGCGCTACCGCGAAGGCAGGCTGGTCGGCCTCACCGTGGCCGCCAGCGAAGGCGGCCGCATCACCGCCCTCTACACCGTCGCCAACCCGGACAAGCTCGCTGTCACAAACGCATCGGCCGGCGCGTCCTGGTGGTGAAGGTGGCCATGGTGGCCACCGGAGCCCACCTGCATGAACTTCCACCGCGTCGAATACCCCAGGCACGTCCCCGCCGCCTTCAAGGCGCTGTATGCCGCCAGCACTGCCGTCCACGAGGGCGTCCTCGAACCCGCCCTGGTCGAGCTGGTGTTCCTGCGCGTATCGCAGCTCAACGGCTGCGCCTACTGCCTGGACATGCACGCGACCGCGCTGCGCAAGGCCGGCGTCGATCCGCGCAAGCTCGACACCCTGGCCGGCTGGCGCGACAGCCGCTTCTTCGATCCGCGCGAGCGCGCCGCCCTGGCCTGGGCCGAGGCGCTCGCCACCCTGCCCTCGGGCGCGCCGGCCGACGCCACCTACGAGGCGCTGGAGGCGCACTTCGACGAGGCCGGCATCGCCACGCTGACCATGGCCGTGGCGCTGATCAATGCCTGGAACCGGCTCGGCGTGGGCCTGCAGCCCGAGCTGCCGTAAGCGGCGCCGCTCAGCCCTGCGCGTCGAAGCGTTCGCGCAGGGCCTGGCGGTAGCGCCGGCTGCACGGCAGCACGCTGCCGTCCTTCAGGTGCACGCGGGCGTCGCCGCTGTCCAGCGGCTCGATCGAAACGACCTGGGCCAGGGCGACCACGTGGCTGCGGTGGATCCGCGCGAACCGGCGCGGGTCCAGCTGCTCCTCGACCCGCGCCAGGGTGCTGCGCAGCGGGTAGTCGCGGCCGCGCACGTGCAGGTTCACGTAGTTGCCCGAGGCCTGCAGCCATTCGACCTCGTCGATCGCCACCAGGAACTCGCGGCCCAGCTTGCGCACCAGGAAGCGCTCCGGCCGCGGTGCCGGTCCGGCCGCCGGGCCGTCCTCCTCCACGCCGCTCCCCGGCAGGCTGGCCTCGCCCTGCCAGCGCCGCATCAGGAAGCGGTAGCCCTCCATCAGCACCACGGCCCCGGCGAAGTCGCGCGCGTCCTTCAGGTACTCGTAGCCCAGCCCGCGCGGCCACGAGCCGAAGTCGTAGTTGCCGCCCATGGCCCGGTAGGCCAGCTCGCGCAGGCCGACCATGGCCAGCACGTGGACCAGGCACATGACCATGCTGGCCGCCAGGTACAGCGCCAGCCGCTGCCGCCACAGGTGCCAGTACAGCGGGAAGCGGCCGGTGAACCAGGCCAGCCCCGGGATCAGCACGAGCAGCCAGACCAGGGCGCTGGTGCCCTCCCATACCACCGGCTCCCATGCCGCCGACCCGGCGCCGAAGCGGCGCAGGTCGATCAGGGTGGTCAGGCTGTTGCCGAGGAAGTTGGCCAGGATCAGCGCGGTCCACAGCCCTGCTTCGACCCAGGGTTTCCACGGGAGGTAACGCTGGTAGGACAGGGGCTCGGTCGGCATCGGCGCATTCTAGCCAGCCGGCCCTGCGACCAGCCCCGTTTCGTCCCTGCGGGCCCGCGATCCGTCCCTGCGCCGGTTCCACTCGTCACCACGCCGCCCCGCGCGGGCCGCGGCGGTGCGAGATTCCGCGGCCTCGACACGGGAACCGCCATGGACCAGCCAACCTCCAGCCCTGCCCCTTCCATCAGCCGCCGCCACGACCTCGACTGGGTGCGCGTGTGCGCCTTCGGCCTGCTGGTCCTGTACCACGTCGGCATGTATTACGTGACCTGGGACTGGCACGTGAACAGCCCCTTCGCCAGCCACGCCCTGGAGCCGGCGATGATGCTCACCGCGCCGTGGCGGCTGTCGCTGCTGTTCCTGGTTTCCGGCGCGGCCACCGCCTTCCTGCTCGCCCGCGCGCAGCGCCAGGCCCAGGCCGGCGGCGGTCGCGTCCGCTTCCTCGGCGCGCGTTCCTGGCGCCTGCTGGTGCCGCTGCTGTTCGGCATGGCCGTGGTCGTGGTGCCGCAGTCCTACTACGAGGTGGTGGAGAAGCTGCCCGGCGGCTACCACGACGGCTTCCTCGCGTTCTGGGGCCGCTACCTGCGTGGCGACCAGGGCTTCTGCGGCCCGGAGGGCTGCCTGATCCTGCCGACCTGGAACCACCTGTGGTTCGTCGCCTACCTGTGGGTCTACACCGTCGCACTGTGGCTGCTGTGGCGCTTCGCCCGGCCGCTGCTGGAACGCGCCGCGCCGGCGCTGGAGCGGCGGCTGTCGGGCTGGGGCCTGCTGCTGTGGCCGGCGCTCGCGCTGGGCCTGGCGCGGCTGCTGCTGATCGGCCGCTTCGGTTCGACCCACGCGCTGGTCGACGACTGGTACAACCACGCCCAGTACTTCGGGGTGTTCCTGCTCGGTTTCCTGGTCGCGCGCCGCGACGGCATCTGGAATGCGGCGGTGCGCCTGCGCTGGGCGGCGCTGGCGCTGTGGCTGGCCACCTGGGCCGCGCAGGCCGCTTACATGTCCGCGTACGCGGACAGCGATCCGCCGCAGGCCTTGCGCCTGGCGATGCGCATGGTGTGGGGCCTGGACCAGTGGGCCGCGATCGTGGCGGTGCTCGGCTTCGCCCGCCACTGGGCGCCGGGCGACAGCTGGGCGCTGCGCTACCTGGTGCCGGCGGTGTTCCCGGTCTACATCCTCCACCAGACCGTCATCGTGGTGGCCGCGCACAACCTGCAGCCGCTCGGCCTGGCGCCGGCGCTGGAGGGACCGCTGCTGGTGGTGCTCACCTTCGCCGCCTGCTTCGGCGCCTACGAGTTCATCCGCCGGGTGCCGCCGCTGCGGCCGCTGTTCGGACTGCCCTACCGCGAACGCGCGGCTGCGGATGCCACGGCTCAGGCCGGCGCGGCGTGCTCCACCACCAGCTGCACCGCGGCACCGCCTCGGTAGTCGTCCGGCTGCAGGCGGTAGGCCAGGTGCAGGTACGGCGCCGGCGGGTTGCCGCGCCAGCCGCCGAAGTGGATCGCCGCCAGCGGTTCGCGTCGCGACGGATGGCGCAGGCCCAGCCTGAGGTGGCGCTCGCCGACCGGGCGCCAGTCCAGCACCTCGAAGTGGCCGTCGAACAGCGGTTCCGGGAAGCCCTGCCCCCACGGCCCGCCGTCGCGCAGCGCCTCGGCATGGAAGCGGTCGAATTCCTGCGGCAGCAGTTCGCCGTCGCTGAGCAGTTCGGCCTGCAGCAGCGTGTCGTCGAGCACGGCGCGCGCATGCGCCAGCCACGCCTGTTCGAAGGCGGGCAGCCGGTCCAGGGCAAGCGTCAGCCCGGCGGCCATCGCATGGCCGCCGAAGCGCTCGACCAGGCCCGGATGCGCGCTGTCGACCGCGGCCAGCGCATCGCGGATGTGGAAGCCCGGGATCGAGCGCGCCGAACCGCGCAGCGTCGCGCTGCCGGGCTCGGCCGGGGCGAAGGCGAGCACCGGGCGGTGCAGGCGTTCCTTGATCTTCGAGGCCACCAGGCCGACCACGCCCGGATGCCACTCCGGATCGAACAGGCACGGCGCCAGCGGCGCCTCGCCCTCTTCCAGCCGCGCGCGCGACAGCGCCGCTTCGGCGGCGTCGGTCATGTCCTGCTGCACGGCGCGACGCTCGGCGTTGATCTGCTCGAGGATGCCGGCCAGTTCCATCGCCCGCTGCGGTTCGTCGGTGAGCAGGCATTCGATGCCCAGCGCCATGTCCTCGAGGCGACCTGCGGCGTTCAGCCGCGGGCCGATGGCGAAGCCGATGTCGGAAGCGGTCAGGCGGCTGGCGTCGCGGCCGCAGGCCTGGACCAGCGCGCGCAGGCCGGCGCAGCCCTGGCCCAAGCGCAGGCGGCGCAGGCCGGCGGCGACCAGCGCCCGGTTGTTCGCGTCCAGCGGCACCAGGTCGGCGACCGTGCCCACCGCGACCAGATCGAGCAGCGTGGTCAGGTCCGGCTCGCCCGCGGCGAACGCGCCGGCCTCGCGCATGCGCCGGCGCAGCGCCAGCAGCAGGTAGAAGACCACGCCCACGCCGGCCAGCGCCTTGCTCGGGAACGCGTCGCCGGGCAGGTTCGGATTGACGATGGCATCGGCCGCCGGCAGGCGCGGCCCGGGCAGGTGGTGGTCGGTGACCACGACCTGCCAGCCGCGCGCGCGCGCCGCCTCGATGCCGGCGTGGCAGGCGATGCCGTGGTCGACGGTCAGCAGCAGGTCCGGCTGCAGCGCCGCGAGTTCGGCGACCAGCGCCGGCGACAGGCCGTAGCCGTGGACCATGCGGTTGGGCACCGCGTGCGAGACGCGGCGCGCGCCGAGCATGCGCAGGCCGCGCACGCCGGTGGCGCAGGCGGTCGCGCCGTCGCAGTCGAAATCGCCGACGACCAGGATGTGGCGGTCGGCGCTGATCGCCTCGTGCAGCAGCGCGGTGGCCGCGTCGAGCCCGTGCAGCGCGTCGGGCGGCAGCAGCCCGGACAGGCGCGGGCGCGCGAGGTCGGGACTGTGCGCGCCGCGCGCGGCGTAGATCCGGCGCAGCAGGGGGGGAATCGCATCGGGCCAGGCGCCACCCGGCTCCACGCCGGGGCGCCTGACGATCCGCGGCGTGGCCATCTCAGCCGGCGTCCGCGGCCAGGGTCGCCAGCGGCCGCCGCCAGAACTGCCAGCGGCGCTGGCCGTGGCGCAGGCGCAGGCTGGCGCCGTCCTCGAAATCCAGCTGCAGCACGTCGTACTCGCCGCGCTCCATCGACTGCAGCAGCGGCGGCAGCACCTGCCCGACCAGCAGCTCGAGGCTGCGCAGGCGGCGCATGTCGACCAGGCTGTCGCCGGCCGGACCATCGCCCGGCGAGGCCGGCGTGGCGATCGCGGCGCCGGCCATCTGCGCCAGGCCCTGCAGCAGCGGATCCTGGCTGCGCACGTGCAGGTAGCGCGACTGCACCGCGTCGGGCAGCTGCCCGGCTCCCCAGAACCACAGGGCATTCACTGCCGGCTTGCCCAGCGCGGCGCGTTCGCGGTTGCGCGGATGCTGGTGCAGCGCCACCTGCACTTCGGTGATCAGCGCGCGCCAGCGTCGCGCCGCGGCCTCATCGCCCTGCGGCAGCGCCGCGAACAGGTCCTCGCCCAGCGCCTCGTCGGGGCCCGGCAGCGGCGGCAACCGCGTGCCCGCGGGCAGGCGCAGGTACCAGCGCGCCGGATGCGGCGCGTCGAGGGCGAAGCCGGCGTCGCCGAACAGCGGGCGCAGCGCCGGCAGGAAGGCCTGCAGGTCGTCTCCGTCCAGGGCCAGGTTCTCGCCCCAGCCGAGCAGGCGCGCGCCGGTGAGGTCCGGGGCCACGTAGGCCGGATCGGCGCGCAGCCAGATCTCGTCGGCGGCCGCGGCCGGGCCGTCGCCGGCATCGACCAGGCGGGTCAGCGCGGCGACTGGCCAGTGGTCCGGGAGCAGGCGGAAATGACGCGCCAGCTGCGCGCGCGTCCCCGCTTCGCCGGATTCATGGTCGGCGCGCGCCAGCACCCTGCCGACGGGCGCCGGCAACGGGCCCGGCAGGCGGGTCCGTTCCGGCAGCAGCAGGGTGATGGTCGCCATCAGCCGAGGTAGGCCACGCCGGCGATTTCGTACTCGCGCTTGCCGCCGGGCGCGTCGATCACGATCGCGTCGCCCTCTTCCTTGCCGATCAGCGCGCGCGCCACCGGCGAGGAGATCGCGATCAGGCCCTGCTTGATGTCGGCTTCCAGGTCGCCAACGATCTGGTAGCGCACTTCCTCGTCGGTCTCGACGTCGGCGAGGGTCACGGTGGCGCCGAACACGACCTTGCTGCCGGCGTTGAGCTTGGTCACGTCGATCAGGTCGGCGTGCGACAGCTCGCTTTCCAGCTGCTTGATCCGGCCTTCGATGAAGCCCTGCTGCTCGCGCGCGGCGTGGTACTCGGCGTTCTCCTTGAGGTCGCCGTGGCCGCGCGCCTCGGCGATCGCGGCGATCACCTCGGGGCGCTTCACCGTCTTCAGGTACTCGAGTTCCTCGCGCAGGCGCTGGGCGCCCTTGAGGGTCATCGGGGCTCTCACGATTGCAGCTCCTTGTGCAGCTCCTGCAGCGACCAGACCGGGCCGGTGCCGCGGAACTCAAGCGAATGCACCAGCGCCCTGGCGCCGGCGATGGTGGTCGAATAGGTCACGCGCTGCTGCAGCGCCTCGCGCCGGATCGAGAACGAGTCGGCGATCGCCGCGCGGCCTTCGGTGGTGTTGACGATGTAGGCGATCTCGCCGTTCTTGATCGAGTCGACGATGTGCGGGCGGCCTTCGGCCACCTTGTTCACCACCGCGCACTCGATGCCGTGCTCCTGCAGCCACGCGGCGGTGCCGCGGGTGGCGACCAGGCTGAAGCCGCGCTCCAGCAGCGCGCGGGCGACCGGCAGCACGCGCTTCTTGTCCGGGTCGCGGACCGAGACGAAGGCCTTGCCCGGCTGCGGCGCCTTGATGCCGCCGGCTTCCTGCGCGCGCGCCATCGCCGCGCCGAAGCTGCGGCCCACGCCCATCACCTCGCCGGTGGAGCGCATCTCCGGGCCGAGGATCGGGTCCACGCCCTGGAACTTGGCGAACGGGAAGATCGCTTCCTTGACCGAGTAGTAGTCCGGCACGACTTCCCTGGTCGCGCCCTGTTCGGCCAGGGTGCGGCCGGCCATGCAGCGCGCCGCGATCTTGGCCAGGGCCACGCCGGTGGCCTTGGACACGAACGGCACGGTGCGCGAGGCGCGCGGGTTCACTTCCAGCAGGTAGACGGTGTCGTCGCCGTCCTCGTTGGTCTGGATCGCGAACTGGGTGTTCATCAGGCCGACGACGTTGAGCGCCTTGGCCAGCTCGACGACCTGGCGGCGCAGCTCATCCTGGGTGGCGGCCGACAGCGAGTACGGCGGCAGCGAGCACGAGGAGTCGCCCGAATGCACGCCGGCTTCCTCGATGTGCTCCATCACGCCGCCGACCAGGGTGGCGCCGGTGGCGTCGGCGATCAGGTCGACGTCCACTTCCACGGCGTTGTCGAGGAAGCGGTCCAGCAGCACCGGCGAGTCGTTGGAGACCTTCACCGCGTCGCGCACGTAGCGGGCCAGGTCGGCCTCGCCGTAGACGATCTCCATGGCGCGGCCGCCGAGCACGTAGCTCGGGCGCACGACCAGCGGGTAGCCGATCTCGCGGGCCAGGGCCAGCGCCTCGTCGGCGGTGCGCGCTGTGCGGTTCGGCGGCTGCTTCAGGCCCAGCTTCTCGACCAGCTGCTGGAAGCGCTCGCGGTCCTCGGCCAGGTCGATGGAGTCCGGGCTGGTGCCGATCACCGGCACGCCGTTGGCTTCCAGCGCGCGCGCCAGCTTCAGCGGGGTCTGGCCGCCGTACTGCACGATCACGCCCTTCGGCTGCTCAAGCTCGACGATCTCCAGCACGTCCTCGAGCGTCAGCGGCTCGAAGTACAGGCGGTCGGAGGTGTCGTAGTCGGTGGAGACCGTCTCCGGGTTGCAGTTGACCATGATGGTCTCGTAGCCGTCCTCGCGCAGGGCGAGTGCGGCGTGGACGCAGCAGTAGTCGAACTCGATGCCCTGGCCGATGCGGTTGGGACCGCCGCCGAGGATCATGATCTTCTCGCGGTCGGACGGATCGGCCTCGCACTCGTCCTCGTAGGTCGAGTACAGGTAGGCGGTGCTGGTGGCGAACTCGGCGGCGCAGGAGTCCACGCGCTTGTACACCGGACGCACCTTGTGCGCGCGGCGCAGGGCGCGGATCGCGGCCTCGTTGGTGCCGGTCAGCTGGGCCAGGCGCGCGTCGGAGAAGCCGTCGCGCTTGAGCTTGCGCAGGCGCTTCGCGTCCAGCGTGTCCAGGCCTTCGGCGGCCACGCGCTTCTCCTCCTGGATGATCTCCTCGATCTGGTCCAGGAACCACGGGTCGATGAACGACAGCGCGTGGATGTCCTCCACGCTCATGCCGGCGCGGAAGGCGTCGGCGACGTAGAACAGCCGCTCCGGGCCCGGCGCCTTCAGCTCCCGGCGCAGGGTGGCCAGGTCGTCCTCGTCCGCCAGGTCCAGGCCGGTGGGATCGAAACCGACCTTGCCGGTCTCCAGGCCGCGCAGGGCCTTCTGCACCGACTCGCGGAAGGTGCGACCCATGGCCATCACCTCGCCCACCGACTTCATCTGGGTGGTCAGGCGCGCGTCGGCCTGCGGGAACTTCTCGAAGGCGAAGCGCGGGATCTTGGTGACCACGTAGTCGATCGCCGGCTCGAACGAGGCCGGGGTCTTGCCGCCGGTGATCTCGTTCTTCAGCTCGTCCAGGGTGTAGCCCACGGCCAGCTTGGCCGCGACCTTCGCGATCGGGAAGCCGGTAGCCTTGGAGGCCAGCGCCGAGGAACGCGACACGCGCGGGTTCATCTCGATGACCACGACGCGGCCGGTCTGGGCGTTGATGCCGAACTGCACGTTCGAACCGCCGGTGTCCACGCCGATCTTGCGCAGCACCGCGATCGAGGCATCGCGCAGGCGCTGGTACTCCTTGTCGGTCAGGGTCTGCGCCGGGGCGACGGTGATCGAGTCGCCGGTGTGCACGCCCATCGGGTCCAGGTTCTCGATCGAGCAGACGATGATGCAGTTGTCCGCCTTGTCGCGGACCACCTCCATCTCGAACTCCTTCCAGCCCAGCACCGATTCCTCGATCAGGACCTCGTGCACCGGCGACAGCTCGAGGCCGCGCTTGACGATGTCCTCGAACTCCTCCCGGTTGTAGGCGATGCCGCCGCCGCTGCCGCCCAGGGTGAAGGACGGGCGGATGATGGTCGGATAGCCGACCTTGACCTGGATCTCCACGGCCTGCTCGAAGCTGCGCGCCACCTCGGCCTTCGGGCATTCCAGGCCGATCTCCTGCATCGCCACGCGGAACAGCTCGCGGTCCTCGGCCATGCGGATGGCCTCGCGCGAGGCGCCGATCAGCTCGACGCCGTACTTCTCCAGCACGCCGTGGTCGGCCAGGTCCAGCGCGCAGTTCAGCGCGGTCTGGCCGCCCATCGTCGGCAGCAGCGCGTCCGGGCGCTCCTTGGCGATGATCTTCTCGACCGTCTGCCAGTTGATCGGCTCGATGTACACCGCGTCGGCGGTGTCCGGGTCGGTCATGATCGTCGCGGGGTTGCTGTTGACCAGCACCACGCGATAGCCCTCCTCGCGCAACGCCTTGCACGCCTGCGCGCCCGAGTAGTCGAACTCGCAGGCCTGGCCGATGACGATCGGGCCGGCGCCGATGATGAGGATGGTCTGGATGTCGCTGCGCTTGGGCATTTCGCTCTCTTGCTCGGTCCCTGATCAGGGGCTCAGGGGGTGCCGGCCGTGGACGCCTTCGCGCCCGGGCCGATGTACTTGTCGAAGAAGGCAAGCATCTTCGTGTAGAGGTTCACGTTGTTCTCGACGTCGCGGAAGCCGTGCCCTTCCTTGGGCTCGACCACCACCAGCTCGGGCTTCTTGCCGACCTTGTCCATCTGCGAGACCAGGAAGTTCATGTTCTTGATCGGCACGCGCACGTCCTTGGCGCCGTGGACCAGCATCACCGCGGCCTTGAGCCGGTCCACGCCGTACGCGGGGGACTGCGCCGTGCGCTCGGCCTTGGTCGGCGGATAGACGTCCTTGAGGTAGTTGCGCCCGTACTCGTGGTCGGCGAAGTCGGCGTCGCGCTGCGCGTCCAGGTCGTACACGCCGACGTAGCCGACCGTGCAGCGGTACAGGTCCGGCTCGCGCACCGCGCTCATCAGCGCCGCGTAGCCGCCGTAGGAGGCGCCGTAGATGCAGACGCGGTCCGGGTCGGCGATGCCCTGGGCGATGGCCCAGCGCACGCCGTCGGTGAGGTCGTCCTGCATGGCCGTGCCCCACTTGCGGTAGCCCAGGCCCTCGAAGGCGTTGCCGTAGCCACCCGAGCCGCGGTAGTTGATCTGCAGCACCGCGTAGCCGCGGTTGGCGAACAGCTGCACCTCGGGGTTGAAGCCCCACTCGTCGCGCGGGCCGTGCGGGCCGCCGTGCGGGTTGACGATCAGCGGCAGCTTGCGGCCATCGCTGCCGGAGGGGATGGTGATGTAGCCGTGCAGCTGCAGGCCGTCGCGCGCCTTGAAGGCGACCGGCTTCATCGGCGACATCTCCGCCGGCTTGATCCATTCCATGCTGCCGGCCAGGAAGGTGGCCTTGCCGCTCTCGCGGTCGAACAGGAACGCCTCCGACGGCATGGTGTCGGCGTACACGCGCATCGCCAGGTAGCGACCGTCGTCGGAGGGACGCAGGAAGCGCACCGCCTTGCCCGGGAAGGCCTTGACCAGGCCGGCGTAGACCTTGGTCTCCGGATGCTCGGGCGCGATCCAGTCCCAGTACGGGATGCCGTCCTCGTACCACACGCCCAGCAGGGTTTTGCGGTCGGCGCTCCACAGGTAGCCCGACGGGCTGACCGTGCCGTTGTTCGACAGCGGGGTCTCCTCGCGGGTCTCGGTGTCGAGCAGCACGATCGATTCCGGCTTGCCCTCCTCGCCCTTGGCCATGTACACGCGGCGGTTGTCGGCGGCGAAGCCCAGCGGGAAGTAGGTGGCGCCGTTGCGCTCGCTCTCGTGGACCAGGGTCCACTTGTCGCCGTCGCGGCGGTAGGTGACGTTGCGGCCGTCGTTCATCGCGCCGGAGACGAAGCGCACGTTCCGGTCATGGTCGACCAGGAAGCTGCCCATCTCCACCGGCGCGGTGGCGACGGTGACCAGGCGGCCGTTGTAGACGTCCAGCTTGGACAGGTAGGACGCCTCGATCGAGCGCTCGACCAGGATCGTGCGCGGATCCTCCGGGGTCAGGCTGACGATGTTGTAGTAGGCGCCGTTGGGGATGTCGATGCGCTGGGTGCCATCGATGTTCGACGCGTACAGGTCGCCCTTCGAGGTCTGGAAGTCGAAGCGGCCGGTCTTGAAGTTCACGTAGAACAGCAGGCGCTCGTTGTTGGCCCACAGCACCTGGCTGAAGTGCCGGTTCGGGCCGTAGTCCCACTTGCCGACCACGCCCTTGTCGGACACGCGCAGCACCGCCAGCACCGTGCGGTCTTCCTGCGGCACGGTGATGGCCATGTGCTTGCCGTCCGGGGAGATGCTGACCGAGGTGAACTCCGGATCCTTGAAGAAATCGCGGATCGGCACCTCGCGCGCGGATGCGGCCGAGGCGCACGCCAGCAGGACCAGCAGCACAAATCCATTCAGAAAGCGCATTCCCTTACCTCCCATTAGTGGTTGCATCCATCCTGTCGGCCAGGCGGCGCTCAGGCCACCATCGAAGCCACGAAACGGTCGAACAGCGGGGCCGCGTCGTGCGGACCCGGCGAGGCCTCCGGGTGGCCCTGGAACGAGAACGCCGGCGCGTCGGTCAGCTCGATGCCCTGGTTGGTGCCATCGAACAGCGAGCGGTGGGTGACGCGCACGTTGGCCGGCAGCGTGGTCTCGTCGACCGCGAAGCCGTGGTTCTGCGAGGTGATCAGCACGCGGCCGGTGTCCAGGTCCTGCACCGGGTGGTTGGCGCCATGGTGGCCGTTGGCCATCTTCGTGGTGCGCGCGCCGGCGGCCAGCGCCAGCAGCTGGTGGCCCAGGCAGATGCCGAACAGCGGCACCTTCTTCGCCACGAACTCGCGGATCGCGGCGATTGCGTAGTCGCACGGCTCCGGGTCGCCCGGGCCGTTGGACATGAACACGCCGTGCGGCTGCCTCGCCAGCACCTCGGCCGCCGGGGTCTGCGCCGGGACCACGGTCACGTCGCAGCCGCGTTCGGCGAGCATGCGCAGGATGTTGGTCTTCACGCCGAAATCGTAGGCGACGACCTTGAACTTCTTCTCGGCGGTGACGAAGGCGTTGCGGTCGAGATCGAGCTGGCCCTCGTTCCACGTGTAGGCCGCGGTGGTGCTGACCACCTTGGCAAGGTCCATGCCCTTCAGGCCGGGGAACTTGCGCGCGGCTTCCAGCGCCTGCTCGACGTCGACCTCGCCGGCCATCAGCGCGCCGTTCTGGGCGCCGCGCTCGCGCAGGATGCGGGTCAGCTTGCGGGTGTCGATGCCGGCGATGGCGACCACGCCGCGGCGGACCAGCCAGTCCTGCAGCGAGGCCTGGCTGCGCCAGTTGCTCGGGCGGCGCGGCACGTCGCGCACGATCAGGCCGGCCGACCAGACCTGGCGGGCCTCGTCGTCCTGGTCGGTGCAGCCGGTGTTGCCGATGTGGGGATAGGTCAGGGTGACCAGCTGTCGGGCATAGGAGGGATCGGTCACGATCTCCTGGTAGCCGGTCATGGCGGTGTTGAACACCACTTCGCCGACCGACAGGCCGCTGGCGCCTACGGATTCGCCCTCGAACACGGTGCCGTCTTCGAGGACGAGGATTGCGGGTTGGGTCACGTCGTTCGCCCTAGGTGTGGGGGAGCCCTGTCGCCGCCGGCAGTTCTGGATGCCGGGCTGCAAAAAACCGCGGACTGGCGTTTCTTCCGGTCCGGGCGTGGGGTAACAGGCGAGCGGGAATTGTACCGGCGAAGGCCGCAAAAGGGAACGGCGACGAGGGCCCTGCGGCCCCTGTTCAGCTGTCCCCGAACAGCAGCCCGCGCATGCTGTACAGGCCCGCCGGGCGGCCATGGAGGCGGCTGGCGGCCTGCAGCGCGCCGCGGGCGAAGATGTCGCGGTTGCTGGCCCGGTGCACCAGTTCGATGCGCTCGCCCTGCCCGGCCAGCTGGACCAGGTGCTCGCCGACGATGTCGCCGGCGCGCAGGCTGGCGTAGCGCGGGGTCGCGCCGCCGCGGGCGGCCGACTCGCCCAGGGTCAGGGCGGTGCCGGAGGGCGCGTCCTTCTTGTGCACGTGGTGGGACTCGACGATGTCGCAGTCCCAGCCCGGCAGCGCGCGGGCGGCGCGCTCGACCAGTTCGTCCAGTACCGCCACGCCGACGCTGAAGTTGGACGCCCACAGCAGCGGGATCGAAGCCGCGGCCGCCTCGAGCGACTCGCGCTGCGCCGGGGCCAGGCCGGTGGTGCCGGACACCAGCGCCGCACGCCGCGCCACGCACAGCTGCAGCAGCGGCTCCACGCCCTCCGGCAGGCTGAAGTCGACCGCCACGTCGAAGGCCGGCACCCCGCCCAGCTCGGCGGCGGCGAAGAACGGCACGCCGTCGACCACGCGCTGCGTGGGTGCGCGGCCGGTGACCGCGGCGACCACCTGCCAGCTCTGCGGCGCGTCGGCGGCCAGGCGCAGCAGCGCCTGGCCCATGCGCCCGGAGGCGCCGTGGATGAGGACCCGCAGGGGCGTGTTCATAGGACCGGCAGGCTAGCCGCCAGCGGGACCCGCGGGCAAGCCCGCGATGCGCTGTCCTTACCAGACCAGGTCGTCGGGCACCTGGTAGCGCGGATCGGCGTACGGGTCTTCCTCGGCCGTGGCGTTGGGGTCGACCTTCAGCGCCACCGCCTGCGGGAAGATGGTCCCCGCCTCTTCCAGCACCGCCGCGTCCACCAGCAGGTAGCGGCCGTTGAGCTGGACCACGCCCAGCTCGCCGGCGTTGAGCGCCTTGAGCTGGTCGGCGGTGACGTAGATGCGCTTGATCTTGCCGCCGTACTCGAAGTGGCGGGCGATGTCCGCCTCCTCGGCGTTGAGCACCTTGCCCTGCAGCAGCGCCTCGAGCTTCGCCCGCGCCTCGCGGCGCTGCCGCGCCTCTTCCTGCTTGCGCTGCTCGGCCTCGATGCGTTCCTGCTTTTCCTTCTGCGCGCGCAGCGCCCAGGCCTTGCCCAGGTCGATCTCCTCCTGGGTGCGCGCGGGTTTGCCCTGCGCCTGGCCACCCTTGTGCGGGGGCCTGCCCTTGCCGTGGGCGCCGCCACGCGGGCCACCCTTGCCCTGCCCGGGCTTGCCCGGCTTGCGTTCGGGGGCGGGAGCGGCCTTGAAGCCGAGACTGAGCAGCTGGTCGCGGAGGGTATCGGTCATGTCGTTCGTGTAGTGCCGGGGGACGCCCGGCGCAGCCGGGCGGATTGCATCAGTAGTGCGGCGGCGGCGGTTCGCTGGCCGGGTCGGCGTACAGCGCGCCGCGCAGGCCGCGCAGGTCGGCGAGCACGGCCTGCAGCAGCTCCTCGCTGCGCGCCCGTTCCAGCCGCGCCTGGGCGAGTTCCTCGCTCAGCTCGGCGATGGCGTGCTCCTGGAAGGCCAGTCGCGTTTCCAGCTCGACCAGGCGCTTCTCCAGGGCGTCGTCCGCGCCCGGTTCGATCGGCGCCGGGCTCATGGCACGCGCACCGATCGGCCGCGACCGATGCCGTAGTAGGCCAGGCCGGCGGCCTCGACCTCTTCGGGGTCGTAGAGGTTGCGCCCGTCGAACACCACCGCGTCGCCCAGGGCGGTTTGCAGCTGCGCGAAATCCGGGCTGCGGAACTCCTTCCATTCGGTCATCACCACCAGCGCATCCGCTCCTTCAACTGCCGCCGGCGCCGAATCGCACAGGACCAGGCCGTCGCGTGTGCCGTACAGGCGCCGCGCCGCCGTCATCGCTTCCGGGTCGTAGGCGCGCACCGTCGCCCCGCCCTCCCACAACTGTTCCAGCAGGCGCCGGCTCGGCGCCTCGCGCATGTCGTCGGTGTTGGGCTTGAACGCCAGTCCCCACACCGCGAACACCTTGCCGCGCACGCCTTCGTCCTCGCCACGGTCGTAATGGTGCTGGACCAGTTCGAAAACATGCGCCTTCTGCCGCTGGTTCACCGCTTCCACCGCTTCCAGCAGCTGCGCCTGGTAGCCATGCTGGCGCGCGGTGCGCGACAGCGCCTGCACGTCCTTGGGGAAGCACGAGCCGCCATAGCCGGCGCCGGGATAGATGAAGTGCCAGCCGATGCGCGGATCGGAGCCGATGCCCTTGCGCACCGCCTCCACGTCCGCGCCGACCCGCTCGGCGATGTTGGCGATCTCGTTCATGAAACTGATCTTGGTCGCCAGCATCGCGTTGGCCGCGTACTTGGTCAGCTCGGCCGAACGCACGTCCATCACCACGAAACGGTCGTGGTTGCGGTTGAACGGCGCATACAGGCGGCGCATGCGCGCCACCGCGGCAGCGCTGTCGGCGCCGACCACGATCCGGTCCGGACGCATGCAGTCGGCGACCGCGTCGCCCTCCTTCAGGAACTCCGGGTTGGAGACCACGTCGAAAGGCACGTCCACCCCACGCGCCTGCAGCTCCGCGCCGATCGTCCCGCGCACGCGGTCGGCCGTGCCCACCGGCACGGTCGACTTGTCCACCACCACCGCCGGGAGCTCGAGATGGCGGCCGATCGTGCGCGCCACCTCCAGCACGTGGCTGAGGTCGGCCGCGCCATCCTCGTCCGGCGGCGTGCCCACGGCGATCACGATGATCTCGCCGTGGGCGACCGCGGCGGCCGCGTCGGTGGTGAAGCGCAGCCGGCCGGCGGCATGGTTGACCTTGACCATCGGTGCCAGGCCGGGCTCGTAGATCGGGACGTTCCCGTCCTGCAGGCCCTGCACCCGCGCCGCGTCGACGTCCACGCACACCACCTCGTGGCCGACCTCGGCCAGGCAGGTGCCGGTGACCAGGCCGACGTATCCGGTGCCGAAGATCGCGACGCGCATGCCGCTGCCGTGTTACCGGCTTACTGGGCGATGCCCAGCAGCTCCACGTCGAAGGTCAGGGTCGCGTCCGGGCCGATGACGCCGCCCGGGGCGCCGTTGGCACCGTAGGCCAGGTCGGACGGGATCCAGAAGCGGTACTTCGCGCCCACCGGCATCAGCGCCACGCCTTCGGTCCAGCCGGCGATCACGCGGTTCAGCGGGAACTGCGCCGGCTCGCCGCGCGCGTAGGAGCTGTCGAACACGGTGCCGTCGAGCAGCTTGCCCTCGTAGTTCACGGTCACGGTGTCGGTCGGCAGCGGACGCGGGCCGCTGCCCTCGCGCAGGACCATGTACTGCAGGCCCGACGGGGTGGTCAGCACGCCCTTCTGGGTGCGGTTCTGGGCCAGGAAGGCGGCGCCTTCGCTGCGGTTCTTCTCCGCCACGGCCTGCTGCTTGCTGGCCATGAAGGCCTGCAGGGTGGCCATCGCCTCCTGCTCGTTCATCAGCGGGGTGCCGGTCTTGCCCAGGCTGGTGCGCACGGCCTGCATCAGCACCGCGGTGTCGATCTGGTCCTTCATCGGCGCCAGCGACGGGCCGACGATGCGCTCGCCCAGCAGCAGGCCGACCTGCTGCTTCGACGGCGCCGGCGGCTGCGCGCCCGGCGCCAGGCCGGGGATGTTCTGGCCGTTGCGCGCGGCCACGGCCATGCGCAGCGCACCGTCGGTGGCCTGCGCGTCCTGCTCGGACTGGGTCGGCTCGCCGCCGGCGAAGACGTGGTCGATCGCCTTCTGCATCGAGGCGAAATCGATGTCCTGGCCGATCGCCTCGAACGAGCGGGCCACATCGAGGCCGATCGCGTAGCTGACCTTGTCCTTGTCGGTGGCCAGCGCGGCCTTGTCCTGTGCCACGGCCGCACCTGCCATCATGCCTGCTCCCATAACCAGCGACGCCAGAGCGCCGCGCATGCGGTTGTTCATTAAGGTTGTTCCCTGGAGGGTTGGATCATTCGCCGGCAGGGGCCGGCGCGGCGGCATTGTCGCATGCGCCGGCCTGCGCGGTACCGCATGCGGGAAGACGGATTCAGCGCGAGGGCGCGGGCGCCTGCAGTTCGCGCTCGATCGCCGCCACCAGTTCCGGATCGTCCGGCTTGACCTTGCTCGGCCAGTTGCCAACCACGCGTCCGTCCCGCGAAACAAGGTACTTGTGGAAATTCCAGCCCGGCTCGACGCCGGTGGCCTCGCGCAGGCGCTGGTACAGCGGCGTCGCATCCTTTCCCACCACCTGCACCTTCTCGTACATCGGGAACTTCACCCCGTAGGTGAGCGTGCAGAATTCCTGGATCTCCTCCTCGCTTCCCGGCTCCTGGCCGCGGAAGTCGTTGGACGGGAAGCCGAGCACCGCGAAACCGCGCTCCGCATAGCGCTGCTGCAACGCTTCCAGGCCCTCGTACTGCGGGGTGAAGCCGCATTTGCTGGCCGTGTTCACGATCAGCAGGACCTTGCCGCCCTGCTGCTGGTTCAGGTTGACCGGGGTTTTCCCGGCCAGCGGGCGGTACTCCACGTCCAGCAGGGACGGTGCCGCGGCCGCCATGAGAACCATTGCAATCAAGGGCTTGACCGACATCTGCGCCTCCTGGGGGGATGGGGGAACGGCATAGGCCATCGGTTGGGTACGGCCGGTGTTGACACCCTGTGTTTAGGTGTTATAGTTGAATACAACACCAGTCACCCAACGCAGGACACCGCAATGAAAAGCACCCTGTCGAACTACCGCACATGGTTGATGGCCCTGGGCCTGGCCGTGGCGGTCCTGGGCGCGACCCGGTGGCTGCCCGACCACGCTGGACGCCGTGGTGATTATGGACTTGCCGGGGCCGTCGCGGAATGCGGCGCCACGGACCTTGGAGCGGTCGAGGAACGATCCGGCGCCAAGGCCCGCGCCTCGTCGGCCATGCCCTATTTCTCCTTTGCGCAGTCGCTGCGCTCACGGGGTTGACCATGAGTGACATCCAGTGGAGCGACGGCGCTCCGATCTACCGCCAACTGAAGGACCGCGTGATCGCCATGATGCTCGACGGAATCCTGAAGCCGGGCGAAGCCCTGCCCTCCGTGCGGCAGGTCGCCGCCGAATACCAGCTCAATCCCATCACGGTGTCCCGCGCCTACCAGGAACTGGCCGACGAAGGCCTGGTCGAGAAGCGCCGCGGCCTGGGGATGTTCGTCACCGAGGAAGCGTCCCGCCAGCTGCGCACCAGCGAGCGCGACCGCTTCCTCAAGGAGGAATGGCCGGCGGTGGTCGAGCGCATCCAGCGCCTGGGCCTGTCGGTAGAAGAACTGCTCGCTTCCACGGGGAACCACTCATGAACACGACCCACAGCGCCGGCGGCGCCGTCGTCTCCGCACGCGGCCTGCGCAAGGCCTACAGGAACAAGGTCGCCGTGGCCGGCGCCGACTTCGAGATCGCCGCCGGCCGCATCGTCGGCCTGATCGGCCCCAACGGCGCCGGCAAGACCACCGCGCTGAAGGCGATCCTCGGCCTGACCCCGTTCGAGGGCGAGCTGCGGGTGCTAGGCAAGGACCCGCGCACCCAGCGCGACGAGCTGATGAACGAGGTCTGCTTCATCGCCGACGTGGCCGTGCTGCCGCGCTGGATGCGGGTGCGCGAGGCGATCGACTTCGTCGCCGGCGTCCACCCGCGCTTCGACCGCGCCAAGTGCGAGCGCTTCCTGGCCAATACCCAGCTCAACCCGAAGCTGCGGGTGCGGGAGATGTCCAAGGGCATGATCGTGCAGCTGCACCTGGCGCTGGTGATGGCGATCGACGCCCGCCTGCTGGTCCTGGACGAGCCGACCCTGGGCCTGGACATCCTCTACCGCAAGCAGTTCTACCAGCGCCTGCTGGAGGACTACTTCGACGAGGACAAGACCATCCTGGTCACCACCCACCAGGTCGAGGAGATCGAGCACATCCTCACCGACGTGCTGTTCATCCGCGACGGCCGGATCGTGCTGTCCTCGCCGATGGACGAGGTCGCCGAGCGCTACACCGAGGTGCTGGTCGGCGCCGACGGCCTCGAGGCCGCCCGCGCCCTCCAGCCGATCGACGAGCGCGCCCTGCCCTTCGGCAAGACCGTGCTGCTGTTCGACGGCGCGCCGCGCGCGCAGCTGGCCGCCCTGGGCGAAACCCGCAACCCCGGCCTCGCCGACCTGTTCGTCGCCACCATGAAGGGGACCTACGCATGAATACCCCCACCGCTTCCGCCGTCCCGCACGGCACCGCCAAGTTCAAGTGGCTGCTCCGGCGCGAATACTGGGAGAACCGCGGCGGCTTCTTCTGGGCGCCGCTGATCGCCGGCGGCATCATCGTCGGCCTGAACCTGATCCTGGCCGTGATCGGCAGCATCGCCGCCCGCCGCAACATGGGCAGCAGTGGTTTCGTCTTCGACGACGACACCGATGCCACCCGCGTCGCCCAGGCCCTGGGCGCGATGGGCGACGGCATGCTGCTCGGCGGCGTCCTGCTGGCCTGCGTGGTGCTGGCCTTCGTGGTGTTCTTCTACGCCCTCGGCTCGCTGTACGACGACCGCCGCGACCGCAGCGTGCTGTTCTGGAAGTCGCTGCCGGTCTCCGACTCGCAGATGGTGCTGTCCAAGGCCGTGTGGGCGCTGGTCCTGGCCCCGCTGTTCGCCATCGGCGTGGGCGTGCTGATCGGCCTGGCGCTGTGGGTGATTTCGGCGCTGACCATCACCGTCAACGGCGTGCCGGCCGCGCACGGGGTGTTCACCCAGTCGCACCCGGTGCGGATCGTCTGGGGGGTACTGGCTTCGCTGCCCGTGTACATGGTCTGGGCGCTGCCGACCATCGGCTGGCTGATGTTCTGCTCGGCCTGGGCCCGCTCCAAGCCGTTCCTGTGGGCGGTGCTGGTGCCGGTGCTGGTCTGCGTGGTGATCAGCATGATGACCATCCTGCCCGGCGTGGACATCGCCCACGACCAGGTCTGGTACACGGTGGTCTACCGCGGCCTGCTCAGCGCGGTCCCGGGCACCTGGTACCCGCTGGTCCACGGCATCGTCGACGACTCGACGGCGATCCACAGCCCGGACGACCTGGCCAGCGCCATCGACCTGACCCGCAGCTGGCACATCTTTGCCACCTTCGACATCTGGATCGGTGCCCTGGCCGGCGTAGCCCTGATCGCCGCCGCCATCCGCCTGCGCCGCTGGCGCGACGAGGCCTGATTCCAGGCCTCCACCGGAGAAGACCCATGCGCATCCCCCTGTTCGGCCTGCTCCTCCTGGTTCCCGTCGTGGCCATGGCCGACGCCCTCAACTGCCCCCACTCCTCGCCGCGGGAGCTGGTGCTGGACCTGGCCGGGATCAGGACGATCCGCGTCGAGACCAACCAGTTCGAGGTCGACCTGCGCGCCACTGCCGGCGGCAGCCACGCCTTCCGCGGCCGGGCCTGCGCCGGCAAGCCGGAGTGGCTGCCCGACCTGACCCTGACCCAGGAACGCAAGGGCGACACCCTGGTGGTGCGCCTGCGGCGCGAATCGAAGGCCGGGATGTCCAGCCTGTTCGGCAACAACCACGCTTCGCTGGACCTGGACGGCACCGTGCCCGACAACGTGCTGGTGCAGCTGGTGGTCGGCTCCGGCGAAGCCTCGCTGGAGGGCGCCGCGACGGCCAGCGCCGACGTCGGCTCCGGCGAGGCCAAGCTGGTCCGCATCCGCGGCCCGGTGACCGCCAAGGTCGGGGCCGGCGAGATCGAGGTCGACGGCGCCGCTTCGCTGAAGGTGCTTTCGGTCGGCTCCGGCGACGTGGACGCCCGCAACATCGGCGGGAACGTCGAGGTCGGCAGCATCGGCTCCGGCGACTTCACCCTGGCAGGCGCGCGCGGCGACGTGCGGATCGGCTCGATCGGCTCCGGCGACGCCGGGCTGCAGGACGTGGCCGGCGCCGTGCGCATCGATTCCATCGGCTCCGGCGACGCCTCGGTGCGCGGCGCGGCCAGCCTGTCGGTCGGCTCGATCGGCAGTGGCGGCGTCAACCACCGCGAGGTGCGCGGCACCGTCGACGTACCCCGTCGCGACTGACCACTACTTCCTTCCTGGCAACCAAGACCACCATGGACACCAAGCGCATCCGCACCACGCTGCTGCCGCTGCTGCTGGCCGCCCTGCTCCCGCTGGGCGCGCAGGCCGCCAACCTCGACGACGGCATCCAGGGCGAGATCAGCCGCGAGCTTGCCGGGGCCCGCCGCGAGGTCGCCGCCGAGATGGCGGCCGCCCGCACCGAACTGAAGACCGGCAACCTTTCGCTGGGCGACAGCCTGGACTTCGGCAAGGGGCCGAAGCACAAGGGCAAGGGCAAGGGCGAAGCTTCGCTGCCGAAGGCCGAGATCACCCCGACCGGCGACTTCCTCATCGACGGCAAGGCGGTGGCGATCGACGAGCGCCAGCGCCGCGAGCTGCTGGCCTACCGCGCCCAGGTCATCGACATCGCCCTGGCCGGCATCGACATCGGCGAGCGCAGCGCGCACCTGGCCCTGGCCGAAGTCGACCGCGGGCTGTTCAGCCTGATGTTCGCGGCCATGACCGGCAGCCTGGAACGCCGCCTGGAGAAGACCATCAAGGCCAGCATCGAGCCGGGGGTACGGCAGATCTGCCGCAGCCTGCCCGGGCTGATGGAGGCCCAGCAGAAGCTGGCCGCCAGCCTGCCGGAGTTCCGACCCTACGCCCCCCTCGAGGCCGACGACGCCGAGGAATGCGAGGAAGAGGTCCGCCGCGAATTCGCTTCGAACTAAGGGGGAAAAAACACATGCGCAGCCTCCACGCCCTCGCCCTGCTCGCACTGCTGCCGCTGGCCGCGTGCAGCGGACGCGACGAGCCCGCCGCCGGCAAGGGATCGACTCCGCCGGCCAATACCGCGCTGGGCCGCAAGATCCAGCAGGCCATGGCCGAAGCCAGCGAGAAGCTGGACCGGGAGAACATCCAGATCGGCAAGAACAGCGGCCTGACCCGTGCCGAGATCACCCCGCAGGGCGACCTGCTGATCGGCGGCAGGGCGGTCGCGGTGGACGAGGCGCAGCGCAGGCTGCTGCTGGCCTACCGCGAGGACATGATCAAGGTGGCGCGGGCCGGCATCGAGGTGGGCATGCGTGGCGCCGACCTCGGCATCGAGGCCGCCGCCGGCGCGCTCAAGAGCCTGCTGGACGGCAGCAGCGAGGAGTTCAAGCGCGAGATGAAGGCCCGCGGCGAGCGCATCAAGGCCGACGCCACCCGCATCTGCAAGCACCTGCCGGACCTGCTGGCCTCGCAGGAAGCACTGGCCGCCGCCCTGCCCGCCTTCAAGCCGTACGCGACGCTGGAACAGGGCGACATCGAGGACTGCGGCAAGGACGGCAAGTACGACGTGGACCTCGACTTCGACGCGGTCGACCCGGGCAAGCCGACGGACGAACCGGGGCAGATGGACGCGGCGGCCGAGGCGGATGCGGCGGCGGCGAAGCTGTCCGCGGAATAACCGGCACGTCGACGGGAGTCGACGCCGATCCGATCCACGCGGCGCCGGCACATGCCGGCGCCGTGCGTTTGCAGCGGCGCTCAGCCGCCGCCACCGCCCGGCTTGCCGTGGATGCCGCCGCGGGCCAGCACCGCCGGATCAAGCAGCGGGCGCAGGGTCGCCGCCGGCAGCCCGGTGACCTCCATCGCCACCTCCAGCACCGGCCGGCCTTCCTTGTAGGCCTGCTTGGCGATCGCCGCGGCCTTCTCGTAGCCGATCACCGGGTTGAGCGCGGTGACCAGGATCGGGTTGCGGTCCAGCGCCTGGCGCACGCGTTCCGGACGCACCTTCAGCCCGGCGATGGCCGAATCGGCCAGCAGCCGCGACACGTTCGAAAGCAGCTGGATCGAGTCGAGCAGGTTGGCCGCGATCAGCGGCAGGGTGACGTTGAGCTGGAAGTTGCCGGTCTGCCCGGCGACGGTGATCGCGGTGTGGTGGCCGATCACCTGCGCGGCGGCCATCACCGTCGCTTCCGGGATCACGGGGTTGACCTTGCCCGGCATGATCGAGCTGCCCGGCTGCAGCGCCGGCAGTTCGATCTCACCCAGGCCGGCCAGCGGGCCGGAATTCATCCAGCGCAGGTCGTTGGCGATCTTGATCAGCGCCACCGCCAGCGCGTTGAGCTGGCCGGACAGCTCCACCGCGTCGTCCTGCGCGGCCAGGCCCTCGAACTTGTCCTCGGCGCTTTCGAACCTCGTCCCGGCCAGCGCGGAAAGCACCTTCGCCGCGCGCGCGCCGAAGCGCGGGTCGGCGTTGATCCCGCTGCCGATCGCGGTGCCGCCCAGCGGCAGCCGGCGCAGGCGCTTGAGGCTGTCCTCGATGCGCCCTTCGGCCGACTTCAGTTGCGAGGCCCACGCCCCGAACTCCTGTTCGAAGGTCAGCGGCATCGCGTCCATCAGGTGGGTGCGGCCGGTCTTGACCACCCGGCGCAGGCCACGGGCGCGCTGTTTGATGGTGCGGCGCAGGTGCCTGAGCGCCGGCAGCAGGTCCTCGACTACCGCCAGCTGCGCGGACACGCGGATCGCGGTGGGGACGACGTCGTTGGAGCTCTGGCCGAGGTTGACGTGGTCGTTCGGATGCACGCGGCCCTTGCCGGCCTTGCCCGAGGCGTTGGCCAGCGCGGCGATCACCTCGTTGGCATTCATGTTCGACGAGGTGCCCGAACCGGTCTGGTAGATGTCCACCGGGAAGTGGGCATCGTGCAGGCCCTCGGCCACCTCCAGCGCGGCGGCGCGCACGGCGCCGGCGACGTTCTTCGGCAGCAGGCCCAGCCCGGCGTTGACCTCGGCGGCGGCGGCCTTGACCAGGCCCAGGGCGCGGATGAAGCCGCGCGGCATCGGCCGGCCGGACACCGGGAAGTTCTGCACGGCGCGCTGGGTCTGCGCGCCCCACAGGGCGTCGGCGGGGACCTGCAGCTCGCCCATGCTGTCGTGCTCGGTACGGGTGCGCTGGCTGTTCGCGGCAACGGCGCGGGGCCGGCTGGAAGGCGCCTTGGCGCGGGATCGTGCGGGGGATGGACTCATGGCCGTCTCCGGCGTGGAGGAATCGCCGCGAGCATACCGCTACGGGTGCAAGGCGCTGTTTCGCGCGGTGGCACGGTTGGTTCCGCTCGCGGCGCTGGCGACGTCTG
>NZ_KI911328.1:168551-287040 GCF_000513955.1 Pseudoxanthomonas suwonensis J47
GCGTGCCGGCTTCGGACGGAAACGCGGCAGCGCGGGGGGCGCCGGGAATGAACAAGGGCGCTGGCGACGTCTGGCGCGTCGCCACGCGCCAGCTGACTGACCGCATTGCCAGTGCCTGCTGTTGAAAGCATTGACGTGGCCGGCTTCGGACGGAGCCGCGGCAGCACGGGGGGCGCCGGGAATGAACAGGGGCGCTGGCGACGTCCGGCGCCCTCGTTTCATTCCCGGCGCGGCGCAAGCAGGCCCTGGATGGCCTGCGCCCGCGCGTTGGAGCCATGGATGGCGGAACCGCGCGATGCGCCATACCCCCTTGGGGCGGCGGCCCCGTCCGAAGCCCGCGCCACTGCCACGGGAAGCCCGACGAGCCATGGATGCGACAACAAGTCCCCCAGGTGCACGATAAAGGTGGAGATCGCGCACCGATGGCCGGGGGACGTCCACCGACTGTGCCAGGCTTCCGCCAGAACGCAGCAGATCCGGGCTGGAGGCGCGGCGTCGCCCCTCCCCGGCACGCCACGCCCCCACGGCTTAAACTATGCGGCTCCGTTCCCCCGCCAGCCTGCCCATGTCGGACTCCGCCCTGCTTGCCCTGTCCCCGCTCGACGGCCGTTACGCCTCCAAGGTCGACGCGCTGCGCCCGATCTTTTCCGAATACGGCCTGATCCGCGCCCGCGTGAAGGTCGAGGTGGAGTGGCTGCTGGCGCTGGCCGCCGAACCGGGCATCGCCGAACTGGCGCCCTTCTCCGCCGCTGCCCAGGCCCGCCTGCGCGCCCTGGCCGACGGCTTCTCCGTGGCCAACGCCGCCCGGGTCAAGGAGATCGAGCGCACCACCAACCACGACGTCAAGGCGGTCGAGTACTTCATCAAGGAACAGCTGCGCGACGACGCCGAGCTCGGCCCGGCGCTGGAGTTCGTGCACTTCGCCTGCACCAGCGAGGACATCAACAACCTGTCCTACGCGCTGATGCTGCGCCAGGCCCGCGACGAGGTGCTGTTGCCGGCGCTGGACGGCGTGACCGCCACCCTGCGCAACCTCGCCCACGAGCAGGCCGCCCAGCCGATGCTGTCGCGCACCCACGGCCAGACCGCCTCGCCCACCACCCTGGGCAAGGAGATCGCCAACGTCGTCGCCCGCCTGGAGCGCCAGCGCCGGCAGATCGCCGCGGTCGAGCTGACCGGCAAGATCAACGGCGCGGTCGGCAATTACAACGCGCACACGATCAGCTACCCCGACGTGGACTGGCCGGCGTTCGCGCAGCGTTTCGTCGAATCGCTGGGCCTGCCGTTCAACCCCTACACCACCCAGATCGAGCCGCACGACAACGTCGCCGAGCTGGGCGACGCGGTGCGCCGCGCCAACACCGTGCTGGTCGACCTGGCCCGCGACATCTGGGGCTACATCTCGCTGGGCTACTTCAGGCAGAGGCTCAAGGAAGGCGAGATCGGCTCCTCGACCATGCCGCACAAGGTCAACCCGATCGACTTCGAGAACGCCGAAGGCAACTTCGGCATCGCCAACGCCCTGTTCGAGCACTTCTCGGCCAAGCTGCCGATCAGCCGCTGGCAGCGCGACCTCACCGACTCCACCGTGCTGCGCGCCCTGGGCACCGCCTTCGGCCACACCCAGGTCGGCCTGGATTCGCTGGCCAAGGGCCTGGGCAAGCTGATGGTGAACCCGGAGCGCCTGGACGCCGACCTCGACGCGGCCTGGGAAGTACTGGCCGAGGCCGTGCAGACGGTGATGCGCCGCCACGGCCTGCCGAACCCGTACGAGCAGCTCAAGGCCCTGACCCGCGGCCAGGGCATCACCGCCGAGTCGATGCGCGCCTTCATCGCCTCGCTGGACCTGCCGGAAGACGCCCGCGCCCGCCTCGCCGCGCTGACCCCGGCCGGCTACACCGGCCTGGCCGAGCGCCTGGCCCGGGCGATCTGAGGCCAGGCGGCGGGAATGGCCCCGGCTTGACCTTGCGCAAGGCGATCCCCGTGCCCCGCGATATCCTGCCCGCGCCGCAACGTCCGCTCGCCGCGGGCCGCGGCGGCCGGCCGGCCGCGACCGCCGGCCAGGCCTCCCGCCCCGTCCATGCCGGCCAGGCGCCGGTCCCGACGCACGCGGGCGCCGCCCGCTGAGCGCACCGGAAGTCGACGCGACATGCACCTGCTGATCAACATCGACGTCGACGACCTGCCCCGCGCCGCAGCCTTCTACCGCGACGCCTTCGGCCTGTCCGCCGCGCGCCGCTTCGGCGACGGCGCGGTGGAGATGCTCGGCGCGCAGGCCCCGATCTACCTGCTGCGCAAACCCGCCGGCCCGACCGGCGCCGGCGAAGCGCGGCGCGACTACCACCGCCACTGGACCCCGCTCCACCTGGACGTCGTGGTCGATGACCTGGACGCGGCCCTGGCCCGTGCCCTCGCTGCCGGCGCCCGCGCCGAAGGCGACGTGCGCGAGGCCGCCTGGGGCCGCATCGTGCAGCTGGCCGACCCGTTCGGGCATGGCTGGTGCCTGCTCCAGTTCCTCGGCCGCGGCTACGACGAGATCACCGCATGACTCCCAAGCGCCCCACCCCGAAGAAAACCGCCGGCAAGGCCGCCGCTAAGCGCGCCCCGACCGCCCTGCCGTTCGAGATCGATGCCGCCGGACGCGGCCCGCTGGGCATGGACCCGGCGCAGTTCCTGCGCGACTACTGGCACAAGCGCCCGCTGCTGGTGCGCAACGCCTTCCCCGGCTTCCAGGCCCCGCTGATGCCCGAGGACCTGGCCGGCCTGGCGTGCGAGGAAGGCGCGCTGGCCCGCCTGATCAGCCTGGACCGCGCCAGCGGCCGCTGGGACGTGCGCCACGGCCCGTTCCAGGAAGAGGACTTCCCGGGCATGCCCGACCACGACTGGACCCTGCTGGTCCAGGACGTGGACCGCTGGGACCCGGACGTGGCCGCGCTGCTGGAGCAGTTCCGCTTCCTGCCGCGCTGGCGCATCGACGACATCATGGTCAGCTTCGCCGCCACCGGCGGCTCGGTCGGCGCGCACGTGGACCACTACGACGTGTTCCTGCTGCAGGCCCATGGCCACCGCCGCTGGATGATCGACGCCAGCGTGGCGATGGGCCGCCCCGCCCCCGACCTGGCCTTCCAGGAGGACGTGGCGATCAAGCTGCTGAAGCACTTCGACCCGACCCATGACTGGGTGCTTGGCCCGGGCGACATGCTCTACCTGCCGCCGCTGGTGCCGCACCACGGCGTGGCCGAGGATCCGTGCCTGACCTTCTCGGTGGGCATGCGCGCGCCGTCGTCGGCCGAGCTGATGGGCGACTGGCTGGACGAGGTGCTGCAGGACGCCGACGAGGCGATCCGCTACCACGACGAGGACCTGGCCGTGCCGGCAGATCCGAACGAGATCGACGTGGCGGCGATGAACCGCGTGGTCGACGCGCTCAACGCGATCCGCATGAACGACCCGGACCGCCTCGGCGACTGGTTCGGCCGCTTCATCACCACCTACCGCGCCGCCGGCGACGTGGTCCCGCGCGGCGACGAGCGCCCGCGCATCGAGCTGGAATGGGACCTGGCCCACGGCGGCGCGCTGGAACGCCACCCGTGGGCGCGCATGGCCTGGCGCCGCAACCATGGTTCGCGCCACGCCAGCCTGTTCTGCAGCGGCCGCACCCTGCACCTGCCGGTCGCCGACGCGCGCCTGCTGGCCGATTCGCCGGTGCTCGACGGCGCCGCCTGGGACTCGCTCTCGGCCGCCGGCCGCGACGCGGTGTTCGAGCTGCACCAGGCCGGCTTCTACGCGCTGCTGGGCGAGGATCCGGACGAATGCGACGAGGACGCGTGAGCCGCACCTGGACGATCGCTGCCGCCGACTACGCGCACGACCACGCGCGCCTGCATGCGCTGCGCGAGGAGGTCTTCGTGCGCGGCCAGGGCGTGCCGGCGGAGCTGGAGCGCGATGCACTGGATCCGCTCAGCTTCCACGTGGTGGCCAGCGACGCCTCCGGGCGCCTGCTGGGCACCGGGCGGCTGACCCCGGAGCGGCGAATCGGGCGCATGGCGGTGCTGGAGGAGGCCCGCGGCCGGGGCATCGGCGAGGCCCTGCTGGCCGCGCTGGTCGAGGAGGCGCGGCGCCGGCAGTGGCCGGAGGTCAGCCTGCACGCTCAGGTCCACGCCCTGGCGTTCTACGCCCGCGGCGGGTTCGTCCCGTCCGGCCCGGTCTTCACCGAGGCCGGCATCCTCCACCGCCACATGGTCCGGCGCCTGCCCGGGGCCGGCGCGATGGACGACGTCGAAAGCGCCGCCGCGGTCCTGCTCGGCGTGGCCCATTCGGCCCGGCGCCTGGTCGGGATCTACAGCCGCGCCCTGGACCCGGGCCTGCTCGACCGGGCGGACGTGGTGGCCGCCCTGCGCGCGTTCGCGGTACGCCCCGGTCCGTGCCAGGTGCAGGTCCTGCTGCAGGATCCGGGCACCCCGCAGCGCAACAGCGCGCCGCTGCTGGGCCTGGCCCAGCGCCTGCCCAGCGTGTTCGCCTTCCGCCAGCCGCGCGACCCGGTCGACACCAGCTATCCGTCGGCGTATGCGTTCAACGACACCGGCGCGGCGCTGTTCCGCCCGCTGGGGCACCGCTTCGAAGGTGAAGGCGGCGTCGAGGACGCGGCCACCGCGCGTCGCCTGCGCCTGGAATTCGCCGCGGTGTGGGAGCGCTCGCGGCCCTGCGTGGAGTACCGCGCCCTGACCTGAGCCGGGGCGGTTCCTTCGCGGCACCACCGCGATGACAGGCAGGCGACAGTGCGTCCCGGCAGAGTGTGACCCGACCCCAAACACGGGGCCCGGCAAGGCCGGGCTTCGCCCTTCGGCTAGGTCCTGCGAGCGTGAATGGGGGTTATACTTTTGCGGCTTTCCGCCCGCTCGACGGGCCCGGGCCCTGGGCCCATCCCCCCTCCAGACGCGACACCATCGTGGACAACCTACTCAAGCAGTTTGCGCAGTCTTCGCAGCTCGGCAGCAATGCCGCCTATATCGAGGACCTCTACGAGCAGTACCTCGTCTCTCCCGACAGTGTCGATCCGAAATGGAAGACCTACTTCGACGGCTTCAAGGGCCGTGAAGCGGGGGACGTCCCGCATTCGGCGGTCATCGCCCACGTCGCCGAGGCCGCGCGCCACGCCGCCAACAACGGCTACGCCAGCGCCGCGACGGGCGCCGGCGACGAGCGCGAGCGCAACGTCGGCCGCCTGATCACCGCCTACCGTTCGCGCGGCCACCTCGGTGCCAGGCTCGATCCGCTGGGCCTGACCCCGCCGATGAACCCGCCGGACCTGGGCCTGGAGTTCCACAGCCTGTCCGAGCGCGACCTGGACAGCGAGTTCAGCACCGGCGGCCTGGCCGGCCAGCCGCGGATGAAGCTGCGCGACCTGTACGCGCGCCTCAAGGCGACCTATACCGGCTCCATCGGCGCCGAGTTCATGCACATCCCCGAGGTCGAGCAGCGCCAGTGGCTGTACCAGCGCCTCGAGCTGGCCGGCGGCGACTACAACCTCAGCACCGAGACCCGCAAGCGCATCCTCGAGCGGCTCACCGCCGCCGAAGGCCTCGAGCGCTACCTGCACACCAAGTACGTCGGCCAGAAGCGCTTCTCGCTGGAAGGCGGCGAGTCGCTGATCCCGCTGCTGGATACCGTGATCCGGCAGTCCGGCGTCGACAAGGTCAAGGACATCGTCATCGGCATGGCCCACCGCGGCCGCCTCAACGTCCTGGTCAACACCCTCGGCAAGAACCCGCGCAAGCTGTTCGACGAGTTCGAGGGCAAGTTCGAGCACGACGCCCTGGCCCACGCCGGCGACGTGAAGTACCACATGGGCTTCTCCGCCGACATCGCCACCCCCGGCGCCCCGGTGCACCTGGCCCTGGCCTTCAACCCCTCGCACCTGGAGATCGTCGACCCGGTGGTCGCCGGCTCGGCGCGTTCGCGCCAGGAACGCCGCGGCGACAACGAGCGCAAGCAGGTCCTGCCGGTGCTGATCCACGGCGACGCCGCGTTCGCCGGCCAGGGCGTGGTGATGGAGCTGTTCCAGATGTCGCAGGCGCGCGGCTTCGCCGTCGGCGGTACCGTGCACGTGGTGATCAACAACCAGGTCGGCTTCACCACCAGCAACAAGGAAGACGCCCGCTCCACGCTGTACTGCACCGACGTGGCCAAGATGGTCGGCGCCCCGGTGTTCCACGTGAACGGCGACGACCCGGAAGCGGTGGTGTTCGTGGCCAAGCTGGCCTACGAGTTCCGCCAGACCTTCAAGAAGGACGTGGTCATCGACCTGGTCTGCTACCGCCGCCACGGCCACAACGAGGCCGACGAGCCGGCGGCGACCCAGCCGGTGATGTACCAGACCATCCGCAAGCACCCGACCACCCGCGAGCTGTACGCCTCGCAGCTGGAGAAGGCCGGCGTGGTGCCCGCCGATGCCGGCAAGGCGCTGGTCGACGAGTACCGCAACAAGCTCGACGCCGGCGAGGTCACCACCGAGCTGGCGCCCTCCAAGCCGGAGGACTACGAGCTGACCATCGACTGGTCGAAGTACCTGTCGGGCAAGCTCTCCGATGCGGTCGATACCCGCGTCAAGAAGGCCACGCTGACCCAGCTGGCGAAGATCATCAACACCATCCCGCAGGGCGTCACGCTGCATCCGCGCGTGGCCAAGATCTACGAGGACCGGATGAAGATGACCGCCGGCGAGATCCCGGGCGACTGGGGCTTCGCCGAGAACCTGGCCTATGCCACCCTGCTGTCCGAGGGCCATGGCCTGCGCCTGGTCGGCCAGGACTCCGGCCGCGGCACGTTCTTCCACCGCCACGCGGTGCTGCACGACCAGAAGACCGACAGCTACTACCTGCCGCTGCGCCAGCTGGTCGAGACCCCGGAACAGGCCACCATCATCGACTCGCTGCTGAGCGAGGAGGCGGTGATGGCGTTCGAGTACGGCTTCTCCACCACCGACCCGAACACCCTGGACATCTGGGAAGCCCAGTTCGGCGACTTCGCCAACGGCGCGCAGGTCGTGATCGACCAGTTCATCGCCGCCGGCGAGGCCAAGTGGGGCCGCATCTCCGGCCTGACCCTGCTGCTGCCGCACGGCTACGAAGGCCAGGGCCCGGAGCACAGCTCCGCCCGCCTGGAGCGCTTCCTGCAGCTGTGCGCGCTGGAGAACATGCTGGTCTGCGTGCCGACCACCCCGGCCCAGTGCTTCCACATGCTGCGCCGGCAGATGAAGATGAGCACGCGCAAGCCGCTCATCGTCATGTCGCCCAAGTCGCTGCTGCGCCACAAGCTGGCCGTGTCCACCCTGGACGAGCTGGCCAACGGCGAGTTCCAGCACCTGATCCCGGACGCCTCGGCCGACGCGAAGAAGGTCAAGCGCGTGGTGCTGTGCTCGGGCAAGGTCTACTACGACCTGCTCGAGGACCAGCAGAAGCGCGGCCAGGACGACGTGGCCATCATCCGCATCGAGCAGCTGTATCCGTTCCCGCGCGAGCTGCTGGCCGCCGAGTTGAAGAAGTACGGCAAGGCCGCCGAGGTCGTGTGGTGCCAGGAAGAGCCGCAGAACCAGGGTGCCTGGTACCAGATCAAGCACCACCTGCAGGCCTGCCTGGCAAAGGGCCAGGCCCTGAGCTACGCCGGCCGCAGCCGCTCGCCGTCGCCGGCGACCGGCCACTTCGCCGACCACGTCAAGGAACAGCAGCAGCTGGTCGCCGACGCGCTGGTGAACCCGCCCGGCAACCAGATCGGCGAATAAACGCCACCACCCTCTTCGCCCCAAGAATTCAAGAAACAAGGACGCCCCATGGCCACCGAAGTCAAAGTTCCGGTCCTTCCCGAATCCGTCTCCGACGCGACCATCGCCAGCTGGCACAAGAAGGCCGGTGACGCGGTCAAGCGCGACGAGAACCTGGTGGACCTGGAGACCGACAAGGTCGTCCTCGAGGTCCCGTCGCCGGTCGACGGCGTGCTGAAGGAGATCAAGTTCGCCGAAGGCGACACCGTGACCAGCCAGCAGGTCCTGGCGATCATCGAGGAAGGCGCGGTCGCCGCCGCCCCGGCCCCGGCTGCCGCCGCCGCCCCGGCTCCGGCCAAGGCCGCCCCGGCCCCGGCCGCCGGCACCGACCTGCCCCCGGGCGCCCGCGCCACCGCGAGCCGCGAGGGCGTCGACCCGTCGCAGGTCGAGGGCAGCGGCCGCCGCGGCGCGGTGACCAAGGAAGACATCGTCAACTACGCCCGCAGCGGCGGCGCCGGCAAGGCCGGCGGCGCGCGTCCGGAAGAGCGCGTGCCGATGACCCGCATCCGCAAGCGCATCGCCGAGCGCCTGATGCAGTCGAAGGACTCCATCGCCATGCTGACCTCGTTCAACGAGGTCAACCTGGCCAAGGTGAGTGCGGCGCGCAAGGAACTGCAGGAAGACTTCCAGAAGACCCACGGCATCAAGCTGGGCTTCATGAGCTTCTTCGTGAAGGCCGCGGCCAACGCCCTGCAGCGCCATCCGATCATCAACGCCTCGGTCGACGGCGACGACATCATCTACCACGGCTACGCGGACATCTCGATCGCCGTGTCCACCGACAAGGGCCTGGTGACCCCGGTCCTGCGCAACGTCGAGCGGATGGGCTTCGCCGACATCGAGAAGGGCATCGCCGAGTACGCCAAGAAGGCGCGCGACGGCAAGCTGGGCCTGGACGACCTGCAGGGCGGCACCTTCACCATCACCAACGGCGGCACCTTCGGTTCGCTGATGTCGACCCCGATCGTCAACCCGCCGCAGAGCGCCATCCTGGGCATGCACGCCATCAAGGAGCGCCCGGTCGCCGAGAACGGCCAGGTCGTGGTCGCGCCGATGATGTACATCGCGCTGTCCTACGACCACCGCATCATCGACGGCAAGGACGCGGTGCTGTTCCTGGTCGACATCAAGAACCAGCTCGAGAACCCGAA
Organism: Pseudoxanthomonas suwonensis J47; assembly: GCF_000513955.1. Lineage (GTDB taxonomy): Bacteria > Pseudomonadota > Gammaproteobacteria > Xanthomonadales > Xanthomonadaceae > Pseudoxanthomonas > Pseudoxanthomonas suwonensis_C. The sequence goes on from NZ_KI911328.1 coordinate 177,522, forward strand.
CCGCATCCTGTTCGATCTGTAAGCACTTCGAGCCCCTCTCCCACCGGGAGAGGGGTTGGGGAGAGGGTCGGCGCCCCGCGCCGGATCCGGTGCCCTACCTCATCCGCCCCAAGGCACCTTCCCCGAGCCGGGGAAGGGAAAGGCAAAGGAACTGAAATGGCTGAACAATTCGACGTCGTCGTCATCGGTGCCGGCCCGGCCGGCTACCACGCCGCGATCCGCGCCGCGCAGCTGGGCCTGAAGACCGCCTGCATCGACGCCGCGCTGGGCAAGGACGGCAAGCCGGCCCTGGGCGGCACCTGCCTGCGCGTGGGCTGCATCCCGTCCAAGGCGCTGCTGGACTCGACGCACCAGTACGAGAACATGCTGCACAAGTTCGACCAGCACGGCATCAGCTTCAAGGATGCTGCGATCGACGTGCCGAAGATGATCGAGCGCAAGGACGGCATCGTCAAGCAGTTCACCGGCGGCATCGCCATGCTGTTCAAGGCCAACAAGGTCGCCGCGTACTACGGCTTCGGCGAGCTGCAGCCGGGCAACGTGGTCAAGGTCAGGCAGCACGACGGTTCCGAGGTCGAGCTCAAGGGCACCAACGTCATCATCGCCGCCGGTTCGGACTCGATCGAACTGCCGTTCGCGAAGTTCGACGGCGAGTACATCGTCGACAACGTCGGCGCGCTGGACTTCACCGAGGTTCCGAAGCGCCTGGCCGTGATCGGCGCCGGCGTGATCGGCCTGGAGCTGGGCAGCGTGTGGCGCCGCCTCGGCGCCGAGGTGACCATCCTCGAGGCGATGCCGGAGTTCCTGCCGGCCGCCGATGCCGAGGTTTCCAAGCTGGCCGCGCGCGAGTTCAAGAAGCAGGGCCTGGACATCAAGCTGGGCGCCAAGGTCTCCAAGGCCGAGGTCGGCGGCAAGGGCAAGAAGAAGGAAGTCACCATCACCTTTGCCGACGACAAGGGCGAGCAGACCTTGGTCGTCGACAGGCTGCTGGTGGCCGTGGGCCGCCGCGCCGCGACGAAGGGCCTGCTGGCCGAAGGCACCGGCGTGCAGGTCAACGAGCGCGGCCAGATCGTGGTCGACGAGCACTGCCACACCAGCGTCGACGGTGTCTGGGCGATCGGCGACTGCGTGCGCGGCCCGATGCTGGCGCACAAGGGCTTCGAGGAAGGCATCGCCGTGGCCGAGCTGATCGCCGGCCTGCCGGGCCACGTCAACTTCGACACCATCCCCTACGTGATCTACACCGGTCCGGAGATCGCCTGGGTCGGCAAGACCGAGCAGCAGCTCAAGACCGAGGGCGTCCCGTACAAGGCTGGCACCTTCCCGTTCGCCGCCGTCGGCCGCGCCGTTGCGATGGCCGAGGCCGTGGGCTTCGTGAAGGTCATCGCCCACGCCGAGACCGACCGCGTGCTGGGCATGCACCTGATCGGCCCGAACGTGTCCGAGCTGGTCCACGAGGGCGTGCTGACCATGGAGTTCAGCGGCTCGGCCGAGGACCTGGCGCGGATCTGCCACGCCCACCCGTCCCTGTCCGAGGCCGTGCACGACGCGGCCATGGCCGTGGACAAGCGAGCGATCCACAAGGCCAACTGATCCCGGTCGGCCCCGCACGAAGGCTCCGCCCCGGCGGAGCCTTCGTCGTTTCAAGAACCGGAGCCAAGCATGTCGTCCAAAGGCCTGCCACCCGCCGCCACCGCCGTGCTGTATGCGGCCGCGGGCGTGCTGTTCATCGCCGGCGCGCTCAGCGGCGGCAGGCCGGCCTTCAGCGGCGTGGGCGTGGCTTTCCTCGTGCTGGCGGCGCTGGTATGGATGCGCCGCCGACATCGCCAGGACTGACCCGCCGCCCTCCGTTTCCCGTCCCCTGTTGCAAGGTTCCCCTCCATGAAATCCGTCTGCGTCTATTGCGGTTCCAACGCCGGCAGCAAGCCGGCCTATGCCGAACGCGCCATCGCCCTGGGCGACCGGCTCGCCAGGGACGGCCTGCGCCTGGTCTATGGCGGCGGCAACGTCGGCCTGATGGGCACGGTCGCCAACGCGGTGCTGGCCGCTGGCGGCGAGGTCACCGGCGTCATTCCCAAGCAGCTGGCCGACTGGGAAGTGGCGCACCAGGGCCTGACCGAGCTGCAGATCGTCGGCTCGATGCACGAGCGCAAGATGCGCATGTTCGAGCTCTCCGATGCCTTCGTCGCGCTGCCCGGCGGCTTCGGCACCATGGAAGAGATCTTCGAGATGCTGACCTGGCGCCAGCTGGGCATCGGCAACAAGCCCTGCGCCTTCTTCGACATCGAAGGCTTCTACGCCCCGCTGATCGGCATGATCGACCGCATGGTCGAGGAACGCTTCCTGCACCCCGACCAGCGCGCCGACCTCTGGTACGGCAGCGACATCGACGAGATGCTGGCGTGGATGCGGGAGTATCAGCCGGCGCAGGCGAGCAAGTGGATCGACGAGAAGCGCCGCAGCGTCATGAAATGAACGCCGCATGGCGGCTAGGACGCTGGCGCGTGGCGACGCGCCAGACGTCGCCAGCGCCCTGGCGCTTTCCCGGCGCGGATCGACGAGAAGCGCCGAAGCGTCATGAAGTAACGGCGCATGGCGGCAAGGACGCTGGCGCGTGGCGACGCGCCACACGTCGCCAGCGCCCTCGTTCCTTCCCGGCGCCCCCCCGCGATCACCGCCCGTGCGGCGTCGCCACCTCGCAGCGGTTGCGGCCGTTGCGCTTGGCCCGGTACAGCGCCTGGTCGGCCGCTTCCAGCAGCACCGCGTAGTCCGGATGCCCCTCGAACTGGGCCACGCCGATCGACACCGTGAGCCGCAGGTCGCCGATGCCGCGCCCCAGCGCGAACGGCGTCTCCGCGATCCGCAACCGGATCCGCTCGGCCACTTCCATCGCCTTGGCCAGCGGCGTCTCCACCAGCGCCACCGCGAACTCCTCGCCGCCGTAGCGGAACACGAAATCGCTGCTGCGCGTGCACTGCAGCAGCACATCCGCCACGTGGCGCAGGACCGCGTCGCCGGCCGCATGCCCGCCGTTGTCGTTGACCGACTTGAAATGGTCCACGTCGACCATGAGCACGCTGAACGGCGCGCCCGTGCGCGCCGCCGCGCCGATCTCGCGGCCGACGATCGTCGACAGGAAGCGGCGGTTGAGCGTGCGCGTCAGCGGATCGCGCCCGCCCTCCATGCTCTCCAGGATCCCGAACATCCCGTCGACCAGGTAACCGATGTCGCCCAGCGCGCTGTTGAGCTCGTGCAGCACGTTGCCGGCCGCCGCCCCGCCGGGTTGCAGCGAAGGGAGCAGGACGCCGTCGACGCGGTCGATCAGCGCGTTGACCTTGCCCATCTCGCCGAGCCCGCCGAACAGCAGGCTGCCCTTGTGGCGCAGCCACAGCCCGAAGGTCGAATCGGCCAGCCGCCCGCAGGACGGCTGCAGCCCGCGGCAGATGTCGAACAGCAGGCGCTGGCCCCACTCCAGCAGCGCCGCCCGCTGCGTCTCGCGCTCCAGCGCCATGTCCTGGGAAATGGTCATGGCCTGGTAGATGCCGTCGTTCTCGGCCGCCTCCTGCATGTCGTCGCCGAAGGAGTGGCTCAGCACCTCCACCGCCAGGTCGATCATGACATAGCAGTACTGCCGGATCGCCCCCGCCGGCGCGCCATGCACGTCCCCGTCGCCGTCGGCGCGGAGCGCCAGTTCGCGCTTGAGCAGGCGCGCCCCGTGCAGTACCGCGTGCACCGGCACCCGGATCCGCGCATGCACCCGGCCGACGCGGATCTGGTTGGCGACCAGCTGCTCCATGTCCGGCCCTTCGGCCGCGAACAGGTCCAGCAACCAGCCGCGCAGCGAATGCCGCAGCCGGCTGTCGACCATCTCGTTGGAGATCAGTCCCCTGGAATCCGGATGCGCCAGCAGCGCGGCGTAGAACACTTCCACGCAATGCGTCGCCGCTTCCTCGACCATGCGTGCCGCCGCCTGGCGGACCTTCGGGTCGACCCCGTCGATGAAACCTTTCCATTCCCCGGCCGTGGCCGCGTATCCCGCGTTGGCCTTTGCTCCGCCGGAGCGCACTTGCATTTCCATGGCGTGATTCTATTCGCAGCCCCGTGCGGCGAGGAGACTTGCGCACGCGCTGGCGTCGTGCGCAGGCGGCGGATAAAGTCGAAGCATCCGCAGTCGCACCGCACGACCATGGCCACCATCGACAGCTTCCCCGCCTTCCGCATCCACAACGACGACGCCGGCTACCGTTCCGGCATCGAGACGCTGTCGCTGGACCAGCTGTCTCCCGGCGAAGTCGTGGTCAAGGCCGAGTGGTCCTCGGTGAACTACAAGGACGCGCTGGCCGGCACCGGCAAGGGCAGGATCCTGCGCCGCTTCCCGCTGGTCGGCGGCATCGACGTGGCCGGCCACGTGGTCGCGTCCACCGCTCCCGGGTTCCGCGAAGGCGACCCGGTGCTGGTCACCGGTTGCGGCCTCAGCGAGACCCGCGACGGCGGCTACGCCGCCTATGCGCGCCTGCCCGCCGAGTGGGTGATCGCCCTGCCCCGCGGCCTGTCGCTGCGCGAATCGATGGTGCTGGGCACCGCCGGCTTCACCGCCGCGCTGGCCCTGTACCGCATGCGCGAGAACCGCCAGCGTCCCGAATTCGGCCCGCTGGCGGTGACCGGTGCGACCGGCGGCGTCGGCTCGATGGCCGTGGCCATCTTCAGCAAGGCCGGCTACGAAGTGCACGCGATCAGCGGCAAGGCCGACCAGGCCGGATACCTCGAGTCGCTCGGCGCGAAGGAAGTGCTCGGCCGCGATGCGCTGGCCGCGAACCGGCCGCTGGAATCGGTGCGCTTCGGCGGCGGCTTGGACAACGTCGGCGGACCGATGCTGGTCAGCCTGCTGGCGCAGACCGCGCCCTACGGCAACGTCGCCTCGGCCGGCCTCGCCGCGACCCCGGGGCTGGACGCGCTGACGGTGATGCCCTTCATCCTGCGCGGCGTGTCGCTGCTGGGCATCGGCTCGGCCGGCACCGCCCGCGACATCCGCGACGACATCTGGGCGCTGCTGGCGAACGAATGGAAGCCGGCGATGCTGGACGCGATCTGCACCCGCGAAGCCACGCTGGAGGAGCTGCCGGGCGTGTTCGACACCATGCTCGCCGGCGGCTCGCTGGGCCGCACCGTGGTCCGCCTGCCCTGACCCGACGCGGCTGCCCCAACGCGGGCGGCCGTCCCACAGCCATCCCGCGCGTGCTGCGCTGCCGCGGGCGAACTTGGCCAGGCCCGGCCGCCGGCGTGCCGCTCAGCCCCCGCCATCGCCCGCAGTTCCGCCCGGACCGCCCCCCGTCCGAGGGGAGGCTTCCTGCGGCCGCATCCAGCGTCTACACTCCGGCGCGGGGAAAAAACACCGGGGACGCACATGGCACGTATCCTGATCGTGGACGATTCGCCCTCCCAGCTGATGGGGATCCAGCGCATCGTGGAGAAGCTGGGTCATGAGACCCTGACCGCCGAGGACGGCGCCGCCGGCGTGGAACTGGCCAAGGCCGAGTTGCCCGACCTGATCCTGATGGACGTGGTGATGCCGAACCTCAACGGGTTCCAGGCCACCCGCCAGCTCAGCCGCGAGGCCAGCACGCGCGACATCCCGGTGGTCCTGGTGACCACCAAGGACCAGGACACCGACCGGATGTGGGGCATGCGCCAGGGCGCGCGCGCCTACCTGACCAAGCCGTTCGCCGAGGCCGACCTGCTCGACGTCATCGACCGCCTGCTCGGCGGTGGTGGCGAGGCCCCGGCCGCTTCCGAGGCCTGAGCCGTCCTCAATCGCCGAACGCGCGCGCCAGGTCGCGATAGGCCTGGTGCTGCGCCTCGCTGGCCGGCGCCGGCGCCTGCACTTCCAGTTCCACGATCTGGTCGCCCGGGGGATCGCCGGGCAGGCCGCGGCCGCGCAGGCGCAGCTTGCGCCCGGCGTCCGAACCGGCCGGGATCTTCAGCTCCACCGGCCCGCCGAGGGTCGGCACGCTGACCGTGGTCCCCAGCGCCGCCTGCCAGGCCGGCAGCGGCAGGGTGTAGAGGATGTTGCGCCCGTCCACCTCGAACTGCGGGTGGGCCTTGTACTCGATCTCCAGCAGCAGGTTGCCGCCGCCGGCGCCCTGCCCGGCCAGCCGGATCGCCTGGCCGGCGCGGATGCCCCTGGGTACCTTCACGTCCAGCTGGCGCCCGTCGAGGGTGATACGCACGCTGTCGCCGCGGTAGACCGCCTCCAGCGGCACCGACAGGCGCGCGCGGCTGTCGCCGCGCGGCTGCGGGCCGGCGCCGCGCTGGCGCGCGAACAGGCTCTCGAAGAAGTCGCTGAAGCCGCCGCCAGCGCCGCGGCCGCCCATGTCGCCGAAGATCTCGTCGAAGTCGAAGCCGCCGCCGTCGAAGCCGCCCGGCGGCGGGTGGAACTCCTGCCCGGGCCGGTAGCCGCGCGCGCGCAGCTGGTCGTAGGCGGCGCGCTTCTGCGGGTCGCGCAGCGCCTCGTAGGCCTCGCCGACCGCCTTGAAGCGCTCCTCGGCGTCCGGCTCCTTGCTCACGTCGGGGTGGTACTTGCGGGCCAGCCGGCGGTAGGCCGACTTGATCTCGGCCTCGCCGGCACTCGGCTCGACGCCGAGGATCGCGTAGTAATCCTTGAATTCCATCATTCACCCTGCGATGCCGCGCACGCCGAGGCTGCGCGGGCCTGGAAACACGAAAGGCCCGTGACGCGGACGCCACGGGCCCATTCTATGCCTGCCGGGGTGAGCGTCCCGCCGATCGCCTGCCTGGCGGGCGATCGGCGTCCCCCGGACGGTGTGCGGCGCGGCGTTACTGCACCTGGATGCGGCGCGGCGTCGCCTGCGGGCGTTTGGGGATGTCGATGCGCAGCACGCCGTTGCGGCCGGTGGCGGTGATGCCGTCCGGATCGGCGCTTTCCGGCAGCGCGAAGCGGCGGTGGAACGCGCCCCAGGAACGCTCGCGGCGCGACCAGCCCTCGCCTTCGCTGGTGCTCTCGGCGGCGCGCTCGCCCTTGATGCTGAGGATCCCCTGGTCCATCTGCACCTCGATGTCCTTCGGGTCCACGCCCGGGATGTCGGCGAAGATGACGAAGCGTTCGGCCTCCTCGCGGATGTCCACGCGCGGCGCCCACTGGCTGGTCACCACGTCGGACGGATCGGTACCGGCGTCGCCGATGAGGCGCTCGAACACCTGCCGGAACTCTTCCTGCAGGCTGCGGCCGGGGAAGCTGTTGTAACGGACGATAGCCATGCAATCCTCCTTTGTTTCCAGTCGTTCTGGCCGCGGCGGTGTTCCGCGGCGATGCCAGGAAAATGGGTGCCGTCGCCCACGATTCAAGCGCCGCACACCCCGCGGACACGCGGCTGCGGCTAGACTCCGTTCAGCCTCGGCGTCCCGCCGCGCCCCTTCCCCGGAGTCCGCAACATGACCATCCAGATCGGCGACCCCATCCCCGAAGTCGTGCTCAAGCGCATCCGCGACGGCGTGGAAAGCGTCGACACCCCGACCCTCTTCCAGGGCCGCAAGGTGCTGCTGTTCGCCGTGCCCGGCGCGTTCACCCCGACCTGCTCGGAGAAGCACCTGCCCGGCTTCATCAACCGCTTCGAGGATTTCCGCAGCCGCGGCATCGACGTGGTGTGCATGGCGGTCAACGACCCGTTCGTGATGCAGGCCTGGGGCCGCACCCTGCAGGCGCCGGAAGGCCTGCAGCTGGTCTCCGACGGCAATGCCGACCTGACCCGCGCCCTGGGCCTGGAGATGGATGCCAGCGGCTACGGCATGGGCATCCGCGCGCGCCGCTTCGCCCTGTACGCCGAGGACGGCGTGGTCCGGCAGCTGTTCGTCGAGGCGCCGGGCGAGTTCAAGGTGTCCTCGGCCGACTACGTGCTCGAGCACCTGGGCTGAGCTGGCTCAGCCGGGAAACGCGCGCTCCAGCCATTCCGGTACCGGCAGGCCCTTGTCGCGCAGGAATCCGGGATTGAACAGCTTGGCCTGGTAGCGCGTGCCGGCGTCGGCGATCACGGTGACGATGGTGTGGCCCGGCCCCAGCGCGCGGGCCAGGCGCACCGCGCCGGCCACGTTCACCCCGCTGGAACCGCCGGCGTTGATGCCCTCGTCGTGCATCAGCGCGTGCACCCACGGCACCGATTCGGTGTCGGGGATCGACCAGGCCAGGTCGACGGGCGCGCCCGCGAAATTCGCGGTCACCCGGCTGGAACCGATGCCCTCGCTGATCGAGCCGCCCTCGGCCTTCAGCTCGCCGGTGTTGATGTAGCTGGCCAGCGCCGAGCCGGCCGGATCGGCCAGGGCGATGGTCACCATGGGCTTGAGCAGCTTCAGCGCGCGTCCGACGCCGGCCAGCGTGCCGCCGGTCCCGGTCGCACAGACGAAACCGTCGACGCGGCCACCGGTCTGCTCCCAGATTTCGACGCCGGTGGTGGCCTCGTGGAAATCGCGGTTGGCGGTGTTGTCGAACTGGTCGGCGAACCACGCGCTGCCCGGGTCGGCGGCGTTCATCGCCTCGGCCAGGCGCCGCGCCTGGTGCGCGTAGTGGTCGGGATTGGCGTACGGCACGGCCGGCACCAGCCGCACCTCGGCGCCGGTGACGCGCAGCGCGTCGATCTTCTCGCGGCTCTGCGTCTGCGGCATGGTGATGATGGTGCGGTAGCCGCGGCTGGCGCCGATCAGCGCCAGGCCGATGCCGGTGTTGCCGGCGGTGCCCTCGACGATCGTGCCGCCCGGGCGCAGCGCGCCGCGCCGTTCGGCGTCCAGCAGCAGGCCCAGCGCGGTGCGGTCCTTGATCGAGCCGCCGGGATTGGCCGATTCCAGCTTGGCGAGGATTTCGCAGCCGGTCTGCTCCGAGGCCTGGCGCAGGCGCAGCAGCGGGGTGTGGCCGATCGCGGCGGCCAGGTCGGTGGCGATCACGGGATAGGCAGTCATCGCGGTCACCGGCAAATGAAAGGGGCTACAGGATAGCGGCGCCGCACCCCGGCGCGCGCAGAGCCCTCAGCGGCCGGCACCCGCGCGTTCGAGCACCCCGCTGCCGCCGTCATCCACGCCGGCGACGCGGAAGCGCACCTGCGCCCAGGCGCCGCTGCCAGCCAGCGCGGTGAGCACGTGCTCGCCGCGGCCGGCACCGGCGTAGTCGTGCTCGAAACCGGCCACGCCGTCGCCATGCGCCAGCGGGCGGCCGTCCAGCAGCCACTGCACCGGGCCGTTGGCGCCCAGCGCGCGCACCCGCACGCGCAGGCCGCGCCCGCTTCCCGGTGGCGGCAGCAGGGTCGCGCCGTCGGCGATGCCCTCGATGCGCAGCGCGGCCAGCGCATCGCGCCCGTCCGGCGCGCAGTCCGGCGCCAGCGGCGGCAGCCGTGAGGCGCGGCGTTCGGCCGCCGACAGCCACGGCGACAGCAGCGCCGGCCAGCGCGCGATCACGGCCGGCCGCGACGCGTGCGGACGCGCGCATTCGGCCGACAACCGCTGGCCGGTGTCCGCGTCGACCACGAAGCGCTCGATTCCCGCGCTCCACAACCGCGCGCCGCGTTCGGCCAGGGTCGGCGGCATCGACCCGTCGAGGCGCCAGGCGCGCAGGCGTCGTGCGCACAGCCCCGGCGGCGTGTCCGCGGCGGCCAGGCCCAGCGGCCAGCACGCGTCCACCGCATCGACCGTCGCCGGCCGCGGCAGCGGGTCGGTGTCGCCACGTTCGCGCGGCAGGCTGTCGATGGTTTCCAGCAGCAGCGGCAGCGCGGTGATCGCGCCGTACTGGCCCGGCAGCGGCGTGCCGTCGGGACGCCCGACCCAGACACCGACGGTGTAGCGGCGCGTGCCACCCACCGCCCAGGCATCGCGGAAGCCGTAACTGGTGCCGGTCTTCCACGCCACCCGTGGCCGCGTGGCGGTGTCGAAGGCCAGCTGCGGCAGCCCCGGGCGCGGGCTGGACTGCAGGATCTCGTGGACGATCCACGCCGCGCCCGGCGACAGCAGCCGCCGTTCGACCAGCGGCTGCCGGGGCGTGTAGCGCACCTGCGCGGCCAGGCCGCCGCGCTGGAACGCGGCGAAGGCGCCGACCAGGTCCTCCAGGCGCACGCCGGTGCCGCCCAGGATCAGCGCCAGGTTCGGCCTGGCGCCGCGCGGAAAACGCAGCGCCAACCCGGCATGGTCCAGCCGCGCGGTGAACCGCGCCGGCCCGATCCGGTCCAGCAGGTCCACCGCCGGCACGTTGAGCGACAGGCGCAGCGCGGTGGCGGCGCCGACCGGGCCGTTGAAGGCCTCGCCGAAGTTTCCCGGGCGGTAGCCGTCGAAATCCTGCGGCGCGTCGACCAGCAGGCTTTCAGAATGGATCAGGCCATCGTCCAGGGCCATGCCGTAGAGGAACGGCTTGAGCGTCGAGCCGGGCGAGCGCCAGGCGCGGACCATGTCGACGTGGCCCTGCCGTTCGCGGTCACCGAACTCTACCGAGCCGACATAGGCGCGCGCCTGCATGTCGCGGTTGTCGACCACCAGCAGCGCCGCCGAGGTACGCGGCGGCAGCGCGGCGAAGTAGCCGGCCACGCGCTCCTCCAGCGCCCGCTGCAGGTCGGCGTCGATGGTGGTGGCGATATGGCGCGCGCCCGGTTGCTCCTGGCGCAGGCGCTGCGCCAGCAGCGCCGCATGCACCGGCACGCGCAGGGAACGGGCGACCACCGGCTCGATCCGCGCGTCCTCCACCTCCTGCGCGCCCCACGTGCCCAGCATGCGCATCCGCTCCAGCACCTTGTCGCGCGCGGCACGTGCGGCTCCAGGGTGGCGGTCGGGACGCAGCCGGCTCGGGGCCTGCGGCAGCACCGCCAGCAGCGCGGCTTCCGCATGCGACAGCCGCGAGGCCGGCTTGCCCAGGTAGGCCCAGCTGGCCGCCTCCACGCCTTCGATGGTGCCGCCGAACGGCGCGCGTTCCAGGTACAGCTGCAGGATCTGCTCCTTGGACAGCCGCGCCTCCAGCTGCAGCGCGCGCGCCATCTGCCGCAGCTTGCCGCCGGCGCTGCGGGTGTCGCCTCCGTCGAGGATGCGCGCCACCTGCATGGTCAGGGTCGAACCGCCGGAGACGATGCCGCCGCTGCGCAGCCACTGCCAGGCCGCGCGCGCCAGCGCCGCCGGGTTCACGCCCGGGTGGTGGCGGAACCAGCGGTCCTCGTAGCCCAGCAGGGCCTGCAGGTACAGCGGCGATACCGATTCCGGCGTGGCCGGGTAGCGCCACACGCCTTCGGCATCGGCGAAGGCGCGCAGTGGCGTGCCGTCGGCGGCGGTGACCACGGTGGCGCTGCCGGAAGCGCGCGGCAGCGGCGGCGGGAAGGCCAGGTCGAGCACCAGCGCCGCCAGCAGCACGGCCACCGTGCCCCAGCGCAGCCACGGCAGCGCGCGGCGCAGGCGTCCGCGCCGTCCACCGTCGCCCTTGCCGCCCCGATTCATCGCCGCCCCTCCGGATCCATGCGGCCATTTGAAGCGATCCGCCGCAGGCGTGGAAGCCGGGGGCGCAGCCTGCCGGCTTCCGCCGCACTTTCCGCGCCGCCGCCACAAAAGGAAACGGGGCCTCGCGGCCCCGTCTCCATCCCCTGCAAAGGACCGCTGCTCAGCGCAGGCCGGTCTCGGCGCGGGCGATCACCATGCGCTGGATCTCCGAGGTGCCCTCGTAGATCTCGGTGATCTTGGCGTCGCGGAAGTAGCGCTCCAGCGGCATTTCCTTCGAGTAGCCCATGCCGCCGTGGATCTGCACCGCCTGGTGGGTGATCCACATCGCCGCCTCGGAGGCGGTCAGCTTGGCGATCGCGGCCTCGGCCGAGAACGGCTTGCCCTGGCCCTTCAGCCAGGCCGCGCGCAGGGTCAGCAGCAGCGACGCGTCGAGCTTGCACTTCATGTCGGCGATCTTGGCCTGGGTCATCTGGAAGGTGCCGATCGGCGCGCCGAAGGCCTTGCGCTCGCGCACGTATTCCAGGGTCTTCTCGTAGGCCGCGCGGGCGATGCCGATGGCCTGCGAGGCGATGCCGATGCGGCCGGCGTCCAGCACGCCCATGGCGATCTTGAAGCCCTGGCCTTCCTCGCCCAGCACGTCTTCCGGGCCGACCACGTAGTCGGCGAACTCGATCTCGCAGGTGGCCGAGGCGCGGATGCCCAGCTTCGGCTCGGTCTTGCCGCGATGGAAGCCCGGCTTGGCGGTGTCGATCATGAAGGCGGTGATGCCGCGCGAACCCTTCTCCGGCTCGCTCATCGCGAACAGGACGATGTACCTGGCCACCGGGCCGCTGGTGATCCAGCTCTTCTTGCCGTTGATCACGAAGCTGCCGTCGGCCTGCTTGACCGCGCGGCAACGCATGGCGGTGGCGTCGGAACCGGACTGCGGCTCGGTCAGGGCGAAGGCGCCGATCTCGCGGCCCTCGGCGATCGCGCGCACGTACTTCTGCTTCTGCTCCTCGGTGCCGAACTTGAGGATGCCGTTGCAGAACAGCGAGTTGTTGACCGACATGATGGTCGAGTGCGCGGCGTCGCCCGCGGCGATCTCGATCATCGCCAGCACGTAGCTGACCGGATCCATGCCGGCGCCGCCGTACTCGGTCGGCACCTCGATGCCCATCAGGCCGTTCTCGCCCAGCAGCTGGATGTTGGCCAGCGGGAACTCGCCGGTCTGGTCATGGTGCTCGGCGCTCGGCGCGATCACGTCCTGGGCGATGCGGCGCGCCGCGTCCTGCAGCATCAGTTGTTCTTCGGTAAAGCTGAAATCCACGGGGCGACCCCTCTCCGGTCTGGGCGATGCTTCCCATTGTAACCACCTCGCCATTCGGCGGCGTATGCCGCTTGACCGCCGACAGGGCCCGGGGCAACAATTATCGCTATATCGCGATGGGAAGATATTTATGGATCTGGAGGACTGGTCGGTCCGGCTGAAGGTCTTTGCCGATGCCACCCGGGTGCGCCTGCTGGCGCTACTGGAGCTGGAGGAGCTGACCGTGGCCGAGTTGTCCTCGATCACCCGCCTGGCGCAACCGCGCGTGTCCACCCACCTGGCCAAGCTCAAGGAAGCCGGGCTGGTACGCGACCGCCGCGCCGGCGTCTCCGCCTACTACCGCTTCGACGAGGCGGCGCTGGACCCGGCCCAGCGCGCCCTGTGGCAGGCGCTGAGCACCGGCAGCGACGATCCGCTGCTGCGCCAGGACGCCGAGCGCCTGCCCGCCGTGCTGGCCGCCCGCGCCGCCGACCAGAACTGGGCCGACAGCGTCGCCGGCGACATGGAACGCCACTATTCCCCCGGTCGCACCTGGGAAGCGCTGGCACGCAGCGCGCTGCCGCTGCTGCACACCGGCGACGTGCTCGACATCGCCTCCGGCGACGGCGTGCTGGCCGAGCTGCTGGCCCCGCATTCGCACCGCTACGTCTGCATCGACACCAGCGCGCGCGTGGTCGCCGCCGCCAGCGAGCGCCTGCGCCGGCTGGAGAACGTCGAGGTCCGCGAGGGCGACATGCACGCCCTGCCCTTCCGCGACGGCAGCTTCGACCTGGTCGTGCTGATGCACGCGCTGACCTATTCGACCAGACCGGCACAGGCCGTGTCCGAGGCGGCGCGCGTGCTGCGCAAGGGCGGCCGCCTGCTGCTGAGCAGCCTGGCCCGGCACGAACACAAGGCGGTGGTGGAGACCTACGGCCACGTGAACCTGGGCTTCGCCGCCAAGGAACTGCGCCGGTTCGCGGAGAAGGCCGGGCTGGCGGTGACCAGCCTGGAGACCGTGACCCGCGAACGCCGGCCACCGCATTTCGAAGTGATCTCGCTGATCGCGCAGAAGCCCTGAGTAACGACCATGACCCGTGCCCTCCCCTGGCTGCATCCCGAACGCGTCGCCCTGCTCGAGCGCGGCCTGCGCGAACGCATCCTGGTCATCGACGGGGCGATGGGCACCATGATCCAGCGCCAGGGCCTGGCCGAGGCCGACTACCGCGGCGAGCGCTTCGCCGAAGGCTACGACGCCCGCCACCACCCGGCCCACGAAGACCACGGCCCGCAGTGCGGCCATGACCTCAAAGGCAACAACGACCTGCTGCTGCTCACCCGGCCCGAGGTGATCGCCGGGATCCATGCCGCCTACCTCGAAGCCGGCGCGGACTTCGTCGAGACCAACACCTTCAACGCGACCTCGGTCAGCCAGGCCGATTACCACCTCGAGCACCTGGTCTACGAGCTCAACCGCGCCGGCGCGCGCGTCGCCCGCGAGGCCTGCGACGCGGCCGAGGCGCGCACGCCGGACCAGCCGCGCTTCGTGATCGGCGTGCTCGGCCCGACCAGCCGCACCGCCTCGATCAGCCCGGACGTCAACGATCCCGGCTTCCGCAACACCAGCTTCGACGAACTGCGCGCGACCTACCGCGAGGCGGTGGAAGGCCTCGTCGACGGCGGCGCCGACACGATCATGGTCGAGACCATCTTCGACACGCTCAACGCCAAGGCCGCGCTGTTCGCCATCGAGGAAGTGTTCGACGCCCGCGGGGCGCGCCTGCCGGTGATGATCTCCGGCACGATCACCGACGCCTCCGGCCGCACCCTGTCCGGGCAGACCGCCGAGGCTTTCCACACCTCGCTGGCCCACGCGCGGCCGCTGTCGATCGGCCTGAACTGCGCGCTCGGCGCGCGCGAGCTGCGCCCGCACGTGGAGGCGCTCGCCCAGGTCTCGCCGTTCTACGTCAGCGCCCATCCCAACGCCGGCCTGCCCAACGCCTTCGGCGGCTACGACGAGACGCCCGGGGAGATGGCCGCCACCCTGCGCGAGTTCGCCGAGGCCGGCCTGCTCAACATGGTCGGCGGCTGCTGCGGCACCACCCCCGACCACATCCGCGCCATCGCCGAGGCCGTGCGCGGGCTGCCGCCGCGGATCCCGGCAGGCGCACTGGAGCAGGCCGCATGAACGACGCGCCCCGCTACACCCGGCTGTCCGGCCTGGAGCCGCTGGTCATCACCCCGGAGCTGCTGTTCGTCAACATCGGCGAACGCACCAACGTCACCGGCAGCGCCCAGTTCCGCAAGCTGATCAAGGAGGAACGCTACGCCGAGGCGGTGGAGGTGGCGCGCCAGCAGGTCGACAACGGCGCGCAGATCCTCGACGTGAACATGGACGAGGGCCTGATCGACTCGGAGAAGGCCATGGTCAGGTTCCTCAACCTGATCGCCGCCGAGCCGGACATCGCCCGGATCCCGGTGATGGTCGACTCCTCGAAGTGGGAGGTGATCGAGGCCGGCCTGAAGTGCCTGCAGGGCAAGGGCGTGGTCAACTCGATCTCGCTCAAGGAAGGCAGGGACGTGTTCGTCGAGCACGCGCGCAAGGTCCTGCGCTACGGCGCGGCCGCAGTGGTGATGGCCTTCGACGAGCAGGGCCAGGCCGACACCTGCGCGCGCAAGGTCGAGATCTGCACCCGCGCCTACCGCATCCTGGTCGACGAGGTCGGGTTCCCGCCGGAAGACATCATCTTCGACCCGAACATCTTCGCGATCGCCACCGGCATCGAGGAGCACGACAACTACGCGGTGGACTTCATCGAGGCCGCCCGGATCATCCGCCAGACCCTGCCGCACTGCCACGTGTCCGGCGGCGTGTCGAACGTGTCGTTCTCCTTCCGCGGCAACGAGACCGTGCGCGGCGCGATCCATTCGGTATTCCTGTACCACGCCATCCGCGCCGGCATGGACATGGGCATCGTCAACGCCGGCGCGCTGCCGGTGTACGACGACCTGGATCCGGAGCTGCGCGAACGCGTGGAGGACGTGGTCCTCAACCGCCGCCGCGACGCCACCGAGCGCCTGCTGGAGATCGCCGAGCGTTACAAGGGGAAGAAGGGCGGGAAGAAGACCGAGGACCTGGCCTGGCGGCAGAAGCCCGTGCGCGAGCGCCTGGCCCACGCCCTGGTCCATGGCATCGACGCCTTCGTCGAAGAGGACACCGAGGAGGCCCGCCAGCAGGCTGCGCGCCCGCTCGACGTGATCGAAGGCCCGCTGATGGACGGCATGAACGTGGTGGGCGACCTGTTCGGCGCCGGCAAGATGTTCCTGCCGCAGGTGGTCAAGTCGGCGCGGGTGATGAAGAAGGCGGTGGCCTACCTGCTGCCCTTCATCGAGGCGGAAAAGGCCCGCACCGGCGACACTGGCAAGTCCAACGGCCGCATCGTCATGGCCACGGTCAAGGGCGACGTGCACGACATCGGCAAGAACATCGTCGGCGTGGTCCTGGCCTGCAACAACTTCGAGGTCGTCGACCTGGGCGTGATGGTGCCGGCGCAGAAGATCCTCGACACCGCGCGCGAGGTAAATGCCGACCTGATCGGCCTCTCCGGCCTGATCACCCCGTCGCTGGAGGAAATGAGCCACGTGGCGCGCGAGCTGCAGCGCCAGGGCTTCCGCACGCCGCTGATGATCGGCGGCGCCACCACCTCGCGCGCGCATACGGCGTTGAAGATCGACCCGCACTACAAGGCGCCCACGGTCTGGGTGAAGGACGCC
Source organism: Pseudoxanthomonas suwonensis J47 (assembly GCF_000513955.1). Taxonomy (GTDB): domain Bacteria; phylum Pseudomonadota; class Gammaproteobacteria; order Xanthomonadales; family Xanthomonadaceae; genus Pseudoxanthomonas; species Pseudoxanthomonas suwonensis_C. The sequence goes on from NZ_KI911328.1 coordinate 194,050, forward strand.
TCGCGCGCGGTAGGCGTGGCCCAGTCGCTGATCAGCCCCGAACTGCGCGACCGCTTCGTCGCCGCCAACGACGCCGACTACGCCGAGATCCGCACCCGCCACGCCAACCGTGGCGACGCCAGGCGGCTGGTGTCGCTGGAGAAGGCGCGCGGGCAGCGCTTCGACGGCGGCTGGAACGGCTATACCCCGCCGGTGCCAAGGCAGCCCGGCGTGCACGCCTTCGACTGGCCGCTGGAAGACCTGCTGCCGGTGGTCGACTGGACCCCGTTCTTCCAGGCCTGGGAACTGTCCGGGCGCTTCCCGGCGATCCTCGAGGATCCGGTGGTCGGTGCCCAGGCCAGCGAGCTGTACCGCGATGCGCAGGCGATGCTGCGGCGGATCATCGACGAACGCTGGCTGGCCGCGCGGGCCGTCTACGGCCTGTGGCCGGCGAACAGCCGCGGCGACGACGTGGTCCTGCAGCACGGCGACGGCCCGGCCACCCTGCACTTCCTGCGCCAGCAGGTCGACAAGCCGGTGGAGCGCCCGGACTTCTGCCTGGCCGACTTCATCGCCCCGGAAGCCAGCGGCGTGCAGGACTGGATCGGCGCGTTCGCGGTCACCGCCGGCATCGGCATCGACGCGCACGTGGCCCGCTTCGAGGCGGACCACGACGACTACAACGCGATCCTGCTCAAGTCGCTGGCCGACCGCCTGGCCGAAGCGCTGGCCGAACGACTGCACCAGCGCGTGCGCACCGGATTCTGGGGCTATGCGCCGGACGAGGCGCTGGACAACGAGGCGCTGATCGCCGAGCGCTACCGCGGCATCCGCCCCGCGCCCGGCTACCCGGCCTGCCCCGACCACAGCGAGAAGGCCACCCTGTTCCGCCTGCTCGACGCCCAGGCCAACGCCGGCATGTCGCTGACCGAGAGCTTCGCCATGCTGCCGACCGCGGCGGTATCGGGCTACTACTTCAGCCACCCGGGCAGCCAGTACTTCGTGGTCGGTCGGGTCGGCAAGGACCAGGCCGCCGATTACGCCAGGCGCAAGGGCGTGCCGCTGGCGCAGGTCGAGCGCTGGCTGGCGTCGAACCTGGACTATGACCCCGAGTAACGGCCAGCGCCTGCTGTCGACCGGCTCCGCCGCGGGCCCCGCGGAGGCCGTGCGGTGAGGGTGCTGGTCACCGGCAGTGCCGGCCGCGTCGGCCGCGCGATCCATGTCGCGCTGGCCCGCGCCGGGCACGAGGTGACCGGCATCGACACCACGCCCTGCTCGACCAGCGAGCACGTTGGCGACTTCACCGATCCGCAGCTGCTCGGCCGCGCGATGGCTGGCGTCGAGGCGGTCGTCCATACCGCCGCGCTGCACGCACCGCACGTGCCGTACTTTCCCGAGGCGACGTTCCGCCGGAATAACGTCGACGGCACGCGGCGCCTGCTCGATGCCGCCACCCGCGCCGGCGTGCGGCGCATCGTGTTCACCAGCACCACCGCGCTGTACGGGGCCGCGGCCACGCCGCCCGGGCGCGCCGGCTGGGTCGACGAGGCGCTGGAGCCACAGCCGCAGACGGTCTACCACCACACCAAGCTGGAAGCCGAGGCACTGCTGGCCGGCGCCGCGGCGCAGGGCGGGCCGTCGCTGCGCATCATGCGCATGTCGCGCTGTTTCCCGGAGCCGGTACAGGTCATGGCCGCGTTCCGCCTGCACCGCGGCATCGACGTGCGCGACGTCGCCGCCGCGCACCTGGCCGCGCTCACCCACGAAGGCCCGGCCGTGGCCCGTTTCGTGGTCTCCGGTGCGACCCCGTTCGAACGCGAGGACGCCGCCGGGTTGCTGGCGGATGCGCCGGCGGTACTGGCCCGGCGTGCGCCGGCGCTCCTATCGGCGCTGGCCCTGCGCGGCTGGCTGCCGCCCTCCTCGATCGACCGGGTCTACGATCCCGGCCTGGCGATCCGCACCCTGGGCTGGCGCCCGCGCTTCGGTTTCGAGGAGGTCCTCGCCCAGTACGACGCCGGCGTCCCCGAAGTCCTGCTCTGGCGTGAGGCGCCGCCGGTTCCGCGCGACTGATCCGGCGGGCCCGGGTGTGGCGCGAGCGGTCCGCGGCGCCCTGCGCCGCGTGCCGGGCCGCCCACTCCGACACCGCGAAGGCCGCCACCGGGCCACGATCGGACCTTCCTCCCCGGGCGGCCCCTGCCGCCATCCCCGGGCCTCCGCCTACAATGGGCGACTTCTTTCACCGGAAACCTTTCGATGCAGCCTGATACCGCCCGCGCCGTCGTCACCGGTGGCGTTTCCGGCCTGGGCCTGGCCGTGGCCCGCAGGATCGTCGCCGATGGCGGCAAGGTCGCCCTGCTCGACGTCAACGACGCCAAGGGCGCCGAGGCCGTCGCCCTGCTCGGCGAGACCAATGCCCGCTACATCCGCACCGACGTCACCGACGAGGCCGGCGTCGCCGCCAACCTCGAAGCCGCGCGCGGATTCCTCGGCGGGCTCAACGTCGCGGTGAACTGCGCCGGCATCCTCGGCGCCGGCCGCGTGCTCGGCAAGGAAGGCCCGATGCCGCTGGACGGCTTCGCCCGCACGGTGATGGTCAACCTGGTCGGCAGCTTCAACGTGGCCAAGGCCGCCGCGGCGCTGATGCAGTACAACGAGCCGGGCGGGGACGGCGAGCGCGGCGTGATCGTCAACACCGCCTCGGTCGCCGCCTACGAAGGCCAGATCGGCCAGGCCGCGTACTCGGCCTCCAAGGGCGGCGTGGTCGGCATGACCCTGCCCATGGCGCGCGAGCTGGCGCGCTTCGGCATCCGCGTGATGACCGTGGCCCCGGGCGTGTTCTGGACGCCGATGGTCGACGGCATGCCCGAGAGCGTGCAGCAGTCGCTGGCGGCGACGATCCCGTTCCCGGCCCGCCTCGGCCAGCCGGACGAATTCGCCGACACCGTCGCCTTCATCCTGCGGACCCGCTACCTCAACGGCGAGACCATCCGCCTCGACGGCGCGACGCGGCTGGCGCCGAAATAAGAGCGGGGATTGGGCATTCGGGATTGGGGATTGGGAGGAGCAAGAGCAGAACCACTCCGGCGCGATCGTCGAATCACGAAGAACCCAGCCCGCACAACGAATCCCGTATCCCGAATCTCCAATCCCGGACTTCATCCATGAAAGCCAGTGAAATCAAGAAGGGCAACGTCGTCGAGTACAACAACGGCGTCTACCAGATCCGCGACATCGAGCGCAGCTCGCCGCAGGGCCGCGGCGGCAACGTCCGCTACCGTTTCATCATGTACTCCGTGCCCGGTGGCACCAAGCTGGACGCCAGCTTCGACGCCGACGACAACCTGGTCGAGGTCGAGCTGCTGCGCCGCCAGGCCACCTTCTCGTACAAGGACGGCGACGCCTTCGTGTTCCTCGACGACGAGGACTACACCCCCTACACCCTCGATCCGGACGCGATCGGCGACGCCGCCGGCTACATCACCGACGGCCTGGCCGGCTGCTACGTGCAGGTGATCGACGAACAGCCGGTGGCGCTGCAGCTGCCGCAGCACGTCACCCTGGAAGTGATCGACACCCCGCCGGAACTGAAGGGCGGCACCGCGACCAAGCGCCCGAAGCCGGCCAAGCTCAGCACCGGCATCGAGATCATGGTCCCGGAGTACATCACCACCGGCGAGAAGATCCTGGTCAACACGACCACCGGCGAGTTCGGCGGCCGCGCTGACTGACGTTACCGCGCCATAGCCCGGGCAAGCGCAGCGCACCCGGGCGCCAGCGCGCGATGCGCCTCCGTGCCCGCCGCAACGGCGGGCACGCTCCCGCGACGGTCCGCCCGCCAGTTCGCTAAGCTCGTAGCCCGGGTAAGCGAAGCGCACCCGGGATCGGACCCGGATACGACACGTGTGCGCCTGCTACGACGGCTCCCCTGCCAGCTCGCGCAGCCGTTCCCCCAGCAGCTCCAGGTTCCGCTCGGCCCCTTCCAGCGCCGCCCGCCGCCGCGGCGACAGCAGCCCGCGCACGCCTGTTTCCAGCGCCTGCGCCTGCCGCTCGCGCGCCGCTGCATCGGCAACCGCGCGCCGTTCCAGCACCTCGCGTTCCTCGGCCTGCGGCAGGCCGTAACCGGGCACGCCGTCCAGCCAGGAGGCCGGGCGACTGAAGGCTCCACCCAGGCGCAGGAATTCGCGCAGCGCCTCCGCCACATCGCCTGCGCCAGCAAGCGCCTTGGGCTCGTCCAGCCAGCGCCGCTTGAGCTCGTCGCGCGCCAGCGCTTCCTCGCGGCGTACCGCCGCCGATTCCAGCACCAGCAGGGCCGCGGCGGCCCGCAGGCCGGCACGCGGCAGCACCACGCGACGGGCTTCCGGATCCAGTTCCAGCCAGGCCGCTGCGTCGGCCTGCGGCGTGGCAAGTTCCTCGCGCACCACGGCGTACATCCCGTCGTACGTCGCATTGGCCGGGGCGAAGTAATAGCCCAGGCGCACCCGGTCTTCCGGGGCGGCGGGGATAGCCGCCTCGTCCGTCGCGCCGGACCGGCGCAGCCGCGCCAACAGCCCTTTCGGGGTGATGCTTTGCAGGTCCATCGCGGCCAGCCGCGGCACTGCGTCGTGCAGCAGCCTCCAGGTTTCCACCGCGCAGTTGTTGCCGACGAAGAAGTAGCGCCCGTCGTAGTTCCAGTGCAGCTGCGCCGCGCGCGCGGCCAGTGCCTCGATCTCGTCGCGTTCCAGGTCCAGCGGCACCGAGCGCAGCCCGCGCAGTTCGACCTTCGTGTACTCGTCGACCACCTGCCCCAGCGGCAGGGCGAACAGCCGCGACGGATACGACCCGGTCAGCCCGCGCCAGCTGGAGATCTGCACGTCGTCGACGAAAGCGCGGAACGACAGCACCAGGTGGTGCTGCAGGTCCAGCCGGCAATCCGGCCCGCGCGGCCGTCCCGGCGCGCACACCACCAGCCGCAGCATGCTGTGGCCCCAGCGGCTCATCGGCCGCTCATTGCCTTCGGCCAGCAGGTAGTCGACGGCGTGGATGCGCGCCGGGTCCACCAGCTCCGGCCCGGCACCACCACGTACCGCGTCGCGTACGAACGGCAGGCCCGGTGCGCAATCCGCGCGCGGCATGGTGGTACCGAAGTTCGCGTCGAAGTACGCGGCCAGCGCCGGGCGTCGGCAGGGATACTGCGGATCGAGCAGGTAGTGCTCGAGGTTCACCGCCACGTATTCGCGCGGCGACCGGAGTTCGTAGGGATCCGGGCTGCGGTCGCGGAAGTCGTTGCGCCCACGGCGACCGGGACGCCATGCAGCTTCCTGCCAGCCGGCCAGGTCGAGCAGGCGCGGATCGCGCGACAGCCGGCCGGAGCGGCTGCGGTCGTACAGATGGGCCAGTTCGTGGAGCATCGCGGCCAGGGCGGCGCGGGTGGCCGTGTCGTCGGCGTCGGCCGGAGCGGGCCGCGCCATCCATGCCTGCAGCAGCTCGCGCCGCAGGCCGATGCGCCATGCATGCGCGCGGCCATGCACGCCCTCGGGCAGGTCATCGCGCCAGGCGAAGTCGATCGGATGGTCCAGCGCCTGTGCCCAGGCGGTGGGCAGCCGCGAGGTGGCCTCATCGAGCAACTGCCGCGTGGCCGCGGCTTCCGGCGGCGGCATGCCCTCGTCCAGGCGGAACACAGGCGCGGCCCGTGCCACCGGGAGCAGGGTCCCGGCGGAGAACAGCACGGCGGCCAGGCACCGCCACGGACGCATGGATCGCGCGCTCAGTCCTGCGCGAGGACGCGGCGGGCCAGCGCCAGGTCGCTGGCCCGGACGGCCGAAGGATCGCGCTCGCGCATCACCCGCAGCGCCGCCTCGAGGCGTGCGCTGCGCAGGCGGCCGTCGCTGGCGACGAAACCGGCGGCGTCCTCGCGCGCCTCGCGCACCAGCTTGTCGTCGCCGGAGGTGCTGCCGGAGGACGCCGAGGAGCCGGCCGAGGACGCGCCCGCCGAGGTGCCGGCGAAACTCGCGGCCAGCGCGTGGGAAGCGGCGATGCCGAGCAGGACCAGGGTGGCGGTGAGCAGGTAGTGCTTCATCGTTCTGCAGGCTGTTGGGGCCGCGGCGCGGCGGAGCCCCAAGACTAACCGCAGCCGCCCGCGCGTTTCCGCGCGCTCAGTCGAAAAGCTTGCCCGGATTCAGGATCCCGTTGGGATCGAACACCTGCCTGACCCCGCGCATCAGGGCGATCTCCGCCTCGCTGCGGGTGCTGCCCAGGTAGGGCTTCTTGACCAGGCCGATACCGTGTTCGGCGGAGATGCTGCCGCCATGCTTCTGCAGCGCCTGCGCCAGCAGCCTGGTCACGTGCTCGCACTGGGCGACGAAATCCGCGTCGGTGGCGTCGTCGGGCTTGAGCACGTTGATGTGCAGGTTGCCGTCGCCGATGTGGCCGAACCAGACCACGTCGAAGTGCGGATAGGCCTCGCCCAGCAGCGCCTGGGTCTCGGCCAGGAACGCCGGCATCGCCGAGATCCGCACCGACACGTCGTTCTTGTAGGGCTTGTACCTGGCCACCGCCTCGGTGATGCCCTCGCGCAGGCGCCAGATCTGCTGCGCCTGGGCCTCGGACTGGCTGATCACGCCGTCGGCCACCCAGCCCTGCTCCATGCAGTGCTCGAACGCGGCCATCGCGGCCGCCTCGGTGGCCTCGTCGTTGCTGGCGAACTCGGTGACCACGTAGAACGGATACTCGTCCTCCAGCGGCTTCTGCGCGCCGTGGGCCAGCACGTGGCGCAGCGCGCGGTCGGTGAAGAACTCGAAGGCCTCCAGCTGCAAGCGGCCACGGAACTCGGCGAACACCTGCATCAGCACCTCGAACGAGGGCAGCGCCAGCAGCATGACGTTGGTCGGCGGCGGCGGGTCGGTCAGGCGCAAGGTCGCCTCGACGATGATGCCGAGGGTGCCTTCCGAGCCGATCATCAGCTGCCGGAAGTCGTAGCCGCTGGAATTCTTGACCAGGGCGCGGTTGAGCCGCAGCACCTCGCCGGCGCCGGTGACCACGGTCAGGCCGGCGATCCATTCGCGGGTATTGCCGTAGCGGATCACGCGGATGCCGCCGGCATTGGTGGCGATGTTGCCGCCGATCGAGCACGAGCCGCGCGCGGCGAAGTCGACCGGATAGACCAGGCCATGCTCGGCCGCGGCGTTGTGCACGGCTTCCAGCGGCATGCCCGCCTGCACGGTGAGGATGCGGTCGACCGGATCGAACTCCAGCACCTTGTTCATCCGCTCCAGGCTCAGCACCAGTTCGCCATTGGCGGCCACCGCACCGCCGGACAGGCCGGTGCGGCCGCCGGAGGGGACGATCGCGACCTTGTGGCGGTTGGCCCAGCGGACCACAACCTGCACTTCCTCTAGCGAGCCCGGCAGGGCGATCGCCAGCGGCGCCGGGGTCCAGCGCCGGGTCCAGTCGCGGCCATAGTGCTCGAGGTCGGCCGGATCGGTCTTCAGGCGCAGGTCGGGCGCCGACTGCAGCAGGTCGGCGAGGCGGGGATCGGTCATGGGGGCGGTGTGGCAGGACGTGCGGGAGCCTGCAAGCGTGCCAGTACGGGGCCGGTCGCGTCCAGCATGGGGGGCGCCACAGAGGCACGCTCTGCCGCCCTCCCCAGGCGCCTGTTTCAGCGGCAACTTTTGCCCGCGCAAGTCGTCGCGCAGGCGTCCGCCGCTGTTGCGCGAAACAGCATGACGCACTGCGGCAAAAGAGGTGGGCTTCTGGCATAGTTGTGGGCTCCCGACCCCACTTTCCCGGAAGCAGCGCGCATGTCGCCCAAGAAGACCTCCTTCCCGAAATCGGATATCCGCGTGCTGCTGCTGGAGGGCGTCAGCCAGACCGCGGTGGAGACCTTCCGGGCGGCGGGCTACAGCCAGATCGAGTTCCACGAGAAGTCGCTGCCCGAGGACGAGCTGAAGAAGCGTATCGCCGAGGCGCACATCGTCGGCATCCGCTCGCGCACCCAGCTCACCACCGACGTGCTCGCCGAGGCCAAGCGCCTGATCGCGATCGGCTGCTTCTGCATCGGCACCAACCAGGTCGACCTGGAGACCGCCGAGCTGGCCGGCATCCCGGTGTTCAACGCGCCCTACTCCAACACCCGCTCGGTCGCCGAGCTGGTGGTCGCGCAGGCGGTGATGCTGATGCGCGGCATCCCGCAGAAGAACGCCGAATGCCACCGCGGCGGCTGGTCCAAGTCGGCCGCCGGCAGCCACGAGGCGCGCGGCAAGACCCTGGGCATCATCGGCTACGGCCACATCGGCACCCAGGTCGGCGTGCTCGCCGAGGCGCTGGGCATGAACGTGATCTTCCACGACATCGAGACCAAGCTCTCGCTGGGCAACGCGCGTCCGGCGCAGAGCCTGGAGGACCTGCTCGAGCGTTCCGACATCGTCACCCTGCACGTGCCGGAGACCCCGGCGACGAAGAACATGTTCGGCGCCACGCAGATCGCGGCGATGAAGCGCGGCGCGCACCTGATCAACGCCTCGCGCGGCACCGTGGTCGACATCGACGCGTTGGCCACCGCGCTGGAATCGGGCCACGTCGGCGGCGCGGCGGTGGACGTGTTCCCGGTCGAGCCCAAGGGCAACAACGATCCGTTCGTCTCGCCGCTGACCCGCTTCGACAACGTGATCCTGACCCCGCACATCGGCGGCAGCACGCTGGAGGCGCAGGAGAACATCGGCGTCGAAGTGGCGGCCAAGCTGGTCCGTTACAGCGACAACGGCAGCACCCTGTCGGCGGTGAACTTCCCCGAAGTCACCCTGCCGGAGCACGAGGACAGCCTGCGCCTGCTGCACATCCACCGCAACGTGCCGGGCGTGCTGTCGAAGATCAACGAGATCTTCAGCCGCCACGCGCTCAACATCGACGGCCAGTTCCTGCGCACCGACCCGAAGGTCGGCTACGTGGTGATCGACGTGGCCGCCAACGAGGCCCAGGGCGCGCTGCTGCGCGAGGAGCTGGCGGCGATCCCGGGCACGCTGCGCACCCGCGTCCTGTACTGACGCCGGCTCAGGGCGCGGCGGACCGCCGCGCCAGCCACTTGGCGGCCAGCCGCCGCATCGAATCGTCGTCCGCATTGGCGTGGATCGCCACGATCTCGCGCCAGGCCAGGTCGTACGATTCCCCGCTGACCACGTAACGTTCGTCCGCGCCGGCGCGGACGACGTAGCGCGCGTCGTAATGCCAGTGGCCCGGCACATCGCGGCGTTCCGGGATCCAGTGCCGGTCCAGGTCGAACAGCCCGCCGTCCTCCAGATGCAGGCCGGGCACGCCGGTTTCCTCCTGCGCCTCGCGCAGCGCCACCTGCGCCAGGTCGATGTCGCCGTCGGCGTGCCCGCCCGGCTGCAGCCAGCGGTCCAGCTTGCGGTGGTGGGTCAGCAGGGCGCGCTCGCCGTCGGCGCTGACCACCCAGGCCGAACCGGTGAAGTGTCCTTCCAGGCGCGCGCGCACGAACGGGTCCTGCGGGTCGTCCAGCAGGGCGGCGAAGGCGTCGACGGTGGCGGCTTCCTCGGGATGGCGCTGGCGATAGTCGAGCAGCTGCCGGCGGAAATCGGTGAAACGCATCGCGTCCTTCCATGAATGGGCGCGCCCGCCACGGCCGGGGCGGGCGCCGTTGCGGCAATGCCGCGGCACAGCTTGTGGTCCTCACGCCCCTTTGGCAAGGTACGGCGCTTGGGCTGCGCGCCGGTGGCGCATGCGGCAACCAGACCACAGCCATCCGGACGGCGGCAACAGGGGAACACCACTCAATGTCCAAGGGACTTTTCATCGTCAAACCGGTCGAACCGGCCGGCCATGTCGATGCGGGCGAACCGTTCGAGGGCAGCCTGCAGGGGGAATCGGAACTCAGGCGCACGCTGACCGCCCGCCACCTCGTACTGCTGGGCATCGGCGCGGTGATCGGCGCCGGCATCTTCGTGCTCACCGGCCAGGCCGCGGCCAACCACGCCGGCCCGGCGATCATGCTCAGCTTCGTCCTCGCCGGCTTTGCCTGCGCGATGGCGGGCCTGTGCTACGCCGAGTTCGCCTCGATGATGCCGGTCTCCGGCAGCGCCTATTCGTATTCGTACGCCACCCTCGGCGAGGCGGTGGCCTGGTTCATCGGCTGGTGCCTGGTGCTCGAGTACCTGTTCGCGTCCTCCACGGTCGCGGTGGGCTGGTCGGGGTATCTGGTCAGCTTCCTGACTTCGACGCTGGGACTGCCCTTCCCCGCCGAACTGGCCTCCGCGCCGCTCACCTGGAGCGAAGGCCGCTTCATCGCCACCGACGGCATCATCAACCTCCCGGCGGTGCTGATCGTCGCCGCGGTCAGCGGCCTGTGCTACGTCGGCATCACCCAGTCGGCCTTCGTCAACGCGATCATCGTCAGCATCAAGGTGGTGGTCATCGCCGCCTTCCTCGGCTTCGGCATCCAGTACGTCGATCCGGCCAACTGGACCCCGTTCATCCCGGAGAACACCGGTCCGGGCCAGTTCGGACTCGAGGGCGTGTACCGCGCGGCGACCATCGTGTTCTTCGCCTACATCGGCTTCGACGCGGTCTCCACCGCCGCCGGCGAGGCCAAGAACCCACAGCGCGACATGCCGATCGGCATCCTCGGTTCGCTGGCGGTATGCACCATCATCTACATCGCCGTGTGCGCGGTGCTGACCGGCATGACCCACTACTCGCTGCTGGGCACCGCCAAGCCGGTGGCCACCGCGCTGGAGGAAGTGCTCAAGGCCGACCCGGGCGCCAGCGTGGGCTGGCTGAAGACCGCGGTGGAGATCGGCGCGATCGCCGGCCTGTCCTCGGTGATCCTGGTCATGCTGATGGCGCAGCCGCGCATTTTCTACTCGATGTCGCGCGACGGCCTGCTGCCGAAGCTGTTCGGCAAGGTCCACCCGAAGTTCCAGACCCCGTACGTGGGCACGATCATCGTCGGCGTGCTGGCCTGCATGCTGGCCGGCTTCATGCCGCTGAGCGTGCTCGGCGAGCTGGTGTCGATGGGCACCCTGCTGGCCTTCGCCACGGTGTGCGTGGGCGTGTTCGTGCTGCGCTTCTCCCGCCCGGACCTGGCGCGTCCGTTCCGCGTGCCGATGTTCTGGCTGATCTGCCCGCTGGGCCTGCTCGCCTGCCTGTTCCTGTTCCTGCAGTCGTTCATGGAGCACTGGAAGATCTTCGTGGGCTGGACCGTGCTCGGCCAGGTCATCTACTTCGCCTACGGTTACCGCCACAGCAAGCTGCGCAGGGCCGGCTGACCACGATCCGCACGCGGCCGGCGCCCTGCGCCGGCCGCTTCGTTCCACCCAGGGGAAACGCGCAAGATGGGCGCAACGTCCGCACGCAAGATCGGTCCGGTGCTGGCGACCTTCGTGGTCGCCAACAACATGATCGGTTCGGGGTTCTTCCTTCTGCCGGCCATGCTGGCCAAGTCCGGCGGCGTCACCGCGCTGGCCTGGCTGGTGTGCACGGCGCTGGCGATGATGCTGGGCGGCGCCTTCGCGCGCCTGGCGCGGCACCACCCGGGCCTGGAGTCGCCCGACGACTACGTGCGCCCCTCGCTGGGCCGCGACGTCAGCTTTCTGGCCACGACCATGTACTGGGTGTCCTCGTGGATCGGCAACAATGCCATCGCGGTGGCCGCGTTCGGCTACCTGCTGGTGGTGCTGCAGACCTGGCTGCCGGTCGGCGACGGACCGGGCGTGCGCCTGGGCGGCCAGGTGGCGCTGATCTGGCTGATGTTCGCGCTGAACCTGATGGGCCCGCGGCCGATCGCGCGCTTCCAGTCGCTGTGCGTGGTGCTGGGCCTGCTGCCGGTGGCGCTGATCCTCACCGCCGGCTGGGCCTATTTCGATCCGTCGGTGTACCGCGACTCCTGGAACGTGTCCGGCCAGTCCGACGTGACCGTGGTGATGCAGTCGCTGGCGCCGATCTTCTGGGCCTTCGTCGGCCTGGAGACCGGCGCGATGGTCGCCGGCGTGGTCGACGATCCGGACCGCAACGTGCCGCGCGCCACCCTCGGCGGCATCGCCATCGCCGGCGCGGTGTACCTGGTGTCCTCCGTGCTGATGATGGGCATCGTGCCCGCCGCCGAGCTCGCCCAGTCCGGCGCGCCGTTCGCCCTGGTCGCCGGGAACATGTTCGGGCCCTGGGCCATGCCGATCATCGCCGCCGCCGCCGCGATCAAGGCCACCGGCACGCTCGGCGGCTGGATGCTGGTCACCGGCGAGTCCGGCGCGCGCGCGGCGCAGCGCGGCTTCCTGCCGGCGGTGTTCGGCCACCTGCGCCCGAACGGTTCGGCCGCCACCGGCCTGTTCATCATCTCGCTGTCGATGACCGCGCTGGCCTTCCTCACCCTGGCGCCGACCGTTTCGGGCCAGTTCGAGGTGCTGATCGAGATGGTCGTGGTGCTGGTGGTGATGGCCTATGTCGCCGCCGGCCTGGCCCTGCTGCTCGGTACGCGCGAACGGCCGTCCACCCACCGCGAGAAGGTGCTGGGCATGGGCGCGCTGGTGGCCTGCGGGCTGCTGGTCTATTCGACGCCGGGGAAGACCCTGGTCGGCGGGCTGGTGATCGCCCTGCTGGCGTGGGCGGCCTTCCGCGGTTTCAGCCGGAAGGAAGCCGTGGCGCGTTAAACTGCGCGCCATGAACACCCCCCAGGTTCCCTACGACCAGGCCCGCCTCGGCGAGCTGGCCCGGCTGCTGATCGACAACATCCGCGAGCTTGCGCAGCTGGGCTGGACGCCGGCCACCTCCAGCAACTTCTCGCACCGCCTGGACGACCGCCACGCGGCGATCACCGTGTCCGGCCGCGACAAGGGCCGGCTGGTCGAGGGCGACATCATGGTCGTCGACTTCGAAGGCCAGGCCGTCGGCCGCCCGCTGCGGCCGTCCGCCGAGACCCTGCTGCACACGCGCCTGTACCAGCGCTTCCCCGCGGTCGGCTGCGTGCTGCACACGCATTCGCCGGTGCAGACCGTGGCCTCGCGCCTCTACGCGCCCCAGGGCCACGTGCGCCTGGAAGGCTACGAGCTGCTCAAGGCCTTCCACGGCAACAGCACCCACGAGACCGCGGTGGACGTGCCGGTATTCGCCAACACCCAGGACATGACCGTGCTGTCGGCGCAGGTGGACGCCCTGCTCGACCGCCAGGCCATGTGGGGCTACCTGATCGACGGCCACGGCCTGTACGCCTGGGGCCGCGACATGGCCGAGGCGCGCCGCCACCTGGAGGCGTTCGAGTTCCTGCTCGGCTGCGAGCTGGAGCTGCGCAAGCTCGGCGCCCGCTGAGCCGCGGCGTTGCAGCGCCGCATGCCGCCGTTGCGCTGGCGTTGCCGGCGGGCGGCGGCGCAGCTGGTACCCTAGACGGTCCCCGCGCCCCGTGCGCCACGCCGCGAGAACGCCCCCATGAGCCGACTGCGCATCTTCGACGAGAACGATCCCGGCCAGCCCCTGTTCGCCAGCCGCGACGGGGACGCCATTGCCGCCGAACTGGGAAAGATCGGCGTGACCTTCGAGCGCTGGCGCGCCAGCAAGCCGATCGAGCCCGGCGCTTCCCCGGAAGCGGTGATGGAGGCCTACCGCGCCGATATCGACCGGCTGGTGGCCGAGCGCGGCTTCCGCACCGTGGACGTGGTCAGCATCGCCCCGGACAACCCGAACCGGGAGGAAATGCGCAGGAAGTTCCTCGACGAGCACTTCCACAAGGAAGACGAGGTCCGCTTCTTCGTCGCCGGCTCCGGCCTGTTCACCCTGCACGTGGAAGGCAAGGTCTACGAGGTCGAGTGCGTGAAGGACGACCTGATCGCGGTGCCGGACGGCACGAAGCACTGGTTCGACATGGGCGAGTCGCCGAACTTCGTGGCGATCCGCTTCTTCACCGAGCCGGATGGCTGGGTGGGCCATTTCACCGGCACCGACATCGCCGGCCGCTTCCCGCGCTACGAGCCCGAAGCCGCCTGATCCGCCGCCCCCCTCATCCCGCGCCCCTCACTGGAGGGGCGCTTTTTCTGCAGCCCACGACATGACCCGCGCGATCCTCACCGACATCGAAGGCACCACCAGCAGCATCTCGTTCGTGCGCGACGTGCTGTTCCCCTACGCGCGGCGCGCCCTGCCCGGCTTCGTCGAGGCGCACGGGCACGAGCCGGAGGTGCGGCGCTGGCTGGACGCGGTCGCGGTCGAGGCCGGCGGCCTGTGCCAGGACGCGATGATCGTGGAGACACTGCAGGGCTGGATCGACCAGGACCGCAAGCACACCGCGCTCAAGGCGCTGCAGGGCATGGTCTGGGAAGCCGGCTACCGCAACGCCGACTTCACCGCCCCGGTCTACCCGGACGCGGCGCAGACGCTGCAGCGCTGGCATTCGCTGGGGCTGCCGCTGTACGTCTACTCCTCCGGCTCGGTGCCGGCGCAGAAGCTGTTCTTCGGCCACAGCGACGCCGGCGACCTGACCGGGCTGTTCTCCGGCTGGTTCGACACCGAGGTCGGCGGCAAGCGCGAGGCGGCCAGCTACACCCGCATCGCCACGGAGATCGGCCTGGCGCCGCACGACATCCTGTTCCTGTCCGACGTGGTCGAGGAGCTCGACGCAGCGCGTGCCGCCGGCCTGCACACCGTGCTGGTCGACCGGCCGGCGGACTACGCCGAGCCGCGCGCCGGCGATGCCGCGCACGGCCACACCCGCGTGTCCAGCTTCCTCGAGGTCGAGCTGCCGCTCTGAGCCATGCCGGCGCCGCCCTGGCGCCGAAGCGGGAATGGTTCGCGTTTGAACGCGCGCCGCGCCGGCTGGCTAGACTGCGCGCCACGCAACCAGCCGCTCTGCGCGCCAGTCACGCGTCCGCCGCCAGCCAGCCTTCGCCAGCCAGCCGCGGAACTTCGTACCGGCGCCTATTCCCCCGCGGCTTCCTGCAGCCGGTATTCGGTCGAAGCCAGCACCTCGCCCTGCCAGCGCTCGAAGGCGCGTACCTCGACCCGGTGCACGCCCGGCGCCAGTCCCGTATCCAGTGCGCCACGCCACAGGTGGGTGGAATCCACCGCCTCGGGCGAGCGGTCGAAGCCGCGCAGCGCCGGCGCCAGGTCGTCGGCCACGTTCTCCACCAGCAGGCGCGGGTCCGCGCGCTCGACGCGCTTCATCGGCTTCCAGGCGCCTCCGTCGATGCGGTATTCGACGCGGGTGGAGGCATCGCCCATGAACACGTTGGCGAACACGCCCCAGGCCGGGTACGCGCCCTTGCGCAGCACCCTCGGCGCGTGCAGGGCCATGGCCCGGGTGAAGGCCGGATCGTCGGTCCCTATGCGGGCCGGATGGTAGGCCAGCGCGTAACCGCCCGAGGCATCGATCGACAGCGTGGCGTAGCCGTTGGGCGTGCCGTCGGCCATGGTCGCGTCGGGAATGCCCTGCGCATCGGCCACGCCCGACCAGAACGCGCCGCAGGCCGCGCCGACGTTGTACTCGTGCAGCGGCGCCGCACCCTGCCAGCCCTCCTTTTCCCCATGCCAGTAGTGCTGCTGCACGTGGCTGTGGCCGCTGAGCAGGAGCACGCGCGGGCGCTCGCGCAGCAGCGCGAACAGGCGCGCGCGGTCGGCGGCTCGGAAGGTCTGGCGGCCGCCGGTATCGAACACCGGGATGTGCATGCCCAACACCACCAGGCGCTCGGGGACCAGCTGGTCCAGGTAGGCTTCGAGGAAGCGGAACTGGTCCTCGCGCAGGCCGCCGATGTAGCCCGGGCCCTGCCCCGGCTGCACGACCACGTCGTCGAGGAACACGAACGCGGCACCGCCCTCCTCCACCGCGTAGGTGTCCGGGCCGTAGACCGCGTGCCAGCTCGTCAGCGAAGCCGCGTCGTCCTTGGCGCCCGGCTCGACGTCGTGGTTGCCCGGCACGTGGAACCAGGGCACCTGCAGCCGGGTGGTGACGGCGTTGAGCTCGGCGTAGAGCTGCATTTCGTCGTCGACCAGGTCGCCGAGGGTCACGCCCAGCGCGGCCGGATGGCGGCCAATGATCGGCTCGACGATGTCGCGGCGGTAGTAGTCGATGTCGTCCCGGCTCTTCACCTGGCTGTCGGTGAACACCAGCACTTCGGTCGCAGCCTCCGCGGACGCGGTCCCGGGCAGCAGCGCGAAGTCGGCCTGCACGCGGCCCTTCGCCGGCACCGCGCGCCAGAACGCCGGCAGGCCGTCGGCCGCCGGCGCAAAGCGCAGGGTGGCCGGCTTGACCACGAAGACGTGCGCGCCCGGGCGTGCATCGATGCGGTAGCGCCCCTGCGCATCGGTGCGCACGATGCGCTCGCCGTCGGAGACGGCCACGTCGGCCAGCGCGACGTCGCCGGCGGTACGCCCCGGCCGGCCATCCTGTTCCAGGTAGACCTGGCCGCCTACCGCGACGGTGGTGGCCGCGTACGCCGCGACCGGCAGGATGGACGCCGCAAGGACCAGGGCGGCGGAGGCGCGCAGGAACATCGCGTCACCATTGGCAGGAAGGAACCGCGATTGTAGTCGTCCCCGCCACCGGCGGCCCCGCCCCTCAGCCGCGGTGGCGCTGCTCCAGCACTTCGACCGCGTGCGCCAGCGACAGCCCGCGCGAGTGCAGCAGCACGGTCAGGTGGTAGACCAGGTCGGCGGCCTCGCCGAGCAGCTGCTCGTCGTTCTGGGCCACGCCGGCCAGCGCGGTCTCCACCCCCTCCTCGCCCACCTTCTGCGCGATCCGGCGCACCCCGGACTCGAACAGGCTCGTGGTGTAGCTGCCCTCGGGCCGCTCGCGGGCGCGCCGCGCGACCAGCGCGTCGAGTTCGCCGAGGAAGGAGACGTCGCCCTGCGGCGGCGCCTCCACCTGCGCCGGCGCGTGGGCGAAACAGCTGGCGCGCTGCAGGTGGCAGGTCGGGCCGCGCGGGCGCGCCAGCACCAGCAGCGCGTCCGAATCGCAGTCGGTGTCGATCCCGACCAGCTCCAGCACGTGGCCGGAGGTCTCGCCCTTGGTCCACAGGCGCTGCTTGCTGCGGCTGTAGAAGGTGACCAGGCGCGTATCCAGGGTGGCGCGGAAGGCGTCGCGGTTCATGTAGCCGAGCATCAGCACGCGCAGGGTGTCGGCGTCCTGCACGATCGCCGGCAGCAGGCCCTCGCCCTTGTCCCAGTCCAGCGACTCGCACAGCAGGGTCGGGCCGCGCACGCGGGTCGCCACGGAAACGGATTCAGACATCTCTCACCTCGATGTCCCGCTGGCGCAGGAAACGCTTGAGTTCCGGAATGGCAATGGTGCCACCGTGGAACACGCTGGCGGCCAGCGCGCCGTCCACGTCGGCCTGTTCGAAGGCTTCGGCGAAGTGCAGCATCTCGCCGGCGCCGCCCGAGGCGACCAGCGGCACGTGGCAGGCCGCACGCGCCTCGCGCAGCTGGACGATGTCGTAGCCGCGGCGCACGCCGTCGCTGTCCATGCAGTTGAGCACGATCTCGCCGGCGCCCAGGCGCTGCGCCTCGACGATCCAGTCGAGGGTGCGCACGCCCGGCTCGCGGGTCCGCGATGGATCGCCGGTGTTGGTCCGCACCCGCCACTGGCCGTCGGCCTCGCGGATCGAGTCGATGCCGACCACCACGCACTGCACGCCGAAGGCGTCGGCCAGTTCGGAGACCAGCGCGGGACGCTCCAGCGCCGGCGAGTTGATCGAGATCTTGTCGGCGCCGGCATGCAGCACGCGGCGCGCGGTCTCCACGTCGCGGATGCCGCCGGCGACGCAGAACGGGATGTCGATCAGCCGTGCCACCCGCTCGACCCAGGCGTGGTCGACCGAACGCCCCTGCGGGCTGGCGCTGATGTCGTAGAACACCAGCTCGTCGGCGCCTTCGTCGCGGTAGCGCATCGCCAGCTCGGCGATGTCGCCCATGTCGACGTGGTCGCGGAAGCGCACGCCCTTGACCACGCGGCCGTCGCGCACGTCCAGGCAGGGAATGATGCGGCGGCTCAGCATGCGGGCTTCTCCAGCACCAGTGCGTCGGCCAGGGCCAGGCGCCCTTCCAGCAGGGCGCGGCCGAGCACCGCGCCGGCACAGCCGGCCGTGCGCGCGGCCGCCACGTCGCCGGCGTCGCGCACGCCGCCGGAGGCCTGCACGGCCACCTCCGGCGCCAGCGCATGCAGGTGCGCGTACAGGTCCAGGTTCGGCCCGGACAGCATGCCGTCGCGGGCGATGTCGGTGCACAGCAGGTGGCGCAGGCCGGCCTCGACGTAGCGCGGCAGCAGCGCGTCCAGGGTGACCCCGGCATCCTCGGTCCAGCCATGCACAGGCAGCTGCCAGGTAGCGGCCTCGTCCTGGCGCGTATCCAGGGCCACGGTGATGCGCTCGCCGCCGAATTCGTCCAGCCAGGCCAGCACGGCCTCCGGCTCGCGCACGGACAGCGATCCGACCACCACGCGCGCGGCACCGGCATCGAGGATCCGCGCCACGTCGTCGCGCGAGCGCACGCCGCCACCGGTCTGCACCTGCAGGCCGGTCTCGCGGCTGATCGCCGCCAGCAGCGGCGCCAGGGTGTAGCCGCCGGCACGGGCCGCGTCCAGGTCGACCAGGTGCATCCAGCGCGCGCCGGCGGCCGCGAATGCGGCGGCGCGCGGCAGCGGATCGTCGCCGTACTGCGTCTCGCGCGCGTAATCGCCCTGGGCCAGGCGCACGACCTTGCCGCCACGGATGTCCAGCGCCGGGTAAACGGTGAAGCCCATCAGAAATCCATCTCCAGGAAGTTGCGCAGGATCCGCGCGCCGGTGGCGGCCGAGCGTTCCGGATGGAACTGTGCGCCGCAATGGCGGCCGCGCTGGACCACCGCGGTGAACAGGCTGCCATGGTCGCTGGCGGCGACCGTGTCCGCCGTGAGCGGCGCCGCATAGCTGTGCACGAAGTACGCGCTGGCGCCCTCGGGCACGCCGTCCATCAGCGCCGACGGCCGCATGATGCGCAGCCCGTTCCAGCCCATGTGCGGGATGCGGATGCACTGCCCCGGGCGCATGTGCCGGACCACGCCGGGCAGCAGGCCCAGGCATTCGACGTCGCCCTCTTCCGAGCCTTCGTACAGCAGCTGCATGCCCAGGCAGATGCCCAGCAGCGGCGCCTGCAACCGGCGCAGCGGCTCCACCAGGTCCTGCGCGTGCAGGCGGCGCATCGCTTCCGGGGCCGCGCCGACGCCGGGCAGGATCACGCGGTCGGCGCCTTCCAGCCCGGCCGCGTCGCGCACTACCCGCGGGGCGACGCCGAGGCGTTCCAGCGCATAGCAGACCGAGCCGAGGTTGGCGCCGCCGGCATCGATGATGGCGACGTCGCTCACAGCACCCCCTTGGTCGACGGCAGCGCGTCGCCCTCGCGGCGGATGGCCTGGCGCAGCGCGCGCGCCAGCGCCTTGAAGCTGGCTTCGATCTTGTGGTGGTCGTTGTCGCCGGTGACGCTGATGTGCAGGTTCAGGCCCGCGGCATCGCACAGCGAGCGGAAGAAATGCGGCACCAGTTCGGTCGGCATGTCGCCGACGCGCTCGCGGGCGAAGCTGCCCTGGTAGACCAGGTACGGGCGGCCGCTGAAGTCCAGGGCCGCGCTGGCCTGGGTCTCGTCCATCGGCAGGGTGAAGCCGTAGCGGCCGATGCCGCGCTTGTCGCCCAGCGCCTCGCGCAGGGCCTGGCCCAGGGCCAGGGCGGTGTCCTCGATGGTGTGGTGCTCGTCGATGTGCAGGTCGCCCTCGGCCTCGATCTCCAGGGCGAAGCCGCCGTGCTTGCCGATCTGCTCGAGCATGTGGTCGTAGAACGGCAGGCCGGTGTGGATCTTCGGCTCGGCGGCACGGTCCAGGTCGACGGCGACGCGGATCTTCGTCTCCTTCGTATTGCGCTGGACCACCGCCTTGCGCGGCGCGTCGGCCAGCTCGTGGGCGATCCCCGCCCAGTCCCACTCGCCGCCGAACTGCGGGGTCTTCAGCTGGAACGCGCGGATGCCCAGGTTGGCGGCGAACTCGTTGTCGGTCGGGCGGTCGCCGACCATGGCCGAGCGCTTCCAGTCGATCGAGCGGTCCTGGATATAGGGCAGCACGAGCCCGATCCCCGGCTTGCGCGTGGGCTTGTTCTCGTGCGGCCAGCTGGTGTCGATCAGCACGTCGCGGAAGCGGATGCCCTGGCTTTCGAACACCTGCATCATCAGGTCGTGCGGACCCTGGAAGCTTTCCTGCGGGTACTTCTCGGTGCCCAGGCCGTCCTGGTTGGAGACCATCACGAACTGGTAGCCGGCGTCGCGCAGCTTCAGCAGCGCCGGGATCACGCCCTTGACGAAGCGCAGCTTCCCGTAGGCGTCGATCTGGAAGTCCTCGGGCTCCTCGATCAGGGTGCCGTCGCGGTCGATGAAGAGGATCGGGGTCATGCTGCTGCTTCCTGGACCGCCAGCGTTGCCAGCACGCGGTCGTTCTGTTCGGGACTGCCGATGGTGATGCGCAGGGCGTCGCCCAGCTGCGGCGCGGCGCGCTGGTCGCGCACGACCACGCCGGCGGCGAGCAGGCCGTCGAACGCGGCCTGGGCGTCGTCGAAGCGCACCAGCAGGTAGTTGCCGGAGGACGGGTAGACCCGGCGCACGCCAGGCATGTCGGCCAGCGCCGTGGCCAGCCGTGCTCGCTCGCTGCGCACCGTCGCCACGCGCTCGGCGGTGCGCGCCAGGGCTTCGTCGGACAGGCCGGCGATGGCCAGGTCGGCGCACGGCGTCGGCACCGGATACGGCGCCTGGCAGGCGCGCAGCACGCGGATCAGGGCTGGATCGGCGATGAGCGTGCCGATCCGCGCCGCGGCCAGGGCGTGCGCCTTGGACAGCGTCCGCAGCACGGCGATGTTGCGGTGTTCGCCCATCAGGCTGGTCGCCGATGGCTGGTCCGAGAACTCGCCATAGGCCTCGTCGACCACGACCAGCGCGCGGCCGGCCAGGCGCTGCGCCAGCGCGGCGATGCCGGCCAGCGGCACGTCGGTGCCGGTGGGATTGGACGGGCTGCACAGGAACACCAGTCTGGCATTGCCCTGCTCCGCCGCCAGCGTCACCGCTTCGAGGTCCACGCCGAAACCGGCCGGACCATCGACCAGCGGCACCTCGCGCAGCGGCGCATCCTGCAGCCGTGCGCTGACCGCGTACATGCCGAACACCGGCGGCGTGGTCACGATCGCGTCGCGCTTCGGCACGCACAGCGCGCGCACCAGCAGGTCGATGGCCTCGTCGCTGCCACGGCCGACCAGCAGCTGCTCCTCGCGGACCCCGTACAGGCGCGCCAGCGCCTCGCGCAGCGCCGGCGGCTGCGGCTCCGGATAGCGGCGGCAGCGGCTGTCGGCGTCGGCCGGGTTCGCCCACGGACTCTCGTTGGCGTTGAGCCAGATCTCGCCGCTGAGCGGGTGGCTGCGCGCGGAGCTGTAGCCGCCGAAACCGCGCAGGTCCTCGCGGACCAGGCGCAGCAGCGCGTCGTCTTTGTTCGTGGCCGGACCGCTCATGCGCCGGCCGCCTCCAGTCGCAGTGCGACTGCGTTGGCATGCGCATCGAGCTGTTCGGCGCGGGCCATGGTCACCGCGCAATCGCCGATGGCGAGGATGCCCTCGCGGCTGGCCGCCTGCACGCTGACGAAGTTCTGGAAGCTGGCCACGCTCACCCCGCTCCAGGCGCGCGCGGCGCCGTTGGTGGGCAGGACGTGGTTGGTCCCGCTGCAGTAGTCGCCCAGCGCCTCCGGGGTCCAGTCGCCGAGGAACACCGAGCCGGCGGCCTCGACCCGGTCCAGCCACTGGCGCGGCTCGCGCAGCGCCAGGATCAGGTGCTCGGGCGCGTATTCGTTGCTGATCGCGAAGGCTTCCTCGATCGAGCCCGTCTGGATGAGGCGCGAGGACGCCAGCGCGCGACTGGCGATGGAAGCGCGCGGCAGTGCGGCCAGCTGCACCGCGAGCTCGGCCTCGACGCGGTCGATCAGGCCGGCGCTGTCGGACAGCAGCAGCACCTGCGAATCGGGGCCGTGCTCGGCCTGCGACAGCAGGTCGGCGGCGACGAAGGCCGGATCGGCGCCGTCGTCGGCGATCACCAGCACCTCGGAGGGACCGGCCGGCATGTCGATGGCCGCGGCGCCGGACTGCGCGACCTGGCGCTTGGCCTCGTCGACGTAGCTGTTGCCCGGTCCGAAGATCTTGTCGACCTTGGGCACGCTGGCGGTGCCAAAGGCCAGCGCGGCGATCGCCTGGGCGCCACCGAGCTTGAACACGCGGCCGACGCCGGCCAGGCGCGCGGCCACCAGCACGGCCGGATCCGCGCTGCCATCGGCGCGCGGCGGCGTGCACAGCACCACCTGGCGGCAGCCGGCCAGCGCGGCCGGCACGCACAGCATCAGCGCGGTCGACGGCAGCGGCGCGCTGCCGGCCGGCACGTACAGGCCCACGCGCGGCACCGGACGGATGATGCGCTCGCAGAGCACGCCCGGCGCGGTCTCGACGCTGTAAGCCTTGCCCATGCCGGCGCGATGGAAGGCCTCGATGCGCGAAGCGGCCTCGGCCATGGCCTGGCGCAACTCCGGCGCCACCGCGGCTTCGGCGGCGGCGAATTCCCCGGCGCTGACCTCGAAGCGTTCGAGGTCGACCTTGTCGAAGCGCGCGGTCAGTTCGCGCAGCGCCTCGTCGCCGCGCGTGCGCACGGCGTCGAGCACGGCGACCACGGCCTGGCGGGTGGCGTCGGCCACGACCTGCACCGGTCGGGTCAGCGCGCGGCGGCGCGCGTCCGCATCCAGCGCAGCCCATTGCAGGCGGTTCCAGGCCGGCTGCACTGCATTGCTCTGCACGGCGCTCATGCCAGTGACCTCTCCACGCCCAGGACCATCAGCTGGCGCGCACCGGCGCGCTCCAGCTCTTCCAGCCGCTGCCAGCTCACCGCGCCCTCGCACATGGCCTGCAGGGCCAGCCCGCCGTTCGACGAGGGCAGCTGGACCAGCGGGCCGGCGTCGGCCAGCAGGCGCTCCAGTGCCGGCAGCGCCTCGCGGTCGGCGTTGAACATCAGCAGTTTGCGCTCGCGCACCTGAAGCACGCCGTCCATGCGTCGCAGCAGCATCTGCGCCAGGTCGGCGCGGGCGTCGTCGAAGCTGCCAGCCGGACCGGCCAGCACCGCCTCGCTCTCGAGCAGGGTCTCGACCGGCTTGAGCTGGTTGGCCTTGAGGGTGGCGCCGCTGGAGACCAGGTCGCAGATCAGGTCGGCGGTGCCCAGGCGCGGGGCGATCTCCACCGAGCCGGACAGCTCCACCACCTGCGCGTCGATGCCGCGCTCCTCCAGCCACTGCGCCAGGATCGCCGGGTAGCTGGTGGCGATGCGGGTGCCCTGCAGCTGCCCGGCACCGGTCCATTCCCACTCGTCCGGCACCGCCAGCATCAGCCGGCACTGGCCGAAGCCGAGGCCGCGCAGCGCGCGGTAGGCCGGGGCCAGGCCGATGCGCGCGCGGGCGCCGGCCTGTTCGTCCAGTTCGTTGCGGCCGACGATGCCCAGGTCGCAGACGCCGTCGGCGATCAGCCCGGGGATGTCGTCGTCGCGGACCAGCAGCAGGTCCACCGGCAGCGATTCGCCGTAGCAGAACAGCCTGTCGCGGCTCTCGCGCCAGCTCAGGCCGCAGGAAGCCAGCAGGGCTCGGGCCGGCTCGGCCAGGCGGCCGCTCTTCTGGATGGCGATCCGCAGGCGGTCGCGGGTGGCCGATCCAAGGGGGGGAGTCATCGTGTGGTTTCCGCGCTGGAGGTGGCGCTCCGGCCCAGGGCCAGTGCATAGCCGCCGGCACCGCGCTCCAGCGTGCGCGCGACCCGGCCGATGGTGGTGACGCTGACCCCGGTCAGCTCGTAGATCTCGCGATACGGCACGCCCTTGAGCAGCAGCGGCACCACCCCCCAGCGGTCGACCATCGCCTCCAGCTCGGCCGGCGTGCACAGGTCGCGCAGGAAAGCCGCGACCTCCTCGCCGGTCTGCAGCGAGGCGATGGCATCGGCCAGCACCTGCAGCGACTGGTCGGAGGGGCGGGCGGAAGCGGGGGTGGGACGGGGCTTCATGACGTATCAACGTATTAGCGTGCTAATACATTACGCCGCAATGCAGCATCGGTCAATCACGGATGGCCGGGCGGGACCGGAGCGTTCAGCCTCGAGACACGCCACTAGGCCCTGCCCGCCCACCCGGCCGCCAGCGGCCAGGCCATGCCCCAGACCCTTCGCCCGCCGACACCATTCCATCGCATACGCAGGCTCCCTCCGGCTCTGGGCACGAAGCAGCGGTTGGCCGGCTTCGACAACATGCCCCAGTCGTATCACATCAACCTGACCGTCGATGCCCCGAGGCCGGCCGGCGGTTGCCCTGACGGCACCTAGTGGTGGTCGGCGGGCACTGCGTCGGCGGCCTGTCGGCAACCGCACCCCGGTTGTGGTGCTGACAGGGACGCCCGTTGCCGGCGCACTGGGAACAGGACCAGGGTGCGGGCTCATGGAGGCCGCAGAGGAAACCGGCCCTCTCCCCTGGCCCCTCTCCCGGGGGGAGAGGGGTTCCAAGGGTGTTTCACTGGCTCTTCACGGGCGGACTCACCAAGTTGGCGGCCAGGCCGATGCGGTGCAGGGTTGCCCGCGGACGCCTACACTGCCGGAAGGGGGGACGGGTTCCGGGGGGCGGATGGCGCAACGGAAACACGGCAGGCTCTGGTGCTGGCTGGGCGCGCTGCTGGGACTTGTCCTGGCCGCGCCGGCGCTGGCGCAGGCGCTGCTCGACCGCAACCAGGGCCAGCTCGCGCTGGCCCCGCACACCCGTTACCTGCACGACGACACCGGCACGATGGACGTCGCCGATGCCTGGCGCGAGGTGGACCAGGGCCACTTCGAGGCCCTGCCCGCCACCGGCGCGGCGTTCGGCTTCCAGCACGGCGCGTTCTGGTTCCACATCCCCCTGGGCAACCAGGACACGCGCCAGCGGCAGTGGCTGCTGGTGCAGGAATACCCGCTCAGCGACCGCCTCGACCTGTGGGTGCGCCACGCCGACGGCCGCATCGAACACGATGCCGGCGGCGACCACCTGCCGTTCGACGCGCGCGCCGTGCGCTACCGCTACCCGAACTTCATGCTCGAGCTGCCGCCGGGCGAGCGCGCCGACTTGCTGCTGCGGGTGCAGAGCCAGAGCTCGATGCAAGTGCCGCTGACCCTGTACACGCCGGCGGCGTTCATCGAGCTGTCGCGCGACGCGCAGTTCGCCATCGGCATCTACTACGGCATCCTGGTAGCGCTGTTCTTCTACAACCTGGTGCTGTGGCTGGCGCTGCGCGACGCCAGCTACTTCTGGTACCTGTTCCACATCGGCGCCTTCGGCCTGGTGCTGCTGACCCTCAATGGCCTGGGCTTCGAATACCTGTGGCCGGGCTCGCCGTGGCTGGCCGACCTGGCGGTGCCGCTGTCGATCTGCCTGGCGCAGGTGGGCATGCAGCAGTTCGCGCGGGTGTTCCTGCGCCTGCGCACCGCCTGGCCGGTCGGCGACCGCGTCACCCTCGCGTGCATCGCCTACTTCATGGCCCTGGGCGTGGCCTCGGTCTGGCTGCCCTACCGGATCGCCACGCCGCTGGCGTCGGCGTCGGTGTTCCTGAGCATCGGCTGGATCCTCACCGTCACCCTGGTGGCGATGCGCCGCGGCGACCGCTCGGCGCGGCTGTTCCTGCTGGCCTGGGCCACCTTCCTGCTGGGCACGGCGATGTTCACCCTGCTGGCCTTCGGCCTGCTCCCGAAATCGTTCCTCAGCGGGTACGGCGTGCAGATCGGCTCGGCGCTGGAAATGCTGCTGCTGTCGGTGGCGCTGAGCTACCGCTACGCCTCGCTGCGCAACGAGAACGAGCGCATCGTGCGCCGCGCGAAACTCCAGCTGGAATCGCAGGTACTGGAACGCACCGGCGAGCTGCGCAACGCCTTGGTGCAGCTGGAGACCGCGCACGCGCGCCTGCGCGAGGCCAGCCGCCACGATCCGCTCACCGGCCTGTACAACCGCGGCTGGTTCCGCGAACGCTTCGAATCGCTGCTGGAGGCGGCGCGCCTGCAGGAGCAGCCGCTGTCGCTGCTGATGGTCGACCTGGACCACTTCAAGGCGATCAACGACCGCCATGGCCACCTGGTCGGCGACGACTGCCTGCGCCGCTGCGCGCGGATCGTCGAGGCGGTGCTGCGACCGCACCACGCGCTGGTGGCGCGCTACGGCGGCGAGGAGTTCATCGCCGCCCTGCCCGGCATGGACGTGCACCGCGCCCGCGAGCTGGCCGAGGAAATCTGCAAGCGCCTGCGCGCCGGTCCGATCCGCACGCGCGGGCCGGAAGTGTCGGTTACCGCCAGCATCGGCGTGCACGTGGTCGACACCGCCGACCCCAGTCCCGGCATCGCCAGCGACCTGGCCCTGCAGGTGGTAGACACGGCGCTGTACGCGGCCAAGTCAGGCGGCCGCGACCAGGTCCACGTCGCCGGCGGCTAGGTCCGCGGCAGCGCTTCCAGCAGGGCGCCGGACGCGACCAGCCGGACCATCGCCGCGACCTCGCCGTCGAGCGCGCGGTCGCGCTCGAGGAAGGCCACTTCCTGGCGGATGCGCGCATGCGCGGCGGCCACCGCCACACCCGGGTGGAAGGCATCGGCCTGGGCCAGCTGCTCGCGCAGGGCCTCGACCTCCTGCAGGAATCGGCCACGCGAAGGCGCATCGGCGGATGGACCGCCCTGGACCTTGTCCGCCAGCGCACCGGCATCGGCGCGACGGGCCAGGGCACGCGCGGCATTGATCATGTCGCGGCGCAGGTCCAGCGCCTGGGCGGCGGTGTACAGCTCCAGCGCCAGCACCTTGCCCAGGTCCTCGACCATGGCCAGCACGTGGCGTGCCTCGTTCGCGCCCATCGACACGTGGTCCTCGGCGTTGGCGCTGGTCGGCACCGAGAACACCGAGGCCGGATGCGCGCGGCTGGCCAGGTCGTTGACGATGGCCGCGGCGGTGTACTGCACGATCATGTGGCCCGACTCGGTGCCGTCCTCGTTGCCGATCAGGAACGCCGGCAGGCCGTCGTTGGTGGCCGGGTCGACCAGCTTGTTGAGCCGGCGCTCGGAGATCGAGGCCAGGGTCGGGATCGCCGCCTTGAGGTAGCTCAGCGCCAGCGCCAGCGGCATGCCGTGGAAGTGGCCGGCGGAGATCACCTGCTCCTCGACGTAGGCCGCGTCGGTCTTGTCGGGGAACACCAGCGGGTTGTCGGTGACCGCGTTGAGCTCGATCTCGAGCACGCGCGCGGCCTGCGCGGCGGCGTCGCGCACCGCGCCGTGCACCTGCGGGATGCAGCGCAGCGAATAGCTGTCCTGCGGCTGGTGCTTCTTGCCGCCGCGGAACGGCAGGAAGCGCTGGTAGAACTTCTCGCGGCCATGGCGCTGGTCGGCCGGGACCCAGTCCCAGCCGATGTCGAAGTGCAGCTCGCGCGATTCGTCAGTGTCCCAGCTCGACGGCAGCCACGGCCGGAACTTCGGCACCAGGTGGTACGGGATGTCGGCCAGGGTCGAACCGGACAGCAGGCGGCGCAGGTTGGCCGCCACCTGCACCTGGCCCGGATGCGGGCGCAGCGCGTGCACTTCTTCGGCGAAGGCGCCGAGGCGGCCGGCGAAGGCGTCGATGGTCATCGCCGCGGCCAGGTCGGCGGTGTCGAGCATCAGCTCCAGGCGGTGCAGCGCCAGCACGCCCATCGCCAGCATCTGCGCGGTGCCGTTGTTCAGCGCCAGGCCTTCCTTGTACGACAGCGACACCGGCTGCAGGCCGGCGCGGCGCAGCGCCTCGGCGCCGGGCAGGCGCTCGCCTTCGAAGAAGGCCTCGCCGCCGCCGAGCAGGACGATGGCCAGGTGCGACAGCGGCGCCAGGTCGCCGGAGGCGCCGACCGAGCCCAGCTGCGGCACCACCGGCACGATCCCGGCGTTGAGCATCGCCGCCATCGCCTCGAGGGTCTGCACGCGGATGCCGGAGTGGCCCTTGAGCAGGGTGTTGATGCGGATGCACAGCATCGCCCGGACCACGTCGGCAGCCATCGGCTCGCCCACGCACACGGCGTGGGTGACGATCAGGTTGTGCTGCAGTTCCTCGTGCAGCGAGCGGCCCGAAGGCTTCGCGCCGGGCAGCTCGTCGCGCAGCGGATGCGCGCCCAGCAGCTTGTCGGCGTTGGAACCGAAGCCGGTGGAGACGCCGTAGATCGGCTCTTCGCGGCGGACCTGTTCGGCGAGGAAGTCGGCGGCGCGGCGCACCGCTTCGAGGGCGCGCGGGTCGAGCTCGACCTTCGCGCCGCGGGCGACCGCGACCAGGCGGTCGCGGGTCAGGCTTTGACCGTCGAGACGGATGCTCTGCATGCAGTGGTTCCGTGGTGCGGGTGCGGCAGGCTCAGCGGCCGGCCAGGGCTCGGGCCTGTTCGAGCTCGACGCGCAGGGTGCCGGCCAGTTCCTCGCGCGGCACTTCGAACTGCTGTTCGCGGGCCAGGTCCTTGACCGCGACCACGCCGCGGGCGAGCTCGTCCTCGCCGGCCAGGACGACGAAGCGGATGCCGGCCCGCGAGGCGTACTGGAACTGCTTGCCGACCTTGCGCGCTTCCATCTGCACTTCGGTGTTGATGCCGCCGGCGCGCAGGTGGCGGGCGATGTCCAGCGCCTGCGGCAGCTGCGACTCGTCCATCAGCGCAACCATGGCCTGCACGCTGCTCTCGGCGATGCCCTCGACCAGGCCGGCCTCGCGCAGCTGCCAGAACAGGCGGGTCAGGCCGATGGAGATGCCCACGCCCGGCAGCTTCGACTTGGTGTAGTGGCTGGCCAGGTCCTCGTAGCGGCCGCCGGAGCAGATCGAACCGATGCCCGGGTGCTCGACCAGCTGGGTCTCGTAGACGGTGCCGGTGTAGTAGTCCAGGCCGCGGGCGATGGAGAAGTTCAGGCAGTACGCCGATTCCGGCACGCCCATCGCCTTGACCAGGCCCAGGACCTCGCGCAGCTCGGCGGCGCCGGCGCGCAGCACGTCGCTGGCGCCCTCGCCGGCTTCGGCCAGCACCGCGTCGATGCGGGCCAGCGCGTCGTCGTGCGAGGCCGAACGCACCTCGACGAAGGCGAGGATGCGGTCCACGGCCGCGGCGGGCAGGCCGAAGTCCGGGCCGGTGAGCGTCTCGCGCACGTAGTCGGCGCCGCGCTTGTCGAGCTTGTCGACCTCGCGCAGGACCAGCGCCTGCTGCTGCGGATCGGTGACGCCCTGGGCCTCGAAGAAGCCGCGCATCAGCTTGCGGTTGTTGAGCTGGATGCGGAACGCGCCGATCCCCAGCTCGGAGAACACCGCGTGGATCACCGCCAGCACCTCGGCGTCGTAGCGGATCGACAGGGTGTCCTTGCCGATCACGTCGATGTCGCACTGGTAGAACTCGCGGAAGCGGCCGCGCTGGGCGCGCTCGCCGCGGTACACCCGCTGCATCTGGTAGCGGCGGAACGGGAAGCTCAGCTCGTGCTCGTGCTCGGCCACGTAGCGGGCCAGCGGCACGGTCAGGTCGAAGCGCAGGGCCATTTCCGGCAGGCCGGCCGCGCCGCCCTCGGCGGCGGCGTTGGCCAGGGCGCCGGTGGACTGCACGAAGTACACCTGGCGCTCGGTCTCGCCGCCGGACTTGGTCAGCAGCACGTCGGACAGCTCGAAGACCGGGGTCTCCACCGGCAGGAAGCCGAAACGCTCGTAGTTCCGGCGAATGACGTCGAGCATGCGCTGGAAGGCGATCTGCTCGCGGGGCAGCAGCTCCATGACGCCGGCGGGGGTGCGGGGCCTGATCAAGCGGGTGACTCCTGGGGGGAACACTTCAGCCTGCAATTCTACCTTGGCCGCCCCGGTACCGGCCCCGGCCCCGGTATCATATGCACACCGATTCAGTGGCAATCCGCATGTCCTGGCCTCCGTTCGACAGTCCCTGCCTCACGCCCCCACCGGAAGACGCCGGCCCGATCGGATCCTGCCTGCACTGCCAGGTCCGCCACCTGGCGGTCTGCTCGGTGCTCTCGCGCGAGGAGATGCAGGCCCTGGAAGCCGCGGCCAGCGTGCAGGTGCTGGAATCCGGCGCGGTACTGGCCCGCCAGGGCGAGCCGCGCAAGCACGTCTACACGGTCACCCGCGGCGCGCTGCGCCTGGTGCGCCTGTCCGCCGACGGCCGCCGCCAGGTCGCCGGCTTCGCCATGCCGGGCGACTTCGTCGGCCTCAGCGGCGCCAGCACCTACCAGCACGACATCGAGGCGCTGGCCGAAACCGAGATGTGCCGGTTCTCGCTGGACGCGATGCAGCGCCTGGGCGCGCGCTACCCGCACCTGCAGGCCAAGCTGCTGGAGCGCGCCTGCGTGGAGCTGGACTCGGCGCGCGACCGGATGATGGCGCTGGCGCGCATGAACCCGACCGAGCGCATGGCCGACTTCCTGCTCAAGCTGGCTGCGCAGCAGGCCCGCGCCGGCAACCCCGGCCCGTCGATCTTCCTGCCGATGCCGCGCGCGGACATCGCCGACCACCTCGGCCTGACCGTGGAAACCGTCAGCCGCTGCCTGACCACCCTGCGCACCCGCGGCCTGATCGCCCTGCCCGGCACCTACCGCGTCGAGATCCTCGACATGGCCGGCCTGAAGGCGCTCGAGGCGGCCTGAGCCGCACCAAGGGCGTCGCCACCACCGCTCTCCTCCGTCACTGCCCATTCCCGGGCGGATCCCTCCTGTCTGACCGTCGAGCATCGATGCGATGGCTACCCGGCCGGTGGGAACAGTAGAAGCAAAGGCATCGGGGGAGCCCGCTCCGGACGGAGCCGCGGCAGCACGGGGGTATGCCGCATCGCGCGGTTCCGCGTCCGCGCCGGGAATGAACAGGGACGCTCGCGACGGCTGGCGCGTCGCCACGCGCCAGCTGCCTCACCGCTGCACTGCGCACGCGAGCGCAGCACGTCCATGTGCTGCTTGCGCTATACCCCCGCGCTACCGCGTCTTCGGAAGTGTTGAAGTTGTGGCTTCGCTCTTCTCCCTTCCCCCCGGGAGAGGGGCCAGGGGTGAGGGCCGGGATCCCTGCGAGGCTGGCACACCTGTCCTCTCCCCAAACCCTCTCCCGGTGGGAGAGGGGCTTCATGTCGCGCCCCTCGCCTTTCTCGTCGTAGCCCGGATAAGCGAATGCATCCGGGGCGGGCATCCGACCCCGCCTCCCCAAGGCGTGGCGAGCGCATCACCGCCGGATGCGGCCTGCGGCCTTATCCGGGCTACGACCGATTTCCCCCCTCTCCCGGGCGGAGGGCTTTGGTATCGCGCCGCCAATAGAAGCCCTGGCCTCAACGTGCCCGAGGACGTCGTCCCAAGGGGGTATGGCGCAAGCGGCACATGGATGTGCCGCGGTCGCGCGTTGGAGCCAGGGATGGCGGAACCGCGCGATGCGCCATACCCCCTTGGGGCGGCGGCCCCGTCCGGAGCCCGCGCACCCAACGCCGTCGCGGTTGCAGTTGCGGTTGCGGTTGCGGTTGCAGTTGCGGTTGCAGTTTGCGGTTGCGGTTGCGGTTGCAGTTGCAGTTGCGGTTGCAGTTTGCGGTTGCGGTTGCGGTTGCAGTTTGCGGTTGCGGTTGCCGTTGCCGTTGCCGTTGCCGTTGCCGTTGCCGTTGCCGTTGCTGTCGAGTGTGCTCCGCCCCGGATTCCCGGATGCCGGCGGGCGCGCAAAAGAAAAGCGGGCCGAAGCCCGCTTTTCCCTGGGTCTGCTGGAACGTCGCGGCGATCAGCCGGTGACGCCCTCGCCTTCCTCGACGGCCTTGATCGACAGGCGGATGCGGCCCTGCTTGTCGACTTCCAGGACCTTGACCTTGACCAGGTCGCCTTCCTTCAGCTTGTCGGAGACCTTCTCCACGCGCTCGCTGGAGATCTGCGAGACGTGCACCAGGCCGTCCTTGCCCGGCAGGATGGTCACGAACGCGCCGAAGTCCATGATCTTGGCGACCTTGCCCTCGTAGATCCGGCCCGGCTCGACGTCCGAGGTGATCTGCTCGATGCGGGCCTTGGCGGCCTGGGCAGCGGCGGCGTTGACCGAAGCGATGACGATGGTGCCGTCGTCCTGGATGTCGATCTGGGTGCCGGTTTCCTTGGTGATGCCCTGGATGGTGGCGCCACCCTTGCCGATCACCTCGCGGATCTTGTCCGGGTGGATCTTGATCGTCAGCAGGCGCGGCGCGAACTCGGACAGCTCGGCGCGCGGCTGGGTGATGGCCTTGGCCATCTCGCCGAGGATGTGCAGACGGCCGGCCTTCGCCTGCTCCAGCGCCTGCTTCATGATCTCCTCGGTGATGCCCTCGATCTTGATGTCCATCTGCAGCGCGGACACGCCTTCGGAGGTACCGGCGACCTTGAAGTCCATGTCGCCCAGGTGGTCTTCATCACCCAGGATGTCGGACAGGACCACGAAGCGGTCGCCTTCCTTCACCAGGCCCATGGCGATGCCCGCCACCGGGGCCTTCACCGGCACGCCGGCATCCATCAGCGCCAGCGAGCTGCCGCAGACCGAAGCCATGGACGAGGAACCGTTGGACTCGGTGATCTCCGAGACCACGCGGATGGTGTAGGGGAACTCTTCCAGGCTCGGCATCACCGCCAGCACGCCGCGCTTGGCGAGGCGGCCGTGGCCGATCTCGCGACGCTTCGGCGCGCCGAAGCGGCCGCACTCGCCCACCGAGTACGGCGGGAAGTTGTAGTGGAACAGGAAGTTTTCCTTGTACTCGCCGGAGACGGCATCGATGATCTGGCCGTCGCGGGCGGTGCCCAGGGTGGTGACCACGATGGCTTGGGTCTCGCCGCGGGTGAACAGCGCCGAGCCGTGGGTACGCGGCAGCACGCCGGTCTTCACGGTGATCGGGCGCACGGTGTCCAGGGCGCGGCCGTCGATGCGGACCTTGGTCTCCAGGACCGAGTCGCGCATGGTGCGGTATTCCAGCTCGCCGAATTCCTTCGACAGCTCGGCCGGGTTCCAGCCTTCCTCGGCGACGCGGCCGGCCAGCTGCTCGGTCACGTCCTTCTTGATCGCGGCGATGGCGTCGCGGCGCTGCAGCTTGTCGCGGATCTGGAAGGCTTCGGCCAGGCGGTTGCCCACGGCTTCCTTCAGCGCGGCGATCAGCGCCTCGTTCTTCGGCGGGGCGACCCAGTCGCTCGGCTTCGTGCCGGCTTCGACGGTCAGCTCGTTGATCGCGTTGATGACCTTCTGCAGCTCGCGGTGGCCGAAGGTGACCGCGCCCAGCATCACTTCCTCGGACAGCAGGGCGGCCTCGGACTCGACCATCAGCACGGCGTTGGAGGTGCCGGCGACGACCAGCTCCAGCTTCGATTCCTTCAGCTCG
The DNA here is from genome assembly GCF_000513955.1 of Pseudoxanthomonas suwonensis J47. Taxonomy (GTDB): domain Bacteria; phylum Pseudomonadota; class Gammaproteobacteria; order Xanthomonadales; family Xanthomonadaceae; genus Pseudoxanthomonas; species Pseudoxanthomonas suwonensis_C. Next base: position 227,395 of record NZ_KI911328.1, read on the forward strand.
CTGGCGGTCGGGTTGAGGATGTACTGGCCATCCTTGTAACCGACCTTGGCCGCGCCGATCGGGCCCTTGAACGGGGTGCCGGCCAGGGCCAGCGCCGCCGAGGCACCGATCATGGCCGGGATGTCACCGTCGATTTCCGGGTTCAGCGACATGACGGTCGCGATGATCTGGACCTCGTTCTTGTAGTCCTCCGGGAACAGGGGACGGATCGGACGGTCGATCAGGCGCGAGATCAGCGTTTCCTTCTCGGTCGGACGGCCTTCGCGCTTGAAGAAGCCGCCGGGGATGCGGCCGCCGGCGTAGAACTTCTCCTGGTAGTCCACGGTGAGCGGGAAGAAGTCCTGGCCCTCGCGCGCGCTCTTGGCGGCGACGGCGCTGACCAGCAGTACGGTGTCGTCCATCTTCACGATGACGGCACCGCTGGCCTGGCGGGCGATCTCGCCCGTCTCCAGGGTCACGGTGTGCTTGCCGTACTGGAAGGTTTTGGTGATTTTTGCCACGTCGGTTCCTTGGGGATGCTGTTTCTGCTTGCGATTGACCACCGGCGACCCTTGCCGTCGGCGGGTGGCCGGAGAGCCCGGCCGCGGGTGTTGCGGTGCCGGCGGGGGCCGGCGACGTGCAGCGAATTCGTGTTCCGAAATGCAAACCGCGGCGCATTTCTGCGCCGCGGCGGGGGCTTGCTTCAGCGACGCAGGCCGAGCTTCTCGATCAGGCCCTTGTAGCGCTCGTTGTCCTTGCGCTTCAGGTAGTCCAGCAGGCTGCGGCGGCGGTTGACCAGCTGGAGCAGGCCGCGGCGGCTGTGGTGGTCCTTCTTGTGGGTCTTGAAGTGCTCGGTCAGCTGCTCGATGCGCGCGGTCAGCAGGGCGACCTGGACTTCCGGGGAGCCGGTGTCGTTGGCGCCACGGGCGTGCTCGGAGATGACTTTCTGGGTATCGATGGACATGTGTTTTCTCTGGATGCGAGGCCTGCAGGAACGCGTTTGCGCACCGCCTGACCCGCCGCTTGCGGAAGGCCGCCCCGCCCCGCGTTCGCGGAGTGAAGGACGGAAAGGGTTTGGCCGAAAAAAGGCGCGCGAATTGTACCCCCCGGGGGAGAGCCGGGACAAGGTTCCGGACCGGCGGTCGTCGCCCGGCCCGGACCCGGTTCAGGCCCGGGCGGCCACGAACAGGCGCTGCGGCGACAGGCGCCCGCCCTCCCCGACCCGGCCCAGGCCCAGCGGGGCGCCGTCGGGGCCGAACACGGCCACCGGGTCGGCCGGGTTCCAGTCGCCGCGCAGGCGCTGGCCCTGGGCGAAGCGCGGGGCCAGGGTGGCGTCCAGGTCGACGCGCGGGAAGCCGGCCAGGCCGGCGGCCAGCGGCAGCAGGCAGGCGTCCAGCGCCGCCTCGTCGGCGGCCAGGGCCTCCAGCTGGTCGAGCGTGTGCATCACCGGCTCGCGGAACGGGGCCACCCACAGCCGGCGCAGGCTGGCGATGTGGGCGCCGCAGCCCAGCGCCTCGCCCAGGTCGCGGGCGAGACTGCGGATGTAGGTACCGCTGCCGCAGGTAACCCGCAGGCGCAGGCGGTCGCCTTCGTGCTCGAGCAGGTCGATGGCGTGCACCACCACCTCGCGTACCGGCGCCTCGATGGCCTCGCCGCGGCGGGCGCGGGCGTAGAGCGGCTCGCCGCCCTGCTTGAGCGCCGAATAGACCGGCGCCCGCTGTTGCAGCACGCCGGTGAGCGCGGCCAGCGCCGCCTCCAGGGTGGCGCGGTCGATCGCGGGGACCGGCCACTGCACCAGGACCTGGCCGTCGGCGTCGTCGGTGTCGGTGGTGGCGCCCAGGACGATGCCGGCCTCGTAGGCCTTGTCCGAGCCCAGCAGCAGGCCGGCCAGCTTGGTCGCCTCGCCGAAGCACAGCGGCAGCAGGCCGGTGGCCAGCGGGTCGAGGCTGCCGGTATGGCCCCCCTTCTCCGCCCGGAACAGGCGGCGCGCCGCCTGCAGGGCGGCGTTGGAACTCATCCCGCCCGGCTTGTCGAGCAGGAGGATGCCGTCGAGCGGGCGGAAGCGGATCTTCGGTCGCGGGTTCATCGGTCGGTGGACGGGCCGCGCGTGCGGCCGGGAAGCCTCAGGCCTCGTCCGGCTCGGCCGGGCCGACCGGGTTCTCGCGCAGCAGCGTATCGATGCGCTCGCCGCGGTCGACCGAATCGTCGTAGTGGAAGTGCAGCTCCGGCACGTGGCGCAGCTTCACCCGCCGGGCCAGCTCCATGCGGATCTCGCGGGCCAGCTCCTTCAGCGCCTTCACCGCCTCGGCCGAACGGTCCGGCAGCAGCGCGGTGACGAAGACCTTGGCGTGGGCCAGGTCGCGGGTGACCTCGACGTCGGACACGCTCACCGACGGCAGCCCGTGCTCGCGCACGGCCTCGTGGACCAGCGTGCCCAGCTCGCGGCGCAGCTGCGCCGAGACACGGTCGGTGCGATGGAAGGATTTGGTCGGCATGTGCAACTCCTTGCCGGGCCGGTGGCGGCCCGATGGAACGGGTCGGACCCGGGCGCCTGCCGGCGCGGGGCCTACCCCGGAAACGGCGGGACGGCCGCGAGGGCCGTCCCGTCATCGCGCCGGCGCCGCCCGGGGACCGGACCGGCGCCATGCGCTTACAGCGTGCGCTGGACCTCGATGCGCTCGAAGCACTCGATCTGGTCGCCCGGCTTGACGTCGTTGTACTCCTTGACGCCGATGCCGCACTCGGTGCCGTTGCGCACCTCGTCCACGTTCTCCTTGAAGCGGCGCAGCGATTCCAGCTCGCCCTCGAAGATGACCGTGTTGTCGCGCAGCACGCGGATCGGCTTGTTCCGCTTGACCACGCCCTCGACGACCATGCAGCCGGCGACCGCGCCGAACTTGGAGCTGCGGAACACGTCGCGCACCTCGGCGATGCCGATGATCTCCTCGCGGATCTCCACGCCCAGCAGGCCGGAAGCCACCTGCTTCACCTGGTCGATCACGTCGTAGATGATCGAGAAGTAGCGCAGGTCGACGCCGTTGGACTCGATGATCTTGCGCGCCGAGGCGTCGGCACGGACGTTGAAGCCGATCACGGTGGCCTTGGTGGTGGCCGCGATGTTGGCGTCGGACTCGGTGATGCCGCCCACGCCGGAGCTGATCACGTTGATCCGGATCTGGTCGTTGGACAGCGCGGTGAGCGACTGCTTGAGCGCCTCCACCGAGCCCTGGACGTCGGCCTTGACCACCAGGTTGAGCACCTGCTGGCCCTCGCCCTTGCCCATCTGGGCCATGATGTCTTCCATGCGGTTGCCCGCAGCCTGGACCAGGCGCGACTCGCGGCGCTTGGCGTCGCGCTGCTGCGCCACGTCCTTGGCCAGGCGCTCGTCCTTGACCACGACGAAGTCGTCGCCGGCATCCGGCACGCCGGACAGGCCCAGGACCTGCACCGGGATCGACGGGCCGGCCGAGGCCGGCTGGCCGCCGGTCTCGTCGAACAGCGCGCGGACGCGGCCGTACTGCACGCCGCAGACCAGGTAGTCGCCCTTCTTCAACTGGCCCTGCTGGACCAGCACGGTGGCGACCGGACCGCGGCCCTTGTCCAGCGCCGACTCGATGACCACGCCGCTGGCGTTGCCTTCGGCCACCGCCTTCAGCTCCAGCACTTCGGCCTGGATCGAGATCGCGTCCAGCAGGTCGTCAACGCCCTGGCCGGTCTTGGCCGACAGCTCGACCATCTGGGTGTCGCCGCCGAAGTCCTCGGCCACGACCTCCTCGGCCAGCAGCTCGTTCTTCACGCGCAGCGGGTCGGCGTCGGATTTGTCGATCTTGTTGATCGCCACGATGATCGGCACCCCGGCCGCCTTCGCGTGCTGGATGGCTTCCTTCGTCTGCGGCATGACGCCGTCGTCGGCGGCCACGACCAGCACCACGATGTCGGTCAGCTTGGCGCCGCGGGCGCGCATCGAGGTGAACGCGGCGTGGCCCGGGGTGTCCAGGAAGCTGATGACGCCCTTCGGCGTCTCGACGTGGTAGGCGCCGATGTGCTGGGTGATGCCGCCGGCCTCGCCGGTGGCGACCTTGGTGCGGCGGATGTAGTCCAGCAGCGAGGTCTTGCCGTGGTCGACGTGGCCCATGATGGTGACCACCGGCGGACGCGGCTGCGCCTCGCCCTTGGCCTGCTCCACATGCGCCAGCAGCTCGCTCTCGGCGTCGCCGGAGTCGGCGCGGACCGGCTTGTGGCCCAGTTCCTCGGTGACCAGCGCGGCGGTGTCGTGGTCGATGGTCTGGGTGATGGTGGCCATCACGCCCATCTTGAACAGCGCCTTGACCACGTCGCCGCCCTTGAGCGCGAGCTTCTGCGCCAGGTCGGCCACGGTGATCGAGTCGCCGATCGCCACTTCGCGCACGACCGGGGCGGTCGGGCGCTCGAAGCCGCCGGCGCCGCCGGAACCACCGCCACGGACTTCCTGGCGACGCGGCTTCGGCCGGCCGCCCGGACGGGCGTTGGATCGGCGGGCGCGCTCGGCGGCCGACAGGTGCAGCTGGCCGGCGAAGCGGCTGGCCGCGTCGTCGTCCTCGATGCCGGCGACCATGACGTGCGAGCCGCGGCTCTTGTGCTTGTGCCCGCGGCCGTCGTCGGCGGCGCGCTCGGGGGCCGGGCGGTGCGGCGGGACCGGCGCGCGCGCCGGGCGCGCCGCGGCGGACGCATCCTCGCTGCGCGCCGGGGCGGCAGCGGCCTTCTGCCGCTCTTCCTCGGCCTTGCGCGCCTCTTCCTCGGCGCGGCGCTGCGCTTCCTCTTCCTGGCGCTTGCGCTCGGCTTCCTCGGCGCGCTGGCGGTCGATCTCGGCCAGGCGCTGCTGCTCGGCGAGGTTGCGCTGGCGCGATTCCTCGAGCTTGCGCAGGACCTCGGCGCGCTCGTCGTCGACCGGGCCCTGCGGTGCCGCCGGGGCCTGCGCCTCGGTGGCCTTGACGTAGGTGCGCTTCTGCCGGACCTCGACCGCGACGGTGGTCTTGCTGCGGCCGCCGCCGACGGTCAGTTCCTGCACCTTGCGACGGGCCAGGGTGATCTTCTTCGGCGCGGCGACGTCCTCGGCCTGGGCCTCGGACTTGCCGTGGGCGCGCTTGAGGAAGCCGAGCAGCTTGAGCTTTTCGGCGCTGGTCACGACCTGGTCGGGGTCGCTGAAGTGCATGCCGGCCTCGGCCAGCTGCTCCAGCAACTTCTCGACCGGCGTGTTGACTAGGTCGGCGAGCTTGCGGATGGTGGTTTGCTGCGACATTCGGATCCTATGCTCTTGTTGGCGCCCCCTCGCCGAGAGCAAGGGAAACGCGGATTCTAAGCCCTGGACGATGCAGGGCGGTGTTCATCGCCGGCTCATTCGCCGCGCTCCAGGCGGGCGATCTCCTCGGCACGGGCGGCCAGGATCAGGGCGGCGGCGCGGGTCTCGTCCAGGCCCTCGATGCCGAATTCGGCCACTTCGTCGGCGGCCAGGTCCGACAGGTCCTCGGCGGTGCGGACGCCGTGGCCGGCCAGGGCGAAGGCAGTGTCCTCGTCCATGCCTTCCAGCGCCAGCAGGTCCTCGGCCGGGCCTTCGTCGCCCAGCTGCTCCTCGACCGCCAGGGCCTCATTGAGCAGGGCGTCGCGGGCGCGGGAGCGCAGTTCCTCGACGATGTCCTCGTCGAAGCCCTCCACCGCCAGCAGCTCGCCCACCGGGACGTAGGCGATTTCCTCGACCGTGCTGAAGCCCTCGGCCACCAGGATGCTGGCGATTTCCTCGTCCACTTCCAGCTTGTCCATGAACAGCTGGCGGGCCACGGCCTGCTCGGCCTCGGACTTGGCCGCGACCTGGTCCTGGGTCATGACGTTGAGCTGCCAGCCGGTCAGGCGGCTGGCCAGGCGCACGTTCTGGCCGCCCTTGCCGATCGCCTGGGCCAGGCGGTCCTCGGCCACGGCCAGGTCCATCGAGTGCTTCTCTTCGTCGACGATGATCGACTGCACCTCGGCCGGCGCCATCGCGTTGATGACGAAATTGGCCGGGTTCTCGTTCCACAGCACGATGTCGACGCGCTCGCCGTTGAGCTCGTTGGACACCGCCTGCACGCGCGAACCGCGCATGCCGATGCAGGCGCCGATCGGGTCGGTTCGGTTGTCGTGGGCCACGACCGCGATCTTGGCGCGGTCGCCCGGGTCGCGGGCGCAGGCCTTGATCTCGACCAGGCCCTGGCCGACTTCCGGCACCTCGAGCTTGAACAGCTCGATCATGAATTCGGGGGCGGCGCGGCTCATGAACAGCTGCGGGCCGCGGGGCTCGCTGCGGACCTCGTACAGGTAGCCGCGCACGCGGTCGCCGGTACGCAGGACGTCGCGCGGGATGCCCTTGTCCTTCGGGATGAAGGCCTCGGCATTGCCGCCCAGGTCCACGTAGATGTTGCCGCGCTCGGCGCGCTTGACCACGCCGGTGACCAGCTCGCCCACGCGGTCCTTCCACGCGTCCACGACCTGCTGGCGCTCGGCCTCGCGCACGCGCTGGACGATGACCTGCTTGGCGGCCTGGGCGGCGATGCGGCCGAATTCCGGGTTCTCGATCTGCTCTTCGATCCAGTCGCCGACCTCGACGCCGTCCGCTTCCTCGATGGCGTCCATCAGGCGGATCTGGCGGTCGGGCGATTCCATGACCACGTCGTCGGCGACCACTTCCCAGCGGCGGAAGGTCTCGTAGCTGCCGTCCTTGCGGTCGATCGCGACGCGGGTGACGACGTCCTGGTCGACGTAACGCTTCTTGGCGGCCGAAGCCAGCGCGGCTTCGAGCGCCTCGAAGATCACGTCACGCGGCACGCCCTTCTCGTTGGCGACCGCGTCCACTACCAGAAGAAGTTCCTTGCTCATCTCTTCGTTACTCCGCGTGCGGCTTGCCGGCCGCCGGCTTGTTGGAGGGGTGCTTGGGAGTCGTGCCGTTGCCGGGCTTCGGCGCGGGCTTGCCCTTGTTGGCGGGCGCGTACTTGTTCGGGGCCAGGCCCAGCGCGGCCCAGTCCGGGACCAGGCGCGCCCTGTCGATGTTGTCCGCGGCGACCGGGAACTCGGCGCCGTCGAGCTCGAACACCACGGTGCCGGCCTCGACGCGCAGGATCCGGCCCTGCAGGCGGCGACGGCCTTCCTGCGGCAGCTTCAGCGCCACCTTGGCCTGTTCGCCGGCGAAGCGGGCGAACTGCGCGGCACTGAACAGCGGCCGGTCCAGGCCCGGCGACGACACCTCGAGGGTGTAGTTGCCCGGAATCGGGTCGGCCACGTCCAGCTGCGCGGAAACCTCGCGGCTGACCGCCTCGCAGTCCTCGATGGTCACGATGCGCGATTCCTCGCCGGCCGGGACGTCGATGTACAGGCGCAGCGTGGCACCGCCCGGCGCGGGCAGGTATTCGATGCCGAGCAGTTCCAGGCCCAGCGACTCGACGGTCGGGCCCAGCAGCTCGGCGATTTCGCTGTGCTTCTCGCTCATTGCGGCGGGTACTCGAAAGCAGGAAACGGGAAGACGGGAATTCCGGACCCCGGAAACGACAAAGGGCCCGTTCGGGCCCCGTGTCCGACGGGTCGCCCTCCCGGGCTTCCCGTCCAATGATGCTGGAATCGGCGCAACGGCGGGAACATGCGCCGTTGCTGGCCCAGGCTTTGCGGTTGCGGATACCCCGGCGGAACCGGGACATCCGAACCACGAAACGTGGTAGCGGGGGCAGGATTTGAACCTGCGACCTTCGGGTTATGAGCCCGACGAGCTGCCAGACTGCTCCACCCCGCAGCAGAGGCGGAATTATGGCGATCGGCGCGGATCTTTGCAAGCCCTCGATGCAAATCCCGCTGAACGATACGCAGCGTATACCGCTGCGGCGGGAAAGCACGGAGCCGTGATACGACGGGTGCGCTGCCCCGGGCCGTTGCCCGGTGCCGCGACCCTGCCCGGACCGACCACGCCCGGAAAAAAAGAAGCCCCCGGCTTGCGGGGGCTTCCTCGCGACTGGCGACCGGCGCGGCCTTACATGAAGGCCTGCTGGCACCACTCGAGCAGGCGGTTCAGGCCCAGCGGCAGGACCAGCAGGGCCAGCGAGTTGACGCCCAGCACGATGCCCAGCACGCGGTCGTTGTGGGCCGGTAGCGGGCCGCCGACCGGCTCGTCGAAGTACATGACCTTGATCACGCGCAGGTAGTAGAACGCGCCGATCACCGCGCAGACCACGCCCAGCAGGGCCAGCCACAGCATCCCGCCCTGCACCGCGGCGGCCAGCACCGCCAGCTTGGTCCAGAAGCCCAGGAACGGCGGCACGCCGGCCAGCGAGGCCATGATGCACAGCACCAGGCCGGCCATCCACGGATTGCGCGCGTTCAGGCCCTTGAAGTCGTCGATGTTCTCCGCCTCGAAGCCCTGGCGCGACAGCGCGATGATCGCGCCGAAGGCCGCGGTCGACATCAGCGAGTAGGCGATGGCGTAGAACAGCGCCGCCGCGTAGCCGCGCTCGTCGCCGCCGGCCAGGCCCATCAGCAGGAAGCCGATGTGCGAGACGGTCGAGTACGCCAGCATGCGCTTGATGTTGGCCTGGGCAATCGCCATCAGGTTGCCGATCACCAGCGACACCGCGGCCAGGCCGGCCAGCAGCCACTTCCACTCCTCGGCCAGCGGGCCCACGCCCACTTCCAGCAGGCGCCAGGCCATGCCGAACGCGGCCAGCTTGGGCGCGGAGCTGACGAACAGCGCGATCGGCGCGGTGGCGCCCTGGTACACGTCCGGCAGCCACATGTGGAACGGCGCGGCGCCAAGCTTGAAGGCCACGCCGGCGATCATGAACACCGTGCCGGTCAGCAGCAGGGTGCGCTCGTTCGTGGTGGCGATGGCGGCGTTGATGCCGTCCAGCTGCAGGGTGCCGGTGGCGCCGTAGACCAGCGACATGCCGTACAGCAGCAGGCCCGAGGCCAGCGAGCCGAGCACGATGTACTTGATCGCCGCCTCGGTGGCGCGGCCGTTGTCGCGGTCCAGCGCGACCAGCGCGTACGAGCTCAGCGCCAGCAGTTCCAGGCCCAGGTAGACCATGACCAGGCTGCCGGCCGAGACCAGCATCATCATGCCGGAGGTGGCGAACAGCACCAGCACCGGCACCTCGCCCTGGAACAGGTTGCGCTCGCGCAGGTAGCTCCAGCCGTAGACCAGGGTCAGGCCGCTCATCAGCACGATCGCCATCTTCATGACGTCGGCGGCGGCGTCGCGGACGAACATGCCGTTCATCACCGTGCCCTGCCCGCCCGTGCCGGTGGCCAGCATCGCCAGCACCACCGCCAGCAGCAGCACCGACAGGAAGTGGGTGAATACCTTGTGCCGGGCGGAGATGAAGAGATCGACGATCAGCAGGGCGAAGGCGCCACCGATCAGCACCAGCTCCGGCAGCAGCGGCAGCAGTTCGGCGGCGGACGGCATCGCGAGGGACGTGGTCATCTTCGGTAGATCCTTACAGCTTGCTGGTGGCGATCTGGGTCGCCAGTTGCGCGATCGACGGTTCCATCAGGTCGGTCAGCGGCTTGGGCCAGACGCCGAGCAGCAGGACGCCGGCGGCGAACACGCCCAGCACCAGCGCTTCGCGCCCGTTGATGTCCTTCATCTCGGCGACGTGGGCGTTGCCGACCTCGCCGAAGAAGATGCGCTTGTAGAGCCACAGCGTGTAGGCCGCGGTGATCACCAGGGTGGTCGCCGCCAGCGCCGCGATCACCGGGTGCTTCTGGAAGCTGGCCAGGATGACCATGAACTCGCCGACGAAGCCGCTGGTACCCGGCAGGCCCGAGTTGGCCATGAAGAACAGCATCGCGAACGCGGCGAACCACGGCATCACGTTGGCCACGCCGCCGTAGTCGGAGATGCGGCGGGTGTGCATGCGGTCGTACAGCACGCCGATGCAGGAGAACATCGCGCCGGAGACGAAACCGTGCGAGACCATCTGCACCATGGCGCCCTGCAGGCCCAGGCGCGCGGCGTCGATCGAGCCGAAGTCGCGGACCAGGGTGAACACGATGAACGTGCCGAGGGTGACGAAGCCCATGTGCGCGACCGAGGAGTACGCGACCAGCTTCTTCATGTCGTCCTGGACCAGGGCGACCAGGCCGACGTAGATCACCGCGATCAGCGACAGCACGATCACCAGCCACGCCCACTCCTGGCCGGCGTCCGGGGTGATCGGCAGGTTGAAGCGCAGGAAGCCGTAGCCGCCGATCTTCAGCGCGATCGCCGCCAGGATCACCGAACCGGCGGTCGGCGCCTCGACGTGCGCGTCCGGCAGCCAGGTGTGCACCGGGAACATCGGAACCTTGACCGCGAAGGCCACCAGGAAGGCGAAGAAGATCCAGGTCTGTTCCTTCGCGGTCAGCGGCAGCGCGTACAGGTCGGCCAGCTGGAAGCTGCCGCCCTTCAGGTACAGGTAGACCAGCGCCACCAGCATCAGCACCGAGCCGAGGAAGGTGTACAGGAAGAACTTCATCGCGGCATAGATGCGCCGCGGGCCGCCCCAGACGCCGATGATCAGGAACATCGGGATCAGCATGGCCTCGAAGAACACGTAGAACAGGATCGCGTCGGTGGCGGCGAAGATGCCGACCGTCACGCCCTGCAGGATCAGGAACGAGGCCACGTACTGGTGCACGCGCTTGTTGACCACGCCCCAGGCGCCGGCCAGGGCCAGCACGCCGACCAGGGTGGTCAGCAGGATCAGCGCGATGGCGATGCCGTCCACGCCCAGGTTGTAGTGGATGCCCCAGGCCGGGATCCAGGCGTGCTGCTCGACGAACTGCATGCCGGGGTTGGAGTAGTCGAACCCGGTCAGCAGGCGCAGGCTCCACAGGAAGGTGGCCACGGCCACCGCCATCGAAAGCCAGCGCGCCGCCGCTGCCCGGGCGCTGCCCAGGGCGAGGATCAGCGCGCCGCCGATTACCGGCAGCCAGATCAGGACACTCAGCAGGTGCGTGTTTGCCACGTCTCGTTCTTCCGTACGGTCAGCGCCAGAACCGGATGAGGACGGCCAGAAGTGCAATCAGGCCGATGATCATCGCGAAGGCGTAGTGGTAGATGTAACCGGATTGCGTGCGCCGCAGCAGGGCCGCGCCCAGGTCGACCAGGCGGGCGCTGCCGTTGACGACCACGCCGTCGATCAGGTTGGTGTCGATCCAGCGCGAGATGCGGCCGAGGATCACGCCACCGCCGGCGAAGCCCTTGATCCACAGGTGGTCGAAGCCGAACTTCTCCTCCAGCACGCGCACCACCGGACGGAAGGTGCGGCGGGCAGAGGCGGCCAGCGCGGGCTTCCACAGGTAGAGGGCGGCCGCCAGCAGGAAGCCCGCCACGGTCAGGATGAACGCCGGCATGGTCATGCCGTGCAGCGCGTACTTGACCGGGCCGCGCCAGAACTCGGCGCCGACCTGGGCGATGGTGTCGCGCGCCGGATCGGCGAAGTCGATCGCGCCGGTGAAGAAGGTGACCAGTTGGCCCGGGACGTAGGCCTCCAGGTGGTGGCCCTTCCAGTCGGTGCCGAACAGCATCGGGCCGGCGGTGAAGAAGCCGATCAGCACCGACGGGATCGCCAGCAGGACCAGCGGCACGGTCACCACCCACGGCGACTCGTGCGGCTCGTGGGCGCCATGGTGGCCATGGTCGTCGCCGTGCGCGTAGTCGTCGTGCGCGTCGTGGCCATGGCCGTGGCCGGCATGGGCGTCGCGGAAGCGCTCCTTGCCGTGGAAGGTCATGAACAGCAGGCGGAAGCTGTAGAAGCTGGTCACGATCACGCCGCCGAGCACCGCCCAGTACGCGTAGGTCGCGATCCAGTGGTGGCTGTGGTGGGCGTTGTGCGCGGCCGCCTCGATGATGGTGTCCTTCGAGTAGAAACCCGAGAAGAACGGGGTGCCGACCAGGGCCAGGGTGCCGATCACGCTGGTCCAGTAGGTGACCGGCATGTACTTGCGCAGGCCGCCCATCTTGCGCATGTCCTGCTCGTGGTGCATGCCGATGATGACCGAGCCGGCGGCCAGGAACAGCAGCGCCTTGAAGAAGGCGTGGGTCATCAGGTGGTAGACCGCGCCGGAGTAGGCCGACACGCCCAGCGCCACGGTCATGTAGCCCAGCTGCGACAGGGTCGAGTACGCGACCACGCGCTTGATGTCGTTCTGGACGATGCCGATCAGGCCCATGAAGAACGCGGTGGTGGCGCCGATGAACAGCACGAAGTTCAGCGCGGTCTCCGACAGCTCGAACAGCGGCGACATGCGCGCGACCATGAAGATGCCGGCGGTCACCATCGTCGCGGCGTGGATCAGCGCCGAGATCGGGGTCGGGCCTTCCATCGAGTCCGGCAGCCACACGTGCAGCGGCACCTGCGCCGACTTGCCCATCGCGCCGATGAACAGGCAGATGCAGATGATGGTGGCGATCTGCCAGGAATGGCCGGCGAAGATCTGCACTTCCTGGCCCTGCAGCAGCGGGGCGTTGGCGAACACGGTGGCGTAGTCGAGGGTGCCGAACCACAGCAGCACGCCGGCGATGCCCAGCAGGAAACCGAAGTCGCCCACGCGGTTGACCAGGAACGCCTTCATGTTGGCGAACACCGCGCTCGGCCGCTTGAACCAGAAGCCGATCAGCAGGTACGAGACCAGGCCCACCGCTTCCCAGCCGAAGAACAGCTGCAGGAAGTTGTTGCTCATGACCAGCATGAGCATCGAGAAGGTGAACAGCGAGATGTAGCTGAAGAAGCGCTGGTAGCCCGGGTCCTCGGCCATGTAGCCGATGGTGTAGACGTGCACCAGCAGCGAGACGAAGGTGACGACCACCATCATCATCGCGGTCAGGCGGTCGACCATGAAGCCGACATGCGCCGCGTAGTTGCCCACCTCGAAGAAGGTGTAGACGTTCTGGTTGAACGGCGAGGCGCCGCCGGCAACCAGCTGGTACAGCACGTTGATCGACAGCGCGCAGCTGACCGCCACGCCGAGGATGGTGGCGTACTGCGCGCCCTTGCGGCCGACCTGGCGCCCGAACAGACCCGCGATGATGCTGCCCAGCAGGGGTGCCAGGACGATCAGCAGCAGGTGGGTTTTGGAGATGATCATGGTTGCCGTCTAGTTCCAGTTCGTGCCGTGGAGCCGGCGGTTCCCCCGCCGGCCGCGCATGCCGCCACTTCCAAGTTGCTCCCGGCCGGGCCGGGTTGGCATCGCCGCGGCCGGGCCGGTGGCGGTGCCGATCGATTGTCGCGGCGCCGTCGCCGGCGCCTCTCTTCGCCGCCCTGCCCCCCGTGCCGGCCCTGGAGACCGGCGTCGGGTTGGCGGGGCGCGCCCGCGGGCATCAGCCCTTGAGCGAATCCACCTCGCCGACGTTGATCGTGCCGCGGCTGCGGAACAGCGCGACCAGGATCGCCAGGCCGATGGCAGCCTCCGCGGCCGCCACCGTCAGGATGAAGAACACGAAGATCTGGCCGGCCGCATCGCCCAGCTCGCGCGAGAACGCGATGAAGTTGATGTTGACCGACAGCAGCATCAGTTCGATCGACATCAGCAGGACGATGACGTTCTTCCGGTTGAGGAAGATGCCGGCCATGCTGATGCAGAACAGCACCGCGCCGAGCGCGAGCAGGTGACCGAGGGTAATCATGCCTGGCCCTCCCCTTCGGCCTGGGCAGCGGGCGCCGGCTTCTCCGCCGGCATGCTCACCATCCGCAGGCGGTCGGCGGCCTTGACCCGCGACTGCTCGGCGGCGTTCTGGGTCTTGATGCCGGTGCGCTTGCGCAGGGTCAGCATCACCGCCGCGATCACCGCCACGGTCAGGATCACCGCGGCGAACTCGAACGGCAGGATGAAGCCGGTGAACAGGTGCTCGGCCAGCCACTTCGTGTTCGACACGTCGGCCGCGGCGGCGGCGGCGTTGTCCGGGAACGGGGCGGCGGTGCGGCCCTTGACCCCGATCAGCACCAGGATCTGCACCAGCATCGCCACCGCGACCACCACGCCGACGGGCAGGAACTTCACCCAGCCCTCGCGCAGCGCGGCGACGTCGATGTCCAGCATCATCACCACGAACAGGAACAGCACCATCACCGCGCCCACGTACACCAGGACCAGGGCCACGCCGAGGAACTCGGCGCCGACCAGCAGCCAGGTGCAGGCCACGGAGAAGAAGGTCAGGATCAGGCACAGCACGGCGTTGACCGGGTTGCGCACGCTGATCACTGCGCCGGCCGAGGCGACGGCCACGGCGGCGAAGGCATAGAAGGCGATCTTGATCCAGTCCATCTCGGCCTCAGCGGTAGGCGGCGTCGGCGGCGCGGCGCTCGGCGATCTCCGCCTCGAGGCGGTCGCCGATGGCCAGCAGTTGCGGCTTGGTGACGATGTTCTCGCCGCGCTTCTCGAAGTGGTACTCCAGCACGTGCGTCTCCACGATCGAATCCACCGGGCAGCTTTCCTCGCAGAAGCCGCAGTAGATGCACTTGAACAGGTCGATGTCGTAGCGCGTGGTGCGGCGGGTGCCGTCCTCGCGACGCGTCGAGTCGATGGTGATAGCCAGCGCCGGGCACACGGCCTCGCACAGCTTGCAGGCGATGCAGCGCTCCTCGCCGTTCGGGTAGCGGCGCAGCGCGTGCAGGCCGCGGAAGCGCGGCGACTGCGGGAACTTCTCCATCGGGTACATCAGCGTGTACTTCGGACGGAACAGGTACCGCAGGGTCAGCCCCAGGCCCTGGGCCAGCTCCAGCAGCATCAGGCTCTTGAAGTAGTGGACGACTTTGTTCATCGGATCAGGCGCCCTTCTCGAACACGCCAAAGAACACCAGCAGCGCCGTCACCGCGATCCAGAAGATCGTGAGCGGGATGAAGACCTTCCAGCCCAGGCGCATGATCTGGTCGTAGCGGTAGCGCGGGAAGCTGGCGCGGAACCAGATATACGCGCTGGCGAAGAAGAACACCTTCGCGAGCAGCCACGGCCAGCCGCCCTTCCAGATCCAGTCGACCCACGGCGAGACGTCCGCCGTGACCCAGCCCTGGATCGGGCTCAGCCAGCCGCCGAGGAAGAAGATCGAGATCAGGAAGCTGACCAGGATCATGTTGGCGTACTCGGCCAGGAAGAACAGCGCGAACGCCGAGCCGGAGTACTCGACCATGTGGCCGGCCACGATCTCCGATTCGCCTTCCACCACGTCGAACGGCGCGCGGTTGGTCTCGGCCACGCCGGACACCCAGTACACGACGAACAGCGGCAGCAGCGGCAGCCAGAACCACTCGAAGAAGCCGGCGTTGCCCGCCTGCGCCATGACGATGTCGGTCAGGTTCAGGCTGCCGGCGGCGATCAGCACGCCGACCAGGGCGAAGCCCATCGCGATCTCGTAGCTGACCACCTGCGCGGCCGACCGCATCGCGCCCAGGAACGCGTACTTCGAGTTCGACGCCCAGCCGGCGATGATGATGCCGTACACGCCCAGCGAGGTCATCGCCAGCAGGTACAGCAGGCCGGCGTTGGCGTTGGACAGCACCAGCTGGTAGTCGAACGGCACCACCGCCCAGGCGGCGAAGGCCGGCGCCAGCACGATCAGCGGCGCCAGGATGTACATCACCTTGTGCGCGTTGGCCGGGCGGATGACTTCCTTGAACAGCAGCTTGAAGACGTCCGCGAACGCCTGGAAGATGCCCATGCCCACGTACATCGGCCCGTGGCGCACGTGCATCCAGCCGATGAGCTTGCGCTCCCAGACCACGTAGAAGGCGACCGAGACGATCACCGGCACGGCGATCAGCAGGATCTTGAGCACGATCCACAGCGCCGGGCCCAGTTCGCCCAGCCCGTAGAACCATTCGCGCAGCGGGCCAATTGCTTGAATCAGCAGTTCGTTCATGCAGCCACCACCTCGACCCGGCCCGCGCCCAGCGGCGCGGTGGCGCCGTGGCCCCCCTCGATCCATGCGACGCCCGCGGCCACGCGCGCGTCAGCCACCAGCGGCAGGGTCGCGGTGCCGGCGGCACCCTTGACCTTGGCCACCCCACCCTCGCCCAGCGCCGCGGCGTCGGCCGGGTTCAGCACGATCCGCGCCTCGACGTTCAGCGGGTGCGCCTGCAGCGCGGCGGCGCGGCGGACCACCGCGTCGGTGCGGTAGATCGCCGGCACCAGCGCCAGCTCCAGGCCGCCCTGGCCCGGTTCGCCGGCCTTGCCGGCCTTAAGCTCGACCTTGCGGCCGCCTTCCAGCTGCGCGCGCGCGCCGGCCAGGTCGGTGAACTCGAAGCCCGGCAGGCCCAGTTCGCCGCCCAGCGCACGCAGCACGCGCCAGCCCTCGCGGGCCTGGCCCGGCAGCTTGCCGCCGGCGTGCGCCCGCTGCTCGATACCGTCCAGATTGGTCAGCGTCGCGTCGATTTCCGGCAGCGCGCCGATCGGCAGGATCACGTCGGCGACCGCGCGGGTCGACTCGCAGGCGAAGTGGCTGAACGCCACGACCTGGGCGGCGTTGAGCGCCTTGAGCGCGGCGGCAGTGTCGGCGAAATCCAGGCCCGGCTCGATGCCGTACAGCACGTAGGCGCTGCGCGGCTCGGCGAACATGCCGGCCACGTCGCGCGCGGACGGCAGCACGCCGGCGCGGGCCAGGCCGACCGCGTTCGCACCCTGCGGGATGCGGCACAGCGCGGCGCCGGTGGCGGCGGCGAAATCGCGCGCGGCGGCGCGGATCGCGGCGGCCTGCGGATGGTTCTCGGCGATCGCGCCGACGACCACCGCAGCGCGGGTCGCGCCCTTCACAGCCTCGCGCAGGGCGGCGTCGCCCAGCGCCTCGGCGAAGCGCGACGGCGGCACGATCTGCTTGCCGGCCACGGCGAAGGTGAAGTCGAAGTCGACCGGGTTGACCACGTGGATGCGGGCGTTGCGCTTGACCTGCGCCTGGCGCAGGCGCGCGTGCAGCAGCGGCAGCTCGTGGCGCAGGTTGGTGCCGACCAGCACGACCACGTCGGCCTGGCCGACCTCGGCCAGCGGCATGGCGAACGGCTCGGCCACGGCCGCGTCGGAGAAGTCGCGGCTGTTGATGCGGTGGTCGATGTTGCCGGTGCCCAGCTCGGCGGCCAGGGTGGCCAGCAGGCCGCCCTCCTCGTTCGAGGTGGCCGGGTGCGCGAGCACGCCCAGCGCATCGCCCCGGTTCGCGCCCAGGATCCCGGCGGCAGCGGCCAGGCCCTCGGCCCAGCTCACTTCCTTCCACTGCCCGTCCACCTTGCGCAGCGGCACGGTGGCGCGGTCGGCGGCGTAGAGGCCCTGGTGCGAGTAGCGGTCGCGGTCCGACAGCCAGCACTCGTTCACCGCCTCGTTGTCGCGCGGCACGGTGCGCAGCACTTCGCCGCGGCGCACGTGCAGGAACAGGTTCGAGCCCATGGCGTCGTGGTAGCCCAGCGACTCCCTGGCCATCAGCTCCCACGGGCGGGCGCGGAACTGGAAGACCTTGTTGGTCAGCGCGCCCACCGGGCACACGTCGATGACGTTGCCGGACAGCTCGGTGGTCAGCGGCTTGCCGTCGTAGGTGCCGATCTGCAGGTTCTCGCCGCGGTACATGCCGCCCAGCTCGTAGGTGCCCGCGATCTCGCCGGTGAAGCGGATGCAGCGGGTGCACTGGATGCAGCGGGTCATCTCGGTGGCGACCAGCGGACCGATGTCCTCGTCCGGCACCACGCGCTTGCGTTCCTGGTAGCGGCTGACCGAGCGGCCGTAGCCCAGCGACAGGTCCTGCAGCTCGCACTCGCCGCCCTGGTCGCAGACCGGGCAGTCGAGCGGATGGTTGATCAGCAGGAACTCCATGACGTTCCGCTGCGCCTTCAGGGCCTTCTCGTTGCGGGTGAAGACCTTCAGGCCATCCATCACCGGGGTGGCGCAGGCCGGCGACGGCTTCGGCGCCGAGCGGCCGCCCACTTCGGTGTCGACCAGGCACATGCGGCAGTTCGCCGCCACGGCCAGCTTGTCGTGGTAGCAGAAGCGCGGGATCGGGATGCCGGCCTTGTCGGCGGCCTGGATGATCATCGAGCCCTTGGGCGCGGCCAGCTCGACCCCGTCGATGAAGATGGTGACGTGGTCCGGCGGCAGGTTCGGGTTGACGGGCTGCGC
This sequence comes from Pseudoxanthomonas suwonensis J47, assembly GCF_000513955.1. Taxonomy (GTDB): domain Bacteria; phylum Pseudomonadota; class Gammaproteobacteria; order Xanthomonadales; family Xanthomonadaceae; genus Pseudoxanthomonas; species Pseudoxanthomonas suwonensis_C. Next base: position 245,495 of record NZ_KI911328.1, read on the forward strand.
ACTCACGCGGCCACCTCCAGGTTGGAGCGCACCACCGTGCCGTCGCGCTCGTCGTCGACGAGGAAGCGCTTGTTCACGATCGCGTATTCGAATTCATGCCAGAAGTGGCGCAGGAAACCCTGCACCGGCCACGCGGCGGCTTCGCCGAAGGCGCAGATGGTGTGGCCTTCGATCTGGCCGGCGGCGGCCTTCAGGGTATGCAGGTCTTCCATCGTGGCCTTGTGCTCGGCCACGCGGGTCAGCATGCGGTACATCCAGCCGGTGCCCTCGCGGCACGGCGTGCACTGGCCGCAGCTTTCCTTGAAGTAGAAGCGGGCGATGCGCTGGCAGGCGCGGACCATGCAGGTGGTGTGGTCCATCACCACGACCGCGCCCGAACCCAGGCCGGAACCGGCCTTCTGGATCGCGTCGTAGTCCATGGTCAGGCCCATCATCACCTCGCCCGGCAGCACCGGCATCGAGGAGCCGCCCGGGATCACCGCCTTGATGCGGTTGCCGTTGCGGATGCCGCCGGCCATTTCCAGCAGCTCGGCGAACGGGGTGCCCAGGCGGATCTCGTAGTTGCCCGGGCGCGCGACGTGGCCGGAGACCGAGAAGATCTTGCAGCCGCCGTTGTTCGGCTTGCCCAGGTTCATGAACCACTCGGGGCCGTTGCGCACGATCGCCGGCACCGAGGCGTAGGTCTCGGTGTTGTTGATCGTGGTCGGCTTGCCGTACAGGCCGAAATTGGCCGGGAACGGCGGCTTGAAGCGCGGCTGGCCCTTCTTGCCTTCCAGCGACTCCATCAGCGCGGTTTCCTCGCCGCAGATGTAGGCGCCGGCGCCGAGGGCGTTGTAGATGTCGATGTCCACGCCCGAGCCGAGGATGTCCTTGCCCAGCCAGCCGTGCGCGTAGGCCTCGGCCAGGGCTTCCTCGAGGTGCTCGAAGGGCTCGTGGTGGAACTCGCCGCGCAGGTAGTTGTAGCCCACGGTCGAACCGGTGGCGTAGCAGGCGATGGCCATGCCCTCGATCACCGCATGCGGGTTGTAGCGCAGGATGTCGCGGTCCTTGGCGGTGCCCGGTTCGGATTCGTCCGAGTTGCAGAGGATGTACTTCTGCATGTCGCCCTTGGGCATGAAGCTCCACTTCAGCCCGGTCGGGAAGCCCGCGCCGCCGCGGCCACGCAGGCCGGACTGCTTGACCATCTCGATGATGTCGGCCGGCGGGATCTTCTCGGTGAGGATCCTGCGCAGCGCCTGGTAGCCGCCGGTCTTGAGGTAGTTCTCGTACGACCAGGGCTTGTCGAAGTGCAGGGTCGTGTAGACGGCCTGGTGCTCCTTCGGAGCCGGGCCGACCGGACCGTAGCCTTCGGAAACCTTCGGGTGGTGTGCCATCTGCGCCGCCCTCACTTCAATCCGTCGAGCAGCTCGTCCACCTTCTCGGGGGTGAGCTTCTCGTGGTAATGGCCGTTGATCACGACCACCGGGGCGCCGCAGCACGCGGCCACGCATTCTTCCTCGCGCTTGAGGTAGACGCGGCCGTCGGCGGTCGATTCGCCCAGCTTGCAGCCCAGCTTCTTCTCGGCGTGCTCGACCAGGTCCTGCGCGCCGTTGAGCCAGCAGCTGATGTTGGTGCAGAACGCAACGTTGTTGCGGCCCACCGGCTGGGTCTCGAACATCGAGTAGAAGGTGGCGACCTCGTAGGCCCACACCGGCGGGATGTCCAGGTATTTGGCCACCGCGGCGATCAGCTCGTCGCTGAGCCAGCCACCGTTCTGTTCCTGGGCCGCGTGCAGGCCCTGCAGCACCGCCGAACGCTTGCGGTCCGGCGGGAACTTGGTCAGCCAGTGGTCGATGTGCGCGCGGGTCGCGTCGCTCAGCACGACCATCGGGTCGACGTTGCGCGCGTTCTCGAAATTACCGGTGGCCTTCATCGATCCACCTCACCAAACACAAGATCATAGGTACCGATCATGGCCACGACGTCGGCCAGCATGTGGCCGCGCACGATCTCGTCCATCGAGGACAGGTGCGCGAAGCCGGGGGCGCGCAGGTGCACGCGGAACGGCTTGTTGGCGCCGTCGGAGACCAGGTAGCAGCCGAACTCGCCCTTGGGCGCCTCGACCGCGGCGTAGGTCTCGCCGGCCGGCACGCAGTAGCCTTCGGAGAACAGCTTGAAGTGGTGGATCAGGGCTTCCATGTCGTCCTTCATCTCCTCGCGCCTGGGAGGGGCGACCTTGAAGTTCCTGACCATCACCGGGCCCGGGTTGGCCTTCAGCCACTTCACGCACTGCTCGATGATGCGGTTGGACTGGCGCATCTCGGCGACGCGCACCAGGTAGCGGTCGTAGCAGTCGCCGTTGACGCCCACCGGGATGTCGAAGTCGACTTCGGCGTACTTGGCGTACGGCTGCTTCTTGCGCAGGTCCCAGGCGAGGCCCGAGCCGCGGACCATCGGGCCGGTCATGCCCCAGGCCATCGCCTGCTCCGGGGTGACCACGCCGATGCCGACGGTGCGCTGCTTCCAGATGCGGTTGTCGGTCAGCAGCGTCTCGTACTCGTCGACGCGCTTGGGGAACTCGCGGGTGAAGTGCTCGATGTAGTCCAGGAGCGAGCCCTCGCGCGCCTCGTTGAAGCGCTTGAGCTTGGCGCCCTTGTGCCAGGGCGACTCCTTGTACTTCGGCATGTGGTCCGGCAGGTCGCGGTAGACGCCGCCCGGGCGGTAGTACGCCGCGTGCATGCGCGCGCCGCTGACCGCCTCGTAGACGTCCATCAGCTCCTCGCGCTCGCGGAACGCGTACAGGAACACCGCCATCGCGCCGAGGTCCAGCGCGTTGGAACCGACCCACATCAGGTGGTTCAGGATGCGGGTGATCTCGTCGAACATCGTGCGGATGTACTGCGCGCGCTCCGGCGCCTCGATCCCCAGCAGGGTCTCGATCGCGCGCACGTAGGCGTGCTCGTTGCACATCATCGACACGTAGTCGAGGCGGTCCATGTAGCCGATCGACTGGTTGAACGGCTTGGACTCGGCCAGCTTCTCGGTACCGCGGTGGAGCAGGCCCACGTGCGGGTCGGCGCGGACGATGGTCTCGCCGTCCATTTCCAGGATCAGGCGCAGCACGCCATGCGCGGCCGGGTGCTGCGGGCCGAAGTTCATGGTGTAGTTGCGGATCTCCTGCCGGCTGGCCGGAGCGCCGGCGCCCTGGCCGGCCTGGATGCTGCTATCGGACATCTGTGCGCTCACTTGGCGGCCTCCCGCTGCGCGGCCTCGCCGGCGGCGGTCTCGTAGCGGGCGTCGTGGCGGATCACGCGCGGCACGTTGACGCGCGGCTCGACCGAGGTCACCGGCTCGTACACGACGCGCTTGCGCTCCTCGTCGTAACGCACCTCGACGTTGCCGATCAGCGGGAAGTCCTTGCGGAACGGGTGGCCGACGAAACCGTAGTCGGTCAGGATCCGGCGCAGGTCCGGATGGCCTTCGAAGACGATGCCGTACAGGTCGAACGCCTCGCGCTCGAACCAGTTGGCGCCCGCCCAGATGCCGGTCACCGACGGCACCACCGGCAGCACGTCGTCGGGGGCGAAGCAGCGCACGCGCAGGCGGCGGTTGCCCGAGTACGACAGCAGGTGCAGCACGGCGGCGAAGCGGCGCTCCGGCGCGACGATCGGCTCGATGCGGTCGCGGCCCTGCTGGCTGGGCTTCTCGCCCCAGCCGAAGCGGCCGGTGCCCTTGCCTTCGACGCCGCGGCTGAAGCCGCTGGAGGACACGTCCTCGGTGTCCCACTCGTCGCTGCCGTAGCCGAGGTAGTCGATGCCGCTCACCGCGGTGAGCTGCTCGAAGCCGAGCTCGTCGCGCAGCGCCTGGCAGGTCGCCAGCAGGTCGGAGGCGGCGACCTCGAGGGTGGTCTCGCCACGGGGCTCGACCACGGTCACCGTCGCGGCCGGGAAACGGTCGCGCAGTCGTTGGGCGAAGGAAGCAGCTGGCTCGGCCATGGGGCTTGGCGTGGTTCCGGAAAGAGGGGGTTCAGCGGTCGATCTTGTTGGTCCTGGCCACGGTCTGCGTGCGCCAGATCTTCTTCTGCAGCTGCAGGATGCCGTAGACCAGGGCCTCGGCCGTCGGCGGGCAGCCCGGCACGTAGACGTCGACCGGGACGATGCGGTCGCAGCCGCGCACCACCGAGTACGAGTAGTGGTAGTAGCCGCCGCCGTTGGCGCAGCTGCCCATGGAGATGACCCACTTCGGGTCGGGCATCTGGTCGTAGACCTTGCGCAGCGCCGGGGCCATCTTGTTGACCAGGGTGCCGGCCACGATCATCACGTCGGACTGGCGCGGCGACGGGCGGAACACCACGCCGTAGCGGTCCAGGTCCAGGCGCGCGGCGCCGGCGTGCATCATCTCGACCGCGCAGCAGGCCAGGCCGAAGGTCATCGGCCACATCGAGCCGGTGCGGGCCCAGTTGACCAGGGCGTCGACGCTGGTGGTGACGTAGCCCTTCTCCAGCAGCGGGTTCTCGCCTTCGGGACGAAGGATGTCGTCCACCCGCCCTTCCGGGATCGGGTTGGTCATCAGGCGATCGATGGTTTGGATCACTCCCATTCGAGCGCTCCCTTCTTCCAGACGTAGACGAAACCGAGGAACAGCATCCCGACGAACAGGCCCATGGTGACCAGTGCGCGGGCGCCCAGGTCCTGGAACACCAGGGTCCACGGCACGATGAAGATGATTTCCAGGTCGAAGACGATGAACTGGATGGCGATGAGGTAGTAGCGCACGTCGAACTTCATGCGCGCGTCCTCGAACGCCTCGAAGCCGCACTCGTAGGGCGACAGCTTACGCAGGTCGGGGCGACGTGGCCCCAGCAGGTTGCCGATGACGATCAGCGCGACGCCGATGCCGGTGGCCACGATCAGGAACAACAGGGTCGGCAGGTATTGGGCCAGCACTCGTGGTTCTCTCTTGCCTCTGCCCGTGACCGGGCCTGGGTCGGTTTCCGCGTTGGTCGCGGAGCGCCTGTAGCGTCCTCGCCGCCAAGCCGCCCCGGGCGACCGGCGATGCCGCGGACGTGGCGCCAGTGCCGGTGTCCGCTGCGATTGTGCACAGCAGCGGAATTGTAGCGGTTGCGCGGTTCGGGAGTAAACGCTTGCACGCTTGCCGCAACGCCGCATTTCCAAGAAAAAAGCCCGCTTCACGCGGGCTTTCGTCCTGGCGGCCCGGCCGTGCCGGCCCGGCCCGCCTGGCGCCCCGGTTTCCCGGTCCGCCGGCTGTATGGTGCCCAAGAGGGGACTCGAACCCCTACGACTCTCGTCGCTACCACCTCAAGGTAGTGCGTCTACCAATTCCGCCACCTGGGCTTGAAACTCGTGCGCCGCGGTGCGGCGGCGCGCATTGTACTGCTTACTGCGCCGGCGGAGCAGCCTCTTCCGCAGATTCCTGCGCCGGAGCCGGCACCGGGGCGTCGGCGGCCGGCGCCACGGCGGGCACCTCGGCCGACGGGGCCGGCGGCAGGGCCGGCAGTTCGCCCGGGGCGGCGGCCGGCGCGGGCGCCGGGGCGGCGACCTCGCCCATCACGCCCAGGCTCTGCTCGGCGACCGGGCGGGCGCTGTGGGTGGCGTACCAGGCCATGAACAGGCTGATGCCGAAGAACACCACGGCGAGCCACTTGGTGCTCTTGGACAGGAAGTTGGACGCGCCGCGCGCGCCGAACACCGTGCCCGAGGCGCCGGCACCGAAACCGGAGCCCGCGGCCGCGCCGGCGCCGCGCTGCAGCAGGATCAGCGCGATCATCGCGATCGCCACCAGCACGTACACCACGTTGAGGATCAGCATCAGCATCTGTGTCTTCTCGACTTGCGATTACGCCCCGGAAGCCGGCGAGGCCGCCCGGGCGATGGCCAGGAAGTCCGCGGCCACCAGCGAGGCGCCACCGATCAGCCCGCCATCCACGTCCGGCTGCGCGAACAGGGCGCCGGCGTTGTCGGGCTTCACGCTGCCGCCGTAAAGGATGGGCAGGGAATCGGCGATTCTAGCATCGTGGCGGCCGATATGGCGACGGATGAAGGCATGGACCGCCTGGGCCTGCTCCGGGGTGGCGGTACGGCCGGTGCCGATCGCCCAGACCGGCTCGTAGGCCACGACGGCCTTCTCGAACCCGGCCACGCCCACCAGTTCCAGGACCGGATCCAGCTGCGAGGCGATCACGTCCTCGGCCCGGCCGGCGTCGCGCTCCTCCAGGCTCTCGCCCACGCACAGGATCGGCTGCAGCCCCGCGTTGAGGGCGGCCAGGACCTTGCGAGCAACCAGCGCACTGTCCTCGTGGTGGTACTGGCGGCGCTCGGAGTGGCCGCACAGGCCGTAGCGCGCGCCGACGTCGACCAGCATCGCCGCCGAGACCTCGCCGGTGTAGGCGCCCTTCTCGTTGTGGCTGACGTCCTGGGCGCCGAAGGCCAGGTCGCGGCCCTCGAAGTCCTCGATCAGGTCGCCCAGGTAGGGCAGCGGCGGCAGCACCACGACCTCCACGCCCGGCACCGGGACGTGGTCGGCGATCCCGGCCACCAGCGAGGTGGCGAAATCACGGGTGCCATGGAGCTTCCAGTTGCCCGCCACGATCCTACGACGCATTGCCGATCTCTCCCCTGCATAACTGGTATAGCGCTACAGGATACCGCGTCGCCCTGGCTTTCCGCTGCCCCACAAGCAGGAAGGGGAGCAGGCATCGCGCTCCCCTGCCCTCGCTTACTTCAGCTTGATCTCGCGCAGGCGTTCCTCGAGGTAGCCCTGGGCGGTGATCGGCTCCGGATAGCGGCTCGGGTTGTCCGGGGTGATGCACGACGGCAGCACGTCGATCAGGAAGTCCGGGTTCGGGTGCAGGAAGAACGGCACCGAGTAGCGCGGCTGGCGCGCCAGCTCGCCCGGGGGATTGACCACGCGGTGGATGGTCGACGGGTACACGTGGTTGGTCAGGCGCTGCAGCATGTCGCCGATGTTAACCACGATGGTGTCCTCGTCGGCGGTGAACGGCACCCACTCGCCTTCGTGCGACCGCACTTCCAGACCGGCGGCGCTGGCGCCGACCAGCAGGGTGATCAGGTTGATGTCGCCGTGCGCGCCGGCGCGAACGTTGGGGATGTCGTCGGCGGTGATCGGCGGGTAGTGGATCGGGCGCAGGATCGAGTTGCCGAAGTTGGTCTTGTCGGCGAAGTAGTTCTCCGGCAGGCCGATGTGCAGGGCCAGCGCCGCCAGCACGCGCGAACCGAGCGCGTCGAGCTTCTGGTACAGGCCGTAACCGTACTCGCGGAACTCCGGCACTTCCTCCGGCCACAGGTTCGGCGGCATCACGTCGCGGTACTTCGAGTCCTCCGGGATCTCGCGGCCGATGTGCCAGAACTCCTTCAGGTCGAAGTGCTTCGAATCCTTGGCGGTTTCCACGCCGAACGGGGTGTAGCCGCGCGCGCCGCCGCCGCCGGGCACGTGGTATTTCTTCTTCGTTTCCTCCGGCAGGGCGAAGAAGCGCTTGAACGCGTCGTAGGCCTTGTCGATGTAGTCCTGCGGGATGCCGTGGTTGCGGATGCCCGCGAAACCCCATTCGCGGTAGGCCGCGCCGAGGTCGGCGACGAAACCTTCGCGGTCGGTCTCGAAGCGGGTGATGTCGAGGGTGGGAATGCGTGCTGCCATGTGGTTCTGCTCCGGGTATTTCGGCTTGCGTGGCGGGCGGCGTGGTTCCCGCCACGCCGTGCGCCGGTGTTCTTCTTCGGATCGGCTCAGGCGGCGGCCTGGCGCACCGCGCCGGCGAGGCGCTCGAGTGTGTCGTTCATGAGCGCGGCGTCGTCGGCCTCGACCGTGACCCGCACCACCGGCTCGGTGCCGGACGGGCGCAGGAACGCGCGCCCCCGGCCCTGCACCGCCGCCTGCGCGCCCTGCAGCGCGGTGCGCACGCTTTCGGCATCGACCACGGCCTTGGCCGAGGCACCGTCGAGGCGCACGTTGATGGTCTTCTGCGGCAGCATCGCCAGGCCCTGCACGGCCTCGCGCAGGCCCTGGCCGGAACGGCGCAGTGCGTCCAGCACCTGCAGCGCGCTGACGATGGCGTCGCCGGTGGTGGCGCGGTCCAGGCACAGCAGGTGGCCGGAGGCCTCGCCGCCGAGCACGCCACCGCCCTCGACCAGGGCCTGGTGCACGTAGCGGTCGCCGACCCTGGCGCGCTGGAACGGGATGCCGGCCTCGGCCAGCGCCTTCTCCAGGCCGTAGTTGGTCATCAGCGTGCCGACCACCGGCCCGCGCAGGCGGCCGCTGGCCTGCCAGTCGCGGGCCAGCACGTAGAGCAGGCCGTCGCCGTCGACCGGCGTACCCTGCGCGTCGACCATCAGCACGCGGTCGCCGTCGCCGTCGAAAGCGATGCCCAGGTCGGCGCCGACCTCGCGGACCTTGGCGGCGAGGTTGTCGATGTGCATCGAGCCGACGCCGGCGTTGATGTTGAGCCCGTCCGGCGCGGCGCCGATGGCGACCACCTCGGCGCCCAGCTCGCGGAACAGCAGCGGGGCGATGTGGTAGTTGGCGCCGTGCGCGCAGTCCAGGACCAGCTTCATGCCGCGCAGGTCGAAGCCGCGTGGCACGGTGTACTTGCAGAATTCGATGTAGCGGCCGACCGCGTCGCGGGCGCGCACGGCCTTGCCCAGCTGGCCGGACTCGACCGTGGCGAACTCGCCCTCCAGCGCTTCTTCGATCGCCAGCTCGGTGGCGTCGTCGAGCTTCTCGCCTTCGGCGGAGAAGAACTTGATGCCGTTGTCGTAGTGCGGGTTGTGCGAGGCGCTGATCACGATGCCGGCGTCCGCGCCCAGGGTGCGGGTCAGGAACGCCACCGCCGGGGTCGGCATCGGCCCCAGCAGCTGCACGTCGGTGCCGGCGGCGACCAGGCCCGCTTCCAGCGCGGCCTCGAACATGTAGCCGGAGATGCGGGTGTCCTTGCCGATCACCACCGAGCGCCGGCCCGGCTTCTGTGCGGCCAGGACCCGGCCCAGGGCATTGCCCAGCCGCAGCACGAAGTCGGCCGAGATCGGGCCCTGCCCGACCCGGCCGCGGATGCCGTCGGTGCCGAACCAGCGCCGGGCTACGGTCATGCCGCCTCCACCGCGTCGCCGTCCTTCGCCGGCGGCTGGCGCATCATCATCGCCAGCAGGTCGGCCAGGCGGTCGCGCAGCTGGCGGCGGTCGCAGATCTGGTCGATGGCGCCGTGCTCGAGCAGGAACTCCGAGCGCTGGAAGCCTTCCGGCAGCTTCTCGCGCACGGTCTGCTCGATCACGCGCGGGCCGGCGAAGCCGATCAGCGCCTCCGGCTCGGCGATGTTGAGGTCGCCCAGCATCGCGAAGGAGGCCGAGACGCCGCCGGTGGTCGGATGGGTCAGCACCGAGATGTACGGCAGCCCGGCCGCGCGCAGCCGGCCCAGCGCCGCCGAGGTCTTGGCCATCTGCATCAGCGAGAACAGGCTCTCCTGCATGCGCGCGCCGCCGCTGGCGGAGAAGTTCACGAACGGGCAGCCGATCTCCAGCGCGCGCTCGGCGGCCAGGGTGAACTTCTCGCCCACCACCGAGCCCATCGAGCCGCCCATGTAGGCGAAGTCGAAGGAGCTGGCGACCAGCGGGCGGCCCTTCAGCCGGCCTTCCATCGCCACCAGCGCGTCGTACTCGCCGGTGGCCTTCTGGGTGGCCTTGATCCGGTCGGAGTAGCGCTTGGAATCCTTGAAGCGCAGCACGTCGGTCGGCGCCAGGGTGGCGGCGAGCTCGGTGGTGCTGCCCGGGTCGAACAGCGAGGCCAGGCGGGCGCGGGCGCGGATCGCCATGTGGAAGTCGCACTTCGGGCAGACCTCCAGGTTCTCCTCGAGCTCCGGGCGGTACAGGACCGCGCCGCAGCGGTCGCACTTCTCCCACAGGCCCTCGGGGACGCTGCGCTTGCGGTTGGCGGCGTTGTCGGTGCGGATGCCGGAGGGCATCAGTTTGCTGAGCCAGCTCATTCGGGAATGTCGGTTCCGTTCAGGGGCCAGGCGGCCGGAAAAGGTCGACAGTCTAGCTCAGCGCCCCGCCCGCCCGCGCCGCGCCCACTTCTCCGTACGAACACGTATGGTAGGCTGGCCTGCCCCGATTCAACCCTGCCTGTCCAAGCAGATGAAGCCTTCCGTCCTGCGCCACGGCATGAACCTGTGGCCGCCGTTCCTGTTTTCCGGCATTCATGTGGCGGACATCGCCCCGGACTGGAGCCACGCCCGGGTCGAGCTGCGCATGCGTCCGTGGAACCGCAACTACGTCGGCACCCACTTCGGCGGCAGCCTGTTCTCGATGAGCGACCCGTTCTGGATGCTGCTGCTGATGCAGCAGCTGGGCCGCGACTACTACGTCTGGGACCAGAGCGGCTCGATCGACTTCATCAAGCCAGGCCGCGGCACGGTCTGGACCCGTTTCGACGTCGGCCCGGAGACCTTGGCCGAGGTCCGCGCCGCCACCGCCGGCGGCGCCAAGTACCTGCACTGGTTCGAGAACGAGATCTTCGACGCCGCCGGCGACGTGGTCGCGCGGGTGCGCAAGCAGGTCTACGTGCGGCGCAAGCCGGACCGCCGCCCCGCTCAGGGCGAAGGCGCGGCCGGCTGAAGCCGGCTGGCCGGCAACGGCACCGACCAGCTGCCGTCGGCGTCCGCCCCCTTCGCCCAGAACACCGGCGTACCCAGCGTTCCGGCTTCCAGGTCCTGCTGGAACGGCCGCGCCGGGCTGCGAAGCGCCGCCGGCACCCGCTCCAGCGCCGCCGCGTCGATCGGCCCGTCCTGGTCGCGCAGCCACAGCAGCGCGGCTACGGTGCGCAGGCGGGCGTCGGCGTCCTGCAGGCGCATGCCGTACTCGGCGTAGGCCGGGGATGCGATGTCGGCGAGGATGCAGCCGATCGCGTTGGACACGCACGCCAGCGAGCGCCGCGAACGCGGCGGCGTCGGATCGCGCAGCGGCTGGTCCTGGGCCAGCTGCCGGCGGGCTTCCCCGCCGCAGTACCAGGCGAAGGTCGGCGCCGCGCGGGCGGCGGTGCGTTCGGGATCGAACAGCAGCCCCAGCGCCCAGGCGGGGACCTCGTGCTCCACCGCGCTGGCGGCGACCTCGGCATTGACCTGGGTGCGGAGGCCGCCGGCCATGAAGCGGCCCTCGCTGAGCATGGTCCGGCACACGCCCTGCTCCAGCGCGACCGGCCGTTCGAAGGCCTGCCGGCACTGCTCCGGCAGCGGATGTTCGCGCGGCAGTTCGGCCAGCATCTGCGCCAGCAGCTGCGCGTTGCCCTGGACCATGGCCGCGCCGATCATGCTGCCGACCAGCGAGTCGCCGCTTTCGATGAGCTGGCGGCCCGTGGCCACGTCGCGGCAGGCATCGGCCAGCGCCAGGTCGGCCTGGCCTTCGGCGAAACGCCAGGCGGTGCGCGTCGTCAGCCGGGTCAGGACCTGGAAGCCCGGCAGCGGCATGTCCAGCCGCGGCGGGAAGGGATTGGGGAATCCGTCGTACCCGTGCAGGGCCTCGGCACGGTCCAGCGCCCGGGCGTTGCGCTCCAGCAGGCCGGCGTAGGCGTCGCGGGCGCCACGCACCTGCCCCTGCCCGAGGCAGTCGGCGCCGCGCAGGTTGCACCAGGCCGGATCGCCGTCGCGAGTCACCGCCAGCGACGGCCGCTCCTGCAGGAGGCTGCTCCAGTCGCTGCTGCCATCCCGGCGCAGCGGGGTTGCCTTGAAGCGACGCACTTCCTCGGCCACCAGGCTGACCTGCTCGCCCTCGGGGATGTCGTGGGACGCGGTGTACAGCGCCGCGAAACCGTCCCGCGCCGGCGGCGCCGGCGGTTGGTCCAGCAGGGCCAGCGCCTCGCGCTCCGCCCCCGACGCGCCCAGGGCCCGCGACAGCACGTACGCCCCGGCCACGCACAACACCAGCACCAGGGCTGCGGCCAGCAGCCACTTCAGGAAACGGACCATGCATCCCCCAATCGGCACCCCTTGCCGCGCGGCAGGATAGCAGCCGCCGGCGCTACAATCCGCCGCATGTCCCCCGACCCCTCCGCGCCGCAGCGCGCCTCGCTGCAACGCCTGTTCCTCACCGGCCTGTTGACCCTGTTGCCGATCTGGCTGACCTGGGTGGTGATCAAGTTCGTGTTCGTGCTGCTGTCGAGCATCAGCGCGCCATGGGTGGTGCCGCTGTCCGAACGCATCGCCGACTCGTTCCCCGCCTATGCCCACTGGGGCAAGGCGCTGTGGGTGCAGAACACCATCGCCATGCTGGCCACGGTGCTGGTCATCCTCGGCGTGGGCATGCTGGCGCGGCGCGTGATCGGCCAGCACCTGCTGCGCTGGTTCGAGGCCCTGATCGCCCGCGTGCCGCTGGCCAATACCATCTACACCAGCGCGCGCAAGCTGCTGGACATCCTGCAGACCAAGCCGGGCAGCACCCAGCGCGTGGTCCTGATCGACTTCCCGCACCGGGAAATGAAGTCCATCGGCCTGGTCACCCGGGTGCTGAAGGAGGAAGGCAGCGGTCGCGAGCTGGCGGCGGTGTACGTGCCGACCACGCCCAACCCCACCTCCGGCTACCTCGAGGTGGTGCCCGTGGAGCTGCTGACCCCGACCGACTGGACCGTCGACCAGGCCATGGGCTTCATCATTTCCGGCGGCGCCGTCGCCCCGGAGAGCATGCCCTTCACCCGCGCGGGCGACCGCCAGTGAGCACGCCTGCCGCGCGCCTGCTCGACGACCGCGCGGTGAGGCTCTACATCGCGCTGGGCGCGTTCTTCTGCGTCAACGCGGTGCTGGCCGAGTTCATCGGGGTCAAGATCTTCGCGCTGGAGGACAGCCTCGGCATCGCGCCGCTGGAATGGAACCTGTTCGGCCAGACCGGCTCGCTGAACTTCACCGCCGGCACCCTGCTGTGGCCAGTGGTGTTCATCATGACCGACACCATCAACGAGTTCTTCGGCCGCCGCGGGGTGAAGTTCATCTCCTGGCTGGCGGTGGGGCTGATCGTGTACGGCTTCCTGTTCGCCTTCGCTGCGATCGAGCTGGCCCCGGCCGGCTGGTGGCGCGGCGCCGCGGTGGCGCAGGGCGTGCCGGACTACCAGGCCGCCTACGCGGTGGTGTTCGGCCAGGGCCTGTGGACGATCGCCGGCTCGATGGTGGCCTTCCTGGTCGGGCAACTGATCGACGTGGCGGTGTTCCATCGTATCCGCCGCGCCACCGGCGAGCGCTGGGTGTGGCTGCGCGCGACCGGTTCGACCGCGGTCTCGCAGCTGGTCGACAGTTTCGTGGTGATCTGGATCGCCTTCGTGCTCGGCCCGCAGAAGTGGCCGACCTCGCTGTTCCTGGCGGTGAGCACGCTCAACTACGCATGGAAGATGCTCGCGGCGATCGCGCTGATCCCGCTGCTGTACCTCATGCGCCACCTCATCACCCTCTACCTGGGCGCCGGACGGGCCCGCGAGCTGCGCCACCAGGCCGCAAGCTGAGCCGCAGGTGAGCGGGCGCGCTGGCCTGCGCCGGCGCGATGCGGCACTCTCCCGGGCTTCGCGTTCCAACGGAAGCCCTGCATGATCCGCCCCCGCGCCTTCTGCCTCGCCCTGCCCGTCGCCGTGGCCCTGCTGGCCCCGGCGCAGGCCGATGCGGCGAAGAAGAAGGCGTCGCGCCCGGCTGCCACCCAGGCCGCGCCGGCGAAGGCCGAGGACAAGGCGACGAAGCTGCAGCGCCTGTACCAGGGCTACTGGGAGGAATCGCTCAAGCTCAACCCGCTGCAGGCGACCTTCCAGGGCGATCCGCGCGGCAACCACCAGCTGCCCAACTACCTGTCGCCGGAATTCCGCCAGCGCAGCCGCGAATTCACCGAATCCTGGCTGGCGAAGGTGGAAGCGGTCGGCGAGGACGGCCTGCAGGGCCAGGACCTGCTCAGCTACCGCATCTTCGTGCGCAACGCGCGCGACGCGCTGGAAGGCGAGCGTTTTCCCGGCTGGATGCTGCCGCTGAACCCGTTCAACAACCCGGCGACGCTGGTGGCGATGCTCGGCTCCGGCGCCAGCGCGCAGCCGTTCCGCACCGTGCAGGACTACGACAACTGGCTCGCGCGCGCCGGCCAGGTACCCGCGCTGTTCCGCCAGGCCATCGCCAACATGGAACAGGGCATGGCCGCCGGCGTGGTGCAGCCGCGGCCGCTGATGGAGAAGGTGCTGCCGCAGCTGGACGCGGTGATCCGGCCCAGCGCCGAGGAAAGCATCTTCTGGAATCCGGTGCGCAACATGCCCGACGACTTCAGCGAGGCCGATCGCGCGCGCCTGACCGAAGCCTACCGGCGCACCATCGAACAGCAGCTGCTGCCCTCCTACCGCATGCTGCGCGGCTTCGTCGCCACCCGCTACCTGCCGGCCACGCGTGACACCGCCGGCCTCGGCGCCCTGCCCGATGGTGCGGCCTGGTATGCGTGGAACGCGCGGCAGAGCACCACCACCACGCTGCCGCCGGAGCAGCTGCACCAGGCCGGGCTGGACGAGGTGGCGCGGCTGCAGGCGGAAATCCCCCAGCTGATGAAGGAGGCGAAGTTCCGCGGCAACCTGCAGAAGTTCCTCCGCTACGCGCAGACGGACCGCCGCTTCGAGTTCGCCGACGAGGAAGCGCTGCTTGGCTTCCACCGCGGCCTCGAGGCGAAGGTCATGGCGAAGGTGCAGCAGCAGTTTTCGCTGCTGCCGAAGGCCGCGCTGGAGATCCGCCCGGTCGAGGCCTATCGCGCGCGTTCGGCCGCCGCCGGTTCCTACCTGCGGCCCGCCGCGGCCGGCGCGCCCGGCGTGTTCTACGTCAACACTTCCGACCTGCCTTCGCGCCGCAGCTGGAACGCCGAAGCGCTGTTCCTGCACGAGGCCGTCCCGGGCCATCACTTCCAGCTGGCCCTGCAGCAGGAACTCGAAGGGCTGCCGGCCTTCCGCAGCGCCGGCGGCGAGGCCGCGTTCACCGAAGGCTGGGCGCTGTACGCCGAATCGCTCGGCCGCGACCTGGGCCTGTACCAGGATCCGTGGTCGCGCTTCGGCTACCTGCAGGGCGGGCTGTGGCGTGCCGCGCGCCTGGTGGTGGATACCGGCATCCACGCCAGGGGCTGGAGCCGCGAGCAGGCGATCGCCTACCTGGTCGAGAACCTCGGCGCCAGCCGCGCCGAGGCCGAGGCGGAGACCGACCGCGTGATCGCCATGCCCGGCCAGGCCCTGGCGCCCAAGACCGGCGAACTGAAGATCCTGGAGCTGCGCCGCCGTGCAGAAGCCGCGATCGGCCCGCGCTTCGACGTACGCGAATTCCACGCCGAGGTGCTGCGCGACGGTTCGGTGCCGCTGGACGTGCTGGAAGCGCGGATCGACGCCTGGATCGCGACACGCCGGGCGCCGACGGGTTAACCTCGGGCGGCGACGCCGGAGGGAGTCCGGCGAAGGGGAACCGCGTGACCGGCCTGTTGCCACTGCTCGCCCTGGCGGCGATGTCCGCCGCATCGGTCCAGCCGACGCCCGTCGATCCGGGCGCGGTCGACGCGCTCATGCGCGACTACGCCGGCGACGTGCCCGGCGCCGCCGTGCTGGTGCTGCGCGATGGCGAGCCGGTGCTGCGCCGCGGCTACGGCCTGGCCCACCTCGAGGAAGGCATGCCCGTCGACGCGCGGACGAACTTCCGCCTGGCCTCGGTCACCAAGCAGTTCACCGCCGCCTCGATCCTGCTGCTGGCCGAGGACGGCAGGCTGACGCTCGACGACCCGGTCAGACGCTGGCTGCCGTCGCTGCCGCCGGCCGCGGACGCGGTGACCCTGCGCCACCTGCTAAGCCACACCTCCGGCCTGGTCGACTACGAGGACCACCTGCCGGAAGGCCTGCAGGGCCAGGTCCACGACATCGACGTGCTGCGCATCCTCGAAGGCCAGGACCGCACGTATTTCCCGCCGGGCAGCGCCTACCGCTACAGCAACAGCGGCTACGCGCTGCTGGCGCTGGTGGTGGGCGAAGCCTCCGGCAGCGACTTCGCCAGCTTCCTGCGCCAGCGCATCTTCGCGCCGCTGGGCATGGTCAACACGGTCGCCCACCAGGACGGCGTGGACACGGTGGCGGACCGCGCCTACGGCTACAGCCTGGTCGACGGCCGCTGGGTCCGCACCGACCAGAGCCCGACCAGCGCCGTGCTCGGCGACGGTGGCATCTACTCCTCGATCGACGACCTGGCGCGCTGGGACGCGGCCCTCTACGACGACCGCCTGCTGCGCCCGGAATCGCTGCGCCTGATGTTCACGCCCGCCACCACCACGCCCACCGGCGAGGACGACGTGGCCCATTACGGCCTGGGCTGGCGCCTGCAGGGCGAACGCGTCTGGCACAGCGGCGAGAGCATCGGCTTCCGCAACGTGATCGTGCGCTGGCCGCGGCAGCGGCTGACCGTGGTCGTGCTGAGCAACCGCAACGGCCCGGAACCCTATCCGCTGGCCCTGGAAATCGCCCGGATATACGCTCCGGCCGCGACGCCCTGAGCGGCGTCCGGGGAATATTCCTACATCGTTCCCGCCCTCCGGCCGATGGCGGGACGGCGCTCCAGGCCCCAGCATCGGCCGGCGACGTCAATGGAGGATGTGCCGAATGCTCGAGATCCGCTCGCTGTCCAAGACCTACGCCAATGGCGTGCAGGCGCTGAAGGACGTCACCCTCGACATCCCGCGCGGCATGTTCGGCCTGCTCGGCCCCAACGGCGCCGGCAAGTCGACGCTGATGCGCACCATCGCCACCCTGCAGGACGCCGACAGCGGCAGCATCACCCTCGACGGGCTGGACGTGCTCAAGGACAAGACCGGGGCGCGGCGCCGGCTGGGCTACCTGCCGCAGGTATTCGGCGTGTACCCGAAGGTCTCGGCCGAGGCCATGCTCGACCACTTCGCGGTGCTCAAGGGCGTGACCGCGCGCAGCGAGCGCAAGGAGCTGGTGCAGGCGCTGCTGCAGCAGGTCAACCTGTGGAACGTGCGCAAGCGCAAGCTCGGCACCTTCTCCGGCGGCATGCGCCAGCGCTTCGGCATCGCCCAGGCGCTGATCGGCCAGCCCTCGCTGATCATCGTCGACGAACCCACCGCCGGCCTGGACCCGGAGGAGCGCAACCGCTTCCTCAACCTGCTGGCCGAGATCGGCGAGAACACGGTGGTGATCCTGTCCACCCACATCGTCGAGGACGTCACCGACCTGTGCCCGCGCATGGCCATCATCGCCGCCGGGCAGGTGCGCCTGGCCGGCGAGCCACGCGAGGCGATCCGCGCGCTCGAAGGGCGGATCTGGCGCAAGCGCGTGGACAAGGCCGAACTGGAGGAGGTGATCCGCCAGCACGCGGTGCTGTCGGCGCGCCTGGTCGCCGGGCAGCCGGTGGTGCACGTGCTGGCCGAAACCGACCCGGGCGAGGGTTTCGCCGCCGTGCCGGCGAACCTGGAGGACGTCTACTTCGGGGAGCTGCGCAAGGTCGCGCTGGCTTCCGCCCCGGCGCAGGCGGCCTGACCCATGCTGGCCCACATCCTGTCCTTCGAGCGCCGGCTGCTGCTGCGCAACGGCGTGTTCTGGATCGTCATGCTGGTGTTCGGCCTGCTGGCCTTCGGCAGCATGGTCTCGGACAACGTCAGCTTCGGCGGCGGGGTCGGCAACATCAAGCGCAACGCCCCGGCGGTGGTGATCAGCCTGCTCGGCAGCTTCAGCTACCTGGCGGTGCTGCTGACCACGATCTTCGTCGCCGGAATCGCCCTGCGCGATTTCGAGCAGCGGACGGCCGAGCTGTTCTTCGCCACGCCGATGCGCAAGCGCGACTACCTGCTCGGGCGCTTCGGCGGCGGCTTCCTCGCCAGCCTGGCGATCCTGGTGGCCACGGCACTGGGCCTGTGGCTGGGCAGCCTGATGCCGTGGCTGGACCAGGCGCGGCTGGGGCCGACGCCCTGGTCGGCCTATGCCTGGTCCTTCGCGGTGCTGGTGATCCCGAACCTGCTGTTCCTGTCGGCGATGCTGTTCCTGCTGGCGACGGCGACGCGCTCGATGCTCTACACCTACATCGGCGTAATCGCCTTCTTCGTGCTGTCGACGGTGGCCGGCTACCTGACCCGCGACCTGGACACGCGCTGGATCGGCGCCCTGCTCGATCCCTCCGGCACCACCGCGGTGGGCGAGCACATCCGCTACTGGTCCAGCGAGCAGTACAACACCCGCCTGCCGGCGCTGAGCGGCATGCTGCTGGCCAACCGCGCGCTCTGGCTGGGCCTGGCCGTGGTCCTGCTGCTGGCGGCGTTCCGCCTGTTCCGCGCCGACCGCGAGGGCATCGTCCTGCGCCGGAAGAAGAAGCTGGATGACGCGGCCGCGTCCCCGGCCTCCGCGCTGCCGGCCCAGGCACTGGCCGGCGGCCGCCTCGCCCTGCCGGCCGTCACCCTGCGCCAGGACCGCGCGGCGCGCTGGGTGCAGTACTTGAAGATGGCGGCGTTCGACCTGCGCGTGACCGTCGCCGGCGCACCCTACCTGGTGATGCTGCTGCTGGGCCTGCTGATGATCTTCACCGGCCTGAAGTTCGGCGCCTCGATGTACGGCACCGAGCTGTACCCGGTGACCCGGCGCATGCTCGGGGCGATCGAGGGCGGCATGGGCCTGTTCCTGGTCATCGTGATCACCTTCTACGCCGGCGAACTGGTCTGGCGCGAACGCAGCCAGCGCATCGCCGAGACCACCGACGCCTTGCCGCTGCCGGACTGGGTCACCCTGGCGGCGCGCATGACCGCCCTGGCCGGACTGGTCGCGACGATGATGCTGGCCGGCGCGGTGTTCACCATCGGCTGGCAGCTGGCGCATGGCTATACCCAGCTGGAACCGCTGCTCTACCTCAAGGGCATCGCCCTGGTGGTGGTGCCGTTCGTGCTGATGGCGGCGCTGGCGGTGTTCCTGCAGGCAGTCAGCGGCAACAAGTTCATCGGCTACCTGCTGATGATCGTGTACCTGGTCGCGCGCGCGGCCATGGGCATGCTCGACCTGGACCACCTGCTGTACCGCTACGGCTCGGCCACGCCGATCCCGTATTCGGACATGAACCACTACGGCCACTTCGTCGGCCCGCACCTGCTGCTGCGCGCCTACTGGGCCGCGTTCGCGCTGGCGCTGCTGGTGGTGGCGCTGCTGGCCTGGCCGCGCGGCACCTCGCTGGCCCTGCGCGACCGCCTGCGCCTGGCCCGCGCGCGGCTGCGCGGGCCGGCCCTGGCCACGCTGGTGGGCTCGCTGCTGGTGTTCGCCGGGCTGGGCGGCTGGATCTTCTACAACACCAACGTGCTCAACGAGTACGTCCCCGGCGACCTGGCCAAGGAACGCGCCGCGGACTACGAGAAGACCTACCGCCAGTACAAGGACCTGCCGCAACCGCGCATCGCCTCGATCCGGGCGGACGTGGACATCTTCCCGGAGGAGCGGCGCCTGGACATCCGCGGCCGCTACCGCCTGGAGAACCGCAGCGGCGTGCCGATCCAGGACCTGCACGTGAGCCTGGACCCGGAATTCGAGGTGCGCCGGCTGGAGTTCGGCCCGCACACCGTGGCCAAGGCCGACGAGGTCCACGGCTACACGATCTACCGCCTGGCCACCCCGCTTGCGCCGGGCGCGGAGCTGGACTTCGAGTACGAGCTGTCGATCCGTCCGACCGGCTTCCCGGTCGGCGGCGGCAGCACCGCGGTGGTCTACAACGGCACGTTCTTCAACAACTACGCCGTGCTGCCGCAGTTCGGCTACAACGAACGCCGCCAGCTGCAGGACCGCAACGACCGGCGCAAGCAGGGGCTGCCGCAGCTGCCGCGGATGAACCCGATCGACGATGTCGCCGCGCGGGGCTCCAACTACCTGACCACCAACGGCGACTGGGTCGAGTTCGAGACCACCGTCTCCACCAGCGCCGGGCAGGTCGCGCTGGCGCCGGGCTACCTGCAGCGCGAGTGGGAGCAGGACGGCCGCCGCTACTACCACTACAAATCGGAAGCGCAGGTGCTGCCGTTCTTCTCCTGGCTGTCGGCCGACTGGAAGGTGGTCCGCGACCGCTGGAACGACGTGGCGATCGAGGTCTACCACCACCCGGCGCACGCCTGGAACGTGCCGCGGATGATCGACTCGACGAAGAAGTCGCTGGACTACTACACCCGCAACTTCTCGCCGTACCAGTTCCGCCAGTTCCGGATCCTGGAGTTCCCGGGCTACCAGAGCTTCGCCCAGGCCTTCGCCGGGACCATCCCGTACTCGGAGGCGATCGGCTTCGTCGCCGACCTGCGCGACCGCGAGGACATCGACTACGTGTTCTACGTGACCGCACACGAGGCCGCGCACCAGTGGTGGGCGCACCAGGTGATCGGCGCCAACGTACAGGGCGCGACCGTGCTGTCCGAGTCGCTGGCCCAGTACTCGGCGCTGATGGTGATGGAGCAGGAGTACGGGCCGCGGCAGATGCGCCGCTTCCTCAAGTACGAGCTCGACAACTACCTGGGCTCACGCGCCACCGAACGGGTCGAGGAGCAGCCGCTGGCGCTCAACGAGAACCAGCAGTACATCCACTACCGCAAGGGCTCGGTGGTGTTCTACGCCCTGCGCGACGCCATCGGCGAGGAGAAGCTCAACGCGGTGCTGGCGGAGTTCCTCCAGCAGTGGGCATTCAAGGGCCCGCCCTACCCCACTAGCCGCGACTTCCTCGACCTGCTGTACGCGCGCACCGACGCCGGACACCATCCGTTCATCCGCGACCTGTTCGAGCGGATCGTGTTCTGGAACCACCGCGTCACCGCGGCCGAGGTGCGCAGGCGCGACGACGGCAAGTACGCGGTGGCCCTCAAGGTCCACGCCGAGAAGGTCTCCACCGACGGCAAGGGCAAGGAGACCGCGGAACCGGTCGACGTGCTGGTCGACATCGGCGTGTTCGCGCGGCCGCCCGGCGGCAAGGAAGCGGACGAGAAGGTGCTGTACCTGGCCAAGCACCGCATCACCCAGGCCGAAACCACCCTGGAGCTGGTGGTCGACGAACTGCCCTACGAGGCCGGCATCGACCCGTACAACAAGCTCATCGACCGCGACTCCGAGGACAACCGCAAGAAGGTCACGGTGCTGCAGTGACGCCGGTCCGCGGCCCTGCTCCGGCAGGGCCGCGGGGACCACGCCCGGGCTTCGGTGATCAGAAAGGGGCGATCACCACCACCGCCTCAGCGCAGGTCGCCGATCACCACCTGCGCGGCGTTGTGTCCCGGCGCGCCGGTGACGCCGCCGCCCGGGTGCGTGCCCGAGCCGCACAGGTACAGCCCCGGGATCGCGCCGCGGTAGCCGGCCTGGCCCAGCATCGGTCGCGCCGAGAACAGCTGGTTGAGGCTCAGCGCGCCGTGGAAGATGTCGCCGCCGACCAGGCCGAACTCGCGCTCGAGATCCAGCGGCGACAGCACCTGCCGGCCGAGCACCGACGCGGCGAAGCCCGGCGCGAAGCGGTCGACCGTGGCGACCATCAGGTCCGCCACCTCCTCGCGGTGGTCGTCCCAGCTGCGCCCGCCCGGCAGTTCCGGCGCCACGTGCTGGCAGAACAGGCTGGCCACGTGCATGCCCGGCGGCGCCAGCGAATCGTCGAGCGTCGACGGCACCAGCATCTCCACGATCGGTTCGCGCGACCAGCCGTGCTCGCGCGCATCGCGCCAGGCGCGGTCCATGTAGTCCAGCGACGGCGCCAGGATGATGCCGGCGGTGAGGTGGTCGCCCGGCCCCGGCATCGCACTGAAGTCCGGCAGCTTCGACAGCGCCACGTTCATGCGGAAGGTGCCCGAGCCGCAACGCCAGTTGCGCATGCGCTCGGCGGTCGCCGGCGGCACGGCGTCGGCCGGCAGCAGCCGCTGGTACAGCAGCTTCGGATTGACGTTGGCGACCACCGCCGGGGCGTGCAGCGTTTCGCCATCGGTGGTGACCACGCCGGTGGCGCGCCCGCCCTCCACCAGGATGCGCTCCACGCCGGCGCCGGTACGGATCTCCACCCCGGCCGCGCTGGCCGCGCTGGCCATCGCCTGGGTGATCGCGCCCATGCCGCCGATCGCATGACCCCAGGCGCCCTTCACCCCGTTGGCCTGGCCGAACACGTGGTGCAGCAGCACGTAGGCCGTGCCCGGTGCATACGGGCTGGCGAAGTTGCCGACGATGCCGTCGAAGCCGAACAGCGCCTTGATCGGCCCGCTTTCGAACCAGCGGTCCAGGTACTCGGCCGCGGAGATCGAGAACAGGTCCAGCAGCTCCTGGCGCAGGGTCTCGTCCAGCGCATGCAGCTGGCGGCCCAGCTTCGCGGTGCGCAGCAGTTCCGGCAGCGCCTGCCACCAGCCGCCACTGGTGACGTTCGGCGGCGGCTGCAGGGCCAGCGCGCGCAGCACGTCGGCGATGGCGTCCAGGCGCGCCTCGTAGGCCGGGAGTCTCTCCGCGTCGCGTCGCGAGAACTTCGCCACCTCCTCCGCGGTGCGGCCGGCGCCGGTCAGCAGGTAGCCGCCGTCCGGCAGCGGCAGGAAGTTGTTGTGCCTGCGCAGCACCACGCGCAGGCCGTGGCCATGCAGGTCGAGGTCCTCGATCACCTTCGGCTGCAGCAGCGAGACCGTGTAGGACGCCACCGAATTGCGGAAACCCGGATGGAACTCCTCGGTGACCGCCGCTCCTCCCACCACGCCGCGCCGCTCGAGCACGGTCACCGACAGGCCGGCCCGGGCCAGGTAGGCCGCGCAGACCAGGCCGTTATGGCCTCCACCGACCAGCAGTACGTCCGTCTGCTTGTGTGACTTCGTCATCTGTACAGGTATACCACTGCGCCTATACTGCCCGCGCAGGGGGGCCAGCGACGGGGAATACGCATGGCCGCGACGCAGTGCATCCGCTCCACCCACATGCGGGACCGGCAGCCAGCCGTCCCCGCCGGCTGCATGCGCGGCGGGCGGCCATGAAGCCGCCCGCCACCGGTCCCCTCGTCCGTCGGGTCCTCCCTGCGCTGGTCGCCGGCATGGCTGCCGCCCTGCTCGGCTGGCTCGGCCTGGCGTCGCCGCTGGACGACCTCGTCCACCGGGCATTGCGCCCGCCGTCGACGCGCCCGCCTGCCGTGGTCGTGCTGGGTATCGACGATTCGGCGTCCTGGTCGAACGCCCGCCTCGCCGCCCTCATCGAACGGCTGCGCCTGGCCGGCGTCCGCGGCATCGCGGTGGACCTGCCGCTGGCGGCCGGTGCCGACGGCGACGCCGCCGGCGATGCGCAACTGGCCCGCGCCCTGCTCGACAGCCGGGTAGTGGTGGGCGTGCCGTTGCGCGCGCGCGGCGAGGCCCCGCCGGAGGCGCTGCTGCCTCCGGTCGAGTTCGCCGACGGCACGCGCCTGGGCCACCTCGAACTGCAACGCGACCGCGACGGCCGCATCCGCCGGCACCTGCCGCACATGCTGACCATGGACGGCATCCGCTGGCCCTCGCTGCCGCTGGCCCTGGTCCAGCCCGGTAGCAGCACCGACGCCGGCAGCTGGGAAACCGGCGAACGCTGGCGGGTCCCGTATCCCCGCCCGGGTCCGCCGACCTGGCGCGCGGTCGACGTGCTGCAGGAACGCATCGGCGCCGACCGCCTGCGCGGCAAGTGGGTCCTGCTCGGCCTGACCGATCCGGCCAGGCAGGCGCGCGTGCCGGGACCGCACGGAAGCGGGGCGCTGTATCCGGTCGAACACCAGGCGCGGACGGTGGCGATGCTGCTGCATGGCACCGCGCCACGCGAGGTACCGGCCCTGGTGCAGGCGCTGCTGGCGATGCTGGTGGCCGCCGGCGCGGTGTTCATCGGCCTCGGCAAGCGCGAACCCGGCTGGCGCCTGCCGGCCGCGGCGCTGGTGGGCATGGCGGTAAGCCTGGCCGCCTGCGGCTGGCTGTTCGAACGCCAGTACTGGTTCGCGCCGGGCGCCACCCTGGTCGTGCTGGGCCTGGCCCTGCTGGCCTGGGCCGTGGCCCAGGCGCGGCGGCAGTGGATCACCCGCCGGCGCATGCCCGGACTGGCCACCCGGCGGTCGCTGCATGCCGCGCTGCAGGCGAGCCGGACCGGCGGCGAGCCGCATGCCCTGCTGCTGGTCGAAGCCCGGGTGCCTGCCGGCGGCGACGGCGAGGCGCTGGCGACCCGGCTGGCCGGCCTGCTGCGCGCCCGCGCGCGGCGCCCCGGCGACGTCGCCGCCTACCTGGGCGACGGCCGCTTCGCGCTGCTGCTGCCGGGCACCTCGGCGGCGGCGGCCGAACGCATCCTCGACACCCTCCGCGACGAAGCCGACGCGCAGGCGCTACCGCTGCTGGGCAGCGTCCACGCCTGCGGCAGCGGCGCCTGCGACTGCCTGTGGCGGCTGGCGCTGCGCGCGCAGCCGGTGCAGCCGGCGCACTAGCCGGTCACACCGTCACGCGCATCCCCGGCCGCGCCAGGATCACGTGCTCGGCCCCGCGTTCGCTGAGCTCCCCGGCCAGCGCCTCGCGGGCGCGGTCCTCGCCGTGGACCAGCGCCAGCCGCGGACGGCCGTTGAAGTGGCCGTACCACTCGATCAGGCCGCGCTGGTCGGTGTGCGCGGACAGGCCGCCGACGGTGTGGATCTGCGCCTGCACGCGGTAGTCCTGGCCGTGGATGCGCACCCACGGCGCGCGCTCGACCAGGCGCCGGCCCAGCGTGCCTTCGGCCTGGAAACCGACGAAGACCACGTGGGTCTCGCGCCGGCCCAGGCGGTGGCGCAGGTGGTGCAGGATGCGGCCGCCGTTGGCCATGCCCGAACCGGCAATCACTATCGCGCCGTTGCCGACCTGGTTGATCGCCATCGACTCCTGGGTGCTGGCGGTGAAGTGCAGGTTGGGCAGGCGGAACGGCGAAGGCTTGCGCGCCCACACTTCCCGCGCCTGTTCGTCGAACAGCTCGTGGTGGCGGTCGTAGATCGCCACCACCTTCCCGGCCATCGGGCTGTCGAGGAAGATCCGCCAGCGCTCCAGGCCCCACTCCTTCCAATGGCGCGCGAACCAGTACAGCAGCTCCTGGCTGCGACCGACGGCGAAGGCCGGGATCAGCACGTTGCCGCGCTCGCGCCAGGCGTGCTCGAACACCTCGCCCAGCTCGGCGACGGTGGCCTGGCGGTCGCGGTGGTTGCGGTCGCCGTAGGTCGATTCCATCAGCACCAGATCGGCCTCGGCCACCGCTTCGGGATCGCGCAGGATCGGCGTGCCGCGCGGGCCGAGGTCGCCGGAGAACACCAGCTTGCGGCCGTCGCCCCACAGCTCGACGATGCTCGAGCCGAGGATGTGGCCGGCGTCGCGCAGGCAGATCTCGACGCCCGGCGCCACCGTGGTGCGCACGCCGTAGTCCAGCGGCCGCAGCAGCGGCAGCACATCGGCCACGTCCTCGCGGGTGAACAGCGGCGGCTGCGGCGGTTCTTCCGGGTCGCGGTGGCGGTTGGCGCGTTCGGCGTCGGACTCGGCCAGCGAGGCGGCGTCGGCCAGCATCACCGGCAGCAGGTCGGCTCCGGCGCGCTGCATGTAGATGGGGCCGCGGAAACCGCGTGCCACCAGCACCGGCACCCGGCCGATATGGTCGATGTGGGCGTGGCTGAGGACCAGCGCGTCCAGCCCGGCCGGATCGAACGGGAACGGATCGAAGTTCCGCGCCTCCAGCTCGCGCCGGCCCTGCAGCATCCCGCAGTCCAGCAGGATCCGCCGCCCGGCCGCCTCGACCAGGTGCATGGAACCGGTGACTTCGCCCGCCGCGCCGTGGAATTCGACCTGCATCCGGCCCTCCCGCCTTTGCGGCAAGCCTAGCGCCAACCGCGCCCCAGCGCCTGCAACCGGACTTCCGGGCCTTGCGCCGTATGGCGGCCCGGCATGACCTCCGGCAGTCCTCCGCTCAGGTCCCCGGGCGTAAAGTCGGGCCCACTGCCCCGTCCCTCCGGGGTTATCCCACCATGCCCGCGCGCCGGGCCGGAGAAACCGCAACGTGAACATCCGCAAGTCCCAGACCCTGCTGCTGCCGCTGGCCATCGCCGTGGCCCTGGCCGCCTGCTCGAAGAAGGAAGAGGCCGCCACCGCCGAGACCGCCGCCGCGCCGGAATACACCCTGGACGAAGCCAGCCTGCCCGGCGTGAACCGCTTCAGCGTGGCCGACCTGGACTCCACCAAGGACGCCTGCACCGACTTTGCCGCCTACGCCAACGGCACCTGGCTGGCCGCCAACCCGGTCCCGGGCGACCGCACCAGCTGGGGCGCGTTCGAGATGCTCGACGAGCGTTCCAACGCCGTGCAGCGCCAGCTGGCCGAGCAGGCCGGCGCCGATGCCAACGCCACCGGCGTGAAGAAGATCGTCGGCGACCTGTGGGCCACCGGCATGGACGAGGCGAAGATCAACGCCCAGGGCATCGAGCCGCTGGCCGGCCACCTGGCCGCGATCGACGCGCTGGCCGACGGCGCCGCCGTGGCCGAATACCTGCGCACCAGCGCCGCCAAGGGCCAGGGCTTCGTGTTCGACTTCGGCGCCGAAGCCGACTTCCAGAACCCGGACATGAACATCGCCTACGCGATGCAGGGCGGCCTGGGCCTGCCGGACAGCAAGTACTACACCGACGCCGACAAGGCCGGCATCCGCGAGGCCTATGTCGCCCACATCGCCAGGGTGCTGGAGCTGTCGGGCATCGCCGCCGACGAGGCGAAGAAGCAGGCCGCCGACGTGATGGCCTTCGAGACCCGCCTGGCCAAGGCCTCCAAGTCCCGCGAGGACCTGTCGCGCGACGTGTCGCTGTACTACAACCCGCTGTCGCTGGCCGACGCCGACAAGCTGACCCCGAACTTCCCGTGGTCGAAGTTCTTCGAGTCGCAGGGCGTGGCCGCGCCGGAGATGTTCTCGCTGGCGATCCCGGCGTTCCACCAGGAAGTGAGCAAGGCCCTGGGCGACACCGACGTGGCGACCTGGAAGTCGTACCTGCGCTTCCACACCGTCGACGGCGCCGCGCCGTACCTGAGCGACGACTTCGCCCAGGAGAGCTTCAACTTCTACAACAAGACCCTCAGCGGCCAGAAGGAAATGAAGCCGCGCTGGAAGCGCGTGCTGGCCACGGTCAACAGCCAGGCCGGCGAGGCGCTGGGCCAGATGTACGTGCAGGTCGCCTTCCCGGCCGAATCCAAGGCCAAGATGGAGGCGCTGGTCGCCAACCTCGGCACCGCGCTGAAGGCCCGCATCGAGAACCTGGAGTGGATGAGCGAGGAGACCAAGGCCAAGGCCCTGGTCAAGCAGGCCGCGTTCACCACCAAGATCGGCTACCCGGACAAGTGGCGCGAGTGGGACGGCCTGCAGACCAGCCGCGACAGCTACATCGGCAACGTGCTGGCCGCGCAGGAATTCAACTACCGCTGGAACCTGTCCAAGATCGGCAAGCCGGTGGACAAGACCGAGTGGGGCATGAGCCCGCAGACGGTCAACGCCTACTACAACCCGCTGCAGAACGAGATCGTGTTCCCGGCCGCCATCCTGCAGCCGCCGTTCTTCGACCCGGCCGCCCCCGACGAGGTCAACTACGGCGGCATCGGCGCGGTGATCGGCCACGAGATGACCCACGGCTACGACGACCAGGGCAGCCGCTTCGGCGCCACCGGCAAGTTCGAGAACTGGTGGACCCCGGCCGACGCCGAAGGCTTCTCCGCGCGCACCGGCAAGCTGGTCGCGCAGTTCGACGGCTACACCACCGCCGACGGCCAGAAGCTCAACGGCCGCCACACCCTCGGCGAGAACATCGCCGACCTGGGCGGCCTGGCCACGGCCTATGACGCGATGAAGGCCGCCGTCGGCGACACCCCGGACCCGATGACCGACGGCCTGACCCGCGACCAGCGCTTCTTCCTCAACTGGGCCACCGTGTGGCGCCGCAACTTCACCCCCGAGGAGCAGAAGAAGCGCATCGCCACCGACGAGCACGCGCTGGCGCAGTTCCGCGCCATCGGTGCGCCGTCGAACCTGCCGGCCTTCGCCGCCGCGTTCAAGTGCGAGCCGGGCAAGCCCATGGTCCGCCAGGGCGACGACCAGGTTGTGATCTGGTAAGCAGGTCCAGCGAGGCGCAGTACGCAGGAGGCCCGGTTCGTCCGGGCCTCCTGTTTTTCAGGGGTATCGGTTACGCGGACAGCGCGTTTTGCCTTGCTACACTGCCGCCACCCTGGACCCCGAGGCTGCAGCCCCGATGATGCATTTCCCCCGTCCGCTCGCCCTCGCCCTTGGCCTCGGCCTGCTCACCCTGGCCGCCGCCGACGCCGATGCCCAGCGCAAGAAGACCAAGGCCCCGGCCGTGAGCGCGCAGTGCACCGCGTTCTACCCGCAGGCCAATGCCGCCTGGCTGGCCGCCAACCCGCTGCCGGGCGACGCCGGCGCGACCAGCGCCCTCGCCCAGCTGTCCGAGCTGGCGCTGCAGCAGCAGCGCGAGCTGCTCGACGCGGCGATGCGCTCGCCGCAGAACGAAGTCCAGTCCCGCCTCGGCGACTTCTGGGCCAGCGGCCTGGACGAGGCCGCGGTCGAGGCCGACGGCTCTAAGCCGATCGCGCCGCTGCTGACCCGCATCAACGCGATAAAAAAGGCCAAGGACGTGCCGGCGGCGTTCGCGGCGCTGCACCAGGTCGGCATCCCGGTGGCGTTCAACTTCGCCCCGGACGTGGACCTGAAGGCGCTGGACCGCCACATCGGCTACTTCATGCAGGGCGGCATGGGCCTGCCCGACCCGGCCTTCTACACCCGCACCGACGCCGACACCCAGGCGGTGATGCAGCGCTATCGCGACTACGTCCGCCAGATCCTTTCGCTCACCGGCACCCCGAAGGAGCGCCTCGACGCCGAGGCCGACGCGGTGATCGCGGTGGAGACGGCGATCGCGCGCAAGGCGCAGTCGCTGGTCGACCTCAACAACCCGTTCCGCAACTACGCCCCCGTGGCGGTGGCGGACGTGAACAAGCGTTATCCGAACCTGCAGCTGGGCAAGTTCCTCGAGGCGCAGGGCGTGAAGGACGACCTGGTCTCGCTGTCCGACCCGGCCCTGTTCGCCGAACTCGATGCGATGGTCAACCGGATCAAGCCCGAGCAGTGGCGCGCCTACCTGCGCTGGCGCGTGGGCGACGCGATGGCGCCGTACCTGTCGCGCAGCTTCCGCGACGCCAGCTTCGCCTTCCGCGGCCAGGTGCTGTCCGGCCAGGCGGCGCAGGCGCCGCGCTGGCGCCAGGTGCTGGACGCGATCAATACCGCCGCCGGCCCGATGCTTGGCCACGAGTACGCCAACCGCTACCTCACCTCCGAGGAGCGCCGCCGCGCCGGCGTTATCGCCGACGAGGTCCGCGATGCCCTGCTGGTCGCGGTCGAGCGCAACAGCTGGCTCAGCGACGCGGCCAAGGCCGAGGCGGCGAAGAAGCTCAAGGCGATCAACATCGAGGTCGGCACCCCGCGCCGAAACCTCGACTACACGGTGCAGCCGATGGGCCGCGGCAGCTTCGGCGGCAACATGCTGATCGCCTCGACCTGGCGCCACCGCGAGGAAATGAAGCGGATCGGCAAGGGCAATGCCGACCGCCGCTGGGACGTGCTGCCGCAGCAGCCGGCACTGGCCTACGACATCGCCCAGAACCGCCTGATCGTCACCGCCGCGGTGCTGCAGCCGCCGGTGTTCGACGTCGACCGCCCGGCCGCCACCTACGGTGCCTACGGCGCCCTGGTCGGCACCCAGGTCAACCGCGCGATCGACGCCAGGGGGGCGCAGGTCAACGCTGCGGGCGAACTGGGCAACTGGTGGACCCCGGCCGACACCAACGCCTGGACCGCGCTGGGCGACCGCGTCGCCGCGCAGTACGCGGCGCAGGCCTATCCGGGCGTGAAGAACGGCCGGGTCAACGGAGCGCTGGTGCGCGACGTGGCGCTGGCCGACCAGGCCGGCATCGAACTGGCCTGGGAGGCCTACGCCAAGGCCCAGCCGGCGGCCAGCGAAGCCGACCGCCAGGCCTTCTTCGGCGCCTGGTCGGGGCTGTGGGCACAGCAGGTCGCGGAGAACGTCGCCACCGAGCGCATGGCCAGCGACATCCACGCGCCGGGCCCGCTGCGCAGCGATGTGCCGCTGTCCAACCTGGCGGCGTTCGGCGCGGCCTTCGGCTGCAAGGCCGGCCAGCCGATGCAGCGCGCCGACGCGGAACAGGTGCGGATCTGGCGCTGATCCTGCGCGTTCCGGAACACCACTAAAAAGGCGCGGATTCCCGCGCCTTTTTCCTTGCCTGTGCTATTTCACCCGGCGCAGGTGCGAAGGCCCGCGCGGCGGGCGCCGGCCGCCGAACGGCGGCTGCCCGCGCCAGTAGCGGATCACCAGCCAGCCGAACAGCATGCCGCCCAGGTGCGCGAAGTGGGCCACGCCCGGCTGCCAGCCGGTGAAGCCCAGCACCAGCTCGGCCACGCCGTAGAGGATCACGAAAGTGCGCGCGCGCATCGGGATCGGCGGGAACAGCAGCATCAGCCGCTGGTTCGGGAACAGCATGCCGTAGGCCAGCAGCAGGCCGAACACCCCACCGGAAGCGCCGACCGTGGGATAGGCCGGGCCGCCGCTGCTCACCGACCACCAGCCCACCGCCAGCTGGCACAGGCCGGCGCCGGCGACGCAGATCAGGAAGTAGGCCAGGAACCGGCGCGGGCCCCAGGTCAGTTCCAGCGGCGCGCCGAACATGAACACCGCGAGCATGTTGAACAGCAGGTGGCTCAGGTTCCCATGCAGGAAACCGTAGGTCAGCAGCTGCCAGGGCTGGAAGTTCTGGCCGGGCGAGAACGGGTCGAACCCGGCCGGCGGCCAGAGCATGAAGGCTTCGAAGGTGCCGGTGCCGAGCAGCCACTGCAGCAGGAACACCGCGCAGTTGGCGATGAGCAGGGCCTGGGTAACGGGGGGCAGGCGCGAGAACATGCGTCGCGGTTCCGGATCGGGACAGGCGGGCATGATAACGGCCCGCGCCGTAGCCGCCTGCATTCGCGCCCGCCGGCTGGCGGATGCCTGTCGGCAGCTTGCGCTGGCCGCCCTGGCGCACGCGCCCTTCAGCGGCTGCGCGTGCGACGCGGCGAAGGCGGCGGCGCCCACAGCGCCGCGTCGATGTCCGCGGCTTCGCCGGTGCGCCTGACCCGGCCGCCCTCCACGCGCACGCCTTCGGCGCGCAGGCGCTGGCACTGCTCGCGCCAGCCGCTCGATCCCTCGGGAAAGGCGATGCGTCCATCCGCGCGCAGCACGCGGTGCCAGGGAAGCTGCGGATCGGTATTGCCGGACAGCACGCGTGCGGCCAGGCGCGCGCGCCCGGGCAGGCCCGCGCGGCGGGCCACTTCGCCGTAGCCGGCCACCTGCCCCGGCGGGATCGCGCGCACCGCGGCGAGGATGCGCGCGGCGGGATCGTCCTTCGGGTTGCGAGACGCGGCGGCCATCAGCGGCTAGCATACCCCGGGGGATCGCGAGGGAGTGCCATGCGCAATTTCGAACAGATCCGCAGCCACCTGCTCAGCGCCGGTTTCCGCCTGACCATGCAGGAACCCTACGTGGCCTGCGTCGAACTGTCGCTGGAAGGCGGCAGCCGCCACCAGTCGATCTTCCTCTCCGAACTGGACGGCGACGACGGCCGCCCGCTGCTGCGGGTCAGCACGGTGATCGCCCCCACCACCGGGATCGATGCGCGCCGCGCGCTGGTGTTCAACTGGCAGAGCAGCGTCGGCTACCTGGCGATCGGCGAGCTGGACGGCGTGCCCTACCTGCAGCTGTGCGAGAACCGTCCCTACGACGGCCTCACTCCCGCCGAGGTCGAACGCCTGGTGCTGGAAATCGGCGGCCTGGGCGACAGCATGGAGCGCGCCCTCTCGGCCGAGGGCGACCTGCTCTGAAGCGTTCCCGCCGCTGCGCCCGATCCGCTGCCGACGTCGGTCGTCCCGCCCCGTAGAGCGGGTTCCCCCGCTCCACCCCCTGACAACGCGACCATCGCGCCAAAGCAGCGGGGCAAGCCCCGCTCTACGGGACCGTCGGGGACCAGGAGCGGCCGCGGATCAGGCCCAGCCCAGCGAGGCCAGGCCCTTGAAGATCAGCCAGGCCACGCCGGCCGCGGCCGGGATGGTCAGGATCCACGCCCAGACGATGCGCTCGATCACACCGAGCTTCAGCGCGCGCGGGTTCTTGGCGAAGCCCACGCCCATGATCGCGGTGGAGATGCTGTGGGTGGTCGACACCGGCATGCCGAAGTGCGCGGCCAGGGTCAGCACCGTGGCCGAGCTGGTCTCGGCGGCGAAGCCGTGGATCGGGTGCAGCTTGACCATCTTGTGGCCGAGGGTCTTGATGATGCGCCAGCCTCCGGAGGCGGTGCCCAGCGCCATCACGATGGCGCAGGTCAGCACGATCCACATCGCGATCTGGGTGCCGTCGCCCTCGCCCGGGTGCAGGAAGGCCAGCCAGCCCGGCAGCTCGTCCAGGGTGCCGGCGGCCTCGGCGCCGAACAGGGTCAGGGCGATGATGCCCATGGTCTTCTGCGCGTCGTTGTGGCCGTGGGCGTAGCCCATGTACGCCGCCGACAGGATCTGCGCCTTGCCGAAGAAGGCGTTGACCCAGCGCGGCCGCGCCAGCCGGCGCAGGATGCCGCCAGCCCGGGCCATGGCGGCGATGAGCCCCCACAGGCCCACCATCACCAGCACGCCCAGCAGGAAACCGGCCAGGGGCGATGTCACCATGGGCAGGAACACCTTCCACAGCAGGCCCTTGTTCTTGGCCCAGTTGCCGACGCTCTCGGACCAGACCAGCGCGTCCCAGTTGTTGTGCGAGGCGGCCAGCGCCGCGCCGCACAGGCCGCCGATCAGCGCATGCGAGGACGAGGACGGCAGGCCGAACCACCAGGTGATCAGGTTCCAGCCGATGCCGCCCAGCAGCGCGCACAGGATCACCTGCGAGGACGCCTCGACCACCTCGGTGTTGACGATGCCCGTGGCGATGGTCGCCGCCACCGCGGTACCGGTCAGGGCGCCGATCAGGTTCATGATCGCCGCGAGGGCTACGGCCTGGCCCGGCGCGAGCACCTTGGTCGCCACCACGGTGGCGATCGAGTTGGCGGTGTCATGGAAACCGTTGATGAACTCGAAGACCAGGGCGGCGAGGATCACCACCAGCACCAGGGTCAGCATGGTGCCCCTCCCTTCGGGCCGGCCGGCCGCAGCGGGCCGGCGCACAGATGCGCAGCGGACATCACGAGTTCTTCAGCACGATCTGGTAGGCGACCACGCCAGCCTCGCGGCAGCGGTCGATGGCCTTCTCCAGGATCTCGAAGAACTCCTTGAGCAGGAACATCTGCAGGTGGTCGAGGCGGCCGGAGTAGATGTCGCGGTACAGCTCCAGCATCAGCCGGTCGGCCTCGTTCTCGATCGCGCGCAGCTTCTCGTTGAGCGCGGTCATCCGGTCCAGGTTCATGCTGCGCAGCTCGCGCACCATCTCCACCACCACGCCGGCGGCCTGCTCCAGCATCGCCGCGCGCGGCGCGAAGTCGATGTGGGCCAGGTGCTGGGTCGCCAGCGAGTAGCGGTCGGCGAACTTCTCGATCTGCTTGGGGATCTTGTACAGGGCCGAGCCCAGGGCCTCGATGTCCTCGCGCTCCAGCGGGGTCATGAAGCTCTCGACCAGTTCCTTGCTGATCTTCTCCGAGGCGGTGCGCTCGCGCTGGCGGGCCAGCTTGAAGGCGTCCAGCGCCGGCTGGCGGTCGGAGGCCTTCATCATCTGGTAGAGGGCCTTGGCGCTGTCGTGCGCGGCCTCGGCGGCCTCGTCGAGCAGGACGAAGAACTGCTTGCCGGAGCCGAAAATGGTCTGCAGGGAAAACATGGGCGGGGTTCCGCCGCCTCGGGAGGGGCGGCAAATGCGGGCGGAATTATGACAGGCCGCACATGGCCCCGTAACCCTGCCCCGCCGCCGGACCGCCCGTGACGCGGCCTGCACGGGGCGGCTTTGCTAAGATGCGCCCGTGCCGCCGGCACGACCTATGGACGAAGACCCACATTCCCCGCCCTGCCGCGCCCGCGCCCAGCGCCGCCCCGGCCTCCTGATCCTGTCGCCAGCCTGCGGGGCCGCGCCCCATGGCTGAGCTGCTGATCGTCCTTGCCCTGATCCTGCTCAACGGCTTCTTCGCGATGTCGGAGATGTCGGTGATGACCTCGCGCAAGAGCCGGCTCAAGCAGCTGGCCCAGGCGAGCAGGCGCGCCGCCCGGGCCCTGGCGCTGGCCGAGCGGCCGGAGAACTTCCTGTCCACCGTGCAGATCGGGATCACCCTGATCGGCATCCTCACCGGCCTGTTCGGCGGCGAGGCCATCGGCCTGGCCATCGGCGGCTGGCTGTCCCGCGTGTTCCCCTCGCTGGGAGACGCCGCCGGGACGCTCGGCAAGTTCCTGGCGGTGGGCCTGATCACCTACCTGACGCTGATCTTCGGCGAACTGGTCCCCAAGCGCCTGGCGATCACCGCGCCGGAGAAGATCGCCGGCATCGTCGCCGTGCCGATGGGCTGGCTGGCCACCATCGCCTTCCCCTTCGTCTGGCTGCTGTCGCAGAGCACCCGCCTGGTCCTGCGCATGCTCGGCCTGGGCAAGGACCAGGCCAGCGCGATCAGCGAGGAGGAGATCCGCATGCTGGTGGCCGAGAGCCACGAGCAGGGCGTGATCGACGTCCACGAGCGCGACATGGTCAACCGGGTGATCCGCCTCGGCGACCGCACTGCCGACAGCCTGATGACCCCGCGCAACCGCATCGCCTGGCTCGACGCCAGCGCCCCGGTCGAGGAGAGCCTGGAGGTGATGCGCGAGCAGCAGTTCTCCCGCTACCCGGTCTACCGCGGCAGCGACCAGGACGTGGCCGGCATCCTCGAGGTCAAGTCGCTGATCCACACCATCGGCGGCGACCTGGCCGAACGCCTGTACCACGACCTGCGCCCGGCGTTGTTCGTGTCCGAGTCCACCCACGCGATGAAGCTGCTGGAGATCTTCCGCGAGGAACAGCAGTCGATGGCGCTGGTGGTGGACGAGTACGGCGAGATCCAGGGCCTGGTCACCGTCTCCGACCTGATGGGCGCCATCGTCGGCCGCCTGCAGTCGGTGGAGAACAACGACGAGGACGCGCTGGTGGTCCATCGCGAGGACGGTTCCCTGCTGGTCGACGGCACCCTGCCGACCGAGGACCTGCGCGAGCTCATGGACGGCGCGGCCCTGCCCGACGCCGACGAAGGCGACTACCACACCCTGGCCGGCATGTGCATCGCGCACTTCGGCCGGATCCCGAACGTCGGCGAGCATTTCGACTGGGCCGGCTGGCGAATCGAGGTGGTCGACCTGGACGGCGCGCGCGTCGACAAGCTGCTGCTGCGCCGCCTGCCGCAGGACGGTGACGATGCGCCGGCCGACTGACCGGCGCGACGATCCCGAAGCGGCGGCCGGCAGCGGCATCGCCCGCCTGCTGCAGTCCTTTTCCGGGGGCGACCCCGACCAGGTGCTGGACCTGCACGGCCTGCTGCAGGGCCTGGGCCGTTCGGCCTTCGGCATGTTCCTGTTCGTCTCGATCCTGCCCGGCTTCATCCCCATCCCGGGCTTCGCCGGCGTGATCAGCGGCCCGCTGGTGGTGCTGATCGGCCTGCAGCTGCTGGTCGGGCTGCGCGAACCGTGGCTGCCGGGTTTCATCGGCCGGCGTGGACCGAAACGCAGCACCATGGTCCGCTTCTGCAACCGGATCTCGCCATGGATGGCGCGGCTCGAACACCTGGTGCGGCCGCGCCTGCAGGTGCTGGCCGGGAGCCGCCTGGCCAATGCGTTCACCGGCCTGCTGCTGATCGGGCTGGGCGTGCTGCTGGCGCTGCCGCTGCCGATGACCAACTACGTCTTCGCCGGCACCCTGCTGCTGTTCGCGCTGGCGCTGCTGGAGCGCGATGGCGCCCTGCTGCTGGCGCTGTGGCTGGTAGCCGGCGCCGGCCTGGTGGCGACCGGCCTGCTTTCGGAGGAACTGGCCACCCTCGTCCATGGCTGGCTGACGCGGGACTGAGCCGCGCCGCGGCGGACCGCGCTCAGCGGCCGCGCCGCGCCAGCAGGTGGGCGAACTCGGTGGCGCTGACCGGGTGGCTGAGCCAGTAGCCCTGGACCAGGTCGCAGCCGCGCTCGGCGAGGAGGTTGTACTGCGCTTCCTTCTCCACGCCCTCGGCCACGACGGTGATGCCGAGCGAATGGGCCATGGCGATGATCGCGGTGGTGAGGGCCAGGTCGTCCGGATCGCGCTGCAGGTCGGCGACGAAGCTGCGGTCGATCTTGACCCCGTCCACCGGCACGCGGCGCAGGTGGCTGAGGCCGGAGAAGCCGGTGCCGAAATCGTCCAGCCATACCTTCACCCCGGTGCTGTGCAGGCGCGCCAGCATCGCCGCGGCCTGCAGCTCGTCGCTGATCACCGCCGTCTCGGTCAGCTCCAGGTGCAGGCACGAGGCCGGCAGGCCGGTCTCGCGCAGGCACTCGGCGACGATGTCCGGCAGGTCGCCCTTGCGCAGCTGGCGTGGCGACACGTTCACCGACACGAACAGGCGCTCGTTGCCCTCGCCCATGTGGGTCCAGCGCATCGCCTCGGTGCAGGCCGCGCGCAGCACGCGCGGGCCGATGCCCTCGATCAGGCCGCTCTGCTCGGCCACGTCGATGAACACCGACGGCGCGATCATGCCCAGCATCGGGTGCTGCCAGCGCAGCAGCGCCTCGGCGCCGACCACGCGGCCGTCGCTGGTCCGGCACACCGGCTGGTAGACCACGCTCAGCTCGCCGCGCTCCCATGCGCCGCGCAGCTCCTGCTCCATGTGCACGCGGCGCTCGACCGCGTGGTCCATCGCCCGGCTGTAGAAGCGGAAGCCGTTCTTGCCCGCGACCTTGGCCTGGTACATGGCGATGTCGCCGTTCTTCATCAGCGCGCTGGCGCTGGAGGCGTCCTCGGGGAACAGGGTGATGCCGATCGAGGTACCCAGGAACACCTGGCGGTCCTGGATGTCCAGCGGCCGGCGCAGCTCGGCCACCAGCACCTCGGCCAGGCGCGTGGCGGCGGCGCGCACGTCGCCTTCCTGGATCAGGATCACGAACTCGTCGCCGCCGAAGCGGGCCAGCAGCGCGTCGTCGCCGCCGTACCTGTCCACCGCCTCGCGGATGCGGTTGGCGAACTGCAGCAGCGCCTCGTCGCCGGCCTCGTGGCCGAGGGTGTCGTTGACCCGCTTGAAGTCGTCGATGTCGGCGAACAGCAGGGCCAGCTGGCGGCCGGAACCGCGCAGCAGCATCAGCCGGTGGTCCAGGCTCTCGCGGAACGCCAGGCGGTTGGTCAGGCCGGTGAGCGCGTCGGTGTAGGCCATGCGCCGCACCTCGCGGTCGTGGCGGGCCACGCTCTCGCTCATCCGGCCGAAGGCGCGGATCAGGTCGCCGACCTCGTCGGTGCGCTTGCTGTCCACGCGCTCGACGCTGTAGTCGCCGGCTTCGATCCGCCGCGCCGCCTCGGCGAGGCTGCGGATCGGTTTCACCAGCGTGCGCTGCACGTACCAGGCGACAAGGAAGCACACCAGGCCCAGCAGCGCCATCGGCAGCGCCAGCCAGCGCAGGTGGCGGCCACTCAACGCGTCCATCCGCTCGCGCAGTTCGGCGAAGTTGCGCTGCGCGTAGCTGTCGGCGAAATCCAGGTCCAGGGCCACGCGCACCCCGCCTACCCGCTCGCTGCCGACCATGACCGGCGCCGTGCCGGTCAGCAGCCCCGGCGCGGTCTGCACGCTCACGCCCTGGCTGGCGACCGCCTCGGCCGCCAGCGGATCGGTCATCGGCTGGCCGAAGCCGGCGATTTCCACCGAACCGTCGTGGACCAGCCGCCCCTCCAGGTCGTAGACGCGGATCCACTTGACCAGGTCGTCGCGCGAGTTGTCGCGCAGCACCGTGCCGATCGCGTCCAGGTCGCGGTAGTACATCGGGTTGGCCAGGTTCTCGGCCAGCTGCACGACCAGCGAACGGGCGTGGTCGCGCAGGTAGGTGTCGATCAGGCTGCGGACGCCCTCGCGGCCGATCGTCTCGGTCTCGTCGCGCATCTGCTGCTGGCGCCCCATCAGCACCACCAGCACCAGCAGCACGACGCCGAGCATCATCGCCATCGCCGCCAGCGAGCGGGCCTGGAGCCCGAAACGCAGTCTCATTCGACCTCCGAGCGGACGCGCTGCACGCCGGCGCGCAGCACGTCCAGCGTGCGCTCGGATGCCGGGTCCAGCGGCAGGAAGCGCGAGGTATTGAAGAACAGGCGCATCGCCTGGCGCGCCTCCGGGTCGTCGGCGGCCTGCAGCAGGACCTCGCGCAGCCGCTTCTCGACCTTCGGGTCCAGGCTGCTGCGCACCAGCTCCAGCGCGCGCGGGTACGGGTGGCTCTCGTGGATCACGCGGAAGTCACCACGGAAGGCGTCAGGCAACCGCGACGGGTCGTTCCAGTCCAGGTTGCTGAGCGCGCCGGCGTCGAGCAGGCGCTTGTGCACCCAGGAGGCGATGTTGAGCTCGGAGCGGGCGAACACGTAGCCGACCCGGTCCGGCGCCGGCATGTCCGACGGCGCCAGCAGGATTTCCGGCGACAGGCCGGCATCGAGCAGCTCGGTCATCGGCACCATGTAGGCGCTGGTCGAGGCGATGCTCTGCAGGGCGACGGTGTGGCCCGGCAGGTCCTGCAGGCTGCGGATCGGGCTGTCCTTGCGGACGAAGAACACCGAGTGGTAGTGGCTGACGCCGTTGCGTTCGGTCAGCAGGATCGGCCGCGCCGCGGCGCGCTGCTGCAGCTGCACCGCGGTGCTGGCGGTCTCGGTGACCCAGTCGACGCGGTTGCGGCGCAGGTAGCTGGCCATCTGCTGCGCGTCGCGCGCCATCAGGATGCGGCCTTCGGTGATGCCGACCTCGCGCATGCGCGGCACGACGTAGTCGAGCAGCGGCTTGAGCTGGTCGTAGTGTTCCTTGGGGTCGTCGCTGATGCGGCCGAGCACCAGAACGTGCGCGTCCTCGGCGGCCTGGGCCGGCAAGCCGATGATGGCCACGATGGCGGCCATGCAGGCCGCCTGGATCCATCTACGCACTGTGGACAACGCAGACTCCCCTTTCCCGGAGCCCAAAGCCTAGCCGGAAACCGGTCAGGGCGACAGACGCCCCGTGGCGATGCGGGCCATGCGCTGGGCGTCGGCCAGGATGCCCCGCAGCAGCCGCACCTCGTTGACCGTCAGGTCGGTGCGCAGGAACAGCCGCCGCAGCTTGCGCATCGCCGAATCCGGGACCCGGCCCTTGTGGAAATCGATCTCCTCCAGGGTCTCGGCCAGCTGGGCGAAGAAGCCCTCGACCTGCTCATGGGTGGCGGGCAGTTCGTCCGGGCGCGGCGCGGCCGGCGCGGCCGGCGCGGCGGGGGCGGCCGCCAGCAGGGCCAGTCGCACCTCGTAGGACAGCACCTGCACCGCCGCGGCCAGGTTGAGCGAGCTGAAGGCCGGGTCGGAGGGGATGTGCACCGAGGCGTGGCACAGCTGCAGCTCCTCGTTGGTCAGGCCGGTACGCTCGCGGCCGAAGACCAGCGCCACCGGGCCTTCCGGCGCGGCGCCCAGCAGGCGCTGCGCGGCCTGGTCCGGTTCCAGCTGTTCCAGCTGGACCCGGCGGCTGCGCGCGGTGCAGCCCAGCACCAGCCGGCAGTCGGCGACCGCCTCGGCCAGCGTTGCGTGGACCGGGGCGGCGTCGAGCACGTCCTCGGCGCCGGCCGAGCGCCGGTAGGCGTCGTCGTCCAGCGGCTTCTCCGGCGCGACCAGGACCAGCTGCGACAGGCCCATGGTCTTCAGCGCGCGGGCCGCCGCGCCGATGTTGCCGGGGTGCTGGGTGCCGACGAGGATGATGCGGACCTGGGCGGCCAGGCCCGGATTCGCCGGCGCGGGGGATTCGTTCAGGGGATCGGACATGCTGCAGATGTTAAACTGCGCGGCCCGGCGTCGAGCGCCGGAATGTTCTTTTCCTTCGTCCGCCCAGTTCCAGCCCTTACGGGAGCCTTCGCCATGCAAACCCCCGCCGTCAACGTCATGGTCAAGGCCGCCCGCCTCGGCGGCAACGTCCTGCTGCGCAACATCAACCGCCTGGACGCCCTGAACGTGGTCCAGAAGCAGCGCATGGACTACGCCAGCGAAGTGGACGCCGACGCGGAGAAGGTCATCGTCAAGGAACTGCGCCGCGCCTACCCCGACTACGGCGTGCTGGGCGAGGAAAGCGGCCACACCGCCGGCCGCAACAGCCGCTTCCAGTGGGTGATCGACCCGCTCGACGGCACCAGCAACTACCTGCGCGGCTTCCCGCACTACTGCGTCTCCATCGCCCTGGTCGACAACGGCGAGCCGATCGACGCGGTGATCTTCGACCCGCTGCGCAACGAGCTGTTCACCGCCAGCCGCGGCGCCGGAGCCGTGCTCAACGACAAGAAGATCCGCGTGGCCGACCGCAAGGACCTGGCCGGCACCGTGGTCGCCACCGGCTTCCCGCCGCGCGAGCGCGCCCGCGCCAGCGCCCAGCTCAAGTGCGTGGACTCACTGCTGGTCCAGGCCGAAGACGTGCGCCGCACCGGCTCGGCCGCCCTGGACCTGGCCTACGTCGCCTGTGGCCGCCTGGACGCCTACTTCGAGGCCGGCGTGAAGGCCTGGGACATCGCCGCCGGCGTCCTGCTGGTGCGCGAGGCCGGCGGCAAGGTCTGCGACTTCCGCGGCGCCACCACCCCGCGCATGGACGAGCGCGGCCCGGAGGCCCGCCAGATCATCGCCGCCAACGTGAAGGTCGCCGAGGAACTGCAGAAGCTGGTGGTCAACACCGGGTACGCGGCGGCGTTCAACTGACGCGCCGACCGGTTCGACCCGGCGTAATCGAAGAGCCGCCCATGGGGCGGCTCTTTCCGTTTGGGCGCACGGGTATCCGGCGATGGCGCACCCAGCCCCTTTCCCCGGGAGAGGGGAACGAGTAGCGCGGTGAGGTTGTTGGCGCTTGGCGACGCGCCACCCGTCGCCAGCGCCCCTGCTCAGTTCCGGCTACCGCGAACGGGAGCCTTGCCGGCNCCCGNCCCNCNCCCCCAGCCCCTCTCCCGGGGGAAGAGGGGAGAACGAAGCCACGACCCGAACGCGCCGGAAGACGCGGTAACGCGGGGGTATGGCGCAAGCGGCACATGGATGTGCCGCGGTCGCGCGTTGGAGCAGGACGCGGAACCGCGCGATGCGGCATACCCCCGTGCTGCCGCGGCTCCGTCCGGAGCTGGCCCAACCCAACGCTGTCACTGTCGCTGTTGCTGTTGCTGTCCGATCGAGCAGGATCAGGCTCGTGCGGGAACGCCGGGAAGCCACCGCCACCGCGAACCGGACGCCTGCCGGCTCCCGACCCTCTCCCCCAGCCCCTCTCCCGGGGGGAGAGGGGAGAACGAAGCCACGACCCGAACGCGCCGGAAGACGCGGTAGCGCGGGG
>NZ_AZUZ01000014.1 GCF_000513955.1 Pseudoxanthomonas suwonensis J47
GGGATGGTCGCGCCCTCGCACGGGCGCTTGGATTGAAACCAGTCCTCCGGGCTCAGGTGCTGCAGCTTGCCGTGTCGCGCCCTCGCACGGGCGCGTGGATTGAAACCAGCGTGCCGTCACGGCCGCTCTGCACCAGGCTTGTCACGCCCTAGCTTTCGCTGTAAACGCTGCTGTCTCGAATCAGCACGCCCTCGCTGACTGCGCAGGACGTCGCTGCAGAGCCGATGGCCTACGCAAATAGGCACGCAAACACAGTAGCGCGAAGCCGTGGTACGTTCGACGCATGAAGATCGCCTTTGCCGTCATTGCCCTGTCCGCCATCGTGGCGATGCTGGTTTTCGGCTGGCCGCTGCTGATCGGCCTGGCCATCATCGGCGTCATCGGCATGTTGGTGGTGTGGGCGCTGACGTTGCTGGTGATGCTATTCATCGACGAGGCCACCCCCGAGGAGATCGAGCGGGTACTGGAGGAGACGAAGGGCTGAGTCCAGGCGTCGCGCGCGAGGGCGTGCGATGAAAGACCTCCGCCTGCAGGTCGTCCTCTCGGCCATCGACCAAGCTACCGGCCCGCTGAAGCGGGTGTTGTCCGGCAGCAAGGGGCTATCGGCCGCACTCAAGGAGCAGCACGATCTCCGCCGCAAGCTCGAAGCGCAGCAGCGCGACATCGCCGGTTTCCGGGTGCAGAGCCAGGCC
Organism: Pseudoxanthomonas suwonensis J47; assembly: GCF_000513955.1. Taxonomy (GTDB): domain Bacteria; phylum Pseudomonadota; class Gammaproteobacteria; order Xanthomonadales; family Xanthomonadaceae; genus Pseudoxanthomonas; species Pseudoxanthomonas suwonensis_C. The sequence goes on from NZ_AZUZ01000014.1 coordinate 693, forward strand.
CTGCGCCAGAGCGCGGCCGCCTATGAGGCGCAGCAGGCCAAGTGCGCGCCCTGGCGCAGCAGCTGCGTGCGGCCGAGACGCCCACCAAGGCACTGACCCGTCAGTTCAACCAGGCCCGGCGTGTGGCGGCGCTGATGAAGCATGCCCACGAGCAGCAGGCCGCGCAGTTGCACGCCCTGCGCACCCGCCTGAACGCTGCCGGCATCGCCACGGCCGACCTGGGCGCGCACGAGCGCCGCTTGCGCGCAGAACTGGACCGCAGGCGGCGCATGCAAGCGATGAGTGCGGCACAGACACGGGCGCGCTCGATGCACGGCGCCGGCATGAACGGCAGTCGCGCTCCCCGCGCATGTAGGGAACCGAATCCGCGATCCATCCGTAGATCGGATCCTGTCCTCACGAACAAATTCAGCTCTTTAACCCCCGTCTTGGAAAGAAGCCCTTGGGCATGGCCGCCCTCGTTGGCCAGAACTGGTCCAGCCACCGGGGCGAGAGCGGCCGCCCGTCAAGCCCGATCCAGCCAATCCGGCCCGTAGGCGGCGTCGGCCTGGTCCGTTCGGAAGCCGCGGCTCCGGATGAAATCGGCCCCGTGCCGCCCCTTGAGGTATGCCAGCGAATGCGCCGGCAACTCGGCCAGGGCCAACCATTCCCAAGCGGTTTCCTCGTCGCCGGCGCGAGCCGCCGCGCGGGATTCGGCCATCAGGATCGCGTTCTCCGACATGCCGCCGGCACGGCGTTCTGCGCGTTCTTCGTCGGTCATGTAGCTTTTCGGTTCGAGGCTCATCGTCACTCTCCGTTGGCATCGGCTGCGAGCAGCCGGACATCAGGGATCGCACGGCGGTCGAGCTTCGGCCAGGTCGCATCGAAGGCGCATCGCCAGCCGGGCGTCGGTGTTCCTGGTCCCCGCTTGCTCCAAGCGTAGCGCACACCGGGGGACGGCTACGCCGGCGCGCAGGGCGGGCGTGGCAAGGCCGAAGAGTCCCTGATCTTCCACTCGACCGGGCCGACCGCCCCCCTCCCTGCTCCCTCGTGGCGACGCTGGAGGCCCGCACCGTCCGGGATGCGGTGGCGGATGCCCAGCTTCCGTATCCGATGGGCGCAGCGCCCGGCTCCACAGCCAGCCATCGCCCATCTTCGCAAGATGCGATCGAAGCGACCCCGCGGCCACGCACGGCGCCAGGGGGACGGCGGGAATGCCCCGGGAATCCCCTAGAATGCGCGCATGACGCCCCTCTTGCCCACCATCCGGCTGAAGAACGCGTGGCGTTCCAGCCATCCCTGGATCTTCCAGAAACTGATCGAGAAGCCCCCGCAGAAGCCGCGCCCGGGCGAGCTGGTCGACGCCTTCGATGTGGACGGCCAGTTCATCGGCCGCGGCTTCTACAACGGCCACTCGCGGATCGCCCTGCGCATCCTCGAGACCGACCCGGCCGTGGCGGTCGATGCCGGCTGGTTCCAGCGCCGCATCGGCGAGGCGGTGTCGCTGCGCCGCGACGTGCTCAAGCTGGACGAGGTGTCCAATGCCTGGCGCGTGGTCCATGCCGAGGGCGACGGCCTGTCCGGCCTGGTCGTGGACCGCTACGACGACCTGCTGGTGGCCGAGTTCTTCAGCGCCGGCATGTACCGCTACCGCGAGTGGGTGTACGCCGCGCTGCGCGCGCACTTCCCCGGCGCGCGCATCTACAGCTTCGCCGAGGAGCACGTGCAGAAGCAGGAGAGCTTCGACTACCGCCCGGTGTATAGCGAGGGCGGCGCCTGCGAGCCGGCGGTCATCACCGAACACGGCGTGCGCTTCCGCGCCGACCCGGCCGGCGCGCACAAGACCGGCTTCTTCGCCGACCAGCGCGAGAACCGCGAGTGGTTCTCGCGCCAGGTCGAAGGCAAGCGCGTGCTCGACCTGTGCTGCAACACCGGCGGCTTCGCCGTGTACGCGGCGGTGCGCGGCGCCGCCGAGGTCACCGGCATCGACATCGACGCCGACGTGATCGAGATCGCCAAGGGCAACGCGCGCCTCAACAGCGTGCGCCCGAAGTTCGTCCAGGCCGACATCTTCCCGTGGCTGCGCGACGCCGCCGCCCGCGGCGAGCAGTACGACGCGGTGGTGCTGGACCCGGCCAAGATGACCCGCGACCGCGACCAGGTCATCACCGCGCTGAAGAAGTACCTGGACATGAACAAGCTGGCGCTGGGCGTGGTCAAGCCCGGTGGCCTGTTCGCCACCTTCTCCTGCACCGGCCTGGTGGCCGAGGACCAGTTCCTCGACATGCTGCGCCGTGCGGCGTTCTACGCCGGGCGTACGGTGCAGGTGCTGAAGGTCGCCGGCGCCGGTCCGGACCATCCGTTCCTGGCCAGCGTGCCGGAGTCGCGCTATCTCAAGGCGGTGTTCTGCCGCGTGCTGGACTGAGCCGGACGCGCATCGCGCGGAGCGGCCGCCTGCGCGATGGCGGCCGCCGTCGCCGCATCGTCTCCGGTCGCCATCGATGGCGCAGCCCGGCGCGCGGATGATGCCCGCGCCGGCTGGCTTGATCATGGTCAAGATGGGCCCGGCCGCCGCGGCCGAGCATGGGGCCATGGATCACGGAGGCAGCACATGAAGACTTTCGAAGGACAGGTCGCCATCGTTACCGGCGGCGCCTCGGGCATCGGCGAGGCGGTCTGCCGCCGCTTGGCGCGCGACGGCGCGAAGGTGGTGGTGGCCGATTACGACGGCACGGGCGCGCAGGCGCTGGCCGGGGAGCTGGGCGAGGCCATGGCCTTCCAGCTGGACGTGGCCGATGCCGCCGCGGTCGAGCGCATGGTCCAGGCCACCGTCGAACGCTTCGGCGCGCTGCACCTGGCGGTGAACAACGCCGGCATCGGCGGCCCCGCCCATCCCACCGCCGACTACCCGCTGGACGACTGGCACCGCGTCATCGACGTCAACCTGCACGGGGTGATGTATTCGATGAAGTACGAGCTGCCGGCGATGCTCGCCAGCGGCGGCGGGTCGATCGTCAACATGGCCTCGATCCTCGGCAGCGTCGGCTGGACCGGTTCGATCGCCTACGTCGCCGCCAAGCACGCCCTGCTCGGCATGACCCGCACCACCGCGATGGAATACGCCCCCCGGGGCATCCGCGTGAACGCGGTAGGCCCGGCCTTCATCGACACGCCGCTGCTGTCCGGGCTGGAGCCGGCCGTGCGCGAAAGCCTGGTCGGCCTGCATCCCATCGGCCGCCTGGGTACCGCCGACGAGGTCGCGGCGCTGACCTGCTTCCTCCTGTCGAAGGAAGCCTCGTTCATCACCGGCAGCTACCACCTGGTCGACGGCGGCTACACCGCGCGCTGAGGCGCGCGGGTCCGGTCCGGGACGGCTGGCTCAGTAGCCGTGCTCGCGCAGCGCCGCGCGCACCTGCGCGTGGCGCGCGGCCAGTTCGCCCGACGGCGCCGCGCCGAGCAGGCTCACCACCACGATCGCCACCGTCGCGGCGATGAAGCCGGGCACCATCTCGTACAGCGCGCTGCCGGTCTGCTTCCACAGGATCACCGTGGCCGCGCCGGCGAGCATGCCGGCCAGGGCGCCGTTGCGGGTCATTCGCTTCCAGAACAGCGACAGCACCACCACCGGGCCGAACGCGGCGCCGAAGCCGGCCCAGGCGTACGACACCAGGCCGAGCACGCGGCTGTCCGGGTCGCGCGCGATCCACATCGCCAGCAGCGCCACCGCCAGCACCATGCCGCGGCCGAACCACACCAATTCGCGATGGCTGGCCGCCGGCCGGACGAAGCCGCGGTAGAAGTCCTCGGTCAGCGCGCTGGAGCACACCAGCAGCTGGGCCGACAGGGTGCTCATGATCGCCGCCAGGATCGCCGACAGCAGCACGCCGGCGATCCACGGGTTGAACAGCTGTTCGCCCAGCACGATGAACACCCGCTCCGGGTTGGCGTCCACCGGGCCGGCCAGCGCCGGGTGCGCGGCGAACCAGGCGATGCCGGCCAGGCCGGTGGCCACCGCGCCGCCCAGACACAGCACCATCCAGGTCATCGAGATGCGCCGCGCGCGCGGGATCGTGGCCAGGCTGTCGGCGGCCATGAAGCGGGCGAGGATGTGCGGCTGGCCGCAGTAGCCCAGGCCCCAGGCCAGCGCCGACACCACCGCGACCACGCCGCCGGCGCCGATCCACTGCAGGCGCGCCGGATCGACCTCCTCGACGAGCGCCAGCGCCTCGCCCGGGCCGCCGACCCTGATGATCGCGAACACCGGCACCAGCAGCAGGGCGAAGATCATCAGCGAGGCCTGCACGGTGTCGGTCCAGCTCACCGCCAGGAAGCCGCCGATGAAGGTGTAGGCGATGGTCACCCCCGCGCCCCACAGCATCGCCTGGCCATACGGCAGGCCGAACATGCTCTCGAACAGGCGCGCGCCGGCGACGATGCCGGAGGCGCAGTAGATGGCGAAGAACACCAGGATCACCAGCGCCGACAGGATCCGCAGCAGCCGGCTGCGGTCCTCGAAGCGGTGGGTGAAGTAGTCCGGCAGGGTCAGCGCATTGCCGGCGCGTTCGGTGTACAGGCGCAGCGGCCCGGCCACCCAGCGCCAGTTCGCCCAGGCGCCGATCACCAGGCCGATCGCGATCCACGCTTCCGAGGCGCCGGTCAGGTACAGCGCGCCGGGCAGGCCCATCATCAGCCAGCCGCTCATGTCCGAGGCGCCGGCCGCCAGCGCGGTCACGAACCCGTTCAGCGAACGCCCGCCGAGGATGTAGTCGTCGAAGGTGCGGGTGCGGCGCCAGGCGATGAAGCCGATGCCGACCATCAGCAGGAGGTAGGCGGCGAAGGTAACGAGCAGCGGGGTGCTGGCGGTCATCGGGGTCCCGGTCAAGAGGCGGATGCCGTCCCCTCCCCGGGACCGGCAGGTCGCGCCGGCCTGTGCACGCGCGCGGCCGGACGCACCGGCCGGCGCAGCCTAAGCGTGACCGCGTGCGCCTGGCAATCCGGCGCGTGGCGAACCGGCGTGGCGGCCGGCGGGCCCGGTGCGGTGCCCGTGCAGGACGAAATCGCGCAGCGCCACCGCGTTGTTGTGTTCCTCGTCGCGGGCGCCATAGAGCAGGGTTACCGGCCCGCGTTCCAGATAGGCGCGCAGTTGCGCCAGTCCGTCCACGTTCGCGGCCAGTTCCTCGAAGTAGCGCGCACGGAAGTCGTCCCAGCGCAGCGGATCGTGGCCGAACCACTTGCGCAGGCCGGTGCTGGGGGCCAGCACCCGCAGCCAGGCGTCGATCTCCATGTCGGCCTTGGTGATTCCGCGCGGCCAGACCCCGTCCACCAGCAGCCGCTGGCCGTCGAGGGGGCCGGCGGGGTCGTAGACCCGCTTGAGGTGGATCGGGTGGCGGGAGGCTCTGGCCATGGGCGGGGAGTGTCGGGGGCGGGGGTGTCGGGCACTGTGAAGGCGCGCGGTCGCGAACCCTGAGACACCGGCCGGTAGACTGTCCGGATGACCGATACCGCCCTGCTCTACCTGCTTGCCGGCCTGCTGCTGGCCGTCCTCGCCCTGCTCCTGGCCCTGTTCCTGCGCCGTCCCGAGGCCGCCCTGGAGCGGCTGCGGACCCAGCTGGAGGAAGCCCTGCGCGCAGAACAGCGCGACGGCCGCCTGGAGCTGCGCCAGCAGCTGGACGGCCTGGCCGCCAGCCAGGGCCAGCGCATCGACGGGTTTGCCCGGCACCTGGCCGACCTGGGCACCCGCACGGATACCCGTCTGGACCAGCTTCGCGACACGTTGACAGAAGATGCTCGCAAGTCGCGCCAGGAAGCCGGCGAAATCCAGAACCGCTTCATGGAGCAGGTGTCCGCCCAGCTGCGCGAGCTGACCCAGCGCAACGAGCAGCGCATCGGCGAGATGCGCGCCACCCTGGAGCAGCAGCTGCGCGCGCTGCAGGAGGACAACGCGCGCAAGCTCGAGCAGATGCGCGAGACCGTGGACGAGAAGCTGCAGAGCACCCTGACCACCCGCCTGGACTCGTCGTTCAAGCTGGTCTCCGAACGCCTGGAGCAGGTCCAGCGCGGGCTCGGCGAGATGCAGACCCTGGCCACCGGCGTGGGCGACCTCAAGCGCGTGCTGACCAACGTGAAGACGCGCGGTACCTGGGGCGAGGTGCAGCTGGAGAACATCCTCGAGCAGACCCTCACCGCCGAGCAGTACGCGCGCAGCGTGCGCGTGCGCCCGGACAGCGGCGAGATGGTCGACTTCGCCGTGCGCCTGCCCGGCCGCGCCAACATCGACGCGCCGGTGTGGCTGCCGATCGACTGCAAGTTCCCGCGCGAGGACTACGAGCGCCTGCTCGACGCCCAGGAGAACGGCGACGCCGACCTGATGCGCACCAGCGGCGCGCAGCTGGAGCGGGCGATCCGCATCCAGGCCAAGTCGATCTGCGAGAAGTACGTGGTGCCGCCGCACACCACCGACTTCGCGGTGATGTTCCTGCCGACCGAAGGCCTCTACGCCGAGGTGATCCGCCGTGCCGGCCTGACCGACGCGCTGCAGCGCGAGCACCGCATCGTCGTCGCCGGCCCGACCACGATCACCGCCCTGCTCAACAGCCTGCAGATGGGCTTCCGCACCCTGGCCATCGAGAAGCGCTCCAGCGAGGTGTGGAGCCTGCTGGGCGCGGTGAAGAGCGAGTTCGGCAAGTTCGCCACCGTGCTGGAGAAGACCACCTCGCAGCTGGGCACGGTGCAGAACAGCATCAAGGCCGCCGGCGTGCGCACCCGCGCGATCGAGCGCAAGCTGCGCGGCGTGGAGACGCTGGGCCAGGACCAGGCGCAGGCCCTGCTGGGCGACCTCGGCCCGGACGAGGTCGAAGGCGAGGACGACGTGGTCTGAGGCCCGTCCCGCGGGCCAGGGTGCCGCGCCGCCGGGAGGCAGCGCGGCACGGGCGGTCAGGGCACCGTCACCGGCAGCGGCATGGCGTCGGCCGGCACCGTCGGGTGGCGCTCGTCGTCTTCCCCGTCCTGCAGGTTGCCATCGCGGTTGCTGCGGCGATCGCTTTCGATCTTGAAGGTACGGCGCTTGATCCAGGCGTCGCGGGTGATCGCGTACTCGTCCGGGGCCGCGTCGCGCAGCGCGTCCACCGCCAGCAGCTGGGCGCGGGTGTCGACCAGCTGCGCGCCCTGCAGGGCGATGCGCACCTTGTCCTCCTCGATGCGCTGCACCACCGACAGCGGCGCGTCGCCGGCCAGGCCGACCACGTCGCGCAGCGTGCGCGGGCCGAAGAACGGCAACTCCACGTAGCGCGAGCTGCGCCAGCCCCAGATGCCCAGGGTCTGGCCGAAGTCCTCGCTGCGGCGCTTCATCTTCAGGTCGCTGGCCGGGTCGAAGATGCCGCCGATGCCCAGGGTCGAGTTGACCAGGAAGCGGCCGAAGGTCTGCACCGCGTCGCGCGGGCGGCCCTGCAGCACCTGGTTGACCATGGTCAGCGGCGAGGACAGGTTGTCGAAGAAGTTGGTCACGCCCAGCCGCACCGGCTGCGGCACCACGGTCACGTAGGCGCGCGCGATCGGACGGGCGACGGCGCGGTCGACCACGTTGTTGAAGGCGTGGATGCGCCGGTTCATCGGCTCCCACGGGTCGTACGGAACCGAACCGCTCGCGCCATCGGCGCCGTTGCCGCTGGCCGGATCCTCGCCGTACAGCGCGGCGTAGTCGTCCTCTTCGTCGGTCGGCGCCAGCGCGGCATCGGCATCCGCGGCGGCGGGATCGGCGCTGGCGTCACCCGGCGTGGGCTCCGCGGCCACCGCCGGATCGGGCGCCGCAAGCGCTTCGTCCGACGGCGCGGCCGGAACCGCGGCATCCACCGGCGCAGGGCCGGCTGCCTCGCCCGCCACCGCCACCGGTGCGGCGGCCTGGGCGGCCGGTTTCGGGGCGCTGGCGCAGGCAGCCAGGGCCAGCAGCAGCGGGAACAGGATCAGGGCGCGCGCGTTCATGGGGCTGCGTCCGCGTAGGCGAGGTCATCGTGCAGGCGATACGCCGCGCGCAGCTCGGCCAGTCCTTCGGGCGCACCGACGAGGGTCGCGGGCGTCCCGCGCTGGCCGATGCGCGCGGCGGCTTCGGCCAGCAGCGCCAGGCCGGCGCTGTCCAGCCGCGTCACCGCCGACAGGTCCAGCGTGTCGGCGCCGTCGAGCACGGCCGGCAGCGCCGGCCACGCCGCGGTCGCGGCGGCACGGTCGAGCGCACCGGCCAGGTGCAGCACCGTGCCTTCCCGGCGCAGCGCCGGGGCCGGGGACGCGGTGGTCGCCATCACTCGGTCTTGCTGGGCTGCAGGTTGCCGGAACGCAGGTCGGCGGCGACCTGCGCGATCGACTTCTGCCGCAGCGGGGTGTCGAACTGGCTGCGGAAGGTCTGCACGTAGGACACGCCTTCGACCTGCACGTCGAACACCTTCCAGCCGCCGTTGTTGCGGACCAGGTAGATCACCGGGATCGGGCTGCCACCGTCGCGGACCACCTCTGTGGCGACCTTGACGCCGCGGCCGTTGGGCAGCGGCTCCTCGGACTTGAGCTGGATCCGCGGGCGACCCTGGATGTTCAGCAGCGCCTGGCCGTACTGCTGCACCAGGCTGTCGACCATCGCGTCGGCGAACAGCTTCACGTCGGCCTCGCTGGCGCCGCGGCCATGCGGGCCCAGCACCAGCTTCGCCGCGTACTCGCGGTCGAAGGAGGCGCTCAGCTCCGAATCGATGAAGGCGCGCAGGGCCGCCGGGCTCTTCTGGAACTCGGCGCGGCGCTGCTGCAGGGTGGACAGGATGCGGGTGCCGTTCTCGAGCACCTGCTTGCTGGCGGCGGAAGTGGCCGGCGCGGCCTGCTGGGCCAGCGCCGCCGGCGCGGTGGCGGCCGCCAGCGGGAAGGCCAGGGCGAGGGAGAGGAGGAGACGCTTCATGGCTGCGGGACTTCTTCTTCCGTGGGGGACGGGGGAGTGCTGCCGGCGCCGGAACCGCCGCCGCCGAACATGTACTTGCCGACCAGCTGGATCAGGTCCACGGCCGGCTGGGTGTAGGTGATCTCGTCGCCCGGGCGCAGGGCCTCCGGGTCGCCACCCGGCTGCAGGCCGATGTAGCTCTCGCCCAGCAGGCCGCTGGTGAAGATGCCGGCGGAGGTGTCGGCGGGCAGGTCGGCGAAACGGCCGTCGATGGACAGGGTGACGACCGAGTCGAACTTCACCGGGTCCAGGTCGATCTTCTCGACCCGGCCGACCACCACGCCGCCGATCTTCACCGGCGCCTGCAGGCGCAGCTGGCCGAGGTTGCTGAAGCGCGCCACCAGCGGGTAGGTGTCGCCGCCGATGCCGAACTGGCGGTTGGTGGAGGCGAAGGCCAGCACCAGCAGCGACGCCAGCGCCAGCACCAGGAAGGCGCCAACCGCGAATTCGAGCCTGGGACCACGGATTGCCATGGGGGTCTACCTATCGGAACCGGTTTGAACGAAGGGACAACGGCGGGCGCTCCCGCCCGGCCTGCCATCGGCACCGGCGCAACGCTGCGCCCGGTGCCACGAATGCATCACTTGAACAGCAGCGCGGACATCACGAAATTCAGCATCAGCACCAGCAGCGAGGCGTTCACCACCGCGCGGGTGGTCGCCACCGAGGTGCCCTCGATGGTCGGCTCGGCATGGAAGCCCACGTAGGCTGCCACCAGCGCCGAGGTGCCGCCGAACACCGCCGACTTCAGCAGCGCCACGCCGAAGTCGTCCCAGAAGTCCACCGAACCCTGCAGCGCCGACCAGAACGTGCCGTTGTCCAGGCCCAGCACCTTCACCGCCTCGAACCAGCTGGCCGAGATCGCCAGCGAGCAGAAGAAGCCGGTCAGCAGCGGCACGCAGACCACTGCCGCCCAGAACCGCGGCGCCACCGCCTTGGCCACCGGGTCGATCGCCATCAGCTCCAGCGCCTTGATCTGGTCGGTGGCGCGCATCAGGCCCAGCTCCGCGGCGATCGAACTGCCGGCGCGGCCGATGAACAGCAGCGCGGTCAGCACCGGGCCCAGTTCGCGGTACAGCGACAGGCCCAGCAGGGTGGACAGCGCATCCGACGCGCCGAAGGTGGTCAGCGTGCGGTAGCCCTGCAGGGTCAGCACCAAGCCCACGAACGCGCCGCCCACCGCGATGATCGGCAGGGAGCGGCCGCCGATCTTGTAGATTTCGCGCACGAGTTCGGCGAAGAAGTCGCGGCTGGGCAGCGAGGCGCGCAGCACCGACAGCGAGAACAGGCCGGCGCGGCCCAGCGACTGCATGGTGGCGACCACGGCCATCAGGCCACCTCCGCGCGCACCGCGCCCTCGAACGGGATCGGCCCGTCGGGCTGGCCGTCGAGGAACTGCCGCAGCAGCGGATCGGTGCTGGCCTGCAGCGCCTGCGGCGTGCCGTCGAAGACGATGCCGCCATTGGCGATGACCACCGCCTGGTCGGCGATGGGCAGGGTCTCGTGCACGTGGTGGCTGACGATGATGCTGGTCAGGCCCAGGCTGCGCGACAGGCGCCGGATCAGGCTCATGATCACGCCCGAGGCGATCGGGTCCAGGCCGGTCAGCGGTTCGTCGTAGAGCATCAGCGGCGGATCCAGCGCCAGCGCGCGGGCCAGCGCCACGCGCCGGGCCATGCCGCCGGACAGCTCGCGCGGATACAGGCTGGCGGCCGCGCGCAGGCCGACGGCATTGAGCTTCATCGCCACCAGCCGCTGCAGCAGCGGTTCCGGCAGCTGCGTATGCGCACGCAGCGGCAGGGCCACGTTCTCGGCCACGGTCAGGTCGGTGAGCAGGCCATTGCCCTGCAGCAGCACGCCGATGCCCTTGCGCATCTCCAGCAGGGCGCGCTCGCCGCGCGGCACCGGCTGGCCGAACACGCGCACCTCGCCGGTGGCCGGCGGCAGTTCGCCGGTCAGCGCGGCCAGCAGGGTCGACTTGCCGGTGCCCGACGGGCCCAGCACCGCGGTGATGCTGCCGGCCGGCACCACCAGGTCGAGGTCGCGCAGGATCGTGCGCCCGCCCCTGTCGAGGCGGACGTCCCGCAGGACGACGGCATTGGTGTTGGGGGCGGACATGGCGCGCGCACTATCCCTTGCGGTGTGGAAGCCACAAACGACGCATCTTGCGTCGGAGAAACTGAATCTTAACCCATCGATTGAACCGATCAGTACAGGAATGACGCCCGTCGTGCACCGGTCTGTCGCGCCGGTGGCACGCAGCCTCGCCGAACGGCAATCCCCGCACGAGTGCTGGTTGTCATGCCCGGGACGGGCCGGGGTCGTCGCTCAGCCCGATGGTTCCGCCGCCGTCATCGCGGCCAGCTGGCGCAGGCGCTGCAACGATTCGGGCTCCTCGACGAAGGCGAAGACCTGGCGCAGGCTGCGGTAGATGCGGTCCGCGTAGCCCTGGTCGTTGACCAGCGAACCGGCGTCCAGCCCGTCCAGCCCGCCGTGGCGCACCTGCTCGAACAGGCGGGCGCGGAACTGCGCGTCGAACTCCGCCGCTTCCCGGTCCAGCGCCGCCAGCCGCGCCGCGCCGGTCTCCACGTCGCCGACCCGGGCGATGTCGTAGAGCGTGCGGATCTGCCCGAACAGCTGCCGGCGCAGTTCCACGTAGGCGTGGCGCACCGGCGAATCCGGGCCGCGCAGCTGCCGGCCCAGGTTCTTCTGCAGGTGCTTGGCGTCCTTCACCGCGTTGACCAGGTGCAGCGCCGCGACCTGGCTGTTCGCCCAGAAGCGCTGGTGCGCTTCGTCCAGCGGCGCCTCCAGCCGGCCCATGAAGGTCAGCAGGTCGCCGTACACACCCTTGATCCGCTGCTGGTACAGCAGTTCCACGTCGTGGCAGCTGTCGCCGGGCGGGCGCGCCTCCAGCAGCGCCGGGTCCACATCCGGCCGCGCGTACAGGTCCGCCGGCAGGCACAGCGCCTGGCTGATCACTTCCAGGCTCAGCTCGCCGAGATGGCGCAGCTCCAGGGCCACCGCTGCGGCGGCCGCATCGGGCGAGTTCAGCGCCGGGCCGCTGAGATGGCGCGCGCGCAGCCGCTCGACCGGCGGCGCCGTCGGCGTGGCGTCCGGCACCGCCTGTTCGGCACGGTCCGGCAGCCAGCGCTGCAGCCATCCGCCCAGGGGCGCCTGCCACGGCCAGAACAGCAGCACGCCGCCGGCGTTGAACAGGGTGTGGAACAGGGCCAGCTGCAGCAGCGCGTTGTCGCCGAACCCGACCAGGCCGGCCAGCGCATGGGTCAGCCAGGTCAGCGGCACCAGCAGGAGCAGGGCGAGCGTTGCCGTCACCACGTTGAACAGCACGTGCGCCAGGGCCAGCCGCTGGCCGCTGCGGTTGCCGCCGAGCATGCCGACGAAGGCGGTGCTGACGCTGCTGCCGACGTTGGCGCCGACGGCGATCGCCAGGCCCTGGTCGAGCACCAGCTGGCCGCCGGCCAGCGCGGCCAGGGTCAGCATCAGCACCGCATGGGTCGACTGCAGCACCACGGTGGCGACCAGGCCCACCAGCACGAAGGCCAGGGTCTGCCCCCAACCTTCACCGCCCACGGCCGACAGGTCCGTGCCGCCGTTCATCGCCTCGAAGCCGATGCGCAGCTGGTCGATGCCCAGGAAGATGAAGGCCACGCCCAGCACCACCCGCCCGGCGGCCTTGCCGCGCGCGCCGGCGATCCCGCCGAGCACGCCGAACACCAGCAACGGCAGCGCCAGCGGCGACAGGCTCACGTTCTGCCCGGCCAGCGCCAGCAGCCAGATGCCGCTGGTCGCGCCGAGGTTGGCGCCGAGGATGATGGCGATGCCGCCGGCCAGCTGGATCAGCCCGGAGCTGATGAAGGCGATCGCCAGCAGCGAGACCAGGGTGCTCGACTGCAGTAGCGTGGTGCCGGCCATGCCGAACAGCAGCCCGCGCAGCGGCGTGCCGGTGCTGCGCGCCAGCAGCCGTTCCAGGCGTCCGCCGGCGAGCTGGCGCAGCCCTTCCTCCAGGCACTGCATGCCGAACAGGAACATCGCCAGGCCCGCGCACAGCTGCAGCCAGGCGCCGTTGCGCCAGAACGACCAGCCCAGCAGCGCCACGGCCAGCAAGGCCAGGAGGATGCGCAGGTGCATGCGGTGCTCGGGCTCCTTCGGACGAGGCCCGATTATGGCCGGACCGGCGGTCCTGTCTCGCCCGATGCGACACCGCTGCGGCAAGATGGACGCGATGAGCGTCCCGACCGGCGACTTCCGCCTTTACCACTCCAACGCGCTGGAAGTCCTGGCTGGCATCCTGGCCGAGGTGCTGCGCGAGCCCGCGCCCGGCCAGCCGCTGCTGGCGCCGGACATCGTGCTGATCCCGCAGGTGGCGATGCGCCGCTGGCTGCAGGCCACCCTCGCCGTCGAGCACGGCGTGGCCGCCAACCTCGAGTTCCTCACCCCCGGCGAGTTCGTCGGCCGCGCGCTGGCCGCCAACCCGCCGCCGGGCGAGCCCGCCGCGCGCGACGAACTCGACGCGACCACCCTGCACTGGCATCTGTATGCCGCACTGACCGACGCCACGCTGCTGGCGCAGCCGGCGTTGCGCGCGATCGCCGCCCACGTCGCCGGCGGCGACCCGCTGCGCGCCTGGTCGCTGGCCGGCGAGCTGGCCGGCGTGTTCGAGAAGTACCAGGCCTGGCGCCGCGACTGGCTGCTGCGCTGGGAAGCCGGCGCCGATCCGGACGACCCGCAGGCCATCCTCTGGCGTCGCGTCGCCAGCGGCCGGGTCCACCGCGCGCGCCGCATCCAGCAGTACCTCGAGCGCTTCGGCGCACCCGATGGCCCGCTGCCGGCGGGGCTGCCGCCGCGGCTGTCGGCCTTCGCCACGCTCAACGTGTCGCCGGACGTGCTGCGGGTGATCGCCACCCAGGCACGGGTCGGCAGCCTGCACTGCTTCGTGCCTTCGCCGGTGGCCGACTACTGGGGCGACCTGCAGCGCCTGCGCCGCGGTGAGCCGCGCGACGAGGCCGGCGAGCACCCGCTGCTGCAGCGCTGGGGCGCGGCCGGCGTGGACTTCATGCGCATGGTCGGCGACTACGAGGTGGTCCACGCCTCGGCCGACTTCAACGTCCACGTCGATCCGGGCGAAGGTGGCGGCCGGCTGCACGGCAGCCTGCTGCGGCGCCTGCAGTCGGACCTGTTCCATCGCCGCCCCACGCCGGGCTGGGAGCCACGCGCGGAAGTCGACCGCACCGACCCGAGCCTGCAGCTGCACGCCTGCCATACCCGCCTGCGCGAACTGCAGGTGCTGCACGACCAGCTGCGCGGCCTGTTCGACGACCCGCGTTTCGACCCGCCGCTGCAGCCGCGGGAGGTCGCGGTGCTGGCGCCGGACATCGATCCCTACCTGCCGTACCTGGATGCGGTGTTCGGCCGCCGCGGCCAGGACGACGCCATCCCCTACGCGCTGGCCGACGCCAGCCCGCTGGCCAACGAACCGCTGGCCGAGGTGTTCCTGCGCTTGCTGGCGCTGCCGGTCTCGCGCTTCGGCCTGCACGAGGTGCTGGATCTGCTCGCCACCCCGGCGCTGGCCGAGGCCAACGGCCTGGATGCCGCTTCGCTGGAACGCCTGCAGGCCTGGCTGGAAGCGGCTGGCGCGCGCTGGGGCATCGACGCCGCCCACCGCGCCGGGCTTGATGCGCCGGAGGACGACGCCTGCACCTGGGCCTTCGCCCTCGACCGCCTGCTGCTCGGCCACGCCAGCGGCAGCGATGCGCCGATCGTGCTGCCCGGCGGCCAGGTGCTGGCGCCGCTGCCGCTGCTGGAAGGCGTCGCACTCGATGCGCTGGACGTGCTGGTACGCCTGCTGCGCGTACTGGCCCAGCACGCGCGCCTGCTTGGCGAGGCGATGCCGCCGGCGCAGTGGCGCGAACGCCTGCTGCGCCTGCTCGACGCGCTGCTGCCGCGCACGCCGTCCAGCCCGGCCACGCAACGCGCGCTGGACCGCCTGCGCAGCCTGGTCAACGACTTCGCCGAGGGCGCCGCGCGCGCCGGCTACGAGGCCGGAGTGCCGGCCGAGGCGGTGCGCGCGCATTTCGCCGACGTGCTGGCCGAGGCCGATACCCGCGCGCCGCTGCTCACCGGCGGCGTCAGCATCGGCCGCATGGTGCCGATGCGCCTGCTGCCGTTCCGGGCGATCTGCGTGCTGGGCATGAACGACGGCGAGTTCCCGCGCCGCGACCCGGCCGCCGGGCTCAACCGCCTCACCGCCGAGCTGGGCACCGCCCACCGCCGCGCCGGCGACCGTTCCACCCGCGACGACGACCGCTTCCTGTTCCTGCAGCTGATGGTCGCGGCGCAGGACGTGTTCTACGTCAGCTGGATCGGGAAGGACCCGCGCGACGGCAGCGAGCGCGAACCGTCGGTGCTGGTCTCCGAGCTGGTCGATGCCGCCGCCGCGCAGCACCTGGACCCGCAGGCCGCCGCCCGCGACCTGGTCGTGCACCACCCGCTGCAGCCGTTCTCGCCGGCCGCGTTCGGCGCCGGCGGCGAGCCGCGCCGGTTCTCCTACCGCGAAGCCTGGCGCGAGGCGGCGGCGCAGCCGGCGACGCGCCGCACCGCCCTGCCGCCATGGTTCGCAGGCGGGGCGCTGGCCGGCGCCGAAGCCGCGAGCGACCTGTCGATCGACGAGCTGCGCCGCTTCCTGCTCAATCCCGCACGCGTGTTCACCCGCGGCCTGGGCGTGGAGCTGCCGGAAGTCGAGGAACGCGGCGAGGACATCGAGCCACTGGGCGCCCCGGCCGGCGCGCTGGAACGCAACCAGCTGCAGCGCGCGGTGTTCGATGCGCTGCTGCGTGGCGATGACGAAGCCGACGTGCACGCCCTGCTGCGCGCACGCGGCCTGCTGCCGTCCGGTGCGCTGGGCCGCAGCGTGCTGGCCGGCCAGCGGTACGCGCTGGAGCCGTGGCTGGAGGCTTTCCGCCAGTGGCGCGGCAACGCGGAGCCGACTTCGATTGCCGTCGAGACGGTGATCGACGGGGTGCGCCTGCACGGGCGCATCGACGAGGTCTACCCGCATGGCGTCGCGCGCCGGCGCTTCGGCGAACGCAACGGACCTTCGGCGATCCGCGACGGCCTGGACTGGCTGCTGGCTTCCGCTGCCGGGCTGGGCGTGGAACTGGTCCAGTTCCACAAGGACAAGGACGCCGAAGCCATGCATGGCCCGCACCGCCGCGCGCCGCTGCCGCCGGAGCAGGCGCGTGACGCCCTGCGCCGCCTGCTGCAGTTGCGCGCCGTCGGCCTGCGCGAACCGCTGCCGTTCGCCCCCTACAGCGGCTGGGAGCTGTACCGCAACAGCGCCGATTTCGAGCGCGCGGTGAAACTCGCCCACGGCCGCTGGAACGGCAACGGCCAGGGCTTCGCCGAAGGTGCCGATCCGGCCTTGCAGCTGGCCCTGCGCGGGCGCGACCCGTTCACCGACGAGGTCACCCTGCTGCGCTTCGCCGATGCCGCCATGGCGGTGTTCGTCGCGGTGTGCGAGGGGCAGGTGTACGCAGGCGTCGATCCGGAGGCGCTGGCGGGACTGGCGGTCGCCGACGACGCGGAGGACGCCGCATGAGCGCGCAGGACGCCTACCTGACCCTGCCGCTGTCCGGCGTGCGCGCCATCGAGGCCTCGGCCGGCACCGGCAAGACCTTCACCCTCGCCACCCTGGTGGTGCGGCTGGTGCTGGAACGCGCGCTGCCGGTCGAACGCATCCTCGCCGTCACTTTCACCGAAGCGGCCACCCAGGAACTGCGCGCCCGCGTGCGCCGGCGCCTGCTGCTGGCCGCCGATATCGCCGGCGGCATGCCGTATGACGGCGCCAAGCCCGAGGCCGCGCTGACCGCTGCGCTGATCGACGCGCACGTCGCCGCCAGCGGCGAAACGCGCGAGCAGGTGGCGCGGCGCCTGCGCGCCGCCGCCGACGGCATCGACCAGGCCGCGGTGTTCACCATCCACGGCTTCTGCGCCCGCGTGCTGCGCGAGCACGCACTGGAAAGCGGCCAGGGCTTCCATGCCCCGGAACTGCTGGCCAACGACCAGGCGCTGCGCGAGGCCATCGCCGCCGACCTGTGGCGCGCGCACGGCCGCGACGGGGACAGCGTCGAGGACCTCGCCGCGCTGTGGCCGCAGGGCTATGCGGCGCTGGCAGTCGACCTGCCGCTGCTGGTGCGCGAAGCCGACCTGCAACCGCCGCCGCCACCGGCCGACCTGCCCGACCCCACGCCGATGCTGCAGGCCGCCGCCGAAGGCCTGGTGGAATCGGCGCGTGCCCACGCCGACGGCTTCCGCGCCTCGCTGCTGGAGGCGGTGCAGGGCAAGGTCCTCAACGCCAACAGCTACAAGGCCGAATGGATCGAGGACCTGTTCGCGCAGCTGCGCCGCTGGTGCGAGGCTGACGACCCGCGGCGCCCGTTCGAGCACGCCAAGCTGCCGCAGCTGCACCGCCAGGCCCTGCAATCGCGCACCGCCAAGGCCGCCGCCGGGCGCACGCCGGATTCGCCGCTGTGCGCCGCGGTCGAAGAGTACGCCGCCGCGCTGGCGGCGATGCGCGACTATTGCGAGGCGCGCCGCGCCGGGCTGCTGCACCGCATCCGCGAGGACGCGTGCCGGCGCCTGGCCCTGCACAAGCAGCAGCTGCGCGTGCAGACCTACGACGACCTGATCGACGACGTCGCCAGCGCGCTCGATGGCCCGCGCGCGGAGGACCTGGTCCGCAAGTTGCGCGCGCAGTACGCCATCGCCCTTGTCGACGAGTTCCAGGACACCGATCCGCGCCAGTGGAAGATCTTCGAACGCGTGTTCGGTGCGGACAGCGGCGAGCCGTCGCTGTTCCTGATCGGCGATCCCAAGCAGGCCATCTACGGCTTCCGCGGTGGCGACGTCGAGACCTACCTGGCCGCCTGCGCCACCGCCGAACCGGCGCCGCCTCTGGCGCACAACTTCCGCTCGCGGCCGGCCGTGCTCGGCGCGATCGAGGCGCTGTACGCGCAGGCTGGCGAAGGCAATGCCGCGCCCTTCATCGACGAACGCATCCGCTTCCATCCGGTCCAGCCCGGCGGCAAGCGCGCCGACAGCGACTACCTGCGCGACGGCAAGCCCGCGCCGGCGCTGGTGCTGTGGCAGGCGCCGCCGCCGCAGGGCAAGCAGAAGGTGCACAGCGCCAGCCGTTCGCGCGAACTGGCCACCGAAGCCTGCGTGGCCGCGATCCACCAGGTGCTCAGCGACGCCCGCGCCGGCCGCGCCAGCATCGACGGCCGCCCGGTGCAGCCGGGCGACATCGCCGTGCTGGTGCGCAAGCACCACGAGGCCACCCGCATCCGCGAGGCGCTGGCGAAAGTCGGCATCCCGGCGGTGGCCGCCGGCAAGCAGAGCCTGTTCGCCACCACCGAGGCGCAGGAGCTGCACGCCCTGCTGCTGGCCCTGCTGCATGGCGACGACGACCGCCGCCTGCGCGCCGCCCTGGCCACCGTGCTGGTCGGCGCGGACGCGCACCACCTCGCCGCGCTGGAGGCCGACGCCACCGCGCTGGACCGCTGGCGCGATACCTCGATCGGCTGGCGCGAGCGCCTCGACCGCGGCGGCCCGCTGGCCCTCGTCGGCGACCTCTGCGCGCAGCACGCCACCCGCCTGCTCGGCCTGCTCGACGGCGAACGCCGCCTCACCAACTACCTGCAGCTGGCCGAACAGCTGCAGGAAGCGCAGCGCCACGCGCTGGGCCTGCACGGCCTGGTCGACTGGCTGGAGCAGGCCATCGCCGCGGCCAGCGCCGACGACGAGGCGCAGTTGCTGCGCCTGGAATCGGATGCGCACCGCGTGCAGGTAGTGACCCTGCACAAGAGCAAGGGCCTGGAATACCCGCTGGTGTTCCTGCCCTACGCCGGCATCGGCGGCAAGCCGCCGGACGCCGGCCGCCGCGTGGTGGTGCATGAAGGCGAAGGCCGCGTGCTGCACTGGAAGCTGCAGGAGCAGGCCAGTGGCTGGGCCGGGGCCTGCGAGGCGTGGAAGACCGCGCAGCGCGCCGAGGATGCGCGCCTGCTCTACGTCGGCCTGACCCGCGCCCGCGACGCGCTGTGGCTGGCCACCGGGATGTTCTACGAATACACGAAGTCGCCGCTTTACCCGATGGTGCAGGACCCGGCCGCGCTGGCGGCGCGCCTGCCCGGCCAGATCGTGATCGATCCGGCGCCGCCGCCGGCCTCGCTGCCGTGGCTGCCGCCGCAGGCCGAAGGCGAAGTACCGCCGGCGCGTCGCGCGACCCGTTCGCTGGCCAGCGACTGGTGGGTCTACAGCTTCACCCAGCTGGCCAATGCCGATACCGGCCACGATCCGTCCAGCGCGGCCACGCAGCCGGCCGCCGGCGGCCGCGACGAACCGGGCGAATCCGACACCCCGCCCGAAGCCGCCAGCACCGACGACGCTTTCGACCCGCGCTTCGCCGGCGCCCGCTTCGGCGTGGTCATGCACGAGGTGCTGGAGAACGCCGACTTCGCCGCCTGGCGCGACTGGCGTGCGGGCGACCCGGCGCCGGCCGGCGAGCACGGGCGCATCGTCGAGTCGCTGCGCCGCGGCGGCTACGGCGCCGACGAGATCGAGGCCGGCATCGGCGTGCTCACCACGCTGGCCGGGCACACGCTGACCGTCGCCCTGCCCGAAGGCGCGCGCCTGGCCGAGGTGCCGGAAACCCAGCGTCGCCCGGAAATCGAGTTCCAGTTCGCGCTGGCGCCGACCCGCGTCGACCGCCTGCTCGCCCTGCTCCACTCGCATGGCCTGCTGCGCACGCGCCAGGGCTTCGGCGGGCGCCGCCAGCTGGAAGGCCTGATGACCGGCCTGATCGACCTCACCTACGTCCACGACGGCCGCTGGTACGTGCTCGACTACAAGTCCAACCGCCTGCCCGCCTACGACGCCGCGTCCATGGCCGAGGCGATGGAGCACAGCGAATACCCGCTGCAGGCGCTGGTCTATACCGTCGCCCTGCACCGCTGGCTGCGCTTCCGCCTCGGCGCGAAGTACGACTACGCACGCGATTTCGGCGGCGTGCGCTACCTGTTCTGCCGCGGCCTCGACGCCGCGCGCGCCGACTCGCCCGGCGTGCAGGCCTGGTGCTTCGATCCTGGGCTGGTCCACGCGGTGGACGCGCTGTTCGCCGGCCAGGCGCAGGAGGAGGCGGCATGAGCCTGCTCGACACCCTGCGCCGCGACGGCCAGCTGCGCACCGTTGACCATGCGCTCGGCCACGGCCTGCGCCGGCTCGCGCCCGACACCCCGGACGAAGTCGCCACGGCCGCGGCGCTGGCCTCGCTGGCTGTGTCCGCCGGCCACGCCGGCTTCCGCCCCGCGCGCCCGTACGACCTGGTCGATGCGCAGGTGCCGTGGCCGGAACCGGAGCAGTGGCAGCGCCTGCTCGAAGCCTCGCCCTGGGTCGCCACGCCGCAGGCGCGCGACGCCGAAACCGCCGCCGACGCACCCCTGGTGCTGGAACACGGCCTGCTCTACCTGCGCCGCTACCGCGAGTACGAACGCCGCCTCGCCGCCGGCCTGCAGCGCCTCGGCGGCGCCGACGCCATCGACGAAGCCGCCCTCGCCGCGCTGGCACCGCTGTTCGCGCGCCTGTTCCCGCAGGCAGCCGGCGGCGACGACCGCCAGGCCCGCGCCGCTGCGGTCGCGCTGCGCCAGCGCCTGCTGCTGGTCACCGGCGGCCCCGGTACCGGCAAGACCACTACCATCGCCCGCCTGCTGGTGCTGCTGGCCGCGCGCGCCAAGGCCGCCGGCAGCGAGGCGCCGAAGATCGCCCTGGCCGCACCCACCGGCCGCGCCGCCGAGCGCATGGCCGAGAGCCTGCGCAAGGCCGCGCAGCTGCTGGCCGCCGAAGGCATCGGGGAGGAACTGCTGGCGCCGCTGTCCACCGCCGGTTCCACCCTGCACCGCCTGCTCGGCACGCGCCCGGATGTGCCGGAGTTCCGCCACCACGCCGGCAACCCGCTGGAACACGACCTCATCGTGGTCGACGAAGCCTCGATGATCGACCTGCCGCTGATGGCCAAGCTGGTCGAGGCGGTGCCCGACGGCGCGCGCCTGATCCTGCTCGGCGATCCGGACCAGCTGCCCTCGGTGGAAGCCGGCGACGTGCTCAGCGGCATCCTCGCCGCCGCCGGCGATGGGCTGCGCCTGGCGGCCGACGACGCGACCGCGCTGCGCCCGCTGCTCGGCGAGGTCGATGCCGCGGCGATCGACGACTCGCGCAGCGCCTTTCCCGCCCGCCACGTGCACCTGCTGCGCGGCTGGCGCCAGTCCGCCGCGCTGGACCTGGCGCCGCTGGCCGCCGCCGTGCGCGCCGGCGATGCCGGCGAAGCGCTGCGCCTGCTGCATGCCGGCCAGCTCGACGGCGTGCACTACCACCCTGCCCTCGCCGATCCGCTGGCCGACCCGGTGCAGCGCGAGCACATGCTCGCCCACTGGACCGCGCTGGCCGAAGCGCCCGACCCGGCCGCCGCGCTGGCCCGCGCCGGCGAACTGCGCCTGCTCACCGCCGTGCGCGAAGGCCCGCAGGGCGCGCGCAGCCTCAACGCGCGGATCGAAGCGCTGCTCACCGGCCGCCTGTCCGCCGCAGCCGCGCGCGGCCATGCCCGCCACGCCCGCGACGGCGGCTTCTTCCACGGCCGCCTGATCCTCATCACCGAGAACAGCTACCGCCGCGGCCTGTTCAACGGCGACACCGGCATCTGCCTGCGCGACGACAACGGCCAGCTGATGGCCTGGTTCCCCGGCGGCAACGGCGGCGCACCGCGCGCATTCCACCCGGCCACCCTGCCCGCCCACGACAGTGCCTTCGCCATGACCGTACACAAGGCGCAGGGCTCGGAGTTCGACGCGGTGTGGCTGCTGCTGCCGGCACGCGACAGCCGCGTGCTCTCGCGCGAGCTGGTCTATACCGGCCTGACCCGCGCCCGCCGCGAACTGCACCTGGCCGCCAGCCCGGAAATCCTCGCCACCGCCCTGCCCCGCCATGCCCGCCGCGTGTCCGGACTGGCGTGGCGGCTGGGTGCTGGCGAAGAGGCGCTAACCTGATGTCGACCCGTGCTTCCCGGCCCGGAGGTGACATGGAACCCCAGGACATGGACCGTCCGAAGTCCGAGCTCATCCTGTACCGCACCGGCGATGCGCAGACCCGCATCCAGGTGCGGCTGGAGGGCGATTCGGTCTGGTTGACCCAGGCGCAGATGGCGGAGCTGTATCAGGTCACGCCACAGAACATCACCCAGCATCTCCGGGCCATCTACGCCGAGGGCGAGCTCGAAGAAGGGGCAACTTGTAAGGAATTCTTACAAGTTCGCCAGGAGGGTGGGCGTGAGGTCGCTCGCCAACTCAAGCACTACCATCTCGACACCATCCTCGCCGTCGGCTACCGGGTCCGTTCACCACGGGGCACGGAGTTCCGGCAGTGGGCAACGGCCCAGCTGCGCGAATATCTGGTCAAGGGCTTCGTCATCGACGACGAACGCCTGAAGAACCCCGGAGGATGGGACTACTTCGACGAGCTTCTGGCCCGCATCCGCGAGATCCGGGCCTCGGAGAAGCGCTTCTACCAGAAGGTCCGGGACCTGTTCGCCCTGAGCGTCGACTACGGCGACAGCGAGGCGCAGTCCAGCCAGTTCTTCGCGGAAGTCCAGAACAAGCTGCTCTACGCCGTAACTGGCAAGACTGCGGCCGAACTGGTTGTTGCACGGGCGGATGCCGAGCAGCCGAACATGGGCCTTACGACCTGGGCTGGGGGGCGGGTCCGCAAGTCCGACGTGATCGTTGCCAAGAACTACCTCACCGCCGACGAGGTGGATTCGCTCAACCGGCTGGTGGTGATCTTCCTCGAGCAGGCCGAGCTGCGGGTGAAGGAGCGCAAGAACCTTACGCTGGACTACTGGCGGGAGAACGTCGACCGCCTGCTTGCGTTCAATGATCGTCCGCTCCTCCAGGGCGCTGGCAGCGTCCGCCACGAGGACATGAAAGCCATCGCCCATGGGCGCTACGAGCAGTTCGACGCGCGCCGCCGCGAGGCGGAGGCCGGCGCGGCCGACGAGGAAGACCTGCAGCAGCTTGAGGAGGCCGAGAAGGCGTTGCTTGCCCGACGCAAGCCGACGGGCGGATGAGTGCCTGCACACGGGGTATGCCATAACAGGCCATCCCCGACTGGCCCGCCGCCATGCGCCCGTTCTTCGCGTTCCGTGTCGCCGCCCTGCTGCTGGCCGCCTTCGCGGCCTTCGCCACGACGCTGCCCGCCATCGCCGTGCCGGCGCAGCTGCCGCTGGACAAGCGTCTGGGCGTGCGCCTGATCCGCGCCACCTTCGAAGCCGGTGGTGCCCGCACGCGCCGCGCGCTGGAGAAGCACGAGCCCGCGGTCGAGGTCACCACCGTCGAGGCGCTGCCGTACCGCGAGGACGACCCGGTCGCGCTGCTGGACATCCACTTCCCCGCCTCGGCCGCCGAAGACGGGAAGAGGCTGCCGGTGGTGATCTGGATCCACGGCGGCGCCTGGCTGTCCGGCAGCCGCCAGGACGCGCTGCCGTACTTCCGCCTGATCGCCGCCGAAGGCTACGCGGTGGTGGCGCCGGACTATTCGCTGGCGCCATCGGCCACCTTCCCGCACGCGTTGCGCCAGCTCAGCGACGTGCGCGTGTGGCTGGAGGAAAACGCCGACGAATTCCCCATCGATCCCGGTCGCCTGTTCCTCGCCGGCGACTCCGCCGGCGCCCAGCTGGACGCGCAGCTGGCGGCGATGGGCTCCAATCCCGGACATGCTGAGGATGTCGGCATCCCCGGCGTGTGGCGCCGATCGCCGGCACCCCCAGCGCCTCGGCCACCGACAGGCCGACGAAGGCGGTGAGCCCTGAGACGATGATCGCGTCGCATCCGCGGCCGGCCTCCAGCGCCTGCCGCATCCAGTCGCCGGTGTGCCCGATCGCCAGCCTGCTGAGGTTGGCAGTGATCCGCTTCATCGCCCCTTCGGCGGCGAGGGTGGCGCGGATGTCGCCGGGCAGGGCGCTGCACGGCAGGCCCATCGCCCGGGCCGTGTCGAAGGTGGAGACGTCGGCCAGCAGGTGGACGGAGTGGCCGGCCTGGACCAGGGTGTGGCCGAGCGCGGCGAGGGGGCGGGTGTCGCCCTCGGTGCCGTAGGTGAGGATCAGCAGGCGCATCCGCCGATGGTAGGCGGGCCCGCGCATGCCCGGCGTGGCGGCGCCCCCCACTTCCGGCACCCGTGCACGGTGTCGGCTGCAACTATCCTGACGGGCCAACCGGCCTCACCGCCGTCACCGGAGAACCCCTTGAAGAAGACCCTGCTGACCGCCGCGACCCTGCTGGCCCTCGGCCTGGCCGCCCAGGCCAACGCCCACGAATCCCATGCCTGCGCCGACGAGGCCTGCACCCTGCAGGCGCTGTACGGCGGCTCGGGCGACAGTGGTGCCGGCATCGCCACCGCCGCCACCAGTTTCGGTACCTGGGGCTTCGACACCGCCGGCATGGACACCAGCGTCGCGCCGGGCACCGACTTCTTCGCCTATGCCAGCGGCACCTGGGCGAAGAACACCGGGATCCCGGCCGACATGTCCAGCTACGGCGCCTTCCGCGCGCTGCGCGACCTGTCCGAAGTGCGCGTGCGCGCGCTGGTGGAAGGTTATGCGCTGGGCGACCCGGCCACCGGCGGCGACACCGCCAGGATCGCCGCGGTCTACCAGGGTTTCATGGACGAGGCGACGATCGAGAAGCTCGGCGCCGCGCCGCTGCAGCCGGTGCTCGAACGCGTGCGCGAGGCCGACAGCCACCTGGCCCTGGCCCGGCTGATGGCCGCGCGCGACACCTTCAACACCACCCTGTTCGGCCTGTCCGTGGCCGACGACCAGCGCGACCCGGACCACTACACCCTGTACATGAGCCAGTCCGGCCTGGGCCTGGGCGACCGCGAGATGTACCTGCGCGAGAACTTCGCCCCGCAGCGCGAGCGCTACGTCGCCTACATCGCCCAGCTGCTGGAGCTGGCGGGCTGGAACGACCCGAAGGCCAACGCCGAGGCGGTGAT
The DNA here is from genome assembly GCF_000513955.1 of Pseudoxanthomonas suwonensis J47. Taxonomy (GTDB): domain Bacteria; phylum Pseudomonadota; class Gammaproteobacteria; order Xanthomonadales; family Xanthomonadaceae; genus Pseudoxanthomonas; species Pseudoxanthomonas suwonensis_C. The sequence continues at coordinate 25,750 of NZ_AZUZ01000014.1, forward strand.
GGCGTTCGAGACGAAGGTGGCCGAAGCGCACTGGACCCGCGCCGAGAGCCGCGACCGCGACCGCACCTACAACCCGGTGCCGTTCGAGCGCTTCGACGCCTACGCCCCGGGCTTCCCGTGGGCCGAGTACTTCAAGGCCGCCGGCGTCGACCAGGGCAGGCTGGCGGTGGTGCGGCAGAGCACCGCGGTGCCGAAGATGGCGAAGATTTTCGCCGGCACCGACGTGGCCACGCTGCAGGCCTGGCAGGCGTTCCACGCCGTCGACGGCGCCGCGCCGCTGCTGTCCAGCCGCTTCGCCAACGCCCACTTCGAGTTCCGCGACAAGTTCATGTCCGGCCAGCTGGAGCAGCGCGAGCGCTGGAAGCGCGCCGTGGCCCTGGTTGAGGGCAGCCTGGGAGAGGCCGTGGGCCGCGAGTACGTGAAGCTGTATTTCCCGGCCGACTCCAAGGCCAAGATGGACGAGCTGGTGTCCAACGTGAAGGCCGCCATGGGTGCGCGCCTGGACACGCTGGAGTGGATGAGCCCGGCGACCAAGGCCGAGGCCCACGCCAAGCTCAAGGGCTTCGGCCTGAAGATCGGCCACCCGGAGACCTGGCGCGACTACAGCGGCCTGCGCATCGCCAACGGCGACGTGGTCGGCAACGTGCTGCGTTCGAAGCAGTTCGAGTGGGACTACCGCCGCGCGCGCCTGGGCAAGGAAGTGGACAAGGGCGAGTGGGGCATGACCCCGCAGACGGTCAACGCCTACTACAACTCGGTCAAGAACGAGATCGTGTTCCCGGCGGCGATCCTGCAGCCGCCGTTCTTCGATCCGAAGGCCGACCCGGCGGTGAACTACGGCGGCATCGGCGGCGTGATCGGCCACGAGATCATCCACGGCTTCGACGACCAGGGCCGCAAGTCCGACGGCGCCGGCGTGCTGCGCGACTGGTGGACCGCCGAGGACGCCGCCAAGTTCGAGGCGCAGGCGGCGAAGCTGGGCGCGCAGTACGAGGCGTTCGAGTTCCCGCAGCTGCCGGGCCTGCACATCAATGGCCGCACCGCGATGGGCGAGAACATCGGCGACCTCGGCGGCCTGACCATCGCCCTGGAGGCCTACCGCCGCTCGCTGGGCGGCAAGCCGGCCCCGGTGATCGACGGTTTCACCGGCGAACAGCGCCTGTTCCTGGGCTGGGCGCAGGTGTGGCGCACCCTGTGGCGCGACGACGCCCTGCGCCAGCAGCTGGTCAACGGCACCCACTCGCCGGGCCACATCCGCGCCTTCGCCCCGCTGCGCAACATCGACGCCTGGTACGACGCCTTCGGCATCAAGGAAGGCGACCCGCTGTACATCGCCCCGGAAGACCGCGTCCGGATCTGGTGATGACTGCCATGACCCCTCGCTCTTCGGGGTGAGGCGGCATTGCATGCGCGCCACTGGCGCGCATGCTGCCGGACGCCCGCGTCCTATGGACGCGGGCCGTAGCGCTGGGCTGGGGAAGGGGAGAGGGCCGGGCTCGACGAACGCCGTCGGCACTCCACCCTCTCCCCCAGACCCCTCCCCCGGAGGGGGAGGGGAGTGAAACGGAAGGCCCGCTCACGCGGGCCTTTTTCTTCGTAGCCCGGATAAGGTCGCAGGCCGCATCCGGTGGGAGATTCGTGCGGCGATGAGCCCGCAGCGCGTGGCGACGCTCCACGCCTCACCAGCAGCAGCACGCCGCACTCCACCTGACCGGGCCATGCGGCACGCAACCGGAAGCCCCTCTCCCCCCGGGAGAGGGGTTGGGGGAGAGGGTCGGTCTCCGACCGATGGTCGGAACTCAGCCCTCTCCCAACCCTCTCCGGTGGGGGGCGGGGAGCAAAGGGCCCCACCTGCGTGGGCGTTCTTGTCACCATGCCCGGGTGCCGCTTCAGGCAAGATGGCCGCCCCAGGCCTGATCCGGATGTTCCATGGACGTTGAAGAAGTGATGCGCGCCGCGCTGCGCGAAGCCGGCTATGGTCCGGACGCGGTGGGTTCGGCCTTGCCGCGGATCATGCGCATCCTGGAGGCGGAGGACGTGCGCCTGGAGGTCGGCCGCGCGCTGTCGCGCAAGGAACGCGAGTACGTGCGGCTGCAGCTGGAGATCGGGCTCAGCGTGCCGGAGATCGTCGCGAGCCTGAAGCGCTGAGGGCGCAGGGCGCCCCCCCGTAGAGCGGGGCTTGCCCCGCTGCCTCCCGCCACGTCGTTTCCGCCAGGCGCGGGAGTCGTTCGATGCAGTGCGTAGCCCGGACAAGGCCGAAGGCCGCATCCGGGGATGATCTGCCTGCCGTGGCCGGACAGCTACGCGCCTGTCCGAACCCGAACCCCGGGTGCGCTTCGCTTACCCAGGCTACGTGGCTGACGGTCTGGCGCACGGTAGCCCCTCTCCCGGTGGGGGAGGGGAGCAAAGAGAAGGCCCGCTTGTGCGGGCCTTCTGCTGTCCAGCTTCAGCGTTGCGGGCTCACTTCAACCCGCGGAACTCCAGCAGCGGTTCCACGCTCGGGTCCTTGCCGCGGAATTCGCGGTAGGCCCTGGCCAGGTCGCGGGAGTGACCGATGGAGAGGATCTTCTCGCGGAAGATCCGGCCGTTCTCGCGGGTCAGGCCGCCGTTCTGCTCGAACCAGTCGAAGGCGTCGTGGTCCAGCACCTCGGCGCCGAAGTAGGCGTAGTAGCCGGCCGCGTAGCCGCCGCCCCAGACATGGTTGAAGTAGTTGCTGCGGTAGCGCGGCGGCACCGCGGCCAGGTCGATGCCGTACTTCGCCAGCGCCTGCTTCTCGAACGCGTCGACGTCCTGCACCCCGCTGCCTGCCGGCAGCATGTGCCAGGCCAGGTCCAGCAGCGACGCGGCGAGATACTCGGTGGTGGCGTAGCCCTGGTTGAAGGTGCGCGCGCGGTTGACCTTCTCCGCCAGCGCCTGCGGCATCGGCTCGCCGGTGAGGTGGTGCTTGGCGTAATTGGCGAACACCTGCGGGTACAGCGCCCAGCGCTCGTTGAACTGCGAGGGGAACTCGACGAAATCGCGCGGCACATTGGTGCCGGAGATGCTCGGGTAGGTGGTCTTCGAGAACAGGCCGTGCAGCGCGTGGCCGAACTCGTGGAACAGGGTGGTGACCTCGTCGTAGCTCAGCAGCGCCGGCTGGCCGGGCGCCGGCTTCGTGTAGTTCTCGACGTTGTAGATCACCGGGATGGTGCCGGCCAGGCCGTCCTGCTCGACGAAGTTGCCCATCCACGCGCCGCCGCGCTTGCTCGGGCGCTTGAACGGGTCGAGGTAGAACAACGCCAGCTGGCTGCCGTCGGCATCGAAAACGTCGAACACGCGAACGTCCGGGTGGTACACCGGCAGGTCGTGGCGCTCGCTCACGGTGATGCCGTACAGCTCGTGCGCGGCGAAGAACACGCCGTCCTTCAGCACGCGGTCCAGCTCGAAGTACTTGCGCACCTCGGCCTCGTCCAGGTCGTACTCGGCCTTGCGCACCTGCTCGGCGTAGAAGTCCCAGTCGGCGGCGCCGGCAGCGAAGTCGCCGCCCTGCTGGTCGACCACGGCCTGGATCTTGGCCAGCTCCGCGCGGGCACGCGCGGTGGCCGCCGGCACGGTGTCGTTGAGCAGCTTCAGCGCCACTTCCGGCCTGCCGGCCATCTGGTTGGCGATGGCGTAGGCGGCGTAGTTGTCGAAGCCCAGCAGCTGCGCCTTGCGCGCGCGCAACTGGGCCAGCCGCTGGATGGTGGCGCGGGTGTCGTTGGCGTCGCCGCGCGCGGCGCGGTTCATCGACGCGGCCAGCAGCTCCTCGCGCAGGCTGCGGTCCTTGAGCGCGGCCATCTGCGGCTGCAGGGTGGTGTTCTGCAGTTCCAGCAGCCAGCCCTGCTTGCCCGCGGCGCGCGCCGCTTCGGCGGCCGCGGCGATCGCGCCTTCGTCCAGGCCGTCCAGGCGCGCGCGGTCGGTCACCAGCACGGCGCCGGCATTGGTGGCCGCCAGCAGCTTCGCGCCGAAGGCGGTGGTCAGCGAGGATTCCTCGGCGTTGAGCTGGCGCAGTTCGGCCTTGTCGGTCTCCGACAGCAGCGCGCCGGCGCGCACGAACTGGTTGTAGCGGTGCTCGACCAGGGTCTTCTGTTCTTCGGTGAGGCCCAGCGTGTCACGCTGCTCGTACAGCGACCTGATCCGCGCGAACAGCGCCGGATCGAGGTGGATCGCGTCGCTGTGGCCGGCCAGCTTCGGCGCCAGTACTTCCTCGGCCGCCTGCAGGGTCGGGTTGGTGTGCGCCGAGGTCATCGCCTCGAACGCCAGCGAAGCACGGGTCAGCAGCGCCCCGGCGCGTTCCATCGCCTCGATGGTGTTGGCGAAGGTCGGCGGCTCCGGGTTGTCGGCGATGGCGCGGATCTCGGCCAGGTGCTGGCGCATGCCTTCCTCGATCGCCGGCTGGTAGTCGGTGTCGCGGATGCGGTCGAACGGCGGCGCCTGGAAGGGCAGGGTGCTGGCGCTGAGCAGCGGGTTCGCGGCTTGCGCGGGGAGGGCGGCGGTGGAATCGGGCATGGCGGTATCGGTGGCCGGGCGCTCGCCGCAGGCGGTGAGGGCCAGGGCGATCGCCGAGGAAAGCAGCAGCTTGCGCAGCATCGGGGACTCCGGGAAAGGGTAAGACCAGCGGCGTCGCGCCGCACCCTCGGCAGGATCGCCGCCGCCTTGCCGTTCAGGCAGTGCCGGAGTGCCCGCGCTGGCGCCAAACCGGGTCAAGCGCCGGGCCAAGTGCCGCGGCCGGCCGGGCCGACCCGCGGCACGCGGTTGGCGGGCCTACACCTCGCCCTTCTTCGACAGCAGCACCGCGATCGGCCGGCTGCCGGCGAACTGCGCCAGCACCATCACGATGCTGGCGGTGAGCGGCACGGCGAGGAAGGCGCCGGGCAGGCCCCACAGCGCGGTCCACACGGTCAGGCTCACCAGGATCACGAACGGGCTGAGGTTGAGCGAGCTGCCCATCAGGTACGGGTCCAGCAGGTGGCCGTTGAGGAACTGCACCAGCGACAGCGCGCCGGTGAGCACCAGCGCGGTCTTCAGGTCGCCGAACTGCAGCAGCGCGAACAGCGCCGGCAGGGCCACGCCGAGGATCGAGCCGACGTAGGGCACGTAGTCGATCAGGCCGACCAGCAGCGCCCAGAACGGCGCCAGTTCCACGCCCATCGCCGCCAGGATGATCCAGCTGGCCAGGCCCAGCAGCACGCCCAGCAGGGTCTTCAGCGCCAGGTAGGTGCCGATGCGGCGGTTGATGTCGGCGACCACATGGCGGATCCGGGCTGCGCGTTCCGGCTCCGGCGCCAGCTGGCCGATCTTGGCGTCGAAGTGGCGGCGTTCGACCAGCAGGAAGGCGACGTACAGCGCCACCACCACCACCACCAGCGTGCCCACCAGCGAGGCGGCCAAGCCCAGGGTCGAGCCGGCCAGGCGCTGCAGGTTGACCTGGGCCATCACCGCCTGGCGGATGCTGTCCCAGCTGGGCTCGGACTCGATGCCCAGCACCGCCGCGCCCTGCTGCACCAGGGCGACCAGCTGCGCCTGGTACTGCGGCACGCGCTGCAGCAGCCGGTCGACGCTGTCGGTGGCCACGCCGACCAGCAGCACCAGCGCGCCGGCGATCACCAGCGTCGCCAGCGTCAGCCGCAACCATTCCGGCGCGGCGGGCCCGAGCACCGGTACCTTGGCCAGCAGGCGCGCGCTGCCGAGCACCACGTACAGGGCCATCACCCCGAAGGCGACCGGCACCAGGATGTCGCGGGCCACGTACAGCACCCAGCCCACCAGCACCGCGAACACGGTGCCATGCACGACGGCGCGGAATCTCTCGTTCATGCCGGTGCGTCCTGGTTGGAACGCGGGCCTGCGGCCGGGATGCGGCCCACGCGCGGCGGCCGCGCGGCCATTGTGTGGCAAGCACGCGGCCGGTGCATCCGGCGGTGCAGCGCGCCAGCTTCGTCGCCGCTGGCCGGGTTCCGTCGGCGCATTCCCGGATGCGTCGGAAACGGTCTTGTGGCGCGGTCCGCGGCCGCGCAACCTGCATCCGTGGGCCAGTGGTGGCCCGGGTGTGAGGAGACCGCACGATGAAAGTCCTGATCGCGCTGCTGGCCTGGTGCGTGCTGTTCGTACTGTGCTGGCCGCTCGCCCTCCTGGCGCTGGTGTTGTGGCCGCTGGTGTGGCTGCTGTCGCTGCCGTTCCGGCTGGTCGGGATCACCTTCTCGGCGCTGTTCGCCTTTCTCCGCGCCCTGCTGATGCTGCCCGCCCGGCTGCTGGGCGGCGGGCCCGCCCGCGCGGTGGCGTAGGCATCCTCCAGAAACCCCTCTCCCTCCGGGAGAGGGGCAGCGGAGAGGGCCGGGCACCGACGGTGCACCCGGTCGCGTAGGCGCAGCAAATCCGACCGTTGTAGCCCGGGCAAGCAAAGCGCACCCGGGGCTCCAGACCCGCCCGCGTGGATCACGCGCCACACGCAGCGACCCCGGATGCGGCCTTCGGCCTTATCCGGGCTACGCGCTGGCTGGTGGCGTGCCCCTCCGCACCCCCCTCCCGCTGGGCGAGGGCCATAAAAAAGGGCCCGGCATGAGCCGGGCCCTTCGTGTTGCGGCGAAGCGGTGGATCAGGCCGCCTTCTTCTCCGCGATCCAGGCGTCGACGCGGCGCTCGAGCAGGTCCAGCGGCATCGCGCCGCCGCCGAGCACGGCGTCGTGGAAGCCGCGGATGTCGAACCTGTCGCCCAGTTCGGTCTCGGCCTTCCTGCGCAGCTGCTGGATCTTGATCATGCCGATCTTGTACGCGGTGGCCTGGCCCGGGTTGACCAGGTAGCGCTGCACCTCGGACTTGATCGCCGCGTCCGGCACCGAGCTGTTGGCGCGGAAGTAGTCGATCGCCTGCTGCTCGGTCCAGCCCTTGGCGTGCAGGCCGGTGTCGACCACCAGGCGGATCGCGCGCCACATCTCCGACATCAGGCGGCCGTACTCGGAGTAGTCGTCCTTGTAGGTGCCCGGCATTTCCTTGGCCAGCCACTCGGCGTACAGGCCCCAGCCCTCCGCGTAGGCGGTGGTGTTGTACTGGGTGCGGAATTGCGGGATGCCGGTCAGCTCCTGGGCAATGGAGATCTGCATGTGGTGGCCCGGCAGGCCCTCGTGGTACGCGATGACCTCAAGCTCGGTCTTCGGCATCGCGTTCATGTCGGACAGGTGCGCGTAGTAGATGCCCGGGCGCGAACCGTCCGGGGTGCCCGGGTAGTAGTGCTGGGCGGCGCCATCCTGCTCGCGGAACGCCTCCACGCGCTTGACCACCAGGTCGGCCTTCGGCAGCAGGCCGAAGTAGTTGGGCAGCTGCTGCTTGATGTTCTCGATGTCGGCGGTGGCGGCGTCGATGTAGGCCTGGCGGCCGGCATCGGTGTTCGGGAACACGCGGTCCGGGTCGTTGAGCACGTGCGTGAAGAACGCCTGCAGGTCGCCTTCCACGCCGATCTTCTTCTGCAGCGTTTCGAGCTCCCCGCGCAGGCGCGCCACCTCGGACAGGCCGAGCTGGTGGATCTCCTCGGCGGTCATCGCCGTGGTGGTGTTCTGCTTGAGCTGGTACTCGTAGTACTTCATGCCGTCCGGATGGGTGGTGCCCACGCCGGTGGCGTTCTCCAGCGACTTCGGCAGCTCTTCCTCGGCGAAGGCGATCACCTTCGCGTAGGCCGGCGCCACGCTCTCCAGCAGCGCCTTGCGCGCCAGCTCCTTCAGTTCGGCCGCGCGCCCGGCGCTGACCTTGCCGTCCTTGGCCAGCGCGTCGGCCTTGGCCTGGGCGTCGGCCCACAGCGCGCTGGGCTTGCCGCCGTCGAACGGCGCGCCGCTGACCACCTTCTTCGACTGGTCGATCACGCCTTCCCAGGCGAACTTCGGCGGGCGGATGTCCAGCGCCGAGGAGGCGCGGGTGCGCTCCAGCAGCTGGTCGAACAGCACCGGCACCTTCTCGAGGCGCGACACGTAGGCAAGGTAGTCCTTCTCGTCGTCGACCTTGTGGAAGTTGATCAGGAAGGTCGGCACCAGGTTCTGGATGCCGCTCATCTGGTCGAACGGATAGGCATGGAGCAGGAACGGCACGCCTTCGCGGGCGCTTTCGTACTGGTGCTTCCACAGGTCCCAGGACAGCCTGGTCTCCGGGTCGAGCTTGTTGTAGTCGAAGCTCGACTCCATTTCCTTGACCGACGCTTCCAGCCAAGCCAGCTGCTTCCGGAAGCCGGCCTCGGACATGTCGTCGATCTGGTCGTTGAGTTCCTTGCGGCCGAGGAAGGTCAGCTGGATCGGGCTGAACTGCAGCTGCTCCTCGTACTTGGTGTCGAACCAGGTGTTGAGGCGCTCGGACTCGGCCTTGATCTCCTCGGCGCTGGGCGCGGCGGTGGCGGCGGTGGGCTGGGATTCGCCGCCCTGCTGCGAGCAGGCGGGCACGAGCAGGGCGAACGACAGGGCGAGGGCGAGCGGAGTCAGGACGGAGGCGTGGCGCACGGCGTGTTTCCCGGAGGGTGGACAGCCGATTCTGCCCCCGCGCGCTTGCCGGCGCACCCTGAAAATGGTCATGGTCGGCGCGGTTCCGGGCGGGTGGCGGTGGCTGTCGGGTACCATGTTGTGCCCAGTCCGCCGCCCGCGAGGCCGCGATGAGCACCCAGCCCGACAACCCCGTCACCCAGGAACAGGCCGAGGAGGCCGTGCGCACCCTGCTGCGCTGGGCCGGCGAGGATCCGCAGCGCGAAGGCCTGCTGGACACCCCGCGCCGCGTGGCCGAGGCCTACGGCGACTGGTTCAGCGGCTACCGCGAGGACCCGCGCGAGTACCTGGCCCGCACCTTCGAGGAAGTCGCCGGCTACGACGAGATGATCGTGCTGCGCGACATCGAGTACGAAAGCCACTGCGAGCACCACATGGCGCCGATCATCGGCCGCGTGCACGTGGGCTATCTGCCGGACGGCAAGGTGGTGGGCATCAGCAAGCTCGCCCGCGTGGTCGAGGCCTACGCGCGCCGTTTCCAGGTGCAGGAGAAGATGACCGCGCAGATCGCGCAGTGCATCCAGGACGTGCTGCATCCGCTGGGCGTGGGCGTGGTGGTGGAGGGCGTGCACGAGTGCATGACCACCCGCGGCATCCACAAGCGCGGCGTGAGCATGGTCACCTCGAAGATGCTCGGCAGTTTCCGCGAGGACGCGCGAACCCGCGCCGAGTTCCTGCGCTTCATCGAAACCGGGCGCCGCTGATCCGCCGATGGCCGGGATGCGTGGATCGGACCAGGCCACTGAGGGGCCATGCCCCTGCGGCAGCGACCAGGCCTATGCCGCCTGCTGCGGGCGCTGGCATGCCGGCACCCCGGCGCCGGATGCCGTCGCGCTGATGCGTTCGCGCTACAGCGCCTACGTGCTGAAGCTGCGCGACTACCTGCTGGAAACCTGGCACCCCGACACCCGCCCGGCGCCGGCCGAGCTGGACCTGGACGAGGCCGGCGGCCAGCGCACGGCCTGGCTGGGCCTGCAGGTGAAATCCGGGCGCAGCACCGGGCCCGATACCGCCGAGGTCGAGTTCGTTGCCCGCTTCCGCGTCGGCGGCGGCCGCGCCCAGCGGCTGGTCGAACGCAGCCGCTTCGAGCGTATCGAAGGGCGCTGGTACTACCTGGACGGCGACCTCAGCTGAACCCGGCCCAGCCGTTCGCGCACGCATGACGCGGCGCTCATGGGGCGCCCGCTAGCGTGCCCGCATGGACCTGGCCGTCACCGACAACCCCAGTGGACTCGCCGCCGCCGGCACCGCGGCGCGCTACCTTGCCGTGCGCGCGACCAGCGTGGACCTGGCCTCGCCGCTGTCGCCGGAGGACGCCATGCTGCAGAGCATGGAGGACGCCAGCCCGGCGAAGTGGCACCTCGGCCACACCACCTGGTTCTTCGAGCACTTCGTCCTCGGCGCGGCCGGCATGGCACCGCTGCGGCCTGGCTGGCACTACCTCTTCAACAGCTACTACGACAGCGCCGGCGCGCGCCATCCGCGGCCGCGCCGCGGCCTGCTGTCGCGGCCGTCGCTGGAGGAGCTGCTGGGCTGGCGCGAGGCGGTGGATGAACGCGTGCTGCGCGCACTGTGGGCCGGCGACCTCGACGGCTCGGCGCGACGCCGGCTGGAGCTGGGCCTGAACCACGAGCAGCAGCACCAGGAACTGCTGCTGACCGACATCAAGCACGCGCTGTGGAGCCAGCCGCTGCGCCCGGCGTATCGCCACGACCTGCCGGATCCGGCGCGGCGGGCGGCTGCCGCCGGGGAACTGCACTGGCATGCGGTGGCCGAGCAGGTCGCGTGCATCGGCGCGCCCCCCTGGCCGGAGGCCGAGGCCTTCGCCTACGACAACGAATCGCCGCCGCACCGCGTGCTGCTGCCCGCGCACGCGCTGGCCTCGCGCCTGGTGACCAATGCCGAATACCGGCAGTTCGTCGAGGACGGCGGCTACCGCGATCCGCGCCTGTGGCTCAGCGACGGCTGGGCGCGGGTGCAGGCCGAAGGCTGGCAGCGCCCGCTGTACTGGGAACAGGACCTGGAGCGCGCCTTCACCCTGGGTGGCATGCGCCTGCTGCCGGCGCACGCGCCGGTGTGCCATCTCAGCTACTACGAGGCCGATGCGTTCGCGCGCTGGGCCGGCGTGCGCCTGCCGACGGAGGCCGAATGGGAACATGCGGCATCGGCGCAACCGGCACGGGGCCACTTTGCCGACGATGCCGTGCTCGAACCGTGTCCGGCGCAAGCGTCCGGCGACGGCCTGGCGCAACTGTTCGGCGACACCTGGGAATGGACTTCCAGCGCCTACCTCGCCTATCCCGGCTTTCGCCCGTGGCAGGACGACACCGGCGAGTACAACGCCAAGTTCATGAGCGGGCAGTTCGTGCTGCGCGGCGGCAGCTGTGCCACGCCGTGCGGGCACGTGCGCGCCAGCTACCGCAACTTCTTCCCGCCGCACGCGCGCTGGCAGTACGCGGGGCTGCGCCTGGCGATGGACCTGCCATGAGCCCGCTGCTGGCGTCCTGGGACGAGGCCGGCTACGGCGCGCCGCCCGCCGAAGGCTCGATGCTGGAGGACGTGCTGGTCGGCCTGTCCGCGTCGCCGCGGCGGCTGCCGACCAAGTACCTGTACGACGCGCGCGGCTCGGCGCTGTTCGAGGCCATCACCCGGCAGCCGGAGTACTACCTCACCCGGACCGAGCTGGCGCTGCTGGACGCGCACCTGCCGGCGATCGCCGATGCGGTGGGGCCGGACGTGCACGTGGTGGAGTACGGCAGCGGCAGCGGCCGGAAGACCGAGCGCCTGCTGGCCGCGCTGCACGCACCGCTGGCCTACACGCCGGTGGAGATCTCGCAGGCGGCGCTGGACGCCTGCATCGCGCGCCTGCGGCCGCGCTTCCCGCGGGTGGCGATGCTGCCGCTGCGCGCCGACTTCAGCCGGCCGCTGCGGTTGCCGCGGCCGCCACGTCCGCCGGCACGGACGCTGGTGTTCTTCCCCGGCTCGACCCTCGGCAACTTCACCGACGACGATGCGGTGGCGCTGCTGGCGGCGATGGCCGCCACCATCGGCGACCACGGCTGCGCCCTGGTCGGCATCGACCTGGTCAAGGACGCGGCGGTGATCGAGGCCGCGTACAACGACGCCGCCGGCGTCACCGCGGTGTTCACCCTCAATCTGCTGGCGCGGCTCAACCGCGAGCTGGGCGCGGACTTCGACCTGTCCGGCTTCGCCCACCGCGCGCGCTACGTGGCCGCGCGCGAACGGGTCGAGACCTCGCTGGTGAGCCTGCGCGAACAGCGGGTGCACCTGGCCGGGCAGGTGTTCAGGTTCGCCCGGGACGAGGCGGTCCACGTCGAATACAGCCACAAGTACCGCGACGAACGCTTTGCCGCGCTGGCGCGACGTGCGGGACTGGAAGTCGTGGACGGGTGGGGCGGCAGCGCGGAAGGTTTCGGGTTGCGCCTGCTGCGGCGCCCGGCGCGCTGATCGAGTCCGTTGACCGGCGGCGCTATCATGCGGACCTTTCCGCGTCCGCATCCTGCATGAGCCCGATGTCCCGTTCCGTCCCGCTGCTGTGCTGCCTGCTGCTGGCCGGTGGCTGTGGCGCGGAGCGGGCGGAGCGCGTGGCGGATGCGGGCAGCGCCGCATCCACCACCGCTGCCGAGTCGAGCCCTGCCGTGTCCACGCCCACCGCTTTCCACCTGCCGTCCGACTTCGACACCTGGTTGCAGTCTCCCGTCGTTGCACCGGATCCGGCGGTGCTGGCCGTGCCGGGCGTGTCGATCGGCCGCTTCCAGGGGCTGGAAGCGGTACTGGTGGAAACGCCGCTGGCCACCGCGGCGGTGTCGCTGGTCGGCGGACAGCTGCTGTCGTGGGTGCCGGCGGGACAGGAGGACGTGTTCTGGCTGTCGCCGCTGCGCGCGGAGCTGCCCACGCCGATCCGCGGCGGCGCGCCGGTGTGCTGGCCGTACTTCAGCCGCCATGGCCAGGGCAACGACGTGCCCTCGCACGGCTTCGTCCGCACCCTGCCGTGGACGCTGGTCTCGGCTGCGCGCGAGAACGACGGCACCGTGGTCCTGGAACTGGCGCCACCGGCGCTGCAGGACCTGGCGCTGGGCCTGCGCATGCAGCTGCGCATCGGCCGCCAGCTCGAGCAGCGGTTGATCACCACCAACAACGGCGCCGAAGCGGTGCGCTACACCGAGGCGCTGCACAACTACTTCCACGTCGCCGACGTCGGCCAGGTGCGCATCGAAGGCCTGGCCGGGCGCCGCTTCCTCGACAAGAACGACGGCGGCAACGCCCACGTCCAGCAGGGCGAATGGACCCTGCACGATCCGCGCGACCCCGGCCGCAGCGATCGCCTGTTCCCCGATGCCGGCGGCGCCTACCGCCTGGTCGACCCGGGCCTGCGCCGGCACGTCGAGGTGAGCGTCGAGGGCGGCCGCACCGCGGTGGTGTGGAATCCGGGCGAGGCCGCCGCGGCGCGCATGGCCGACGTCGGCCCGCACTGGCGCGGCTTCGTCTGCCTGGAAGCGGCCAACGCCGGCCCCGACCTGGTCGAACTGGCGCCGGGTCAGACCCACGTGCTGGTCCAGCGCATCGCGGTGGCGCCGCTGGACTGAGCGCCGCGCGGAGCTAAACTGCGCCGTTTCCAGTGGCGACGGCGGCAGGCCACCTGCGGCGGATGCCACCACTTTCCCCGACCCGAGGCGCGACCGTGGATCCATCGCCGCAGCGGCCCGGCGCGCGACGCGCGGCGCTGGCCTTCATCTTCGTGACCGTGCTGATCGACGTGCTCGCGTTCGGCGTGATCATTCCCGTGCTGCCGCACCTGGTGGAGGAATTCACCGGCGGCGACGTGGCCAGCGCGGCGCGCTGGGTCGGCCTGTTCGGCATGGTGTTCGCGGCGGTGCAGTTCGTGTGCACGCCGGTGCAGGGCGCGCTGTCGGACCGCTACGGCCGGCGCCCGGTGATCCTGCTGTCCTGCCTGGGCCTGGGCCTGGACTTCATCTTCATGGCGATGGCGACCTCGCTGTCGATGCTGTTCATCGGCCGGGTCATCTCCGGCATCGCCTCGGCCAGCTTCACCACCGCCAATGCCTATATCGCCGACGTCACCGAGCCGGAGAAGCGGGCGAAGAGCTTCGGCATGATCGGCGCGGCCTTCGGCCTGGGCTTCGTCGTCGGCCCGCTGGTCGGCGGCTGGCTGGGCGGCATCGACCTGCGCCTGCCGTTCTGGTTCGCGGCCGGGCTGGCGCTGCTGAACTTCCTGTACGGCTGGTTCGTGCTGCCCGAATCACTCCCGCCGGAGCGCCGCGCGCCCCGCTTCGACGTCGCCCACGCCAACCCGTTCGGCGCGCTGGTGCTGCTGCGCAGCTATCCGCAGGTGTTCGGTCTGGCCGCGGTGGTGTTCCTGGCGCAGCTGGCGCACTACGTGTACCCGAGCATCTTCGTGCTGTTCGCCGACTACCGCTACCAGTGGGGGCCGCGCGAGGTCAGCTGGGTGCTGGCCGCGGTAGGCGTGATGAGCATCGTGGTCAACGCCGCGCTGGTCGGGCGCTCGGTGAAGGCGCTGGGCGAGCGGCGCACGCTGCTGCTGGGCCTGGGCTGCGGCGTCACCGGCTTCGTCATCTACGGCCTGGCCGACAGCGGCTGGCTGTTCCTGGTCGGCCTGCCGGTCAGCGCACTATGGGGCCTCGCCGCGCCGGCCACGCAGGCGCTGATCACCCGCCAGGTCGGTCCGCAGGTGCAGGGTCGCATCCAGGGCGCGCTGATGAGCCTGACCAGCCTGGCCGGCATCCTCGGCCCGCTGGTGTTCGCCAACGTGTTCGCGCTGTTCGTCGGCAGCAGCGCGCCGGCGGAGATTCCCGGCGCGCCGTGGTTCGTGGCGGCGGTCGCGCTGGCCTGCGCCTGGGCGGTGGGCTGGCGCTACGCGCGGGTGCCGCGCGAACGGTCGGCGGCCTGATCCAGACGAAGGCAGGGCGGGACTGGCCCCGCCCTGCGTGATCACGACTTCGGGTGCGGTCAGTCGTTCTCGACCGCCAGGATCTTGCCGTCCTTCGGATCGACGCGCAGTTTCACGTCCTTGCCATTGTCGCGCTCGGCCTCGGCCTCCCACACGCCATCGTCGAACTCGACGTCGTGCACCTTCGAGTAGCCGGCGGCGGTCAGCTTCGCCTTGATGTCGTCGGCCGTCAGGGTGGAGACGATGTCCTCGGCATGGATGCGGCCGTTGGCGTCCACGCGCACGTCGACGCGGTTGCCGTCGGCGCTGGTGGCATCGGTCTCCCACATGCCGTCCTCGAACTCCGGATCGTCGATGCGGGTGAAGCCGTTGCGGGTGAGCAGCTCGCGCACCTGCACGGCGGTCAGCCCCATCTGCGTGCCGGCCTGGCGTTCGGCCGTCGGATTGTCGGCCGGCTTCACCGGCTCGGCGGCCGCGGGCAGGGCCAGCGCCAGGGCGAGCAGCGGGGAGAGGGGAAGGGCGGTACGTTTCATCGCAGGCTCCTGCGGTGGGTGTGGCAGGCACCGTGCCGCAGCCCGGCTCAGTGGCAGGTGAATCGCACGCCGTGGCGACGGGAAGGGTTCAGGACAGTGAACCCTCCATGATCTGCACGGCCTGTTTGTTACCCTCGGGCCCATGGATGGATCCAATCCGGTTCCCGGCGTCCCCGGCATCGCAGTCGGGGCGCCTTCCCGCAATGATGCCGCGTGGCGCACCCTGCAGGCCGCCACGGCGGCGCTGCACGCGCAGGTCGAGGCCACGCCGTTGATGGCGGCATTGATGTCGCCGGCGGTGGACCGGAGCGTGTGCGTGGAACTGCTGCAGCGCCTGCTGTGCATCCACGCCGGCTGGGAAGAGCTCAATGCCGCGCGCCTGCAATCGCTGTCGTGGCCATGGCGACCGCGTGCCCGCGGCCTGCGTTACGACCTGATGGCGCTGGGCGTGCGCCCGGCCACGCAGGCCGTGCCTGCGCCGCGCGCGGACTGCGATGCCCAAGCCTGGGGCATGCTCTACGTGGTCGAAGGCTCGGCTCTCGGCGGCCGCCTGATCGCGCGCCACCTGCGCGCGCACGTGCCGCAGCTCGCGGAGGCGATCGAGCATTTCGAAGCGGCCGATGTGGGCCCCGGCTGGCCGGCGTTCCGCGCCGCGCTCGAGCAGGCCCTGCCCGACGATGTGAGCCGTGCGCGCGCCGCCGGCGCCGCGCAGGCGATGTTCACCCACTTCCACGGGCAGCTTGCCCGTCCCATCGTCGCCCATGGCGACGCAGGAACCGTAACCGCATGAGTGTTGCCGCACCCGCTGTTCCCGACCTCGACGCCTGCGCGCGCGAGCCCATCCACATCCCCGGCTCGATCCAGCCCCACGGCATCCTGCTGGCGATCGATCCGGACAGCGGCCGCGTGCTGCAGGCCAGCGCCAATGCCGCCGCCGAACTGCTCGGCGGACAGGGCCAGGTGCAAGGGCAGGCCTGGGATGCGCTGCTGCAGGTCGATCCGGCGCAGGCGGCCGCGCTGCGTCCGGTGCAGGCGCCGCTGCACCTGGGCCACGCGCCGTGCGCGGTGGTGCGGACCGGCCTGGCGCGCTGGAAGGCGGCCTGGCACCTGTATCCACGGCGCTGGCTGCTGGAGCTGGAACCGGCGCAGGGTGCGCAGACCATGGCGCTGGGCGATGCGCTGCGCGCGCAGCGCGAGATCGACCGCGCGCCGGGCGTCGCCGAGGCGGCGCGCCATGCCGCCGTGGAGATCCGCGCCTTGGCCGGCTACGACCGGGTGATGGTCTACCGCTTCGACGAGGAATGGCATGGCGACGTGATCGCCGAAGTGCGCCGACCCGGACTGGAGAGCTACCTGGGCCTGCACTATCCGGCCAGCGACATCCCCGCGCAGGCGCGCGCGCTGTACCTGCGCACGCGCATCCGCCAGATTGTCGACGTCGGTTACACCCCGGTGCCGGTGGAGCCGGCGATGGATCCGCGCGACGGCCGGCCGCTGGACCTCAGCGACTGCGGCCTGCGCAGCGTCTCGCCGGTGCACTGCGAATACCTTTCGAACATGGGCGTGGCCGCGACCCTGGTCACCTCGCTGGTGGTCAACGACCGCCTGTGGGGCCTGGTCGCCTGCCACCACTACCAGCCGCGCTTCGTCGACCACGACGTGCGCGATGCCTGCGAGGCGGTCAGCCAGGCGCTGGCCGCGCGCATCGGCAGCCTCGAGGCGATCGCGCGCAGCGACGTCGAACAGTCGCTGCTGACCGTGCGCGAGAAGCTGATCACCGCCTTCTCCGAAGCCGACGGCTTCACCCCGGAACTGCTGACCGACATGGCCGGCGACCTGCTCGACGTGGTCGATGCCGACGGCGTGGCGGTATTCCATGGCGAGCAGCTGAGCCGGCTCGGCCGCACGCCCGACGAAGCCGGCCTGCGCCGCATCCGCGCCGCGCTGGAGGACAACGTGCAGGTCCGGCGCGAGACCGACCACTCCGGCATCCTGCACCTGTCGGAGATCGGCGCCGCGTTCCCGGAACTGGCCGACCTGGCGGCGGACGCCGCCGGCCTGGTCTACGTGCCGCTGCAGCCCAAGGCGCGCAGTGCGCTGCTGTGGACCCGCCGCGAGCAGGTGCGCACGGTGAACTGGGCCGGCAATCCCTCGCTGGCCAAGCTCGAAGACCTCCCTGGCCGGCTGTCGCCGCGCAAGAGTTTCGAGCTGTGGCAGGACACGGTGCGCGGGCGTTCGCGCAGCTGGTCGCCGCTGCACCTGGATTCGGCGCGCAGCCTGCGCGTGCTGATCGAACTGATGGAGCGCAAGCGCGACCGCCAGGACCTGGCGCTGCTGGAGGCGACGCTGGCGCGCCTGCGCCACGGCGTGGCCATCCTCGAGCGCCGCGGCGAGCCGGCGCGCAGCCGGCTGGTATTCGTGAATCCGGCTTTCGTGCGCGCCAGCGGCGCGACCGCGACCGCGGCGCTGGGCATGGAACTGCGCGACCTGGACCCCGCGCTGGCGGCGGCAATCGACGAAGCCGGCCTGGAAACGCGCCTGGCCGAAGGCGAAGCGCTGCGCCTGCAGCTGCCCCTGTGCGACGAACGCGGCCAGCTCCGTCCCTGGCTCTTCGAGTTCGAACCCCTGCCGGAAGCCGGCGCGCACTGGCTGGTGCAGCTGCGCAATCCAGGAGAGGCGTCCTCATAGCCCCTCTCCCTCCGGGGCGCTTCCCCGTGCCTTTGCGACCGGTGCCGTGGTCGGTACCCGGCCCTCTCCCCTTGCCCCTCTCCCGGAGGGAGAGGGGAATTTCCTCGCCTAAAGTTCCAGGCGCGTTTCGCCCAGGGGCGCGCCCATCGGGCCCCAGCGGCGTTCGATGATCGCGCCGCCGCCGGCGCGGTCGAGCAGGACCACGGTGCTGGCGCGGGTGCCGTACTCCTCGCCGCGGATGAAGGCGGACGACAGCCAGCGTTCGCTTTCCAGGCCGATGCCGGTGTCCGGCAGCGCGTCGTCCGGATAGGTGCGGTCGTCGGCCAGCGCTTCGAACAGCGCCGCCGGATCGCCGTCGTGATCGTCGTCAAGCCAGGCCTGCAGCCGCGCGCCCAGCGCCACGGCCTTGGGCCAGCGCGAGTCCAGTGCGGCGTTGGACAGCACGTGCACGCCCGGCGCGACGATGTCGGATCGCGGGCCAGGCCGGTTGCTGGTCCACGTACAGTGCGTGCGATCGGCCAGCAACAGGTTGAACGGGCGGTACTCGCCTGCCCGCGCGAGCAGCGCCTGCGAGGCGCCGGCCGCATCCTGTCCGCTGCGCAGCCAGTCGCTGGCCAGCAGGCCGCGCGAGAGGCCGTGCTGCGGCGCGCGCATGTCGCGCACGTTGGTCACCAGCGCGCAGCGTTCAACGTCGTCGACGCCCAGCCAGGTGCCGCCGGCTTCGAGGTCGCGACCGGCGGCGATGCCGGGCGCATCGTCCCAGCGCGCCAGCGGCGCGGTCGGACGCGCGTGGAATTCGTCGCGGTTGCCGGCCAGCACGAAGCGCCAGCGAGGATGCGATTCCCAGGCGAAGGCGACCACGCACATGGGCGCGTCCTCAGAGCGGCCGCAGCTGCGCGCGCCGGCGCACCGCCGCCACCCAGCGCGAGGCCACCGCCGGCGAGGTGATGCACACCGCCTCGTCGGTCACCGTGGTCACCGCGCGTTCGAGCAGCTGGATGTCGGCCTCGTGCTGGCGCGCCACGTGCGGGTCCTCGAAGAACACCGCGCGCTGGCAGCGCCGTTCCAGCACCAGGTCGGCGATCTGCGCGTCGCCGCCCATCGGCCCGCTGAGGAAGCGGTGCACCCACGGCGTGTCCTGCGGCCAGCCGCGGCTCCATGCCAGCTCGTTGAGGCGCTGGCCGGTGGTGCCGGTGCCCACGCGGCGGGCGAAGCGCGAGAGCACGTCGAAGTGCTCGGCGGCGAAGGCCAGCATCTGCGGCTTCATCGCGTCGTGCGCGATCAGCGCCAGGGTCTGCGATTCGAAGTCGTGGAAGCGGTCGGCGGTGGGGTCCGGCGCCAGCCCGGCGTGGATGCGTTCGTTCTCGATCCAGTCGCGCGCGCTGGCCACGGTGGAGATGAAGGGCTTGCCGTGGATCACGCACTGGCGCTTGAGCGCCACCGCCTCGGGGAAGATCGAGGACGGATCGACCGGGTCGATCAGGTAGATCGCACCATCGAGGGTGCGGCCATCGCTGCCCATGCCGACGATCTCGGCGACCAGCTTCATCAGCCCGCCCTCGCGGCCATAGGGATAGCGGCGCAGGCCGGCGTAGCCGCGCAGCATCCCGGCGGCGGCGATCGCGTCGTGGGTGCGGCCGACCGCGTGGATCTCCAGGCCCAGCTCGCGGATCCCCGGCTCGCTGGCGCGCAGCCAGCGGAACAGCGCGGCGTCCTCGGTGGCGTGGTGCAGGCGGTTGGCGGCAAGGCCCAGGCGCATCGGTGCATGGCTCCGGATTCGGTCCGGAGGCAGTCTACCCGGCCACATCCGCCAGGTGCGGACGTTTGACCGTGGTCAGGTGCGCGCCGCCGATTCGGCGTAAGGTGGTGGCCGCTCCCTGGCTGGAGGACTGACGATGGACAGGACCATGAAGGCCGCGGTCGTGCATGCGTTCGGGCAGCCGCTGCGGATCGAGGAGGTGCCGGTACCGCGTCCCGGGCCCGGCGAGCTGCTGGTGAAGATCGAAGCCTGCGGCGTATGCCATACCGACCTGCACGCCGCCGGCGGCGAGTGGCCGGTGAAGCCGCAGCCGCCTTTCATTCCGGGGCACGAAGGCGTGGGCCACGTGGTCGCGGTCGGCGCCGGCGTCAGCCACGTCCGCGAGGGCGACCGCGTCGGCATCCCCTGGCTGTACTCGGCCTGCGGCCACTGCGAGCACTGCCTGGGTGGCTGGGAAACCCTGTGCGAGCAGCAGCAGAACACCGGCTACTCGGTCAACGGCGGTTTTGCCGAATACGCGCTGGCCGATGCCGGCTACGTCGGCCACCTGCCGGCGAACCTGGGCTTCGTCGAGGTCGCGCCGGTGCTGTGCGCCGGGGTCACCGTGTACAAGGGCCTGAAGGTCACCGACACCCGACCCGGCGACTGGATCGTGGTCTCCGGCATCGGCGGGCTCGGCCACATGGCGGTGCAGTACGCGCGGGCGATGGGCCTGAACGTGGCCGCGGTCGACGTCGACGACGCCAAGCTCGATCTCGCGCTCCGGCTCGGCGCCACCGTCGCGGTGAACGCGCGCAGGGCCGATCCGGTGGAGGTGATCAGGCGCGAGATCGGCGGCGCGCATGGCGCCCTGGTCACCGCGGTCTCGCCCGCGGCGTTCGAACAGGCGCAGGGCATGGTCCGCCGCGGCGGCACGGTATCGCTGGTCGGGCTGCCGCCGGGCAGCTTCCCGCTGGACATCTTCGGCATGGTGCTGAACGGCATCACCGTGCGCGGCTCGATCGTCGGCACGCGGCTGGACCTGCAGGAATCGCTGCGGTTCGCCGCCGACGGCAAGGTCGCCGCCACCTTGTCCACCGACCGGCTGGAGAACATCAACGACGTCTTCGACCGCATGCGCGACGGCCGCATCGAGGGCCGGGTGGTGCTCGATTTCAGCTGAAGCCCGGGCGCCGCGGGTCAGGCGGCGCGCGGCGGGCGCAGCACCAGGCGCACGATCACCCCGGCCACCAGCCCCCAGAACGCCGCGCCCACGTCCAGCAACGACAGGCCGGAGGCGGTGACCAGGAAGGTGACCAGCGCGGCGTCGCGTTCGTGCGCGTCCTGCCGCGCGGTGGCCAGGCTGCTGCCGAGGGTGCCGATCAGGGCGATGCCGGCGATCGCCAGCACCAGCGCCTGCGGGAAGGCCGCGAACAGCCCGGCGACGGTGGCGCCGAACAGGCCGACCAGCAGGTAGAAGATGCCCGCCCACACCGCGGCCATGTAGCGTTTGGCCGGATCGGGATGCGCTTCCGGGCCCATGCAGATCGCCGCGGTGATCGCCGCCAGGTTCAGGGCGAAGCCGCCGAACGGGGCGAGCACGAGGTTGGCCGCGCCGGTCCAGCCGATCGCCGGCGACACCGGCACCGGATAGCCGGATGCGCGGATCACCGCCACGCCCGGTACGTTCTGCGAGGCCATGGTCACCACGAACAGCGGCAGGGCCACGCCCAGCACTGCGGCGAGGCTCATGCGCGGCGTGGTCCACTCCGGTCGCGCCAGTTCCAGGCGCAGCTGGCCCAGGTCCAGCTGCGCGGTGGCGGCGGCGATCGCGGTGCCGACCAGCAGGGTGAGGATCACCGCGTAGCGCGGCCAGAACCTGCGCGCGGCCAGCCAGGTGCCGAGCATCGCCAGCACCAGCAGCGGCTGCGCCTGGATCGCGGCGAAGGCATCGATGCCGAAGCGCAGCAGCACGCCGGCGAGCATGCCCGAGGCCAGCGACAGCGGGAACCGCCCGAGCATGCGTTCGAACACGCCGGAGAACCCGGCGATGACGATCAGCAGCGCCGACAGCAGGAAGCCGGCGATGGCCTCCTCCATCGGCACGCCGGCCGCGCTGGTCACCAGCACCGCCGCACCGGGCGTGGACCAGGCGGTGACCACCGGCATCTTCCAGCGCAGCGACAGGCCGATGCAGGTCGCGCCCATGCCCAGGCCGAGCGCCCACATCCACGAGGCGGTCTGTGACGGCGTCGCCCCTAATGCCTGCGCGGCCTGGAACACGATCGCCGCGGAACTGGCGAAGCCCACCAGCACGGTGACGAATCCCGCAGCGATCGCGGAGACGGACTGGTCGCGCCAGAGGCGCTGGGAGAGGGGTGTCGCACTCATGGCGGCAGGGTCAGGTCGTCGGCAAGGGAGGGCCGGTTCGGCGGAACGTCGGCGGGTGAGGAGGCGGGCGACGGCTTACTCGGACTCGATGCCGGCCAGCTCCAGCACCCACTGCGGAACCAGCGGTTCGTCGGGGAGGATCTTCCGGCGAGGCGTCGAACCCAGCGCCCAGCGGTGCAGCCAGCCGATGCCGGCCGCGCCGGTGTAGCCGCCTTCACCGCGGGCATAGGCCGCGTCCTGCATCGCTTCGTCGAGGCTGACCAGGCGGTAGCCGCGCTGGCGTACTGCATCGATCAGCGCCGCGTAGGAAGCGGCGTTGAGCTCGTTGGCGTGCATCAGCCACACCTGCGGCAACGCGTAGCCGAGCAGTTCGATGGACTGCCGCTCGAAGTAGTCGAGCTTGTCGAGCATGTACGGCACGTAGCCCTCGCGCAGCCGCTGCAGCGTGCCTCCGGGGTCGTCCACCTCCACCTCGCCGTCGAGGACGCGTGCGTAGGCGGCGGCCCAGATCCATTCGCTGTTGTCGACGGTGACCGGGGCGATCGCGTAGCCGAGCCGCTCGAAGCAGGCCTGCAGCACCTCCCGGTCCGCGGCATCGCGGCCGGCGCGCAGGTACGGATGGCGGAACCAGCGCGGCACCTGCCCGCGTTCGGCCAGCAGTGGACGCAGCACCTGCTCGCCGCGTTCGACGTCCTCGCAGTAGGCGGCTGCGCCGATGTCGGCGATCTGCGGATGGCTGTAGCCGTGGTTGCCCAGGGCGTAGCCGGCATCGAGCCAGTCGCGCAGCATCGCCACCCGTTCCGGCGCGAGCTGGCCATCGACCTGGAGCTTGAACTCGTTGACGAAGCCGGTGACCGGCACACCGGCGCGGGCCAGCTGCGCCATCAGCTGTTCGTGCCGCTGCTGCAGCACCTCGCCGGAGACCGCGCCCGCGCGCTGCCAGGGCAGGTCGTCGATGGTGACGGCGATGCGCCGGTCGATGGTTTCGGCACTGGCCGTCGTGCACGCGGCCAGCAGGAGCAGGGCGAAGTGGCGGAGCAGGGATGGGCGGGTCATGGCCGCATTGTGCCCAACAATTGGGCTGCCACCCTCCCCCTGCCGGCGAGGAGGGCCGGATGTCGACTTCGGCGCCGCTCAGGAAGGCGCAGGGTTCCCCCCCGTAGCCCGGGTCAAGCGGAGCGCACCGCGCCGCTGCAATGCCAGGACGCTGGCGAGGCCTGGCGCGTCGCCACGCGCTGCGGACTCACCGTCGGACGCGTTGAACCCGGAAGCGGCCTTTGGCCTTATCCGGGCTACGCCGGACGGCTGGCAGGGGTACGACGCGTACGCAGGCGGTTCGATTCCGCTGCTGCGTTGGCCCGCTCCCCGACCCCCCGCTCCGCGCCCCGGCCCGCGTCCATCGGACGCGGGCGTTCGCCGGCATGCGCGCCCGTGGCGCGCGAGCAATGCCGCCTCACCCCGGTGGGCGAGGGGCTCCAGGCGAGCTCAGGCCGCGGCCGGGGTCCGCTCCACGCCGCCGGCCAGCAGCAGCTCGGCGATGCTCTGCGCGGCGTCGCGGCCTTCGGCCACGGCGGTGACCACCAGGTCGGCGCCGCGCACGGCGTCGCCGCCGGCGAACACGCGCGGGTTGGTGGTCTGGTAGGGCAGGCGGTTGTCGCCGCCGGCGAGGATGCGGCCGTTCGGCGTGCCCTCGATGCCCAGCGCGCTCGCCCACGCCGGCAGTTCCGGCGAGAAGCCGAAGGCGATGATCACCACGTCGGCGTCGATCACCGATTCGCTGCCCTCGACCGGCACCGCCACGCGGCGGCCGCGGGCATCCGGTTCGCCGAGGCGGGTCTCGACCACGCGCACGCCGGTCACGCGGCCGTCGCCATCGCTCTCGATCGCCAGCGGCTGGCGGTTGAACAGGAAGCGCACGCCTTCCTCGCGGGCGTTGGCCACCTCGCGTGCCGAACCCGGCATCGAGGCCTCGTCGCGGCGGTAGGCGCAGGTGACCCGCGCCGCACCCAGGCGGATCGCGCTGCGCACGCAGTCCATGCCGGTGTCGCCGCCGCCGAGCACGACCACGCGGCGGCCGGCCAGGTCGGGCAGCTTGATCCGGTCTTCCCAGCCTGCGATCGGCCGGCCCATCGCCGCCGTGCCGTCCTGGGCGATGCCGGAGACGATGCGCCCGTTCTGCACCAGGAACGGCAGCGCCGGCAGCACGCCCTCGGCCTCCTGGCCCGGCAGGCCGCCATCGGTGTAGCGGTAGGCGCCGGTGCCGAGGAACACCGCGTCGAACTCCTCCAGCAGCTGCTCGAGGGTGACGTCGCGGCCGACCTCGACGCCGAGGCGGAACTCGATGCCCATGCCTTCCAGCACCGCGCGGCGCTTGGCGATCACCGACTTGTCGAGCTTGAAGCTGGGAATGCCGAACTGCAGCAGGCCGCCGATCTGCTCGTAGCGGTCATACACGACCGCGTGGATGCCGGCGCGCGCCAGGCGGTCGGCACAGGCGATGCCGGCCGGGCCGGCGCCGACCACGGCGACGCGCCTGCCGGTGGGCTGCACTTCGGAGAGGTCCGGACGCCAGCCGCGCTCGAAGGCGGTGTCGACGATGTACTTTTCCACCGCGCCGATGGTCACCGCACCGAAGCCGTCGTTGAGCGTGCAGCTGCCCTCGCACAGGCGGTCCTGCGGGCAGACGCGGCCGCACACTTCCGGCAGCGGGTTGGTCGAGTGGCACAGCTCGGCCGCCTCGAGGATGCGGTTCTCCTGCACCAGCTGCAGCCATTGCGGGATGGCGTTGTGCACCGGGCACTTCCAGCTGCAGTAGGGATTGCCGCAGTCCAGGCAGCGGCCGGACTGGTAGGCGGCCTCCGCGTGGGCGAACTTGCCGTACAGCTCGCCCCAGTCGCCGGCGGTGCGCAGCTCGAGCGGGATGCGCCGCGGCATTTCCCGCGGCAACTCGAGGAACTGGAAAACCTGCTTGCGACTCATGGCTGGTACACCTGGACCAAAGCCCCCTTGGCAAGGGGGTGCCCCGAAGGGGCGGGGATCGGAAGTGCGCAATGGGGCCCGCGGTTTGCGCAGCAAAGCGTGGGGGCTTCCGTGCGCAGCGCGGAAGTCATGCCGCCCTCCGCAGCGTGTCGGCGAGGGATTCGATGCTGGCGGCCTTCGGCTTCACCAGCCAGAACTTGCCGACGTAGTCGCGGAACTCGTCGAGGATCTGCTGCGCCCAGATGCTGCCGGTCAGCTCGCGGTGGCGGGTGACCAGGCGGTGCAGGTGCTGGCGGTAGCTCTCGAAGCCTTCCGGCGAGATGCGGTGGATGTCGATCAGCTCGTGGTTGTAGCGGTCGACGAAGTCGCGGTCCTGGTCGAGCACGTAGGCCAGGCCGCCGGTGAAGCCGGCGCCGAAGTTGAGGCCGACCTTGCCCAGCACCAGCACCACGCCGCCGGTCATGTACTCGCAGCAGTGGTCGCCGGCGCCTTCCACCACCGCCAGCGCGCCGGAGTTGCGCACGGCGAAGCGCTCGCCGGCGCGGCCGGCCGCGAACAGCTCGCCGCCGGTGGCGCCGTACAGGCAGGTGTTGCCGAGGATCGGCGTGCTGCGCGCCTCGAAGCGCGCGCCGCGCGGCGGGCGCACCACCACGCGACCGCCGGCCATGCCCTTGCCGACGTAGTCGTTGGCCTCGCCTTCCAGCTCCAGGTTCAGGCCACCGGCGTTGAATGCGCCGAAGCTCTGCCCCGAGGTGCCGCGGAAGTGCAGGGTGATCGGCGCGTCCTCCATGCCATGGTTGCCGTGCGCGCGGGCGATGGCGCCGGACAGGCGCGCGCCGATGCTGCGGTCGGTGTTGTGGATGAGGTAACGGTGCTCGGCGCCGGTCTTGTTGGCGATCGCGTCGGCCAGCTGCAGGTCCAGCTGGGTGGCCAGGCTGTCCGGCGATTCGTACAGGCGCGGCGCGGCGCAGTGGCCTTCGTCGCGCGGCACCGGGTGCAGCAACCGCGACAGGTCCAGGCGCACGCCTTCGCGCGGCACCACGTCCAGCTGCCGCAGCAGGTCGGTGCGGCCGACGATCTCGTCCAGCGAGCGCGCGCCCAGGTAGGACAGCCAGCCGCGTACTTCCTCGGCCAGCAGGCGGAAGAAGTTCTCCACGCGCTCCGGCAGGCCGGTGAAGTGCTCCGAACGCAGGCGCTCGTCCTGGGTGGCCACGCCGGTGGCGCAGTTGTTGAGGTGGCAGATGCGCAGGTACTTGCAGCCGAGCACGATCATCGGCGCGGTGCCGAAGCCGAAACTGTCGGCGCCCAGCAGCGCGGCCTTGACCACGTCCAGGCCGGTCTTCAGGCCGCCGTCGGTCTGCAGGATGGCGCGGTCGCGCAGGTCGTTGGCGACCAGCGCCTGGTGCGACTCGGCCACGCCCAGTTCCCACGGCCCGCCGGCGTAGCGGATCGAGCTGATCGGGCTGGCGCCGGTGCCGCCGTCATGGCCGGACACGGTGATCAGGTCGGCGCCGGCCTTGACCACGCCGGCGGCGATCGTGCCGACGCCGGCATGCGAGACCAGCTTCACCGAGACCAGCGCCTGCGGATTGACCTGCTTGAGGTCGTAGATCAGCTGGGCGAGGTCCTCGATCGAATAGATGTCGTGGTGCGGCGGCGGGCTGATCAGGCCGATGCCCGGGCGCGCGTAGCGCAGGCGCGCGATCAGCTCGTTGACCTTGTGCCCGGGCAGCTGGCCGCCTTCGCCGGGCTTGGCGCCCTGTGCGACCTTGATCTGCAGCACCTCGGCGTTGACCAGGTACTCGGGGGTGACGCCGAAGCGGCCGGACGCCACCTGCTTGATCTTGGAACGCTTCTCCGTGCCGTAGCGGACCGGATCCTCGCCGCCCTCGCCGGAGTTGGAGCGGCCGCCGAGGCGGTTCATGGCGATGGCCAGGGCCTCGTGCGCTTCCGGCGACAGGGCGCCGAGCGAGATCGCGGCGGTGTCGAAACGGCGCAACAGGTCCGAGGCCGGCGCGACTTCCTCCAGCGGCACAGGCGTCTCCGCCGGCTTCAGCTCGACCAGGTCGCGCAGCGCCGAGGCCGGGCGCGAGTGCACCGCTTCGGTATAGGCCTTCCAGTCGGCCGGGTCGCCGGTACGCGTGGCCTTCTGCAAGGTCATGACCACGTCCGGGTTGTACATGTGGTACTCGCCGCCGTGGACATACTTGATCAGGCCGCCGATCTCCGGCTTGCGCAGCTCGTTCCAGGCCGCCGCCTGCAGCTCGCGGGCGTCGCGGTCGAGGCGCTCGAAGCCGGCGCCGCCGACGCGCGAAGGCGTGCCGGCGAAGCACAGGTCGACCACGTCCTGGTCCAGGCCGACGATCTCGAACAGCTGCGCGCCGCGGTAGCTGGCGATGGTGGCGATGCCCATCTTCGAGATGATCTTGCTCAGGCCCTTGTACAGGCCCTTGCGGTAGCTGCGGCCGACCTGGGCGACCTCGCCCTTCTTCAGCTGCAGGATGCCGCGGCGGGCCATGTCGAACAGGGTCTGGTACGACAGGTACGGATAGACCGCGGTGGCGCCGTTGCCGAGCAGGCAGGCCATGTGGTGCGCGTCGCGCGCCGTGCCGGTCTCGATGATCAGGTTGACGTCGCAGCGCAGGCCGACGTTGCACAGGTGGTGGTGGACCGCGCCGGTGGCCAGCAGGGCGTGCACCATCGGCCGCTCCGGCACCGGGTAGCGGTCCGACAGCAGCAGCATGACCATGCCGTCGCGCGCGGCCTGCTCGGCCTCGCGGCAGATCCGCTCGATGCCGGCCTTGAGGCCTTCCTCGGGCGAATACGACAGGTCGATCAGGCGGTTGCGGCTCTCGTACTGCGGCATCTTCAACAGCTGGCGCAGCTTGCGCTGGCTGAGCACCGGCGAGTTGAGGATGATGTGGTTCACCGTCTCCGGGCCGGCATGGAAGATGTTGGTCTCCTTGCCGAGCTGGGTGGACAGCGACATCACGCAATCTTCCCGCAGCGGGTCGATCGGCGGGTTGGTGACCTGGGCGAAGGCCTGGCGGAAGTAGTCGTACAGCGGGCGGTTGCGCCGGCTGAGCACGGCCATGGGCGTGTCGTCGCCCATCGAGCCGGTGGCTTCCTGCTCGATCTCGGCCATCGGCCGCAGTACCAGCTCCACTTCCTCGGTGCTGAGCTGGAACAGCTTGTGGTAGCTGCGCAGGGTCTTCTCGTCGAAGGGCTCTTCGGCCAGCGACGGGTCGATCAGCTCGGTCTGCAGGTAGGTCACGCCCTGGTGCAGCCACTGCTTGTACGGGGCGCGGCCGCGGTTGATGCGGTCGACCGCGTCGGTGTCGAGCAGGTCGCCGCGCTTGAGGTCGATGGCGATCATCTCGCCCGGGCCGAGCTTGCCTTTGCGCACCACCCGCTCGGTCGGCACTTCCCACACGCCGGCTTCGCTGGCGACGATGAAGTGGCGGTCGGAGGTCAGCAGCCAGCGCGACGGGCGCAGGCCGTTGCGGTCCAGGGTGCAGGCGGCGTAGCGCGCATCCAGCGAGACGATGCCGGCCGGGCCATCCCACGGTTCGGTGTTGAGGCCGTAGAACTCGTAGAACGCGGCCAGGTCCGGGTCCTTGAACTCCAGCGACTGGGTCGCCGGCGGGACCAGGATGCGCAGCGCCTGGATCAGCTCCATGCCGCCGGCGACCAGCAGCTCGAGCATGTTGTCCAGGCTCTGCGAGTCGGAACCGTGCATCGACACCAGCGGCTGCAGCTCGGCGACGTCGAACTTCGGCGTCTTCCACACCTTGCCGCGGGCCTGCGCCCAGCGGCGGTTGCCTTCGATGGTGTTGATCTCGCCGTTGTGGGCGAGCATGCGGAACGGATGCGCCAGCGGCCAGCGCGGCAGGGTGTTGGTGGAGAAGCGCTGGTGGAAGACCACCGCGCTGGAGGCAAGCTCGGCGCGCTGCAGGTCCGGGTAGAAGCGCACCAGCTTGTCCGGCAGGACCATGCCCTTGTAGCCGATCGAGTGCGGCGCCAGGGTCACCACGTAGCAGTCGGCGACTTCGCGCAGGCGCTGCTCGCTGCGGCGGCGCGCCAGGAACAGGGCCAGGGCGAAGGCCTCGTCGTCCTGGCCGCTGCCGGCCTCGACGAACAGCTGCTGGATCGCCGGCAGGGTGTCGCGCGCCAGCTGGCCGCAGACGCTGGCGTCGGTCGGCACCGCGCGCCAGCCCTTCACCTCCACGCCGACGCGGTGCAGTTCGCCTTCGAGCACGTCGCGGCACTGCGCGGCCTGGGCCTCGTCGTGCGGCAGGAACACCAGGCCGGCGGCGAAGCGCGCGTCCGCGGCGATATCGATGCTGGCCTCGTGGGCGAGGGTGCGCAGGAACGCGGTGGGTTTGCGGATCAGCAGTCCGCAGCCGTCGCCGGTGAGGCCGTCGGCGGCCACGCCGCCGCGGTGGGTCATGCGCGAAAGCGCAGCGATCGCGGTATCGACCAGCGCACGCGATGGCTGGTCGTCGAGCTGGGCGATCATCCCGAATCCGCAGGCGTCGCGTTCGGAGGTCGGGTCGTAGAGCCCGTGGCGGTTGCGAGGGGCCATCTGCATCTCGAAGAGCGTGCGCACCGGGCGCTGTTTCCCGGACGCGAGGGAAGGCGGCTCCGCACACAGTTTCCGAGGAAACTGGCGCGACCTGGAATGCCGCCGGAAGCCCGACTAAAGCACAGATGTTGCGGTGCCGCAACCGCGATGCGGACGCCTGGAAAAGGTGCTTTTGAAACCGTCTGGTCGCGACCTGAGTGCAGGCGCCCGGAGCAGCTCCCGCCAGTCGCGCACGCGCGAAAGCGGCGGGCGGGTGCGCGCCCTGTTCATGATGCAAACGCAGTCCGATGCGCGCGGCGGTGACGCCCGCCGCGCGCGACGCTCAGCCGCAGCGCACGGAAGTAATCGTGCCGGCGTCGTCGACTTCGATGTTCAGGCGCGCCCCGTCGAACTCCATGGTCACCATCTCGCCCGGCTTGAGGATGCGCACCTTGTCGGCGCCGGCATCGATACGCGCCTGTTCGGCCTTGGCGTCGTCGACCGCCTGGCCGATCAGGCCCTGCACCTTGCTGGCATCGCAGGTCGGCGGCGCGTCGGCGTCGGCCGGCGGCGGCGGTTCGGCGGCGGATTCGGCGGCTTGCTGCGCGGCGACCAGTGCCTGCTCCTGCTCGGCGGCATCGTCTTCCTGGGCGACTTCGGGAGTGCAGGCGGAAAGCAGGCCCAGCAGGGCCAACGACGGAAGCAGGCGAAGGACGACAGACGCGCGCATGGGAATTCCAGCACGTCGACGCGGGTGTGCTCCTCGTCCGACGGACGACAGACGCGCGCATGGGAATTCCCGGTGGAAGTGCGCAGCAAGCTTGCCGGAGGCCACATTCGCGAACCGTTAACCGCGGCCGCCGATGTCGCGGTTTGACGTTGCCGATGCGCGGCGACGACGCGCTCCATGCACCACGATGGTGACACTGGCGTCCCCCGCCGCGCCCTCCTCCATGCCCAGCACGCCGCCGATCCCCGATTGCGCCCGCGATGCCGACCGCGCCGGCCTGGTGCACGTGGGCGACGACGCCCCCGGGATCCGCCGCGTCCGCTGCGGCAAGGGCTTCGCCTACCGCCTGGGCGGCAAGGCGGTGCGCGACGCGGCGACCTTGGCGCGGATCCGCGCGCTGGCGATCCCGCCGGCCTGGACCGACGTGTGGATCTGCGCGGATGCCTGCGGCCACCTGCAGGCCACCGGCCGCGACGCGCGCGGGCGCAAGCAGTACCGCTACCACCCCGACTGGGTGCGGCATCGCGGTGCCGGCAAGTTCACCCGCGTCGTCGCCTTCGGCGAAGCCCTGCCGGCGCTGCGCCGCAGCCTCAGGCGCGACCTCGGCCTGCCCGGCCATCCGCGCGGCAAGGTGCTGGCGCTGGTGGTGGCGGTGATGGACGAGACCCTGCTGCGCATCGGCAACGACACCTACATGCGCAGCAACCGGTCCTACGGCCTGACCACGCTGCGCAACCGCCACGTCGACTTCCTCGCCGGTGGCCGCGCGCGGATCGCGTTCCGTGGCAAGGCCGGCCAGCCGCAGGAAGCGGTGCTCGACGACGCGCGCCTGGTGCGACTGATGCGCCGCTGCCGCGAGTTGCCCGGGCAGGCGCTGTTCCAGTACCGCGACGACGATGGCGCGGTGCTGCCAGTGCAGTCGACCCAGGTCAACGACTACCTGCGCGAAGCCATGGGCGAGGCGTTCACCGCCAAGGACTTCCGCACCTGGGGCGGCACCGTCGCCGCGATCCGCCGGCTGGTGGCGCTGGGCGAGGCCGAGGCGAGCCAGCGCGGGCAGGCCGCGCAGCAGATGGAGGTGGTGCGCGAGGTGGCCGCGGCACTGGGCAACACGCCGGCGGTGTGCCGCAGCGCGTACATCGATCCATGCGTGTTCGAAGGCTGGCTCGATGGCAGCCTGCAGCGGCAGTGCGCGACCTGCCGCGGCCAGCGCCAGTGGGAACGGGCGGCGCTGGCCTACCTGCGCCGCGCCCATCGCGTGCGCCGCACCCCGCGCCGCCGGGGCTGAACCGGTGGAGTGGGGCGTGCCCCGCATGCTGCCACTACCGCTGGACGCAAGCGACCAGCGGAGCAGGCGCCTGCCGGACAGCAGCGAGGCACGCTCCGCTCCACAGGAAGTCCGTCAGCTGCAGGACATCCCGGTGATCGCGTTGTTGCGGCCGGTCTCCACGGTCAGGCGCGAGCCGCCGCTGGTGGCCGGGACGGGCTGGTGGGTGCTGCCCTGGCGTTCGCCCGCGCCGCGCACCACCTGCAGTTCGGTGCTGTCGCTGTCCACCCGCGCCCGGGCGAGGGTGGCGTCGGAGGCGGCCAGGCCGACCGCGCCGCGGACCATGTCGGTATGGCACTGGCCGGAGATGACGCCGTCGATCGGCGCCACCTCGGCGATGCGCGGTCCGGCGCAGCCTGCGAGCAGGCAGGCGCCGAGCAGGCAGGCACCCGTGGCGGCAATGGGGCGGGGGGATCGCGCCATGGCGGTACTCCGTGAAGCCGGGAAAGCCAGCCTGCCGCCGCCGCCGTGGGCGCAGGATGAAGACCGCGGTATTCCGCGCGGCCATGCCCGACCCGCGCGGATGGAATAGGCGGACGGCGCCCGGCGGATGCGCCATGATCGGCGCCATCACAGCGCGGGGAGGCCGCACCGATGCATATCCAGGAAACGCCGCCGGATGCCAGCGGCGGACAGGCCGCGGTCGCGTCATGGCTGCTGCCGCTGGTGATCACCCTGTTCTTCGCCTGGGGTTTCTGCACGGTGCTGGTGGACGTGCTGATCCCCAAGCTCAAGGCGACGTTCCAGCTGAGCTACGCCGAGGCGATGCTGACCCAGTTCTGCTTCTTCCTGGCGTACTTCATCGTCTCGATCCCGGCCGGGCTGCTAGTGAGCCGGATCGGCTACATGCGCGGCATCGTGCTGGGCCTGGCGGTGATGGCCGGCGGCTGCCTGATGTTCTCGCCGGCCGCGTCGATGGGCTGGTATCCGGCCTTCCTCGCCGCGCTGTTCGTGCTGGCCGGCGGCATCACCCTGGTGCAGGTGGCGGCCAATCCGCTCGCCGCGGGACTTGGCGATCCGGCGCGGGCGCACAGCCGGCTCACCCTGGCGCAGGCGTTCAACTCCTTCGGCACCATGCTCGGGCCGCTGTTCGGTTCCTCGCTGATCCTGGCGGCGGGCGTGAGCGAGCCGACGCCGGGCATGGATGCGGCGGCGCTGGCCGCGTTCCGCGTCGAGCAGGCCGGCCACGTGCGCCTGCCGTACATGATCATCGCCGGCGTGCTGCTGGTGCTGGCCGCGCTGTGCTGGGCCTACCGCCGCGCGCCGGTGCCGGTGGTGCGACCGGTCGGGCAGGCCGACTATCTGCGCCTGCTGCGGATCCCGCGGCTGAGCCTGGGCGCGCTGTCGATCTTCCTGTACGTGGGCGCGGAAGTGGCCATCGGCAGCGCGCTGGTGAACTACCTGATCATGGTCGGCGCGACCGGTTCGGAACACGCCGCCGGCAACCTGATCTCGGTGTACTGGGGGTTGGCCATGGTGGGGCGTTTCATCGGCGCGTGGGTGCTGCGCATGGTGCCGGCCGGGGTGGTGCTGGCCACCTGCGCGACCTGCGCCGGCCTGCTGGCGCTGCTGGCCGGCACGACCCTGGAAGGCACCGCCGCGGCGGTGGCGATCCTGTCGATCGGCCTGTTCAATTCGGTGATGTTCCCGACCATCTTCACCCTGTCGATCGACGGGCTGGGCGAGGACACCCCGGGCGGTTCCGGCATCCTGTGCCTGGCCATCGTCGGCGGCGCGATCGTGCCGCTGCTGATCGGCATGACCGCGGACCGCTTCGGCCTGGCGCTGGCGCTGGTGGTGCCGGCGGCGTGCTACGTATGGATCGCCTGCTACGGGCTGCTGGTGCGGTTCGGCGTGCTGCCGGCCCGCCCGGCGCCGGCAGCGGTCGCCGCGGCGGAAACCTGAGGCGCGGTTGCGGATGGGGGCACAGGAGCGCGCGGGCGGATTGCCGCGGCTGGTGGTGTTCGGCGAGGCGCTGACCGACATGGTCCGCACCGGGCCGGACAGCTGGCGCAGCGTGGCCGGCGGCGCCTGCTGGAACGTGGCGCGGGTGGCGGCGCGGCTGGGCGCGCCCACCGGCTGGGGCGGGGCGGTGAGCAGGGACCTGTTCGGCGAGGAGATCGTCGCGCTTTCGCGCGAGGCCGGCCTCGACCTGCGTTTCCTGCAGGTGGTGGAGCGCGCGCCGCTGGTGGCGATGGTCCACGCGCTCTCGCCGCCGCGCTATTTCTTCCTCGGCAACGACACCGCCGACCTGGCCTTCGATCCTTCGCTGCTGCCGGCCGGCTGGGAGCGGGCCTGTGCGTTCGCCCATTTCGGCTGCATCAGCCTGGTGCGGCAACCGCTGGGCGCGCGCCTGCTGGCGATTGCCGAGGCGCTGCATGCGGCCGGGGTGCCGATCAGCTTCGATCCGAACTGGCGCAACCTGATGGGCGACGATTACCCGGCGCTGTTCGAACGCCTGGCGGCGCTGGCGACGGTGGTGAAGCTGTCGGACGAGGACCTGCGGCATATCTATCCGGCGCTGGAGCCGGAAGAGGCGATCGCGCATGTGCGCGGGCTCGCGCCGGCGGCGACCCTGCTGTACACGCAGGGCGTGGAGGGCATCACCGCTTGCCAGGGCGATACCTGCATGCGGCAGCCGGCGTTCCGCGTCGAAGTGGTCGATACCGTCGGTGCCGGCGACGCCTGCATTGGCGGTTACCTGGCCAGCCTGTTGCAGCGGCCGGAAGCGTCGCTGGGGGAACATGTGCGCTTCGCCGCCGCCGCTGCCGCTGCCGCCTGCACGCGCGCCGGTGCGCATGCGCCGACGGCGGCCGAGGTGCAGGCGCTGCTGGACGCATCGGCCTGAGTCGGACGCCGGCCCTCTCCCCCAACCCCTCTCCCGGTGGGAGAGGGGCTCGTTTCGCTCGTGTAGCCCGGATAAGCGAAGCGCATCCGGGACGGGTAAGCGGTTGGCGCTTGAGTCGCGTAGTGGGTGAATTACCCCGGGTGCGGCCTGCGGCCTTACCCGGGCTACGCCCCGGTTTCCGCTCTTCCTTTGCAGCTGGCGCCGGGCACAGCCGGTGAGCGTGGCTACCGGATCGTGCGCAGTACTTCGTAGCAGGCGCCCATGGTGTGGTAGTCGGTCTTGCCGGCGGGGCTCTTCTCGTCGGTGAGCTTGCGGTTGTCGGGGCCGAGGATGCGGTACCAGGCGCCGTGCTGGTGGTCGACGAAGTGCGTCCAGCTGTAGGTCCAGATGCGGTCGTACCAGTCCCAGTAAGTGGCATCGCCCGTGCGTTCGGCCAGCACTGCCGCCGCGGCGATCGCCTCGGCCTGCACCCAGAAGTACTTGTCGGCGTCGTAGATGCCGCCGTCGATGTCGTTGCCGTAGACCAGGCCGCCATGGACCGGATCCCACGCCATCGCCACGGCGCGGTCGAACAGTTCGCGCGCGCGCGGCAGTCGCCAGTCCTGCGGGTCATGCCGGTCCAGCCCGAGCAGCAGCTTGGCCCATTCCACCTGGTGGCCGGGCTGGAAGCCCCAGGGCCGGAAGATGTTGCTGCGGTCGCCGCGGTTGTAGTCCCAGTCCACCGACCAGTCCGGATGGTAGTGCTCCCATACCAGGCCACCGGCCAGCGCGGCCTGGCGGCGGGTCATGTTGTCGGCCAGCAGCGCCGCGCGCTGCAGGTAGCGCCGCTCGCCGCTGGCCTCGAACGCCGCCAGCCAGGCCTCGCAAGCGTGCATGTTGGCGTTCTGGCCGCGGTAGGGCGAGACGTTCCAGTCCGGATCGGCCTCGTCGGCGTAGAGCCCGGATTGCGGCTCCCAGAAGCGCCGCTCCATCAGTTCCCAGGTTTCCTCCAGCCAGCCGCGCGCCTCTTCCAGGCCCGCTTCCAGCGCCTTCGCGTAGGCCAGCACGACGAAGGCCAGGCCGTAGCAGTGGTTGGTCGCGTCCTGCACCTGGCCGTCGTGCAGCACCCAGGCGTAGCCGCCGGTGGCCGTATCGCGGTGCGCATCGCGCAGGAAGGCGATGCCGTGGCGGACGGCGTCGCGGTAGGCGTCCTCGCCGAATGCCTGCCAGGCCATGGAGTAGTTGAAGACGAAGCGCGTGCTGCTGACCAGGTGCCGCGTATGCGCGTCGTAGACGCGGCCGTCGTCCTTGAAGAACTGGAAGAAACCGCCGCGCGGGTCGATGCAGCGCGGATGGTAGAAGGCCATCGTGCGGCGCACGTGGTCGAGCAGGAACGGGCGGGAGTGGAAGTCGGGTGCGCTGGTGGCCGGGTTCCCGCTCATGCCGCTGCTCCTCAGTCGTCCAGGGGGTCCTGCATTACATAGGATTCGCGGAAGACGTCGTCGCGGACGATCCACTGGCTGCCGTCCGCGGCGGTGACCAGCCAGTCTCCCGCCGACCCGGTCAGCATGCCGCCTTCGATCTCGACGCTGAAGGCGGAATCCATCCGCACCGCATCCACTTCGACCGGCTGCTTGACGTAGCTGCCCGGAGCGCCGGCCACCAAGCCCGGTTCCGGACTGTAGCTGGCCAGGAAGGTCTCGCGCGGAATCGGCCAGCGCTCGCCCTTGACGCCGGTGGCGAGGGCGTCGCCGGCGCGGTAGCGCACCGGGCCCTCCAGCGTCTGGAGCGTGCCGTCTTCCGTGGCGAATTCCACCGCCACGGAAACCGGCTTCTTGGTGGCTCGCATCAGGCGGGTTCCTCCAGCTCGGCGTGTTCGACCAGGCTGAGCCAGTTGCTGTGTTCGGCGGTCAGCTCGTCGGCGATGCGCTGCGCCAGCCGCTCGAGCTCGCGCCCATTGTCCGGGCCCAGGCTTTCCAGTTCCAGCTTCAGCGCCGAGAGCCGGGCCGCCATCGCGCCGGCCTGCGAGGCCAGGCGCTTCACCTCGAGCTTGCTGGCGATGCCGTGCAGGCAGGCGGCGAACGCCGGACCGGCCGCGGTGATGATCAGCCACTTCGGGCTGTGGAAGAAATGCGCGATCGCCTCGAGAGCGTGGGGCACCGCATTGCCCATTGCGCGCCACGACTCGACGCCGATCGGCACCAGGTGGCCCGCCGCCGCCGCGAGCACCAGGTAGAAGATGCCACGGGTCGCCCGTTCCAGCCCGCCATGCAGCTCCTCCCAGCGATGGTGGGCCTTGGCCTGGTAGCCGATCTGGTCCTCGAGCAGGGCCAGGATCGCCGCACGCCGCGTCGCCTCGTCGGCGATCCCGGGCGCCGCGGGAATCCGCGCCAATGCCTCGGCCCGGAAGCGTTCCGCCTGCTTGCGGCAGGACAGCCAGGCGTGGTGGGTCGACGACTCCGGGCGGCGGTCGCGGCGGACCATGGCGACGATGCTCACCAGGATCACCACTTCCGCCAGCGCCCAGACCAGGCCCATGGCGTGGCCGAGGAAACCGATCGCGCCCAGCACCGCGGTCAGCACCGCCAGCGCGGCCAGGAAGTGCAGCAGCACGACGCGGTCGCGGTGGCGGTTGGCCGCACGCGACGCGGCACGGTCCCACTGGTCGAAGTGCCGCGCCCACGCATCCTCGTCCAGTCCGCAGGCCTCGACGAACGCCTGCGGTCCGCGATACGCACTGATGAAGCTGCCGCCTTCCAGGCGCGGATAGCCGAACGGCCGCATCAGCAGGCTGAACAGCCGACCGCTGCGCGACGGGGCGGACGGCTTGTCCCACGTCCTGGCCAAGGTTTCGTCGACTTCGTGCATGTTCTTTCCCCCTCAGTGCTGCGAATGATCGCCTTGCGCCGCCGCGCCTTGCATCGAATCCTTGCTCCCCAGCTGCGCGAGCAGGCCATCCAGGAACGCCTGGAAGTCCTGTTCCCGCCCCGCCAGCACGTGCAGCTTGTGCAGTTCCGCCAGGTACTGCCGGATGTGCGGATGCTCCGGTCCGAGCCCGCGGCACAGCAGCACCGCCGCTTCGGCGTGGATCGCGATGGCGCCGGCGAAATCGCCGGCCTTCGCGCGCAGGTCGGCGAGCTCCTTCATCACCGGGAACAGGTCCAGGTGGCCGGGGGGCAGGCGTGCGCGCAGCAGGTCGAGGGCGGTGCGGTAGTGCGGCTCGGCCTCCGCGTCCCGGCCGAGCGCGCGCAAGGCGCTGCCGAGCAGGAAGGCGGGATTGGCCGCGTCGCCGCTCCTGCCCTGGTCCGCCAGGCGGATGGCCAGGGCTTCCTCGAGCACGGGCACGCAGCCGGCCGCATCGCCGAGCCCCTGCAGGGCCGTGGCCAGGTTCACCAGGCGCAGCGCCAGTCCGGCACGGTCGTCAGGCAGATGGGCGCGACGCAGGCCGATGGCTTCGCGCAGCAGCTGCGCTGCCGAATCGAGACGCCCCAGCTCCTGGTGGCAGGTGGCGAGGTTCTCGCAGGCGAGGGCGAGGATCCCGGGCGGCGGGTTCTCCATCGCCCGCCACCCGGCCAGGGCCTCGGCCAGGACGGGTTCCGCGGCAGCGTGGTTGCCCTGCCGGGTGAGCGTCATGCCGTGGTCGTTGAGGCTGCGGACCAGGGCCTGGGCGTTGTCCGGCGCGTACTGGCGGCGCAGCGCCACGATCTCCCTGTACAGCGGTTCGGCCTCGGCCCAGCGCTGGCGCTCGCGCATCCGCGCGGCGACGGTGGCCAGGTCGACCATGAGTTCTTCCGGATCTTCCGGCAGGCGCACCCGGCGGAACTCGAGGAGCCGGCGCATCCAGGTTTCGGCCTGCTCCTCCTGGCCCGCCTTCAGGTGCAGCGAAAGCACCATCTCCGCGATCTTGGGCAGCATGGCGCCTTCGGCGGAGCGCGGATCGATCGCACCGGCGGCCGCGGAGAACAGCTCGATGCACTTTGCATCGTGCCCGGCACCGAGCAGGGGAGACACCAGCTCCAGCGAGTGCTGCAGCAGGACCGCGGGTGCGCCTTCGCCGAACTTCCAGCGCGTCGCCAGTTCGTCGCAACGGGCATCCACGGCCGCGATGGCATCGCCGAGCCGCTGGTGCGAGGCGGCGAGGATCCGGAACGCCTCGATCCGCGCGCCGGCCATCACCCTGGAATCGGGACTGGTGATCGCGAGCGCTTCGGTGCACAGCGCCAGCGCCTGGCCAGGCTCGGTCTCCTCGCACAGCTGCGCCAGGCTCACCAGCACCAGGCCCAGCGCTTCGGCCTGCGCCGGCAGGTGCTTGCGCAGGATGGCCTCGGCCGAGCGGAACCAGGCCACGGCTTCGTATGGCCGTCGGGCCGCGACTTCCAGCTGGGCGCAATGCACCAGACAGGTGGCCACGTCCGGATGGTCGGGCGCCTTGCACGCGCGCCAGATCGCCAGCGCCTCGCGGTAGGTCTTGCGGGCGGCGTCGAAGTCGCCCTGCTTGCGCTGCAGCAGGCCCACCGCATCGAGCGTGGCGGCACGCTTGGGATGGTTGGGCGGGAGGTGGACCGACATGATAGCCAGCACCCGCTCGAGCATCGCCGAGGCTTCGGCGAGCCTGCCGGTCATCGAGTAGAGCAACGCCAGGTTGTTCATGATGGACGCCGAGTCCATCGTCTGCTGCATGCCGGTGGCGCGGTCGTATTCCAGCGCCTTCAGGTATGCCGCCTCGGCTTCCTCCAGCTTCGCCTGCTCGCCCAGTGCGACGGCGAGGTTGTCGTAGGCCACCGCGAGCACGCGCGGGGGGATTCCCGGTGTCCGTTCGAAGTGGGCGGCGATTTCCCGGTACAGGGCCTCGGCTTCCGCCGGCCGGCCCTGGTCGCGGCGGATGCCGGCCAGGGTCATCTTCAGTTCCATCCGCACTTCGACGTTGCCGGGGTTCACCTTGGCCAGGATTCCTTCCAGCCTGGCCAGGGCCGCTTCGGCCTGGCCCAGGTCGCCGCTGGCCCGGTGCAGTTTGGAAAGCGTGCCCAGCGCCTGGCCGATCCAGTTCAGTTCCTCGCGCCGGCCGGAGACGCGGTCGACCAGGGCCGAGGTCCACGCCAGGCCGATGCCGACGAAGTGCCATTCCTCCAGCGCCCTGGCGAAGGCGAAGGCCTTCTGCAGGTCGATCGCGGCACCGGCGATCGATCCATGCCAGCTGGAAGCCAGCGCATGCAGGTCCCCGGTGGGCGTGGTCAGCCCGGCGCCCATCGCGGCGAGGGCGCGCCGCGCAAGCTCGGGATCGGTGCCATGCAGGGCCAGCGCCGCGGCTGGCGGCGACAGCGCGCGGCCGATGCCGGCGAGGTCGTCGAGCATCAGCAGCTGGAAGACGCGTTCGGCCACCGCCTCGCCATCCTCGCCGGTGAAGTGCCGGGCCAGGTGCTCGCGGGCAGTACGGGTGGCGGTGTCGTCGAGGTCGAGCGCCGCTTCCAGGATGCCGTGCATCAGCCGGTAGCGACCGTTGTCGTTGACCAGGTAGGGCAGCAGGCGGGAGATGACCGGCGACAGGATGCGGTCGGGAATGCGTTCCAGGCCGGGCGGCGGTGCCAGCCGCGCCAGGTCGGCACGCGCCAGGCCGCGGCGGGACAGCGACATGTAGCCGAGCAGGGTGGAGACGAGCCCGCCGTTGCCGTACTCCGCGTCCATCGACCGCAGCGCGTCGCGGAACAGCGCCGGCGTGTCCGGCATCGCCAGCAGGCGGCCGAGTTCGTCCGACAGCGTCTCGTGGTTCGGGTGCAGGCGCAGTTCCTCGAGCACCAGACGCAGGAACAGCGGCACCGCGCAGTTGCCGGCACCGGCGAGCATGTCCGCCTGCGCGGGCGAGATCGACTTGCCGTACAGCTGCAGGAACGCCCCCACCACCCGCGCGCGCGCCGCGCCGTCCAGGGGCGGCAGCCGGAGCGTGGTCCAGGTCGGGCTGGCGGCCTCGGGCGTGCAGGTGACGACGAGGGCGACGCCGCGCGGCAGCGGCAGGTGCGACAGGCGGTCGAGCGCCTGGCCTGGATCCTCCAGCTGGTTCAGCGCGTCGAGGGTGAGCAGCAGCGGCTTCGGCGTGCGCTGGGCGGCCATTCCAAGCAGCGTCGGCAGCGCGGCCCAGCGGCCATCGTCGTCGTTCGGCAGCTGGGCGTCGGCCAGGCCCGCGCGCTGCAGCCAGGCGACCAGCCGGTCGCGCCAGTGGGCCAGCGTGCGGTTGCCGTCGGCGCCGGTGTAGTGCGCGAAGCAGGTGGCGTCCACGCTGCGGGCCAGGTAGGCGAGGAAGGCGCTCTTGCCGTAACCGGAAGGCGCGACGACCTGGATGGGCGCTGCGTCATCCTGGTTCCACTGCGCGGCGCACGCGTCCTCGACGATCGCGCGGAAGTCCGGCAGCGGCACGTAAGCCTGCAGGCGCGACAGCGCGTAGTGCGCGTGCGCCTGCGAGTCGCGGGTCTGCGGATCCGGCGCGTCTTCGAGCGGGTAGATGCCGTCGAGCTCGCGCAGCAGGTAATCGAGCACGTCGGCGCCCAATTCCTCCAGGCTCGCGTAGCCGTCGATGCCGACATTGCCCGAGGCGCGCAGGCGATCCTTCAGCCGGGCCTGGCGGGGATCGGCGTCGGCGAACGCCGTCGGCTCGGTGGCGTCGTGGGCCAACTGCCCGGTGAACTCCGGCGAGCGCAGGTAGACCCGCGCGCGCGTCGCCGGTTCGGCCGGTTCGAGCACGCCCACGCGCATCTCCAGTTCGGTGACGCTGATGCCCTGCTCGAGCGCGCGGCGGATCTGCCCGGCGTGCGGCGAGTCGGGCCGCTGTTCCCAGAACGAGCGCAGGTCGGCCGGATCCGGCACCCAGCCGTAGCGCTCGCCGAGCAGGCCGATGAAGAACGGCGTCCGGCCGGAGGCGCGGCAGCGCTCGATCTCGTCCAGGCAGATCTCGATGGTGCGGCCGTTGCGCGATTCCTCCTCGGTGATGCCCCAGCGCAGGTCGATCTCGGACAGGACCACGTCGCGCTCCAGGCACGCCTTCCGCACCACGGGAAACACGTGCGAGAAGAGGTAGTCGCGCTCGGCGTGCATGTCCTTGAAGGTGGACGAGATGAAGATGCGGATCTCGCGGGAACGTCCCTGATCCATGGCGTCGTGTTTCCCCTGTTGCAAAGCCCGTACGTGTTTCACACCGCTTCGACGCGCATGACGCCGCGCCCGGGCGCATGCGCACCCGGGCGATCGAAGGGTTTACCCATGGAGTGCCGCACGTGGTGCGGCCTAGTCCGAAGGCGCCTGCCTGTCTGCAATCACAGGCCTTCCCGGCCCTTCCCCGTGACGCGACCCCCTGCTGCAATCGCTGACCAAGCAGACATCTCCATTCCCTTGGAAGCGACTTTGCCCGGAGTAGGGCACGGGCGGCAACCGTCAGCCAGCATTTGCATACCAGGGATTCGGATCAGCCCGTTGTTCCAGCACGGATTCCTGCAGGTAATTAATCCTGCGGACAATTTGCCCGGCACGCCCGGCGCGCGCGAGAACGAGCTCATCGCTGCGCAGCGCCATCAGTTCCGGCGTCGTCAGGCGCGGCATCAGCAGGCGGAATTCTTCGGCCATGCTGGGGCAGCTGGGCGCGAAGGCCTGGACCGCGGCGGCGTTGTTGAGGATCGTGCGCCATTCGTGAGGATAGGTCGCGTGCAGCTGGTCCAGGTCCTGCCAGAAGCTCCAGCACTGCACCCCGTAGCCGCGGTAGAGGGTCATCGCGGTCACGAACAGGTCCAGGTGGCCGAGCTGGGCGGCCTCGTCGATGAGCAGCAGCGTGGGGCAGGCCGGCCGTGCGCGGCGTCCCAGCAGCAGCGCCGACAGCGTGCCCAGCCACAGGCGCAGCAGCCGGGCGGACGACGGCAGCCGGTTCGGCGGGATGACGATATAGATCGTCATCGGCCGGCCGTCCCGCAGCGCGTCGAGATCGAACGAGGTCCTGGCCGTGGCCTGGGCGGTGACCCGGCCGCGCAGCGCGCTGAGCAGGGTGTCGGCGTGGGAGAC
Organism: Pseudoxanthomonas suwonensis J47; assembly: GCF_000513955.1. Classification (GTDB taxonomy): domain Bacteria; phylum Pseudomonadota; class Gammaproteobacteria; order Xanthomonadales; family Xanthomonadaceae; genus Pseudoxanthomonas; species Pseudoxanthomonas suwonensis_C. The sequence continues at coordinate 68,047 of NZ_AZUZ01000014.1, forward strand.
CACGTCGCGCGCGGTGTCCTGGCCGCTGGCCGAGGACAGCACCACCTGGCCCTGGCTGCGCGCCTCGGCGATGGACGACTGCGCCATCTGCACGCCCAGCAGCTTCGGCTCGACGACCATCCGGCTCCCGAGCTCGAGGAAGCCGGCCAGGTTGCGCGCCGGCGCGGGCGTGGTGTCCAGGTAGTGGGCGAGCAGGCCGCAGATCAGCTGGCGCCCGGCCAGCGACCAGTACGGATCGCCGGAGGCGTCCTGCACCGGCGCCAGCAGGTTGGAGAAGGCGCGCAGTTCGCCGCCTGCGCCGATGGCGTTAGCGGGCAGCATGTCGAACGGATTGAGCGCGCCGCCGGCCCCATCGCCGATGCCGAACGGATCGAGCACGACCACGTCCTGGCCCAGCACTTCCTCGCGGTAGCGGCGGGTCACCGCGACGGCCTCGCCCTTGCAGTCGAGCACGATGGCCTGGCCGGGATGGGTGAGCAGGGCGGGGATCAGCGCGCTGACGCCCTTGCCGCCACCGGTGGGCGCGACGGTCAGCACGTGGCCTTCCGGCCCGAGGCTGATCGGCTGGCCGGTGGCCGGATCGCGGCCGAGGAGGACGGCATCGTTGTCAGAGTTCGGGAACATGGCGGACCTCCTGGCGGCGGGCGTGGATGGGGGTGACGTTGCTGGCCGGTGCGCCCTCGTGCGGGACGCCGCCGTGCAGCGGATTGGGGTCGAAGCAGCCGGCGAACGCGGCATCGGCGAGGTAGTTCGCCCGCCTGGCGTCGAGCGAGAGGCGGCCGGCCTGCATCAGCAGCATCGCGTCGCGCCCGGGCGAGAGCAGTTCGCGGTGGTCGTCGAGCCCGTGCAGCCGCGCCAGCTCCATCGCCGTGGCTTCGTTGGGCACGCCGAAGACCTGGTGGACGGCGCAGTTGTGCAGCAGGGCCTTCCACAGGTCCGGGTAGGTGGCCTGCATCTGCGCCAGGTCCTGCCAGAAGGTCCACACGTTCACGCCGTAGCCGCGGGCCAGAGTCATGGCGGTGACCAGCGGCGGCAACGGGCCCAGCTGCGCAGCCTCGTCCACCAGGAACAGGGTCCGCTCGGCCGGCGCACGCCGGCGCCCGAGTGCCGCATGCAGCAGCATGCCGACCCACAGACGCATGAGCGCGGCCTGCGCGCGCAGCTGGGTCGGCGGCAGCACCAGGTAGATGGTCATCGGCACGCCCGCGGCGAAGTCCGCCAGGTCGATGCTCGACGGCCCGACCGCCGTGCACGCGACCGCCGGATTCGACAGCTCGGCCACCAGGCCCTGCGCCACCAGCACGCAGGAGGCGAAGGCGTCGTCGCTGCCGGCCAGGAACGAACGGGCCGCCATGCGCAGGTCCGGGTTGGGCGAGTCCATGAGCGCGCGGCCCTGCGCACGCAGTTCGGCGGCTGGCACCTCGAAGAACGACAGCCAACCCTCGATGCCGCGTTCGCGGCGCTCCGGATCGATGCAGGCGAGGAGGAAGGTCGCCGCCAGCAGTTCGTGGCCGCGTTCGTACCACCACAGGTTGCGGTCGATCCGGCGGTGGCGCGGGACCAGCAGCCCGGTGACCATGGCTGCGTCTTCCCAGGTGGGATCGTCCGGATCGGCCAGCAGGTCCATCGGGTTGAGACGGTCGCTGTGGACTCCGGTGACGCCGAACGGATCGAGCACGCGCACGCGCTGGCCCAGCTGCCGGCGGAAACGTGCGGTCACCGCATGGTTCTCGCCCTTCGGATCGACGACCACGGCCGAGCCGCGGTGCGACAGCAGGGCCGGGATGACCGCGCCCACGCCCTTGCCCGCGCCGGTCGGCGCGATCGTCACCAGATGACCTTCGCCGCGGTGGAGCAGGGGCGTGGCGGCGTGGCGTGAGCCGGCACCGGCAAGGCGCCGCCCGTTCCAGCCCAGCGGCAGGCCTTCGAACACCGGCTCGCGCGACGCCGGCAGCGGGTGGCTGCCCACATGCGGCAGGCGCACGCCGTGCTGCCTGGCGCTGGCGGCCCGCGTGCGCGGCCTGGCCGGCGTCGGCGGGTCGAGCGACAGCTTGCGCTCCACCAGCCGGTCCACCAGGCGGCGGATGCCCGCCAGGCAGTTGCGATGGAAGCGCACGCCGGGCTGCCGTGCACGCGCGTCGAGCATGCCGGCGACGATGAAGTCGACGACCTGGCGCTGGTCCCCCGGCCGCGCGCTGTCGACCAGGGCTTCGGGTCGCGTCACGTGGCGCGGCAGCACCAGCCCCGCGCGCTCGGAGCGGGCCAGCCCCTGCAGGGCGCTGCACGCCTGGTCGGTGCAGCGGCGCGGCACGGGCTCCAGCCCGGCCAGCAGCTGGTGCAGGGTCAGGTGGTCCGGTGCCGCCCAGGCGCAGGCATCGGTGGACATGCCGCGGCCGAACCAGTCGGGTTCGGGCGGGTCCAGCTGCTGGCGCAGCCGCCGGGCCGGCGCGGACCAGCGCCGCGGAGGCAGACCCTTCCCGAACGTGTCGGCGAGGGCTTCCAGCGCGACCAGCCCATGATTGGGCAGGCCGAGTGCGAGCAGGCGGTCCGCGCGCCGCACGTGGACGCGACGCACCTTGGGGGAGTTTTCGAGGATGGCCAGGCCGACGGCCAGGCCATCGAGCAGCCGGGACGGCGCCGGCGGCAGATCCGCCGGGCACCGGGCAAGGGCCGACATACGCATTCCGCGCTCCTTGGAAGGAGACACCCACGGTCAGTCGCCCGGCGCAGGGCGCCGGTGCGAAGACGGTCAGCGGGGGTGAGGTTCGCTACCGGTCATATGCACCGGCGGCCGAAGTCCTCGGATGCGGGCCGCGCGTGCGGCAGCCAGGGAGAGAGGGACGCTGCGATGGCGACCTGTGCGCGCTTGCCGATGTCGGTCATGGCATTCCCCCCGTAGCGTTGACCGAAGTAGGCCGGGACGCGATTGAAGGAAAGCTTAATGGGCAGGTCGGGGGATCGGCGCGCAGGTCGGGTGGCCAAGCGGCGGTGCCGGGGACTGACAGGGGATCGCGACGTGCCGCGGAGGGCCGGATGCGGCGCGGAGAGCCGATCGGCGAAGAAGAGATGGCGCGCCCGGAGGGATTCATTCCGCAGGCGGCCATCGATCTGGCCAAGCGCTTTGAGGGCTTCCACCGCGTGCCCAAGAACGATCCCGGCCGCGCCCATCCCTACGTCTGCCCGGCTGGGTACTGGACCATCGGCTATGGGCACCTCTGCGACCCGACGCATCCGCCGATCACGGAGGCCGAGGCTTACCTTGCCCAGGATCTGCAGGTGGCGCTCGCCGCCACGCTGCGCTACTGCCCGGTGCTGGCCACCGAGCCCGAGAACCGGCTCGCGGCCATCGTGGACTTCACCTTCAACCTGGGGGCGGGGCGGCTGCAGACGTCGACGCTGCGGCGACGGGTCAACCAGAGGGACTGGGTTGCTGCCCGGCAAGAGCTGAGTCGGTGGGTCTACGGCGGCGGCCGAGCTCTTCCCGGTTTAGTCGCTCGTCGCAATGCCGAAGCAGGCTTGCTGGTCCTATAGTCAGAGCAGGGCTTGTTCGAGCCTTTGCTTGCGTGCCTGCCAGGCTGGCATGACCTGCCCAAGCAAAGCAAAGAAATCCGAGCTGTGATTCTTGTGAATCAGATGGCAGAGCTCGTGCACGATCACATATTCAACACAGGGGCGTGGTGCTTGCACCAACCGTGAGTTCAAGGTCATCTGCCCACCAGGAGACAAGCTTCCCCATCGGCTACGCATCTCGCGTACTACGATGCGTGGCTTCTCGTGCCCAAGTCGCTGGAATGTGTCAAAGGCATCCGTCAGCACTGCATCGAACACCTCACGGGCTCGCCCAAGATACCAGCGTCGCAGCAGTTCCTTCACCTTTGATGGGGGCAACTCCCCAGGGCCGACGACCCACATCTCGCCCCGGGTCAGTTTCACCTGTTCCTGACGGACCTCCGGGTCGTTGGCCTTGACGCGCAGTCGGTACTGTCGCCCCAGGTAGCGATGCGATTCACCGCTCAGATACTGCCGGGGTGCGGTGTGTCTTTCATAACGCGAGAACGTTTCAAGCTGGCGGCTGACCCAGCCGGCGCGTAGACGAAGTTTCTCGTCGATGGTGGAGTCATCGCATCCGCTTGGCGCCAACACGAGAACGCGCCCGCCCGGGTGAACCTCAATGCCTAGCGTTCGTCTCGACGGGCGCTCGACAACCTCATAGCGGATGACCCAGGCACCGTAACGAACCAAGCCGCTTCTGTCGCTCATACCACCATCCGGTGCCTGGCCAGCTGCATCGTCCGGTCGATGATGTCGTCCATCTCACCGGTGGTGAGCATGACCCCCTTCTTGCCCTTGACCTCGTCGTACAGGTAGTCGTCGATCTCGTTCATCGTTCGACGTTGTGCGTCCAGATCGTCCCAAAAGCCCACCTTCTTGTTTCGCTGAATGATCGACCAGATATCGAGAGCAGCATCGGCAGCCAGCGTTGCTGCCGCTTCTTCCGCGTTCACGTGGCCAGCCACGTAGGGCTTGAGAACGCCATACAAGGCAAGGGCATGGTCGTGACCGGCCAACTGTGCCGGGGCATCGTCACTGCGCCGGTTGACCACCGCGTCCTTGATCTCACTGACCTTGTTCAGGTACTCCAGATCGGAGATGCGTTGGGCCCGAAAGTCGTCGATGGCCTGCTGGATGAGCTTCGAGAACTTCTCGTAGAACGCAGGGTCTTGCTCCAAGCGCTCGCTGATGGCCTTCTTGGTTGCATGCGCGATCATGTCCGCCTTGGCGGCCGTCGTCCTGGTCTCACCTTGTTCTTCGACCACCTGCTTGAACGCTTGCTCATCGAAGATGTTCACGGGTTCATTCAGGCGCACCACTTCGTTCGCCGAGATGTGCGTATCCAAGAGTTTCTTGATCTTCGGCTCGAAGTCCCGGTAGTCCACCGATTCGGCGTAGCGCAGCTTGACGGACGCCTTCAGGTTCGTAAACCGCTTGAGATCGTTTTTGTAGGACTGCAGCTTCTTCTCTGGCGTCGATGCGATGAACTGCTCGGACGACATCGCGATCGACAAGGTCTTGCCATAAGCCGCCAGTCGCTCATAGAAAGATTCGCGCAGCTTTTCATCCGCCAGCAGCTGCTCGTAGGCTTCTTCGTCGTGCTGGTTCTTGACCTCTTTGAAGAGGTCCCAAAGATCGGCGTGGCGCTGAGGCAGCTTGGCCACTTCTTCATGGATGCTGACCAAGGCCCCCGCCAGGTCGTCCTCGTCGAAGCCATCCAAAGCGCTGTAGGTGGTCAGCGCCTGATCGAGCTCACCCAGTATGCCGGCGTAGTCGATGATGTAGCCGAACTCCTTGGGTTGCGTGCCCTCGTCGTCGTCATACAACCGGTTCACACGTGCGATGGCCTGAAGCAGTGTGTGTTCGCGCAGCTTGCGCGTCAGGTACAGGACCGTGTTGCGTGGCGCGTCGAAGCCGGTCAGGAGCTTGTCGACGACGATGAGGATCTCCGGGTCTTCGCCGTGCTTGAACAGGTTGATGATCTGCTTGTTGTACTCCTCCTCGGAGCCATACCGCTTCATCATCCGTTCCCAGAAGGCGACGACCTCATGGGTCGGCTCATCGTCCGTCTCCTCGTTGCCCTCGCGGGTATCCGGGGCCGAAATGATGACTTCGCTGGTCACGTGCCCGATTTCATCAAGGAATTTCTTGTAGGTCAGCGCGGCCGCCTTGCTCGGGGCGACAAGCTGCGCCTTGAAGCCCGTGCCCTGCCAGTTCTGACGGAAGTGCTCGCTGATGTCGAAGGCGCGCATGTAGATCACCTGGTCAGCCTTGTTCAGCATCTCGGCGCGGCTGTACTTCTTCTTCAAGTCGGCCTTCTGCGCGTCCGTCAGGCCTTGCGTGTGACGCTCGAACCAGGTATCGATGGCCTTCTCGTTCTGCTCCATCTCCACATGCCGCGCCTCGTAGAGCAGCGGGACCACCGCCCCATCCTTCACGGCCTGATTGATGGCGTAGGTGTCGATCAAACCTCCGAACTTGGCGAAGTTGTTCTTCTCCTTCTTCATCAGGGGCGTGCCGGTAAAGCCCAGGTAGCACGCCATCGGGAACATTTGACGCATGCGCGCGGCAAAGCCGCCAAAGTTGGTGCGGTGACTCTCGTCGACCAGGATGAAGACGCCGGCCGATTCCTCGACGTGCTTGCGGATCGATAGTGCCTTGTCGAACTTGTGAATGAGCGTGGTGACGATGTGCGCCTTGTTCTCGGACACCAGTTCCAGCAGGTGGCGCCCGCTGTCCGCCCGATCCGGCATCAGGCCGCAGGCGGCGAAGGTGTTGCCGAGTTGTTTGTCGAGGTCTACCCGGTCCGTCACCAGCACAATGCGTGGGTTGCGGATATCAGGGTCCAGGGCCAGCGCGCGGGCCAGCATCACCATCGTCAGCGACTTGCCCGACCCTTGCGTGTGCCAGATGATGCCCCCCAAACGTCGTCCCACGTCGTCCCGATGCTTGACCCGCTCGAGCACCCGCTTGATGGCGAAGAACTGCTGATAGCGGGCGACCTTGCGGACGCCGCCATCGAACACGGTGAACTGCAGCGCCAGGTCCAGTAGACGCGCAGGGCGGCATAGGGCATAGAGCATGCGGTCTTGCTCGGTGATGGCCCAGGTTTTGCCCACATCCGGTTCGCGCAGCGATTTGCCATCCCAGATCAAGTCGAACAACCCCGCCTTGGCTTCGGCAGGCAGGGGCTGATCGAGCACGGTGCGCAGTTCTTCGTCGGGAACGTCTTCGCGCCACAGGGCCCAGAACTTTGCGGGCGTCCCCGTCGTGGCGTAGCGCACCTCGTTCTTGTTGGTGGCCAGCAGCAACTGCGTGTAGGTAAAGAGTTTGGGGATGTACTCCTCGCGCTGATTGCGGATCATCTGCGACACCGCCTGGCCGACCTCGACCTTGGGCGACTTGCACTCGATGACGGCAAACGGAATGCCGTTGACGAACAGCACGATGTCTGGGCGGCAGGTTTCAGTGCTTCGTGTGCGCTCGACCGGGAACTCGGCCGTCACGTGGTAGTCGTTGTTGGCCGGATTCTTCCAGTCGATGTAGTGGAGGGTGAAGCTCTTGCTGTCGCCCTCGATGGACTGCTCCAGCGACACACCCAGCGTCAACAAGTCGTAGATGGCCTCGTTGGTCTTCAGCAGGCCGTCGTACTTGACGTTCTTCAGGCGCTGGATGGCGGTCTGGATGTTTTCCTCGGAGAAGAGGTAGCTTTGCCCCTTGTACTGGATGCGGTTGTTCTTCTTCAGCCGCTCGCGCAGGACTTCTTCCAGCAGCACCTGCCCCGGCTTGCCACCGCGTGCGGCCAGCGCCTGCTCGGGCGTGAGGTAGGTGTAGCCCAGGCTGATGAGCAACTGCAGCGCGGGGATTTGCGAAAGGTACTTCTCGTTGAAGCGAAAGCCTTCCATGTCAGGTCGCTCCCGTCCTAATGTGAGCTGGCATGGTGGCAATCACCACAATCTGGCTCTCATCATCCCAAAAGTAATAGATGCGGAGGCAGCGCCTAGGGTCCCGGGTATTGCCGCCGTTCTTGACGTGCCATTCGACTGGAACCTGTTGGCCATTCCAGGCGAACTCAAAGCTGTCCGCGCCGCAGCGGTCGTTATGGATGCCATCGGCGATAGGTTTGCGCAGGTCCCCGGCAGCACCATTCATCCGTGAGTCGCGGTATTCGTTTGCCAGCCACAGCAGGCAGCGTGCTGCCGTCTGCGGTTCATCGAAAACAGCAGACTTCGTCTCACGGCGTGCTCTGCTGGAGAGCATGACGCGGCCACCGAGGACTTCGTCACACCAATCGGAAAACGTGTCCCAGCTTTCTGGGAGTCGCACGGCCGAGTCTGGTTCGTCGCCGCGTTCTTTGATCTGCGCCAGCAGTTGTTGGATCCGAAACTGGGCACCGCGCAGCTGCTGCTGATAACTCTGGGCGTCTTCCTCCGCGCGCTGGAAATCACACATCCACTGTTCCGCCTCGGCCTTGGAGCGCTCCAGATCATCTTTCAAGGCTTCGAGCTGAATTTGGGCAGCCTTAAGCTGCTCTGCATCTGATGAACCGATCCGCTGCAACCTTTGGCGTTCAAAGTCGAGACTCGATTCCCGAACCGCTGAAAAGGCGACGACATCGTCACCCAGCCGCAAGCGACGCAAGCTCTCACTCGCCACCAGCCAACGCAGCGCCTTTTGGGTCGATCGTGCCTGCTCATAGTCGTCCGAGGGGTCGATAAAGAACAGCCGGTGCGCATATGGGTTTGCATCCAGCGAAAATCCCGGCATGTAGGACCGCACAGCGCCGTTGTAGACCGAACGGGGCTTGCCAAGCTGCTCCGTCAAAACCCAGGTATGGACTGATGGAACGACAACCACTTTTGCGATCCCAAGAGTCGCCTTTGCCAACAAACGAGCATCGAGCCGGGGAGCCGATTCGCCTTCAGCGATAGAGCACACCAGGTAGGGGATAGACCGACTCGGATTGATCAGTTTTTCGACCAGGTCTTCTGCGTCAGTTTGGGAGGTGATGAACCAAGGTAATCCATCAAAGCGAACATCGCCCTGCTCCAGACCGCAAACGGAATTGACTTGCCGCACCAGCCCGGGAACGGCGGGTTCAATCGCCAGGAACTCCTCCGGGGTACTGACCAGCAGGCGCAGACTGAACAGGGCGGGGCCGCTGGTCTGGGCGTAGCCGATGACGACCTCTGTCGTCCATGTGCGCTGGGCGACATTGGCGTCGGGCCTATCGACCCGAAGAGCCCAAAGCGCGCGGCGGTCATCCGCGAAACTCGCGCCAAGGCAAGTTCGACCTCCACGAAGATGTTCGAAGGAGTGTCCCTCCGCCGCTGCAGCTGGCAACTGGTCGCGGATCTGTTTTGCCGCCCATGACAACACCTCGCTTCGTGCTGCACTGGCTGCAGCTACAGCATTGGTGTCGGAAAGCGCCGCTGCGACACGAAGCAGCTCGCGTTCTCGAACACGGGGCATACGGTTGCCGGCAATGGCCGGAGAGTCAGTGAACTTGGGTAATTGCAGAGAGTTCATCATTTACCTCCCGAGCAAGCCGCCCACAGGGGGCACGAGCTTGGCGATGACGGCATCCGCTTGGGCGGTCTGCCCGGCGCGCTCCAGGGCGCGTGCCTGAGTGGTCAGATCTTTTAGCCGCGTTACCGCGTCGCGTTTCCATTGCGGCGCGAACAACCCCGCATCGAGCGCATCGACGATCTCAAAGAAGTAGTCGCCAACCTGTCGCGAGGCGAGCAGGCCGAAGAAGCCGTACCCGTGGCCGGCGACTTGTTGCTCCAAGGCATAGGACTCGAACGGATACCCGGCCTTGGCGTTCCAGTACTTCATGATGCGCGCCAAGGGCTTGATGAGGTTGCCGTTGGCCTGATTGGCGCTGGTCAGCATGTTGTTGAAACCCTTCGGATCGGTGCCTTGCCAGCTTTGGTAGCCGGAGCCCTTGGCCGGAATCTGCAAACCACCCCACCAGTTCTGTAGCGCAGGCACAAGCTCGAAACGGATGTGGTTCAACTCCAGCGCGACGGTCGGGTGCGACTGCGCGACTTCAGAGCGGGCGTACCGAAGCTCCGCGAATCGGCGTAGTCGGTCGAGGTAACTTTGGGGCTGCAACCCGCCGTCCGAGAAGACGACCATGTAATCCACGTCGGACTGCGGGTCCATCGAGCGGGGCAGGATCGTCCCTCGGCTGTAGGAGCCGAAGACAAAGTGCTGGCTCATCTGAGCGCCGAAGTGATCCTCCAGGCGCGTTTGCAGCGTCGCGATGGAACGCTGCACGCCTGCCTTCTCGTCGTCACGCAGGATGGCCTGGTTCGCCAAGTTCGTGAGGTAGCTATTGATGGTCATGGACTCACCTCGTCCACGCGGTAGCGGGCCCGGCCGCTGTCGATGTCGTTCTTCGCCTGTTCGTAATCGCAGCGCGCTATAGCCGGCGAGCTCTGATTCAGCTCGTCGCGGGTCCTTGCCAGCTCGAACAGGCGCGCTTTCGCTTCGTCTGCCGCAAGGCCGTCCGTCAGGCCGATTTCTCGAAAGATGCGCGCCTGATTGCGCAGCGCCTGGTATTGGCCTGCGACAGCCTTGTGCATCTCTGCGCGCTCCGACGGCTTCAGGAAAGTCAGCACCGTCGTCAGCGCGGTGGACAGGAGCGCCAGCGCGCCCGCCAGTTCCGGTTGGTCCTTGAACGCGGCGGCGCCAGCAATCGCGGCCAGCAGCGCCGATGGCAGGCCGATCCACAGGTGATAACGCGCCCAGCGCACCGCCGCGTTGTAGTGACCCTTGAACGAGTGTTCGGTGTCTTCTTCGATGCGCTGGGCCTCGGCGGCCAGCTTGCTGATCAGTTCGCTCATGCGGTGGCCTCCTCGGGAACAGGCACGCGCCACTGGCCCGTGAGCAGCTTTTGCATCAGGCCGCGTTTTTGGCGCTTGAGGGCATCAAGCGACTTGCCGAGCAGGTCGATTTCCTCGCGCAGCGCGTTGAGGTAGCGGGCAATGGCGGTTTGGGGGGCGAGGTCAGGCAGAGGAATGACAACGCTCGCAAAATCACCAAAAGAGACGGTTTCCCGAACACTGCCTTGAACACTCTTTTTGATCCGTTCCCGTGCCTCATAGGAGTTGAGCCAATGCCGAAAATAGTCTGAGTCAACCTTGGTTGAGTCGAGTTCAAACACTACATACATAGGGCTCAGCACGCCTTCGTCCCAGGCATCCAGCCGGGCAATGGAGCCAACGTTAATCCGCGACGGGTTATAGGCGTACTGGCCACGTCGAACGACTTTGTAGTTCGAGAGGTCGTCGCTAGCGACACGGCGCTCGAACTGTTCTTCCGGTAACACGACGCCGCGCGAATTCGTCACACTCAGCACGCGGGTGCAATAGCTGCCGCTATTGCGCTCGGAAACTTCGCAAGCGACAGCGCCGACATGCGTGCGGGGATGCTGACCGCGACTGATGAGGCGCGAGAGTTCGTGGGTGTAATGGCGCTCCTTCGCCGCGATGAGGCGCTCGGTGGTTTCGATGGCGGTGTCCCAAGCAGAGAGCACGCTAGCTGTCCGCCGCTGTAGTTGAATGTCTGGCAGCGGTACCTCTTGAAGTTTCAGGTTCCGCCCATTGATGACCGGGACGGTTCCCGAGTTGCAGAAGTCCTGAAGATCATGGAAATCAAACCAGTAGTAGAGATACTCTGGGTCGCAAACATTCGCATCCCGTACTGTGACGACAAGGACGTTATCGTCAGTCAGACAGTCCTCGGCGAGAATTCTCTTGTTGTTGTTTCGGAGAGCTGCTCCGACACGCGGGAACACGATGCTCCCTGCAGGAAATGGGGTAGCACGCATTTCACGAAGCACCTCGGAGCTGACGTAGTTCAAGGACTTGCGCAGGTACTTTGAGCTTGTTGGAGAGCCGATATCGGCCACCTTGACGTACGCCCACTCACCGCAGGACTGTCCTTGGTAGTCGGGCTTGAACGTGTAGCCTTGTTGAACGTCGGCAATCTGTCCTAGGCGGTAGGTGATCAAAGAGGTCATTTGGCTTTCCGCTCCTTGCTCTCCAGCTGCCGCTCGATCCGCTCCAACGCCCGCACATCCTCCGTATCGGCCGCCAGGCGCTCCTTCACCGCCCGGTCAAAGTCGGAAACATATTCGGCTTCCTGTATCCGGCGGTACTTTTCGAACTCGCTTTCGGCATGCGCTTGGGCGGCCTCGGCGCCGATGGAACCTGCGCCTTGCAGGATGCCGCGGTCGGTCAGTTCCAGAAAGCGGTCGAGCTGCTTGGCCCAGTCTTCCATGGTCATGGGGATGTGGCGGCGGGCGCGGTCTTCGGCGAGGTCGAGGTAGCTGTTGACCAGGCGGCCCAGCGCCTCCAGCTCTTCGCGGGTCAGGTAGTTCTTGGCCACGGCGACATCGCTTTTGAGGATGCGCCCGTGCGGCGCTTTGTCCCAGGTGGTCAGGCCCATGTGGGGCTTGCTGGCGTCGGCGCGGGCGCGGATGAGTTCGGCGGCGGTGTGGCCGTGGATGGCGTAGTGCAATTTGTTTTGCACCTTGGCGAAGAAGGCGCGTGTGGCGGGCGCGGCCGCGTCGTAGTCGATGGCGGTGGCGTAGAGGTCGGTGATTTTCTGGTAGAAGTGTCGCTCGGACAGGCGGATCTCGCGGATTTCTTCGAGCAGGCGCGCAAAGTAATCCACGCCGAGGAAGGCACCGTTTTCCAGCCGTTTTTTGTCGAGCACATAGCCCCGGATGGCGAACTCGCGCAGCACCTGGGTGGCCCAGCGGCGGAACTGGGTGGCGCGCACCGAGTTGACCCGGTAGCCGACGGAGATGATGGCGTCCAGGTGATAGTGAGCGACCTCACGCGCGACCTGTCGGCTGCCTTCGGTTTGAACTGTCCGGAAATTCCGGATAGTTGCCGCCTCATCCAGCTCGCCGCTGGTGTAGATGTTGCGCAGGTGCTCGCTGATGGTGCGCACGTCCACGTCGAAGAGCGCGGCCATCAGCTTCTGGGTCAGCCAGATGGTCTCGTCCTCGTAGCGCACCTCGATGCTGGGCTCGCCGGCCTGTTGGGTGAAGATCAGAAACTCGGCGGTGCTGGCGCGGATGCGCAGCGTGTCATCCGCGGGCGGCGGGGCGGCGGGGCGCTTGCGGCTCATACGCCCTCCACACCCAGGGCCTTGAGGTGCTCGCGCATCCGGGCGCGCACCTCGGTGAGTTCCCGTTCGAGCTGCTCGATCTCGCGCTGCACGGCGGCGACGTCGATTTCCGCCTCTTCCTCGAAGGTATCGACGTAACGGGGGATATTGAGGTTGAAGTCTTTCTCGGCGATTTCGTCGAGAGGCGCGACGTAGGCGTATTTGTCCACGTTGCGGCGCTCGGCCACGGTCGCGATGATCTTCTGAAAGTGCGCCTCGGAAAGCTGGTTCTGGTTCTTGCCGGGGATGAACTCGCGGCTGGCGTCGACGAGCAGCACGTCCCGCACGTGTTCGCGCGGGCCGCCTTTCTCGCGGGCGCGGTCGAACAGCAGGATGGCCACCGGAATCGAGGTGGTAGGGAACAGGTTGCCCGGCAGGCCGACGACGGCATCGAGCAGGTTTTCTTCGATCATCGCGCGGCGGATGCGCCCTTCGGCACCGCCACGGAAGAGCACCCCATGCGGCACGACGACCGCGACCCGGCCTTCCTGGGGCAGCGCGCGCTCGATCATGTTGGTGATGAAGGCCCAGTCGCCCTTGGACTTGGGCGGCACGCCGCGCCAGAAGCGGTTGAAGCGGTCGTGGTCGGCGTGCTCCGCGCCCCACTTGTCCAGCGAAAAGGGCGGGTTGGCGACGACCACGTTGAACTTCATCAGCCGGTCGCCTTCGATCAGCGCCGGGCTGTTGAGCGTGTCGCACCACTCGATGCGGGCGGCGTCCTTGCTGTGGATGAACATGTTCATGCGCGCCAGGGCCCAGGTGGCACCGTTGACCTCTTCGCCGAAGAGGGCGTAGTTGTGGCTGCCTTGGGCCTCGACCCATTGGGCGGCTTCGATCAGCAAGCTGCCGGAGCCGCAGGAAGGGTCGCAAATACGGTCGCCGGGCTTGGGGTTGGCCAAGGCCGCCAACAGGCGCGAGACCATCTTGGGTGTGTAGAACTCGCCCGCCTTCTTGCCGGCATCCGACCCGAAGCGCTCGATGAGGTAGATGTAGGTGTTGCCGATGACGTCTTCGGCCACCCGGGAGGGGCGCAGATCGAGCTTGGCGAAGTCCTCCAGCAGGGTCTTCAGGCGGCGGTTGCGGTCCTTGGCCTTGCCGAGATTGGCCTCGCTGTTGAAGTCGATGTTGCGGAACACGCCTTCGAGCTTGGCCTTGTTCGCATCTTCGATATGGTCGAGCACGATGTTGATCAGCTCGCCGATGTTAGGCTCGTTGCGGCGTTCGTACAGCGCGTTGAAGTCCCCCAGGAATCGGTCGATGACGCGGCCTTTCCCGGTCTGCGGATCTTCTTCTTTCAACTCGACATACGGCAGGACGAAGCGCTCGCGCTCGAGCTTGCGGCGGATGCGTTCGTCGTCATCGCCGTACTGGGCCTTGTATTCGGCGTAGTGGTCGTTCCAGAGATCGCTGATGTACTTGAGGAACAGCATCACCAGGATGTAGTCCTTGTACTGCGCGGGATCGACCACGCCCCGGAACGTGTCGCACGCGGCCCAGGCCGTGGCGTTGACTTCTTGTTGGGTGAGCTTTTCGGTCATTCCTTGCTCCTTGTTGGGCGGGGTGCTCGCTACCGGGCACCCCGCTCGTTCATCAGCCGGGGATCTTCTTGGGGTCGTTGCCGTGGCTGTCGGACTGACTGATCTTCCCGTCGCGGTTGTGGATCTTCAGTTCCGACCCCTCGCGCTGGCTCATGCGACGTGCGGCGTCGATGGCCTCCTGCTTGGTGTCGTGGTGAGATCTGGCACGGGTCGCCCCGCCGCGCTTGTTGTCCCAACCGCCATTGGGGTTCGGCACGACATGCCGCGTGTTGCGGGTTGAAGCCTTGTTGGCCATAATCGATACCTCAAACGTTGTGTTGAACGACGTGCCGGTCTGAGTAGGTCCAGTACTCGGGCCGGCTTCCTCACCCGCCATATATCAGCGGGCCTCCTGCGCTTCTCGCAGCAGGATTCCTTCGAGCAGCGCCTTTCGGCGGCCCCTCAATTCCTCCAACAAGGCAGCCTCGCGCGATGCGAGCTGTGCGACCTCGACGATGAGTCGCTGCCTATCAAGCGGCGGCAGAGCTACCTCGAGTTCATCGAGCACACCCTTGCCGATCATCTTCACGGCCGTTCCGGCCGCCTGCCCGGCAAGCGCTGCTTGCGTAGCGCGGTGGTTGATGAACCACTGAAGGTAGGCCGGCTCGACGATTTCCGTCTTTGGCCGGATCAGAAGCATCGGCGCGGCCAGCACAGCGCGGCCAATGTATCCCCCAACTAGTGCAGCTGAATTGGTCACTCCCCGTGATCGAAACAGCAGGTCCCCCTCCTGAACCAGATGGCGATCTTTCAGGTCGGGCATCTGAATGCGAGCGAAGCCTTCGGGATGGAGGAGATTGGTGTCATCGATGTCCTTCATCTGGATTACAGCGACATCGCCCTCCGCATCTGGTTCCAGGCGACTGCGGAACGAGTAGCCCATGCGGACTTCTGCGATGTCGGCCAGCAAGACATTCATGGCGCTGTAATCTGATTACTGTGTTCAATAGCTTGCTTCATGAACGAATGCTAGGCGCACAAGACAAGCCTGTCAAGTGCTGTAAAGGCTTTTCTGGAAAGTTCATGAGTGAGCTCGCGGCAGAAGCTCTGACGAGGGCCGGTGCGGCCAAATCGTCTAATCCACGCCCTCAAGGCCCAGGCTTTACTATCTGGCTTGGAAAACGGACGCGGGTTCGGTTCCGTGATCCGCCACCAATAATGGATGGCCAGTTCGGACATCTGCCCGAAGGCCCTGCGGCGGACGCGGGCGGCCAAGGTCCAGGTGGAGGCGGCTTGACGGCCCGGGGAGTGGGCGTGCACGCCTTTACTCAGTTGGCCCAGCGAGGCCAAACAAAACTAGGCACAGCCAGGGCACAGATCTGTCACAGGGCCCTTGGCGCGCCCGGAGGGATTCGAATCCCCGACCAATGGCTTCGGAAGCCGTGAAAGTTCAATCATGGCAATGGATTGCGGATGGCCTCCGTTGGTCCTGGGCCGCGACTGCGGGGTTTCCAGCGGCAAGCCCACGGGCGCTGCGAGCTCAATTGACGTCCATCCTGCGCGCGGTGTCAGGCTCTTGCTGGCACAGGCTGCCGAGTAAAGGCCGCCAACCACGGGACGCATCAGCCGCCGGCCAGCTGCCTCGCCGCCCGCTCCAGGCCTTGCAGCACCGGGCCTGCGACCTGGTCTGGGAAGCCCCTCGGGAGACCGGCTTCAACGTCGGCAAGCACGCCGGACGTCCGGGCAACAAGATCGTCGACTATTGCTTCGATATCGCGCCCGTCGTCCTCCAGCACGCCATGGCGCTTGCCGAGCGCCAGCCAGTGCCGTCGCTGGATCTCCTTCATCTTCCAGTGCGCGTTGGTCGAACGGATCGCCATCGCCAGGCGGATCTTGTGCTCCGAAAGCAGGCCGGGGCCTTCGCCGATGAGGGGCCAGGCCGACATCACGTCGTACAGCGGCGTGAGGCGATACGCGCCCCGCGGCCGGATGGCGAGGCTGAAATTCTTGGCGTGGCCGTCCGGGGCGCGAAGCATCCAGAACACCAGTTGCGCCAGCAGGAAGGTGCGCCGGTCAGCCTGCGGCGCTTCCGACGTGGCCAGCAGGCCCATGATGCGCTCGATGCCCGGGCCGCCGTCCGACTCGTACTTGAGCGCGGCGGGCGTGCCGGTGGCCTGGCAGAAGTCTTCCTGCGGCAGCCTCGCCAGCCATCGGCCCGACGGACCGTCCAGCCAGGCACGATCGAAGCGCTTCACCGCCAGCACCTTCATGTCCTCGAACTGCAGCGGCTCGCACTCGGCCACGGGCAGTCCGTAGGCCGCGAGGATGCGCGAACACAGCCACTCGTTTTCGATGGAATGGCTCAGGTCGAGTTTCATGTTGCCGACCAGGCCCATCGGCAGCTTCAGGATGTGCGTCGTCGGCGTCGAGCCGTGGGGCAGGCACCAGTGGCCGTCGATCCACGCCAGTGCGGTCTTCTCCTGCGCGCCGGCAATGGAGATGCGGAAGTCGTCGTATTCCACCGGCATCGCGCCGGCCATCGCCGGCGGGGCCACGGTGCCGCGCAGGAGGGCGGCCACCTCGTGTTCGTCCAGCGGCGTGGCATCAAGCGTGCGCACGTCGCCCGGCGTCATGCCGTCGGGCAGGATCTGCAGCGCGCCCACGCAATCGCGTCCGATCTGCGCCAGCAGATCGAACGCCTGTGTGGACTTGGCGCGGAATCGGCGCGCGGCCCGGGCCCGGATCTCCTGGCTGTCGGGCAGCAGGTTCTCGAAGTACGCGCGCACGACATCGCCGCGATGCGGCAAGCCGCCCGGCGTGAACGGGAGCGAGAGCGACAGCGGGCGGCCCTGCGGCGCAGCCTGCCAGCCGGCGTCGTATTCGAGGACATCGCCGGCGCTGGCGTCGAGGCGCCAGGTGCCTACGAACTCGCCGTTCATCCACAGACCCAGGGCCTGGCGGCGCGACGTGCGTCCGGTACGGGGCGTCACCATCCGGCACCTCCCGTGGCGGACGGCTTCGGGTCGGTTTTGGGGCCGCGCGACTGCAGCACCAGGTCCACGCCGAGGATGCCCAGCAATTGCAGCAGCCGATCAGCGCTGACCTTGTTGGCGTTGCGCTCGAGGGCGGAGAGCGTCTGCTGCGTGATGCCCAGTCGCGCGGCGAGCTGGCCCTGGGTCAGTCCGGCCTGTTTACGGAAGGCCTTGAGCAGGGCAGGCAACTGGTCGGGGGTTCGGACGATGTACTGGCTCACGGCACGCATCCTGAGCTGTATTCTCAGGAAACAGCTTATAGGCTGTTGGTGTGGAAAACGCAACAGGGGCTGTATTTTCCCACCCCGGTGGCAAAGTCAGTCGCCAACGATCGCCTTGAGGTCCTTCATCAGCAGGAACAGGTGGTAAGGGTCGCTGGGGCTGGGCTCGAAATCCCAGCCTTCGTACCACTGCCGCGCGGCATCATCCTTCGCGTGAACCAGCAGGCATCGGATGCCTGCGATGTCTGCCGCCTGCGCGGTGCGAAGCAGGGCGTCCTTCAGCAGTGCCTGCCCCAGCCCCCGGCGCTGGTGCGCAGTTGCCACCGCGAGCCGGGCAAGGATCATCACCGGCACCGGATGGCGGGCGAGGCCCTTGGTGACGCGGGTGGTCGCTGCATCGGGCTCGACGCTGCCGACCGCCAGGCTGTAGTAGCCGACCACGTCCTTCCCCTGGCAGCAGACATAGGTCTGTGCACTGTTCGCCTTCTGGTTGACCAGGGCGAATCGCTGGAGGAACTGGTTCAGGGGCTCGCGGCCGCAGTCGAAGCCTTCGGTGCGGTCGGTGGCGGCGAGCTTGCGGACTGGCGAGTAACCGCCACTCAATCCAGCGCCCCGGGCTCACGCAGTAGCTTGCGCAGGCGCGGCTTGTCTTGGACCGGGCGATCCAGGGCCTCCTGGAAGGCCTGCCATTGGGTTTCATCCAGGACAAACCGGCGGCGATCCGCCAGCGCCTGCGACGCGGCATTCACGCCGGCATCAAGCAGGAACTCGCTGACGTTCTTGTGGCACGCGCGCGCCGCTTCCTGCAGCAGCTGCTTGACCGGCGCCGTGGCGCGGACATCGATGCGTTCGGATTTGGACGGATTGGCGGCAGCCATGGCGCGCACCTCGAGGGAATGGTTGCGGTCATCATATTGTCCGGACATCGTCCTGACAAGCTGCTGGGCGGTGGTACCGCCGCTCCGTTCAGGCCCAATCAGCGTTGGGACGCGATGTACGCCAGCAGCCGCTTGAGCCGCGGCGCCGGGTTGGCGAACTTCACCTGCTGCTCGTCGAAAGCCTCCGGGTCGAACTTGCCGCGCTTGCCCTTCTGGCTGCTGGCCCAGACGTGGGACGACTTGTGATCCGGGTCCTCGGGGTCGGCCAAGGTTTCGAGCAGGCTTTCGTAGCCGCTGGGGCCGCCACAGTCGTCCGGCGGGGCCGAGCGCTCGCCGGCGGTGCAGCGCGGGTACTTCTTGCCCGGTGCCGCCTCGAGGATCTCTTCGAGCACGACCGTGTGCTCCCAGCCGTCACCGAAGTCGTACTCGTACTCGAGCCGCGGGTTGGCGCGGGTCAGGACGTCGGCCACGCGGTGCTCCCAGCCGGGCAGGGGCGGGTTCTCGTCGAAGTCTTCGAGCGGCATGCCGAAGCGCGGGCTGCCATCGCGCTGGCCCCAGGGCCGGAACTCGTGCAGGTGGGTGTCGGTCCAGGCGAAGGCGCTCTGGATGGCCACGTGCAGGTCCCAGAAGGTGTAGTCGCCCGGTACCTGGATACGGCGCCAGATCAGCGGCTCGACCTCCTGGAGCTCGATGCGGATCTGGAGGATGGGCTTGGGCATGGCGCGCCTTTACTCAGTGCGCCCGGGGGTGCCAGAAAAAACCTGGCACAGCCAGGGCACAGATTTGTCACAGGAGGTTTGGCGCGCCCGGAGGGATTCGAACCCCCGACCAATGGCTTCGGAAGCCACTACTCTATCCGGCTGAGCTACGGGCGCGTTTTTAAAGGACTTTTTGCTGCTCGGGCCCTGAAACTGAGTTCAGGCCCTGTGCCACTTTACCCGGGTCTGGCAGGGGGTGAGTAGGGGCTTCGGAAACCGATAGCGGGCATCAGTTCCAAGGGAGTTCAATGGTCACGGATCGGTGTAGAACGACGGAATACCTGCTAACTGTTTGAATCCCTTGGATGGGCCGAATCCCCCTTGAGGCCTATCTGCACCACTTGGCACGCCCTGCCCTGCAGCGGAATCTGTCACAAGTCCTTGTACTGAAAGTGAGTAGTGGCCCACTGTGCGGCGCGATCAAGGGAACAGCAGGCCTTCCAGCTGATCTGCTTGCCGACTGAAGTCCTTCGGCCGCCGTTCGCGGAACCGATGCAGGTTTTCGACCTTCCAGCGAAGTGCCGGCAGTTCGCTGGCATGGGTGCAGGCCAGCAGGTTCCAGTCGGGCTCGGCACGTGCCAGCCCGACCAGAAAGTGGCGCTGCCGGTCGGTGAGCCGGGCCGCCAGCTCCTCGCGCAGCCGGGCACGGGCACCCAGCAGGGTGTCCAGCGCCACAGGGTCGCGGGTCATGCCGGCGAACTGGCTCCGGAACTCCGTGCCGATGTCCTTGTCGTTGCCGAACAGAACCTCATGCGTCGGCCGGTTGTGGCCGGCCAGATAGGTGACGAAGCACTCCACGGCCCCCTCGGTCAGGCCGCCCGACTCGAACATCACGTGGACGTCGAGCAGGTCCCGTGGATGCTGCCGGTCCAGCGCCGCCACCAGCTTGCCGCCATACAGTTCGTCCGGCGCCAGGGTGGGCAGGCTGAACTCGGTGGCGAACGCCGCCGCGGCGGCAGGTACCAGGGGGCGAGACTGCACCGGGAGCACGGTGCCCCGGAAGACCGTGTTCACCTCGATCTTGACTTGGCTGGTCGGGTCTTCGACCAGCAGCTTGGACTCGCCTTCGTTCCCGGCAATGGCGCGTGCCTCCCATCCACGGCGCCGCACCCTGGATGCCATCGCCTCCAGCCCGGCGGCGATGGCGGCCAATGCCTCCTGACGGGGTGGCTGCCAAGGTGTGTAGACCACGTCGATGTCCACCGACAGGCGTGGCAGGTCGTGCAGGAACAGGTTCAGGGCGGTGCCACCCTTCAGGGCGAAGGCATCGTCCTCGAATACGAGCGGCGCCACCGACAGCAGCAGGCGCACGGCATCTGCGTAGGTCCTATCCATGCGGGCGCAGGCTCAAAAGGGTGCCGTCCTTCAGCCGGGTCATCCAGCGGCTGTCGCTGCCTACCGGCAAGGTGTAGTCGGACAGCAGCTTGTCCACGTCCAGCAGCCTGGTTTCGCGTGCCCAGGTCAGGAACAGGCGCACCGCCTTGATGCTGGTGCAGCACTGCAGCAGCTTTGCCAGCAGTTCGCGACGGGGGGGGCGCAGGTTCTCGAACAGCTGGCGGGCCTCCTCGAGGCTCTGGTGGACGCCGACCTCGTAGAGCATCTCGAGCAGGGCCCGCTCGGGGACCGACACAGTCAGTCCGGGATGGACCCCGGGAGGTGTCCCAAGGGTTGCCGTCGCCAGCGTCCCGTCGGGCCAGTCGAAGAGGTGGGTGCCGGCATAGCGGGCCGGGAATCGCTCCACGTACCACGCGGGCAGTCGTGCAGGCCCATCGCCCCACAGGATCCAGGCGCCGTTGGCGCCAAGGTTGTGCCGCACGCCATGCATGTGGAGCGCGGTGCGCGCGGCCACATGCAGGCCCGGCATCCGCGTTTGCAGGAACACTGTGGTGCTGGCCCGATCCAGTGGATCGTTGGGGAAGGCATAGATGCCTTGGCCTAGCCGGACCAGCCACCCATTGCGGGCTTGGCGTGCTGCGGCCTGACGGTCCACACCCAGATTGGCCAAGGCGTCCAAGGCGAAAGGGGCGCCGCGCGGGACCTCGGTTTGGACAACCTTGATTGGATTAGTGGGCGAATGTTCTCTTTCGGACGACATTTTCCACCAACTTTTAATCAGGGGCCTCCGTTACAACAATAGCCGCATGATTAGATTTATGCAATAAATGTTACGTCTATAGATACATTTCAGCATGCATTCAATCGCAAGTTGTATTGGACTGAGCCTGCAGCAGCTCGCGGCGCAGTTTTCTTTCGGTAGTGTGGGCATGGCGCAAGTCCCCTTGCCGTCGGAAGCTGGCAACCCGGTCGTTGGCCGCTTGGCGGGATGGGGATGGAACAGGCAACAAGCTATGTCGCCGACGATGTCGACGGGACCGTCGAACAATGGCTGTATGTAGTGGTTCATACGGTTTCGTCCTGGTGTGGAATGGGTGCGGCAACCGGATCGGCTGCCGCCTGGCGATAGCCGGTATCCGCGCCTGTGTCGCAGGACTCATCCGGCCTCGTAGTTGAAGTGGTCGCGCAGGAATCGCTCCTGCACCTCGGTCTCGATGGCGCCCGGCCGGACCAGACGCACGCGGCGCACGGCTTCGTCGAGGCCCAGCTCCGGGTGGGCAAGCATCAGCAGCATCGTCGCCACCGTGCCGGCGCGCCCCAGCCCACCCTTGCAATGCACGACGATGCGTCCCCCGGCCCGAAGGCGATCGGCCAGGGCGGGTCCCAGTACGAGCCACGGGATCAGCAGGCGCTCGTCCGGCGCGCACTGGTCAGTAATCGGTAGCCCGTGCCAGCTGATGCCGAGGCTCGCCGCATGCCCCGGCAGCGATTCGATCCGCAGTTCGGTGAACTCGAATGGTTCGATCAGGCTGACCAGATCGGTCGCACCCCAGTCGCGGATCGCCTGGAGGTCGGCGTCGAGGTCACGCGCCCAGGCACCGGTCATGGCCCCGGGTTGCCACTTGCCCGGCACGAAGGTGAGGCCGATGGCGCCGCCCCGGTCGCCGACCGGCAATGCATCGATCCGCAGGGGATGGCTGAGGCTAGTTCGCGCCCCAGCCGCACCGAAGTCCGGCAAGCCGGGGAAAAAATCATCCAGATAAACCATGCCCGCGTCGTCGACCCAAGTGTGCCGTGCCTCCTGGATCCGGGGCTTGGCCTGATGCCGTCCAAGCGACCACCGATAGGCGTGTTCGAGATACCCGGGCTCCTTCGCCGCATCCGTGCACAGGTAGCGCGGATCGGGCCGGATCCCGATCCGGCCCAGGTCGAGCCGGTCCGAATCCCAGCAGGCCTGCACGGTCGCGTCGGCCTGCGTATGGCCTTGGCTATGGCCGATGCAGGCTTCCTGCAGCAGCGCGAAAGCGGCGTCCTCGAGGTCGAAGAAGCCGCGTTCGCGCAGCGAGGCGGCATAGATCGCCGCCCGCACCCCGTGGTCGGGATCCTCCCAGTCGTCCTGCCGCCGGCTGTCATGCAGGAAGGCGAACAGCTCGCATACACGCAGGTCGGCGCCTGTGCGGGCGCCGACCACCTGTCCATGGTGGTAGACCCGCGCCCAGTGCGGTGCGCCATGGATGCCGTTCCAGTCCAGCCGGAATTGCGCCCGGATTTCCCGAAGCATCGAGGGGCTGACCATCCTCGGTTTCACTGCTTGCACCTGTCCCCCTGTTCCCCCAGGCACGCTGCCACTGCCGCCCGCGGATGTCTACCGCCGCTCCGCCAGCTCCCGGTCGAGATCATCGAAGACCACCTTTGCCGCGACGCCCGTGCGCCGGTCGCGGATCTTCAGCGACGCGGCGGCCCAAGCATTGTTGTTGCCCTCGCTGGACTTTTCGAACTTCAGGCGGGAATCGAATTCCACGCCGATCTGGCCGGCGTCTTCGAACGCTCCCAAGTCGGCGCTGAGGAACATGAAGTCCCAGCCGAGCCGCTTCTTGGCCTCGACCAGCCGGTTGACCCGCGCGCGGTCGAATTCCCGGCTGGCGTTCTCCTGTCCGTCGGTGACGACCACGAAGATCACCTTGCTAGGACGCTCGGCGTCCGGTTTGGCGGCCAGCCAGGTCTCGAGATCGAGGATGCCCCGGCCCATGGCGTCATAAAGCGGTGTCGACGCGCGTGGCACGTACTGCTCCAGCGCGAGCGGCGGCACCGAGGCGATGTCCGCGGCCGCATGCAGGACTTCATACGGGTCCTGCGAATCGAACTGGACCAAGGTCAGGGTAGCCGGGTATGGGGTGTCCTTCTGTGCGGCTAGGAACGCGTTGTACCCGTCCACCACGTCGGCCCGGATGTCCTGCATGGAACCGGTGCGGTCGAGGATGACGGAGATATGGCTGCGGTCGTTCATGGCGTTCCCCCTGCTTGGCATGGAACGCCATCGTGGCCGGGTCGTGTCTCAGGGGCTGCGACGCGGTTGGTTGGCACATCTCGCGTACAACGGGAGCGAGTTTGGCGTCACGGAGGCTTGTACTCAGCCGTGTAGCACGGGCGCTCTAGGGGTGTCCCAGATAAGTCCCAGATTCGTCACGGGAGAGATGGCGCGCCTGGAGGGATTCGAACCCCCGACCAATGGCTTCGGAAGCCACTACTCTATCCGGCTGAGCTACAGGCGCGTGGCCGGGCATTGTAGCTGAATTCCGCAGCGCGCCCACCCGGGCGTGGCCGGCAGGTGTCCAGTCGTGGTGTGGCGGGCCGCCAGGCCTCAGCCGCGCTTGCCGCCGAAGCTGGGCTCTTCGTCACGCGAGGCCTACCCCGGTGACCGGCGGCCTCGGCTGACGGCAACACTGGCCTGGGCGCTGATCTGGCTGTTGCAGCCGATCGCGCAACGCCCAGCAGGGATTGCAGTCCGCCGGCCCCAGCTGCTCGATGCGCACGCCACCGAGGTAGACCATCAACAGCGCGGCCACCACCTGGGCGAGGATGCGCCACCACCAGCGCAGGTCGTAGCGGTCGTCGAGCAGGCCGACCACGATCAGCAGCCCGCCGCCGAGCAGGTAGGCGCCCTTGCCCCAGGTCATCGGCAGGGGTACGAGCAGGTGGACCTGCGAAGCGCCGGGGATGACCGGCCGCTGCCGCCCTGGCACCAGCCACTGCGCCCGGTACTGGTGCCAAGGCCCGGCATGACCCACGATGGAGCGACTCAGGGCCGCCAGGCCGCGTCAATCGATGGAAGACGATCTTCGACTTGGGAACTCAATGGAAAACTCCCCGTTCTCGGCACCGGCCGAGGTTCGCATCGCAGTAGCAGGACTGGGTTACGTGGGCCTGCCGCTGGCCGTTGAATTCGGCAAGCGCTATCCCACGGTCGGCTTCGACATCAATCCCGCCAGGATCGAAGAGCTGAAAGGGGGGCGCGACAGCACCCTCGAAGTCGAGCCCGAACTTCTCGCGTCCGCGCGCCATCTCCGGTATGCCTCGAACGTCGACGAGGTGCGGGAATGCAACGTCTTCATCGTGACGGTGCCGACGCCGATCGATGCCGCGCGCCGGCCGGACCTCAGCCCACTGGTGAAGGCGAGCGAAGCCATCGCCACGGTGCTGAAGCCGGGGGACACGGTGGTATACGAATCCACCGTCTACCCGGGCTGTACGGAAGAAGTGTGCGTGCCGATCCTCGAGCGGGGTTCCGGCCTGCGGTTCAACAAGGACTTCTTCGCCGGCTACAGTCCCGAGCGCATCAATCCGGGCGACAAGCAGCACCGTCTTCCCGACATCACCAAAGTGACCTCAGGGTCCACGCCGGAAGTGGCCGACTTCCTCGATGGCCTGTACGGCAGCATCATCAGGGCGGGCACGCACAAGGCTTCGAGCATCAAGGTGGCCGAGGCCGCCAAGGTCATCGAGAACACCCAGCGCGACCTCAACATCGCCCTGGTCAACGACCTGGCGATCCTGTTCAACAAGCTGGGCATCGATACCCTGGAGGTACTTGAGGCCGCCGGCACCAAGTGGAACTTCCTGCCGTTCCGGCCCGGTCTGGTCGGCGGCCATTGCATCAGCGTCGATCCGTACTACCTGACCCACAAGGCGCAGGAGGTGGGGCATCACCCGGATGTCATTCTCGCCGGTCGCCGTACCAACGACGGGATGGGCGAGTACGTAGCGGGCGAGGTCCTGCGCCTGATGATGCGGAAGGGTATCAACCCGGTTGGCGCCCGCGTACTCGTCCTCGGACTGGCATTCAAGGAGAACTGCCCGGACCTGCGCAATACACGCGTGGTGGACATCATCGAGGCGCTGGAGGGCTACAACGCACGGGTCGATGTATGCGATCCATGGGTGGATGCCACCGAGGCCATGGCCGAGTACGGACTGGAACTGGCGACACCGGAAAACGGACAGTACGACGCCATCGTAGTTGCGGTCGGCCACGAACAGTTCCGTAACCTGGGTGCCAGTGGGATCAAGGCCTACGGAAAACCCGAAGCGGTGCTGTATGACGTGAAGTACGTGTTGCCACGCGACGCGGTGGACGGGCGCCTATGACTACGTTCCTTCGCTGCCCGAGAGTCGATCACGCCGATGAACACCTCGGCGAAGGTCGTACGTAACGACTCCCGTGGGTATGACTGGCAACCTGCGAAGTCATATCAAAGAGGGCCGCATGCGGTCCCTACTGGTCAAGGCACTTGGCGGAGAGCGTAATCAACTGGCTGGGCCACGTGGACGACATGCCTGCCCTGCTTGCCTCGGTAGACATCGTAGTACTTCCGAGTTACCGCGAAGGCCTTCCGAAAGGCCTGATCGAAGCCGCCGCATGCGGACTTCCACTTGTCACCACCGACGTCCCGGGTTGCCGGGAGGTGGTGAATGACGGGGTCGATGGGCTCCTGGTCCCACCGCGGGATGCAGTGGCCTTGGCGAGGGCAATCGCCAGATTGCAGGATGACAGAGGCCTCGCGGAAAGGCTGGGCGAGGCGGCACGCTCGAAGGCGATGAACGAGTTCGACGAGAAGATCGTGATCAGCAAGACGCTGGCGACCTACGGCGAAGTGTGCCAATGCGAATAACCAGTCGAGTCAGAATGGACCTGGTTCTGGCACGCAATGCGCTAGCGCACACTCCTTTCGCTACGATATCGTGCGTGGCGAACGAGAGGTTCCGGGGGCACTGCCAGCCGGGTACCACGGAGTTCTTCGGAAGCATCCTTTCCGCGGTCAGGAAGCCAGTTCAAGGACGCGAGCGCCATGAAAGTATTGGTTACAGGCACAGCAGGTTTCATCGGATCTCACGTGGCCCAGCTCCTGCTCGCCCGCGGCGACGAAGTAGTAGGGATCGATAACCTGAACGACTACTACGACGTTTCGCTGAAGCACGCGAGGCTCGCCCGACTGCTGGCACAGGGCGGATATCGACACGTTCAAGCAGACCTTGCGGATCGGGAATCACTCGATGATGTTTTCAGCACTTACAAGCCCCAGCGCGTAATCAACCTGGCCGCCCAGGCTGGCGTCCGCTACGCCGCCGAGAACCCGCATGTCTACGTCGCCAGCAACGTCACCGGCTTCCTGCACGTGCTGGAAGGGTGCCGGCACCATGGCGTGGAGCACCTGGTGTACGCATCCACCAGTTCGGTCTACGGCGCGAACACCAACATGCCGTTCTCCGAGCATGGGTCCACCGAGCATCCCCTGACGCTGTACGCGGCGACGAAGAAGGCCAATGAGATGATGGCGCACAGCTACGCGCATCTCTACGGCGTCCCTTGTACCGGCCTGCGGTTCTTCACCGTGTACGGTCCCTGGGGACGGCCGGACATGGCGCTGTTCCTGTTCACCAAGGCGATCCTCGAGGGCAAGCCGATCCGGGTGTTCAACCATGGTCGGCACAAGCGCAGCTTTACCTACATCGACGACATCGTCGAAGGCGTCGTTCGCGCACTCGATCGGGTGCCCACGGTGGACGCCGGGTGGTCCGGAGCCAAACCTGATCCTGCCACCAGCGGCGTGGCGCCGTATCGGCTCTACAACATCGGCAACGAGCAGCCCGTGGAGCTGCTGCGTTACATCGAGGTGCTCGAGCAGTGCCTGGGCAGGAAGGCCCAGATGGAGATGCTGCCGCTGCAGGCGGGCGACGTGCCGGATACCGAGGCGGACGTGTCCGACCTGGTCGCCAACGTCGGCTACCGTCCGGTGGTCTCGGTGGAAGAGGGGGTCGCGCGCTTCGTGGCCTGGTACCGCGAGTACTACGGCGTCTGAGCTTCCCTCGTGTCGAGTCGGCCCGCGGCGGCAATCCCGGCCAGCAGCGCCGCGACAGTCATCATCGCCGGCGTGCGCAACGGGTAGTCCACTGCGCTATGGGCGAGCACCAGTACCAGCCCCACCCACGCTCCCACCGCCAGCCAATCGGGCCGGTCGGGCCCGGTGCTGTTCAAGCATTTACAGGGGCAATGCAGGTGGACGGACGGGCGGGCGCACGCCGATGAGCGCGGATTGGCGGATCTTCGTCCTTCCGGGCAGTGCCTGGTGTGTCCTGCCCCTGGTCGCCGTGCTCGGTACCGCGCTGGCGGTGCGGGATCCGTCCGCGCGCGGGCCTGTAGTGCGCTGGTGGAACGCGATCGCGGTCGCCGTGGTGCTGGTCGCGGCCAGCAAGATCGCCTTCTACGGCTGGGGCACCGGCGTGCGCGCCTGGGACCTGACCTGCTTCAGCGGCCACACCGTGCTGGGGCTGGTGTTCTGGCCGGTGGCGCTGGCGCTGCTGGTGCCGCCGCGGTACCGGGGCTGGCGGGTGTCCATGGCCACCGCGGGGTGGGTGTTCGCCGGGCTGATCGGCGTGTCCCGGGTCATGCTCCGCGCCCATCCGCTCTCGGAGGTGCTGGCCGGCGCCGTGCTCGGGGCGATCGTAGGCGGGTACGGACTGCACGTGCTGCGTGGTCACCGGTGGCCGCGGGTCTGGGGCACCGGTGTGGTCGCGGTATGCCTGATCGTCACCCTCTGGCTCGACCCTCGATCCATGCGTCTGCCGGATAGCGAGCGCGGGTTCGCACAAATCGGGGCCACCTTGGCCGGAAATGAGAAACCGGTGTCACGACGGGCGTTCAAAGATGTGAAGCCTGCCCCATCCCACGGTGCCCGAAAGGTGCCACGATAGATCCCGCTGGGAGGGCCAGCGAGGAGGGGAGAACGCACATGCTGCTGTTCCTGCTGGGGGCTTCGATCGGCGCCTGCCTGGGCGTGGTCGCGATGGGCATCTTTCGCTTTACCAACGACACAGCAGCTGCCAGATTGCCGAAAGCAAATGGCCGCCGCCGTCCGCGCGTAATGGCCTGATCGACGCCATCATTCGGTAGATAGACCTAGGGGATCCCGCCTGCCACAAGATCGGCAGGCGGGGCCTCAGAAGGCCTGGGCCTGGTGCCAGCGCCAGGCGCTGTCGATGATTGCGTCCAGATCGGTCCAGACCGGGCGCCAGCCAAGCATTTCCCGGGCGCGTTGGCTTGAAGCCACCAGGCGGGCCGGGTCGCCTTCGCGACGGGGCGCCACTTCGTGTGGCACCGGACGTCCTGCTACCCGGGCAGACGCCGCGATCACCTCGCGCACCGAGAAGCCCTGGCCATTGCCCAGGTTGAACGCGTGGGCGCCCGCTTCCCGATCCATGAACTCAAGTGCCAGTGCATGCGCCTGGGCCAGATCCTGCACGTGCACGTAGTCGCGCACGCAGGTGCCGTCGGGAGTGGGGTAATCGTCGCCAAACAGCTTCAGCGCGGGACCGGTGCCCAGCGCCGCGCGCAGGGCGTTCGGGATCAGGTGGGTCTCGCAGGCATGCGCCTCACCGATGCCATGTTCCGACAGCGCACCTGCGGCATTGAAGTAACGCAGCGCCACCGAGCGCAACCCGTAGGCATCCGCCGCATCGGCCAGGATCCGCTCGACCATCAGCTTGGAAGCGCCATAAGGATTGATCGGCGCCTTCGGATGATCCTCGTCGATCAGCTCCGAAACCGGGTTGCCGAACACCGCCGCGGTGGACGAGAACACCAGCCGCTCCACGCCGTGGCGGCGCATCGCCTCCAACAGGTGGAGCGTGCCGGTGACGTTGTTGGCGTAGTAGTCGTAGGGCTGGCGCACCGACTCGCCCACCAGCGAACGCGCGCAGAAATGCATCACCGCATCGAAGCGGCGCGCGCTGAAGACCCGCTCCATCGAGGCCGGGTCGAGCAGGTCGGCCTCAACCAGCTCGCCCCACTTGATCGCCTCGCGGTGTCCGGTAGAAAGATTGTCCAGCACCGTGACCGAGTGGCCTGCTTCGCCCAGCCACTGCGCCATGTGGCTGCCGATGTACCCGGCACCACCGCACACCAGGATATTCATGCCTCACCCCCGTAGAGCGGGGCTTGCCCCGCTCCTCCTCCATCCACCAGGGGCAGATCCGATCCGCCCCCGATCTAGACGGCCTCAGCCGCGCCCGTACACATCCTCGAACCGGACGATGTCGTCCTCGCCCAGATAGCTGCCGGACTGCACCTCGATCAGTTCCAGCGGCACCTTGCCCGGGTTGCGCAGGCGGTGGGTCACGCCCAGCGGGATGTAGGTGCTCTGGTTCTCCGACAGCAGCAGCACCTCGTCGCCGCGGGTGACCTCGGCGGTGCCGCTGACCACGATCCAGTGCTCGGCGCGGTGGTGGTGCATCTGCAGGCTCAGCGCGGCACCGGGCTTCACGGTGATGCGCTTGACCTGGTGGCGCGGGCCCATGTCGATGGAGTCGTACGCGCCCCAGGGGCGGTAGACCTTGCGGTGCAGGGTCGGTTCGGAACGGCCGGCGGCCTTCAGTTGCGACACCACGGTCTTGACGTCCTGCACGTGGTCCTTGTGGGCCACCAGCACGGAGTCGTCGGTGTCGACCACGACCACGTTCTCCAGGCCGATCAGTGCCACCAGGCGGCCGTCGCCCCAGGCTAGGGTGTTGCGGCAGTCCAGCGCGACCACGTCGCCGTGGTGGGCGTTGCCGTTGCCGTCCTGCTCGGCCACTTCCCACAGCGCCGACCAGCTGCCCACATCGTTCCAGCCCACCGAGATCGGCAGCACCGCGGCGTCAGCGGTTTTCTCCATCACCGCGTAGTCGATCGAATCGGACGGGCAGGCGGCGAAGGCTTCCTTGTCCAAGCGCACGAAGTCCTGGTCGCGACGGGCGCCCTCGAATGCGGCCCGGCAGGCGGCGAGCATCTGCGGCTGGTGGCGACCCAGCTCCTCCAGGTAACGCGAGGCCTTGAACAGGAACATGCCGCTGTTCCAGAAGTACTCGCCGGATGCGACATAGCCCTGGGCGGTGGCCGCATCGGGCTTCTCGACGAAGCGTTCGACCGCGCGTACGCCCTGGCCGGCGGCGGCCTTGATGTAGCCGTAGCCCGTTTCCGGGCCGGTCGGCACGATCCCGAAGGTCACCAGCTTGCCCGCTTCGGCTGCCGCAGCCGCCTCGGACACCGCAGCGCGGAAAGCGGCCGCATCGGTGATCACGTGATCGGAGGGAAGGACCAGCAGCAGCGGGTCCTCGCCATTGGCGCCGGCCTGCAGCGCAGCCACGGCAATTGCAGGGGCGGTATTGCGACCGACCGGCTCGAGCAGGATTGCCGCGGGAGTGCAGCCAGCCTCACGCAGCTGCTCGGCCACCATGAAGCGGTGGTCCTCGTTGGCGACCAGGATCGGCGCCGAACTGGCCAGCGGCGCGACCCGCTTCCACGTGGCCTGGAGCATGGTGTCGCTACCGGCCAGCGGCAGGAACTGCTTCGGATAGGCCTCGCGCGAGAGGGGCCAGAGGCGGGTGCCGGAGCCGCCGGAGAGGATGACGGGAATCATGTGCTTACACCATGGAATCAGTCAGGAAGGATATCAGTGGACGCGTTGTGGCCAGGTACGCACGCAGGCCATTCTCACACTGCCAGCTCGCCGATCACGCCCTTCAGTCCCTGCCGCCAGTCCGGCAGGGCCAGGCCGAAATCGCGCTTGAGCGTCTGCGTATCCAGGCACGAGTACGCCGGCCGCTTGGCCGGCGTCGGGTAGTCGGCGGTGGCGATCGCCTGCACCCGCGGCGCGCGCGGCAGCAGGCCGGCCGCCACCGCTTCGGCGAAGATCGCCTCGGCAAAGCCATGCCAGCTGGTCTGGCCATCGGCGACCAGGTGCCAGGTTCCCGACACCGCCGCGTCGTCCAGCGCCTTGCACAGGGCGGTGGCGGTGACATCGGCGATCAGCGCCGCCGGGGTCGGGGTGCCGACCTGGTCGGCCACCACCCGCANCTCGTCGCGCTCGGCGCCCACGCGCAGCATGGTGCGCAGAAAGTTGTGACCGTGCGCGGCATAGACCCACGCGGTGCGGAACAGCAGAGGTTGGCCGCCGGCCGCACGCACCGCCTCCTCGCCGGCCAGCTTGCTGGCCCCATACACGCCCAGCGGCGCGGTCGGGTCGTCGACCCGGTACGGCCGGGTGCCCTGCCCGTCGAACACGTAGTCGGTGGAGTAGTGCACGAACGGGATGTCGGCCTCGGCGCAGGCCTTCGCCAGCGCGCCGGGCGCTTCGGCATTGATCCGGAACGCGGCCTCGCGCTCGCTCTCGGCCTTGTCCACGGCGGTGTAGGCGGCGGC
>NZ_AZUZ01000015.1 GCF_000513955.1 Pseudoxanthomonas suwonensis J47
GAAGTGACGCTGCCGCCGGGGCTTTGACCGGGGCGTATGGCCCGTTCGGGTCGTGTCGTGCATCGAAACCTACGCGACTTCGCACTTGCCTGTGAACCAGGCGATGCGAGCGGGTGGGGCACGGCCGCAGCAAGAGCCACAGCCACAGCGACAGCAACAGCGACAGCGACAGCGACAGCAACAGCGACAGCAACGGCTTTGGGGCGTCGGCTTCGGACGGAGCCGCGGCAGCGCGGGGGTATGGCGCATCGCGCGGTTCCGCCGTCCATGGCTCCAACGCGCGAACGCAGGCCATCCATGGCCTGCTTGCGCCATACCCCCGCGCTACCGCGTCTTCGGTGCGTTCGGGTCGTGGCTTCGTTCTTTTCTCCCCTCTCCCTCCGGGAGAGGGGCAGGGGTGAGGGCCGGGAGCCCAGCGGTGTCCAGGGTTTTTGACTGGCGACGCACCGCCCTGCCTGGGCGTGCACCCGCGCTACCGCGTCTTTCGGCACCTTGAGGTTGTGGCTTCGCTCTTGCTCCCCTCTCCCACCGGGAGAGGGGCAGGGGTGAGGGTCGGGAGCCCACCGGCGTCGGAATGCCGACCCTCTCCCCCAACCCCTCTCCCGGTGGGAGAGGGGCCATGGCGCGGCCCTTCCGCGTCGTGCGTGGTGGGTCGCCGCGCCGGGAATGAACGCGGGCGCTGGCGACGTCTGGCGCGTCGCCACGCGAGAGCCTGCTTACCGCATCAGCCAGCAGCCTGCTGGTGACACCCCCGCGCTAACGCGTCTCCTGGTGCTTCCAGGTCGTGGCCTCGCTCTTTCCCTCTCCCTCCGGGAGAGGGGCAGGGGTGAGGGCCGGGAGCCCAGCGGCGTCGGAATGCCGACCCTCTCCCCCAACCCCTCTCCCGGTGGGAGAGGGGCTATGGCGCGGCCCTTCCGCGTCGTGCGTGGGGGTCAGCCCGCCCCCATGGGCGAGGGCCCGTAGAACCTTGCCAGGTGCGCCGCCACTTCCGGCATCGCTTCCTCGAGCACCTCGGGTGCGGAGAAGTGGTATTCGGTGCACACGGCGAAGAATTCCTCCGGTGCTTCCGCCGCGTACGGATCGATGGTGGTCTCGCGTCCGGCATCCACTTCGGCGCAGAACGCGTCGTACGCGCGCTGGAAATCGCGGGCCCACTGCCGGTACCAGGCGGAGGGCAGCGGCGGGGTACCGTCGAGTTCGCCGTCGAGCACGTCGAGCTTGTGCGCCATCTCGTGCACGGCTACGCAGAAGCCAGCGTCCGGGTCCTCGAGGTCGGCGCACACGTCAGCCCAGGACAGGATCAGCGGGCCGTGGTCCCAGGCCT
The DNA here is from genome assembly GCF_000513955.1 of Pseudoxanthomonas suwonensis J47. GTDB lineage: Bacteria > Pseudomonadota > Gammaproteobacteria > Xanthomonadales > Xanthomonadaceae > Pseudoxanthomonas > Pseudoxanthomonas suwonensis_C. Next base: position 1,325 of record NZ_AZUZ01000015.1, read on the forward strand.
CGCCGGCCAGTTCGTCGTCCCACTCGTGCAGCACGCCGGCGGCATCGACATGGCTGCGCCGCACGCGGAACGCGTCCGGGTAGACCAGCAGCTGCGACCAGCCGCGCAGGCCGCCTTCGCCGAACTCCAGCAGGGGCAGGCAGCACAGCGCGGCCAGCAGGATGCGTTCGTGGTCGCCCAGCTCCAGGTCGCCGAGCGGGGTGATGGTCTTTTCGTGGAGGAAGCGCGCGGCCAGTCCGCGCAGGCGTTCGCGGCGCTGGGGGTCGAGCGCGGCTGCCCACGGCAGGGCTGCGCAGGCGGCCTGCCAGGGTTCGTCGGGTATCGTGGGAATGCGCGGCCGCAGCCAGCGCGCAAGCCTCTTGATCAGCGGAACATGCCCGGCAGGAAACTGTGCCAGCGCGGGCTGCGCGTGCGCTGCATGACCGCGTCGCCGTCGTTGCCGCCACCGCCGCTGGCGGTCGTGCGCGGCACGCTGCGCGCCACCGGCGGTACCGGCGTGCGCGCCTGCGCCGAATCGGCTTCCGCTGCGCTGGCCGGCGCGGAGGCACGGGTGTACACGCAGGCCCCGTTCTTCGGGGCCACCTCGTCGTCGGAGGCCGCCGCCCAGCACAGCGCCGGGACGGCGAGCAGCAGAAGCGGTAGCAGGCGGCGCATCGGAGGATCCGTCGTCCGGGGCGGGAATTGACCGACTATACCGCGCCTTCGCCGCCCCGGCATGTGTCCCGGCCGGCCGGGCGGGCGATAATCGGTCGCCTTGGGCGGACCGGCCCGACGGGGGTGGATTTGGACGATCGCGAACTGCTGGTCCGGCTGGGCGCCGGCGAGGTCTCCGGCGACGCGCTGGCGCGCGAGGCGGGGATCACCCGTGCCGCGGTCTGGAAGCGGATCCAGGCCCTGCGCGCGGCCGGCGTGGAGGTAGAGGCGCGTGCGGGGCAGGGCTATGCCCTGGTCCGCGCTCCGGACCTGCTCGATGCGGACGCCCTGCGCGCGGCGCTGCCGCCGGCCGTGGCGGCCGGCTTGGCCTCGCTGGAGGTCGCGTGGAGCATCGATTCGACCAACAGCGAGCTGCTGCGCGGCGCTGCGCCTGAATACGGCGCACGGGTACTGCTGGCCGAGCGCCAGACCGCCGGACGCGGCCGCCTGGGCCGTTCCTGGGCCTCGCCGCTGGGCGCGCAGGTGTGCCTGTCGGTGCGCCGCGGCTTCGACGGCGGGCTGGCCCGGCTGGGCGGCCTGGGCCTGGTGGCCGGCGTGGCGGTGGTCGAGGCGCTGCACGACCTGGGCTTCGCCGCGGCCGGGCTGAAGTGGCCGAACGACGTGGTGGTCGCCGACCGCAAGCTGGCCGGCCTGCTCGTGGAAGGCGGTGGCGAGCACGGCGGGCCGGTGCACGCGGTGATCGGGCTGGGCCTCAACGTGCGCCTGCCGGCGTCCGCGGGCGCGGCCATCGACCAGCCGTGGACCGACCTGGCCCACGTCGCGGGTCCGGACAGCGTGCCGGGCCGCAATACGATCGCCGCGGCGGTGCTGGCGCGGCTGCTGCTGGCGCTGGACCAGTTCGACCGCGACGGCCTGGCGCCGTTCCTGCCGCGCTATGCGCCGCTGGACGCGCTGGCCGGGCGCCCCGTGCGCGTGCTGGGCGGGCGCGAGACGATCGAGGGCGAAGCACTGGGGCTGGCCGCCGACGGCGCCCTGCGCGTTCGGACCGATGCCGGCGAACGCCTGTTCCATGCCGGCGAAGTAAGCGTGAGGCCACGATGAGCGACTGGCTGTTCGACCTGGGCAATTCCCGCTTCAAGGCCGCGCCGTGGCACGGCGGCACGGACGTGGGCGAGGTCCTGGCGTGGCCGCACGGCGCCGACGCCCTGGCCGCCGGCGACACCAGCCACGGCGCGCTGCCGCGCGGGCGCCGCGCCTGGGTGGCCAGCGTCGCCGCGCCGGCGCTGACCACGCAGATGCTCGACCTGCTGCGGCAGCGCTTCGAACAGGTACACGTGGCCCGCACCAGCGCCGAATGCGCCGGGGTCCGCATCGCCTACGCAGAACCGGCGCGGATGGGCGTGGACCGCTTCCTCGCGTTGCTGGGCGCGCACGGCAGCGGCGAAGGCGGCGACGTGCTGGTCGCCGGCGTCGGCACCGCACTGACCATCGACCTGCTCGACGCACAGGGCCGCCACCACGGCGGCCGCATCGCCGCCTCGCCGACGCTGATGCGCCAGGCGCTGCACCAGCGCGCCGCGCAGCTGCCGGAAGCCGGCGGACGCTACGTGGAATTCGCCGACGACACCTGGGATGCGCTGGCGTCCGGTTGCGACGGCGCCGCGGTCGCGCTGGTCGAGCGTTCGCTGGCGGAGGCGGCGCAGCAACTGGATCGTGAACCGACGCTGCTGCTGCATGGCGGCGGCGCGCCGGCGCTGCTGCCGCTGCTGCCGCAGGCACGGCTGCGCGAGGCGCTGGTGCTGGAAGGCCTGGCGGCATGGGCGCGCACCGCCGGCAGCGGGCTGCCGTGAGCGCTGCGGCCGCTCGGCTAGAATCGCCGCCCATGTTCGTCCGTGCCCTGATCGTCGTGCTGGTCGCGCTCAACCTCGGTGTTGCGGCGTGGTGGCTTTCGCGTCCGGAAGCGGCGGAAGCGCCGCCGCCGGTATCCACTCGCGGTGGCGTCGAACTGGAGCTGCTGCCGGCCACTACGGACGCACCGCGCAGCGCGCCGGCGCTGGCCACCGCGAAGCCTGGGCATACGCCGGAACAGCCTGCAGCGCCTGCCGCGGCCGCCCCTGCCGCTCCGGCCCCATTGGCATGCCTGCGCCTGGGCCCGTTCCCCGATCGCGCCGCCGCCGAGGTGGCGCGCGCCGGCCTCGGCACGCTGCTGCGCGAGGCGGTGCTGGACGAGGAGGCCGGGGCGGCGACCGGCTACCGCGTGCTGCTGCCGCCGGCGCCCGATCGCGCGCAGGCGCAGGCCACCGCGCGGCGCATCGCCGCGGCCGGCTTCGAGGATTTCATCGTGCTCAGCAAGGGCGAGGAAGCCAACGCCATCGCCCTGGGCGCCTACCGCAACCGCGATACCGCCGAACGCCGCATCGCCAGCCTGCGTGCGGCCGGTTTCCCCGCCGAGCTGCGCGCGCAGGGCGGCGGCGCTTCGCGCTGGTGGCTGCAGGGCGCGACCGGCGACCCGGCACAGGTGCGCAGCACCTTCCCCGCGGCGCGCGACATCGACTGCGCGACTATCCCGGGCGCCGCCCTACGCTAGAATCCCGGCATTCGCCGCCTTAGCTCAGCTGGTAGAGCAACCGCCTTGTAAGCGGTAGGTCATCCGTTCGAATCGGATAGGCGGCACCACTTTCCCGCGATGCGTTGCGTGCACCGGCTGGCGGTCGCCGCTTCGCTTTGCCACGCGCGCGTATCCACGCGGTAGAACGGGCCCGCGTCGCGCGCATTCCTCGATAGTCCCCGGCCCGGCGTCCCGCCGGTGGCTTCGTCCCTGCTGAGCGTGTGTCCCTGGCCTGTGCATGCCCGCTGCCGGGTAGCCGCAGCGTCGCGCGCGTGATGCGCGCCGGGCAATCAGCCGATGCCGGCGCGTTGCGTAGGAAAACTCCCAACAGCGGCGGCGGACAGGACCTCCGGCACGGCTTCCATGCGGCGCTGCGGCGGGTCCGCGACCCGCCCTCTGGCTAGACTGTCCGGCTCACAGGAATGATCGATGGAGTACCCATGGCCCGAAGCTACCCACCGGTTTCCCTGATCGGCGTGCCTACCGACGTCGGCGCCGGCCACCGTGGCGCCTCGCTCGGCCCGGAAGCGCTGCGCATCGCCGGCCTGGGCGAGGCGCTGGCCGCGCGCGGCGTGGACGTGCGCGATTGCGGCAACCTCGCCGGTCCGGCCAATCCGTGGCAGCCGCCGGTCGACGGCTACCGCCACCTGGAGCAGGTGGTGGCGTGGAACGGGGCGCTGATGGAAGCGAGCCTGCGCGAGCTGCGTGCCGGGCGCATGCCGGTGATGCTCGGCGGCGACCACTGCCTGGCGATCGGCTCGATCACCGCGGTCGCGCGCCATTGCCGCGAGACCGGCCGCAAGCTGCGCGTGCTGTGGCTGGATGCGCACGCGGACTTCAACACCAGCGAGGTCACGCCCTCGGGCAACGTGCACGGCATGCCGGTGGCCTGCCTGTGCGGCCTGGGGCCGGACGCGCTGACCCGGCTTGGCGGCGACGCGCCGGCCTTGCATCCGGAGCAGGTACGGCAGATCGGCATCCGTTCGGTGGATCCGGAAGAGAAGCGCCTGGTTAAGCAGCACCGGCTCGACATCTACGACATGCGTTACATCGACGAGATCGGGATGAAGGCGGTGATGCAGCAGGCGCTGGAAGGCGTGGACGAGGACACGCACCTGCACGTCAGCTTCGACGTCGACTTCCTCGATCCGGGCATCGCCCCGGGCGTGGGCACGACGGTGCCGGGCGGGGTGAACTACCGCGAGGCGCAGCTGGTGATGGAGATGATCGCCGACACCGGGCGGATGGGTTCACTGGACATCGTCGAACTCAACCCGGTGCTGGACGACCACAACATGACCGCCGAACTGGCGGTGGACCTGGTGGAAAGCCTGTTCGGCAAGTCCACGCTGATGCGCGACTGAACGCCGGCCGCGGCGGGTTCACGCCGGTTGCACGGGGGGCAAGGGAGATTTGCGCCACACCGCATGCGTGCGGACGCAACGTCACCCCGAGGAGCCAAACATCATGAAGCGCATCATCGCACTGGTCCTGGTCAGCCTGTTCTCCACTTCCATGCTCACCGCCTGCAACACCATGGCCGGTGCCGGCCAGGACATCCAGAAGGCCGGCGAAAAGGTCGAGGACAAGGCGCAGGACTGCAAGGACGGCAAGTGCTGAGGCCTGCCTGCCACTGCTTCCCCGGGGGCCGGTTCTGCCGGCCCCTTTTCTTTGTGGCGTCCGCGAACGCGCAATGCGCCCGTGCACGCGACGTGATGCGTTCAGCGGGCTAACCGCGCGTTGACGCGGGCTGGACCGGAGGCCAACGCGCCGCCACCGAAGATGGACCCACGCGGCCGGCACAGGCCGAGTCACCAACAAAGAACCAAGCAGAGGAGCAGCGCATGAATCGCGACATCATCGCCGGCAACTGGAAGCAGCTGAAGGGCCAGATCAAGGCCAAGTGGGGCGACCTCACCGACGACGACTTCGACGTCGTCGAAGGCAACACCCAGTACCTGGCGGGCAAGCTGCAGGAGCGCTACGGCTGGGAGAAGGATCGGGCCGAACAGGAAATCCGCGACTTCGAGCGCACGCTCGACGACAGCTACCGGCACTGACCGGACGCGACCGGCGCCGACGCCGGTGCGTGCAGTCTGCCCCGCGCCGTAAGCAGGTGTTCCTCACGGCGGCAGGCGCGGGCGGGGCGGCGGACCCAGGTCCGCCGCTTTTCTCGCGCGTTTCCTTCCGGTCAGCGAGGCGGCACAACGGCTTGCGGGCCTGGCCGGGTCCAAAGGCCATCGCCGGATGGCAATCGGCGTGATCCGGCGGCAGCCGGGGCACCCTTGCGCAGGCCCGATCCAGGTGAGCCGCCTGTGCCCCCGTGCCGGCGCGCTAGAATTGGCAGGTCTTTCACGCAGTACCTGCCATGACCGTCCGCGTCCTCACCGGCATCACCACCACCGGGACCCCGCACCTGGGCAACTATGCCGGCGCCATCCGCCCGGCCATCGCCGCCAGCCGCACCCAAGGGGTGGAGAGTTTCTTCTTCCTCGCCGACTACCACGCCCTGATCAAGGCCGACGACCCGGCCCGCGTGGCCCGCTCGCGCCTGGAGATCGCGGCGACCTGGCTGGCCTGCGGCCTGGACCCGCAGAAGGTCACCTTCTACCGGCAGTCGGACATCCCCGAGATCCCGCACCTCACCTGGCTGCTGACCTGCGTCACCGCCAAGGGCCTGCTCAACCGCGCCCACGCCTACAAGGCCGCGGTGGACAGGAACGCCGAAGCGGGCGAGGACCCGGATTTCGGCGTAACCGCCGGCCTGTACATGTACCCGGTGCTGATGGCCGCCGACATCCTCGCCTTCGGCGCGCACAAGGTGCCGGTCGGCCGCGACCAGATCCAGCACATCGAGATGGCGCGCGACATCGGCCAGCGCTTCAACCACATCTACGGCGATTCGTGGCGCGCGGCCACCGGCGCCAGCGGCGAGCCGCTGGTGCTGCCGGAAGTGCAGATCGACGAGAACGTGGCGACGCTGCCGGGCCTGGACGGCCGCAAGATGTCCAAGAGCTACGACAACACCATCCCGCTGTTCGCCCCGCCGGCCGAACTGAAGAAGCTGGTGATGTCGATCGTCACCGACTCGCGCGCGCCGGGCGAGCCGAAGGATACCGAGGGCTCGACCCTGTTCCAGCTTTACCAGGCCTTCGCCACGCCGGCGCAGACCGAGGAGATGCGCCACGCCTTCGCCGACGGCATCGGCTGGGGCGATGCCAAGCAGCGGCTGTTCAACCTGGTCGACGACACCGTCGCGCCGATGCGCGAGCAGTACGCGCAGCTGATGGCGCGCCCGGCGCAGCTGGAGGAGATCCTTCTCGAAGGTGCGCGCAAGGCCCGCGACATCACCGTGCCGCTGCTGGACGGCCTGCAGCGTGCGGTCGGCCTGGGCGCGTTCTCCGCGCCGGCGATCGCCAAGGGCAAGGCCAAGGCCCCGGCCGGCGCGCGCCTGCCGCAGATCAAGCAGTACCGGGAGGCGGACGGCCGCTTCCACTTCAAGCTGGTCGACGGCGAAGGCCGCCTGCTGCTGCAGGGCGACGGCTTCGAATCGCCGCGCGAGGCCGGCCAGGTGATCGCGCGCCTGCGCCGCGAAGGCCTCGACGCGCTGCACGAGCTGGAGCAGCGTGCGGTCGGCCTGCTCGGCGAGCGCATCGGCACGCTGGGCGAAGGCCTGGCCGGCGTCGACGAGGTACGGGAGGCGCTGCGCCAGCTGGTGGAGGCGGAAAGCTGATGGCCTGGCTGTCGCTGCTGCTGTTCCTGCCCTGGTTCGCGCTGCTGGGCGCGCTGTACTGGTTCTACCCGCGCACGCCGCGTCCGGCCGCGCGCCGCGTGTACGACGGCGTGGTGCTGGTCGTCGCGCTGCTGCTGAGCATCGCCGGCATGCACTGGGGCTACGACACCGGTGCGGCCGACGCGCGCAGCGGCCCGATCTGGCGCCAGGTGCTGGCCGTGCTGTACGCCTACGGTGCGTTCCTGGCCGTGCTGGCGCTGGCGATCCCGCTGCGCATGCGGCTGATGGCGGGCTGGCGCACGCGCGGCTGACCTGTTCCCCGCTTAGCCGTCGTGCCGTGTATCGACGGTGAACATCCCCCGTTTCCTGCCTACGACCAAAGCCGGGTCGCAGGCGCGCCGGGCCTTGCCTACGATGGCCGTCGCAGGGGGAGGACAACACGGAAGCGGTCCATGCCAGAACACGGCATCCATACCATCGATACCGACTATGTCCGTCCCGGCTTCGACGCGGCGTACCTGGTCACCGAGAACGGCCGCGGCGCCTTCATCGACTGCGGCACCAACAACAGCGTCCCGCAGCTGCTGCGCGCGCTCGACGCCGCGGGGCTGGCGCCGGCCGACGTCGACTGGCTGGTCCTGACCCACGCGCATCTGGACCATGCCGGCGGTGCCGGCCTGCTGATGCGGCAGCTGCCCAATGCCCGCCTGGTCGCGCATCCGCGCGCGGCGCCGCACATGATCGATCCGGCGAAGCTGGTCGCCGGCGCCACCGCGGTCTACGGCGAAGCTGAATTCGCCCGCCACTACGGCGAACTGGTGCCGGTGCCGGCCGAACGCGTGGTCGTGGCCAACGATGGCCATGTCGTCGACCTGGCCGGCCGGCCGCTGCTGTGCATCGACACGCCCGGCCACGCCCGCCACCACCTGTGCGTGTGGGACGCGCGCAGCCGCAGCTGGTTCACCGGCGACACCTTCGGCCTGTCGTACCGCGAGCTGGACAGCGGGCGCGGCGCCTTCATCATTCCCACGTCCTCGCCGGTGCAGTTCGAACCGGAGGCGATGCAGGCCTCGATCAAGCGGATGATGGCGCGCGCGCCGCTGGCGATGTACCTGACCCATTACGGGCGGGTCGGGGACGTGGCGCGCCTGGCCGCGGAGATGCACGAGCAGGTCGACGCCATGGTCTCGCTGGCGCAGGCCTGCGACGGCGGCCCCGACCGCCATCGCGCGCTGGTCGCGGCGCTGTCGGAGTACTACCTCGAGCGCGCCCAGGCGCACGGCTGCGCGCTGGACGACGCGGCCGTGCTGCGCGTGCTGGAGATGGACATCGAGCTCAACGCGCAGGGCCTGGAGATCTGGCTGGACCGCAGCCGCCGCTGAGCGGCCGCGGCCATCCACGGGTCATTCCCAGCGGTTGAGGTGCGGGCCGAAGGGCTCGCGCTGCTGGCGCACCACGCAGAAGCGGTGGCCGCTCGGCGCTTCCATCACCCACCAGCGGTGGACGAAGGCGACCTTGCGCGCGCCGAGCTTTTCCAGGCGTTCGGCTTCGGCCTCGACGTCGTCGGTCTCGATGTCCAGGTGCACGCGCGACTCGTGGTCGACCTTCTGCAGCAGGATGATCGGCTCGTCGGCGTCGGTGCCCAGTTCGGCGTAGCGGCCGTCGCCGTCCTGGTCCAGGTCGGCGATGGGCTTGCCCAGCGCGGCGCTCCAGAATTCCAGCGAGGCTTGCAGGTCGTCGACCTTGCAGTCCAGGACCAGGGTGCTGAGGCGGCTGTGGTGGGGCATGGTCGGGCTCCGGTGGGCGGGGAGGGGTGACGATAGCGCCGGGTCGGTTGCGTGGGGATGAGCGGTGCGGGGCAATTCGTTGATCGCGGTTGGCGGTCCGGCGTGCGCGCGTGATTGCGGCGGCCGGTACGCGCTCGTGCCCGTCGGGGATGTTCCGCGTCGTGCCCACGCGGCACCGGGTCCCAGGCGCAAGGCGCGGGGTTCCGGTTTTCCGGGGTGTGCCCGCGTCCGCAGGGCTGCCGACCCTCTCCCCAAACCCCTCTCCCGAGGGGAGAGGGGCTTTATTTTCGGCATGGCTTACTGGGGCAGCGCCATGTCGTCGAGAAGCGCCTTGAGGAAGCGGGCGGCTTCGCCGCCGGTGGCGGCGCGGTGGTCGAAGGTCAGCGAGATCGGCAGGCGGCGGTGCACCTCGATGCCGCCCATCACCGCGATCACGTCGTGGCTGAGCTTGCCGGCACCGACGATGGCCACGCACGGCGGCACCACCACCGGTGTGGCGTAGCGGCCGGCGAACATGCCGAAGTTGGACAGCGAGATCGTGTAGCCGGACAGCTCGCTGGCGGCGATGCTGCGCTCCTCGACCTGCGCGCGCAGGCGGTTGATGCCGGCGCGGATGCCGTTGGCATCGAGCATGTCGGCGTTGCGCAGGGCCGGCACGAACAGGCCGTCGTCGGTGTCCACGGCGATGCCCACGTCCACGTGCGGATGGCGGGTCACCGCCAGCGCCTCGCCGTCGAACCAGGCGTTGAGCGCCGGCACCGCCTTGCACGCGGCGACGATCGCGCGCACCAGGCGTGCGGTGATGTCCTGCTTGCCGATCCAGGCGTGCAGGTCGGCATCGTCGACCAGGGTCGTCGGCACGACCTTGCTGTGCGCGTCGGCCATCACCCGCGCCATGTTGCGGCGCACGCCCTTGAGCTGTTCCGGCTGGCCGCTGGCGGCCGCGCCGTCGTCGGCGCCCGGCGGGCGGGTGCGCATCGGGCGGCCGGAGGCGGAGACGGGAGTGCGCTGCTGCGCCGAAGGGGCGGCAGGCGGCGTCGCGACCGGAACCGGGGCCTGTGCGACCCGACCCTCACCCGCGGCCCCCCTCCCGGTGGGAGAAGGGAGAATGCGGGACGGATCTGCCGCGGCCTGCTTCACGTCGGCCAGGGAGACGGTGCCGTCGGCGCCGGTGGGCTGCACGCGCGACAGGTCCACGCCCAGCTTCTTCGCCAGCGCGCGCACCGCGGGCATCGCCTTCACCCCGCCGACCGCGACGGCCTGTTCGGCGTGCACCGCGTCGGAGCTCTGCATCGCGCCGACCACGGTACCGGCGTCGCCGCCGCGCGCCTCGGACGGAGCGGGCGAGGTCGCCACTTCGCCGCCGTCATCGCTGGCGGTGCCCTTGGCCGGCGCGGCATGCGCGCCGCCGTGGTGGTGGCCGGTGTCCTGGCCTTCGGCGCGCTGCGGCAGCGACGGATCGGGTTCGAACACGGCCAGCATCGAACCGGTGACGACCACGTCGCCCGCGCCGCCGGCCAGCTTCACCACCTTGCCGGACACCGGCGAGGGCACCTCGACCACGGCCTTGGCGGTCTCCATCGAGACCAGCGGCTCGTCCAGGCGGATGGTGTCGCCTTCCTTGACGAACCACTCGACGATGGTGGCGTCCGGCAGGCCTTCGCCCAGGTCGGGCAGGTGGAAGGTCTTGGTCTGGCTCATGCGGAATACTCTGGCAGGTCTGGGCGGGCGCGGCGAAGGCGCCGCGCCGGCAGGTCGGGTTCAAAGGTACCGCGGCCGGAGCCGCGGCACCGGAGGGATCAGCCGTGCGCGACCGCGCGGCGCGCGGCGGCGACGATGCGATCCACGCTCGGCAGGTACTTCATTTCCAGCCGGAACAGCGGGATGTGCGTGTCGTAGCCGGTGACGCGCTCGACCGGCGCGACCAGGTCGTACATCGACTGCTCGGCCAGGCGCGCGGCGATCTCGGCGCCGAAGCCGGCGGTGCGCGGGGCTTCCTGCACGATCACGCAGCGGCCGGTGCGCGAGACCGACTCGGCGATGGTGTCGAAGTCCAGCGGACGCAGCGTGGCCACGTCGATGACCTCGGCGCTGATGCCTTCCTTCGCCAGGGCGTCGGCGGCTTCCAGCGCTTCCTTCACCTGCGCGCCCCAGGCGACCAGGGTCACGTCGGTGCCGTCGCGCAGCACGAAGCACACGTCCAGCGGCAGCGCCTCGCCGTCGTTGGCGACCACTTCCTTGTACTGGCGGTAGATCCGCTTCGGCTCCATGTAGATGACCGGGTCCGGCTCGCGGATCGCGGCCAGCAGCAGGCCGTAGGCGCGCTGCGGCGAGGACGGCATGACCACGCGCAGGCCCGGGACGTTGGTGAAGATCGCCTCGTTGGCTTCGCTGTGGTGTTCCGGCGCGCGGATGCCGCCGCCCCACGGCACGCGCAGCACCATCGGGCAGTGCAGGCGGCCGCGGGTGCGGTTGCGCAGGCGCGCGGCGTGGCAGACCAGGTGGTCGACCATCGGGTAGACGAAGCCGTCGAACTGCGCCTCGGCCACCGGCTTCATGCCCTGCGCGGCCAGGCCGACCGACAGGCCGGCGATGGTGGTCTCGTCCAGCGGCGTGTCGAGCACGCGCTGCGGGCCGAACTTCTGCTGCAGGCCGGCGGTGGCGCGGAACACGCCGCCGTTGACGCCCACGTCCTCGCCCAGCACCAGCACCGACGGGTCGTGTTCCAGTTCCCAGGCCAGCGCCTGGGTGATGGCCTCGATCAGGGTGATCGGCGCGGCGGTGGGCGTGGCGGTCATCGGCTGGGCTCCACGGTCGTGGCCGAGGCCAGTATCGATCGGGCTGGCCTGGGTGTCGCGGTGGTGGCTGCGGATGTCATCCATGGCGCTGCTCCAGGGCTCGCTGTTCAAGGGCCATCGCGGCAGCGCGCTGGGCCAGCAGCTCCGGCGGCGGATCCGCGTACAGGTAGTCGAACATGGCTTCCACCGGCTGCACCGGCGTCGCCAGGTAGGCGTCCACCTCGATGGCGATCAGGCGGTCGCACTCTTCCTTCCAGGCCGCTTCCTCGGCCTCGCTCCACGCGCCCTGCGCGGTGAGCCAGGTGCGCAGGCGCGCGATCGGCTCCTCCTGCCAGGCGGCCTTGACCTCGGCCTCGTCGCGGTAGCGGCGGGCGTCGTCGGCGGTGGTGTGGTCGGACAGGCGGTAGGTCATGAATTCGATAACGGTGCCACCTTCGCCGTTACGCGCACGTTCGGTGGCCTGGCGCATGCCCTCGAGCACCGCGACCAGGTCGTTGCCGTCCACCTGCAGGCAGTGCAGGCCGCCGGCCAGGCCCTTCTGCGCGAGGGTCTGCGCGCCGGTCTGCGCCGAGCGCGGCACCGAGATGGCCCAGCCGTTGTTGACCACGCCCAGCACCAGCGGCAGCTGGTAGGCGCCGGCGGAGTTGAGCGCGGCATAGAAGTCGGTCTTGGAGGTGCCGCCGTCGCCGCAGGTGGCCACGGCCACGTTCGGCTGGCCGCGCAGCTTGAACGACAGCGCGGCGCCGGCCGCGTGCAGGCACTGGGTCGAGATCGGCACGCAGAACGGGAAGTCGTGGCGCGCGCCGCCTTCCTGGAAGTCGTTGCCGCGCTCGTCGCCGCCCCAGTAGAGCAGGACCTCGCGCGGGCGCACGCCACGCATGAACAGCGTGCCGTACTCGCGGTAGCTGGGGGCGTAGACGTCGTCCTCGGCCATGGCCGCGCCGATGCCGACGTGGGTGGCCTCGTGGCCCAGGCAGGAGGCGTAGGTGCCGAGCTTGCCGGTGCGCTGCAGCGCCACGGCCTTGGTGTCGAAATGGCGCACGTACAGCATCTGCTTGAACAGCGGCAGCAGCGCCGCCGGGTCGCGCAGGGCAGGGGGGAATTCCTGGACCGGCGTGCCGTCCGGGCCGAGGTAGCGGAGGTACTGGATTTCGAAACTGGCGGCGAGGGTCATCGCGTGCGTCACCGGGGGTGCGAACTGCATACGGGAAAGTTACACATGGTACGGAATAGCGTCCGAAAACCCGCCCTGCGCTGCAACAACCCTTGTGTTCCGCGGACTTGCGCGGGCCATGCGCGTGCCCGTTCAGGCATGACAACGGTGGCAGGCCGGCCGCGCGGGCCGCTGGGTTACCCTCTGCGGCCCACCACGCGACTCCTGCCGATGAGCCTGGACAAGAACCAGCGTCCCCTCGAACCGGGCATCCACACCGACCTGGAAGGGCGGATGACCTACTCCGGCTACCTGCAGCTGGACCGCCTGCTGTCCGCGCAGCGGCCGCTGTCGGACCCGTCGCACCACGACGAGATGCTGTTCATCATCCAGCACCAGGTCTCGGAGCTTTGGCTGAAGCTGCTCATGCACGAGCTGCAGGCGGCGCGGGTGTTCCTGCGCGGCGACCAGGTCTGGCAGAGCCGCAAGGTCATGGCCCGCGGCAAGCAGGTGCTGCGCCAGCTGGTCGAGCAGTGGTCGGTGCTGGAGACGATGACGCCCTCGGAGTACATGGGCTTCCGCGACCTGCTGGGGCCGTCCTCGGGCTTCCAGTCGCTGCAGTACCGCGCCATCGAGTTCCTGCTGGGCAACAAGAACCCGGACATGGTCAAGGTGTTCGCCCACGACCCGGAAGGGCAGGCGGCGCTGCGCGCCGAGCTGGAGGCGCCGAGCCTGTACGAGGAGTTCCTGCGCTACCTGGCCCGTTTCGGCCATGCGATCCCGGCGAAGTACCTGGACGGCTCGCGCGACTGGACGATGGCCCATGTCTCCGATCCGGCGCTGCTGCCGGTGTTCGAACGGATCTACCAGGACACCGACCGCTACTGGCGCGAATACTCGCTGTGCGAGGACCTGGTCGACCTGGAGACCCAGTTCCAGCTGTGGCGCTTCCGCCACATGCGCACGGTGATGCGGATCATCGGCTTCAAGCGCGGCACCGGCGGTTCCAGCGGCGTGGGTTTCCTGCGTGGCGCGCTGGAACTGACGTTTTTCCCCGAGCTTTTCGCGGTCCGGACCAGCATCGGGCCGGGCTGAACGCGGCCCGCGCCGCCTGGTCTGGCGCAGGCAAGTGGCTGGAATCCAAGGGGAAAACACGTGGCCGCCGCGCTGCGGGAGGCGCTTCCGCATTGACGCACGGCGCCGCGTCGGGGATGCTCGCCCGACCCCGCGGGTCGCCCCGCCAGTATCGAAGCCACAAGGAATTCCATGAGCGCCGACGTCGTCGAGCCCAAGGTCGCGGCACCGCCGCACAACCCGACCATCCCCGAGTTCGCCCAGGTCATGGGCCACCCGCGTCCGCTGTGGATGCTGTTCATGACCGAGTTCTGGGAGCGCTTCGCGTTCTACGGCATGCGCTGGGCGCTGGTCCTGTACATCGTGGCCCAGTTCTACAGCGGCGACGCCAGGGGCGAGGCCCCGGCCAGCGAGCTGTACGGCGCCTACCTGGCGCTGGTGTACGCGGCGGCGATCTTCGGCGGCTACGTGGCCGACAAGCTCATCGGCTACCAGCGCTCGATCCTGGTCGGCGCGGCCTTCATGTCGCTCGGCCTGTTCATGATCATGGCGCCGAGCGAGGCCATGCTGAAGCTGGGCCTGGCCACGATCATCGTCGGCAACGGCCTGTTCAAGCCGATCATCTCGACCATGGTCGGCAAGCTCTACGCGACCGGCGACGAGCGTCGCGACTCGGGCTTCACCATCTTCTACATGGGCATCAACCTCGGTGCCTTCATCGCCCCGATCCTGACCGGCTGGCTGGCCGAGCGCATGTTCGGCGGCACCCCGGAGCTGCCGGCCTACAAGGTGGTGTTCATCGCCTCGGGCATCGGCATGCTGTTCAGCCTGCTGTGGTTCTGGTTCGGCCGCGCCCAGCTCAAGGGCATCGGCGCGCCACCGGCCGAAGCCACCGGCCTGGGCCGCGTGGCGATGGTGATCGTCGGCGCGTTCGTGGCGATCCCGGTGTACTACTCGCTGCTGACCATCGACGCGGGCGTGCTGAACTGGATCCTGATCGCGCTGTTCGTCGCCCCGGCGATCATGCTGCTGGTCGAGGGCATCCGCGAGGGCAAGGTGCAGCGCGACATGGTGATCGCGATGCTGATCATCTTCGGCTTCAACGTGCTGTTCTGGATGTTCTTCGAACAGGCCGGCAGTTCGTTCAACTTCCTCGCCCAGAACATCGTCGACCGCGACTTCGGCGGCTGGATCTTCCCGGTCGGCTGGTTCCAGTCGGTCAACTCGATCGCGATCATCACCCTGGCGCCGGTACTGGCCTGGCTGTGGGTGGCGATGGGCCGCGCCAATCCGTCGATCCCGCGCAAGTTCGGCCTGGGCCTGATCTTCAACGGCCTGGCCTTCCTGCTGCTGATGTTCGCCCTGTCCAGCCTGGTCGACCCGGAAACCCTGAAGATCCCGTTCTGGACGCTGTTCATGGTCTACGTCATCCAGTCGGTGGGCGAGCTGTGCCTGTCGCCGATCGGCCTGTCGATGACCACCAAGCTGGCCCCGGCCAAGCTGACCGGCCTGGCCATGGGTGGCTGGTTCCTGTCGATCGCCATCGGCAACAACCTGTCGGGCATCTTCGCCTCCAGCGTCAGCGGCGAGGGCGGCATGACCACCGAGTCGGCGCTGGCCGGCTACACCTTCGGCTTCTGGGCGCTGCTGGGCGCCGGCGTGCTGCTGTTCCTGATCGCGCCGCTGATCCAGAAGCTCATGCACGGGGTGAAGTAAGAATGGTGGCGGGCGTCCGCGCGATGCTCCCGGCGGCCCTGGTCGTGGCGTTCCTGGCCGCGTGCAGCGGCCAGGAACCGCCGCCGCCGTCGGGGCCGCCGCTGCCGGTGGACACCACGCCGCAGAAGCCGCCGGTCGCCGATACCCGCGAGCGGGTCGCCTCGGGCAACACGCGCGCGGCGGCCGATATCGCGGCGATCGCGGCGCTCGGCGCGGCCTTCGATCCCGGCCGCAGTGCCGCCAACGACCTGGAGACCGCCAAGGTCGAGGCCAAGCGCGGCAACCGGCGCATCGTGCTGGAACTGGGCGACGCCAGCTGCGGCGAATGCGCGGCGCTGGACGAGACCATCGAGGGCGAGGCGCCGCTGCGCCACCTGCGCGATGCCGGCTTCATCTGGGTCAAGGTCGACCGCAGCGCGGCGGGAAATGCGGAATTCCTCGCCCGCTATCCGGGCAGCGCCGCAGCGCCGGCCCCGCACCTGCTGGTGCTGGATGCCGACGCCCAGGTGCTGCACGAGCAGTCCGGCGGCGAGGGCGAGCTGCTGCGCAAGGGCAAGCCGGACCGGCGGAAGATCCGCGCCTTCCTCGAGGAATGGACGCCACCCGAAGAGCCCGAAGAACCCGAAGCGCCGGAGCCTGCAGTCGGTGGATGAAGAAACGGCGCCGTCAGTGGCGCCGTTTCCTTTTGCGGACCGGGTCCGCCGCGCGGCGGCTCAGGTGCCGTCGCGCAGCGCCGCCAGGCCGGGTCCGGACAGCTTCTGCAGCAGCCGGTCGAGGGTGGCGCGTTCCTCGGCGTCGAGGGTGGCGATCAACCGCTGCTCGCAGGCCAGCGCCAGCGGCGCGACCTCGTCGTAGACGGTGTAGCCCACGTCCGAAAGCGCAAGCACCGAGCGGCGGCGGTCGTCGCTGTGGATCTCGCGCTTGATCAGCCCGCGTTCGAGCAGGCGCGCCACCGCGCGGCTGACCGCGACCTTGTCCATCGCGGTGCGCTCGGCGACCTCGTTGGCCGACAGGTCCGGGAAGCGGCCGAGCACGGCCATCACCCGCCATTCGGTGATCGCCAGGCCGAAACGCTTCTGGTAGAGGTCGGCGATGGTCTGGCTGACCCGGTTGGACAGCACGCTCAACCGGTACGGAAGGAAGTTCTCCAGCGCCAGTTCCGCATGGCCGGAGGCGCCCGCAGGCGCGGTGTCAGGAGCATTGGAAGCAGACATTGCGGCAGGGCACCTTGCTTATGGTTGCAGACGTAACTATAAAGGGGGTTTCGAGAGAGCCCCGCTTCCCCGGCGGGGTGTTCAGGAAGCCATCATGACCGCGCAATCGCAAGTCCTCCACACCTCCCCCGCCGGCCTGGGCGCTGACGCCCCCACCGGGCTGTTCGAGAACCCGATGGGCATCGACGGCTTCGAGTTCGTCGAGTTTGCCGCACCGCAGGGCCAGGGCCACCTGCTGCACGACTATTTCCGCAAGCTCGGCTTCGTCCAGGTCGCGCGCCACAAGACCCGCGCGATCAGCACCTACCGCCAGGGTGACTGTACCTTCCTGGTCAACGAGGACCCGGATTCGTTCGCCGCGCGCTTCGCCGCCGAGCACGGCCCCAGCGCCTGCGGCTTCGCCATCCGGGTGAAGAAGCTGGCCGACTGGGTCCGCACCCAGACCCTCAGGAACGGCGCCGAGCCGTTCTCGCCGGAAGAGGAGCTGACCAAGGCCGTCGCCGCGCCGGTGATCAAGGGCATCGGCGGCTGCATGCTGTACCTGGTCGACCGCTACGACGACAAGGGCACCATCCATGATCCGGACTACGACTACGTGCCGGGCGTGGAGCTGATGCCGAAGGGTTTCGGCCTGACCTTCATCGACCACCTGACCCACAACCTGTACCAGGGCAACATGGCCAAGTGGGCGGATTACTACGAGCGGCTGTTCAACTTCCGCGAGATCCGCTACTTCGACATCAAGGGCGCCAAGACCGGCCTGCTGTCCAAGGCGATGACCGCGCCGGACGGCATGGTCCGCATCCCGCTCAACGAATCCTCCGACCCGAAGTCGCAGATCAACGAGTACCTGGACGCGTACCACGGCGAAGGCATCCAGCACGTGGCCTGCTTCACCGACGACATCTACGAGACGGTGGAGCAGATGCGCGAGGCCGGCGTCGACTTCCTCGACACGCCGGACACCTACTTCGAGGTGATCGACCAGCGTATCCCCGAGCACGGCGAGGACCTGGAGCGCCTGCGCAGGAACCGCATCCTGATCGACGCCGACCCGGAGACCAAGAAGCGCAAGCTGCTGCAGATCTTCACCCAGAACGCGATCGGCCCGATCTTCTTCGAGATCATCCAGCGCAAGGGCAACCAGGGCTTCGGCGAGGGCAACTTCCAGGCCCTGTTCGAAAGCATCGAGCGCGACCAGATGCGCCGCGGGGTTCTCTGACGGGACTGCGAGCAATTCCCCTCTCCCACCGGGGCGAGGGGTAGCGTTTGCGGAGCACCGCTCCGCGCTCACCCGAGCGCCCTCGCGCTGGCGCGAGGGCCGGGGCGCGAAGCGGGGGTAGGGGAGAGGGTAGGGGTCATGGCGACCTCGAAACCTCCCCTCCCCACAGTTCTCCTCCGCCACGCCCGGCAGATGCGAAGCGGGCAGACGGAGGCCGAACTGAAGCTGTGGAGTTACCTGCGTGCCGGCCGCTTCGACGGCTTGAAGTTCCGGCGCCAGCATCCGGTTCCGCCGCCATCGCCGACTTCTGCTGCGTGGAGAAGCGGTTGGTAGTCGAAGTGGATGGCTCGCAACACTGGCCTGGAGTCGATGCGGCGAGGACGGAGTATCTGGAAGCGGGTGGCTGGAGGGTGCTGCGGTTCTGGGGGCGTGAGGTGCTCGGACAGGCAGACCTCGTACTTGATGCGATCTGGAACGCAACCAGGGAACCGGCCCTCTCCCCCGGCCCCTCTCCCGGCGGGAGAGGGGAGTTGAGGAAAAAGGCGAACGACGATGAATGAACTGACCTACATGAGCGGTTTCGGCAACGAGTTCGCCACCGAGGCGGTGGCGGGGACGCTGCCGGTCGGGCAGAACTCGCCGCAGCGGGTGGCGCACGGGCTGTACGCCGAGCAGCTGTCCGGCAGCGCGTTCACCGCGCCGCGCGGGCAGAACCGGCGCAGCTGGCTGTACCGGATCCGCCCGGCGGTGATGCACGGCAGCTTCTCGCCGTTCGCGCAGGCGACCTTCCACAACGACTTCGGCCACGGCCCGGTGCCGCCGGACCAGCTGCGCTGGGACCCGCTGCCGCTGCCGTCGCAGCCGGCCGACTTCGTGGAAGGCCTGTACACCATGGCCGGCAACGGTTCGCCGGCGGCGCAGGCCGGCGTCGGCATCCACCTGTACGCGGCCGACCGCGACATGGACGGGCGCTACTTCTACAACGCCGACGGCGAGCTGATGCTGGTGCCGCAGCTGGGCCGCCTGCGCATCGCCACCGAGATGGGCGTGCTGGAGATCGAGCCGCAGCAGATCGCGGTGGTGCCGCGCGGCGTGCGCTTCCGCGTGGAGCTGCCGGACGGCCCTTCGCGCGGCTACGTGCTGGAGAACTTCGGCGCGCCGTTGCGCCTGCCCGACCTGGGCCCGATCGGCGCCAACGGCCTGGCCAACCCGCGCGACTTCGAGACGCCGGTGGCCGCGTACGAGGACATCGAGGGCCGGTTCGAGCTGGTCGCCAAGTTCCAGGGCCACCTGTGGCGCGCCGACATCGGCCACAGCCCGCTGGACGTGGTCGGCTGGCATGGCAACTACGCGCCGTACCGCTACGACCTGCGCCGCTTCAACACCATCGGCTCGATCAGCTACGACCACCCGGATCCGTCGATCTTCACCGTGCTCACCGGTCCCAGCGACACCCCGGGCACGGCGAACGTGGACTTCGCGATCTTCCCGCCGCGCTGGCTGGTGGCGCAGCACACGTTCCGCCCGCCGTGGTTCCACCGCAACGTGGCCAGCGAGTTCATGGGCCTGGTCCACGGTGCCTACGATGCCAAGGCCGAGGGATTCCTCCCCGGCGGCTGTTCGCTGCACAACTGCATGAGCGGGCATGGCCCGGACGCGGCGACCTTCGAGAAGGCGTCGGCGGCGGACCTGTCGAAGCCGGACGTGATCGCGGACACCATGGCCTTCATGTTCGAGACCCGCGGCGTGATCCGTCCGACCGCGCAGGCGCTCGACGCCGGTCACCGCCAGCGCCGCTACCAGGAATGCTGGCACGGGCTGCAGAAGCACTTCCGCAAGCCCTGAGCACACCGGCCGTAGCGGGCGGGCGGTCGCGCCCGCCGCGGCCTTCGCCCGGCCTTGACGCGGTTTTCGTCAGCCTTTCACCCGACCAAACCACGTTCGGGGAAACGATGGCCCTCTGCAGATCCCTGGCCGGCCTGCTGGTGCTGGTCCTGCTGCTCGGCGGGTGCTCGCGCCCGCCGGCCGGCGAACCGGCAGCGGCGGGCGTGGAGGCCGACCTGGATGCCGCGGACGAGCCGGCCGAGGACATCCCGCCGGCGACCGCGCCGCATGCCGCCGGTGCGCTGGCGACGACCGACCTGGCCGCCGGCCTGCCGGCGCCGCTGGGCGCCGATGCGCAGGCGCTGCGCGACGGCTGGGGCCGACCGTTGCAGGGCGGCCCGGACGCCACCGACGCGGAAGCCTGCCACTACCTGTTCACCGACACCGATCGCGCCGAGAGCTTCGGCCAGGCCTTCATGTTCGAAGGCGGGCGCTTCGTGCGCATGGACGTGGACGACCCCGCGCTGGCCGCGCCCGGTGGCGGCCGCGTCGGCATGGACGCCGCGGCGGTGGCCGCGCTGTATCCGGGCCGGGTCGAGGAGCAGCTGCACAAGTACGTGGAAGGCGCGCGCACCCTGCGCGTGACCGGCGACGGCGAGGCGGTGCTGGTCTTCGCCACCGACGCGGCCGGCGTGGTCCGCTCCTGGCGGGTCGGCCTGCCGCCGCAGGTCGACTACGTGGAAGGCTGCGGCTGAGCGCCGGGATCGACCGCCCCGTCCTGCGCGGCTAGGATCGCGGGGGCCCAGGAAGCGGTCCAGGGAGAAGCGGCAATGGCGGAAGCACTGGGATTGTTCGCGCTGGGCCTGCTCGGACTGGCGCTGGGTGGCGATTCGGCGGTCAAGGGCCTGTCCGGGCTGGCGCAGCATTTCGGCGTGCGGCCGTTCGTCGCCGGCCTGCTGCTGGTCGCCTTCGGCACCTCGGTCCCGGAGCTGGCGGTGAACCTGCGCGCGGTCCACGAGCAGCAGCCGCACCTGGCGCTGGGCAATGCGGTGGGCAGCAACATCGTCAACCTCGGCCTGACCCTGGGCCTGGCCGCGCTGGCCGCGCCGCTGCTGCTGCGCGCGCGGATGCTCGGGCCGCTGCTGTTGCTGCTGGCGGCCGCCTCGCTGGCGGTGATGCTGTTCGGCCTGGACGGCCATCTCAGCCGCTGGGAAGGCACCGTCCTGCTGCTGGGCTTCCTCGCCAGCACCGGCTTCCTGCTGCGCAGCGGGCGTCGCGAGCCGGAGGCAGTGCAGTCCGGCATCGCCGCACATGCCGCCACCCGCACCGGCCTGGCCCTGAACCTGCTGCGTCTGCTGATCGCGCTGGTGCTGCTGTACTTCGGCGCGCGCGCGGTGGTGTCCGGCGGCTTGCGCCTGGGCGAAGGCTGGGGCATGAGCCCGCTGATGGTCGGCCTGCTGCCGGTGGCGATCGGCACCGCGCTGCCGGAGATCGCCGCGGCGATCGGCGCTGCGCGGCGCGGCCATGGCGACATGGTCGCCGGCTTCGTGATCGGCTCCAGCCTGTTCAACACCCTCGCCATCGTCGGCGGCATGGCCGCCGTCCACCCGCTGGCGCTGCCGGCCTCGTTCGTGAAGTTCGAACTGCCGGCGGTGCTGGTGCTGGCGCTGCTGGTCTACCCGCTGCTGCGCGGCGACCACCGCATCAGTCGCCAGGAGGGCGCGGTGCTGTGCCTGGCCTTCGCGACGTGGGTGGCGGTGGAACTGCTGCTGTTCCTCTGACGGAAGCCGGGGGTTTGCCAGCTCAGCTGGCCTCGCGGCTGGTGTCGTCGGCCGCGTCGGTGTCCGGCTGCGGCGGCCGCTCGGCCATGTGCAGCGACAGCGCCGCCTTGGCCATCAGGTGCGCGCTGATCGGCGCGGTGATGAACAGGAACGCGGTGATCAGCAGTTCGCGCGGCTGCGGGTCGGTGCCGTTGAGCGCGTGGTAGCCCAGCGAGGCGGCCAGCACGCAGCCCACGCCCAGCGTGCTGGCCTTGGTGGGGGCGTGCAGGCGCTTGAAGAACTCCGACAGCTTCACCAGGCCCAGCGAGCCGAGCACGATGAAGAAGCAGCCGGCCGCCAGCAGCAGGACCAGGACGATGGCGAAGACCCAGCTCATTCGACGATGTCCCGGCGCAGTACGTACTTGCTCAGCACCACCGTGCCGACGAAGCCGAGCATGGCGATGACCAGGGCCGCCTCGAAATACACCGCCGTGCCCAGCCACATGCCGAACAGCATCAGCTGCGCGATCGCGGCCACGAACAGGGTGTCCAGGGCGAGGATGCGGTCGGGCAGGGTCGGGCCGCGCAGCATGCGGTACAGCGCCATCAGCATCGACAGCCCGACCAGGTGCATCGAGGCGACGATGGCGTAGCCGACCAGGGCCTGCGGGGTCACGGGAAGATCTCCATCAGCGGCTTCTCGTAGCGGGTCTTGATCTGCCGGATGACTTCGTCGGCGTCGTCCAGGTTCAGCACGTGCACCAGCAGGTAGCGGCGGTCGTCCGACAGCGCCGACGATACCGTGCCGGGGGTGAGGGTGATGATGCTGGTCAGCACGGCGATGCCGTGGATGTTGCTGATGTCCAGCGGCACCCAGATGAAGCCCGGGTGGATGTCGCGCTCCGGGCCCAGCACCTGCAGGGCCACGGTGATGTTGGAGCGGACGATGTCCAGCAGCAGCACGCCGATCATCCGCGGCACCTGGCGCAGGCTGCCGATGCGCGCGAACTCGCGGTCCAGGCGCGCGGCGAACGGCGGGATCAGCAACGCCAGCACCAGGCCCATCAGCGCATGGCCGGCGGTGACCGCGTCGTTGAGCAGCAGCCAGAAGCAGAACACCAGCACGCTCAACGGCGGCGACGGCAGCCAGCGCTTGCGCAATGGAGTGGCCATCAGTCGCCCCTCACCGGCAGGGCCGCGCGCACCTGCTCCACGTAGTCGCCCGGCGACTGCAGCTGCGCGGCCGTGGCACGGGTGTATTCCAGCAGCGGCGCGGCGGCCAGCACCATGGCCACGCCGTAGGCCAGCAGCAGCATGGTGGCCGCGGCTTCCAGCGGCCGGCTCGGCACCACCTTCATCTGCTCCACCGGGGTGTATGCGGCCAGCTTCTCCGGCGAGGCATCCGGCCACGGTTCCACCCGCCAGAACAGGCGGGTGCCGGCGCGGGCCAGCCCGACCAGCATCATGAAGCTGCTGCCCAGCACCAGCGCCCACACCCAGCCGGTGCGGGGCGCCGGCACCGCCTCGAGCAGCAGCAGCTTGCCGATGAAGCCCGACAGCGGCGGCAACCCGGCCAGCGACACCGCCGCGACCAGGTACACCACGCCCGGCAGGGTGCGGTCCGGCAGCGCGGACAGCACGTCCTTGCGGTCGCCGGCATTGCCGCGGCGGCGGCGGATCAGGTCGGCCAGCAGGAACAGCGCGGCGCCGGCGAAGGTGCTGTGCACCAGATAGTACAGGCCGGCGGAGATGGTCCCGGCGCTGGCCAGGGCAAAGGCGAGGAACAGCGTCGCCGCCGAGCCCAGCACCAGGTAGGCGGTCATCGCCCGCAGCTTGCGCGAGGCCAGCACGCCCAGCGAGGACAGGACCAGGGTGGTGCCGCCCAGCGCCAGCAGCGCCGGCCAGGCGAAGCCGGCCACCGTGCCGGTACCGAAGCTGAGCGTGCACACGCGCAGCACCGCGTACAGGCCGACCTTGGTCATGATCGCGAACAGCCCGGCCACCGCCGCCGGCGCATGCGTGTAGGTCTGCGGCAGCCAGAAGTACATCGGGAACAGCGCCGCCTTGGCGCAGAACACCACGACCAGCAGGCCGGCCGCCGCCTGCACGAGGGCGACGTCCTCCACCGGCAGCTCGGCCACGCGCGCCGCCAGCTCGGCCATGTTGAGCGTACCCAGCAGGCCGTAGACCAGGCCCAGGGCGACCAGGAACAGCGTCGAAGCGGCGATGTTGAAGGCCACGTAGTGCAGGCCGGCGCGCAGGCGCTCGCCGCGGCCGCCGCTGAGCATCAGCCCGTACGAGGCGATCAGCAGCACCTCGAAGAACACGAACAGGTTGAAGATGTCGCCGGTCAGGAACGCGCCGTTCAGGCCCATCATCTGGAACTGGAAGAACGCGTGGAAATGCGGCGCGCGCCGGTCCCAGCCGGCGCAGGCGTGCAGCAGGCAGGCCACGCCCAGCAGCTGCGCGGCCAGCAGCATCAGCGCCGAGAGCCGGTCGACCATCAGCGCGATGCCCAGCCGCGCCGGCCAGTCGCCGACCAGGTACACCGCGATCTCGCCGCCGGCGGCGCGTTGCGCCAGCAGGATCGAGACCACCAGCATCGCCGCCATCGAGGTCCACGCGACCATGCGCTGCGGCGCCATGCCGAAGCGGCGGTGCTCGAAGAACAGGGCCAGCGCCGCGGCGACCAGCGGCACCAGGATCGGCAGCAGCGGAAGGTGGTTCATCCGCCGGCCTCCATGTCGCGCGCGGGCGAGGCTTCGCCGGTGGACCTGGCGCGGGCCGTGTCGGCGGCCAGGGTAGCCACGCGCGCTTCCTCGTGGCGGCGCTGCTCGGCCAGCTGGAACTCGCGCTCGGCGCTGCTGCCGTCGACGTGGTCGCTGTGGTTGTCGGCGCGGCTGCGGATGGCGATGACGATGCTCACCGCGGTCATCGCGAAGGAGATCACGATCGCGGTCAGCACCAGCGCCTGCGGCAGCGGGTCGGTGTAGTGGGCCAGGTCGGTGGCCACGCCGTCGCGCAGCACCGGCGGCTTGCCCGCCACCAGGCGGCCGCTGGAGAAGATCAGCAGGTTGGTCGCGTACGAGAGCAGGGTCAGCCCCAGGATCAGGTCGAAACTGCGCGCGCGCAGCAGCAGGTACACCCCCGCCGCGGTGAGCAGCCCGATCGCGCTCGCCATCGCCAGCTCCATCAGCGCTTCGCCTCCATGTGCATCACGGCCGCTCCCCCGTGCGGGTCGAGCGTTCGCCCGGTTCGATCACGCCCTGTCGCGCGACGCGGGTGCGCGAGGGCTTGATCGTGCCCAGCATCGACAGGATCAGCATAGCCCCGCCGAACACCACCAGGTACACGCCGGTGTCGAAGCCCATCGCGCTGGCCAGCTCCAGTTCGCCGAGGAACGGCAGGTCCAGCTCGGCGTGGCCGCTGGTCAGGAACTCCAGCCCGAACGCGAACGAGGCCGCGCCGCTGGCCGCGGCCACGATCAGGCCCACGGCGATGCACTTGATGTAGTCGAAGCCGAAGCGCGACTCGACCGAGGCCGCGCCCTGGATCACGTACTGGATCAGCAGCGGCACCGCCAGCACCAGGCCGGCGATGAAGCCGCCGCCGGGCGCGTTGTGCCCGCGCAGGAACAGGAACACCGAAACGGTCAGGGTCAGCGGGAACATCATCTGCGCCAGGTCGGCCGGCACCGGCAGCTTCACCGGCGGCCCGGCCATCACCTTCTCCGGCGCCATCCGCGCGCGCCGCAGCAGCGCGTGCACGATCAGCGCGGCCACGCCGAACACGGTGATCTCGCCGAAGGTGTCGAAGCCGCGGAAGTCGACCAGGATCACGTTGACCACGTTGCGGCCGTAGGCCTCCGGCAGCGAGCGCGCCAGCATCTCCAGGCTGGCCGGCTCGCCGGGCACGCGGGTCATCATCGCGTAGGCGAGCAGGCCGATGCCCAGGCCCGCCGCCGCGGCCACGACGATGTCGCGCAGGCGCCGGCGCGGCGTGCGCTCCGGCGGCGACCGCGCCGGCAGGTAGTGCAGGCCGAGCAGGAGCAGGGCCAGGCTGACCATTTCCACCAGCAGCTGGGTCAGGGCCAGGTCCGGCGCCGAGAGGAACACGAAGGTCAGGCTCACCATCAGCCCGGCGCCGCCGAGCACGACCAGGGCCAGCAGGCGCTGGCGATAGAACTTGATGGTCCACGCGGTGCAGGCCAGCAGCACCAGCCACAGCAGCCAGCCAAGCAGCGGCATCGGCTGCGGGGCGCGCCATTGCAGCGGCGGCGACACGCCGGACAGGAACGGCGCGGCGCCGGCGAACAGCGCCGCGGCGACCAGCCAGACCATGCTGCGCTGCAGGCTGCCGTTGGCCAGCCCCGTGGTGAAGCGGGCGGCGAGGGCGTACAGCGCTTCCATGTTCCAGCGGAACACCTGCCGGCCCAGCGAGCTGCGCATGATCGCGTGCAGGTCCAGCAGCCGGCGCAGGCCGAAGTACAGCGCCACGCCGCCGACGATGCCGGCCAGGCTCATCAGCAGCGGCCGGTTGAGGCCGTGCCAGACCGCCAGGCTGTAGTGCGGCATGGCCTCGCCGAGGATCGCGCCGGCGCCGGCCTGCAGCACCGGGGCGATGGTCCACGCCGGCGCCACGCCCACGGCCACGCACAGCAGCACCAGCACCTCCACCGGGATCTTCATCCAGCGCGGCGGCTCGTGCGGCACCCGGTCCAGCCCGCGCGGGCCTTCGCCGAAGAAGGTCTCGAGGATGAAGCGCAGGCTGTAGGCCACGCCGAAGATGCCGTACAGCAGCGCCGCCACCGCCACCCAGTTGCCCATCATCCGGTAGCGCTCGACGCCCAGCGCCTCGGCGAAGAACATCTCCTTGGACAGGAAGCCGTTGAGCAGCGGGATGCCGGCCATCGACAGCGAGGCGATGATCGCCAGCGCGCTGGTCATGGGCATGTACCTGCGCAGGTTGCCCAGCCGGCGCATGTCGCGGGTGCCGGTCTCGTGGTCGATGATGCCCGCGGCCATGAACAGAGAGGCCTTGAACGTGGCGTGGTTGAGGATGTGGAACACGCCGGCGACCACCGCCATAGGCGTGGACAGGCCGAACAGCACGGTGATCAGGCCCAAATGCGAGATCGTCGAGTACGCCAGCAGGCCCTTGAGGTCGTGCTGGAAGATCGCGTACCAGGCGCCGGCCAGCAGGGTCACCGTGCCCACGCCGGTGACCACGTAGAAGAACAGGTCGGTGCCGGCGAGCGCCGGGTGCAGCCGGGCCAGCAGGAACACGCCGGCCTTCACCATCGTCGCCGAATGCAGGTAGGCCGACACCGGCGTCGGCGCGGCCATGGCGTGCGGCAGCCAGAAGTGCACCGGGAACTGCGCGCTCTTGGTGAACACGCCGGCCAGCACCAGGCCCAGCGCCCACGGGTAGAGCGCGCTCTCGCGGATCAGGTCGCCGGAGGCCAGCACCACGTCCAGGTCGTAGCTGCCGACGATGCGGCCGATCAGCAGCACGCCGCCGAGCAGGGCCAGGCCGCCGCCACCGGTGATCGCCAGGGCCATGCGCGCGCCCTCGCGCGCGTCCTGGCGCTTGTACCAGTAGCCGATCAGCAGGAACGAGCTGATGCTGGTCAGTTCCCAGAACACCAGCAGCAGGAGCAGGTTGCCGGCCAGCACCACGCCCAGCATCGAGCCCATGAAGAACAGCAGGCAGCCGAAGAAGCGCGGCGCGCTGTCCTCCTTCGACAGGTAGTAGTGGGCGTACATCACCACCAGCACGCCGATCGCCAGCACCAGCCCGGCGAACATCCAGGCCAGGCCGTCCAGGCGCAGGCTGAAGTCCAGGCCGATCTGCGGGATCCAGGCGCAGCCGGCGCGCGGGATCCAGCCCTGCAGCACCGCCGGGGTCAGCCAGGCCAGCACCAGCAGGCCCAGCACCGGCGCGGCCGCGGCCACCCACGCCACCTGCCCGCGCGGACGGCCGCGCAGGAACACCATCGCCAGGGCCGCGAGGAACGGCAGGGCGAGCATGGTTTCCAGGAAGGGGATCATCCGGGGCAGGAAGCGTGGTCGAGCAGGCGCCCGAGTGTAACAGCAGGTGCAAGTACGCCGCGGCACGCGGCACGTCCTGCGACGCGGTCGCTATGCTGTGCGCATGTCGAAGCTTCTCCCTCCGCGCCGCCGGTGAGCGCGTCGCCACCCCGCGCACTGCTGTTCGGCGGCACCGGCCCGATCGGCCGCCGCGTGCTCGCCCGGCTGCAGGCGCGCGGCTGGCAGGTGGTGGCGCTGAGCCGGGGCGCGGCGCCGCCGCTGCCCGGGGTGGAATGGCGCCAGGGCGCGCTGCCCGGTTCGGCCGGGCCCGGCGACGGCTTCGAGGCCATCCTCAGCTGCGGGCCGCTGGACCTGTTCTCGCAGTGGTACGCGGCCACGCCGACCGGGCCGACGCCGGTGGTGGCCTTCGGCTCGACCAGCGTGCACGTCAAGGACCGCTCGCCGGATCCGGCCGAGCGCGCGCTGGCCGCGCGCCTGCGCGAGGCGGAAGAGCGGCTCGCGGCGACGGCCGCCGGACGCGATGCCGCGGTCACGCTGCTGCGCCCGACCCTGGTCTACGGCGGCGGCGGAGACCGCAACCTCAGCCGGATCGCGGCGCTGGCGCGCCGGCACGGCCTGTTCGTGCTGCCGCACGACGCGCGCGGACGGCGCCAGCCGGTGCATGTGGACGACCTGGCCGACGCGGCGCTGGCGGCGCTGGATGGCCCCGGACGCGGGCTGCGTGCCTTCGATCTGCCCGGTGGCGAAACCCTCGCCTACCGGGACATGGTGGCGAGGGTGCTGGCATCGCTGCAGCCGCCACGGCGATTGTGGCTGCTGCCGGGGCCGCTGTTCTCGCTGGCGGCATGGACCGCGCGCGCGCTTGGCGTGCACGACGCCGGTCCGGCGGTGCTGCAGCGGATGCGCGAGGACCTGGTGTTCGACGCGGGCCCGGCGCGGCGCGAGCTGGGCTATGCGCCGCGCGGGTTCGCGCCGGAAGCGTGGATGTTCGAGGGGGCGGACTCGATCTAGAGCCCGGGGACGGTGGGGTGCGTCGGGATGCGTGGTCACAGCGACGCGGGGATACGCGCCGCCAACCCTTCAAGACAACGCGCGGCATGGGAGGGGTTTCCCGCCGGCTCAGTACTTCCAGCCCATCTTCCGGTAGAACTTCGCCAGCACCCAGGCCGGTCCGATCAGCAGGTAGACCAGGTCGGTGAGGAAGCTGGGCTTGCGGCCTTCGAACTTGTGGCCGACGAACTGCGCGATCCACGCGACCACGAACACGGTGACCGCGCTCCACAGCAGCGCCTGCAGGCCGAAGCGCATCTCCACCAGCCGGCAGATGCAGCCGCACAGGAAGAACACCGCCAGCATGCCCAGGCCCAGCGGCCGCGACATGCGGTAATAGAACATCCAGGCGAAGAACATCGCGAAGGCCGCCCACACCCCGGTCTTCATCCAGGTGCCAACGACCGGGATGCACCACACCAGCGCCACCACCGACCACAGGATCGCCGGCACGGCGACGACGTGGATGCGCTGGTTGAGGAGGTTGCGGTGGTCGCCGGAATAGCTGGCGAAATAGCGGTCGATCGGCCGCTGCAGGGTGGCGTCCATCTCGTCCCTCCCGGGGATCCCGTACGCGTGTGCGTCGAGGATAGCGCGCGGGGAGCAGCCCGGATAAGGCCGAAGCCCTGAAACCCCGCTCCGACCGGGGTGGGGCGGCATGTTTGCGTGCCACTGCCGCGCATGCCGCCGGACGCCCGCGTCCCATGCACGCGGGCCGGGGCGGTTCATTCCCGGCGCACCCGGATGCGGTTCGCTTGTCCGGGTTACGGGCAGTGCGGGGCGTTGTCGCCCCGCAGCGGGGTCAGTCGATCGAGATGCCGGCCAGCTTCTGCAGCGCCTCGGCGTAGCGGGCGCGGGTGCGCTCGATGACCTCGGCCGGCAGCTTCGGGCCCGGCGGCGTCTTGTCCCAGTCCAGCGTTTCCAGGTAGTCGCGCACGATCTGCTTGTCGTAGCTCGGCGGGCTCGTGCCCACCTCGTACTCGTCGGCCGGCCAGTAGCGCGAGGAATCCGGCGTCAGCATCTCGTCCATGATGTACAGGCGGCCGTCGGCGTCGGTGCCGAACTCGAACTTGGTGTCGGCCAGCAGGATGCCGCGCTCGGCCGCGTAGGTCGCCGCGAAGCGGTACAGGCGCAGCGTCGCGTCGCGTACGCGCTCGGCCAGCTCGCCGCCGACCTTGCGCACCATCGCGTCGAAATCGATGTTCTCGTCGTGGTCGCCGACGGCGGCCTTGGTCGACGGAGTGAAGATCGGCTCCGGCAGCTGCTCGGCCTGGCGCAGGCCCTCGGGCAGCGCGATACCGCTGACCTTGCCCGTGCGCTGGTAGTCCTTCCAGCCGCTGCCGATCAGGTAGCCGCGGGCGATCGCCTCCACCGGCACCGGCTTGAGCTTGCGGGTGACCACCGCGCGCTTCGCATACAGCGCCGGGTCCGCGCCCTCGGGCAGGACCGAAGCGACATCGATCCCGGTGAGGTGGTTGGGCATCAGGTGCGCGGTCTTGCCGAACCAGAAGTTGGAGATCTGGCACAGCATCTCGCCCTTGCCGGGGATCGGGTCGGGCAGGACCACGTCGAACGCCGAAAGGCGGTCGGTGGCGACCATCAGCAGGTAGCCGTCCGGCGAGTTGCCGGAATCGCCGGCCGTGGCCAGCGCCGCGTCGGGGATCCGTTCGCGGGGAAGGTCGAACACGTCGCGCACCTTGCCGCGGTGGCGCAGCGGCAGGCCGGGGAGGTCGGACTGGAGCAGGGTCGTGGACAACGCAGTCTCCGGAAGCAGGCGGGACACAGGATTTGACGGCGGCCCGACCCACGCCTGGCGACGCCCGCGTGGCGGCCGGCCGCACAGTGTACGGCCAGTGGAGCCGCCTGTGCCGTAGAATTGCCATCCCGCACGCCAGGCCCCGCCCGGGGTGCTCCAGAGGCCAGGGGCGACGCCCGCCGAATGAACCGCTGGTACGGAAAACTGCTGGGAGCCATCGCCGGGGCGCTGCTGTTCCGGGCCAACCCCCTGTTCGGTGCCGTGGTCGGCCTGCTGCTGGGCCACGCCTTCGATGCCGACTGGTTCCGCCTGCGCGAGCGCGAGAATCCCTATGCCGAGCTGGGCCTGACCCGCGAGGCCAGCGACGCCGAGATCGACCAGGCCTACCGCCGGCTGATGTCCCAGTACCACCCGGACAAGGTCGCCGGCGCCGCCCCCGAGCTGCGCGAGCAGGCCGAAAAGCGCGCCCGTGCCATCAACGCCGCCTACGACCGCATCCGCGCCCTGCGCCGCCGCTGACCCCGGCGTCACGCCCCGTTCCCCGCCTTGCCCGAGCCGACCATGCAGCCCACCGTCATCGCCCCGTCCATCCTCTCGGCCGACTTCGCCCGCCTGGGCGAGGAAGTGGACAACGTCCTGGCCGCCGGCGCCGACTGGGTCCATTTCGACGTGATGGACAACCATTACGTGCCCAACCTGACGATCGGCCCGATGGTCTGCCAGGCGCTGCGCAACCACGGCGTCCAGGCCTTCATCGACGTGCACCTGATGGTGGAGCCGGTGGACCGCATCGTCCCGGACTTCGCCGCCGCCGGCGCCAACCTCATCAGCTTCCACCCGGAAGCCAGCCGCCACGTCCACCGCACCATCCAGCTGATCAGGTCGCACGGCTGCCAGGCCGGCCTGGTGCTCAACCCGGCCACGCCGGTCGAGGTGCTGGACTGGGTGCTGGAGGACCTGGACCTGGTGATGCTGATGTCGGTGAACCCCGGCTTCGGCGGCCAGTCCTTCATCCCGTCCAGCCTGGACAAGCTGCGCGCGGTGCGGGCGATGATCGACAAGACCGGCAAGCCGATCCGGCTGGAGATCGATGGCGGGGTCAAGGCCGACAACATCGGCCAGATCGCCGCCGCCGGCGCCGACACCTTCGTCGCCGGCTCGGCGATCTTCACCGCCCCGCGCACCCGCGAGGCCTACGCGGACACCATCGCGAGGATGAAGGCCGCGGTGGACGCCGCGCGCGGCTGACCCGACCGGGCGGGTGCCCGGCGCCTGCCTGTTCGGCGCTCCGGCCCGCGAAGCGCCGGTTGCCCCGCCGCACGTACGCCGATCCCGCCGCCGGGGCGTGACCGCGTGGCGACGCCGGTTCACGGCCCGCCGGCGCTGCCATTGCTAGCCTGCCGGACCGCTTCCCCCCGCAGGCTGCCCATGACCCAACCCCGCGTGCCGGCCACGATCTGGCTGCTGCTCAACGGCAAGTCCGCCGGCGACGACGCCTTGCGCGAAGCGGTGGCGGCACTGCGCGACCGCGGCACGCCGGTGCAGGTGCGGGTGCTGTGGGAGCCCGGCGACGCGGCCCGCTACGTGGACGAAGCCATGGCCGCCGGTGCGGCGACGGTGGTCGCTGCCGGCGGCGACGGCACCCTGGGCGAGGTCGCCGCCGTGCTGGCGCGGCTGCAGTTGCCGGCCGCGGACACGCCGGCGCTGGGCCTGGTGCCGCTGGGTACGGCCAACGATTTCGCCACTGCCGCCGGGTTGCCGCAGGACCCGGGCGAGGCCCTGTCCCTGGTCGCCGCTGGGCCCCCGACGCCGCTGGACCTGCTGCGCGTGGAGGCCGACGGCACCGAGCACTGGTGCGCCAACCTGGCCAGCGGCGGCTTCGGCACCGAGGTCACGGTGGAGACCGACGAGGGCCTGAAAAAGCTGCTCGGCGGCCTGGCCTACCTGGTCACCGGGATCGCGAAACTGGGCCGGATCGAACCGCTGCCGGTGCGCCTGCGCGGGCCAGGCTTCGACTGGGAGGGCGGGATGATCGCGCTGGGCCTGGGCAACGGCCGCCAGGCCGGCGGCGGGCAGCCGCTGTGCCCGGAGGCGGTGGTCGACGACGGCCTGCTCGACCTCACCGTGATCCCCGAGCTGTCCGGCGAACTGCTGGCCACCCTCGGCACGGTGGTGGCGCAGGGCCAGCATGCGGCGCTGGAGCGCAGCGCGGTGCGCACGCGGCTGGCCCGGGTCGAGGTGGAATCGCTGGACGGCGAGCTGACCCTCAACCTCGACGGCGAGCCGGTGGCCGCGCGCCGCTTCCGCGTCGAATGCGTGCCCGGCCGGCTGCGCATGCACCTGCCGCCGGACAGCCCGCTGCTGTCGCCGTCCGGCCCCCGCGGGTCGCGACCTTCCTGACGCCCCCCGGCGCCGCGCCACCGTTGCCCCCGTAACGGCTGCGCGTCCGCGCCGATGCGGGTAAAGTGGGCCCATGTTCGGCCAGACGATCAGGCTCCAACCTTCCTCCGCGCGCCTGTGCTGGCGATGGCGGCCGCATGCCGTCGTCACCCGCCATGCCCTGATCCACTGGAAGGAAGCCTCCCTTGGTCACGCCCGAGCAGTTCCAGCAGCACGCCGCTGAAGCCCGTTACAACCGCATCCCCGTCGTCCGCGAGGTGATGTCCGACCTGGACACGCCGCTTTCGGTCTACCTGAAGCTGGCCGACGCCCCGCACACCTACCTGTTCGAATCGGTCGAGGGCGGCGAACGCTTCGGCCGTTACTCGATCATCGGCCTGCCGGCGCGGCGCACCGTCGCCTTCCGCGGCCACACCATGGAAGTGCGCGAGCACGGCCAGGTGGTGGAGACGCGCGAAGTCGCCGATCCGTTCGCCGAGGTCGAGGCGCTGCGCGCCGCCTACCAGGTGCCGAAGCTGGAAGGCCTGCCGGGCTTCACCGGCGGCCTGGTCGGCTGGTTCGGCTTCGAGTGCATCGGCTACATCGAGCCGCGCCTGGCCGGCGGCGGCAAGCGCGACGAGCTGGGCACACCGGACATCCACCTGATGCTCTCCGAAGAGCTGGCGGTGTTCGACAACCTCAAGGGCCGGCTGTACCTGGTCGTGCACGCCGACCCGCGCCTGCCCGGTTCCTGGGACGCGGCGCAGGCGCGCCTGGACGCCCTGGTCGACAAGCTGCGCCAGCCCGGCAGCTACCCGGTGCCGTTGAGCCGCGACGTGCTCGACGAGAGCCACTTCGTCTCCGGCTTCACCCGCGAAGGCTTCATCGAGGCGGTGGAGAAGTCGAAGGAATACATCCGCGCCGGCGACGTGTTCCAGGTGGTGCTGAGCCAGCGCCTGAGCGTGCCGTTCAACGCGCGCCCGGTCGACGTGTACCGCGCGCTGCGCGCGCTCAATCCGTCGCCGTACATGTATTTCCTCGACACCGGCGAAGTGCAGGTGGTCGGCTCCTCGCCGGAGATCCTGGTGCGCCTGCAGGGCGGCGAGGTCACCGTGCGCCCGATCGCCGGCACCCGCCCGCGTGGCCGCACGCCGGAGGAGGACCTGGCGCTGGAGCAGGACCTGCTGGCCGATCCGAAGGAACTGGCCGAGCACGTGATGCTGATCGACCTGGGCCGGAACGATGTCGGCCGGGTCTCGCAGGCCGGCACGGTCGAGGTCGGCGAGCGCTTCGTGATCGAGCGCTACAGCCACGTCATGCACATCGTCAGCGAGGTCACCGGCGCGCTGCTGCCGGGCCTGTCCTATGCCGACGTGCTGCGCGCGACGTTCCCGGCCGGCACGGTCAGCGGCGCGCCGAAGATCCGCGCGCTGGAAGTGATCCGCGAGCTGGAGCCGATCAAGCGCAATGTCTATGCCGGCAGCATCGGCTACATCGGCTGGCATGGCGACGCCGATACCGCCATCGCCATCCGCACCGCCGTGATCAAGGACGGCCGCCTGCACGTGCAGGCCGGCGCGGGCATCGTCTACGACTCCGATCCGCAGAAGGAGTGGGACGAGACCATGAACAAGGGCCGCGCGCTGTTCCGCGCGGTGGCCCAGGCCGCGCAGGGACTATGAAGACCACACCACGGAGGCCAGGCATGAAGGCAATCATCGCCACGCTGCTGCTGTCGTCGCTGGCGTTCGGAGCGCAGGCCCAGTCGATCAGTGGCGCGCCTTTCATCGCCGTGCATGGCAAGGCGAAGGCGGAGGTGGTGCCGGACATCTTCCCGCTCCACGTCACCCTGTCGGAAACGAGCAAGGACGCGGCCAGGACCCAGCGCCAGATCGAGTCGCTGGCCCAGCGCGTGCTCGAGCTGGCGCAGGGGCTGGGGCTGGAAGACCGCGACATCGATATCTCCAACCTCGATGTCGAGCCCGAGTACCGCTACAACGACCGGGACGATACCCAGGTGTTCCTCGGCAACACCTACGAGCGCCAGGTGAAGCTGCGGTTCCGCAGGCTCGCCGACCTGCAGGCGATGATCTCGTCGCTGCCAGCGGCCACCCAGCTCCAGCTCAGCACAGGCCGGTTCGAGCTGGCCCGTTCCGACGAGCTGCGCAAGGAACTGCTGGCGGCCGCGGTCGAGGATGCGCGCGGCACCGCCGAGGCCATGGCCACCTCGGTCGGCCGGCGCCTCGGTACCGTCCACAACATCTCCAACCAGGGCTTCAACGTCCGTTACGCCACGTCAGGCGAAGGCGTCGAACTGGACAGCATCGCGGTGACGGGAAGCCGCGTCGCCGCGGCCCCGACGGTGTTGAAGGAGGGCAGCATCGAGCTCACCCAGGACGTCTACATCATCTACACCCTGGTCGAGTGAGGCCGTCGCAATGCTCCTGATGATCGACAACTACGACAGCTTCACCTTCAACCTCGTGCAGTACCTGCAGGCGCTGGGCGCGGAGGTGAAGGTGGTGCGCAACGACGCGCTGACGGTGGACGGGATCGCGAAGCTCGCCCCGGAGCGGATCGTGATCTCGCCCGGTCCGTGCACGCCCAACGAGGCAGGCGTGTCGCTGGAGGTGATCGAAAAGCTCGGTGCGACGACGCCGATCCTCGGCGTGTGCCTGGGCCACCAGAGCATCGGCCAGGCCTACGGTGGCAACGTCATCCGCGCCGGCCGGATCATGCACGGCAAGACCTCGGCGATCCGCCACGAGGGCAAGGGCGTGTTCGCCGGCCTGCCGGACGGCTACGAGGCCACCCGCTACCACTCGCTGGTGGTGGAGAAGTCCACGCTGCCGGAATGCCTGGAGATCACCGCCTGGACCGAGAACGAGGACGGCTCGTTCGAGGAGATCATGGGCCTGCGCCACCGCGAACACCCGGTGGAAGGCGTGCAGTTCCACCCCGAATCGATCCTCACCGAGCACGGCCACGCGCTGCTGCGGAATTTCCTCGAGCGCTGAGCCTCGCCGCGGGCGGAACGCCCGCACCCGGCGCCGGACCGCCTGTGCCGAGGCGATCCGGGCGGGCGCCTGCCGGCTCAGGCGCGCACGATGAAGTCGATCACCACCGCCCCGGGTGCCTGCTGGCGGTAGGCGATCCCGATGCGATCGCCGAAGCGGGTCGCGATCTGGTCGAGCAGCGGCAGGGGGTCGTGGTCGTTGACGAAGCGCATCGCCTCGCCGGGTTCGAGCGCACCGAGCGCGCCGAAGATGGCGGAGTGGCGGAAGCGTCGCGCGATGCCGCGGGCGTCGAAGGGATGGGCGGTGTACTCGGTGCTGTCGGGGGCGCTCATGGCAGGCTCCTGGAAGGGGAGCCCAGCCTGCGGCCACCGCCGCGTGCGCGCCCTGACGCAGGTCAACGCCGGCGACGATCCTGTCCCCGGCGTCAGCGATAGACGAGATGCCGCATCAGGAAGAAGTTGGCCATCGCCAGGCCCGCCTCGACCACCGGCTTGGCCAGCCAGGCCTGGCGCAGGCCCAGGTGCGCCTCGACCGCGGCCACCAGCAGGGTGCTGATCGCGGTCATCACCAGCCATAGCGCCCAGAAGCGGGCGAAGCGGCGCCAGCCGAGCCGGTGGCCGTCGTCATCAGCGAAGGTGTAACGGCCGTTTAGCCAGAAGCCGAGCATGGCGCCGGCGGTGCGCCCGGCCAGGTTGGCTGGCGCAGGGGCGATGCCCAGCGCGGTGAGGACCACGAACACCGCCCAGTCCACCACCAGCTGCAGCACGCCGAAGACGAGGTAATGGCTGCCCTGGCGGATGAGTCGCATCGATCGGTTCCGGTCGGCCGCTCGGCAGGCGGGGAGCGCCATTGTAGAAGCCAGCCGCACGGCCCCGGAAGCCAGCCGGTCGGCTTCCGTTCACAGCCGTGAGGGCGGGCACGGCCGCCGGGCGGACGCGTCCACGCGCCGCCGAAGTAGAATCGGCGCACCCGGAAGAACGGACAGACCATGACCCAGGCGTTGCACGTGGTGATCCTCGCCGCCGGCGAGGGCAAGCGGATGAAGTCCTCGCTCCCCAAGGTGCTGCAGCCGGTCGGCGGGCGGCCGATGCTGGCGCACGTGATCGCCACGGCGCGCGCGCTGCAGCCGGAAGGCATCCACGTGGTCTACGGGCATGGCGGCGAGGCGGTGCGTGCCGCGTTCGCCGGGCAGGAAGACCTGCACTGGTACGAGCAGGCCGAGCAACTGGGCACCGGTCACGCGGTGCAGCAGGCGATGCCGGGCATCCCCGCGGCGTGCGACGTGCTGGTGCTGTACGGCGACGTGCCGCTGACCCGGCCGGAGACGCTGGCGCGGCTGCGCGATGCGCCGGGCCTGCTGCGCGTGCTGGTTGCCGACCTGGAGGACCCGACCGGGTACGGCCGCATCGTCCGCGACCTGGAAGGCCGGGTCGCCGCGATCGTCGAGCACCGCGATGCCGACGAGGAACAGCGCCGCATCCGCACCATCAACACCGGCATCATCGCCGCCGAATCCGATCCGCTGAAGCGCTGGCTGGCCCGGCTTTCCAGCGACAACGCGCAGGGCGAGTACTACCTGACCGACATCTTCGCCATGGCCGCGGCCGAGTACAACGCCGCGGAGATGGTGCTGGTGGCCGATCCGCTGGAGGCCGAGGGCGCCAACGATCCCTGGCAGCTGGCCCAGCTCGAGCGCGCGTTCCAGCTGCGCTGCGCGCGGGACCTGTGCGCGCAGGGCGCGCGCCTGCTCGACCCGGTGCGCTTCGACCAGCGCGGCAACGTGCGCGTGGGCCGCGACGTGGAGATCGACGCCAACGTGATCCTCGAAGGTGAGGTCGAACTGGGCGACGGCGTGCGCATCGGCCCGTTCGTGCGGCTCAAGGACGTGCGCCTGGGCCCGGGCACCGAGGTGCTCGCGCACTGCGACCTGGAAGGCGTGGTCACCGAGGGCGCGGCGACGATCGGCCCGTTCGCGCGCCTGCGCCAGGGCACGGTGCTGGCCGACGGCGTGCGCGTCGGCAACTTCGTCGAGACCAAGAAGGCGGTGCTGGGCGTGGGCAGCAAGGCCAACCACCTCACCTACCTGGGCGATGCGCAGGTCGGCGCCGGGGTCAACGTCGGCGCCGGCACCATCACCTGCAACTACGACGGCGTGAACAAGTCCGCCACGGTGATCGGCGACGGCGCCTTCATCGGCTCCAACTCCGCGCTGGTGGCGCCGGTGGAGATCGGTGCCGGAGCGACGATCGGCGCCGGTTCGGTCATCACCCGCAACGCGCCGCCGGACGCGCTGACCGTCTCCCGCGCGCGCCAGAACACGATCGAAGGCTGGAAGCGGCCGGAGAAGAAGCCGAAGGCCTGAGCCGGGATTGACCTGCGGCCGCGGGGCCGCGGCGTGCTTCGTGCGTCGTCCCCGGGTGCGCTTCGCTTACCCGGGCTACGCACCACGAGATGTAGCCCGGACAAGGCCGAAGGCCGCATCCGGGGCAGGGGGGCTGCGGCCACGCATTGGTCCCTGGGCGATACAGTCCGGCGGTGACTCCGCAGCGCGTGGCGACGCGCCAGACCTCGCCAGCGCCGCCGCTCAGTTCTCCGGCAGCATCACCGCCACGCACAGGCCGCCATCGGTGCGGTTCTGCAGCGACAGGCGGCCTCCGTGGGCCTCGACGATCTCGCGGCACAGCGCCAGGCCCAGGCCGGTGCCGTTGCGCTTGGTTGAATAGAACGGCAGCAGCGCGTTCTGCAGCACCGCCTCGTTCATGCCGGGGCCGCGGTCCAGGACTTCGAGGCGGGTCCAGCCCGGGATGCGCAGCAGGCGCACGGTGACCTCGTCGCTGGGCGGATCGGCTTCGTCGCCGGCCTCGTGCGCGTTCTTGAGCAGGTTCAGCAGCGCCTGTTCCATCTGCGCCACGTCGACCTTGCCGGGCAGGTCCGGGGTCGAGGTTTCCAGGGTGAAGCCGATCTGCCGCTGCAGGCGGGCGAGGAACTCGCCCCATACCACCGGGTCCAGGCGCGGCTGCGGCAGCTTGGCGAAGCGCGCGTAACCGCGGATGAAGCCCTCGAGGTGCCGCGCACGGTCCTCGATCGTGGCGAACACCTCGCCCAGCCGCTCGGTGCGGCCGCGGCGCACCAGCTCGGCGCCGGAATGGGCCAGCGAGGC
Source organism: Pseudoxanthomonas suwonensis J47 (assembly GCF_000513955.1). Taxonomy (GTDB): domain Bacteria; phylum Pseudomonadota; class Gammaproteobacteria; order Xanthomonadales; family Xanthomonadaceae; genus Pseudoxanthomonas; species Pseudoxanthomonas suwonensis_C. The sequence goes on from NZ_AZUZ01000015.1 coordinate 40,282, forward strand.
GATCGGCGCCAGCGAGTTGTTGAGCTCGTGGCTGATCACCCGGATCACCTTCTTCCAGGTCTGCACTTCCTGGCGGCGCAGTTCCGGGGTGAGCAGGCGCACCAGCAGCAGTTCGTGCGGGCGGCCGTTGAGGGTGAAGGTGCGGCGCGACAGGTGGTAGACCTGCTCGTCCTCGCCATCCTCGTCGGCGATCGAGAACAGGCTGTCGTTGCCGCGCGCCACCGCTTCCTGCAGCCCCGCCGGCAGCGATGCCAGCAGCTCGTCGATGCGCTGGCCTTCCAGCTTGTGGCCTTCGTTGAGCAGCTTGCGCGCGGCGACGTTGGCGTAGACCACGCGGCGGACCTGGTCGCCGCCGGCGGCCGACAGCAGCATCGCCACCGGCGTGTTCTGCACCATGGTGTCCAGCAGCAGCTCGCGCTGCACCAGGTCCTGGCGCTGCTGGCGCAGTACCTCGCCCAGCTCGGCGTGGGACTGGACCAGCTCGCCGATCTCGTCGTTGCTGTGCCAGTTGATGCCGAAGTTGAACTCGCCGTCGCGGTAGGTGTTGACGCTGCCGGCGAGGGCCCGGAACAGCGAGTTGAGCGGCGCCAGCGCGCGGTGCAGGCTCCACCACGCCAGGCCCAGCAGGATCAGGGTGGAACTGACCGCCACCACCCAGCCATGGTCGATCCAGTAGGCGAAGGTCCAGGGCAGCGCGGCAGCCAGCGCCAGCACCGGCAACAGGCGCAGAAAGAGGCGCAGGAACAGGCTGCGGCGGAGCTTCATGCCGGCTGCCTCATGCGGGCTTCAACCCGTGTCGTTCCATGCGCCGGTACAGCGCCTGGCGGCTCATGCCCAGCTCGGCGGCGGCCTGGGCGATCACTCCGCCGGCGCGCTGCAGCGCCGCCTCGATCTGTTCGCGCTCCGGCTCGCGCGCGGGACTGCTGCGCTGCGCCGGTGCGCGCGGCAGGCCCAGGTCCTCGGCCTCGATGCGCGGGCCGGTGGCCAGCAGCTGCGCGCGCTGGATCACGTTGCGCAGCTCGCGCACGTTGCCCGGCCACGGGTGGCGCTGCAGCGCGCTGATCGCGCTGGCCGACAGCGTCTTGTCGTCATCGAGGAAATGCTCGGCCAGCGGCACGATGTCGCCGGGGCGCTCGGCCAGCGGCGGCATCGCCAGCTCGATGGTGTTGAGCCGGTAGTAGAGGTCCTCGCGGAAGCTGCCTTCGCGGATCATCGCCGGCAGGTCGGCGTTGGTCGCGCTGACCACGCGCACCTTGACCTGGCGCTCGCGGTTGGAGCCCAGCCGCGCGAAGCGTCCGGTCTCCAGCACGCGCAGCAGCTTCATCTGCCCGGCCGGCGGCAGGTTGCCGATCTCGTCCAGGAACAGGGTGCCGCCATCGGCGGCCTCGAACTTGCCCTCGCGCGCCTTGTTGGCGCCGGTGTAGGCGCCGGCCTCGGCGCCGAACAGCTCGGCCTCGATCAGGTCCGCCGGCAGCGCGCCGCAGTTCACGGTCACGAACGGCCCGGACTTCGCCGGCGAGTTGGCCTGGATGATCTCGGCGATCTTCTCCTTGCCGGCGCCGTTGGGGCCGGTGATCAGCACCGGCAGCCCGGAGCGGGCGACCTGGCAGGCCAGCGCGACCACGCGCTCGCTGGCCGGGTCGGCGAACACCGCGCCGCGCAGGTCGTAGCGCCGGGCCAGGTCGTCGCGGCGGCGGCGTTCGCCGTCGCGGCGCTGGTCCAGTTCGCGCCGCGCCTCGGCCAGTTCCAGCAGGTTGTTGACCGTGGCCAGCAGCTTGGCGTCCTGCCAGGGCTTGGCCACGTAGTCGGCGGCGCCGGCCTTGATCAGCTCCACCGCGCTTTCCAGGTGCGTCCACGCGGTCAGCAGCACTACCGGCAGGTCCGGGTGGCGCTCGCGGATCGCCGCGAACAGCGCCCGGCCTTCGTCGCCGGAGGTGGTATCGGCGGTGAAGTTCATGTCCTGGATGACCAGGTCCACCGGCTCGCTGTCCAGCAGGGCCAGGCCGGCTTCGGGCGAAGCCGCGTGCACGGTGGACAGGTCGTGCAGCGAGAACAGCACTTCGAGGGCGGTGGCGACGGCAGGGTTGTCGTCGATGACCAGGATGGTGGACATGCAGCGCGGCAGTGGAGGGAAGAAGGGGGACAAGGCTACCTGTTCCCGGCCGGCCAGTGGCTAGCCGGGAACGCGGACGACCTGTCCGATGGTGTCCCGCGGCGGGATCATCGCCGACGCGGAGGCCGCGCGGCAGTCGCCGGCGACCGCTCCGCAGACCTGCAGCCGGCCCTGCGCGAGCGCGCCGAGGCCGGCCATCGGGTGCACCAGCAGGCCACCGGCCGGCGCGCGCGCCGGCCGGCCGGAGCCGCTGGTGGGCGCCAGCGGCAGCGCCCACGCCAGCCAGGCGGCGCCGGCCAGGACGGCCGCGGCGATCGCGTGCCGGACCAGGGCGCGGTCGACCGGCACGGCGCGGGAGCGGTTGGCGCTGCGGCGGCTCATACGCTGCGCGTCGCGGTGGCCGGCGGGATCGCGGCGGCGCGGCGTGCCGGGGCGAGCACGGCCAGCTGGCCCAGGCCCCACAGCAGCAGCGCGCCGAACGGCAGGTACAGCGCCGGCAGCCGCGCCATCTCGTATTTGCCCATCAGCGCCTGGTTGATGGCGAAGGCGAGCAGCATGCCGACGGCGATGCCGATGGTGGCCAGCAGGAAGTTCTCGGTCTGGAAATAGCGCAGGATCTGCCCGCGGGTGGCGCCCAGGGCGCGGCGCACGCCGATCTGCTTGGTCCGCTGCTGCACCCAGAAGCTGGCCAGGCCGATGATGCCCAGCGCGGTGATCAGCAGCAGGGCCACGCAGACGATGCCCAGCAGCCAGGCCATCGCGCGCGGCGCCTGGTAGAACTCGCGGCGCAGCTCCTCGACGGTCTTGGTGTTGTCCTCCAGCAGGATGCGGTCGGCGCCGTTGGCCAGCAGCACCTTCTTGGCCGCCTCCAGCACTTCCTGGCGGCGCTCCGGATCGGTGCGGACCAGGTAGTTGCCGCCGAGGTTGTAGTGCGGGCGCAGCGGGAACGCCATCGCGTACTCGCGCGCCGTCGGGCCGCCCATCTGGTTCGGCCGCACCAGGTGCTCGACCACGCCGACCACGCGGGTGGGCTGGTCGCTCCAGCTGTAGAAGCCCTTGCCGATCGGGTCCTCGCCCGGGAACAGCTTGTCGGCCAGCTTGCGGGTGATGATCGCCGCGGGGATGGTGAAGTCGCCGCCCACCGCGTTGAGCACGTCGCCGGCGTCCACGTACTCGTCCGGGTTGAAGTCGCGGCCGGCCACCAGCTTCAGCCCCAGGGTCTCGATGAACTGGTCCTCGGCCATGTAGGTAGTGGCGTTGACGGTCGACTGCTGCTGGTCCTGGCTCAGGCGCACGCTGCTGTTCCAGGACGAGTTCACGAACGGGACCTGGTTGAGCACGGTCGCGTCCTTGACGCCGGGGATGGCACGCAGCGCGGCCAGGTCGGAGCGGGTACGCGCGGTCTCTTCCTTGTCGCTGCCGATGCTGGTGATCTGCAGGCGGACCAGCTCGTTCTCGGCCAGGCCGCTGACCTCGCGGATCTGGGTGAGGCGGTCGCTGATCATGAACAGCGCGTTGCAGATGATCGCGCAGGTCAGGGCGATCTCGATGACGATCAGGGCCGCGGCGGTCTTGTGCCGCAGCAGGGTGGAGAGGATGGGTCGGATGTCCATGGAACGTCTCCGGTAGGCAGCGACGGGCAGGGGCCCGTTACTGGCTCTTGAGCTGGATGGCGGGAGTGACCTGCATCGCGCGCCAGGCCGGGAGCAGGCCGGCGAGGATGCTGGCGACCACGGCCAGGACGAAGGTCAGCAGCAGCATGCCCACGTCGAGGTGGGCCAGTTCGGCGTAGCTGGCCGGCTGCTGGCGGACGCCCCACAGGCCCAGCAGGGACAGGCCCAGGCCGAGGATGCCGCCGGCCAGGCCGACGGTGCCGGCTTCGACCAGGCACTGGGTGAAGATCGCCCCGCGCGAGGCGCCGAGGGCGCGGCGCACGCCGATCTCGCTGCCGCGGCGCAGGAACTTGGCCAGCAGCAGGCCGATGGTGTTGACCAGGCACACCAGCAGGAAGCCGAAGCCCAGCCACAGCTGCATCACCACGTCGTTCGGCACGACCCGCGCGTAGTCCAGCAGCTCCATCGCGTTGCGCAGGCGGACGTTGGTCGGGCGCTTGAAGCGGCCGGCCGCGCGCTGCTGGTCGGAGTAGTTGACCAGGTAGTCGCGGAACTCGCCGGCCTTGCCCGCCGATTCCAGCTCGACCCAGTACTGGATCCAGCTGCACGGCGCGTTCGGGCCGGTGGCATCGCCCTGGGTGTCGCCCCAGCAGTTCATGCTGCCGTTGCGGCCCATGTCCAGGTCGCGCGAGGTGGTGAACGGCAGGAACACGTTCTCGAGTTCGCCGTAGCGGTCGCTGTTCATGTCGTAGAAGCGCGGCGTGGGCCGCCACTCGTCGACCACGCCGACCACGGTGAAGTCGGTCTGGTCCAGGCGCAGCTGCTTGCCGACGCTGTTGCCGCCGCCGAACACGCGCTCGTTGAGCTCCTTCGAGATCACCGCCACGCGCGCGTGCTGCTCGTCCTGCGCCGCGCTCCAGCCGTTGCCGTACAGCAGCGGCACTTCGAACATCGGGAAGAAGTCGGCGCTGGTGTAGCGCGCGTCCGACAGGAACGGCGGCAGGCCCTCGCGCTCCGGCGTAACGGACACGCTGCCGCCGGTCATCATCGCCTGGCGCAGGCCGCGCTTCTCGCGCAGCAGGGTCTCGGAGTCGTAGCGGGTCAGCTGCTCGTCCGGTTCCTCGCCGGGGGTGTAGTCGTTCATCTCCGCCGCGTCCAGCTGCACGTAGAACAGGCGGTCGCTCTTGGTCGGAATCGGGTCGCCGGACAGCACGTGGAACACGGTCAGCGTGGTCATGCACGCACCGATGCCCAGGGCGATGGCCAGCACCATCAGCGCGGTCAGGGCCTTGTCGCGGCGGAAGCTGCGCAGTGCCAGGTTGAAGTAGTAGCCGAGCATGGTGGGCTCCTCAGGCCGAAGCGGCCACGGTGCGGGCAATGCGCTGCAGGCCCGGCTCGACGGTCAGGTCGGTGGCCACGCCGTCGACGATGTGCACGTTGCGCTGGGCACGCGCGGCCAGTTCCGGGTCGTGGGTGACCATCACGATGGTGGTGCCGGCGGCGTTGATCTGCTCCAGCAGCTCCATCACCCCGCGCGCCATCTGCGAGTCGAGGTTGCCGGTCGGCTCGTCCGCCAGCAGCAGGCGCGGCTCGCCGGCCAGGGCGCGGGCGATGGCCACGCGCTGCTGCTGGCCGCCGGACAGCTCGGCCGGGAAGTGCTTCATGCGCGAGGCCAGGCCGACGTCCGCCAGCGCCTTCTCGATGCGCGCCTTGCGATCGGCCGCCGGCAGGCCGCGGTAGCGCAGCGGCACGTCGACGTTGTCGAACAGGTTGAGGTCCGGGATCAGGTTGAAGCCCTGGAAGATGAAGCCGATCTTGCGGTTGCGCAGCCTGCTGCGGGCGTCGTCGGAGAGGCCGCGCACGTTCTCGCCGTCGAGCAGGTAGTCGCCCGAGTCGAAGGTTTCCAGCAGGCCGGCGATGTTGAGGAAGGTGGTCTTGCCCGAACCGGACGGGCCGGTGACGGCGACGAACTCGCCCTCGCGGACGTGCAGGTCGAGAGAGCGCAGGGCGTGGGTTTCGACCATCGCGGTGCGGTAGACCTTGGAGACCTGGCGCATTTCCAGCATTGGAGGATCCTCGTAGATGGTGATTCGGGATTGGTGATTGGTGATTCGATTGGTGGTCGGGGTGATCCGGGGGCAGTTGCTTCTGCTCTTGTGAATCACGAATCCCGAATCACCAATCACGAGCAATCAATTGATTGCGACCCTCTCGGCATCGCCGAACTGGTCGGAACCGGAGACCACGATGCGGTCGCCTTCCCTGGCGCCGGAGACGATTTCCACGTAACCCAGGCTGCTGGCGCCGGTCTGCACCGGGCGGCGTTCGGCGCTGCGGCCGTCGACCACCCAGGCGTAGCGGCCGCCGCCCTGCTCGACGAACGGGCCGCGCTCGACCATCAGCACGTTCTTGCGGGTATCCAGCACGATGCGCACGGACAGGCGCTGGTTCTGGCGCAGGCCCGGCGGCTGCTGGCCGTCGTCGAAGCGCAGGCGCGCAGTGACCTCGCCGTTGACCACTTCCGGCGATACCGCCGAGACCTGGGCCGGCCACGGCTTGCCCTGGCTGGTGACCTGGGCCGGCACGCCGATGGCCAGGTCGCGGGCGAAGCTTTCCGGCACGCGGATCTCGACCTCGAACTCGCTCAGGTCGACCACGCTGAGGATCGGCGCGTTGATCGCCACGTTGGTCCCCTGCGAGATCTGCACCTGGCCGACCTGGCCGTCGAACGGCGCGCGCAGGGTCAGCAGGTCGACCTGGCGGCGCAGTTCGTCGACCACCGCCTTCTGGCGGTCGGCCAGCAGGCGCTTGTTGCGCGCGTCAAGCGCGGCGCCCTGGTCCTGCAGGCCGGCGTCGCTGCGCGCGGTCTGCAGGCCGATCTGGGCCTTCTTCAGTTCGTCCTGGGCGCGGGCCAGTTCGTTGTTGGAAACCGCGCCGCCGGCATGGGCGCGCTGGTAGCGCTCCAGGTCGCGCTGTGCGGCGGTGTGGTCGATGTCGGCCTGGTCCAGCGCCTTCTGCGCGTTGAGCCGGGCGATGCGCGCATCGAGCTGGGCGCGGCTGGCCTCGGCCTCCATGCTGGCCAGGGTCGATTCCTCCTGCACCAGCCTGCTGCGCAGCTCCGGGCTGTCGATCACCGCCAGGGCCTGGCCCTTCTTCACCACGTCGCCGGCCACCACCTGCAGGGTGACGGTGCCGCCGGCGATGGCGTACAGCGTGGGGCTGTTGGCGGTGATGACGCGGCCGTCGGCGGAAAGGTCCCGGACCAGGTCGCCGCGCTTCACCTCGGCGATGCGGATGCGCGCGGAGTCGTAGGAGCGCGAGCCGGCGCCCCAGCTGGACACCACCCAGCCGGCGACCACGAGGAAGGCGGCGGCGCCGACCGCCGGCCAGAGCCAGCGGCGCCACGCCGGGCGGGCGTGGGCGGAAGAGGAGAGGGGGCGGTCCTGGGCGGAGGTGTCTGGGATCATCGGGTGGTGGTTGGCCGGTGGTGTACGGGCAAAGGCAAAGCACGCACCGTGCCAACTGCAAGTGATTGATCTGGAAGGGTGTCCGCCTCGGACGTGAGTGTCCGCGGTGTCCGCCGGACGGCGCGCGGACAGTCCCCGGCAGGGGGCGGACAGGGCGGACGCATGGTGGCCGGGCCCCATCGGGGAGGGATGAGGCGCCGGGCGTCGTGCAAGGCTTGCCGCGCGCGCAAGCCTGGGCACGCCACCGGCACGTTCCTATCCAAGGCGTGAACGGCGGCACGCCAAAGGCCCGGCGGGGCGCCCGGGACGCCCCGGAGTGGCGACGCCCTGCGGGTAGAATCCTCGGCCTGTTCCGGTAGGAAGACCCTATGTGCGGCATTGTCGGCGCGATCGCGGATCGCGATGTGGTTCCTGTCCTGGTCGAAGGCCTCAAGCGCCTCGAGTACCGCGGGTATGACTCATCGGGCATCGCGGTGGCCGCCAGCGAGGGCGTGCGCCGCGTGCGCCGCACCGGTCGCGTGGCCGAGATGGAGCAGGCCGCCGTCGCCGAAGGCTTCCACGGAGTGCTCGGCATCGGCCACACCCGCTGGGCGACCCACGGCGGCGTGACCGAGGCCAACGCCCACCCGCACATCAGCCATGGTGACCTGGCCCTGGTCCACAACGGCATCATCGAGAACCACGAGGAACAGCGCGAGCGCCTGCGCGCGCTGGGCTACGAGTTCGAGTCGCAGACCGATACCGAGGTCATCGCCCACCTTATCCACCACCACATGGCCGGTGGCCGCGACCTGCTGGCCGCGCTGCAGGCCGCGGTGAAGGAACTGACCGGCGCCTACGCACTGGCGGTGCTCAGCCGCTCCGAGCCGGACCGCCTGGTCGGCGCGCGCATGGGCTGCCCGCTGCTGGTCGGCCTGGGCGAGGGCGAGAACTTCCTCGCCTCCGATGTCTCGGCGATCGTGCAGGCCACCCGCCGGGTGATCTTCCTGGAGGAAGGGGACACCGTGGAGGTCGCCCGCTCCGGCGTGCGCGTGTTCGACCAGGACGACAACGAGGTGCAGCGCGAGGTGCACGTCTCCGACGTGTCGCTGGCCTCGCTGGAGCTGGGCCCGTACCGGCACTTCATGCAGAAGGAGATCCACGAGCAGCCGCGCGCGCTGGGCGACACCATCGAGGCGGTGATCGACGCCGGCAGCTTCGAGCCGACCCTGTTCGGTGCGAACGCCGGGGCGGTGCTGCGCGAGGTGACCGGCGTGCAGATCCTCGCCTGCGGCACCAGCTACTACGCCGGCCTGACCGCGCGCTACTGGATCGAGGCCATCGCCGGCCTGCCGTGCAGCGTGGAGATCGCCAGCGAGTACCGCTATCGCGAGGCCTACGCCGACCCGCGCACGCTCATCGTCACCATCTCCCAGTCCGGCGAGACCCTGGACACGATGGAGGCGCTCAAGTACGCCAGGTCGCTCGGCCACCTGCACACCCTGTCGATCTGCAACGTGCCGGAGAGCGCGATACCGCGCGCCAGCGATCTGGTCTGCTACACCCGCGCCGGCGCCGAGATCGGCGTGGCCTCGACCAAGGCCTTCACCACCCAGCTGGCGGCGCTGTTCCAGCTGACCGTGGTGCTGGGCAAGCTGCACGGCAAGGTGGGCGCCGAACAGGAGGCGGACTACCTCGAGCAGCTGCGCATGCTGCCGGGCAGCGTGCAGCACGCGCTGAACCTGGAGCCGCAGATCCAGGTCTGGGCCGAACGCTTCGCCGGCAAGCAGAATGCGCTGTTCCTCGGCCGCGGCCTGCACTACCCGATCGCCCTGGAAGGCGCGCTCAAGCTCAAGGAAATCTCCTACATCCACGCCGAGGCCTACCCGGCCGGCGAGCTCAAGCACGGGCCGCTGGCGCTGGTGGATGCATCGATGCCGGTGGTGGTGATCGCGCCGAACGACCGGCTTCTGGAGAAGGTGAAGTCGAACATGCAGGAGGTGCGCGCCCGCGGCGGCGAGCTGTTCGTGTTCGCCGACCAGGACAGCAACTTCACTGCCTCCGAGGGCGTGCACGTGATCCGCACCCCGCGCCATACCGGCGTGCTCAGCCCGGTGATCCACACCATCCCGGTGCAGCTGCTGGCCTACCACACCGCCCTGGCCCGCGGCACCGACGTCGACAAACCGCGCAACCTGGCCAAGTCGGTGACGGTGGAGTAAGCCCGGCGGCAGGCGCACGGGCCTGCTGCCCGTTGCGCGCTGCATGCGACGCCGCCTTTACGGCGCTGTCCTGTCCCGCAGCAGGGTGCCCAGGTACTCGAAGTACAGGTCGATGTAGCTGATCCCGTTCTCGTGGTCGACCAGGTACGGGTTCATCAGGGTGTGGCGCAGGATCACCAGGCGGTCGGTGGCCTCGTCCATCGTTGCCGGGTCGATGCCCAGCGCGTCGAGGATGCGCCGCAGTTCGGCTTCGCCGACCAGCGTGCGCTGCAGGGTGGTGGTCGAGGCGAAGAACTGCTTGACCTGCAGCGGCCGGTGGGGGTCGCAGCGCAGTTCGTCGTAGAGCCGGCGGACGAAGGCATTGGCGCGGGCCAGGTCGCGGTTGCCGTGCGGGTTCAGCGCCAGGCAGACCAGGTTGCTGTCGGGCGGGAACGGCACGGTCGCGGCCACCACGCCGCGCATTTCGTCCGCGAAGCGCTGCGCGCGTTCCTGGAACGCCTCGGCGGCCAGCACCGTCTGCCGCGGCATCAGGCCGAAGTTGGCGTGGTCCAGCGGCAGCACGTGGTGGGTGACGTATACCGCCGCGGCCGCCGCGCCGGCCTTGGAGCCTTCGGGGATGAACTGGCCCAGCTGGCGGTAGCGGGCCATGTAGTCGTCGCGGTCGCCTTCCTTGAACACGTAGTCGGCCTGTTCGGACACCAGCGCGGTGGCACGGTGGTCGCGGCAGACGAAGGCGCCGGTGCCATAGGGCAGGTAGCCGAGCTTGTGCGGGTCCACCGTCACCGAATCGGTCCGCGCCAGTGCGGCGAACGCGGCGTGCACTTCCGGCTGCGGGAAGTCCCGGTACTCGCCGCGGATCTCCTCCAGCGCGCGCAGGCTGCCGTCCGGGTTGCGGAACAGGGTGGCCAGGTAACCGCCCCAGGCCGCGTCGACGTGGATGCCGAAGCCCAGTCCTCGCGCAGTCATGTCACGGCGCGCCTGCACGATCGCATCGACCGGATCGATGGTGCCGTACTCGGTGCTGCCCAGCACCGCCACCACCATCAGCACCGGCTGGCGTTCGCGCTCGCATTGCTCCAGCGCCTCGCGCAGGGCCGCCGCGTCCATGCGCATGCCGCAGGTCGCCACCAGGCGCAGCTGCGCCCGCCCCAGGCCGAGCATCTTCAGGCCCTTGCTCCACGAGTAGTGCGCGGTCACCGGCACCAGCACCTGCGGCACCTTCAGGTCGGGGTGGCGCGAGAAGAACTCGAACATCCCCAGCGTTTCCAGGCGTTGCTCCTGGAACCGCGCGCGCCAGCGGCGGCGTTCGCCTTCGCCCAGCGTGGCCAGCCAGTCCTGCCAGCGCACCAGCAGGGCGATCGCCTCGTCCGGCGCCAGGTTGAACGCCTGCCAGTCGTCCTCGGGCACGCCGATGTCGGGCACGCCCGCTGCGCGCAGGACCACCGGGAAGGCCTTCAGCGCCAGCGCCATCCGCAGTGCCTGGTAGTTGGCCAGGGTGCCGCCGGAGGTGAGGTGGCCGAAGGCGCAGTCCGGGCGCGAAGGATCGCTGGGATAGCCGAACATGCGCGCCAGCTGCAGGCCGGCGAGCACTTCCAGCTGCACGGTGATCGGCGCGGCATCCTCGCTGACGTTGTTCGGGTTGTAGGGCAGGGCGAGGATCTGCGCGGCCAGGCCGGGCAGCAGCAGGTCCGAGGCCATGTGGCCGAGGTAGCGCGGGCTGTGGAACGGCACCGACTGCTTGAGCGCGGCGGAGAGCTGGTGCAGCTCGCGGCGCATCCGCGCCTCCAGCGCCAGGTATTCCGGGTGCTGCGCGGCGGAGGTGGGGATCGCCGGCGGATCCTCGGGATGGAAGTTGCGGCGCCAGTGCACGTGGTCGCGCAGGAACTCCACCACCAGCTTCTCCAGCAGGGTGTCGTTCTCGCCGTAGGGACCGAGGAAGCAGGCGTCGAGCATGCGCTGGCCTGGTTCCGGGGCATGCGCCGGGGCAGGGAAGGGATACGGGGAGGGCAGGGTATTCGGCATGCGGCAAGCCTATGGAGGCCGCGCCGCGTGCCCCTGATCTGGATCAATCCGGGTGCAGATCGGCCGCGCGGCAGTCGTGAGCGCGTCGCCGCGCCCTCAGCCGTCCGCGGTTTCGTCGCTGGCCTTGGCCAGTTCCTCGGCGCGGCGCTGGTCCAGGTGGCGCCGCAGCCGGGCCAGGTCGTCCGGATTCCAGTCGTCGATGCCGGTCGCTTCCACCCAGGCGGCGATGTAGTGCGAGGGCGCATAGACGTGGCCGAAGCCCATCGGCGCGCTCATCGACAGCGAGGTGTCCAGTCCCATCTGCAGCGCCGTCACCACCGGATACCAGCGCATCGAAGGCGAGACGTCCGGCGGTCGCGGTTCGTGCAGCAGCTCGGGCTCGCGGAAGAAGCCGTGGCGGTCGAAGAAGGTCACCGCGTCGCTGCCGTACTGCAGGTAGACCACGCGCATCGGGCCCCAGGGCGTGCCCGGCGGGGTGGCGCTGCCGTGCTGGTTCATGAAGCGCACGAAGCCGTCGTCGCCGAAGCGCGGCAGCCACACCGGCGTGCCCGGCTTGCGCGCGCGGGTGACCGCGGCCCAGCGGCTGGCGGCGAAGGGCGGGCCGCTCCACACCGCGCCGTCGAACGGATCCTCCAGCAGTTCGAACAGTTCGAACGATCGTTCCGAGTTGAACGCGCCCAGGCTCAGGCCGTGCAGGAACAGGTTCGGGCGTTGCCCGCGCGGCAGCGTGCGCCAGTGTGCATAGACCTCGCGGAACAGGGCGCGCGCGGTCTCGCCGCCGGTCTCCGGGTCCAGCAGCAGGGTCAGCGGGCTGGACAGGTAGGAGTACTGCACGGCGATGCTGGCCACGTCGCCGCGGTAGAGGTACTCGAGGCCGTCGATGCCGGCCGGGTCGACCCAGCCGGTGCCGGTCGGCGTGATCACGACCAGCGCCTTGCGCTCGAAGCCGCCAATGCGCTGCAGCTCTTCCACCGCCAGCCGCGCGCGCTGCGCGGGCGTGTCGCCGGTCGGCAGGCCTGCGTAGATGCGCAGCGGCGCCTTCGCGCCGGGGCCGGCGAAGGCGGCGATATCGGCGACATCCGGGCGTTCGGCGACGTAGCGCCGGCCCATCCGTCCCAGTTCATTCCAGGCCACCAGCGACTGCGCGCTGCCGGGGCTGTCCCAGGCGGTGGGGGGCGGCTCGTCTGGCGGGATCAGTGCGTCGGCCTGGCGGTAGGAGGCGTCGAGCATGTCCAGCACCGAACGCAGGACCACGCCGTCGACCAGGCCCGCCAGCAGCAGCACGCCGGCGACGAAGCCGACCACATTCGCGATGCGCCGCGGGATGCGTCGCGCGACCAGGCGCATCAACGCGTGCACCAGCATCAGCGCCGCGCGTCCAAGCAGCACTGCCAGCGCCGCGACCAGCAGCGCGCCGGCGGCCACGCCCAGGCCGCGCAGCGGCCCGGCCGGTTCCAGCTGCATCAGCGCGCGGACGATGTTCTCCCAGTGCTGGCTGCGCCACAGGGCCATCACCGCGGCCGCGGCGCAGGCAGCCAGCACCATGCGGCGGCCGCGGCCAGCGGTGGGCAACGGCAGTTCCAGGTATTCCCACAGCCAGCGCAGCGCCACGCCCAGGCCGTAGCCGGCGGCCAGGCACAGCCCGGACAGTGCGGCCTGGGCGGGGATCCCGCGCGGGATCAGGCTGGGAGTGAGCGAGGCGGCGAAGAACAAGGTGCCCACGACCAGGCCGGTGCTGCCGATCCGCGCACCGAGGCGGGCGCGGACATGGCCGCCAGCGGCGGCCAGGTGCGGCCGGAGCGTGCGGCGTGCGGTGCGGGTGGTCCCCATCCTCGCGGCTCCCGGGTCCGCGCGGCGGACCCTGCGCCGGACTATAGCGCCGCCGCCCGCACCGGGCCCGGTAGAATCCACGCATACCGTCCACCGCCAATCCAATGTCCCAGCGCGACTGGGTGGCCGCCGCCATCCGCAAGATCGAGGCCGACTTCAACCGTTCGGCCGACACCCACCTGATCCCGCTGCCGCTGCCCGGCTACCCGGGCATCGACGTCTACCTGAAGGACGAATCCAGCCACCCGACCGGCAGCCTCAAGCACCGGCTGGCGCGCTCGCTGTTCCTGTACGCGCTGGCCAACGGCTGGCTGCGCGAGGGCAGCACGGTGGTGGAGGCGTCCAGCGGTTCGACCGCGGTGTCGGAAGCGTACTTCGCGCGCCTGCTCGGCCTGCCCTTCATCGCGGTGATCCCGGCTTCGACCTCGCCGGAGAAGATCGCGGCGATCGAGTTCCAGGGCGGCCGCTGCCACCTGGTCGACAGCCCGTGCACGATCAACGAGGTGTCGGCCCAGCTGGCGCGCGAGAGCGGCGGCCACTTCATGGACCAGTTCACCTACGCCGAACGGGCCACCGACTGGCGCGCGAACAACAACATCGCCGAGTCGATCTTCAAGCAGATGGCCGAGGAGCCGCATCCGGTGCCGGAGTGGATCGTGTGCGGCCCGGGCACCGGCGGCACCAGCGCGACGCTGGGCCGCTACGTGCGCTACCGGCGGCATGCGACGCGGGTGCTGTGCGCGGATCCGGAAGTGTCGGTGTTCTACGACTACTACGTCGGTGCGCTGGAGGGGCAGGGCGACCCGGAACTGGCGATCCAGGGCGGCTCGCGGATCGAGGGCATCGGCCGGCCGCGGGTGGAGCGCAGCTTCATCCCGTCCTGCGTCGACGCGATGGTGAAGGTGCCCGACGCGCTGAGCCTGGCGGCGATGCGCCACGTCAGCGCGGTGCTGGGGCGGCGCGTCGGCGGTTCGACCGGCACTAACTTCGTCGGCGTGCTGCGCGCGGCGCAGGCGATGCGCGAGGCCGGGCGCACGGGGTCGATCGTGAGCATCCTCTGCGACAGCGGCGAGCGCTACGCGCACAGCTATTACGACCCGGCGTGGTACGCGCGCCACGGCATCGACGTGGAAGGCGCGGACCGGGCGATCGCCGCCGCGGTGGCCGGCGGCACCCTCGACGGGGTGCAGGCCTGCGGCGACCTGTAGAGCGGGTCTCGCCCCGCTGCCTTTCCCCGCGCTGGCACGCCTGGCGTGGGAGTCGGGCAGGCCCGACTCTACGAGGGGTGCAGCAATCATTCGGCGCGGCGCGGCTTCGGCATGCGCCCGGGGCAGGAGTTCATGCTTCCGTGGGTTGATTTCGGGATGCCGGGGGCGCATCTATCCAGGTGACTTCCCATCCCCGGTGCCCCATGCAGGACAACCCGCTGCTCGACTTCTCCGGTCTTCCCCGCTTCGATGCGATCCGGCCCGAACACATCGGCCCGGCGATCGACCAGCTGCTGGCCCGCGCCGAGGCGGCGGTGAAGCAGGCCGAGACCGTCTCGCCGGTGACCTGGGACAGCTTCGTGACCCCGCTGGAGGACGCCACCGAGCGCCTGTGGCGGGCCTGGGGCCAGGTCGGCCACCTGCAGGCGGTGGTGAACACGCCGGAGCTGCGCGAGGCCTACAACGCCAACCTGCCGAAGGTGACCCGCTTCGCCTCGTCGCTGGGCCAGAACCTGGCGCTGTACTCGCAGTACAAGGCCCTGTCGGAGTCGCCGGAATACGCCGGCTACGACGCGGTGCGGCGCAAGGTGGTGGAGAACGCGCTGCGCGATTTCCGCCTGGGCGGCGCCGAGCTGGCCGACGAAGCCAAGGCGCGCTTCTCGGCGGTACAGGAGGAACTGGCCGCGCTGTCGGCGAAATTCTCGCAGAACGTGCTCGACGCCACCGATGCCTTCGCCCTGTACGTGGAGGACGAGGCGCGGCTGGCCGGCCTGCCGGCCGAAGTGGTCGCCGCGGCCCGCGCGGCGGCGGAGCAGGACGGCAAGCCGGGCTGGAAGCTGACCCTGCAGATGCCGTGCTACCTGCCGGTGCAGACCTATGCCGAGGACCGCGCGCTGCGCGAGGCGCTGTACCGGGCGCACGGCCTGCGCGCGTCGGAGGCCGGTCCGGCGGAGCTGGACAACAGCGGCAACATCGACCGCATCCTGGTGCTGCGCGCCGAGCTGGCTTCGCTGCTGGGCTTCGCCAGCTACGCCGAGTATTCGCTGGCCACCAAGATGGCGCAGTCGCCGGCCGAGGTGCTCGGCTTCCTGCGCGACCTGGCCGGCCGCGCGCTGCCGTTCGCGCGCCGCGACCGTGCCGAGCTGGAGGAATTCGCCCGCGAACAGCTGGGCATCAGCGAGCTGCAGCCCTGGGACCTGGCCTACGCCAGCGACAGGCTGCGCCAGGCGCGCTACAGCTATTCGGAGCAGGAGGTGAAGCGCTACTTCACCGAGCCGAAGGTGCTGGCCGGCCTGTTCGGCGTGATCGAGTCGCTGTACCAGGTGAAGGTGAAGCCGGACAGCGCGCCGGCGTGGCACGAGGACATGCGCTTCTACCGCGTCGAGAATGCGCAGGGGCGCCTGCTGGGCCAGTTCTACCTGGACCTGTATGCGCGCGAGGGCAAGCGCGGCGGCGCGTGGATGGACGACTGCCGCAACCGGCGCGTGCGCGGCGGCGCCGAGCAGACGCCGCTCGTCTACCTGGTGTGCAACTTCGGCAAGGGCGTGGACGGCAAGCCGGCGACCTTCAGCCACAACGAGGTCACCACCCTGTTCCACGAGATGGGCCACGGCCTGCACCAGCTGCTGACCGCGATCGGCGAGCTGCCGGTGGCCGGCATCAACGGCGTGGAGTGGGACGCGGTGGAGCTGCCCAGCCAGTTCATGGAGAACTTCTGCTGGGAGTGGGAGCGCGTGCAGGCGATGACCGCGCACGTGGACACCGGCGAACCGCTGCCGCGCGAGCTGTTCGACAGGATGCTGGCGGCGAAGAACTTCCAGAGCGGGATGTTCACCGTGCGCCAGCTGGAGTTCGCCCTGTTCGACATGGAGCTGCACAGCCGCTTCGATCCGGCCAGCGACAGCGTGATGGCGCTGCTGGAGCGGGTGCGCGACGAAGTGGCGGTGAACCGCCCGCCGGCATGGCATCGCTTCCCGCACCAGTTCAGCCACATTTTCGCCGGCGGCTACGCGGCCGGTTACTACAGCTACAAGTGGGCCGAGGTGCTAAGCGCCGACGCCTACGCCGCGTTCGAGGAAGCGCCGGACCAGCTGGCCGAAACCGGCGCGCGCTTCCTCGCCGAGGTGCTCTCGCGCGGCGGCAGCCGCAGCGCCCTGGAGAACTTCAAGGCCTTCCGCGGCCGCGAGCCGAGCATCGACGCGCTGCTGCGGCACAGCGGCATGGCGGCGTGATGCTGTTCACCCCTCTCCCACCGGGAGAGGGAACGGGGTGAGGGGCGGGTGCCCAGTGCGCTGCCGCGGCTCCGTCCGAAGTCCGCTGATCGGGAAATCGGGTGTCCGTGAGGACGCTGCCACTTGCCGACACCCGGGCCTCTCCCAACCCCGCTCCGCGCTCCGGCCCACAGCCATGGGACGCGGGCGTTCGGGAGAGGGGCTACAAGAGAAAAGCCCGGCCGGAGCCGGGCTTTTCCGTTTTGCATCGGGCCGCGATCAGGGCCGCGCAAACACCAGCGTCGCGTTGGTGCCGCCGAAGCCGAAGCTGTTCGACATCACCAGGTCCAGGTGGGCGTCGCGGCTTTCGCGCGCGATCGGGAAGCCTTCGGCGCGCTCGTCCAGCTTCTCGATGTTGGCCGAGCCGGCGATGAAGCCGTCGCGCATCATCAGCAGGCTGTAGATCGCCTCGTGCACGCTGGCCGCGCCCAGCGAGTGGCCGGACAGCGACTTGGTCGAGGAGATCGGCGGCATGTCGTCGCCGAACACCTCGCGCACCGCCTGCAGTTCGGTCACGTCGCCCAGCGGGGTCGAGGTGCCGTGGGTGTTTAGGTAGTCGACCCGCCGGTGCTCCAGGCCCTGCAGGGCCATGCGCATGCAGCGCACCGCGCCCTCGCCCGAGGGGGCGACCATGTCGGCGCCGTCGGAGGTCACGCCGTAGCCGACCAGCTCGGCGTGGATGCGCGCGCCGCGGGCGATGGCGTGGTCCCAGTCCTCCAGCACCAGCATGCCGCCGCCGCCGGCGATGACGAAGCCGTCGCGGTCGGCGTCGTACGGACGCGAGGCCTTTTCCGGGGTGTCGTTGAACGAGGACGACAGCGCGCCCATGGCGTCGAACATCACGCTCATGGTCCAGTGCAGGTCCTCGCCGCCGCCGGCGAAGACGATGTCCTGGGCGCCGTGGCGGATCAGGTCGGCGGCCGCGCCGATGCAGTGCGCGGAAGTCGCGCAGGCGGCACTGATCGAGTAGCTCAGGCCCTTGATCCTGAACGCGGTGGCCAGGTTGGCCGACACGGTCGAGCACATCGTGCGCGGGACCATGTACGGGCCGACCTTGCGCACGCCCTTCTCGCGCAGCAGGTCGGCGGTCTCCACCTGCCAGTGGCTGGAGCCGCCGCCGGAGCCGGCGACCAGGCCGGTGCGCGGGTTGCTGACCTGCGCCTCGTCCAGGCCGGCGTCGGCGATCGCATCGCGCATGGAGACGTAGCTGTAGGCGGCCGCGTCGCTCATGAAGCGCTTGAGCTTGCGGTCGATGGCGGCGTCCAGGTCCAGGTCGACCGCGCCGCCGACCTGGCTGCGCAGGCCGCGCTCGGCGGCCTCGGGCAGGTGGCGGATGCCGGAACGGCCTTCGCGCAGCGAGGCGGAGACGGTGTCGAGGTCATTGCCCAGGCACGAGGCGATGCCCATGCCGGTGATGGCGATGCGGCGTGCCATGTCAGAAATCCTCGGTGGAGGTGAACAGGCCGACGCGCAGGTCCTTGGCGGTGTAGATCTCGCGGCCGTCGACCAGCATGCGGGCGTCGCCCTGGGCCATCACCAGCTTGCGGTTGATCACGCGGCTGATGTCGACCTCGTAGGTGACCAGCCTGGCGGTGGGCAGCACCTGCCCGGTGAACTTGACCTCGCCGCAGCCCAGGGCGCGGCCACGCCCGGGAGCGCCCAGCCAGGTCAGGTAGAAGCCCACCAACTGCCACATCGCATCCAGGCCCAGGCAGCCGGGCATCACCGGGTCGCCGATGAAATGGCACTGGAAGAACCACAGGTCCGGGCGGATGTCGAGTTCGGCGCGGACCAGGCCCTTGCCATGGGCGCCGCCGTGGTCGTTGATCTCCACGATCCGGTCGAACATCAGCATCGGATCGGCGGGCAGGCGGGCATCGCCCGAGGCGAACAGTTCGCCGCGGCCGCTGGCGACCAGTTGCTCGCGGGTGAACGAGGAAGCGCGATTCATGAGGGTTCCGGAAAAGGCAAACCGCCAAAGCGTGCCTGACGAGGATCGTTTCAATCAAATGCTTCAGACATACGCGGGCGTGTGTTGCGGCGCAGGGCGGCCCGTCGCCGATGCTGGCGCGGGTGCCGTGAGACGCACGTCGACGCGGCGCCGGGCGCCGGCGCGCCGCACAATACCTGGGTGACGCACGATGCCGTCCCGCCGCAGCGCAAGATCATCCACGTGGACATGGACGCGTTCTACGCGTCGGTGGAGCAGCGCGACGACCCGGCGCTGCGCGGGCGCCCGGTGGTGGTGGCCTGGCGCGGCGCGCGCTCGGTGGTGTGTGCGGCGTCCTACGAGGCGCGCAGGTTCGGGGTGCGCTCGGCGATGCCGGCCCTGCGCGCCGAGCGGCTGTGCCCGGACGCGGTGTTCGTGCCGCCGGACTTCGCCCGCTACAAGGCCGTGTCGCGGCAGATCCGCGAGATCTTCCTGGCCCACACCCCGTTGGTGGAACCGCTGTCGCTGGACGAGGCTTACCTCGACGTCACCGACTCGCCCACCTGCGGCGGCATCGCCACCGAGATCGCCCGCACCATCCGCGCGCAGATCCGCGAGGCCACCTCGCTGACCGCCTCGGCCGGGATCGCGCCGAACAAGTTCCTGGCCAAGATCGCCTCGGACTGGCGCAAGCCGGACGGCCAGTTCGTGGTGCCGCCGTCGCGGGTGGAGCTGTTCCTGACCCCGCTGCCGGTGAACCGCGTGCCGGGCGTCGGCAAGGTGATGGAAGCGAAGCTGGCCGCCCTGGGCGTGCAGACCGTGGGCCAGCTGCGCGAGCTGCCGCTGGAGCGGCTCGAGGCGCTGTTCGGCAGCTTCGGCCACAGCCTGTACCGGCGGGCCCGCGGGATCGACGAGCGGCCGGTGACACCGGACCAGCCGGTGCAGCAGGTCTCCGCCGAGGACACCTTCGAGCGCGACCTGCGCCTGGGCGAGTTCGACGAGGCGATCGGCGCGCTGGCGGAGAAGGTCTGGAACAGCAGCCGGCGCACCGGGCGGGTCGGCCGCACCGTGGTATTGAAGCTGAAGACCGCGCAGTTCCGCATCCTCACCCGCAGCCACACCCCGGAGGTGCCGCCGGCCTCGGTGCAGGAACTGACCGCGATTGCGCTGGCGCTGCGCGCGCGGGTCGACCTGCCGGCCTCGACCCGCTACCGGCTGGTCGGCGTGGGCCTGGGCGGGCTGTGCGATCCGGAGGACATCACCCCGCAGGCGTCGCTGTTCTCCTGAGCGGACTGGCAGCAGGCGCCGCCGGCTGCTGCCAGCACGGCTTTTCCGTTCGCGCTAGCCTCGGGGCGTGATCCAACACGCGGAGGTTGCCATGTCGTCGATCCGTACCGGCGCGGCCGCCGAGGTCTGGCAGGGACTGGTGCTCGATGCCTGCCGGCGCAGCGGCCAGTCGCTGGACGAAACCTGCGAGGCCTACCTGGTGTTCGCCCTGCTGCGGCACCAGCGCGATCCGCAGCTGCTCGCCTATACCCAGGCGCTGGAATGGCTCAACGCGCAGGCCCAGGTCGGCAGCGCGCGCATCGACGCCCTGCAGGACGTAGGCGACCGCTGCCTGCTGATCGCCGGCCTGTTCCCGGGCCTGGCCCAGCGCCGCCGCGTCAGCGTCGACTACTTCATCGAACTGGGCCGCGGCGCGTACCGCGACGTGGCCGAAGGCGGGCGCAGCGCCACCGCCGCGCTGTTCTCGCGCCTGGCCAGCACCTACCGCGAACTGGTGCAGGTGCTGCGCGCGGTGCGCGAGGTCCCGGCGTGGGAAGGCCACGCGGTCAGCCTGACGCTGGCGCCAGCGCCGGCGGGCGGCACGCGTATCCACTGACGACGGATCGCCTGCACCCGCCCGCTACAATGCGCGCTTTGCGCAAGCGGAGCGTGGCGTGGCGACGAAGGCGGTGCTGTTCGACCTGGATGGAACGCTGGTGGACAGCGCCAGCGACATCGCCGAGGCGCTCAACCGCACCCTCGAATCGCTGGGCCATCCGCGCGTGCCGGAAACCACGGTACGCGGCTGGATCGGCGAGGGCGTGCGCCAGCTGGTGGCCACCGCGCTGCGCCATGCCGGCGACGAGCGCGCACCCGAAGCGGTGATGGACGGCTTCATGGTCCACTACCGGCAGTGCCTGCTGCGCTCGCCGGTGCTCTACCCGGGCGTGGCCGAAGGGCTGGAACTGCTGCGCGAACGCGGCCTGCCGATGGCCGTGTGCACCAACAAGCCGCAGGCGATGGTCGAGCCACTGCTCGGGCACCTGGGCATCGCCGGTTTCTTCCGCGCCTTCGCCGGCGGCGACACGCTGCCGCAGCGCAAGCCCGATCCGGCGCCGCTGCTGCACCTGGCCGGCCTGCTGGGCGTGGAGGCGGGCGACTGCCTGATGGTCGGCGACTCGGCCACCGACCGCGACGCGGCCGTGGCCGCGGGAATGCCGGTGGCGCTGGTGCGCTACGGCTATCCGCGCGGCATGGACCTGGAAAACGCCGGCGCGGTCGCCGTGCTCGACGACCTGCGCCAGTTGCAATCGCTGCTCTGAACAACGCCGGGCCGCGCGATCGCGCGGCCCGGGACCGGCGCCTCAGCGCGCCTTCGGCTTCCAGCGCAGGTTGATCCCGAACTCGCGCCCGGGCTGGTTGTACCAGTCCATCAGCTCGTAGTCGTGGTCGCCGACGTTGGTCACGCGCGCCTGCACCGTCCAGTCCGGGTGGAAGACGTATTCCACGCGCAGGTCCAGCGTGGAATAGCCGCCCACGCGCACCAGGTTGGCGGCGTCGTCGTAGCGGTGGCCGGCGGTGTTGAAGGTGGCGCCGATGGCCAGCGCGCCGAAGCTGCGGTCCAGGTCGATGCGGCCGGTGTCGCGCGAACGGCGCGGCAGCAGTTTGCCGTGGTTCGGGCCGGCCGAACGGTTGCGCGGATCGACGTGGCTGTACTGCGCCTGCAGGTCCCAACCGGCGACGGAAGTCGCGATCGTGGCCTCGCCGCCGCGCAGGCGCGCGGTGTCGATGTTGCCCGGCAGCGCGGTGGTGGAGTCGTAGCTGACCAGGTCGTCCACGTTGTTCTGGTACAGGTCCACGGTCCAGCGCCAGCCGTCGCCCCCGCCGGCGATGCCGAGGTTGAGGTTGCGCGATTCCTCCGGGCGCAGCGCCGGATTGCCGTAGTTCGGGTAGTACAGGTCGTTGAAGCTCGGCGCGCGGAAGCCTGTGGAGTAGCGCGCCGACAGGTGCAGGCCGCCGCTGGACTTCCAGCCCCAGCCGGCATTGCCGGTGGTGTGGCTGCCGAACTGCTCGTTGTCGTCGCCGCGCAGGCCCAGCTGCAGCTGCTGCGCACCGAAACGGCCGTGGTACTCGGCGAAGGCGCCGGTGTTGTCGCGGCTGTCGGCGACATAGGTGGTGGTACCGGTGATGCGGTCCTCGGCCCAGTCCACGCCGGCGATCAGCTGCTGGCCTTCGGCCAGCACGAACTCGCCCTGCAGCGCGGCCTGCCCGCGGCGCGTCTCCAGGCTGCCGGCCAGGCCGAAGGGGCTGTAGTCGTCGGAGCGGTCGTCGTTGCGGCCGAGGCTGGCCTGCAGCGCGACGCGTGCGTTCGGCGCGTAGCGCAGTTTGCCGGAGAGCACCTGCTGTACGGTTTCCGAATAGTCGGCCCAGCTGCCGTCGTAGTGGTTGTAGCCGTCGGCGCGCAGCGCGCTGCCTTCCAGCGTCCACGCCTCGCCGAGGCGACCGCCGCCGCGCACGCTGGCCGAACGGTTGCGGTAGCCGTCGCGGTCGGGCTGTTCGGCGAAGCAGCCTGCGCCCCAGCCGGCGGTGGTGCCGTCGCAGGCGTTGATGCCATCGGTGCGCAGCAGGGCGACGTCGGCGCCGAACCAGCCGCGCTCGTTGCCCACGCCCAGGCCGGCGCTGGCTTCGCGCAGGCCGTTGCTGCCGGCGCCGAGCATCGCGCGCGGCTGCAGGCCGTCGCGGTCGCGGCGGGTGAACACCTGGATCACCCCGCCGATCGCATCGGCGCCATACAGGCTCGAGTGTGGCCCGCGCACGATCTCGATGCGCTCGATCTGCTCGACCGGCAGGTCCTGCAGCGCCGCCAGGCCGGCGGTGGCCGAGCCCATGCGCACGCCGTCGACCAGCACCAGCAGCTGGTTGGAGCCGGCGCCGCGCAGGAACAGCGAGGTCTGCTTGCCCAGCCCGCCGGTGTTGGTGAGGTTGATGCCGGCGCGGCCGGCGAGCAGCTGCTGCAGCGAGGTGGCCTGGCTGCGCTCGATCTCGGCGCGGCCGATCACCTGCGCCGGCGAAAGGCTGTCGCGCAGCGCGATCTCGGTGCGGGTGGCGGTGACCAGCACCTCGTCGAGTTCGGTGGCCGGATCCTGGGCGAAAGCGGGGAGGGAAGCTGCCAGCGCCAGGGCGACGGCGGCGGCGAGCGGACGGAAGATCATCGATGGCTCCATGCGTACTTGGCGCCGCACCCGGCGCCAGGGAGTGGGAGTCGCGCGGGAGGACGCATGGAAGCGGACAGGCGCACGGCGGCGCCGGCACGCCGCGACGCCCTCCGCATCGCAACCTGGGTCCGCAAGGCCGGTCTCCGGGCTCGCGACCGGGAACGCGGCGTGGTGCCGGGCTCCAACCGCGACGCCTTCCCGTGCCTGGGCACAGTGGCGGATGTCGCGGCGTTGCGTTCGCTTACCGTTGCGGGGGCAGCGCCGGCCTTGTCCTTGCGGACGCACCGGCTTCCCGTTTCAACCCGGCCGGCGGCTGCCGGCAAGGTCACCTTGCGTGCGGGGATTGTAGGTCATCGCCCCGGGCACCGGGGCCGCCGATCTGCGACCGGCCGCTCAGGCCGGGAGGTCGTCGCCTTCGTCCGCGGGGCCGTCGGCCACCGCGTCGTCGCCCTCGGCGCGGACTTCGCCATTGCTGTCGTAGAAGGCGGTGGTCACCGGCCCGCCGACCGGGCGCCCACGCGCCGGCGGCAGCGCCGCGGTGAGCTGTTCCAGCTCGGCCAGCAGCTGCTGGCGCCGGTCCTCGGGCACGTCGTGCCAGTGGCAGCCGGTGAGGGCGCCCTCGAGGGCGTAGAGCAGGTTGAGGCTGGGCTTGAAGCCGGCGCGGCGGACCTTGAGGAAGGCCTGCACCGCCCCGGCGGCGGCCAGGTCCTCGGCGCTGCGCAGGCCCACCTGGCGCAGCCACGCCGCGCTCTTGGGGCCGATGTTGCGCAGCTGCGCCGTGCTCATTGCAGCGACTCGACGAAGGCCGCGGCGATCGCTTCCAGGCCGCGCTGGTCGTCGGCGTCGAAGCGGTCCGGTTCCGGGCTGTCCAGGTCGAACACGCCGACCAGTTCGCCGTCGTGGACCAGCGGCACCACCAGTTCCGAGCGCGAGGCCGGGTCGCAGGCGATGTGCCCGGGGAAGGCGTGCACGTCCGCCACGCGCTGGGTCTGGCGGGTCGACGCGGCCGCGCCGCACACGCCCTTGTCCAGCGGGATGCGCACGCAGGCCGGCAGGCCCTGGAACGGGCCGACCACCAGCTCGGTGCCGTCGTAGAAGTAGAAGCCCACCCAGTTCAGCGAGGGCAGGGCGTGGTAGACCAGCGCCGACAGGTTGGCCGCGTTGGCGACGCGGTCGCGTTCGCCATGGAGGAGGCCGCGTGCCTGGGCGAGCAGCTGCTCGTACTGGGCCGGCTTGTCGCCGGCGAGGGGGATGGCGTCGAAGGACATGGCCGCATGGTACCGCTTCGGGCGCCGGGCCCGCAGGCGGGGCGCGGCGCGCCCGTATGATGCGGGGCCTTTCCCGTTCCCGGCCGCCATGGACCTCGCCATCCCCGACCGCTGCTACGTCACCGGCACCGACACCGGCGCCGGCAAGACCCTGGCCAGCTGCAGCCTGCTGCACGCGCTGCGCGCCGGCGGCCGGCGCGCGGTGGGGATGAAGCCGGTGGCCAGCGGCTGCGAACGGGTCGAGGGCACCTGGCGCAATGCCGACGCGCTGGCCCTGCAGGCGGCCAGCGATCCGCGCCCGGACTACGCCGACCTCAACCCGTACGCGCTGCCCGAACCGCTGGCGCCGGAACTCGCCGCCCGCGCGGCCGGGATCGAGGTGGCGTTGCCGCCGCTGCTGGAGGCTTTCGCCCGCCTGCGTGCGCAGGCCGATGTGGTGGTGGTGGAGGGCGTGGGCGGCTGGGCCGCGCCGCTGGCCGGCGACCTCGACCAGGCGGATCTGGTGCGCGCGCTGCAGGCGCCGGTGGTGCTGGTGGTGGGCCTGCGCCTGGGCTGCCTCAACCATGCGCGGCTGACCGCCGCGGCGATCGCCGCCGACGGCTGCGAACTGGTGGGCTGGATCGCCAGCGAGGTCGACCCGGACATGGCCTGCCGCGAGGAGAACCTGGCGCTGCTGGCGCAGCGGCTGCCGGCGCCGTGCGTGGGCCACCTGCCGTATTCGCCGGACCCGCAGCCGGCGGCGCTGGCATCGCGCCTCGCGCTGGGCGCGCGCGCATAAAAAGACCCGGCAGAGGGAGGGATCTGCCGGGTCCGGGTTTGCGCGGGGGAGGGGATCCGCGCAAATTCAGTTGTCGCCCGCGCGCCAGGCGCGCGGTGGCGCGATCAGCGCTTGGCGGCCTTCGCAGCCTTGGCCACGGTGGCCTGGGCCTGCTCGGTGGCGGCCTCGAACTGGCTCTTGGCCAGCTGGCCGAGGGCCTCGCTGGTCTTGAGGGTCAGGCCGAACACTTCCTGGCCGGCGGCGGCGACGCGCTCGGCGTTGTCGCGGGCAACCTGCAGGCCCTTCGGGAACAGGCTCTTGTAGGCCTCCAGGTCGCGGGCTTCGGCCAGCTCACCGAGGTAGCTGGTGGTGGCGTCGATGTTCTTCTCGAAGGTCCGCAGCTGCACGCCGAAGACGGTCTCGGCGTTTTCCAGCGCCAGGCGGTTCACACGCGTGGCCACAGCGGCGAGCTGGTGGGTATAGGCGCTGAACTGGTCATTGAACTGGTACGACATGGCGGTCTCCGTTACGGATTGCCTGATGATGCGGTGCAGCATACAGCGGTCTTTGTTGCAATGCAACAAGATCCGGCAGATATTTTTCCCTTCGTTCAGGATCCTTTGGATTCAAGGACTTGGTTGCGCACGGCCACGCCCCCGGGGCCGCCTGGGCGGCCCGGAGGGCGGGATTTGCGCGTGAAGGGCCCCGCGGGCCGGGGCCTCAGCCCCGGTAGCGGCAGCCGGAAGTGCAGGTCTCGTGGACCACGACCTCGCTCAGCAGCGGCAGCGCCGGCTTGAGCCGGGCCCAGATCCACGCCGCCAGCCGTTCGCTGGTCGGGTTTTCCAGGCCCTCGATCTCGTTGAGGTAGTGGTGGTCCAGCTGCTCGTACAGTGGCTTGAACGCGGACTTGATCTCGGCGAAGTCCATCACCCAGCCGGTGTGCGGATCGGCCTCGCCGGAAACATGGATTTCCACCCGGAACGAATGCCCGTGCAGGCGCGCGCACTTGTGCCCTTCAGGCACGTTCGGCAGGCGGTGCGCGGCTTCGAGGGTGAAGACCTTGAAGATGTCCATGCGTGGATTCTGTTACGCGGAGTGGAACCCGGCAATCACGCCGGGGCGTGATTGCTGGTGTGGCTGCGGCGCGGGCCGCGGCCGTGCGGCTGCTGGCGACGGCCCGGGTTGGCCGCGGCCTTGCCGCCTTCGCGCTGCGGCTGGCCGCCTGCGGACTTCTTCGGACCGGCGTGCGCGTGGCGCGGCGCATCGCCGTGCGGACGGCGCGCGTGGCGACGCGGCGGACGCTGCCCGCCCGGCACCTCGGCCTTGCCCGGGGCGCTGTTGCCCCAGCGGATTGGCACCTGCGGCTCGAAGCCCGGCAGGTCGCGGATCTCCATGTCGCGGCCGAGCAGGCGCACGATCTGGCGCAGCAGCTTGGCATCGTCCTGCGACACCAGCGACAGGGCCTCGCCGGTGGCGCCGTTGCGGCCGGTACGGCCGATGCGGTGCACGTAGTCCTCGGCCACCATCGGCAGATCGTAGTTGATCACCCGCGGCAGCTGGTCGATGTCGATGCCGCGCGCGGCGATATCGGTCGCCACCAGCACCTTGACCTTGCCGGACTTGAAGTCGCTGAGCGCGCGCAGGCGCTGGCCCTGGCTCTTGTTGCCATGGATCGCGGCGGCCTGGATGCCGGCCTTCTCCAGATGGGTGGCCAGCTTGTCGCTGCCGTGCTTGGTCTTGGCGAACACCAGGGTCTGCACGCGCGTGTCCTGGCCCAGCAGGTGCAGCAGCAGTTCGCGCTTGCGGCCGGCGTCGACCGGATGCACGCGGTGGGCGATGGTCTCGGCCACGGTGTTCTGCGGAGTGACCTGGACTTCGCGCGGGCTGCGCATGAACTCCATGGCCAGCTGCTTGATCGACTCCGGGAAGGTCGCCGAGAACAGCATGGTCTGCCGGTTCTGCTTCGGCAGCTTGGCCAGGATGCGCTTGATCGAGGGCAGGAAGCCCATGTCGAGCATGCGATCGGCCTCGTCCAGGATCAGCACCTCGATCCCGGACAGGTCGATGCTGCGGCGCTCGATGTGGTCGATCAGGCGGCCCGGGCAGGCGATGACCAGGTCCACGCCGCGACGCAGGGCGTCCAGCTGGTTGCCCATGCCCACGCCGCCGTAGATCACCGCGCTGGGGATGCGCAGGTACTTGCTGTAGCCGCGCAGGCTGTCATGCACCTGGGTGGCCAGTTCGCGGGTCGGGGCCAGCACCAGCGCGCGCGGGCGGCGCGGGCCGTTGACCGCCTGCGGTTTCGTGCCCAGGTGCTGCAGCAGCGGCAGGCCGAACGCGGCGGTCTTGCCGGTGCCGGTCTGCGCGCCGGCCAGCAGGTCGTGGCCCTGCAGTGCCAGCGGGATGGCCTGCTGCTGGATCGGGGTGGGGTTCTCGTAGCCCTGCTCGGCCAGCGCACGCAGCAGGAAGGGCGCAAGGCCCAGGGTTTCAAACGACATTGGAAGCTCCATGGCAAAACCCGCGGAGGCTCGCGCCTGCGGGCTGATCGGTCATGCGATCGGTGACTCGGAGCGTTCCCGTGAACCGCGCTGCGAGAAGTGGATGGCCGGAATCGGCCCGGTTGCCTGGCGAATGGCGTCGGAGTGGGACGGCGCGCCGGGGAGTTCCGGGGCTGCCGTTCCCCGAGGGAAACGGACGGCCGCCTGGCAACCAGGCCGCCGATTCTACGCGAAGCCGGCCGTTCCCGCCCGTACGCCTGGCCGGATCGTTCAGGGGAGAGGGCTTCCGGCTGTCTCATCGAGTGCCCGCGGATAGGGCGGCGAGCTGGCGGAAGGGCCCGCTGCGGCACGGCGGACCCCTACGCGACCTTTCCGCCGCTTTAGCCCGCCACCCCTCCGGGAAGGCCCTGCCCGGGAGTCCAGGTCCGTACCAAAGCGTTTCGAATGAAACAATCGCCTCGGAGCCGCTACAATCCGCGGCCCCAGCAGCAGGAGTAGGCGATGAAGCTCGGATCCCTCAAGGAAGGCGGCCGCGACGGCACCCTCGTGGTGGTATCGCGCGACCTGGCCCGCGCCGTGCGCGCCACCGGCATCGCCGCCACCCTGCAGCAGGCCCTGGACGACTGGCAGCGCGCCGCCCCGCGCCTGGTCGCCCTGGCCGCCGCGCTGGAAGCCGGCGAGGCCGAAGGCGCCTTCGAACTGGAGTTCGACGCCCTGGCCGCGCCGCTGCCGCGCGCCTACGAGTTCGTCGACGGTAGCGCCTACCTGCCGCACGTCGAGCGCGTGCGCCGCGCCCGCGGCGCCGAGGTGCCGGAGAGCTTCTACACCGACCCGCTGATGTACCAGGCCACCAGCGCCGGCTTCCTCGGCCCGCGCGACCCGGTGCGCGTGGTCAGCGAGGACTACGGCATCGACCTGGAAGCGGAGATCGTGGTGATCACCGACGACGTGCCGATGGCGGCGACTCCGGAACAGGCCGCCGCGCACATCCAGCTGGTCGGCCTGGTCAACGACGTCTCGCTGCGCAACCTCATCCCGGCCGAACTGGCCAAGGGCTTCGGCTTCCTGCAGTCCAAGCCGCGTTCGGCGCTGTCGCCGGTGTTCGTGACGCCCGACGAGCTGGGCGAGGCCTGGCGCGGCAACAAGCTGCACCTGCCGCTGCTGACCCACATCAACGGCGAATGGTTCGGCGCGCCGGAAGCCGGCGAGGACATGCAGTTCGATTTCGCCCAGCTGGTCGCGCATGCGGCGAAGACCCGCCCGCTGGCGGCCGGCACCATCGTCGGCTCCGGCACCATCGCCAACCAGGACGTGTCCCGCGGCGCCTCCTGCTTCGCCGAGAAGCGCACCGTCGAGGCGCTGCGCGACGGCAAGCCGAGCACCCCGTTCCTCAAGTTCGGCGACCGCGTGCGGATCGAGATGCTGGACCGCGAGGGCCGCAGCCTGTTCGGCGCGATCGAGCAGAAGATCGAGCGCCAGCCGCTGCCCGGCCAGGGCTGAGCCGGCAGGCGGCGCGGCGCCCGCGATGGGCGGCCGCCACGACGGCTGTGGCGCGCGCTATCGTGCGTCGCGCCGGCACGCATCGGGAGGGGAGGCGATGGCGACGAACGAGGAAACCCTGCGGCTGTACTCGTACTGGCGCTCCAGCGCCGCTTACCGCGTGCGCATCGGCCTGGGCCTCAAGGGCCTGCCGTACGAGATCCAGCCGGTGCACCTGCTCGAGGGCGGCGGCCAGCAGCATTCGCCCGCCTACGCCGCGCTCAACCCGCAGCAGCTGGTGCCGCTGCTGATGCACGGCCGCCGCGCCGTGCGCCAGTCGCTGGCGATCCTCGAATACATCGACGAGACCTGGCCCGACGCCGAGCCGCTGCTGCCGGACACCGCGCGCGAACGCGCACGGTTACGCGCGCTGGCGCTGCTGGTGGCCTGCGACATCCACCCGCTCAACAACCTGCGCGTGCTGCAGTTCTTCGAGCACCAGTGGAACGTGCCGCAGGCCGAGCGCGAGGACTGGGTGCGGCACTGGATCGTCGACGGGCTGGACGCGTTCGAGGCGCTGGTCGCCGACGACCCGTCCACCGGCGGCTTCTGTCACGGCGACCTGCCTGGCCTGGCCGACTGCTGCCTGGTGCCGCAGCTGTACAACGCGCGCCGCTTCGGCATCGACCTGGCGCGCTGGCCGACCCTGGCGCGGATCGAGCGCGCCTGCATGGAACTGCCGGCGTTCCGCGCGGCCGCGCCCGAAGCGCAGCCGGACGCGCCGCGCCAGTCTTGAGCGATCAGACGAAGCGGCGCCCGCGAGGGGCGCCGCCGGTCAGCCGAAGCCGTGGCTGATGGTGGCCGAGCCGCCGCCGCCGCTGAGGTCGGCGTAGGGATCGTGCTCGCCGTCGGCGCCTTCGGACAGGCGGAACTTCAGCGCCAGGCCATCGCGCGAGTCGGCCGCGCGCAGCGCCTCCTCCTGCTCGATCTTGCCCTGCTTGACCAGCCGGAACAGGCACTGGTCGAAGCTCTGCATGCCTTCCTCCAGCGAGCTTTCCATCGCCTGCTTGATCTCGTGCACCTGGCCGCGGCGCAGCAGGTCGCGGATCATCGGCGTGTTGAGCAGCACCTCGGTCGCCGGCAGGCGGCGGCCGTCGACGCCCTTGACCAGGCGCAGCGACACCACCGCGCGCAGGTTCAGCGCCAGGTTCATCAGCACGTTCTTGTGCGCGCTCTCGGGGAAGAAGTTGAGGATGCGCTCGATGGTCTGGTCGGCGTTGTTGGAGTGCAGCGTCGCCAGGCACAGGTGGCCGGTCTCGGCGAAGGCGATCGCCGCCTCCATGGTCTCGGCGTCGAGGATCTCGCCGATCAGGATCACGTCCGGCGCCTCTCGCATCGCGTTCTTCAGCGCGTTGTGGAAGGCGTGGGTGTCCAGGCCGACCTCGCGCTGGTTGACGATCGACTTCTTGTGCTTGTGCAGGTACTCGATCGGGTCCTCGATGGTGAGGATGTGCCCGGTCATGTTGCTGTTGCGGTAGTCGATCATCGACGCCAGCGAGGTCGACTTGCCCGAGCCGGTGGAGCCGACGATCAGGACCAGGCCGCGCGGCGTGCTGATGATGTCCTTCAGCACTTCCGGCAGGTTCAGCTCCTCGATCGAGGGGATCACGCTGCGGATCGCGCGGATCACCATGCCGACCTCGCCGCGCTGCTTGAACACGTTGACGCGGAAGCGGCCGGCGTCGGCCACCGCGATGGCCATGTTCAGTTCCAGGTCGCGCTCGAACTGGGGCACCTGGCCCTCGTCCATCAGCGAGTAGGCGATCTTCTTGACCATGCCTGGGGGCAGGCCGGTATTGCCCAGTGGATACAGCTTGCCTTCGATCTTGATGTACACCGGTGCCCCGGTGGTCAGGAACATGTCCGAGGCATTCTTCTCGGTCATCAGCTTCAGGAAGTAGCCGATATCCATTACGCAACGATCCCCAACTGCTCGATTTACGTGGCCCCGGGCCGGCGTTGCATGCGCGGCGCGGGCTTCAGACAATGGCCGCGCCGCTTAAGGACACGACCTTCCCCGATGAACGAGCCTAGCTTCGCACACTTCCGCCGGCGCCTGTACGCGCTGTTCGTCGCAACCGGGTTGGCGGTCACAGCCCATGCCCAGGTCGCCTCCCCGGACGTGCAGCGGGCCGAGGAGGCCGTGCTGCAGGCCCAGCAGGCCGATGCCGACCAGTGGGCCCCCGAGCTGATGGACGCCGCCCGCGCCGGGCTGGTCCAGGCCCAGGCCGGGGCCATGTCGCGCAGCCGCAGCGAGCGCCGCGAGGCCGAGGAGCTGGCCCGCCGGGTGGCGGTGGACGCCGACCTGGCCCGCGCCCGCAGCGAACGCGCCCAGGCCGAGGCGGCGCTGCAGCAGCGCCGCGCCGAGGTGGCCGAGCTGCGCCAGTCGCTGGGCCTGCCGGCGGAGGGCACCCCATGAGCCTGCGTTCGAAGTTCCTCCCGGCCTGCCTGCTGGCGGCCATCGCCTTCCCGTCCCTGGCCCTGGCCGCGGACGACCCGGACGTGGTGCGCCTGCAGGCGCGCCTGTCCGCCCTGCGCAACGACCCGCTGATCGGGCGCCTGGCCGCGTTCGAACAGATGGAGGCCCGCCAGGCGATCGACGCCCTGGCCCAGGCCCGCCGCAACGACCGCCCCGGCGCGCTGTACATCGCCGAGCGCCGGGTCGAGATCGCCGAGAGCGCGGCGATCACCGAGGCCGCCCGCCGCGAGCTGGGCGCGCTGGACCTGCAGCGCACCGAACTCCTGCTGCAGGCCAGCCGGCGCGACGCCGAGCGCGCCCGCCAGGAAGCCGAGCGCCTGCGCATCCAGTCGCAGATCCAGGCCGAGGAGGCCGAGCGCCTGCGCCTGGCCGCCGAGGCCGAGGCAGCCGCCCGCACCGAAGCCGAGCAGGCGCTCACCAGCGTGGCTGGCAAGCAGACCGCGCAGCTGAGCGCGGCGCGGCGCAAGGAAGCGGCGCTGGCGCGCCAGGAGGCCGAGCTGGTGAGCGGGGCCAAGCTGCCGCCGTCGAGCTTCGAGTCGCGCGGCGAGGTGTTCGTGCTGCCGGCGGCGAGCTTCGCCTCCGGCAAGCCGGCCCTGGCCGAGGACGGCAAGGCCGCGGCCGGCGCGCTGGCCACGTACCTGCAGATCGGCAAGCGCGGCAAGGTCCGGGTCGAGGCCTTCGAGAAGGACGCCAAGCTCGCCAGGGCGCGGGCCGAGGCGATCAAGGCGGCGCTGGTCGCCGGTGGCGTGCCGGCCGCCCAGATCACCGCCACCGGCAAGGCCACTGCCGCGACCGCGAAAAAGGCCGCCGAAGTGGTCGTTGCGCAGTAGAAACTGCAGTTACATCAGGCGCTTACACGGTGCCGCGAGGCTTTCGCGGCGCCGTCCGCCGCTTCCGCCGACAACCGGTTTTCCTTGCCGGATCAATGGCTTGGCAGGTGGCTTGCCGCCTCCGGAAGGCAGGAGTAGGGTCGGATACCCGGGTGGTTTTCCACCATCCGGCTGACCGGAGCACCCTGCCGATGCAGTCGCTGTACGTACCACTGGAGATCGCCGACGGGCCGAGGGTGGCCCGCCGGGAGATGTCCGGTGGCACGGCCGCCGCCGCGCAGTTCCCGTGCTCCGACAATGCGACGCCCCGGTCCGCGCAGGTCCGGGGCGTCTGCTTTTCAGGGGCCGGCCAGGCGGGCCGGTCCGTTTCCGGCAGGGACGCCAGTTGACCCCCAGGAGGTGCAGACATGTTCGAAGGGCAACCGCAGGCCGAGATCGAAGCGCTGATGAAGCGCGACCCCGAGTTCAAGCAGCTCTACCAGCGACACCGGACGCTGGACAAGAAGGTGGCGGACGCGGAGCTCGGGGTCCTGCCGATCGATGACGTCACGCTCGGGCAGATGAAGCGCGAGAAGCTGGCGGCCAAGGAAAAGCTGCTGCGCATCTACGACCGGGCCCACTGACCCGGTCGTTCCTGGACCTTCAAGGTTCACGCCGTGGGCGGTGGCGGGTTTCCTCGTCGGCCCGCCACCGCCCACGCAATCCCCCGCCGGCGCGGCGCAACCGCCGTTTCCCGGCCCGG
The DNA here is from genome assembly GCF_000513955.1 of Pseudoxanthomonas suwonensis J47. Taxonomy (GTDB): domain Bacteria; phylum Pseudomonadota; class Gammaproteobacteria; order Xanthomonadales; family Xanthomonadaceae; genus Pseudoxanthomonas; species Pseudoxanthomonas suwonensis_C. Next base: position 73,530 of record NZ_AZUZ01000015.1, read on the forward strand.
CCAATACCGTCGATAATCCCGGTTCCGCCGCGCAGTGCGGCCCCAGTACCGGATTGACATGGCCCCGCACGATTCCGTGCTCGAACTGATCGGGCGCACGCCCATGGTGAAGGCGCAGCGCCTGGACACCGGCGTCTGCGAGCTCTACCTCAAGCTGGAGAACGCCAATCCCGGCGGCTCGATCAAGGACCGCATCGGCCTGTCGATGATCGAGGCGGCCGAGGCCCGCGGCGACATCAAACCCGGCGCCACCCTGGTCGAAGGCACCGCCGGCAACACCGGCATCGGCCTGGCCCTGGTCGCCCAGCAGAAGGGCTACCGCCTGATCCTGGTGGTCCCGGACAAGATGAGCCGGGAGAAGATCTTCAACCTCAAGGCGATGGGCGCCGAGGTGGTGCTGACCCGTTCGGACGTGGGCAAGGGCCACCCGGAGTACTACCAGGACCTGGCCAAGGCGATCGCCGACCGCACCCCGGGCGCGTACTTCATCAACCAGTTCGGCAACCCGGACAACCCGAAGGCGCACGAGACCGGCACCGGCCCGGAGATCATCGAGCAGATGGCCGAGGTCGGCGGCTTCGACGCGATCGTGTTCGGCTGCGGCAGCTCCGGCACCATGACCGGCCTGTCGCGCTGCTTCGCCGCGAAGGCGCCGGACGTGGAACTGGTGCTGGCCGACCCGGTCGGCTCGATCCTCGCCCAGTACATCAACGAGGGCGTGCTCAGCGACAAGTCCGGCAGCTGGCTGGTGGAGGGCATCGGCGAGGACTTCCTGCCGTCGATCTCCGATTTCTCGCGGGTGAAGAAGGCCTACGCGATCTCCGACGCGGAAAGCTTCCACACCGCGCGCGAGCTGCTGGCGAAGGAGGGCATCCTCGGCGGTTCGTCCACCGGCACCCTGCTCGCCGCGGCGCTGAAGTACTGCCGCGAACAGACCGAACCGAAGAAGGTCGTGGTGCTGGTGCCGGACACCGGCAACAAGTACCTGTCGAAGATGTACAACGACTACTGGATGCTGGACAACGGCTTCCTCGAGCGGCCGCAGCACGGCGACCTGCGCGACCTGATCCTGCGTCCGTACAGCCAGCGCGACACCGTCGTGGTCGGCCCGGCCGACCTGCTCACCACCGCCTACCAGCGGATGAAGCTGTACGACGTCTCGCAGCTGCCGGTGATGGACGGCGACCAGCTGGTCGGCATCATCGACGAGAGCGACGTGCTGCTGCACGTGTACGGCGACGAGGCCCGCTTCCGCGACCCGGTGTCGGTGGCCATGGTCAGCAAGCTGGAGAAGCTGGACGTGAAGTCGCCGATCGAGGCGCTGCTGCCGGTGTTCGACCGCGGCCAGGTGGCGATCATCACCGACGGCGACGGCTTCCTGGGACTGATCACCCGGATCGACCTGCTGAACTTCCTGCGCCGGCGGGTGCAGTGATTGCGGACGCCGGAACGGCCGGTTCAGCCCGGCCCGGTAGAATTCCCCCCCCCTTTGAGCCGGAAAGCACCATGACGGACCAGCATTCACGCAGCCAGGAAGGCGGGCGCAGCCTGTCGCTTGCCACCCTGGCCATCCACGGCGGCCAGTCGCCGGACCCGAGCACCGGCGCGGTGATGCCGCCGATCTACGCGACCTCGACCTATGCGCAGTCCAGCCCCGGCGTGCACCAGGGCTTCGAGTATTCGCGCACCCACAATCCGACCCGGTTCGCCTATGAGCGCTGCGTGGCCGCGCTGGAAGGCGGCAGCCGCGGCTTTGCATTCGCCTCCGGCATGGCCGCGACCTCGACGGTGATCGAACTGCTCGACGCCGGCAGCCACGTGGTGGCGATGGACGACATCTACGGCGGTAGTTTCCGCCTGTTCGAGCGCGTGCGCCGCCGCACCGCCGGCCTGGATTTCAGCTTCGTCGACCTGACCGACCCGGCCGCATTCGAAGCGGCGATCACGCCGAAGACGAAGATGGTGTGGATCGAAACGCCCACCAACCCGATGCTGAAGATCGTGGACATCGCCGCGGTCGCGGCCATCGCGCGGCGCCACGGCCTGATCGTGGCGGTGGACAACACCTTCGCCTCGCCGATCCTGCAGCGCCCGCTGGAACTGGGCGCGCACTTGGTGCTGCACTCGGCCACCAAGTACCTCAACGGGCACTCGGACATGGTCGGCGGCATGGTGGTGGTCGGCGACGAGGCACTGGCCGAGCGGATGGCCTTCCTGCAGAACTCGGTCGGGGCGGTGCAGGGGCCGTTCGACAGCTTCCTGGCCCTGCGCGGGCTGAAGACCCTGCCGCTGCGCATGCGCGCGCACTGCGACAACGCGCTGGCCCTGGCGCAATGGTTGCAGTCGCACCCGGCGGTGGAGAAGGTCATCTACCCGGGGCTGGAATCGCACCCGCAGCACGCGCTCGCCGCGCGCCAGATGCCGCAGGGTTACGGCGGCATCGTCTCGGTCGTGCTCAAGGGCGGGTTCGAGGCAGCGCGGCGATTCTGCGAACGCACCCGCCTGTTCACCCTGGCCGAGTCCCTCGGCGGCGTGGAGAGCCTGGTCAACCACCCCGCGGTGATGACCCATGCGTCGGTCCCGCCCGAGCGGCGGGCGCGGCTGGGGATCTCGGACGCGCTGGTGCGGCTGAGCGTAGGGGTCGAGGGGGTGGAGGACCTGCGTGACGATTTGCAAGGCGCGCTGCAATAATGGGCACGATGAGTCCATTCCCGCCTGCATTCTTTCAGTACCGGTCGTTGCTGGTCGAGCTGACCAAGCGCGAGATCTTGGGCAGATACAGAGGCGCCACGATCGGCATGTTCTGGTCGCTGATCAGCCCGTTCTTGATGCTGATGGTCTACACCCTGGCCTTCGGGTACATATTGAGGAGCCGATGGCCCGGGACCTCGGGCTCGACTACGGACTTTGCCCTGATTCTTTTCGTGGGCTTGATCATCCATGGGTTTTTCGCCGAATGTCTTATCCGGGCGCCACAATTGGTACTGTCCAATCCCAGCTACGTGAAGCGCGTCGTGTTTCCCTTGGAGTTGCTGACCTGCAGCATGGCGCTGACGGCGCTGTTCCATTTCGGCATGAACTCGCTGGTGCTGGTTGCGTTGAAGTGGTTCTGGCACGGTGACCTGTCCTGGCATGTCCTGTTGCTGCCGATAGTAGTCGCGCCGCTGGTCATCCTCGCCATCGCCGTGGGCTGGTTCCTCTCGGCGCTCGGGGTCTATTTGCGCGACATCGGCCAGATCGTGGGGGTCTTGGCGACGGCGATGCTGTTCCTCTCCTCGGCGATCGTGCCGGTGCAAAGCGTCCCCGAAAATTACCGCTGGGTGTTCTACGCCAATCCACTGACGCTCATCATCGACCAGGCGCGCGAAGTGGTGATCTGGGGGCGGATGCCGGACTGGGGGGCGCTGGGTCTTTACACCGTTTGCGTGACGGTGCTGGCGATACTGGCGTTGGGCCTCTTTCGCAGGATGCGAGGGGGGTTCGGCGATGTCCTCTGAACGCCTCGGCCCCAGGACCGACGACCCGATCATCCGGGTCGACGGCGTGGGCAAGAGCTATCGGATGTATGAAAAGCCCTCTCACCGCCTGTGGCAGGCGCTGATCGGGCGCGAAACCGAACATCGCGAGTTCCATGCGCTGCGCGATGTTTCGTTCCAGATTGGCCGTGGCGAGACCGTGGGCATCATCGGCCGCAATGGTTCGGGCAAGTCGACCCTCTTGCAGATCATTGCCGGAACCCTCAAGCCGACTACCGGCACGTGCCAGGTGAATGGCAAGGTAGCCGCGTTGCTGGAGTTGGGAAGCGGCTTCAACCCGGACTTCACTGGCCGCGAGAACGTCTACCTGAACGGCGCCATCCTTGGCCTGACCCGCGCGCAGATCGAAGACAGGATGCAAGCCATCCTGGACTTCGCCGACATCGGCGAGTTCATCGATCAGCCCGTGCGCAGCTACTCCAGCGGCATGGCCGTGCGCCTCGCGTTCGCGGTGATCGCGCACGTGGACGCGGACATCCTCATCGTGGACGAGGCGCTGTCGGTGGGCGACGCGTTCTTTTCCCAGAAATGCATGCGCTTTCTGCGCAATTTCCAGAAGCACGGCACCTTGCTTTTCGTAAGCCATGACGCGGTGGCCGTGACCAACCTGTGTTCCCGGGCCGTCTGGCTCGAGGAGGGCGTGATACGCATGCAGGGCAGCGCCCGCGCGGTGGTAGAGGCCTACATGGCGCAGCAGCACGCCCGTGGGCGTGCGGATGCGACGGGTGACGTCATTCGTGTGGATATCGCGCCTACCGAGAACCCCAACAGTCGGCAGGATGCTGCTGAGGCGGATTTGCGCAAGAAGATGTGGGACGATCTCGGGATCTCCAACCGATTGGCGGTGTTCGAATTTGATCCGGAACTGGCCGGCGCCCAGTTCGGCGCGGGCGGCGCGAAGATCGTTGACGTCGCCTTGCTCGATGCCGAGGGCAAGGCCGCGCCACTGCTGTCGGGCGGCGAACTGGTCAATCTGAGGATCAAGGTGCGGGCCAATCAGCCGCTCGAATCGGCGATAGTGGGGTTCTACGTAAAAGACCGCCTGGGACAGCGGCTTTTCGGCGACAACACCTACTTGGTTTACCGCGATGCGGATACATCGATGGCTGCCGGCGATATCCTCGAAGCCAATTTCCGCTTCCGTATGCCGATTCTGCCTTCGGGCAGCTACATGATCGACGCTGCGGTGGCTTCCGGTAGCCAGGAGGATCATACGCAGCAACACTGGTTGCACGATGCGCTCGAGTTCCGCGCCATCGATGAAACCATGCGCCACGGGCTGGTGGGCATCCCGATGGCCGCCATAGAGATCACGCGCACGCACGGGCGATGAATGATGAAATTTACTGGTGAGCGCTTCGTTCCGACCGAGGCGGGCGAGATCCGCCAGGAGCACCTTCATCGCTATGCATGGTGTCTTCCGGCCGTGGCCGACAAGGATGTCCTCGACGTGGCCTCGGGAGAGGGCTACGGCAGCGCCGCCATCGCCAAGTTGGCGCGCTCGGTAGTCGGCGTCGACGTGTCCCATGAAGCGATCGAACACGCGCGGCGCCAGTACGCCGGCATAGGAAACCTGCGATTCGAACAAGGTTCGGCTGCGGCATTGCCGCTGCCAGACGCGTCCGTGGATGTCGTCGTCTCCTACGAGACCTTGGAGCACCTGCACGAGCAGCAGGAGATGATCAGCGAGATACGGCGTGTACTGCGTCCGGACGGTTGCCTGATCCTTTCCTCGCCCAATAGGAAGGTGTATTCCGAGAAGGCGGGCCACCATAACCAGTTCCACGTACGCGAGCTGGACTTCGATGAGCTGGCGGCACTGCTTGGCCAATACTTCGGTGCCGTCCGCTACGTAGGGCAGAGGCTGTCGGTGACGTCGACCATCACCGGTCTGGTCCCCGATCGCGAATTGGTCACGTGGCAGGCGTTGACGGAATGCGATGGCTCGGTACAACAGCGTGTCGCCGTCTGCGAGGAGCCAGTGTACTTTATCGCGGTCGCGGCGGCGGCCGAGCACCTGCTGCCGGATTTGCAGCCCTCGATCCTGCTGTCGGAAAGCGAAGACCTCTACGAACATCACCGCGCGGTGGCCAAGTGGGCCAAGGATCAGGACGCCGAAATTGCCTCATTGCGCGAGCGGTGCGCGAAGCTCGAGGCTGAATCCCAGGAGCGCACTCTGTGGGCGCAGAAGTCGGAAGCCGAGCTACAGGCCGCGCGCTCCGAGGTGACGCGCTTGCAGGCCGAGCTGGACCAGCGAGGCGCCTGGAGCCTGTCACTGGATAACGAGCTTCAGGGCCTGCGCAAGGAGCGCGAGTTTCTGGAACGTGAGTTGCAGGAACGCTCGGCTTTCGTCAAGTCCCTGCATGGCGTCGTGGATCTGCTGAAGACGCAATTCGAGCACCTTCAAGCCGAGCTTGAGGAGACCCGAGGAAACAATCGCCGGCTGGACTCGGATCTGAGGGCAGCTACCGGGTACAGGGCCGAGGCCGAACAAAGGTTGGCCCAGATGGAGCAATCCTATTTGGCGCTGCAAGACAAGCACCACCGGGAGGTGCTGGCGCTGCAGGCGCAGCTGGACGATGCTCACGCCGCCAATCGGCGGCTGGAGTCGCAGCTGGAGGGAGCGACCGAGTCCAGGGCGGACATGGAGCAAAAGATGATGCGCATGGAGCAGTCCTTCTTGGCGATCCAGGACAAAAACCAGGAGGAGGTGCTGGTGCTGCGGGCGCAGCTGGAGGATGCTCACGCTGCCAATCGCCGCCTGGAGTCGGAACTGCAGGCGGCAATCGAGTTCAGGGCGGACATGGAGCAGCGGATCGCTCAGATCGAACAGGCTTATCGGTCGCTGCAGACCAAGTACGACGGCGAGGCCGGCGCCATCCAGTTGTGGGAACAGGCGTTGCACGAGTTGCTCGCTGGACTCTACGGCGGAGTATCCCAGCGCTTGGGAGCAGCACGCGTTGCCATCGGTTGGGGTGCTGGAGTCCAGTCCCCGCCATCGGTGCAGCAGGCTGATCGGGCCGCGCTCCTGAGAAACCTGGAGGAAGCGCGACGCGCCACCGACGAGATGGGCGACGTGCTGCAAACGATCCTTTCCTCGCGGTCGTGGCGGATGACCCGGCCTTTACGCGTGGCGGGGCGTATGTTGCGCGGTGATTGGGAGGCGGTCCGCGAATCGCTGCGCCGCTCGCCGCTGGCGAACGTCAGCTGGTTGGCCCCGTTGCGCGGGCCGGTGTCGCGATGGCTTGCGCGGCGGCCTCGCAAGCCCGTGGCGCCCATGCCGACCGAGCTAGAGGTCGTAGCCGCCAACCGTGAGGATGCACTCGCAGGACTGGCGTTCCCGCGCCATGCCCAGCCTTTGGTTACGGTGATCGTTCCCGCATATGGACAGTACGACTACACGGTGGCCTGCCTGCGATCGTTGATGCGCAGCGGCGAGTCCGCGAACTTCGAGGTGATCGTCGCCGAAGACGCGTCCGGCGACGAATTGATGCCCTCGCTGAAGAATGTGCCAGGGCTGCATTATATGCAGCATCCGCATAACTTGGGTTTCCTGCGCTCCTGCAACAAGGCCGCTGAGGCGGCGCGCGGCCAGTATCTGGTTTTTCTCAACAACGATACCGAAGTGATGCCCGGCTGGCTGGACGCCTTGGTGGCGGTGTTTCGCGACAGGGCCGATGCCGGGTTGGTCGGATCGAAGCTGGTCTTCCCGGATGGGCGCCTGCAAGAGGCAGGCGGCATCGTCTGGAACGATGCCTCGGCCTGGAACTTTGGTCGCCTCCAAGATCCAGCTGCGTCCCAGTTCAACTACGTCAAGGAAGTGGACTACATTTCGGGCGCGGCCATCATGCTGCCGACAGCATTGTTCCAGCAGATGGGCGGCTTCGACGAGAGCTTTGTCCCCGCGTACTGCGAGGATACGGACTTGGCGTTCCGGGTGCGCGAGAAGGGGTTGAAGGTTTATTTCCAGCCCGAGTCTGTGGTGGTGCATCACGAGGGAATCTCGCACGGCACCGACATCAGTCAAGGGATCAAGACCTATCAAGTGGTCAACCAGAACAAGTTCCGCGAGCGGTGGGCCGATGTACTTCAAGCGGAGCATTTCGCAAACGCGGAATTGCCCTTCCTGGCGCGGGATCGTTCGCAACTGAAGAAGACCATCCTGGTCATCGACCATTACGTTCCGCAGCCGGACCGGGATGCTGGGTCGCGGACGATGTGGCAGTTCATGCAGATGTTCCTGCGGCACGGCATGTCCGTGAAGTTCTGGCCGGACAACCTGTGGCGCGATCCGGCATACACGCCGCTGCTGCAGCAGGCGGGCGTCGAGGTGTTTTACGGCCCTGAGTACGCTGGACGATTCGAGGAATGGATAGGAGAGAACGGTGCGGCCATAGACTATGTGCTGCTAAGCCGCCCACATATCTCCATCGGCTACATCGAGGCCCTGCGGCGGCACAGCGCCGCCACCATCCTCTATTACGGTCACGACATCCATCACCTTCGCATGCGAGAGCAGCACAGGCTCGAGCAGGACGACAACCTCGCGCGCGAGATCGAGCGTTTCGAGCAGTGGGAGCAGGCCCTTTGGGCCCGGGTGGATACCATCTATTACCCGTCGGATGTCGAAACCGGTCTGGTGCGGCGATGGCTGGAGGCTCACGGTAATGCCGCCAAGGCACTGACGATTCCCGTTTACGCGTTCGACAGCTTCCCGGATGCCCCCTGGAGCAATCTCGCTGACCGCGACGGCATAGTATTCGTGGCCGGTTTTGGCCACCCACCGAATTCGGGTGCCGCAGTGTGGTTCGTAAATGAAGTGTGGCCATTGCTCCAGGAGCGCCATAGGGGCCTGCGCCTTAGCCTGATCGGGTCCAATCCGACCGAAGCGGTCCGTGCGTTGGCGAGCGACGTGATCGAGGTCACTGGTTTCGTATCGGACGAGGTCTTGGCGGACCGTTACCGCAACGCGCGGGTTGCGGTCGCGCCGCTGCGCTATGGTGGCGGCATGAAGGGCAAGGTGGTGGAGGCCATGCGTTTCGGGCTGCCGTGCGTGACGACCCCGGCCGGAGCGCAAGGTTTCGACGGAGTGGGCGAGTTCCTGGCCGTGGCCGAGGACCCGGTCGGCTTTGCCGAAGCGGTGCTGCGCTTTCTCGAAGACGATGCCGCCTGGGTGGCGGCATCGCGCGCCGCGCAAGGGTTTGCGCGGGACCGGTTTTCCGACGCCGCATTGTGGCGCGTCGTACAGCAGGACGTGGATCCGGCGCCATATCCTTCGGTATCTGCGCGACGCGCACGGATTGCACATGCGAAACCCAAGGGGAACGTGTCATGAAGGTATTGATACTCGGCGCAACCGGATTCGTCGGTAGCTATTTGCTGGAAAGGGCCTTGGCCGCCGGCCGCGATGTGGTCGGGACTGATTACAATGCCACTATTGCGAGCAGTGACTACGCAGGGTTCCAGGATCGGTTGGTGCGCTGCGACATCCGCTATCGCGAGCAGGTGCAGGAAGTCATCGATACGACTCGGCCGGACGTCATCTACCTGCTATCGGCGCAGAGCTATCCCGCCCTTTCTTGGCGCGCCCCCATAGAGACACTGGAAACGAATGTGCTGGGCACGGCCAATGTATATGAGGCCATCAAGACCTCCGGCACTGATCCAGTCGTGATCGTCGCTTGCTCGAGCGCCGAGTATGGCGACGTCGCCGAGGGCGACATTCCAGTGAAGGAGTCGCATCCGCTCCGGCCGCTGCATCCGTACGGGATCAGCAAGGTGGCGACGGAGATGCTAGCCCTGCAGTACTGGGCGAACAACCGCATCCGCAGCGTCTGTGCTCGTATCTTCAACACCACCGGACCGCGCAAAACGGGAGACGTCTGCGCCGACTTCACCCAGCGCACCGTGCGCATCGAGATGGGGCTGGACGAGCCGGTGCTGAGGGTCGGCAATCTGGATACCTGGCGCGCCATTACCGATGTCCGCGACCTCGCCCGCGCGCTCGAACTGCTTGCCGAAAAAGGCACGCCGGGAGAGGTGTACAACATCAGCGGTTCGCGCACCTACCAGGTACGGGAAATCGTCGATCTAGTTCAAGCGCACGCCAAGGTTCCACTGAAGCCATGGGTCGATCCGGCGCTGCTGCGGCCCAGCGACGAGAAGGTGATCTTCGGGGACTCGACGAAGCTGATCCAGGCGACTGGTTGGAGCCAGGAGGTGAGCCTGGAACAGACGGTGGGGGACATGATGGACTATTGGCGGCGCACGCTGGCAGCGGTGAAGCCATGATCGTCCGGTCTCGCGCGCCATTGCGCCTTGGCCTCGCAGGGGGCGGCACCGACATTTCGCCCTTCAGCGAACAGCACGGCGGTTACGTGATGAACGTGACCATCGACAAGTTCGCCTATGCCACCATCGATCCATCTCCGTCCGGAAAGGCGGAGTTCCACGCCTTGGACGCACGGTCGGAACAAGTTCTCGACCCGGACGAGGTCGATCTCTCGGCCGGTCCGCAGCAGCTCATGCGGGGCGTGTATCTGCACGTGGCGGATCGCCTGCTCGGTGGTCGGCGACCTGCGGTTAGGGTTCGTGCGCATTCCGATGCGCCTCCGGGATCGGGCCTGGGATCGTCCTCGACCATGGTGGTAACTTTGGTCACGGCGTTCAACGAGTACTTCGGGTTGGCCTTGGGCGAGTACGAGATTGCCCACCTCGCCTATGAGATCGAACGCAATGACCTCGGGCTGTCCGGCGGCAAGCAGGACCAATATGCCGCGGCATTTGGCGGGTTCAACTTCATGGAGTTCTACGCGGATGACCGCGTCATCGTGAACCCGTTGCGGATCAAGGATTGGGTCTGGTGCGAGCTGGAGGCCAGCCTGGTGCTTTACTTCACGGGCGTGTCGCGTGCATCGGCGGCTATCATCGACGAGCAGTCCCGCAATGTTCGCGAGGGCAAGAGCCAGTCCCTGGAAGCCATGCATCGGCTCAAGCAGGAAGCGGTACAGATGAAAGAAGCGTTGCTGCGCGGCAACCTGCGTCGGTTCGCCGATGTCATGCAGTCCGGCTGGCAGGCCAAGAAAATGAGCGCATCCAGCATCACCAATCCGTTGATCGACAGGATCGAGGCGCTGGCCTTCGAGCATGGTGCCAAGGCCACGAAGGTGTCCGGCGCCGGCGGCGGCGGATTCATGATGTTCGTGTGCGACCCGGCCGAACGGGTCAGGCTGGTCAATGCGCTGGCCGGTGCTGGTGGTACCGTATACGATGCCCATTTCGCCCCACACGGAGCCACGTCTTGGAAAATCGGATAAACCAGTTCGTCCAGGTAGAGTTCGAGAAGAGCCTGGCCAATTTCAAGGCAATGGCGGACGACGCCGGCCTGCGCGAGCAAATCTCGAAGGCGGTGGTGCTTTGCGTGGAAGCGCTGCAGGGCGGCCGCAAGCTACTGTTCTGCGGCAACGGCGGCAGCGCGGCCGACGCCCAGCACTGGGCTGGCGAGCTGGTCAGTCGCTTCTACTACGACCGGCCTGGCCTGCCGGCGATCGCGTTGACCACCGACACCTCGATCCTCACCGCGATAGGTAACGATTACGGCTACGACTACACTTTCGCGCGCCAGATCGAAGCGCTTGGCCAGGCCGGCGATGTTCTGGTAGCCATCTCCACTTCCGGGCGCTCGAAGAATGTTATGCGGGCGCTGGATGCGGCCGAACAGAAAGGCATGAAGGTGATCGGCTTCACCGGCGCGACTGGGGGGGACATGGCCACGCGTTGCGAGGTGTGCTTCAAGATCCCCTCCACGGAGACGCCGCGCATCCAGGAAGGGCACGAGTTCATCGGCCACTTGCTGTGCGCTCTGATCGAATCGGAAGTATTCCCGCAAGATGCCCGCTGAGGAAGTCATCGTCTTGGTGGGTGGGTTGGGGACGCGCTTGCGCCAAGTCGTCCCGGATCTGCCGAAGCCGCTCGCCCCGGTGGCAGGAAGGCCCTTCCTGGCTTGGCTACTGGACGCTTATGCCGATGCAGGTCTGCGCCGGGTGATTCTCGCGACAGGCTACCGTTCCCGGCAAATCGAGCAGGCAATGGGCACGTCGTGGCGTGGGATGGAGGTAATCTACTCGGTAGAGCAGGCCCCGCTCGGGACGGGGGGGGCCATCCGCCAGGCGCTGGCCCGCGTGCAGGGAGATGGCGTTCACCTGGCCAACGGCGACACATTCCTGCGCTACGATCCCGTGTCGCTGGAAACGGCTACCCGCAACCAGGGTTGCGACTTGGGCATTGCTTTGGCGGAGGTTGACGACGTAGCACGATACGGAGCCATCGAAGTCGCCAGCGGCCGAGTCATGGGCTTTCGCGAGAAGGGGGGCCATGGGCCGGGCCTGGTCAACGCCGGGAGCTATTTCCTCGCAGCCGACGGATTCGAACGACTGCCGTCCTTGGACGGAGCGGGCTGGTCGTTCGAAGAGTGCGTCCTGCGCCCATGGAGCGAAGCTGGGAAAGTGGCCGCGTTCGACGAGACGTCGGACTTCATCGACATCGGCGTGCCAGAGGACTATGCCCGGGCGCAACGCTTGTTTTCGCCACGATGAGCTTGTCCATACGTGAGCCTGTGGTGAGCGTTACGCCGGAGGCTGCCGGGCTGGTCGGGCCTGGGCCGTACAGAGCACTGTTCCTCGATCGCGACGGCGTGATCAACGTGGACCATGGCTACGTCCATACGCCGGAGCAGACCGAATGGATGCCGGGCATTTTCGACCTCGCACGCGCGGCGCGTGCCGCCGGTTACGTACTGGTGGTGGTGACCAACCAAGCTGGGATTGCTCGGGGGTATTACGACGAGGAGCAGTTCCGGAGCTATACCTTGTGGATGCATGCACGTTTTGAAGCCGAGGGGGCGCCTTTGCTGGCGACGTATTACTGCCCGCATCATCCCGAGGCGGGTCGAGGCGAACTAAAGGCGGCGTGCGATTGCCGCAAGCCACGGCCGGGCATGCTCCTGGCTGCTGCACGGCGCTTCGATATCTACATGGCCGGGTCGCTGCTCTTGGGAGATTCCGAGACGGACCTGCAAGCCGCGCAGGCTGCAGGAGTGGGGTGCACGTTCGAACTGGATCCCACCAGGCCGCAGGCCACGATGCACGCTGCCATGCAGTGGTTGTTGGATCAGTCGTCTACCTGAAACGCCTCAGCTTCCAAAAGCGCTCGGGAGTGCTGTGCATGTAGCGCCGTTCGTACTCTGCCGGTGACAGGTTGCCGGCGGGACCATGGCAGCAGATTCGTCAACCAGCCCGGCAATCCCGAATACTCGTTGCTGGGGTGAGTCACGCCACCATGGTGAGCCAGGGCCCGCTGATAGTAGCTTGCTTCGATCGTGCAGGGCCTCCTCCGGCGCATCGAGGACAAGGTCGTTCCGGGCCGATTCGCTTGGTCGCGCGGACACGGCGATGGCTTGTCGCTGTGCGTGGTTTTCACCTTGCCCCGAACGACGCCGAGCAGCGGCTAACTGCGTCATCGGCCGCACCACCGTGCAACGCGCTACTTGGAACGGCGAGATCACTTGTCCAAACAAGGCTCGCCAGGAAGCGTAATTCGATCAAGTTCCTTCCCGCCACCTTGCTCACGCAAGGTGAAGATCTCGCCCGGCCCGGCCCATCCCTGGATATCCGTGGTGTGCGTGACACCACCGGCACTGACGATCTGTCGATCGTTCTCCGAACCTACCCATAGCTCCGCCGCGTCGAGCTGGGCTGGTGCGACGTCCCAAGTAACCTGGCCGGCTCCCCGATTGTTGCAAGACGGAGCCGGGAACTTCGCTTTCAAGAGACCATTCGAGCCTTCCAGATGCAAGGGCTCTTGACGTGACGGAGCCGGCAAGTCGGGAGGCGGTGGCAGTGCGGTGGAAGAAGTGTCGGGAGGCGGGGGATTCTGTGCAAGCAGTGCATGTGCGTCGCTCGGCGGCTTCTCGCATCCCGACAGCATTGGGGCGAATGCAGCCACCGCCAGTATCGCCAGTAGGGGTCGCATGTCAGTCCTCACGTGAAGGGGTCAAGATCATGTCTTGATTGATGCACAACGCGCGATGAGGGATCACCCAGCGGCACGCCTTGCGGGCGGCATCGTAGTTGCGGTCCTCCATCGCCCAGACCGACAGCACCGGCAGAGGCCGCCCGACTTGGTCCACGATCTGCTGCGCGTCGGCTTGTGCTAGGCGGCGGAGCGACTTCGGGTAGAAGTGACGCATGGAGCTGTTGGCCACTTTCGGGTCATCGACCGGTTGCGCCAAGCCCGCTGAATCCCACTGGAAGATAGGCTTTTTCGAGTAGTAAGAGATCATGCCGATCTCTGGATTGCGTAGGATGAACTCCCCAATTTCCGGCAAATAGAACGTACCACGCTCAGTGCTAGCGATCGCTAGCGAAAGGTAGCCTTGTGCACGGGATTGACTGGCGGTGCGCCATTGACCCGGTCCGTCATTGGGCACGCGGCCCAGTGCAATGCCGCCCAACAGTACCGCGGCGGAGGCGGCTGCAATTATGCGTTGCGGAGTCCAGGGGGTAGTGGCGAAGGCCCTGCCCAAGACCAGGCCGAAAACAAGGCTCAGAAGATTCTGGTAGTACCACGCAAAATTCGCCGGCATCCGGGAGAAGAGCAAAGCGTACACCAGGGCCATCGCTGCAATGGCCAGCCAGGAAATGCGTGGACGCGTCAGTCCTAGCCCAATCAACGTGGCGACGATACAGGTCCAGCCGGCCACGGCGAATCCCGTGGGCGATAGTCCGAAATCGAGCAAGAGCGAGGCCCCAAGCCGCTCCGCAAGCTTGGAAAGCATCGACTCGTTTTCGAAAAGGAACGGGATCGCCGACTTGCCCCAATAAGTGACCGGTATAGGCCACACGTCCAATAGCGCGCAAAGGACTATCCATGTCGTCGCAAGCACCCCGACCGGGATGATCATGGCCTTGATCTGGGGTAGAAGCCTTCCTTGCTGGGCGGCCAGGTGGATTACGATGAGAATCAGTATCGGCAGAGTCAGATCGGGACGAATGAGCGGCCCTATGGGCAATAGCCAGCCGATCGCTCGCAAATTCTTCTGGTGGTCCGTGATGAGCATGGCCAGCGTCGCCATCCAAAGCAGCAGCAGGCCGCCTTCGAACTCGAAGATGGTGTCCATGGCAACAGCCAGGAACGAAAGAGCTGCGCCGATCCATGCGTATGCGCCCATTCTGTTTCGCCAAAAGGGCGCGAAGACGGCCCAGGTGACCAAGCCGCTGATCAGCAGCGTGACCTTGGCATCGTAGAGGCTCCTGTCACCATAACCCAGCAATTTGGAGATCGCGGCTGCGATGGCGAGAACGAAGATGCGAGCCGGCGAAGATGCCAGCAGGGCTTCCCGTTCAATAGGTCCGGGATAATACTGCCAGGTCCCGTAATCGAGGGCGTTTCGCGCGATGGCCAAGTAGATGTAGACGTCGTCAAAGAAGCCCTTCTTCAGGTCAAAATAATAGTGGGCGCAGAACGCGAAGGCCGCTGCGAACGCTATCCATGCCGGCAATTGCGCGCCAAATGCGAGCCTGGCCGGGCGTTGGCGGAGCGCGGTGGGGGCGGTGCTCATGGGGAAGACGGATCCTTGACGGGGACGAAAACGAACCGTTTGTCTAATCGATACTTTAGCAGGTAACCAATGCCCAGCCCGATGGCTGCGCCGACGTAGCGCATCCTGCCATCTTCGAAGAAGGCATCGAATGCCAGTTCCATGGCCCAAAAGACCACGGTGGTGAGCCCGCCCATGGCCGTGTACAGAAGAAAGGTGCGAGCATCGTGCAAGCGATCGTGGGTGCTGTACTGGAATATCCAGCGTTTGTCGAGCGCGTACTTGACCACCAGGCCCACGATCGTGCCGACGACCATGGATAGGTAGATCTCATGACGCAGGCCGGCTGCCAGCTGCGCGGTGATCCACTGCGATGCGATGTTGGCCAGCGTGGAAAGAACGGCGAAGAATACATACAGCGCGGCCAGCCGGGGGCCCGTCACAGTCGGATCCTCCGGAACACCGGCTCGGGAATGTGGCGTATGACCTGCATGATGGCCCACCAGAACCCGGGCACATAGGCCACGGCCTTGCGTCGGTCGATGGCACGCACGATGCTGCGGGCGACGACGTCCGGCTTGGCCCATAGCAACCCTTTGCGGAAGGCTGCGGTCATAGGCGTATCGACGAACCCAGGCTTGACGGTCAGCACGTTGACCCCGGATGGATGCAGGTGCTGGCCGAGGCCGCTCAGGTACGCGCTCACCGCGGCCTTGGCGCTGCCGTAGAGGAAGTTGCTGGCGCGGCCGCGGTCGCCTGCGACCGAGGAAATCGCCGCCAGGGTCGCGCCGGAAGCCAGCCTCCGAGCCAGCAGTGCGCACAAGGCGATGGTGGAGGTTCCATTGGTGGCGAACTCGCGCAGCGACAGTTCCACCGATGCATTACAAGCGACCTGGTCGGGCAGGGTACCGTGGGCGACCAAGACCACGTCGATGCTGCCCAGCGCTTGCAGCGCCGCATCCAGCATCGGCTCATGGGCGGGAAGGTCGTTGACGTCCATGGCGTGCACGTGGACGCTTTCGGCGCCGCGGACACGGAGGTCGTCGGCGATGACCTGGAGGCGATCCAGGTTGCGGCCGACCAGCATCAGCCGCGCGGCACGTTGGGCGTAACGGCGTGCCACGTGTTCCGCGATGGCGGAGGTGGCACCAATGATCAGGATGCGCTGCATCTTCACTCCATGAGCCGGCGCCAGAGGCCGGAAGAGAAAGCCGGGTCGATGTGGCGGGAGAACTCATCCAGGCGAGGGTAGCCGCGGCGGAATACCTGCGGGGACATGCGTGCGTCCTTGGCAGGATAGATAGCACCGCCCGCTTCCATGACGACGGCGTCCAGTCGATCCAGCAGCCGCAATACCTCAGGCCCGGTGTTGGGGAAGTCCAGTGCCAGCGTCGTACCAGGCCTGGGGAAGGACAGCATGCCGGTGGAGAGCGCTGGGCCGAACTCTTTCAGCACCGCCAAGAACGAGCCGTGGCCGCTGCGGGCGATCTCCTGCAACAGGGCGGCCACGCCGTCGCGTGCGTGCTCTGGCGGCAGCACGCACTGGTGCTGCATGAAACCGCGCCTGCCGTACATGCGATTCCAGTGCTCTATACCGTCTAGTGGATAGAAATAGGGCTTGTAGTGCGCTATCAGCCGCCTCCGCCGGGCCGGTTGCCGCCAGTAGTAAAGCGTGTTGAAGGCGCGCAGGCTCAGGCGATTGACCAACGAAAACGGAGGAGTGAGCGGCATCACCCGACGCTTGTCGCGCACCCGCGGTTGTTCGTCCACCGCGGTCGGGGCGTGGTCGCTGCGGAGGAAATGGCCGCGTCCCAGGCGTTCGCCGCGGGCTAGGCAATCGATCCAGGCTACGGTGTACTCGTGGGTTCCCGCGGATTCGGTCGAAAGCGAGAAGAAGTCGTCCAAGCTGTCGAAACGGATGGACTCTCCCTCCAGCCAGGGCCCCGCTACCCGGCGCAGTTGCAGCTCTGCCCAGGTAATGCAGCCGGTTAGGCCCAGCCCGCCGATGGTCGCGGCAAGCAGTGCGTCGCCGGTCCCCTGGATCAGCTCGTGTCTCGATCCATCGCTGCGGACAAGTTCCAGGCGCCGCACGTGGTGGCCGAAGCTGCCCATGCGATGGTGGTTCTTTCCATGTACGTCGTTGGCGATGGCCCCGCCTACCGTCGCGAAGCGCGTGCCCGGCGTCACCGGCAGGAACCAGCCCTGCGGCAGGGTGAGATCGACGATCTGTGCCAGAGTCGTCCCGGCCTCGCAGCGTAGGAGGCCGGTGGCGGGATCGAAGGCGATGAAGCGGTCCAGCCACCGTGAGTGCAGTAGGGTCCCGCCCGGATTGAGGCAACTGTCTCCGTAGCTGCGGCCGTTGCCGCGGGGCAGCACGCGGCCCTCGTCGGGGAGGACGGGCCGTGCGTTGCGGTCGTGGATCCAGCGGTGCCGCTGGATGCCAGGGTCCGGATAACGGCCCCAGGAGTGGGAGTGATCGCTCATAGCGCGGCCAGGGCCACGACCACGACCAGCAGGCCGATGACCTGGCTGACGCGGTCAGTCGCTGCGAACACGACCGGGTCGTCGTGCATCTGGTTGCGGTGGGCGATGATCCAGGCGCGACTGATCCAATACAGCAGCAGCGGGCACAGCAGCCACAGCATCTGCGGGCGCGAATACAGCGCGACGCTCTCCTCGCTGTTGATGTACAAAGCTAACACCAGCACCGAGATGTAGCCTGCGGCCGCACCGAGCGACTGGAGCAGCGGCAGGTCCGCAGTGGCGTAGCCGCGTCCAACGGCCTTCTGCTTGCCGCTGGTGCGCAAGCCTTCCAGCTCCGTATAGCGCTTGAGCAGGGCCAGGCTGAGAAAGATGAACATGGAGAAGGCCAGCAGCCAGAACGACAGCGTCTGGTCGATGGCCATCGCGCCGGCGATGATGCGTACAGTGTAAAGCGCAGCTAGCATCACCACATCCACCATTATGATGCGCTTGAGCCGGAACGAATAGCCCAGGGTCATGATGCAATAGCCCAGGAGTGCCAGCAAAAACACCGGGTTTATCGCCAGAGCTACGGCGACACTCGCGAGCATCATCAACGGGATCGCCAACAGGCCGTACTTGATCGGGATCGCGCCGGAAGCGAATGGCCGCAGGCGCTTGCGTGGATGCACGCGGTCTGCGCTGAGGTCGAGCAGGTCGTTGAGGATGTAGGTGCCCGACGCGCAGAGTCCGAAGGCGAGGAACGCACCTGCCGCCTGCGTGATCGCGGCTGGATCCAGGAAACGGTGTGCGGTCAGCAGCGGTACGAATATCAGCAGATTCTTAAGCCACTGGTGCAGTCGAAGGGCCTTGATCCACGCGCGCAGGGTCGGAGGCGTACGCGCAAGGTGGCCAGCGAGCTGGGTCACCTTCGAGGCGGCACGCGCCAAGCGTCCGGGGGCGTTGACCACGATCGCGGTAGCCGCGTGCGCCCAGACCTTCATGTCTACCAGAGTGTTGCCTGCGTAATCGAACCCTCGGGTGCCGAAGCGCTCTACTAGCATCGCCGCTTTGGCACTGCCGCCGAGGTTGGTGCGGCCGTCGCTGGCCATGACTTCTTCGAACAGGCCCAGGTGCCGGGCGATGGGTTCCGCCAACAGGACGTCGGATGCCGTGCATAGTACGCGCGGGCGCTGCGACGTAGTGCGCAGCCATTCCAAAACGCGCTCGTCATAAGGCAGCGTTTCCGGGGCTATCCTGACCCGACGGGCGATCTCCCGCTTGAAGGGGGCCTTGCCCTTCAACAGCCACAACGGCAGTACGAACAGATAGAGCAGGTTGCGGGATAGCAGGGCCAGCACGGCCTCATGCAGCAGATCCGTGCGCAACAGCGTGCCGTCCAGGTCGATGCAAAGTGCGCGTTGAGTCTCAGAAGTGGAAGGCTGCATATAGACGAGGTCTTGTGGTGACTTTGGTCCGGCCTGCACTTCCGCGGAGCCGCTTTCGCGACTCCTGCCGGTTGTGCCGATTCTAGGGCGCGGCACGGCTGGATGTGACGGTAGATGGGCGATAGAGCTGTGCCCCCTCGCGTGACCGGGAGCGCGTGCGGCCCATGCCCCTATTATTATTTTTGCTTCGCTGGGGGGAAGATGGATAGGGCAGCGCGTCAGGCGTTGCGGCGCGCGTCGGGACCGGGGTCCGTCTCCTGCAGAGCGGTCTGCGTCGCGGGTGATCGCGGTTGAGAAGGCGCCGTACGAGATCGTACGAATGCCGCAATTCGCGCGGGTTTCGCTGCGGCGACAAGCGAGCCAAGGCCTTGCTGGAGTACGCCCGCCAGCAGCCGCGCGCGGCGGTACGCGAACTACAACGCCGCTTCCAGCTCCGGCAGGATCGCGAACAGATCCCCCACCAGGCCGATGTCTGCCACCTCGAAGATCGCCGCTTCCGGATCCTTGTTGATCGCCACGATGGTGCCGGCGTCCTTGATGCCGGTCAGGTGCTGGATCGCGCCGCTGATGCCGATGGCCACGTACAGCTCCGGGGCGATGATCTTGCCGGTCTGGCCGACCTGCATCTCGTTCGGGCAATAGCCGGCGTCCACCGCCGCGCGCGAGGCGCCCACCGCCGCGCCCAGCTTGTCGGCCAGGCTGTAGACGATGCGGAAGTTCTCTTCCGAACCGACGCCGCGGCCGCCGGAGACCACGCGGCGCGCGCTCTGCAGGTCGGGGCGGTCGGACGAACCGGCGGCCAGGCCGACGTAGCGGGTGTGCGACGGCAGGGCGGCTTCGACGCTGGCGGCTTCGACCGCGGCGTTGCCGCCGGCGGCGGCCTGCGGCCAGGAGGCGGTGCGCACGGTGGCGACCACGGTCTGGCCTTCCGGCGCCTCGACGGTGATCACCGCGTTGCCGGCGTAGATCGGGCGCTTGAAGGTGTAGGCGCCCTCGACCGCCATCAGGTCGGAGACCTGGTTGACGCCCAGCAGCGCGGCGACCACCGGCATCAGGTCCTTGCCGAAGGTGGTGGAGGGGCCGAACACGTGGCTGTAGCCGGCGGCCAGGGCGGCCACCTGCGGGCCCAGCACCTGGGCGACGGCGTGCTCGTTGGCGGGGTTGGCGACGGTGAGGACGCGGCTGACGCCGGCGATCTGCGCGGCTTCGGCGGCGACGGCGGCCGGGTCGGCGGCCAGCACGGCCACGTCGACGGCTTCCGGCTGCAGCGCCAGCGCGGCGCTGACGGTGCGGGCGGTGGAGGCGTTGAGCTTGCCGCCGAGGTGTTCGGCGATGACGAGGACCTTGGACATTCGGGTTCTCCGGAGTCTGGTGGGCCCGGCGGCGACCATGGGTCGGCCTGGCGGGGCCCGGGGTGCGTGGCGGGAGCGGCGCGCCGGTCCCGGCGGGTCACGGGATCAGAGCAGGCCCTTGGCCTTGAGCGCGGCGACCAGTTCGGCCGCGTCCTTGACCATCACGCCCTTGCTGCGCTTCGGCGGCGGAGCGTAGGCGGTGGTCTTCAGCTCCGGGCCGGCCTCGACGCCGAGGTCGGCCAGCTGCAGGGTCTCCAGCGGCTTGCTCTTGGCCTTCATGATGTCCGGCAGCTTGATGAAGCGCGGCTCGTTGAGGCGCAGGTCGGTGGTGACCACCGCCGGCAGGTCGACCTCGAGGCTCTCCAGGCCGGCGTCGACCTCGCGGGTCACCGTGGCCTTGCCGCCGGCGACTTCGAGCTTGCTGGCGAAGGTGGCCTGCGGGCGGCCCCACAGGGTGGCCAGCATCTGGCCGGTCTGGTTAGCGTCGTCGTCGATGGCCTGCTTGCCCAGGATCACCAGGTCCGGCTGTTCCTTCTCGACCAGCTTCAGCAGGGTGCGGGCGGCGGCCAGCGGCTGCACCGGCTGGTCGGTCACCACGTGGATGGCGCGGTTGGCGCCCATGGCCAGGCCGTTGCGCAGGTGCGCCTGGGCGTCGGCAGGGGCGATCGTGGCGACGACGACCTCGGTGGCGATGCCCTTGTCGCGCAGGCGCAGGGCCTCCTCCAGGGCGATCTCGTCGAACGGATTGGGCGAGAGCTTGACGCCCTCGGTGACCACGCCGGAGCCGTCCGGCTTGACCTGGATGCGGACGTTGTAGTCCACCACGCGCTTGTAGGCGACGAGGATCTTCATCGTTTAAGGAGTCCTTCAGCTGGTGCGGATCGGCCCGACGACCGGGCAAGACCCCCGATTCTACCGGCGAAAGGGCCACCATGCGATTGGGTATGGTGGATTTCCGGTAGGCCGCCGTTCGGCCGGCAACCCCGTGGGGAACGCTATCCTTGGCGCCCCCCCACATCCCTCGGGCGCCCACGCCCCGGACTGGAGAATCGCTTGGCAACCTGGCTCGTCACCGGCGGCGCCGGCTTCATCGGCGGCAATTTCGTACTGGATGCAGTGGCCCGCGGGGTCCGGGTGATCAACCTGGACGCGCTGACCTACGCCGGCAACCTGGACACCCTGGCCTCGCTGGAAGGCAACCCGGACCACGTCTTCGTCCACGGCGACATCGGCGACCGCGCGCTGGTGGCCAAGCTGCTGGCCGAGCACCGCCCCGATGCGGTGCTCAACTTCGCCGCAGAGAGCCACGTGGACCGCTCGATCGACGGCCCGGCGGCCTTCATCCAGACCAACGTGGTCGGCACCCTGGCCCTGCTGGAGGCCGTGCGCGACTACTGGAAGGGCCTGGAATGCGAGTCGAAGTCGGCTTTCCGCTTCCTCCACGTGTCCACCGACGAGGTCTACGGCACGCTCGGCGAGACCGGCAGGTTCACCGAGACCACGCCGTACGCGCCCAACTCCCCGTACTCGGCCTCCAAGGCCGCCTCCGACCACCTGGTCCGCGCCTTCCACCACACCTACGGCCTGCCGGTGCTGACCACCAACTGCTCCAACAACTACGGGCCGTACCACTTCCCCGAGAAGCTGATCCCGCTGGTGATCGCCAAGGCCCTGGCCGGCGAGCCGCTGCCGGTCTATGGCGACGGCAGGCAGGTGCGCGACTGGCTGTACGTGGCCGACCACTGCGAGGCGATCCGCACCGTGCTGGCCAAGGGCAGGGTGGGCGAGACCTACAACGTCGGCGGCAACTCGGAAAAGCAGAACATCGAGGTGGTGCGCACGATCTGCCGCCTGCTGGACCAGCGCCGCCCGCGCGCCGACGGCCAGCCGCGCGAGAGCCAGATCACCCACGTCGCCGACCGCCCCGGCCACGACCGCCGTTACGCGATCGACGCCTCCAAGCTGAAGAACGAGCTGGGCTGGGAGCCGAAGTACACCTTCGAGCAGGGCATCGCCGCCACGGTGGACTGGTACCTGGCCCACCAGGACTGGGTGCGGCGGGTNACCGACGGCAGCTACCGCCTCGAACGCATCGGCACGGCTGCGTAAACGACATCAAGGACGAACCCACGATGGCACGCAAAGGCATCATCCTGGCCGGCGGTTCCGGCACCCGGCTGTATCCGATCACCAAGGGCGTCAGCAAGCAGCTGCTGCCGGTGTACGACAAGCCGATGATCTACTACCCGCTCAGCGTGCTGATGCTGGCCGGCATCCGCGAGGTGCT
>NZ_KI911329.1:0-49471 GCF_000513955.1 Pseudoxanthomonas suwonensis J47
CGGGGGTATGCCGCATCGCGCGGTTCCGCGTCCTGCTCCAACGCGCGAGCGCAGCACATCCATGTGCTGCTTGCGGCATACCCCCGCACTACCGCGTCTTCGGGCGCGTTGGGGACGTGGCTTCGTTTGGCGCCGGGAGCCTGGCTGACACCCGGAGTGCGGCTACTTGGAGGCCGTACGAGTCGCGACTGCGTCAGGTTGCAGCCGTCGGCGGCGGAACCCTCCTGATCCCCGATTCGCGCAGCCGCTGGCGGGAATGGGCGCGTTCGTCGATCACGGCGGTGATCAGGGCGCCAGCAAAGAACACGACGGCGGCGTAGTACATCCACATCAGCAGCAGGACCAGGGCGCCCATCGAGCCGTAGGCGCTGCCGGGGGCGGCCTGGGCCAGGTAGAGGCCGATCAGGTAGCGGCCCAGGGCGAACAGGAGGGCGGTGATGGCGCCGCCCAGCAGGGCCTGGCGCCAGGCGACGCGGCGGTCGGGCAGGTAGTGGTAGAGGAAGGCGAAGCCCACCGCGTAGAGCAGCAGGGTGGTCACGTAGCCGACGATGGGCAGCACCGAGGGCAGGCGCGCGAACACGATCTGCAGGGCGGTGGTGGCGATCATCGAGACGATCAGCAGGAAGCCCAGCGCCAGCACCACGCCCAGCGAGAACACGCGCTTGCGCAGCCAGGCGCGCAGGCCGCCGAGCTGTTCGCCGCCGGTGCGGAAGATCAGGTTGAGCGCGCCCTGCAGCTGGGCGAACACCACGGTGGAGCCTATGAACAGCAGGGCCATGCTCCACCAGCCGGCGAGCGAGCCGACGTCCGGCTGCTGGTCGGCGTTGCGCAGCACGGTCTGGGCCACGGCGGCGGCCTCGGCGCCGGCGAGGTCGTGGATCTGCGCGACCAGCGAGGCCTGCGCGGGCGGGTACAGGGAGGCGGTCAGCCACAGCAGCAGCACCAGCAGCGGGGCCAGCGAGAGCAGGGTGTAGAAGGACAGCGAGGCGGCCTGGGTGATCAGGTCGGCTTCGACGAAGCGCCGCAGCAGCGCCGCCGGCAGGCTTTCCTGCAGGCGTTCGAGGTGGCGGCGCAGCTTGGCGGGGGAGGGCCGCTTCATCGCATCGGCAGGTCGGGCATCGGCCCCAAGCCTTGCGCGTGCGATGTAGCCGGTGCGTGAGCGCTCAGCCCGTGGCGCTGGCGGCGAGCGCGCGCAGGGCTTCGCCGTCGAGGCGCTGCACGGTCCATCCGCCCATCGGCCGGGCGCCGAGGCTGCGGTAAAACTTGATCGCCGGGGTGTTCCAGTCCAGCACCGACCATTCGAAGCGGCCGTAGCCGCGCGCCACGGCCAGGGCGGCCAGGTGCACCATCAGCCGGCGGCCGATGCCGCGGCCGCGGAATTCCGGGAGCACGAACAGATCTTCCAGGTACAGGCCGGGTTTGCCGAGGAAGGTCGAGAAGGAGATGAAGAACAGGGCGAAGCCGGCGGGGGCGCCGTCGCATTCGGCGATCACCACTTCAGCCGCCGGGCGCGTGCCGAACAGCGCCGCTTCCACATCCGCGGGCGTGGCCACCGCTTCGTGGGCCAGGCGTTCGTATTCGGCCAGGCCGCGGATCAGGTCGAGGATCAGCGGGATGTCGGCCGGGGTGGCCGGGCGCAGCTGGATATTGGCGTCGGTGGGCATGGGCGGTTCGCAGGCAGGGCGGAACGCCTCATTGTGGCCTGTCCATCCGTCCGCGGTGGCGGAGTGGTGGCCGATAGCCGCAACCGTGGATGGGTGGCCTTGCCGGAGGGTCGCCGGGGCGAACCCGGCAGGGCAGGGCGGCCGGCCGAGCCGGCCACCCGCGGAGGGGCTCAGCCCGCCAGGCGGAGCTTCACCAGGGCCGAGACCTGGCCCATGTCGGCCTGGCCGGCCAGCTGCGGCTTGAGCACGCCCATCAGCTTGCCCATGTCGGCCGGGCCGGCGGCGCCGGTCTGGGCGATGGCGGCGTCGATCGCGGCCAGGATCGCAGCCTCGTCCAGCTTGGCCGGCAGGTAGCGCTCGATCACCGCGATCTCGGCGCGCTCGATGGCGGCCAGGTCCTCGCGGCCGGCGCCCTCGTACTGGGACACCGAGTCCTTGCGCTGCTTGACCATCTTGTCGAGCACGGCCAGCACGGCGGCGTCGTCCAGCTCGACGCGTTCGTCCACTTCCTTCTGCTTGATCGCGGCGTTGATCAGCCGGATCACGCCCAGCGTGTCCTTGTTGCCGCCCTTCATGGCGGCCTTCATGTCGTCGGTCAGTCGCTGCTTCAGGCTCATGGCAATACCTTTGGGAAGGAGGGCGGGGCATCCGCGCGGCGCGGCACGCTTCTGCAGGGAACACAAAAAGCCGGCCACGCTTGCGTGCCGGCTTTCGGTTGCCTCTCGTCGGAACGACCCGGCCGCATGGGCGGCCAGGGCGACGCTACGTCAGTACAGGCGCTGGCGCTTGGTGACGTCGCGCGACATCCGGCGCATCTGGCGCTTCACCGCCGCGGCGGCCTTGCGCTTGCGCTCCTGGGTCGGCTTCTCGTAGAACTCGCGCTTGCGGGTTTCGGCCAGGACGCCGGCCTTCTCGCAGGTGCGCTTGAAACGGCGCAGAGCGAACTCGAAAGGCTCGTTCTCACGGACTTTGACGCTGGGCATGGAATCTCCGGGGCACAAATAACCGGGCCGGGCCCGGTGAGCCGCGTATGATAGCGGGGTCCCGCGGCCGGGTGCAAGCCGGCCCGGGCTTTTTCTTTCCCTCCCCCGCTCCCATCTGTCCCCCCATGCGCGTCCTTGGCATCGAAACCTCCTGCGACGAGACCGGCGTAGCCGTCTACGACACGGCCCTGCCCGGCCCGGCCGGCCTGCGGGCCCACGCGGTCTACAGCCAGATCGCCCTTCACGCCGAGTACGGCGGCGTCGTCCCCGAACTGGCCAGCCGCGACCACGTGCGCAAGCTGCTGCCCCTGGTCCGCCAGACCCTGGCCGAGGCCGGGCTGGCGACCTCCGACATCGACGGGGTGGCCTATACGGCCGGCCCGGGCCTGGTCGGGGCCCTGCTGGTGGGCGCCGGGACCGCGCGGGCGCTGGCCTGGGCGCTGGACGTGCCGGCGGTGGGCGTCCACCACATGGAAGGCCACCTGCTGGCGCCGCTGATGGAGGAGGACCCGCCGGAGCCGCCGTTCGTGGCCCTGCTGGTCTCCGGCGGCCACACCCAGCTGGTGGCGGTGGAGGCGATCGGCCGGTACCGCCTGCTCGGCGAGACCCTGGACGACGCGGCCGGCGAGGCCTTCGACAAGACCGCCAAGCTGATGGGCCTGCCGTATCCGGGCGGCCCGCAGCTGGCCGCGCTGGCCGAGAAGGGCACGCCGGGGGCGTTCCGCTTCGCCCGGCCGATGACCGACCGTCCCGGCCTGGATTTCAGCTTCAGCGGGCTGAAGACCCAGGTGCTGCTGGGCTGGCAGCAGTCCGACCAGTCGGAACAGACCCGCGCCGACATCGCCCGCGGCTTCGAGGACGCGGTGGTCGACACGCTCGCGATCAAGTGCGAGCGCGCGCTGGACGCGGCTGGCAGCGACACCCTGGTGATCGCCGGCGGCGTCGGCGCCAACAAGCGCCTGCGCGCGAAACTGCAGGCCATGTGCGCGAAGCGCGGCGGCCGCGCCTGTTTCCCGCGTCCGTCGCTGTGCACCGACAACGGCGCGATGATCGCCTTCGCCGGCGCGCTGCGCCTGGAAGCCGGCCAGCGCGAAGGCGCCGCGGTGAACGTCACGCCGCGCTGGGATATGGCTGGGCTGCCGCCGTTGGCGGCAGCCCGTGATTGGTGATTGGTGATTCGCGAGGGCGCGTAGCGAAAGCGGGCGTGCAGCATGGGGTTGCTACCATCCCCAATCCCGAATCCCCAATCATGAATCCCACCATGGACATGGTTTTCATCGAAGGCCTCGAGATCGAGGCGCTGATCGGCATCTACGACTGGGAGCGGCGCATCCGCCAGCCGTTGCGCTTCGACCTGGAGATGGCCTTCGACAACCGCGTGCCGGCGGCCAGCGACGACATCGCCGACACCCTGGACTACAAGGCGGTCAGCAAGCGCCTGATCGAGTTCGTGGAGCAGTCCGACTTCGGCCTGGTCGAGACCCTGGCCGAGCGCTGCGCGGCGATCGTGATGGAGGAGTTCGGCGTGCGCTGGTTGCGGCTGAAGCTCGGCAAGCCCGGCGCGGTGCGTGGCGCGCGCGCGGTGGGCGTGGTGATCGAACGCGGCGTGCGGGAGGCCTGAGCGGATGCTGGTGATCGCAGGCATGGAGGCCGTGACCGTGCGCTGGCTGGAAGGGGCGCGGACCGCACTCGAGCCCTATCCCTGGGCCTACACCCTGCTGGTGCTGGCGGCGCTGCTGCTGCTGGCCGGGCTGGCCAACCTGGTGACGAAGAAAATCCTGCTGCGCGGCCTGCACCGCGTGGTCGGCATGCTCGCGCGCAGCGAGGACAAGGAAGAGCCGTACCGGCTCAAGGTGATCCCGCGCCTGGCCAACGTGGTGCCGGCGCTGGTGATCGCCGCCGGCATCGACTGGGTGCCCGGCATGCCGGAACCGGTGGTGGCCTTCGTCCACGGCGCCTGCAAGGTCTGGATCGTGCTGACCGTCGCGCTGGCGCTGGCCCACGCGCTGGACGCGCTCAACATCGTCTACGAGCGCCGCCCCGAGGCGCGCACGCGGCCGATCAAGGGTTACCTGCAGGTGGCCAAGCTCGCCATCTTCGTGGTCGCCGGCCTGTCGATCGTGGCGACCCTGGCCGGCGTGCGCATGCTGCACCTGGTCACCGGCCTCGGTGCGGCCACCGCGGTGCTGATGCTGGTGTTCCAGGACACCATCCTGTCGTTCGTGGCCAGCGTGCAGATCAGCAGCGACGGCCGCGTGCGGGTGGGCGACTGGATCGAGATGCCCAGCCAGAACGCCGACGGCGACGTGGTCGACATCGCCCTGCACACGGTCACCGTGCAGAACTGGGACAAGACCGTCACCACCATCCCGACCAAGAAGCTGATCAGCGAGTCGTTCAAGAACTGGCGCGGGATGCAGGAAGCCGGCGGCCGCCGGATCAAGCGCGCGCTGTACCTGGACCAGGGCAGCGTACGCTTCCTCGACGCGGAGGAGCGGCACAAGCTCAAGCGCTTCGCCCTGCTGCGCGATTACCTGGAGACCAAGGAGCGCGAACTGGCCGAGTGGAACGCCGGCCTCGGCGAGGACGGGCAGCTGCCGGTCAACGCGCGCCGCATCACCAACCTCGGCACCTTCCGCGCCTACGTCGAGCGCTACCTGCGCCGGCATCCGCAGGTCCACCAGGGGATGACCCTGCTGGTGCGCCAGCTGCAGCCGGGGGCCACCGGCCTGCCGCTGGAGATCTACTGCTTCACCAACGACACACGCTGGGCGGTATACGAAGGCATCCAGGCGGACATCTTCGACCACCTTCTGGCGATCCTGCCGGAGTTCGGGCTGCGCGTGTTCCAAGAGCCCGGCGGAGCGGATTTCCGCGCCCTGCTGGCGCCTGGCAACGGCGCGCCGGCCCCTTGACGCCTGCCGCGGGCGCGTGCATGTTGCAGTGCCCAAGCCGGTGCGGGGGCGCCGGCATGCCAGGCGGGTGCGATGGACTGGACGAAGTACCGGACACCGTCCTATGACGAGCTGATCGGGCCCGACGGCCTGCCGCGCCCGGCCGCGCGTCCCCTGGTCGAGTACCTGTCCGGGCTTTCCGGCCGCGAACTGGCCGAGCGCCAGCTCGCCGCCGACGTCGCCGCCCGGGTCATGGGCATCACCTTCACCGTGTACAGCGACGGCCGCAACGTCGACCGCACGCTGCCGTTCGACCTGATCCCGCGGATCATCGACCGCCGCGAGTGGCAGCGCACCGAGGCCGGCCTGAAGCAGCGCATGCGCGCGCTCAACCTGTTCATCGGCGACATCTACGGTGCGCAGAAGATCGTCCGCGACAAGGTGTTCCCGGCCTCGCTGCTGAAGCAGTCGGTGAACTTCCGCCCGCAGTGCGTGGGCGTGCGGCCACCGCTGGACGTGTGGGCGCACATCTGCGGTTCGGACCTCGTGCGCGACGCCGACGGCACGCTATACGCGCTGGAGGACAACCTGCGCATCCCCTCGGGCGTGTCGTACATGCTCGAGAACCGGATGGTCGCCAAGCGCGTGTTCCCGGAACTGTTCGAGACCAGCGCGATCCTGCCGGTGGACGACTACCCGGCGCAGCTCTACGACACCCTCGCCGCGCTGTCGCCGCGGCCGGGCGACACCCCGGTGATCGCGCTGCTCACCCCCGGCGTCTTCAACAGCGCCTACTTCGAGCACGCCTACTTGGCGCAGGCGATGGGCATCGAGCTGGTCGAGGGCGGCGACCTGTTCGTCGCCGACGACGACTGCACCTACATGCGCACCGTGTACGGGCCGCAGCGGGTCGACGTGATCTACCGGCGCGTGGACGACCTGTTCCTCGATCCGGAAGTGTTCCATCCCGATTCGATGCTGGGCGTGCCCGGGCTGATCCGCAGCTGGCGCGCCGGCAAGGTCGCGCTGGCCAATGCGCCCGGCGCGGGCGTGGCCGACGACAAGGTCGTGTTCGCCTACGTGCCGAAGATGATCCGCTACTACCTGGACGAGGAGCCGATCCTGCCGAACGTGCCCAGCTACCTGTGCCACCAGGCCAGGGACCGCCGCTACGTGCTCGAGCACCTGCACGAGCTGGTGGTGAAGCCGGCCAACGAGTCCGGCGGCTACGGCATGCTGATCGGGCCGCGCGCCAGCAAAAAGGAGCGGGAGAAATTCCGCGCGCTGATCGAGGCCGACCCGCGCAACTACATGGCCCAACCGACGCTGTCGCTGTCCACCGCGCCAATCGTCAGCGACGAGGGCCCGGCGCCGCGGCACATCGACCTGCGCCCGTTCATCCTCTCGCGCGAGGACACCTACGTCACCACCGGCGGCCTGACCCGGGTGGCGATGACCGAAGGCTCGCTGGTGGTGAATTCCTCGCAGGGCGGTGGCGCCAAGGACACCTGGGTGGTCGACCTGGAGGAGATGGGCTGATGCTCTCCCGCGTCGCCAACCAGCTGTACTGGTTCAGCCGCTACCTGCGCCGCGCCGAGAACACCGCGCGCCTGGTCGGCGTGGGCAGCCTGCTGCAGCTGGACCTGCCGCGCTCGGTGCGCTTCACCTGGCGGCCGATGATCGCCACGGTGGGCGCGGAGGAGCTGTTCCTGGGCGTGCATCCGGAACCGGACGAAGCCCACGTGCTCGACTTCCTGCTGCTGGACGCGCGCAACCCGTCCTCGCTGCGCAGCTCGGTGGACCAGGCCCGCGAGATCCTGCGCGGCATCCGCGACGCGCTGCCGCAGGAAGTGTGGGAAGCGGTCAACGACCTGCACCTGTATATCGACGGCGACGGCGGCCGCGTGCTGACCCGCCGCTATCGCATGGACTTCATCGGCCGCATCACCGACGGCTGCCTCAAGGTCTCCGGCCTGCTCCAGGCCAACGTCAGCCGCGACATCGGCTTCCATTTCCTGCGCCTGGGCACGGCGCTGGAACAGGCCGACATGACCACCCGCATCATCGACGCCGGCGCCTCCGGCCTGGTCACCCCGCGCCACGAGGAGGACCGCGAGGCGTTCCAGAACATGCAGTGGATGGCGGTGCTGCGCGCGCTGGCCGCCTACCAGATGTACCGCCGCCACGTGCGCCAGCGGGTTTCGGCGGCGCATGCGCTGAGCTTCCTGCTGCACGACACCGAATTCCCGCGCAGCGTGCAGTTCTGCCTGAGCCGGCTGCAGCGGATCCTGCCAGCGATGCCGCCGCGCCCGCCGGTGGAGCGCGCGCTCACCCGCGTCAGCGGCCTGGTGCGCCAGGCCGATCCGGGAATGCTGGCTGCGGGCGACCCGGCACGGTTCATGGACGAGGCGCAGGTCTACCTCGGTCGCCTGCACGAAGCCATCGCCGAAGGCTACTTCACGGGCTGAACCTGCGTTTTCCAGCCGCGGCCATGACGGCCGCGCCCAGGCCCCGAGTAGTAGAATCCTCGCACCGGAACCTGCAGATCGCCATGACTTACTGCGTCGGCATCGAAGTGGACGAAGGCCTGGTCTTCGCCGCTGACACCCGCACCAACGCCTCGCTCGACGACGTCCGCGTGCACCGCAAGCTGCACGTGTTCGAGTATCCGGGCGAGCGGGTGTTCGTGCTGATGAGCGCGGGCAACCTGGCGACCACGCAGCTGGCGGTGTCGCGGCTGCGCCGCGATGCGGAGGATCCGGAGGCGCCGCGCAGCCTGCGCACCTTCCGCCACCTGTTCGAGGTGGCCGAATACGTCGGCGAGGTGCTGGTGGCCAGCCAGGTGCAGGCCAGCGAACACGGGCCCAACGCCGGCATCAGCACCCAGGCCACGCTGATCCTCGGCGGCCAGATCGCCGGCGAACGGCCCGGCCTGTACATGATCTATCCGCTGGGCAACTGCATCGCCGCCTCGCCGGAGACGCCGTACCTGCAGATCGGCGAGTCCAAGTACGGCAAGCCGATCCTCGACCGCATCATCCGCCCGGAAACGGCGATGGAGGACGCCGCGCGCTGCGCGCTGCTGTCGCTGGATTCGACCATCCGCTCGAACCTGTCGGTGGGCCTGCCGATCGACCTGGCGCTGATCCGCGCCGGCGACCTGCGCATCAGCCAGCAGATGCGCCTGGAAGGGGACACGCCGCTGTACGCGGAGATCCACGATACCTGGTCGCGCAAGCTGGAGAATGCGGTGCGCACGCTGCCGCGCTTCCCGTGGGAGGCGCCGCTGCCGGCCGTGGACGACTCGCGGCCGCTGCCGCCGCTGCCGCCGCGACGCGGTCCTTCGCGGCAGGACCCCGGCGACCAGTCGGCGCAGCAGTAAGGCATCGCGACCATGGATCCGAAGCCGGCGGCGGTGGCCGCCATTCCCGTGCTGCTCAGCCTGGGCAGCAACCTCGAACCCGAACGCCACCTGCGCGCCGCGCTGGACGAACTGCGCGCGCGCTTCGGCGACATCGTCGTCTCGCCGGCGTACCGCACCGCTGCGGTGGGTTTCGACGGCGCGCCGTTCCTCAACAATGCCGTGTCCCTGCACACCACGCTGCCGCTGGACGCGCTGGAGGACTGGCTGCACGCGCTGGAGGACCGCCACGGCCGCGTGCGCACCGGCCCGCGCCTGGCCGACCGGACCCTGGACGTCGACGTGGTGTTCTACGGCGACCAGGTGGTGCGCGAGGACGGGCAGGTGCGGATCCCGCGCCCGGAACTGAAGCACGCCTTCGTGCTCAAGCCGCTGGCCGACATCGCCCCGGATTTCATCGATCCGCTGAGCGGGCGCACGCTCGCCGGGATCTGGCAGGCGCATCCGCAGCATGGCGAGGACTTCGAGGTCGTGCCGCTGTAGCGCCGGCTTCACGCGTGCCGGTGCGCGCGTTGCGTCGTGGTTTCAGCGGTTGCGTCCGCCGTCCACGTGCAGCACCTGGCCGGTGACGTAGGCCGCGTTCGCCGACAGCAGCCAGGCCACCGCCGCGGCGATGTCTTCCGGCGTGCCGGCGCGGCCCAGCGCGGTGGCCTGCAGGATCGCCTGCTGTGCGCCGGGGTCCGGTTCCTGCTCGGGCCACAGGATCGCGCCAGGCGCGACCGCATTCACCCGCACCTGCGGGGCCAGTTCCAGCGCCAGCGCCCGGGTCAGCGACACCAGCGCCGCCTTTGCTGCCGAGTACGGTGCGTGCCGCGGCAGCGGCCGGCCGGCGTAGACATCGGCCAGGTTGACGATCGCGCCGCCGGACGCGCGCAGGTGCGGTGCCGCGGCCTGGGCGAGGAAGAACGGCGCGCGCGCGTTGACCGCGAACAGCTCGTCCCACTGCGCCGGCGTTACCGTGCCCAGCGGGGTGGGATGGAAGTTGGAGGCGTTGTTGACCAGCGCGTCGAGCCGGCCGTAGTGACCGACGGTGGCTGCGACCAGTTCCGGCACGCGGTCGAACTGGCGCAGGTCGGCCTGCAGCACATGCACGCTGCCGGCGCGCGCGCCTTCCAGCTCCGCCGCCAGCGCCTGCATCTCCGTGCCCGAATGCAGGTGGTGCAGGGCCAGGTCGTAGCCGGCCGCGTGCAGCCGCCGCGCGATCGCCGCGCCGATGCGGCGGGCTGCGCCGGTGACCAGGGCGACGGGGCGTGCGGTGGCGGGCGTCGGGCTCATCGTGACGGGGGCTCGGCTATGCTGGTCCATTGTCACCGCCCCACGATCACGATGCACGCCGAACTCCCCCTTCCTGACCCGCAGGCCCTGGCCCACAGCGATACCCTGGCCGCGCACATCCGCGCCGAAATCGCCGCGGCCGGCGGCAGCGTGCCGTTTTCGCGCTTCATGGAGCTGTGCCTCTACGCACCCGGCTTCGGCTACTACAGCGCCGGCAGCACCAAGTTCGGCGCCGCCGGCGACTTCGTCACCGCGCCGGAGCAGGGCCGGTTGTTCGCCGCCACCGTGGCCGGCGTGCTGGCCATGGCGCTGCAGTCGCTGGGCCCGCAGTCGCGGGTGCTGGAAGTGGGCGGCGGCAGCGGCGCCTTCGCCGAGGTCGCGCTCAAGCGCCTGCTGCAGCTGGACGCGCTGCCGGACCGCTACGCCATCCTCGAACCCAGCGCCGACCTGCGCGAACGCCAGCGCGAACATCTCGCCCGCACCCTGCCGCCGACCGTATTCGAGCTGGTGGAATGGCTGGACCGACCGTTCGACGACGAGTGGGACGGCGTGCTGTTCGCCAACGAAGTGGTCGACGCGCTGCCGACCCCGCGCTTCGCCGTGCGCGGCGGCGAGGTGTTCGAGGAACACGTGGCGATGGACGCCGAAGGCCGCTTCATCCTCGTCGACCAGCCGGCCGACGCGCTGCTGACCGCGGCGGTGCGCCACGTCGAGCGCACCATCGGCGCGCCGCTGCCGGAGGACTACCGCTCCGAACTGCTGCCGCAGCTGCCGTACTGGGTGCAGGCGGTGGCCGGTGGGCTGCGCTCCGGCGCGATGCTGTTCCTCGACTACGGCTATCCGCGCCGCGAGTACTACCTGCCGCAGCGCACCGACGGCACCCTGCGCGCGTTCTACCGCCAGCGCATGCACGAGGACGTGCTGCGCTGGCCGGGCCTGCAGGACCTCACCGCCTCGGTCGACTTCACCGCGCTGGCCGAGGCCGGCACCGGCGCCGGCTTCGACCTGGCCGGCTACTGCAGCCAGGCCAGCTTCCTGCTCGGCAACGGCATCGACCGGCTGCTGGCCGAGGCCGAGGAACGCACCGACGGGGCCGGCGCGCTGCGCCTGCGCCAGGAGCTCAAGCGGCTCACCCTGCCCGAGCAGATGGGCGAGCGCTTCCAGGCCATGGCCTTCACCCGCGACGTGGACCTGGACGCCGCCTTCCTGCTCGGCGACCTGAGCTGGCGGCTGTGAGCGTGCTCAAGCCCTTCAGGCGCCCGCGCCTGTGGCTGGGCCTGTGGGCCGCGGCGCTGCTGGCGGTGATCGTGGTCTGCCTGGTCCCGCCGCCGCCACTGGAGCTGCCGCAGCACAGCGACAAGCTTGAACATCTGCTCGCATACGCGATACTCGCTGCTGGCGCGGTGCAGCTGTTCCCCCGCGGCCGGGGGCTGTGGATGGCCGGCGGGGGACTGGTGCTGATGGGCGTGCTGCTGGAATTCGCGCAGGGCGCGCTGACCAGCACGCGCATGGCCGATCCGGCCGACGCGCTGGCCAACACTGTGGGCGTGGTTCTCGGACTTTCGACGGCGTTGACGCCATGGCGCGACGCCCTGCTGAAGGTGGAAGGGGGCGATGGCTGAAGCGGACGGCGACGGCAGCGTGAAGCGGGGTGCACCGCCGGGTGCCCCGACGCCTTCCACGCTCTACGCCGCCGCCTTCGCCGCCTACCGCAGGGGCGATCCCCTGCAGGCCCTCGCCATCCTCCAGCACCTGCTGCGCCAGGCGCCCGGTCATGCCGACGCCTGGAACCTCGCCGGCGTGATCCACGGCAGCCGCCAGGAGCTGCCGCAGGCCATCGCCTGCTACCGGCGCGCGCTGGCCGCCGGCGCGGCCCCGGGCACCTGGGTCAACCTCGGCCTGGCCGAACAGCGCCGCGGTGCACCAGCCGAAGCCGAAGCCGCCTACCGCGAGGCCCTGCGCCGCGACGACCGCCTGGCCCTGGCCTGGCAGAAGCTGGCCCAGCTGCAGGAGGAAACCGGACGGCCCGAGGAAGCGCTGGCCAGCCACCGCTGCGTACTGCAGCTCGATCCCGGCAACCTGCGCAGCCTGGGCGAAGCGCTCACCCTGCGCCGCTACCTGGCCGACTGGGATCCGGCGCTGGGTCCGCAGCCGGCCGAACTGCTGGCCGCATGGCGCCAGGCGCCGGCCAGCGACCTGTCGCCGCTGCAACTGCTGGCCCTGCCCGAGGCCGACGCGCAGCTGCAGAAGATGGCCGCGGCGAAATTCGCCGCCACCCAATGGGGCGCGCACCTGGCCCAGCCGCCGCTCTCCGCCCCGCCCACGCCGCTGGAAGGGCGGCGCCTGCGGGTCGGCTACACCTCCTCGGACCTGCGCCGGCACGCGGTGTCCTACCTGCTGCTGGAGGCGATCGAATCGCGCGACCACGCCAGCTGCGAGGTGTTCCTCTATGCGCAGGGCCCGGCGCCGCCCGGCGACATCTGGCGTGCCCGCGCACGGGCTGCCGCCGACCGCTTCGTCGAACTGCCCGGCGACGACCTGGCCGCCGCGCGCCTGGTCGCCGACGACCGCCTCGACGTGCTGGTCGACCTCAACGGCTATACCGGCAACGCGCGCATCGGCGTGCTTGCCCTGCGCCCGGCACCGACCAGTGCGACCTGGCTGGGCTACATCGGCACCCTCGGCGACGGCCGCCTGGTGGACTACGTGATCGGTGACGCGGTGGTCACGCCACTGGCGCTGGCGGACGACTTCGCCGAGCACCTGGCCCTGCTGCCGCACTGCTACCAGCCCAATCCGGCGCTGCAACCGATGCAGGTACCGACGCGCGCCGAGGCTGGCCTGCCGGAGGAAGCGGTGGTGTTCTGCAGCTTCAACCAGGGCTACAAGCTGCATCCGGCGCTGTGGGACGACTGGTGCGCGATCCTCGCGGCGGTGCCCGGATCGGTGCTGTGGCTGGCGCCGCCGCGCGCCGGGGTGGCACGCGCCAACCTGCGCCGCGAGGCCGAGGCACGTGGTGTCGATGGCGAGCGCATCGTGTTCGGCCCGCAGCTGCCGCTGGAAAAACACCTGTCGCGGCTGGCACTGGCCGACCTGGCCCTGGATACCTGGCCCTACAACTCCGGCACCACCGCCGCAGATGCGTTGCGCGCGGGCGTACCGCTGCTCACCTTCACCGGCGACACCTTCGCCGGGCGCATGGCCACCAGCCTGCTGCGCTCGCTGGGCCTGCACGAATGCATCCGCACCGACCGCGCCGCGGTGGTCGCGGAGGCGGTGCGCCTGGGCAACGACGCGGCGGCGCGTGCGGCCTTGCGTTCGCGCCTGGCGGCGCTGCTGCCCAGCGCGCGCCTGTTCGATCCGAAGGCGATGGCGGCCGACCTCGAACGGCTGTACCGCGCGATGCACGCCAACGCCCTGGCCGGGCGCCACGCGCCCATCGTCCTCGATCCCTGATCCGGCCCCGTTGCGCGGGCGCGCGGCCCGCACAACGGAGTGGACGCATCAGCGCAGCTGCAGGCCGACCCGGTCGACCACCCACATCTGCGGGCGCGTGTCGCCGGTGAAGCGCAGGCACAGGTCGCGGCGTCCGGCGACGCCTGCAGGCAGTTCCGCCACCAGCTCGATGAAGCCGTCGCGGCCCGGCGCTTCCGGCAGTGGCACGCTGGCGAGGCGTTCGCCGCCGCAGCCGTCGGCGTGGATGTCCAGTTCGCCATGCGCCGAGCGCGCCGGCTCGAACTTGCGGTGCGGTTCGTCGTGGGCCAGCTGGAAGTAGTACGGGATGCGCCCGGCGCGCACCTTCACCGCGGCCACGCCATCGAGGTCGGCGCCGTTCCACTGCCAGCACGGGTAGAAGATCGTGGTGTTGAAGATCGCGCGTTCGCCGTCGGCCGGGCCATCGTCCTCCAGGCGCAGCAGCAGGCGGCCGGCATCCGGACAGGTGGCCAGCTGTTCGTCGGTACGGACCAGCAGCGAGGCGGCGTCCCAGCGGTAGTCGCGGGCCGGCGCCAGCGCCACGCCGTCCGCGAAGGCCGCCGCGCGCAGCTTCGCCGGCAGCTCCAGCGTGACCGGCCCGGCGTACGCGGTGGAGCTGGCCGTCGGCTCGCTGCCGTCGGTGGTGTAGTGCACGGCGTAGCCGAGCGGATTGGACAGGGTCACCGTCACCGTGCCGGCCTTGCGGTCGTCCTCGGCCACCGCATCGACCTGGAACGGCGTCAGCGCATAGCCGATGCCCCAGGCGCGGTAGCGTTCCAGCTGCGCCGGCAGGCGGCGCACGAAGCCGGCGTAGTCCTTGCGCTCGGCCGGCGTCCAGCCGGTTTCGGCCACCGCCGCCAGGCGCGGGAACACGTGGTGTTCGAAACGCTCCCAGGTGCGGGTGTGCTCGGTCCACAGGTTGGCCTGCAGGCCCAGGATGTGGTGGCGCCTGTCTTCCTCCAGTTCCGCCGGCACCGGTTCGAAGGCGTAGACCTGCTCCAGGGTGATCGTCGCCGGGCGGCCCGGCGGTTCGAACGGCGAGTCGGTCTGCAGGTAATCGAGGTACAGGTCGCCGGACGGCGACATCACCACGTCATGGCCTTCGCGCGCGGCCTCCAGCCCGCCTTCGGTGCCGCGCCAGGACATCACCGTGGCCTCCGGCGGCAGCGGGCCTTCGAGGATCTCGTCCCAGCCGATCAGGCGCTTGCCGTGCGCGGCGAGGAACTTCTCCAGCCGCGCCACGATGTGGCTCTGCATCTCCATCTCGGTCTTCGCGCCGACCTCGCGCATGCGCTGCTGCACGCGCGCGGAGGCTTCCCACTGGTCCTTGACCGCCTCGTCGCCGCCGATGTGGAAGTAGGTGCCGGGGAACAGCGGAACCAGTTCGCCGATCACGTCCTCGAGGAAGGCGATGGTGCCTTCCTCGGCGTTGAACAGGTTGGGGAACACGCCCCATTCGCTGGACGGCACCAGCGGCAGGTCGGTCGAACCCAGCTCCGGATACGCGGCGATCGCCGCGGTGGCGTGGCCGGGCTGGTTGATCTCCGGCACCACGGTGATGTGGCGCGCGGCCGCGTAGGCGACGATCTCGCGGACTTCGTCCTGGGTGTAGAAGCCGCAGTACGGGCGCGGCTTGCCGGTGCGCGGGTCGATGCCGCCGTCGCCGGACGGGATGCGGCAGCCGCCGATCTCGGTGAGCTTCGGGTACTTGCGGATTTCCACGCGCCAGCCCTGGTCGTCGGTGAGGTGCCAGTGGAGGACGTTGAGCTTGTGCAGGGCCATCGCGTCGATGACCTGCTTGACCTGGTCGACGGTCCAGAAGTGGCGCGCCGGGTCCATCATGAAACCGCGCCAGGAGAAGCGCGGTGCGTCCTCGATGCGGACCGCCGGCAGCCAGGCGCTGCCGTCGCTATCGACCGTGGCCAGCTGCAGCAGGGTCATCGCGCCGTAGAACAGGCCGGCGGCATCGCCGGCGCTGACCGTGGCGCCGGCGGGCGTCACTTCCAGCAGGTAGGCCTCGCTGCCTGCCCCGGCGCGCGCCGGGTCGGTCGCGAAGCGGATCGCGCCGTCGGTCTCCTGCAGGCCTTCGCCCAGCTGCGGCGCGATGCCGCGGCCCTTGCCGAGCAGCGCCGCGAACTGCAGGGCGACGGTGCGTGCCGCGTCGCCTTCGGCCAGCAGCCGGGTCCCGGCGCCCAGTGCGAGGCGGCCTTCGCCGGGCGTGACGCTGGCCGGCGCCGGGACCAGGGTCTGGTGGCTGTCGTACTCCGGGGTCGCGGGCGCCGTGGTGGCGGCCTGGCGTTCCGCGGCGGCATCGCGGTCCCCGCCGCAGGCGGCAAGCATGGCGAGCAGGCCGGCCGCGCCGAGGTGGCGGGCGTGGTGGAGCAGGGTCGATCGCTTCATGGTCACTCCGTGAGGGTACGGATGCGGCGCCGGACATGGAACGGGCCCGGGATACCCGGGCCCGTCCGCGGACGGACAGCGCATGCTGCCGTCATGGCGCCGGCATCAGAACTGCACGCGCAGGGTCGCCTGGTAGCGGCGGCCGGTGCGGTAGTCTCCGCGCACCAGCTTGTCGGTGTTGGCGATCCCGTCGACTTCCGCGTAGGTGTAGTAGTTGGAATCCAGCAGGTTCATGCCGTCCAGGCTCACGCTGAGGAACTCGTTGATCCGGAACGAAACGCTGCCGTCGAGCGAGTCGTAGTCGTCGGTGACCAGGTAATTGCCGCGGTCGACCTGGGTGTAGTACTTCGAACGCCAGGAGTAGGTCAGGCGTGCGCTCCAGCGGTCGTTCTCGAAGAACGGGCTGACGTTGACCTGGTGCTCGGAGTTGTACGGCAGCGGATCGCCGTTGTCCGCCTCGGCATCGGCCCAGGTGTAGTTGGCGAGCAGCCCGAAGCCGATCGGCAGGGTGTGCTGGAACGCGGCCGAGAAGCCCTGCACGGTGGCGTCGCCGGCGTTGTTCGGCCGCGACACGTTGTAGACCGTGTCGGTGCCCTGGTTCTGGTTGAAGTGGGTCTCCTCGCGGGTGGTGACCAGGATGTAGTCGGAGACGTCCTTGCGGAACAGGGTGCCGGCCAGGATCGAGTTCTCGCTGAAGTACCACTCGGCCGAGAAGTCGAGGTTGGTGGACTGGTACGGATCCAGGTCCGGGTTGCCGCCGCCGCCGGTGAGGGTCTGGTCGCCCAGCCACAGGTAGCTGGACATGTCGCCGTAGTTCGGGCGCGCCATCACCTTGGCCGCGGAGAAGCGCAGCATCAGGTCGTCGCGCGCCTCGAAGGCGAGGTTCAGGTTGGGCAGCAGGTTGTCGTACTTCTTGCGCACGCTGGTCGGCGCGTACGCGTTGGCCGGGCAGGGGCTGACGTTGATGGTGCAGGCCCAGCCCATGCTGTCGGACTCGGTACGCACGTAGCGCACGCCGAAGTTGCCGCGCACGCGGTTCCAGCTGTAGTCGGCCTGCACGTAGAACGCGTCGATGTCCTCGGTCACCGTCCAGGTGTTGGCGGCGAAGGACGGGTCGTTGAACGTGTTCGGCTCGGGCATGGTCTGCCACGGCGCCAGCCATTCGCCGCTGAGGATCCAGTCGGCCAGCGCCCAGCCGTCGATGGTGAAGCGCTCGGACAGGTCGCCGGTGTTCGGGAAGCCGCTGAGGTAGTTGCCCGGCAGCGGGCGCGGGCTGAACTGGTCGGCGGTGGCATTGCCGTAGCCGGCGACGGTGGCCAGCGAGACGCCGCCCATGCGCTGGCCGGTCTCGTGCTCGCGGCGCTTGGCGCCGAAGCGCAGCTGGTATACCGGCGAGTCGAGGCGGATGCCGAAGTCGACCTGGCCGTACTTCTCCTCGTCCCAGGTCGGCTTGAACACGATGTTGCCGCCCCAGCCCGGGTTCCAGGTCGCCGCGCTGGACGGATCGGCGCCCCAGCCGCCGTCGATCTGGAACGCGGACGGATCCAGGAACGGGTTGGCGGCGTGGAAGGTCAGGCTGCGGTCGCCGCTGATGTCGTAGCTGTAGTCGGACCAGTTGAGGAATTCGCCGTAGACCTGGCGGCCGGTGCCGCCGGTGGCCTTGGAGCGGCCGAAGTGGGTCGAGGCGAACCAGCGGTCCTCGTTCCAGGTGGCCTTCAGGTCGTACGAATCGGTGTCGATGGTCGACTGGCGGTTGATCAGGTCGTAGACCACCAGCGCGTTGTCGAAGGTGGCCCTGGTGATGACGCCGCCGTCCACGGTGAGGTCGGTCAGCTTCATCAGCCCGTTCCACGCGTTGCCGTTGAAGGCGAACATGGAGTGGCTCATGTTGTCGAACTCGGCCCGGACGTCGAGCGCGTTGAACTCGATGTCCAGCTGTTCCACCGGCTTGAACTGCAGCGCGACGGAGACCGTGTCGCGGTTGCGCTGCTGCTCGAAGTAGTGGGCGCTGACCGAGTTCGGGCCGACCGCGTCGAGGTTGGCCATCAGCGTGGTGGCGCAGGCGCCGGTGCAGGACGCCGGCAGGGTCGGCTGGCTGCCGTCCGGATTGGGCGCCTGCGACCAGTCGGCCGGCAGGTTGAAGATCGAGCCGCCGCCGCCCTGGCCGTAGGCGTAGTCGCGGCCGGTGACGGTGCCGTAGGACTCGATGCCGTCGCGGCGGATGCTTTCCTGCGCGCGCTGCGCGGCGACGATCACGCCGAAGGTGTCGGCGTCGTTCTTCCAGCCCAGCAGCAGCGAGGCCTGCGGGTCGCCGCTGCCGATGCGGTCGTTGTACAGGTAGCCGATCTGGCCGGAGATGGTGGTCTTCTCCAGGTCCAGCGGCTTGCGGGTGACGATGTTGACGGTGCCGCCGATGGAGCCTTCGTCGATGTGCGCCTCGGGCGACTTGAACACCTCGACGCGGCCGACGATCTGCGGCGCCAGCAGCGAGTAGTTGAAGGTACGGCCGGGCTGGTCGGTGATGAACCAGTCGGCCGAGGCCACGGTCTGGCCGTTGAGCAGGGTGCGGTTGAGCGCCGGGTCGGTGCCGAGGATCGAGACCTTCTCGCCCTGGCCGAAGGCCTTGTCGATGGTCACGCCCGGGATGATGGTGATCGCCTCGGCCACGTTGGTCGCCGGGAACTTGCCCACGTCCTCGGCGGTGACCACGTCGATGATGGCGTCTGCGTCGCGCTTGGCGTCCAGCGCCTGCTTGAGGCTGCCGCGGATGCCGACCACGGTGACGGTATCGAGTTCGGTGGCGCTGTCGTTCGCCGGCGCAGTGGCTTCCTGCGCGCTGGCCTGCACGGCGAAGCCCATACAGGTGGCGATGGCGACGGAAAGAATGGACTTGCGGTGCTTCATGATGTCTCTCCCATCATTGTCTGGATTGCACCGGAGACCCCGCCTCCGGCGACGACTGCCTTCTGTGACACGACCCGGAAACACCGGGACAACCCAACGACGCACTGCTCCCGGCGCTGTTCAGCCGTGTTGTTCGTTCTCCATGAGGCCCGAGCCCAGGTACCAGCTGGCGGCGCCGATCACGCCCAGCTGCCCGTGTTCGACCAGCCGCACCGACACCCGCTCGAGTGCCTCGCGCATCGGCCCCTTGTTGAGGAAGCGCGCGACGAAATCGCTGTGGACCAGGAATTCGCGGATCTGCGGCAGGATCCCGCCGGCCAGGTACACGCCCTGCACGCCGTACAGCAGGGCCATGTCGCCGACCGTGCTGCCGAGCAGCCCGCAGAACACCTCCAGGCTTTCGCGCGCCAGCGGATCGGTGCCGGCCAGCGCCGCGGCGGTGACGTCGCCCGGGCGCGCATGCACCGGCGCGCTGCCGCGCAGCGCGCACAGCGCGGTGTAGAGGTTCATCAGGCCGGGGCCGGAGAGGGCGTGCTCGACCGGCACGTGGCTGCGCTGGGCCAGCATCTGCCGCAGCAGCGCCATCTCCAGCTCGGTGCCGACCGCCAGCGCGGACTGGCCGGCTTCCGTCGCCAGCACCACCGGACGGGTGGGCGTGGGGATCCACACCGCCGCGCCCAGGCCGGTGCCCGGGCCCAGCACCAGCACCGGGCCGCGCGCGGTGTCGGCGGGGCCGGCCAGCTGCAGCACCTCGCTGTCGCCGAGGTGGGCGACGGCGTGCGCCACCGCTTCGAAGTCGTTGACCAGATGCACGGCGTCCAGGCCCAGTGCGTCGCGGATCGCCGAAGGCGACAGCGGCCAGGGCAGGTTGGCGGCGATCACCGTGCCGTAGTCCAGCGGATAGCCGGCGCTGGCGATCACCGCCACGCGCGGCGCGGCGGCTTCGCCGCGGGCCTTGGCGATGCCTTCGATGAACTCGCGCAGGATCGCGTCCAGGCCGGCGTAGTCGGCGCAGCGGAACTTGCTGTAGGCGATGACCTGCAGAGGCACACCCGCGGCGGCGGCCTCGACCAGGCCGATGCGCACGTGGGTGCCGCCGACGTCGGCCGCGATGAACGGCCGGGGCGGATGGACTGGCGTAAGTGATGCGGTAGCGGCTGCTGGCACGCGTCTTTCCCCGTCGCTGTGTGTGCCCGGACGTCCTGCCCTGGGCACGGAACGGGGCCGAGTCTGGGATTGCCTTGACAACGATGTCAAGACTTTCCGGGCAGGCGTCACCTTGCGCCGGGGCGATCCGGGTGAAAACTGGAACGGTGGAGGGCGTCCTTCCGGGATTGCGAGCAATAGCAACGTCAAAACAAGCACATAGCCGTATTCAGATTGAACCGCCAGCCCCCATCGCCTGCTGCATTGCAGCGGAATCCGCGCCTGTCGCGCCGTCGCCAGGTTGACAAGGGGGCCGCCACGAACGAATAAATGTGACAACGTTGTTCCCAGCATTGGCCCGCCACGGGCCACGCCCAACCCGGGGAGGCAGTGCAGGAATGTCAGCGACCACCACCGCGCAGGCGCGCAGCGGACTGGCCACGTCGATCGCGATCGTCGGCGGCCTGTTCTTCATCATCGGCTTCTTCACCTGGATCAACGGGCCGTTGATCAGCTTCGTCCAGCTCGCCTTCGACGTCAGCGAGATCTCGGCGTTCCTGGTACTGATGGTGTTCTACCTGTCGTACTTCTTCCTCGCGCTGCCGGCGTCGTGGATCCTGCGCCGCACCGGCATGAAGAAGGGCCTGGCGCTGAGCCTGGCGGTGATGGCCGGCGGCGCGGCGATGTTCGGCCAGTTCGCCACGCAGCGCTGGTTCGGCGGCGCGCTGGGCGGGCTGTTCGTGATCGGCGGCGGCCTGGCGCTGCTGCAGACCGCGGTGAACCCGTACATCTCCATCCTCGGCCCTATCGACAGCGCGGCGCGGCGCAT
Source organism: Pseudoxanthomonas suwonensis J47 (assembly GCF_000513955.1). GTDB lineage: Bacteria > Pseudomonadota > Gammaproteobacteria > Xanthomonadales > Xanthomonadaceae > Pseudoxanthomonas > Pseudoxanthomonas suwonensis_C. The sequence goes on from NZ_KI911329.1 coordinate 20,991, forward strand.
CGCGCTGATGGGCATCTGCAACAAGGTCGCCGGCATGCTCGCGCCGGTGGTGCTCGGCTCGCTGGTGCTGCACGGCGTCGGCGACCTGGAGGCGCAGGTGCAGGCGGCCGACGCCGCCACGCGCGCGCAGCTGCTCGACGGCTTCGCCGCCAAGATCCACGCACCCTACCTGGTGATGGCCGGCGTGCTGCTGTTGGTGGCCGTGGCGGTGCTGTTCTCGCCGCTGCCGGACCTGCGCAGCGAGGAGGCCAACGCGGTGCCGGCCGGCGCGGCGACGCAGCGGCGCAGCGTGTTCCAGTTCCCGCACCTGTGGCTGGGCGTGCTGTGCCTGTTCGTCTACGTGGGCGTGGAAGTGCTGGCCGGCGACGCGATCGGCACCTACGGCCGCGGCTTCCACCTGCCGCTGGACCAGACCAAGTTCTTCACCTCGTTCACCCTCGGCGCGATGCTGCTGGGCTACCTGGCCGGGCTGGTGCTGATCCCGCGCTTCGTCTCGCAGGAACGCTGGCTGAGCGTGTCGGCACTGCTGGGCATGCTGTTCGCGGTGGGCGCGCTGCTGACCCACGGCTATGTCTCGGTCGGCTTCGTCGCCGCGCTGGGCTTCGCCAACGCGATGATGTGGCCGGCGATCTTCCCGCTGGCGATCCGCGGGCTGGGCCGTTTCACCGAGACCGGTTCGGCGCTGCTGATCATGGGTATTGCCGGCGGCGCGATCATCCCGCAGGCCTTCGCCGTGCTGAAGCAGCACTTCGACTTCCAGTGGGTGTTCGCCGGGCTGGCGGTGCCCTGCTACCTGTACATCCTGTTCTACGCGTTGCGCGGCCACCGCGCCGGGCTGACCGGCGGTCGCTGATCGCGCATCATTGAAGGCGGACAGGAGCTGGACGAAGAACCGATGCGCAGGCCCACCATCAAGGACGTCGCCGAGCGGGCCAAGGTCTCGCTGAAGACCGTGTCGCGGGTGATCAACAACGAGCCGTCGGTGATGCAGGCGACGCGCTCGCGGGTGCTGGCCGCCATCGCCGAGCTGGACTACGAGCCGGACGCCACCGCGCGCAACCTGCGCAGCGGCACGCCCTTCGTGATCGGGCTGGTCTACGACAACCCCAATCCGTACCACATCATCGGCGTGCAGAACGGCGTGCTGGCGGCCTGCCGGGAAACCGGCTTCGGCCTGCAGATCCAGCCCTGCGACTCCACCTCGCCGCTGCTGGCCGAGGAACTGGCCGAGTTCGTGCAACGCTCGCGCCTGGCCGGGCTGGTGCTGACCGCGCCGATGTCCGAGCGCGCCGACCTGGTCGCCGCGCTGGTGGCGCGCGGCATCCGCGTGGTGCGGATCATCGCCGCCACCGGGGATCCCGGCGATGGTCCCTGCGTCTACATCGATGATCGCGACGCCGCATACGAAGTCACCGAACACCTGATCCAGCTCGGCCACCAGCGCATCGGCTTCCTCTGGGGCGGGGCGCAGCACCGTTCCTCCGGCGAGCGCTACGCCGGCTACGAGGCGGCGCTGAAGGACTACGGCATCCCGCTGGACAAGCATCTGGTGGTGCCGGGCGACTACACCTTCGACGACGGTTTCCGCGGCGCGCGCCGCCTGCTGGCGCTGCGCGAACCGCCGACCGCGATCTTCGGCAGCAACGACGAGATCGCCGCCGGCGTGCTGGCGGCGGCCAAGTCGGTGGGCCTCAACGTGCCCTACGACCTGTCGATCGCCGGCTTCGAGGACAGCCCGTTCTCGCGCCAGTCGTGGCCGCCGCTGACCACCGCCAAGCAGGCCACCGAGGACATCGCCCGCCACGCCGCGCGCCTGCTGATCGGCAGCCTGCGCCAGGACGCCTATGCCGAACACCCGCTGGCCGTGACCAACCAGGGCTTCGTGCCGCAGCTGGTGGTGCGCGGCTCCACCGCGCCGGCGCCGCTGCAGGCGCGGCCGCGACCCGCCACGCCCTCTTCCGAAGCATGACCATGCCAGCGCAACTGCCCGCCGGGAACGCAACGCTGATGCACCGTGAGGCCGCCGAGGCGGCCGACGTCGTCGCCGCCCAGTTCGCGCGCAACCGCGACACCGTCGCCGCGTTGGCCGCGCGCCTGCGCGATGCGCCGCCGCCGTTCGTGGCGACCTGCGCGCGCGGCAGCTCCGATCATGCCGCCACCTACGCCAAGTACCTGTTCGAGACGCGGCTGGGCGTGGTCACCGCCTCGCTGTCGCCTTCCGTCGGGTCGGTCTACGAGGCGCCGCTGCGCCTGCGCGGGGCGCTGTTCATCGCCGTGTCCCAGTCGGGCAGGAGCCCGGACCTGCTGCGCAATGCCGAGGCGGCGAAGGTCGCGGGCGCGCACGTGCTGGCCCTGGTCAACGTCGAGGAGTCGCCGCTGGCGGCGCTGGCCGACACGGTGTTGCCGCTGTGCGCCGGTGCGGAACGGAGCGTGGCGGCGACCAAGAGCTACCTGGCTTCGCTGGCGGCGATCGCGCAGCTGGGCGCGTACTGGTCCGGCGACGCGGCGCTGCTGGCGGCACTGGATGCGCTGCCCGATGCGCTGCGCGAGGCGTGGCAGCAGGACTGGTCGCCGCTGGCCGACGGGCTGGTGGAGGCGCGCAACCTGTTCGTGCTCGGCCGCGGCCTGGGCCTCGGCGCGGCGCAGGAAGCGGCGCTGAAGTTCAAGGAAACCTGTGGCCTGCACGCCGAGGCGTACAGCTCGGCCGAGGTGAAGCACGGGCCGATGGCCCTGGTCGGCGCCGGCTTCCCGGTACTGGTGTTCGCCCAGCCGGACGAAACCGGCGCCGGCGCGGTCGCGGTCGCCGACGAATTCCGCGCGCGCGGCGCGCAGGTGTGGGTGGCAGGCCAGGGCGGGGTGGATGGACGCCTGCCGCTGCCGGCCGCGCCGCATCCGGCGCTGGCGCCGTTGCTCACCGTGCAGGCCTTCTACCGCGCGATCAACGCGCTGGCGCTGCGCCGCGGCCACAACCCGGACCTGCCACCGCACCTCAACAAGGTCACGGAGACGGTGTGATGGCCACGACCGCCCTGCTCAACGCACGCGTGCTTGCCGGCGAAACCCTGCAGGACGGCCTGGCCGTGCTCGTCCGCGACGGGAGCATCGCCGCCGTGCTGCCGGCGGAACAGGCGCGCGTGCAGACCGACGAAGTGCAGGACCTCGATGGCGGCATCCTGCTCCCCGGTTTCATCGATGCCCAGGTCAACGGCGGCGGCGGGGTGCTGTTCAACAACGACACCACGGCCGGTGCGATCGCCGCGATCGGCCGCGCGCACCGGCGCTTCGGCACCACCGGTTTCCTGCCCACGCTGATCAGCGACGACGCGCCGGTGATGGCGCGCGCGGTGGCGGCCACGCGCGAGGCGATCGCCGCCGGCGTCCCCGGCGTGCTGGGCGTGCACCTGGAAGGCCCGTACATCGCGCCGGCACGCAAGGGCACGCACGACGCCAGCAAGTTCCGCGTGCCGGACGCGGCGGAGGTGGCGATGGCCACCTCGCTGGACAACGGCGTCACCCTGGTTACCCTGGCGCCGGAACAGGTGCCGCTGGACACCATCCGCGCCATGGTCGCGCGCGGCGCCATCGTCGCCGCCGGCCACACCGCCGCGACCTATGAACAGGCGCGTGCGGGCCTGGACGCCGGCCTGCGCGGCTTCACCCACCTGTACAACGCCATGTCGCCGCTGCAGGGACGCGAGCCGGGCGCGGTCGGCGCCGCGCTGGAGGACCGCGAGGCCTGGTGCGGGATCATCGTCGACGGCGTGCACGTGCACCCGGCCAGCCTGCGCGTGGCGCTGGCGGCCAAGCCGCGCGGCAAGCTGTACCTGGTCACCGATGCGATGCCGATGGTCGGCGCCGACGATCCCTCGTTCGCGCTGTACGGCGAGGTGATTACCGCGGTGGACGGCGTGGTCCGCAATGCCGCCGGCGCGCTGGCCGGTTCGGCGCTGGACATGGCCACCGCCGTGCGCAACAGCGTGCGCCTGCTCGGCCTGCCGCTGGAGGAGGCCGCGCGCATGGCCTCGACCTATCCGGCACGGTTCCTCGGCCTGGATGATCGCCTGGGCCGCATCGCGGCAGGCTACCGCGCCGACCTGGTGCTGCTCGACGAGGCGCTGCAGGTGCGCGCGACCTGGATCGGCGGCGCGCGCGAGGACGTGGCATGACCCCGGCGCCGGCCGCGGCCTGATGGGCGGCGGTCCGGCCACGCCGCCGCGCTTCGCCTCGGTCGACGCCCTGCGCGGGCTGACCGTGGCGGCGATGCTGCTGGTGAACACGCCCGGCGACTGGGGCCACGTCTACGCGCCGTTGCTGCATGCGCCCTGGCACGGCTGCACGCCGACCGACCTGGTGTTCCCGTTCTTCCTCTTCATCGTCGGCGTGTCGATCGCGCTGGGCGTGGTGCCGCGGCTGGAGCGCGGCGCCGGGCGCGCGCCGCTGGCACGCGCGGTCGTGCTGCGTTCGCTGCGCATCATCGGCCTGGGCCTGCTGCTGCACCTGACGGCCTGGTGGTGGCTCGACCAGGCGTACTTCCGTCCATGGGGCGTGCTGCAGCGGATCGGCCTGTGCTTCCTTGGCGCGGGCATGGTCGCGCTGTGGCTGAAGCCGCGCGCGCAGTGGATCCTGCTCACCGTGCTGCTGCTGGGCGGGTGGGCACTGCTGGCGCTTGGCGGCAGCTCCGAGCCCTGGGACAACCTCGCCAGCCGCATCGACGATGCGCTCGCCGGGCCGTGGCTGTACCAGCACGATCCGGCCAGCGGCCGCGGCCACGATCCCGAAGGCCTGCCCAGCACCCTCGGCGCCCTGGCGACCACGCTGCTGGGACTGCGCGCCGGCGACTGGCTGCGTCGTGGCGCCACGCAGCGGTTGTGGCAGGCGGGCCTCGCACTGCTGCTGCTCGGCCTGCCCTGGTCGCTGCTGCTGCCCTGGAACAAGAACCTGTGGACCTCGTCCTACGTGGCCTGGACCGGTGGCTGGGCGATGCTGGCGCTGGCCGCGGCGCACGTGCTCGTCGACCGCCGCGGCTGGCCGGCGCTGGGACGCAGCTTCGGCGTCAACGCGATCGCCGCGTATGCCGGATCGGCGCTGATGGTCTACGCGCTGGCGGCGTCGGGTGCGTGGTCGTGGCTTTACGCCACGCTCTTCGCCGGCTGGATGACGCCGCGCTTCGGGCCGTACCTGCCGTCGCTGGCCTTCGCCCTGGCGTTCACCGGGTTCTGGTGGCTGGTCGTGCGCTGGATGGACCGGCGCGGCTGGCACCTGCGGATCTGACCGGCGCACTCACGCCGTGCACTGCGCGGCGCGCTGCAGCAGCAGCGTGCGCTCGCGGGCGTTGCCCGCCAGCTCCGCGGCGCGTTCGAATTCCACGCGTGCTTCGTCCAGCCGGCCCAGCCGGAACAGCAGGTCGCCGCGGACGCTGGGCAGCAGGTGGTAGTTGGCCAGCTTCGGTTCGTCGCGCAGCGCATCCACGCTTTCCAGCGCCGCTTCCGGGCCGGAAGCCATCGACACGGCGACCGCGCGGTTGAGCTCGACCACCGGCGACGCCGCCAGCTGCACCAGCGCGTCGTAGAGGGCGACGATGCGCGCCCAGTCGGTATCGGCAGCGGTGGGCGCGCGCGCGTGGCAGGCGGCGATGGCGGCCTGCAGCGCATACGGCCCCAGCGTGCCGCCGAGCTGGCGCGCGTGTTCCAGCGCTTCCAGGCCGCGGCCGATCAGCAGGCGGTCCCAGCGCGAGCGGTCCTGGTCCAGCAGCAGCACCGGTTCGCCGTCGGGGCCGGTGCGTGCGTGCAGGCGCGAGGCCTGGATCTCCATCAGCGCGACCAGGCCGTGCACCTCCGGCTCGCGCGGCATCAGCCCGGCCAGCACCCGGCCCAGGCGCAGCGCTTCCTCGCACAGCGCCGGACGCACCCAGTCGTCGCCGCTGGTGGCCGCGTAGCCTTCGTTGAACACCAGGTAGATCACGCCGAGCACGGCCGACAGGCGCTCGGGCAATTCCTCGCGCCGCGGGATCTCGAACGGCACGTTGGCCTCGGCCAGGGTGCGCTTGGCGCGGACGATGCGCTGGGCGATGGTTGGCTCGCTGGCGAGGAAGGCGCGGGCGATCTCGCCGGTCTCCAGGCCGCCGAGCAGGCGCAGGGTCAGCGCCACCCGCGATTCCGGCGGCAGCACCGGATGGCAGGCGATGAACATCAGCCGCAGCACATCGTCGCCGACCGGATCGTCGAGCAGCAGCTCGTCGCGTTCGCCGGCCCCCTCCTGCCACTGCTCCAGCTCGTAGGCGACCTCGACGTGCTTCTGCTCGCGCAGCTTGAGGTGGCGCAGGCGGTCGATCGCACGGTTGCGCGCGGTGGTCATCAGCCACGCGCCCGGATTGTCGGGCACGCCGGTGTCCGGCCATTTCTCCAGCGCTGCGACCAGCGCGTCCTGGGCCAGCTCCTCGGCCAGGCCGACGTCGCGCACCATCCGGGTCAGGCCGGCGATGACGCGCGCCGACTCCATCCGCCAGACCGCGTCGATGGTGCGATGGATCTCCGCGTGGTGGGCTGCGGGGCTCATGGCGGCCGATCACACCATCCGCATGCGCCGCGGGCAAGTCCCGCGACATTCATCCCTGCGGGGGCAGTGCGTCCGGGTTCATGTGGAACGGCTCCCACTGGTGCCCGTCCAGGTCGGCGAAGCTCTGCTGGTACATGAAGCCGAGGTCGCGCGCCGGCTGGGTGACGGTACCGCCGGCGGCGACGACCTTCGCCACCATCCCATCGACCGCCTCCCGGCTTTCCAGCGCCAGCGCGACCAGCACCTCGGTCTGCCGGGTGGCGTCGCTGACGGGCTTGCCGGTGAAGGTGGCGAAGTAGGGCTCCACCAGCAGCATCACGAAGATGTTCTCGCCGACCAGCATGCAGGTGGCGTTCTCGTCGGTGAACTGCGGGTTGAAGCTGAAACCCAGCGCGGTGAAGAACGCCACCGAGCGGTCGAGGTCCTTCACCGGCAGGTTGACGAAGATCTGGCTGGCCATGGTGCGTTCCTTTCCGGTCAGGATCCGGGGCGCGGACCGGAGCAGTTGACCGTCCAGCACACGCCGTAACGGTCGATGAGGCGGCCGCAGCGCCCGGCCGGCCTTGCAGTGCGGCTCAGCCGCGGTTGCCGATCTGCTCGCGCAGGCGCCGTTCCTGCTCGCGCAGTTCCGGGGTGAACTCCTCGCCGAAGTCCTCTTCCTCGAACACCGGCCGGATCTCGATCTCGCTGTCCTCGGGCATCGGGTTGGGGCAGCGCCGCACCCATTCGATGGCTTCCTCCATCGAGCGCACCTGCCACAGCCAGAACCCGGCGACCAGCTCCTTGGTCTCGGTGAACGGACCGTCGACCACGCTGCGCTGTTTGCCGGAGAAGCGCACCCGCACGCCCTTCGAACTCGGGTGCAGGCCTTCGCCGGCCAGCATCACCCCGGCCTTGACCAGTTCCTCGTTGTAGCGGCCCATGTCCGCCAGCAGCTGTTCGCTGGGCATGACCCCGGCTTCGGAGCTGGGCGTCGCCTTGACCATCACCATCACGCGCATGTCGCTGTCTCCTCGTTGCCGTTTCCTCCCACGACGGATGCCCGGTGCCGCAATCGACAGCCTTCGCTCAGAACTGCACGATCGGCTTGAAGCCGCCCCAGAACATGCGCTTGCCGTCGAAGGGCAGGGTCGCCGGATCCAGGCTGGACAGGCGCGGATCGGCCATCACCCTGGCGTTGACCCGGTCGCGGTGGGCGCGCGAGCGGAAGCGGATCCAGGCGAACACCACGACCTCGCCGGGCTTGAGCTTCACCGCCTGCGGGAACGAGGTGCGCTTGCCTGGCTGCACGTCGTCGGCCACGCATTCCACGTACTCGAGCGCGCCGTACTCGAGCCAGATCTTTCCCGCCTTGCGCGCGAGCTTGCGGTAGTCCTCGACCCGGTCCGCCGGGACCGGAAGCACGAAACCGTCCACGTAAGCCATCGCCGTTCCTCCTCGCTGCCAGGGATCCATTCTCCTGTTGCAACGACGACGGGCCCGCAGGGCGGAAATCGACACCGTCCCTGGCAGGTCGCAGCCGTGCATGGGCCTGGGCCGGTACGGGCGAGGACGCCGGTCCCGCCGCGGGGCAATCCGTTGCGGGCGCTCCGCGTCAGCCGGGACGACGCAGGGTGCGTGCCGCGGCGATCGCCGCCACCCGTGCACGCTGCACGGCGCGGCCGACCTCCGGGCCGGTGAGGCCTTCGGCCAGCGCCAGGTCGCGGGCGTTGACCGCCGCGGCGGCGGCATGCAGGCGGCACAGCTCCGGGCCCTGCGGGTAGTCGGCGTCCTCGCTGCCGAGGCGGCCGCGCTTGTCGGCCTCGCAGCACAGGGCGATGCGTGCGACCTGTCCGGGCTGGCGGAAGGCGTCGCAGCGTTCCAGCAGCTGCAGCACGGTGTCGTCGCGCAGTTCGGCCAGGCGATGCACGTTGAGGTGCTCGCGGCACACCGCCTCGGCCAGGCGGCGGTGCGCAGTGGGGATGCGCAGGCGCTCGCACAGCCGGGCCAGTGGCTTCAGTCCGGCGCTTTCGTGGCCGATGTGCTTCGGCAGCACGTGCGCGGGGGTGAGCGCCTTGCCGAGGTCGTGGGTGAGCGCGGCGAAGCCCACCATGTCGTCGCCAGGCGCGAGGCGGGCGGCCATGTCGCTGACCAGTTCCTGGTGGGTGCCGGTGTCGACTTCGGGATGGAACTCGGCGCGCTGCGGCACGCCGTACAAAGCGTCGACCTCGGGCAGGACCACGGCCAGGGCGCCGCTGGCGCGCAGGGTGGAGAGGAAGGCGGAGGGCTTCGGCGCGGCCAGCGCCTTGCGCAGTTCCTGCCACACGCGTTCGGCGACCAGGGTTTCCAGTTCGCCGCCGGCGACCATCCGCCGCATCAGCTCGATCGTTTCCGGGGCGACGCTGAAGCCCAGCGGTGCGAAACGGGCCATGAAACGGGCGGCGCGCAGGACGCGCAGGGGATCCTCGGCGAAGGCGGGACCGATGTGGCGCAGCACACGCCGTTCGATGTCGTCGGTGCCGCCGTAGGGGTCGATGAGGTTGCCGCGGGCGTCACGCGCGATGGCGTTGATGGTGAAGTCGCGGCGCTGCAGGTCTTCTTCGAGGGTCACCGAGGGATCGGCGTCGACGACGAAGCCGCGGTGGCCGCGGCCGCTCTTGCGTTCGGTGCGGGCAAGGGCGTGTTCTTCGCCGGTGTCGGGATGCAGGAACACGGGGAAGTCGCGGCCGACGGGGCGGAAGCCGGCGTCGAGCATCTGTTGCGGGGTGGCGCCGACGACGACCCAGTCGCGGTCCCCGGGCGGCAGCCCCAGCAGTTCATCGCGGACCGCGCCGCCGACCAGGTAGGTTTCCATGCGCGCATCGTAGCGTGGGCGCCGGTGGTGAAGCAGGGCGCTGGCAACCTCTGGCGCGTCGCCACGCGCCGCCGGGAATGCACCAGGGCGCTGGCGCCGTCTGCCGCGTCGCCACGCGCTTGCTGCCTCACCGCTACCACAGCGACTGCGAACCCGGCACATCCAGAGCCGCTTGCGGCATACCCCCGCGCTGCCGCGTCTTCGGGTGCGTCGGGGGCGCGGGTTCCATCTCCCCTCTCCCCACGGGAGAGGGGCAGGGGGTGAGGGTCGGGACCCTGGAGGCGTCGGAATGCCGGCCCTTTCCCCGACCCTTCTCCGTAGGGGAGAAGCGCCTGGCAGTTACGACGCCGGTGTCGGGCAGGCGAACGCCTTGCGCTTGCCTTCGGTGCGGCCGAGCATGCGGTCGCTCACCGGCAGGGCGTCGCCGTTGAGGCGCCAGTCGTAGATGGCGCTGAAGGCGAGCACGCGGGCGACGTAGTCGCGGGTTTCCTTGTAGCTGATCGTCTCGATCCACAGGTCCGGATCGTGCGCGGGACGCTGCGACAGCCAGCGCGCGGTGGGCGTGGGGCCGGCGTTGTAGGCGGCGATGGCCTGGTAGGTAGCGCCGTACTTGTCCTCCATCTCGCGCAGGTAGGCGCTGCCCAGGGCGATGTTGACGGACGAGTCGTACAGGCTGTCCGCGCCGGAATAGGGCAGGCCGGTGCGGCGCGCCACGGCGGCGGCCGTGGAGGGCAGCAGCTGCATCAGGCCGCGGGCATTCGCGGAGGAGCGCGCGGTCGGGGTGAAGATGCTTTCGGCGCGGATCTCGGCGGCGATCCACGCCGGATCCAGGCCATTGCGCTTCGCGGCGGCGCGGATGTCCGCGTCGTGGTGCAGCGGGAAGCGCAGCTCGTACAGGCGCTGCTCCTCGGGCACCTTGCCCAGCGAGAACACGGCGCGGTCGAACCAGCCGTGTTCCTGTGCCAGCGCCACCGCGGCGCGACGCCTCGGGTCGTCGAAGCGCGACAGCGCGTCGTTCCACTCGCGCGTCGCCCAGCCGGTCTGGTCGATGCGGTACAGGGCCAAGGCGCGCTGCAACGCCGGGTCGCGCGCGACCTCGGTGCGCAGCGACGGCGGATCGCCCGGCTGCCAGGGGCACAGCGCATAGGGCAGGCCGAGGCGGTCGGCGGCGAGGAAGCCGTGGAAGCTGGGCGAGGTGGCGGCGGCGCGGAACAGCGCCTGCGCTTCGGCGGCGCGGCCGGTCTTCTCCAGCATGCGCCCTTCGAACCAGCGCCAGCGCGCATCCGCGCGCTGCTTCGCCGGCATCAGGCGGATGGCCTCCAGCGCCGCGGCCCAGTCGCCGCGCGCCATCGCCTCGCGCGCGCGCCATTCGTGCAGGCGTTCGTCGTACGACGCGGCCGGCACCGCGGCGAGGCGCCGCGCCGAATCGGGCAGGTACGAGGCCACCGTCCACAACGCGACCTGGTACAGCACCTTGCCGCGCTCGGCTTCGGTCATGCCCAGCTGCGGCGCCAGTTGCGCGAGGTGGCGCTCGGCGGCATCGGGGGCGTTCTTCGCCAGCCGGGCGAGGCCGGCGGCGGCGACCTGGCGGCTGCGCGTGTCGCGCGGCCACTGCGCGGTGCGCGCGTGCGGCGACTGCACGAAGGCGGCGTAGTCCTGGGCCAGCGCCTGCGCCTGGCTCGGCAGGCCACGCGCGGCGGCGCGCATCACCCCGGGTTCGCCCTCGGCGACGGCCAGGTCGAAGCGTTCCCAGCGCAGCGCATCGTCCAGCCCGCCGCGCGCGGCGAGGCTGGCGAAGGTGCGGTCGCAGGCGTCGGGCAGCGACTTGCCGCTGCGCCACAGTGCCTGGGCCTGCGCGTTCCAGTCCGGGTCGGTGCGGCCCAGCGCGGCCTGCGCGTTGAGCCAGGAGCAGCGCAGCGCCGGATCCTCGAGCGGGCGCCAGTCGGCGAGGAAATCGCTCCACTGCTCGCGCCGCGCCAGCGAGGCCAGCCACAGCGGACGCAGGGCGTTGGCGACGGCCTGGCCGTCGTAACGCTGCAGGAAGGCACGCACCTGCGCGGCATCGGCGCGGTCGAGGTCGCGCGACAGGCGCGCGAATTCCACCCATGGCCAGCGCGGATCCTGGCGCAGCGACGCGTCGGACGCGCTGGCCGGTTCGCCGCGCTGGGCGGCGGCGATGGCGGAACGGATCGCCGCGTCGTTGGCGGCGCCGGGGGCGGCAACCTGCGCCTGCGCGCACAGCGGGGACAGCGCGAGCAGCAGGGCCAGCCAGGGCTGGCGCAGGCTTCGCGAGGAAAAGATGGTGGCGCGGCGCGACATGCGTTCGAATATACCCAACGGGCCTGAACGGCCGTGACGACGGCCGGCATGGCGCGTCGTGGCCGCCGCCCACTGCTGGAGCGTTCCGTGTCGCTGCTGATCCTGCTGCTGTTCCCCGTGCTCGGCGTGGTCGCCGGCATCCTCGCCGGCCTGCTCGGGATCGGCGGCGGACTTGTCCTGGTCGCCGCGCTGGCGTGGCTGCTGCCGCTGGCCGGCGTGCCGCAGGAATCGGCGATGCACGCGGCGCTGGCCAGTTCGCTGGCGAGCATCGTGCTCACCGGTGCCTCCTCGGCGCGCGCACATGCGCGGCGCGGCAGCGTGCTGTGGCCGACGGTGGCGTGGATGGTGCCGGGCCTGCTGCTGGGCAGCTGGCTGGGCAGCGGCCTGGCGGTGGCGCTGGACGACACGGTGCTGCGCTGGATCGTCTCCGGCTACTGCCTGCTGGCGGCTTGGCAGATCGGCTTCGGCCGCACCCGCACGCCGGCCGATGGCAGCGAGGTGGCGCCGCCGCGTGGCTGGCCGATGACCCTTGCCGGTGGCGGCATCGGCGCGCTGTCGGCAGTGGTCGGCATCGGCGGCGGCAGCATGACCGTGCCGGTGCTGGTCTGGCATGGCGTGGTGCCCGTGCGCGCGGTGGGCACTTCCAGCGCCTGTGGCGTGGTGATCGGCCTGGCCAGCGCGCTCGGCTATGCGCTGCATGCGCCGGCGGGCGCGCTGCCGGAATACGCGATCGGTTACGTGTACCTGCCGGCGGCGTTGGGCGTGGCGGTGGCCTCGGTGCTGGCGGCGCCCTGGGGCACGCGGCTGGCGCACCGGCTCAGCGGCAACGCGCTGCGCAAGGTGTTCGCGCTGTTCCTGCTGCTGGTGGGCCTGAGCGTGCCTTGGTCCGGCTGAGCGTGCCGGCCGCCGCGCGCTGCCACACCTCGCGCACCCAGGCTCAGTCGCCGCAGCTCTGCGCCACGATCCCGCGGCGCCGCTGGTATTCGGCGCGGCGCCATTCGACGTTGTCGGGATGGGCGAAGCGCCAGCGCGCTTCGGCCTCGCGCGCGTGGCGCCGCCAGGCTTCGCAGGCGCCTTCGGCCGGCACCGGCGTGCACGGGTCGCGGATGACCTCGCAGGCGGTGCCGGCGCCGGTGGCGGGATTGCCGTCCAGGCCGACGGTGCGCAGGGGCACGCAGCGCGGCTCCGGCTCGGCCTGCTCGGACAGGTAGCGGTCGCCCTCGCGGCTGGCGCACTGGAACAGCGGCGGCGGTGGCGGCAGCGCGGGTGCATCGGCGGGTGGCGCTTCGCGGACCAGGTCGGCGCTGTCGAGGATGCGCGGCTCCGGGCCCACGCTGGTGGTGACGAAGCCGCCGTCGCGGGAGCGCTGGAGGCCCGGCGGAATTTCCGGCCGCGCGGACGGCGCGGTGACGACGGGCGCGGCCCCTGCGGCCCCGGCGCGCGGCACGGCCTGCGGCGGTGGTGGTGGCGTCGCGCCAGCCACCTTCGCGGCGGCTCCCGGACTGGTCGGGACCTCCGCCACCGGCTGCTCGCGCTGGGTCGTCCCGGGCGGGCAGGGCTGGCTCTGGATGGTGAGGTTGCCGGCCGCGTCGGTGCAGCGGTACAGCGTCACCGCCTGGGCGCGCGCGTCGCCCGGCGCGGTGCCGGCCAGCGCGAACAGCCAGCCGCAGGACAGGAGCGTGGCGCGGATCGGCAGGGCCATCAGGAGCGGCAGTCGCTGGCCATGCGCTCGTCGATCAGCGCCTGCTCGCGGTCGAGTTCGGCGCGGCCGCTGGGCATGGCGGCGTGGTAGACGCGCAGTATCTCGTAGCGGCGGTCGGAGAGGCGCCGGCACACGTCCTCCTGCGGCAGGCGCACGCAGGCGTCGCGCACCCAGCTGCCGCCGGCCATGACCGGCACCGGTCCCGGATGCTGCGGAAGGCCGGGTGGATGCGGCGGGCGCGGCGGGTTGCCCGGCGGATGCGGTGGGCGTGGCGATGGCCCGCTCCCGCCCGGCGGGACGACCGGTGGCCGCACCGGCGGCCGCGACGCCACGGGAAAACCCAGCGTCCACAGCGGCACCCAGCGCGGGTTTCCGTCGTCGTCGTCGCTGGTATAGGTGGTGCCGTCCGGCGCGGTGCATTCGAACATCGGCCGCGGCGGCTGCAGGTGCACGGTATGGACTTCGCGCACCGGCGATTCCGCTCCGGAGGTCGGCGCGGGCGCGGGAACGGCGGGACGCGGCGGCGGATCCTGCGGGCGCTGCATCTGCACCACCTCGGACTTCTCGCCGGCCAGGCACGGCGAATCGCGCAGCGCGACCAGGCGGCCGTTGCCGTCGAGGCAGCGGTAGACGGTGACCTTGCCGGCGGCCGGCCCGGCTGCGTCGGCCGCCAACGCGGGCAGGCAGGCGCAGAGCAGCGCGAGTGCGGCGGAAGCGCCGGTCGACGCCACCCGCAGGCAGGAGGTCGCGCGCATGGGGCCAGCGACCGGGGTTGCAGGTGGATCGCGCAGCGGGCACTTCGACATGGCCATCTCCTTGCAGGGCAGCCAGGACGGAAGATCGCCGGTGCCGCTCAGTCCCGCAACACGCTGCCGTCCAGCGCCACGCGGATCTGCGTGGGCCGGTCCAGGCCGCCGGTCTCGCCGGCGACGATGCCGTCGAGGGTATCGTGCAGCGCCGGGTCGAGCTGGGCGCGCGAACGCGCCGGCGGCTTGCCGGCGAGGTTGGCGCTGGTCGACACCAGCGGGCCGCCGAAGGCCTCGCTCAGCGCCACCACGGTCGCATGCGCGCTGATCCGCACGGCGATGCTGTCGCGGCCGCCGGTGACCCAGCGCGGCGCGCCTTCGGCGGCGGGCATCACCCAGGTGTGTGGGCCGGGCCAGGTGGCGAGCACCGCGGCCAGGCGTTCGGCCGGCAGGGCCGCCAGGTCCAGCCAGCGGCGCAGCGGATCGATGTGCGCGGCGACCAGGATCAGGCCCTTCTCGAGCGGGCGCTGCTTGAGACGCAGCAGGCGCAGCACCGCGGTCTCGTTGTCCGGATCGCAGCCGAGGCCCCACACCGCTTCGGTGGGGTAGGCGACCAGCCCGCCGCGCTGCAGCAGCGCGGCGGCGTCATCGATGTCGAGGGTGCGTGCCATGGGTGGCGATGTTAGCCACAGCGATCCGGCCGGCGGATGAAGGGCCGGGGTGACGCCGGTCTCAGAACGGCGGCGCGTCGTCGGCGGCGGAGCGGGCGGCCTTCTTCGCCGCGGTCTTGCCGGCGGTGGTCTTCGCCGCCTTCTTCGCCGCGGTCTTCTTCGTCGCCTTCTTTGCGGCCTTCTTTGCCGTGGCCTTCTTCACCGGCTTTTCCGTCGTTTCCTTCTCCGCCGCCTTCTTCGCGGTGGTTTTCTTCGCCGCCTTGGCGCCGAAGCCGCGGCGCGCCGGCTTGCCGGTCTCGGCCAGCAGCTGCTGCACCTCCTCCAGGGTCAGCGAGGACGGCTCGCGGTCCTTGGGGATCTTGCCGTTGAGCTTGCCGTCGCTGATGTACGGGCCGAAGCGGCCGTTGAGCACCTGGATGTCGCTGCCGGGGAATTCCTTGATCACGCGGTTGCGCGCGATCTCTTCCTTCTCCTCGATCAGGAACACCGCGCGCGCCAGGTCGATCTTGTACGGATCGTCCTCCTTCTT
The DNA here is from genome assembly GCF_000513955.1 of Pseudoxanthomonas suwonensis J47. Taxonomy (GTDB): domain Bacteria; phylum Pseudomonadota; class Gammaproteobacteria; order Xanthomonadales; family Xanthomonadaceae; genus Pseudoxanthomonas; species Pseudoxanthomonas suwonensis_C. Next base: position 36,346 of record NZ_KI911329.1, read on the forward strand.
CAGCGAGGCGTAGGTGCTGCCGCGCTTGGCGAACGGGCCGAAGCGGCCGATGCCGACGCTGACCTGCTGGCCGTTGCTCTCGCCGAGGATGCGCGGCATGTCGAACAGCTTCAGCGCCTCCTCCAGGGTGATGGAGTAGATGCTCTGGCCCGGCTGCAGCGATGCGAACTTCGGCTTCTCCTCGTCCTCGACGGTGCCGATCTGCACCATCGGGCCGAAGCGGCCGATGCGCGCGCTGACTTCCTTGCCGGTCTCCGGATCCACGCCCAGCGAGCGCGAGCTGCCGGCGTCGGTGCGGTCCAGCGATTCCTTCTTGTCCTCGACCAGTTCCTTGAACGGGCCCCAGAACTTCTCCATCAGCGGGACCCATTCCTCCTCGCCGCGGGAGACGGCATCGAGCTCGTCCTCCATGCGCGCGGTGAAGTCGTAGTCCACGTAGCGGGTGAAGTGGCCGGCCAGGAACTTGCTGACCGCGCGGCCCACGTCGGTGGGCTTGAACGCGCGGCCTTCCATTTCCGCGTACTTGCGGAACAGCAGGGTCTGGATGATCGAGGCATAGGTCGACGGGCGGCCGATGCCGTATTCCTCCAGCGCCTTGACCAGCGCCGCTTCGGTGTAGCGCGGCGGCGGCTGGGTGAAGTGCTGGTCGGCGTGGATGCGGTCCAGCGGCACGCGTTCGCCGGGCTTGAGCGGCGGCAGCTTGCGGCCCTCGTCGTCGTCCTCGGCGGTCTTCGTGTCCTTGCCTTCCTCGTACACGGCGAGGAAGCCCGGGAACACCACGGTGGTGCCGCTGGCGCGGAACGAGTGCTCGCTGCCGGCGGCCAGGTCGACCGAGACGGTGTTGAGCGTGGCCGGCACCATCTGGCTGGCCACCGCGCGCTTCCACACCAGTTCGTAGAGCTTGCGCTCGTCGTCGGTGAGGTAGCGGGCGACCGAAGCCGGGGTGCGCAGCGCCGAGGTCGGGCGGATCGCCTCGTGCGCTTCCTGGGCGTTCTTCGACTTGGTCTGGTAGACGTTGGGCTTGTCCGGCACCGAGGCGGTGCCGAAGTCGCGGGCGATCACGTCGCGGATCTCGGCCACCGCTTCCTGCGACAGGTTCACCGAGTCGGTACGCATGTAGGTGATCAGGCCGACCGTGCCCTCGTCGCCCAGGCTGACGCCTTCGTACAGTTTCTGCGCCACCTGCATGGTCTTGCGCGTGGTGAAGCCGAGCTTGCGCGAGGCTTCCTGCTGCAGGGTCGAGGTGGTGAACGGCGGCGCCGGGCGGCGCTTGCGTTCCTTGCTGGCCACGTCGGTGACGTGCAGCGCGCCGGCGGCGGCCTGCTGCAGGCGCAGCCGTGCGGCCTCGGCGGTCTCGCCGTCGGTGATGGTGAACTGCTCGAACTTCTGCCCGTCCAGCTTCACCAGCTTGGCGGTGAACGGCTGCGAGGCGTGCGCCAGCTCGGCGCCGATGCTCCAGTACTCGCGCGCCCTGAACGCCTCGATCTCCTCCTCGCGCTCGACGATCATGCGCAACGCCGGCGACTGCACGCGGCCGGCCGACAGGCCCGGCTGCACCTTGCGCCACAGCACGGGCGAAAGGTTGAAGCCGACCAGGTAGTCCAGCGCGCGGCGCGCCTGCTGCGCGTCGACCAGCTCGCCGGCGATCTGCCGCGGCTGGGTCATCGCCTCGCGGATCGCGCGCGGGGTGATCTCGGTGAAGACGACGCGATGCAGCGGCTTGCCGTCGAGCAGGCCGCGCTCCTTGAGGATCTCGGCGATGTGCCAGCTGATCGCCTCGCCCTCGCGGTCCGGGTCGGTCGCCAGGTAGATGTCGTCGGCGGCCTTGGCCGCCCTGGCGATCGCCTCGACGTGCTTCTCGTTCTTCTCGATCAGGTCGTAGCGCATGGCGAAGCCGCGCTCGGGGTCGACCGCACCCTCCTTGGGCACCAGGTCGCGCACGTGCCCGTAGGAGGCCAGGACGGTGAAGTCCTTGCCGAGGTATTTGTTGATCGTCTTGGCCTTGGCGGGCGATTCGACGATGAGCAGGTGCTTGGGCATGGGGTCCGTTTCTGTGCTGCTGCGGCGTCCTTCCGGGACGCGTGCGGGCGGTGAGGGCGGCGTGAAGAACGCGCCCGCCAGAGATGCCGACGCCCGGGAGGGGGCCCCCGGGCGCGGTCACTGTCCTTTTTATAGGTGAATCACGCCGCGGCCGGCCGTGTCAAGCCGGCCGGCCGGGCGGGGGGCCGCCAGGACGGCCCCCCGGCGCGTGGCTCAGTGCCAGCGCATCGAGGACAGCATGCCGATGAAGGCGACCATGGCGATGATGCCCAGCACCATCAGCAGGCCGAAGATGACCAGGACCACCACGGTCACCGTGTCCAGCCCGCGTTTCTGCATCTGCGGCTGGGCGGTGAAGGCGTAGCGGTCGACCACCAGGGTGTCGCAGAGCATGTCGTGCAGGGCCTGCTTGCGCTGTGTGAAGGCGACCATCAGGCCCGATACCAGCACGCCCACGCCGCAGGTGAAGATCGCGAACACCAGGTAGGCGACGTAGCGCAGCAGCGCGCGGCCGAAGCCGACCGGATCGCCGTTGCCGCGCACGACCTTCACCCCGACCGCCATCTTGCCCAGGCTGGCCTGGCTGCTGGAGGAGTGCATCCAGGCGAAGTACAGCGCGGGCACGCCGAAGCTGATCGCATAGTTCAGGGTCAGGAAGCCGACGCTCATGCCGGTTTCGGCGAAACCGCCACTGGCCAGGTTGGACATGCTCAGGCCGAACACCAGCATCAGCGGGATCAGCAGGGCGTAGCTGATGATGCCGGTGATGAAGCCGTCCAGGACGCTGGCGGCGAAGCGGCGCCAGAGGCCGGCATGGACCACGTCGTCGGCATCCACGGTCGCCGCGGCCGCCGCGTAGGTGTAGCCGGCATGGCCGCCGCTGGCCGCGTGGGCGGGGACCTGCGGCACGGCCGGGATGGCGTCGGCCGGCGTCGTCTCGACGGCCGGCACCGGCTCCGGACCGGCGCGGAAGTCCAGGGTCGGCGGCGGGGCTTCGTCCAGGCCCAGTTCGGCGCGCACCGTGCCCAGCGGCTGCCAGGCGGCCATGCCGTCGCGCCAGACCAGGGTGGCCGCGTCGACCTCGCCGCCGTGGAACAGGCGGGCGATCTCGGTGGCGGGCAGCGGGCCGAGCTGGCGGCGCTGGCGATCGGCGTAATACCACTGGGTCATGCGTCCATTCCTCGTCGTGTGGCGGCCAGGGGCCCCGGTGTCAGCCGCGGCAGTCGTGGGGCAGGTAGCGGTCCTCGACGGCGGAAGAGCACATCCAGGTATCCACCGCCGGGTTGTATTCCAGCCAGACCGGCTGGCCGTCGAGCTGGTCCTTGCCCGGTGCGGAAATCTCGGCGGACAGGCCGCACAGGGTGCTTTCCTCGAACTGGCCGAAGCGGATCGAGGCCAGGTGCGCGCCGGCGTAGCTTCCGGCGCTTTCGAAGCCTTCGTCGTCGTTGCCCGGGCAGCGCCCGTTGGCCTCCATGAAGGCGACCACCGCGCCCTTGTGCATGCCGGCTTCGAGGATCGCCTGGGTGGCCTGCGAGCGCAGGACGTAATCGTTGTAGGCCGGCAGCGCGACCGCCGCGAGGATGCCCAGCACCCCCAGCAGGACCACGCCGGCGACGCCGACCAGGGCGGCGATGGCGCAACCGGACAGCCCGCGCGGCGCCGGCTGCGGCGCGGCCGGCGTCGCCGGCATCGGCGGCGGCAGTCCAAGCGTCGTGGCGAAGTCGTGCAGCGGGCGCCACTGCGCCTCGCCCTCGCGCCATACCAGCGTCTGCGGCCCGACCGTCCCGCGCATGGCCAGCGCGCGCAGCCCGTCCGCCGTCACCGGGCCATGGCGGTGCCCGCCGGCGTCGGCGTAATACCAGTGATTCATTCGATCCCCCAAGCAGGTGTGAAACTTAACCGAAGCCCCTGACGCAAGGAAGCCGGCTTGCGCCGGCTTCCGTCGTTGCGGGCTGTTCGCGTGGTGCTCAGTGCACCGGTTCCGGCTCCTCGCCGAACATCTGCGTTTCCATCCAGGCGTAGGCCGCTTCGGCGCCAGGCTGGTTGAACAGGACCATCAGCACCACCCACTTCAGGTCGTCCAGGTCCAGCTCGTCCTGGTCCAGGGCCATGGCGCGGTCCAGCACCAGCTCGCGCTGGCCGGCGTCGAGCACGCCCTGCTGCTCGAGGAACAGGAGGAAGCCGCGGCAGTCGACGTCGAGGCGGTCGAGTTCGGGGCCGTGGTAGACCCGCACCGGGCCGTTCACGCGCGCCTCGCCGCCCGCCGGGCGCTGCTGCGCCAGGCCGTCGAGCCAGTCGAAGGCCTTGCTGATCTCGCTGGGGCTGAAACCGGCCTCGATCAGGCCCTGTTGCAAGGGATCGCGGTCGCGGAGGCTGTCCGCATCGTCGCCGATGTAGTGTTCGAAGAGGTAGAGCAGTACGTCCAGAATGCTTTCTTTCATTGCCCTCGGCCTGCGCCCCGCAAGGAGCGCCGTGGGGGTGGGGAACCGCCGCTGCCGACGTTCGTGTTCAGCCGCAGCGCCCGGCGGGCCTGCCGCCGGCGGAGCTGCGCGAGTAGCGGCCATGTTCGACCACCACCCGCCCGTCCAGTTCCATGGCCAGCAGCATGGGGGACAGGGCGGCGGGCGTCAATCCGGTCCGCTCGACCAGGACATCCATAGGGATGGGGTCGTGGCCCAGTGCGTTCCACAACCTGTCGTGGTCGGTGGCGCCGGCGCGACGCCTCTTCCTGAGCCTGTCATGACCCGTATGAATGCGGGCGCGGGGCGGTTCCGGGGCGGCCAGCGACAGGGCCAGGCGGCCGGCCAGCGGGGCGATCCCGGCCAGCACCTCGTCCGGGTGTTCGACCAGCTGGGCGCCGTCGCGGATCAGCCGGTGGCAGCCGCGGGCCAGCGGGTGGTGGATCGAGCCGGGGATGGCGAAGACCTCGCGCCCGGCCTCGGCCGCCTGGCGGGCGGTGATCAGCGCGCCTGAACGCAGCGCCGCCTCCACCACGAGGGTGCCCAGCGACAGGCCGGCGATGATCCGGTTGCGCGCCGGGAAGTGCCATGGCCGCCCCGGCGTGCCGGGCGGGTGTTCGCTGACCACCGCGCCGGTGGCGGCAATGCGGTCGCGCAGGCCGGCCAGGTGTGGCGGGTAGGCCAGGTCCGGGCCGGTGCCGAGTACGGCGATGGTCCGCCCGCCCGGTGCGGCCAGGGCGCCTTCGTGCGCGGCCGCGTCGATCCCGGCGGCCATGCCGCTGGCAACCGCGATGCCGGCGCCGCACAGCGCGGTGGCGAAGGCGCGGGCATGCTCACGGCCGCCGGCGCTGGCGCCGCGGCTGCCGACGATCGCCAGCGAAGGCTGCCACAGCAGGTCCGGGTCGCCGTCGACGAACAGCGCCAGCGGCGCGCCGGCGGTCTCGTGCAGCAGCGGCGGGTAGCGCGGATCATCGCGGCCGAGCAGGTGGTGGCCGGGCTGGTCGAGCCAGCGCAGGGCGTCTTCGAGGCGCTGGGCCGGCACCTCCCGCCCGGCGGTGTCGCCGTCGCGGGGACCGGCGCCTGGCCGGGTCGGGGCGGCCAGGGCCAGCACGCGCCGCAGCAGCGCTTCGGGTCCGTCCAGCGCAGGGGAGGGGGCATCCATGCCGCGCATGCTGCCCCGGAAACGACGACGGCGCCCTAGGGCGCCGTCGCGTGCTGCTGTAGGAAACCGCCGCGCTTACTGCGCGTCCGGATGCAGCGCCTCGTAGCCGACGCGGACCGGCTTCACCCCGTCCATGACCAGCGCGTAGCTGACCTTGTCGAAGGTGCGGAACACCATGGCGTGGGCCGCGTACTCGTCCGGCAGGACCACGCCGGCGCCGCTGAAGCGGTCGTCCTGGCGCGAGGTGGCGCGCCCGGTGACGCGGTCGTTGACGTGGCGGCCCTGGCGCCACAGCGAGACCACGGTGCCGTTGTCGATGCCGTCGAGGCGGCCGGCCGACAGCGCGACCACGTCGCGCGGACCGGCGGCGGTGAACGAATCTGCCACTGCCAGCACGCGCACGTCGGCCGGCAGCCCGGCCGGGGCGTGCGGGAAGAACTGCAGGTCGTACGGCTGCGGCTCCACCGGGACCAGGCGGTCGCCGGCGCGCACCTCGCGGCCGCTGTCCTCCAGCTGCAGGGTGGCGACCTCGACGTCGCCCGAGGGCACGCCGGTGATGGTGCCGACGTTGACCTGGGCCAGCTCGTAACCGAGGAAGGCGCTGCGGTCGTTCGGCGGCAGGTATTCGCGCCACAGGGCGCCGTCCAGCGCCAGCGGGCGGCCGTTGGCCTGCAGGTCGCGGGTCGGGCGCGGGTGGCCGAACTGCACGGTCGGGCGCAGCACCGCGTAGCGCTGGCCGGCCTGCGCCCCCGCCAGGCCCTTGATGTAGGCGGCCTGGCCGGCGCTGCCGCGCAGGCGGTTGTCCTCGAAGCCGACCACGTAGGGCAGGTGCTCGAAGGAATCGGCCACGCGCAGGTTCTTCAGGAACGGCTCGATGTCCGACAGCGGGATGGCGCCGATCGGGGCCTCCTCGCGCGGACCGGGCTGCACCGCCACGCGGTCCAGGTAGGCCAGGCTGAGCACGTCGCCGGGGTAGATCAGGTGCGGGTTGGCGACCTGCGGATTGGCCTGCCAGATTTCCGGCCAGAGCCAGGGCTTGCCGAGGAAACGTCCGGCGATGTCCCAGAGCGTGTCGCCCCTGACAACGACGTAGGTTTCCGGGTGGGAGCCGCGCGTTTCCACCGCGGTGGCGTACGTGGCGACGGTCAGCATCGCGACGGCGAGCACCGTCCGAAGGCGAGTGAGCATGGTTGCGATCCGCCTGATTCCCCAACAGGTTGGCGGACTATAGCCTAGGATTCAGGCCTTGGCGCAAGCTTCCGCGCTAGAATTGCGACGGCCGGCCGGTTTGCCCTGGCCCCCCATCCCCGGAGTATCCCCATGGCCCAGCTCCCCATCCTCGAATTCCCCGATCCGCGCCTGCGGACCGTGGCCGCGCCGGTGGACCCGGCCCAGCTGGCGACCCCGGAATTCCAGCGGCTGATCGACGACATGTTCGAGACCATGTATGCCGCCCCGGGCATCGGCCTGGCGGCGACCCAGGTGGACGCCCACCACCGCTTCATGGTCATCGACGTCAGCGAGGGCAAGGACCAGCCGATGGTCTTCGTCAACCCGCAGATCCAGGACCGCCAGGGCGAGCAGGTCTACCAGGAAGGCTGCCTGTCGGTGCCGGGCATCTTCGCCGACGTCACCCGCGCCGACACCATCACCGTGCGCTACCTGGACCGCGAGGGCCGCGAGCAGGAGCTGACCACCGGCGGCCTGCTGGCGGTGTGCATCCAGCACGAGATGGACCACCTCGAAGGCAAGCTGTTCGTCGACTACCTCTCGCCGCTCAAGCGCGAGATGGTGCGCAAGAAGCTGGCCAAGCAGCGCAGGCACGCCGCCTGATCTGCCGCGGTGCGCCTGCCGGTAATGGCCACGCACCGTTTCCCGTCCGAACCTGCCGGCGCCCGCGCCGGCCTGCGGCCGCGATGCCCGCAGCGCGGCCCCTGGAGCGTTTGACCCGATGAGGATCGTGTTCGCCGGCACCCCGGAATTCGCGGTGCCCTCGCTGCGCGCCGCCGCGCAGCGCAACGAAGTGGTCGCCGTGTACACCCAGCCGGACCGCCCGGCCGGGCGCGGCCGCGGCGTGGCGATGTCGCCGGTGAAGCTGGAGGCGATCGCCCGCGGCATCCCGGTGTTCCAGCCGGAGACCCTGCGCGACCCCGCCGCGCAGGACCAGCTGCGCGCGCTGGAACCGGACCTCATGGTGGTGGTGGCCTACGGCCTGATCCTGCCCAAGGCCGTCCTGGCGATCCCGACCCACGGCTGCTGGAACGTGCACGCCTCGCTGCTGCCGCGCTGGCGCGGCGCCGCGCCGATCCAGCGCGCGATCCAGGCCGGCGACGACCAGACCGGCGTGTGCCTGATGCGCATGGAAGCCGGCCTGGACACCGGCCCGGTGCTGCTCTCGCAGGCCACCGCGATCGGCGCCGAGGAGACCGGCGGCCAGCTGCACGACCGCCTCGCCGAGCTCGGCGCGCAGGTGCTGGCCGACGGCCTCGGCCTGCTGCGCGCCGGCCTGCTGCCGGTGCCGCAGCCGCAGCCGGCCGAAGGCGTCACCTACGCGCACAAGCTGGACAAGGCCGAGGCGCGGCTGGACTGGAGCCGCCCGGCGGCCGAGCTGGCCCGCACCGTGCGCGCCTTCAATCCCTGGCCGGTGGCCGAAGGCCAGGTGGCCGGCGAACGCCTGCGCATCCATGGCGCCGTGGCGCTGGACCAGGTCCACGACGCGGCCCCCGGCACCCTGCTGGGCGCCAGCCGCGACGGCATCGACATCGCCTGCGGCGAAGGCGTGCTGCGCCTGCGCGTGGTCCAGCGCGACGGCGGCCGCGCGATCACCGCCGCCGACTGGCTCAACGCCCGTCGCGACCTCGCCCGGGCCGGCTGACCGATGGCCGGACCGCGTCCACCCGCCCACCGTCCGCGCCCGTCGCGCCCGCCGCAGGAACGGCGGCCGCTGGCCCCGGGCGTCGAGGTGCGCGTGCTCGCCGCGCAGGTGCTCGACGCGGTCGTGCACCGCGGCCGTTCGCTGAAATCCGAGCTGTCCGCCGCACTGCCGCGCCTGGCCGACCCGCGCGACCGCGCGCTGCTGGAGGCGATCGCCTTCGCCGCGCTGCGCGGCCGCTACCGCTACGGCCCGGCGGTGCAGGGCTGGATGCAGAAGCCGCCCGGCCCGGCCGACCGCCCGCTACTGGCCCTGCTGCTGGCCGGCTGCGCCCAGCTGGACGCGCTGCAGCTGCCGCCGCACGCGGCGCTGGACGCCACCGTCGAGGCGGCGCGCGCGATGGGCCGTCCGCACCAGGCCGGCCTGGTCAACGCGCTGCTGCGCCGCGCCCAGCGCGAAGGCTTCCCGCCGGCCGACCCGGCCGGGGCCTGGCCGCAGTGGCTGCGCCGCCGCATCGAAGGCGACTGGCCGGAACAGGCCGCCGCGGTGTTCGCGGCCAGCGCCGAACCGGCGCCACTGTGGCTGCGGGTGAACCGCCAGCGGGTGGCGCGCGACGAATACCTCGCGCGCCTGCACGACGCCGGCATCGAGGCGGTCGCCGTGCCGCAGCTGGCTGACGCGCTGCGCCTGGACGCGCCGGTGCCGGTCGCCGCGCTGCCGGGTTTCGACGAGGGCCTGGTCTCGGTCCAGGACGGCTCGGCGCAGCAGGCCGCCGACGCGCTGGCGCCGGACCGCGGCGCGCGCGTGCTCGATGCCTGCGCCGCACCCGGCGGCAAGGCCGCGCACCTGCTCGAACGCGATCCCACCCTGGAACTGCTGGCGCTGGACGTGGATCCGCGCCGGCTGCCGAAGATCGAGGAGAACCTGCGGCGTTCCGGCGTGGCCGGCGGCAACGTGCAGGTGCGCGCCGCCGACGCGACCCTGCCGGCGCTGTGGTGGGACGGCTTCACCTTCGACGCGATCCTGCTCGACGCGCCGTGTTCGGCCACCGGCGTGGTCCGGCGCCAGCCGGACATCCTACTGCACCGGCGCGAGGAGGACATCGCCGCGCTGGCGCAGGCGCAGTCGCGCCTGCTCGACGCCACCTGGCCGATGCTGCGTCCGGGCGGCGTGCTGCTGTATGCGACCTGCTCGATCCTGGCCGAGGAGAATTCCCGCCAGGTCGCCGCCTTCCTTGAACGCACGCCCGATGCGCGCGCCGTGGCGCTGCCCGAATCCTTCGGCCATGCCGCCGGCCCGGGCCGCCAGCGCCTGCCCGGCGAGGACGGCATGGACGGCTTCTTCCACGCACGCCTACAAAAGTCCGACTGAGCGGTCGCTATGATCGGGGCCATGCCGACTTTCGACCCGCGCACGCGCGACACCTGGCTGTTCTGGATCACCGCATTGCTCGTGCTCGGCGCGGGGCTGGGCCTGCGCGATCCCTGGCCGGCCGACGAGCCACGCTTCGCCCTGGTCGCCAAGCAGATGGTGGAAAGCGGCGACTGGCTGTTCCCGCATCGCGGCATCGAGCTGTACTCGGACAAGCCGCCGATGCTGATGTGGCTGCAGGCCATGTTCTTCACGATCTTCGGCAACTGGCGGGTGGCGTTCCTGCTGCCCTCGCTGCTGGCCGCGCTGGGCACGCTGTGGTGCGTGCAGGACCTGGGCCGGCGGCTGTGGACCCGGCGGGTCGGCCTGTACGCGGCGTGGGCGCTGCTGTTCGCCTTCCAGTTCACCTGGCAGTCGAAGAAGGCGCAGATCGACCCGCTGGTCACCTTCTTCATCACCTTCGCCAACTACCTCCTGCTGCGCCACCTGCTGCTGGGCGGCGACTGGCGCTGGTGGACGATCGGCTGGTTCGCCGCCGGGCTGGGCACGATCACCAAGGGCGTGGGCGCGCTGGCGCTGCTGATGCTGCTGCCGGCGGCGATCGCCTCGGTGCGCGGCTGGCCGCGGGTGCGCGTGCACGCGCGCGACCCGCGCTTCTGGCTGGGCCCGCTGGCGTTCCTGGTGGCGGTATCGCTGTGGCTGCTGCCGGTGGTGGCGGTGGCGCTGTCGCGCGACCTGCCCGAGTACCGCGCCTACCTCGACGACATCCTGTTCCGGCAGACCGCCAAGCGCTATTCGCAGTCCTGGGACCACCACCAGCCGGCCTGGTACCACCTGGGGGTGATGGCGACGATGTGGATCCCGCCGGTGCTGGCGTTGCCCTGGGCGCTCGGCGCCTGGCGCCGCCGCCTGCGCCGCCGCGATCCGCGCTACCTGCTGCCGCTGGCGTGGTGGCTGCTGCTGGTGGTGTTCTTCTCGATCCCGCACGGCAAGCGCGACGTCTACATCATGCCGGCGCTGCCGATGATGTGCCTGGCGTTGGCGCCGCTGCTGCCCGGGCTGCTGCGCCGCCGCTTCGCGCGCGCCGTGGTGCTGGCGCTGGCCGCGCTGCTGGCGCTGCTGTTCCTGGGGCTTGGCGCCTCCACCCTGCGCGAGGCCGGGTCGATGGCGGTGCGCCTGCAGGAACAGCGCGGCCTGGACCCGGCGGGCGTCCGCGCGGCGGCGTGGATGCTGCTGGCGATGGGCGCCTGGGCGACCGCGGCGCTGCTGGCGCTGTGGCGGCGGCCGGTGGTGGTGCTGTTCGCTGGCCTGGGCGGGTTGTGGGTGGCGTTCGGTCTGGTGGGCTACCCGATCCTCAACGACGCCAGTTCGGCGCGCGGGGTGATGGCCGCCGCCGGCGCCCGGATCGGCCCGGACGCCGAGCTGGGCCTGGTCGCGTGGAAGGAGCAGAACCTGCTGATGGCCGACCGTCCCGCGGCCAACTTCGGCTTCAAGGTGCCCTGGGACGAGCAGTTGCGTGCCGCCGCGGCCTGGCAGGCGCAGGCGCCCGACCGCTGGCTGCTGGTGCAGGAGGACGCGCTGGAGTCCTGCCTGGATCCGCAGCGGATCGAGCTGGCCGGGATCTCCAACCGGCGCCGCTGGTGGCTGGTGCCGCCGGGGGCGGTGACCGGCGAATGTGTGCCGAGCGCCGAAGAACTGGAACGTGCCGCTGCAGGTCAAGCGCGCGAGATTGCAGACTGACTGAAGGGTCAGCGCGTGTTCGGGAAGGGACACGCAAGATGCGCCGCTTCCCGGCGCCGGATTGGGATGGCGGATGCACCTGATGAGTGGCGACAACACCGACCCGATCCGACTGCGCTGGGCGCGCGCCTGCGCGGGGGTGGCGGTCTGGTCGTTGGCCGCGCTGGTCCTGGCCATGCCCAAGGGCCTGCTGCCCGCCGGCATCCTGTTCCTGCTCTCGACCCTGCTGGTGCCGCTGCGCGTCGGCGGTGCGGTGCGCCGGATCGGCTGGCCCTGGTTCCTGGTGGCCGGCATGGTCGCGCTGGTGCTGGCGGTGGTCGCCACGTCCTCCCGCCTCTTCGACGCCGAGCCCGACCTGCGCAGCCATGACCGGTGGCTGGCGATGCCCTGGCTGATGGCCTGGGCCTGGGCGTTGCAGCCATCCCGGGTGATGCTGTGGCGCGGCGCGCTGGCCGGGTTGCTGGCCGCGGCGGTGCTGGCCCTGGTCCAGGTGCTGGGCGGGCAGGCGCGGCCGGGCGGCTGGCTCAACGCGATCGTCTTCGCCGACGTGGTGCTGGTGCTGATGGTGCTGGTGGTGTTCTGCCGGCCGCCGCGCAGCTGGCAGTGGACCGGCCTGGGCCTGGTCGTGGGCGTGCTGGCGATCCTGCTCAGCGGCACGCGCGGCGCCTGGCCGGGCCTGCTGTTGCTGCTGCTGGTGCTGGTGCTGGGCAGTGGCTGGCGGAACCGGCGCAGCCGCAGCCTGGTGCTGGGGGCGGTGGTGGCCGGAGTGGTGGTGCTGCTGTCCTCGGTGCCTGCGCTGACCGAGCAGATGCGCCTGGTGGAACTGCGCCAGGACATCGAGCGCATGGACCGTGGCGACCACGATTCCTCCGCCGGTGCGCGGCTGGAGCGGCTGCAGGTCGCGGGCAGCGCTTTCGCCGAGAACCCGTGGACGGGGGTCGGCGTGGGCGGCTTCGACCGGGCGATGCAGCGCCTGCCGGAGTGCCGCGGCGAGGAAGGCCGGAAGGCGCAGCGCTGCCACTACGGGCATGCGCACAACGACGTGGCCGAGTGGGCGGCGACGATGGGCCTGCCTGGCCTGTTGGCGCTGGCGCTGCTCTATGGGGTGCCGCTGTACCTGTTCCTGCGCCTGCGCCTGCGTGGCGGCCAGTGGCAGGGGCCGCTGCGTGGTTCGGCGGCGGCCGGGGCGATGATGGTGGCGATGTTCATGCTCTGCGGCCTGACCCAGTCGATGTTCGCGCACCAGACCACCACCAGCCTCTACGCCGCCGGCTGCGGCCTGCTGCTGGGCATGGCCCTGCGCGAGGCGCACCGGGGCCGCGGCGCGCCGGCAGCTGACGAAGGCGCCGGGAACGGCTGATGCCAGTTCCCCCTCTCCTCCGGGAGAGGGGCCGGGGCCGATACGAGGCCGGATCGCCACGGTGCACGATTCCCAACGCCGTTGGCTTCGAACCGATCCGTGGGACGCCCAAAAGCAACAGC
>NZ_KI911329.1:49509-95812 GCF_000513955.1 Pseudoxanthomonas suwonensis J47
CACATCCATGTGCTGCTTGCGGCATACCCCCGCGCTACCGCGTCTTTTGGCGCGTTGGGGTCGTGGCTTCGCTCTTCTCTCCCCTCTCCCACTGGGAGAGGGGCGGGGGTGAGGGTCGGGATCCCTGCGACGCTGGCACGCCTGCCCTCTCCCCAACCCCTCCCCCTGAGGGGGAGGGGCTATGGGGCGACTCACTCCGCGGCCAGGGGACGTGCGTTGTCGCCGGTGACGCCGCGCGCTTCCTCGACCAGGCCGATGAACTCGTGGCGCAGGCCCCAGCGGTCTTCGCCGAGGGCGCTGCGGGCGGTGGTGGTCACGTCGGTCCAGGTCCAGTCGCCGACGTTGCTGCCGCCGCGCAGGAGGTCGGCGTAGCCGGCCACGGCGGTGGCGAAACGCAGGGAAGGGCCGGGTTCGCGACGAAGGGCGGAGCGCAGCACCGGGGTTTCGATCAGGCGGCTCTGCTCCTGGTCCGGCAACTTGTAGCGCAGGCGCAGATGGGCCAGTTCGCCGGTCTGCGCTGCGGCGGAGGCGGCCGGAGTGGCGCCGTAGCGCAGCGGGGGCAGGCGTTCGCCGCCGGAGCCCGCCAGGGCGATCTCGTACAGGGCGGTCACTTCGTGGCCGGCGCCGATGTCGCCGGCGTCGACGCGGTCGTTGGCGAAGTCGGCGTGGCCGAGCAGACGGTTCTCGTAGCCGACCAGGCGGTATTCGGCGACCAGCGCGGGATTGAACTCGAGCTGGATCTTCACGTCGCGGGCGATGGTCAGCAGGGTGGACTGCATCTGCTCGACCAGCACCTTGCGCGCCTCCTGCACGGTGTCGATGTAGGCGTGCTGGCCGTCGCCGGCGTCGGCCAGGCGTTCGGCCATGGCGTCGTTGTAGTTGCCGCCGCCGAAACCGAGGGTGGACAGGGCGATGCCGGACTTGCGCTGGTCTGCCACCCAGGTTTCGAGGGTGCCGCGGTCGACGGTGCCGACGTTGAAGTCGCCGTCGGTGGCCAGCAGGATGCGGTTGACGCCGCCTTCGACGAAGCCCTGGCGCGCGGCCGCGTAGGCCAGGCGGATGCCTTCGCCGCCATTGGTGCTGCCGCCGGCCTCGAGGCGTTCGAGCGCGGCGAGGATTTCGGCGTGGCGGTCGCCCGGGGTGGGCGGCAGGACCAGGCCGGCGGAGCCGGCGTAGACCACGATCGAGACCCGGTCCTGCGCGCGCAGCTGCGGCACCAGCATGGCCAGGGCGCGCTTGAGCAGCGGCAGCTTGTCGGGCGAGTCCATCGAGCCGGAGGTGTCGATCAGGAACACCAGGTTGGCCGGCGGCAGTTCGGCCTGGCGCACCTCGTAGCCCTTGATGCCGATCATCAGCAGCTGGCGCTTGGCGTTCCAGGGCGACGGCGCCAGTTCGGTGGTCACCCGGAACGGGACCTCGCGGCTGGCCGGCGCGGGGTGGCCGTAGTCGAAGTAGTTGAGGAACTCCTCCACGCGCACGGCGTCGGCCGGCGGGCGCACGCCGGCGCGCAGCATGCGGCGGACGTTGGCGTAGCTGCCGGTGTCCACGTCGATGGAGAAGGTCGACAGCGGCTGTTCGCTGGCGCGCTGCACCGGGTTGTCGTCGCGTCCGGCGTAGACCTCGGTGTTCGCCGGCGGCGGCATGGGCACTGGCATCCAGTGCGGGGCCATCGCCTGGCGCGCCGCGTACGAGGCCATCGCGACCGGTGCGGGTGGCGCCGGCGGCGCTGGCTCCATCCGTCCGGCGGGGGCTTCGGCGACCTTGCGCCGGGCGAGCGCGTGCTCGCGGGCCCTGGCGCGGGCTTCGGCCATGGCCGCGGCCTCGGCCGTGGACGTGGCGGCCGCGTCGGCGGCGGCAGCGGCATCGGCATCGGCAGCGGCATCGGCGTCGGCAGCGGCGGTGCCGGCCTGCGGACCGGTGCTGCAGGCGGCCGCGGCCAGGGCGATGGCGACGGCCAGGGACAGGACGAACGGGGACTTCGGGGCAGTGCGCATTTCGGGACTCCCGTGGGCTGGACGGGAGATCGAACGTGCGGGCGTGGCGGGTGGGGTTGAAGGCCTGCGGCGACGCTCAGACCACCATCGGCTCGAACTCGATGCCCAGCCCGGGCATGCCTTCGCGCTCGGCCACCAGGTCGGCGCGCAGCAGCGGGCGGCTTTCGATCCAGTCGCGTTCCAGCACCAGCTGCAGGCGGTTGCCGTTGGCGGACAGGTCCAGCCGCGGGATGTCCTCGCCGTTGTGGCCGCGGTGCAGGACCACCGCCAGCCGCAGCAGCGCGGCCATTCGCCGCGCCGGCAGCAGCAGGCGGTCGGGCAGGGCGTCGAAGGCGCTCTTCGGCACCTTGCGCCGGTGCGTGCGCACCAGCGCGGCCAGCACCTGCTGCTCCTGGCGCGAGAAGCCGGACAGGTCCGAATGCTCGAGCACGTACGAACCGTGCACGTGGTAGCCGCTGTGGGCGATCGCCAGGCCCAGCTCGTGCACGCGCGCGGCCCAGCCGAGCATGCGCGCGTCGTCGTCTTCCAGGTTCCAGTCGGCGGCGACCTGCTCGAGCAGGCGCAGCGCAGTGGCTTCGACCCGCGCGGCCTGCACCTCGTCGATGCCGTAGCGCATGACCAGCGAGGCGATCGAGGCATCGCGCGGATCGGCGGCGCTGCCGCGGCCGAGCATGTCGTAGAGGATGCCTTCGCGCATCGCCGCCTTGCTGACCAGCAGCTTCTGCAGGCCGAGCGCGCGGAACGCCGCCTCCAGCACCAGCACGCCGCCGGCGATGATCGGGCGGCGTTCGCCGGACAGTCCGGGCAGGTCGATCCGGTCGATGCTTTCGGCACGCAACAGCTGTTCGCGCACCTTCGGCAGGGCCTCGGCGGTGATCGCGCCCTTGGTCAGTTTCATCGCTGCGCAGATCTCGCCGATGGCCTTGTGCGTGCCGGACGAGCCCAGCACCTCCTGCCAGCCGAGCTGGCGGTAGCGGGGCGCGAACTGCTGGAACTCGGCGGTGATTTCGGTGACGGCGGAGTTCCAGCGCCGCTTCGACAGGCGGCCGTTGGGGAAGAAACGGCGGGTGGAAGCAATGCAGCCGGCCTGCAGGCTCTCGCGCTCCACCGGCTCGAAGCCGCGGCCGATGATGAACTCGGTGGAGCCACCGCCGATGTCGATCACCAGGCGCAGCTGCCCCGGCCTGGGCGGCTGCGCGTGGGCCACGCCAAGGTAGATCAGGCGCGCCTCCTCGCGGCCGGACACCACTTCGATCGGATGGCCCAGCGCCGCCTCGCCGGCGTGCAGGAATTCGTGCGGATCACGCAGCTTGCGCACCGAGTTGGTCGCCAGCGCGCGCACGTGCAGGCGCTCCACGCCACGCAGGCGCTGGCCGAAGCGGGCCAGGCAGTCGAGCGCGCGCTGCTGCGCCGGCTCGCTCAGTCCGCCATGCTCGTCCAGGCCGTCGGCCAGGCGCACGGTCTCGCGCAGGCGGTCGACCACCCGCAACTGGCCCAGCCTGTGCTGGGCCAGGACCATGTGGAAGCTGTTGGAACCGAGGTCGATCGCGGCCAGCGCGTCGCCGTCCTGGACCTGCGGGCGGGGGGGCGGATAGGGCATGGCGCGTATCCTAGCGGAACGCCCATGCCCGCCGCCCGTGGCAGGCATGATCCCTACAGCGCATCCAGCAGCGCCTGCTGCGCCGAATGCGGCGGTTCGCCCGGGGCCGGTTCGCGCTTGCGGTAGCTGCCGTCGGCGCCCAGCTCCCAGGCGTTGAGGTTGTCGGCCAGGCAGTTCTGCAGCACCTCGCGGTACACGCGCTCGGCCAGCGCCGGGTCGAGGATCGGGAAGCAGGTCTCTACCCGGCGCAGCAGGTTGCGTTCCAGCCAGTCGGCGCTGGCGCAGAACAGTTCCGGCCTGCCGTCGTTGCCGAACCAGTACACGCGGCTGTGCTCGAGGAAGCGGCCGACGATCGAACGCACGCGGATGTTGTCGGACACGCCCGGCACGCCGGGGCGCAGCGTGCAGGCGCCGCGCACCACCAGGTCGATCGACACGCCTGCCTGCGAGGCCTCGTAGAGCGCGCGCACCACCTGCGGCTCGTTGAGGGCGTTCATCTTGGCGATGATCCGTCCTGGCCGGCCGCTGCGCGCCAGCCGCGTCTCGCGTTCGATGCGCTGCAGGATCCCGCTGTGCAGGGTGAACGGCGACTGCAGGATGCGGCGCAACCGGATCGACGGCGCCAGCCCGGACAGCTGCTGGAACAGCAGGTGCACGTCGTTGCCGATCTCCGGGTCGGCGGTGATCAGGCCCAGGTCGGTGTAGGCGTTGGCGGTGCCGCTGTGGTAGTTGCCCGTGCCCAGGTGCACGTAGCGGCGCAGGCGGCGGCCCTCGCGGCGCACCACCAGCATCATCTTGGCGTGGGTCTTGTAGCCGACCACGCCATAGACCACCTGCACGCCGGCTTCCTGCAGGCGCTCGGCGAAGGCCAGGTTGGCCTCCTCGTCGAAGCGCGCGCGCAGCTCGACCACCGCGGTGACGTCCTTGCCGTTGCGTGCGGCCTGGACCAGCGCGTCGACGATCGCCGAGTTCTTGGCGGTGCGGTACAGGGTCTGCTTGATCGCCAGCACGTCCGGGTCGGACGCCGCCTGGGTGACCAGCTCCAGCACGCCGGAGAACGAGTCGAACGGGTGGTGCAGCAGCACGTCGCCGGCGGACACCACCTCGAACACGTTCCGGTCCCCCAGGCGGTTGCGCGGGGCGAACGCCGGGTACTTCAGGTCGGGGCGCTGGACCAGCTCGTGGACCACGATGGCGCGGTTGAGGTTGACCGGGCCGTCGATGTAGTAGACCGCGTTCTCCGGCAGCTCGAAGTTCTGCAGCAGGGTGCGGACGATCGGCCTGGGGCAGTCGTGCGAGATCTCCAGCCGCACCGCCGGGCGGTAGCCGCGCCCGGCCAGCTCGGTGCGCACGGCCGAGGCCAGGTTCTCGACCTCGTCCTCGTCCACCACCAGCTCGGAGTTGCGGGTCACCCGGAACTGGTAGGCGCCGCGCACCTCCATCCCGGGGAACAGCTCGTCGGCGAACGCCGACAGCATCGACGACAGCAGCACGAAGGCCTGCCGGCCCTTGCCGGCGAGGCCGGGCGGCAGCTCGATGATGCGGCTCAGCGAGCGCGGCGCGCGCACCACCGCCAGGTGGCCCGGGCGCCCGAACGCGTCGATGCCGTCGAGCACCACCACCACGTTGAGCGACTTGTTGAGGATCCGCGGGAACGGATGCGAGGGATCCAGCCCCAGCGGCGACAGCACCGGCACCACGTTCTTGCGGAACCAGGCGCGCAGCCAGCGCCGCTGTCGCGGGTTCCAGGTGCGGCGGGGCAGGATGTCGACGCCGGCCTCGGCCAGGGCGGGGCGCAGCTCGGTGTTCCAGCAGCGGTACTGCGCCTCCACCAGTTCCACCGCGCGCTGGTGGATCAGCTCCATCAGCTGCGCCGGGGCGATGCCGTCGGACTGCGGCGGCAGGCCCAGCGCCTGGGCGTGGCGCACCATCGCCGCGCGGATCTCGAAGAACTCGTCGAGGTTGGTGCAGGAGATGCACAGGAAGCGCAGCCGCTCCAGCACCGGCACCGACGGATCGCGCGCCTGCGACAGCACGCGGAAGTTGAAGTCCAGCTGGCCCAGTTCGCGGTTGAGGTACAGCGCCGGGTCGCGCAGGGCGTCGTCGCCGTCGCCCGCGGGGGCGACCGGTGCCGGTTCGGAGGGGAGGTGCTCGGGTTCCATCGTCGCGCGCAGCTCGTGAGCGGGTCAGTGG
The DNA here is from genome assembly GCF_000513955.1 of Pseudoxanthomonas suwonensis J47. Classification (GTDB taxonomy): domain Bacteria; phylum Pseudomonadota; class Gammaproteobacteria; order Xanthomonadales; family Xanthomonadaceae; genus Pseudoxanthomonas; species Pseudoxanthomonas suwonensis_C. The sequence continues at coordinate 55,297 of NZ_KI911329.1, forward strand.
CTGGCCTGGCGGACCGCAGGCGGATCGGCTTCCCCATCATGCCTTGCCCGGACGCGTTCGGGGCCGAAGTGGCAGCTGAAGGTGCTGCCCTGGCCGACCGTGCTGTCCACCTCCAGCCGCGCCTGGTGCAGGCCCAGCACGTGCTTGACGATGGACAGGCCCAGCCCGGTGCCACCGCTTTCGCGCGAACGGCTGCCGGACACCCGGTAGAAGCGCTCGGTCAGGCGCGGCAGGTGCGCTTCGGGGATGCCCTGGCCGGTGTCCTGCACTGACAGCACCGCGCCGCCGCCCGGTTCGCGGGCGAAACGGATGGTGATCCGGCCGCCGGTGGGGGTGTACCGGACCGCGTTGGTGACCAGGTTGGAGAAAGCGCTGTGCAGCTCCTGGCCGGAGCCGGCCAGGTCGCAGCCGGCCAGGTCCTGCACCTCGATCTCGTGGCGCCCCTGCGAATACGCCTCGGCCTCGCGGCGCAGCGCGGCCAGCATCGGCGCCATCGCCACGGTCTCTTCCGGCAGGCTGTCGCGCGCTTCCAGCCGGGACAGGGTGAGCAGGTCCTCGACCAGCCGGGTCATGCGCTGCGACTGCCGGCGCATTTCCTCCAGCATCGGCTGCCACTCCGGCATGTCTTCCGGGTCGAGCATGTCCAGGTAGCCGTGGACCACGGTCAGCGGCGTGCGCAGCTCGTGGGAGACGTTGGCGACGAAGTCCTGGCGCATCTGTTCCAGGTGCAGCAGCTTGCTGACGTCGCGCGCGACCAGCAGCCAGTAGTCCTCCGAGTACGGGACCAGGCGCAGGTCCAGGCGCACGCGCTCGTCGACCGGCGAGCGCGCGTCGTGCATCGGCTCGGCGTTGCGCCCGGCCGCCAGCCAGCGCGCCAGCGGCAACGGCTGCAGGCGTTCGACCACCGGCGCGCCGCGGTCCCGCGGCCGGCTCAGGCCGAGCAGGGCGGTGCTGGCGCGGTTGAACCAGAGGATGCGCTGGGTGTTGCGGTCGACCACCACGACCGCGTCGGGCAGGGCGTCGGCGGCGGCGCGGTAGGCGCGCAGCAGGTCGATCAGGCGGCGCTTGCGCGCACGCATTTCCGCGCGGTCGCGCCGCAGCAGGCCGGCCAGCGCGTTCCAGACGCCCTTGCCGCCGCGTTGCGGCGGCCCGACCCGGTGCGCGTCGATGTCGGCCAGCACGCGGTGCAGGCGCCCGCCGTGCCAGGCCAGGAGGGCCAGCGCCGCGGCCGCCAGCGTCCATGCGGGCTGGCCGATGGCCAGGCCGAGCAGCAATGCGACGGCCAGCAGCACGAGGGTGCCGGCCAGGGTGCGTCGCCACGCCGCACGCAGGGGCACGGGTGCGCTGCCCGGAGGGGCACCGGATTCCGGCCTGGGGGGAAGGGGCCTCATGCCGTGGGCGCGCTCCCGCTCAGGTCGCGGTCGAGAAGCGGTAGCCGGCGCCGCGCACGGTCTGGATCAACCCGTCGGCGGCGAACGGCTCCAGGGTCTTGCGCAGGCGGCGGATGTGCACGTCGATGGTGCGTTCCTCGACGTACACGCTGCCGCCCCAGACGTGGTCCAGCAGCTGGGCGCGGCTGTACACGCGTTCCGGGTGGGTCATGAAGAAATGCAGCAGGCGGTACTCGGTGGGGCCGATCGGCACCGTGGAATCCCCGGCGAACACGCGGTGCGCGGCGCCGTCGATGCGCAGCGGGCCGGCGCTGATGCTGCCGTCCTCGTCGTCCTCGCGGGCGCGGCGCATCACCGCGCGGATCCGCGCCAGCAGCTCGCGCGCCGAGAACGGCTTGACCACGTAGTCGTCCACGCCCGCTTCCAGCCCGCCGACGCGGTCGTCCTCCTCGCCCCGGGCGGTGAGCATGATGATCGGCACCTCGCGGGTCAGCGCCTCGCGGCGCCAGCGCCGTGCCAGCTCCAGGCCGCTGGTGCCTGGCAGCATCCAGTCCAGCAGGATCAGGTCGGGCACCCGCTCGGCGATGGCCGCCTGCGCCTCGCGCGCGTCGCCGGCGTGGACCGGCGCGTAGTCGCCCTTGCGCAGGGCGAAGGCGACCATGTCGCGGATGGCGGGCTCGTCGTCGACGATCAGGATCTGCTTCTGCACGGAACGTCCAGGGAGGGCGCGTTGCCGGGATTAGACTACCGTTCGATGACCGGATTGTTACAGCGACCCCGGCACGGCCTCAGCGCCGCTGCATGTCCGGATCGCGGATGCCCTGGCGGCGCAGTTCGAGCACGGTGGGGGTGATCGCGGCGATGCGCGCGTCGACCCGCGAGCGGGTCACGTAGTCCAGGTCGCCGCGCTTCTTCAGCGTTTCCAGCTGGATCAGCGCCTGCTCCGGGCGGCCGTTGAGGAAGGCCGCCTCGGCGTAGGCCTCGGCCGCGCGGTGGGTGTCGCCGGCCAGTTCGCTGGCGCGGGCGAAGGTCTGCTGGAACACCGGGTCCTCGCCGGCGCGGGCCAGCATCGGCCGCAGCACTTCCTGGGCGCGGCGGCCGGCCTCGGCGCCGCCCTGTTCGACCAGGGCATGGGCGTAGGTCAGCGCCACCGGGCGGCTGGACGGCAGCCGCTGCAGCAGTTCGTCGAAGCGGCGGTTGGCCTGGGCGGTGCGGCCGGCCCGCGATTCGGCCTGGCCCAGCGCCAGGGCCACCCACAGGCTGTCGGGATGGTCCTCCAGCAGCGCGGCCAGTTCCTGCGCGGCGGTGGCCGGCTCGCGCGCCATCCGCGCGATCGCCAGGCCGTAGCGCTGCGCATCGCTCAGGCCGGTGGGGCTGGCGCGGCGCAGCGCCTCGTACTCGCGGATCGCCGCGTCCGCGGTGTTGGCGGTCAGCGCACGCAGGCGCTCCTGGGCCCAGGCGAACTGCGCGCCCTGCATGCCGTCGGCCGGGTCCAGCGAATCGAAGCGGAAGCCGGCCGGCAGCAGGGGGTTGCCGATGCCCGGGGGCGCCTGGATGCGCGAGCGGTCGAGGCGTTCGACCCGTTCGCCGCCGCCTGGCACCGAGGTCACCGCGGTGACGGTATTGCGCTTGAGCTGGTCGGCGCGCTGCCGCGCCTCGCTGATGCGGGTGGTGTTGACCGGGTGGGTGCGCAGGTAGTCCGGCACCGTGTAGCCGCCCTCGTTGCCGCGGGTGGCCTGGGCCATGCGCTCGAAGAAGCCGGCCATCGCGTCGACGTCGTAGCCGCTGCGCGAGAGGGTGCGGATGCCCAGGCGATCGGCCTCGGATTCGTTGGAGCGGGTGTAGTTGATCTGGTTCTGCTGGATCAGGCCCATGCCGCTGACGATCGCCGCCTGGGTGGCGTCGCCGGAGGAACTGCCACCGGCCGCCTGCGCGGCCACGATCGCCGCCAGCATGCCCAGCAGGATCGGGACCTGGTCGCGCTGGGCGCGCTCCACGCCGCGCAGCACGTGCTGCTGGGTGACATGGGCGATCTCGTGCGAGAGCACCGCCGCCACCTCGTCCTCGCGCCGGGCGGTCAGGACCAGGCCGGCATTCATGCCGATGTAGCCGCCCAGGGTGGCGAAGGCGTTGATCTGCCGTTCCTTGAGCATGAACAGCGTGTACGGCTGTTCGGGACGGTCGCTGTTGGCGCCGAGGCGGTTGCCCAGCGACTGTAGCCAGTCGTCCAGCAGCGGGTCGTCGAGCAGGTAGCCGTAGTTGCGCAGCTCGCGCAGCATCATCGCGCCGTACTCGGCCTGCTTGGCCGGGGTCAGCAGTTCGCCGGCCGAGGAGCCGATGTCGGGCAGGCGCGGTTCCTCCTGCGCGGTCGTGCGCATCGGAGCCAGGCTCAGGGACAGGGCGGCGGCCAGCAGCAGGTAACGCAAGGCAGGGTCTCCGGGGTCTCGGGCAGGATGCGGGCGGGGCGGGCGGCACGGGTGAATCGGCGGTTAATCCGCTGTGTTCCATCCGTGCAGGCTGCGCCGGGCACGGCCGCTACCATATCCGGATAGACCCCATCTTTCCCACGGAGTTTCCCGTGTCCGTTCCCCAGATCACCATCTACTCCACCGCCATCTGCCCGTACTGCGTGGCGGCCAAGAACTTCCTCAAGAGCCAGGGCCGCGAATGGACCGAGGTCCGCGTCGACCTGGACCCGGCCGAGCGCGAGAAGATGGTGAACCTGGCGCGCCGGACCAGCGTGCCGCAGATCTTCGTCGGCGACGTCCATGTCGGCGGCTACGACGACATGATGGCCATGCACCGCGCCGGCAAGCTGCTGCCGCTGCTGGACGGCCAGGCCCCGGAGGCCTCGGCGTGAGCGGCGGCGAGGGGCAGGGCGGCGACGACCGGGTCCGCCAGTTCACCGAGTTCCGCCAGCGCATGAACCAGCGCATCCTGGCCGAACCGAACCAGGTCGTGCGCCGCTTCTTCGCCCTGGACACCCAGACCTACCAGGCCGGCGCCCTGGACGTGAAGACCAAGGAACTGCTGGGCCTGGTCGCGTCGCTGGTCCTGCGCTGCGACGACTGCATCAGCTACCACGTGGCCCAGTGCCGCGAGGCCGGGGTCGATCGCGACGAGTTCTTCGAGGCCTTCTCGGTCGGCCTGGTGGTCGGCGGCTCGATCGTGATCCCGCACCTGCGCCGGGCCGTGGACTTCCTCGACCAGCTCGAGGGCGGGGCGGAGACCGCGCCCCCGCTCCACGACCACGGCTGAAGCCTGGCAAGGCCCACCGGCAGGCGGGCCTCCGGCGCGCCCCTCCAAAGGTCGAGGTGGGTCGTTCAGCGCGGATCGGGCATAATTTCACACCCAACTTTCCCCTTCCGCGCCGTGTCCGGCCCCCCGGACCCGTGCGCCTGTTCCGGAACTCACACCAAATGACCCAGAAAATCACGGTCATCCGCGGCGACGGCATCGGCCCGGAGATCATGGACGCCACCCTGCACGTGCTCGACCGCCTCGGCGCCGGGCTGGAATACGAATTCGCCGACGCCGGCGTGGTGGCCCTGGAGAAGCACGGCGACCTGATGCCGAAGGAGACCCTGGACTCCATCGCCCGCAACAAGGTCGCCCTGAAGAGCCCGCTGACCACCCCGGTCGGCGGCGGCTTCACCTCGATCAACGTCAGCCTGCGACGCCACTTCGACCTGTACGCGAACGTGCGCCCGGCCATCTCGTTCCCGAACACCCGGTCGCGGTACGAGAACATCGACATGATCACCGTGCGCGAGAACACCGAAGGCGCCTACCTGGCCGAGGGCCAGGAAGTGTCGGCCGACGGCGAGACCGCGTTCTCCGGCACCCGCGTCACCCGCAAGGGCTCCGAGCGCATCGTGCGCTACGCCTTCGAGCTGGCGAAGAACACCGGCCGCAAGAAGGTCACCGCGGTGCACAAGGCCAACATCATCAAGTCGACCTCGGGCCTGTTCCTGAAGGTCGCGCGCGAAGTGGCCGCGCAGTACCCGGAGATCGAGTTCCAGGAAATGATCGTCGACAACGCCTGCATGCAGCTGGTGATGCGTCCGGAGCAGTTCGACGTGCTGGTCACCACCAACCTGTTCGGCGACATCATCTCCGACCTCTGCGCCGGCCTGGTCGGCGGCCTGGGCCTGGCCCCGGGCGCCAACATCGGCGAGAACGCGGCGATTTTCGAGGCCGTGCACGGCACTGCGCCGGACATCGCCGGCAAAGGCATCGCCAATCCCTGCGCGCTGCTGCTGGCGGCCGCGCAGATGCTCGACCACATCGGCCAGGGCGCCAACGCCGAGCGCCTGCGCAAGGCGATCGTGGCCACGCTGGAGGCCAAGGACTCGCTGACCGGCGACCTCGGCGGCACCGGCACCACCATGGGCTTCGCCCAGGCCATCGCCAGCCGCCTCTGAGGCGGGTACCGGGCCGCCCGCCACGGGCCGGCCCCCAGGCGACGACACGAACGGGACGCACAGCGTCCCGTTTTTGTTGCGCGCTGTGCCAGCCGTGGCCCTTGGCCGGGGGCGGGTGGCACGCAAGAATCGGCGCCTTCTCCCTCGTGCCGCTCCCGCCCATGTCCGTCCGCCCCAGCGCCGTGGCGCTGACCCCGCTGCTCGTGTTCCTGGCGCTGTTCTTCGGCGCCGGCCTGTACTACACCGCGCAGGGCGAGCCGATGGGCTTCTACCAGCTGCGCGCGCCGGTGGCGATCCTGCCGGCGCTGGCCCTGGGCCTGTGGCTGGCGCGGCGCCGCGGGGTGCCGCCGCAGGCGACGCTGCTGTCCGGCATGGGCGAAAGCAACGTCATGCTGATGTGCCTGATCTTCCTGCTCGCCGGGGCCTTCGCCATGGTGTCCAAGGGCGTGGGCGCGGTGGACGCGGTGGTCGCGCTGGGCCTGGGCGCGCTGCCGCCGGCGCTGATCCTGCCGGGACTGTTCCTGGTCGCCTCGTTCGTCTCGCTGTCGATCGGCACCTCGATGGGCACGGTCGCGGCGGTGGTGCCGATCGCGCTGGGCGTGGCCGACGCCGCCGGCCTGGACCGGGTGCTGGTGACCGGCGCGGTGCTGGGCGGGGCGATGTTCGGGGACAACCTGTCGATCATCTCCGACACCACCATCGCCGCCACGCGCAGCCAGGGCGCGGAGATGCGCGACAAGTTCCGCGAGAACCTCAGGATCGCCGCCCCGGCCGCGCTGGTGACGGTGCTGCTGCTGGCGACGATGGGCGAGAGCTCGCCGGTGCCCCCGTCCGAGAGCACCGCCTCGCCGTGGCTGGTGCTGCCGTACCTGCTCGTGCTGGTGCTGGCGGTCGCCGGTATCGACGTGGTGCTGGTGCTGGGCATCGGCATCGTCGCCGCCGGCCTGGCCGGACTAGGCCTGGCGCCGGAATACGGGCCGGTCGACTTCGTCGGCGACATCTACGCCGGTTTCGAGAGCATGGTCGAGATCACCCTGTTGTCGATCCTCATTGGCGGCCTGGCCGCACTGATCAAGGCCACCGGCGGACTGGACTGGCTGGCCGGCGTCATCGCCCGGTTCGCGCGCGGCCATACCGGGCGCCGTTCCGGCGAGCTGAGCATCGCCGCGCTGGCCGCCGGCACCGATGCGCTGACCGCCAACAACACCGTGGCGATCCTGGTCAGCGGCAGCCTGGCGCGCGACATCGCCCAGCGCCACGGGATCAGCCCGCGACGCGCGGCCAGCGTGCTCGACATCTTCGCCTGCGTCCTGCAGGGCGTGCTGCCCTACGGCGCGCAGGTGCTGCTGGCCGCCTCGCTGGGCGCGCTGTCGCCGCTGGCGCTGGCCGGCAGCGTGCACTACTGCTGGCTGCTGGCGCTGTCGGCGTTGGGTTTCATGCTGTGGCCGCGGCGCAAGGCCGCCGCGACGCAAGCCGGCTGAGAGGCCGGCTGAGCAGGCCGGCGGTCGCGCAAAAGAAAACGGGGTGCCAGGGGCGCCCCGTTCCGTTTCCGCCGGGTGGTGGCGGTCAGCGCGACTGCAGCTTCGACAGCAGGCGCAGGAACTCCAGGTACAGCCACACCAGGGTGACCATCAGCCCGAACGCGCCGTACCACTCCATGTACTTCGGCGCGCCGCGCTCGACGCCGGTCTCGATGAAGTCGAAGTCCAGCACCAGGTTCAGCGCCGCGATCACCACCACGAACAGGCTGAAGCCGATGCCGACGATTCCCGACTCGTGGATCATCGGGATCTGGATGCCGAAGAAGCCCAGCACGATGGTGGCCAGGTAGACCAGGAAGATGCCGCCGGTGGCCGCGACCACGCCGAGCTTGAAGTTCTCGGTGGCCTTGATCAGGCCGCTGCGGTAGGCGAACAACATCGCGAACAGGGTGCCGAAGGTCAGCAGCACCGCCTGCATGACGATGCCGTTGAAGCGGGCGTCGAACATCGCCGAGATCGCGCCGAGGAAGACGCCTTCGGCGATCGCGTACAGCGGCGCGGTCACCGGCGACCAGGCCTGCTTGAAGATGGTGACCATTGCCAGCACGAAGCCGGTGAGCGCACCGCCCCACACGTACATGCCGATGGCCGGGTTCACCGCGCCGTCCGCGCCGAACGCCTGCGACCACGACCAGGCGCCGGTGATCACCGCCAGCAGGAGCAGGATGCCGGTGCGGTTGACCGTGCCGTTGAGGGTCATGGTGCCGGCATCGCGCGACACCACCGTGCCGCTGCCGAGGTCGAGGAAGGTGGATTCCTGGAAGGCGGGATTGCCGCTGCGCATGGCGCGTGCTCCGTCTGGCTGGGTGATGCGGCCAAGGATACACGGGGGAGGGTGGGGGCGACGTGGGGCGCCAATAGCGGGAGCGTCGTCCTTCCCGGGCGCAACTCGCGAACGCTCGCTAGACGGCGTGTGCGCTTCGACTCATTCCCGGGTTGGTGCGAAAGGAGGGACTCGAACCCTCACGGGGTTACCCGCTGGAACCTAAATCCAGTGCGTCTACCAATTCCGCCACTTTCGCAGGTCGCCGGCATTGTAGCGGCGCGGCGGGGCAGTGCGATGCCGCCGCCGGAAAAAGAAAACGCCCGGGCTGGCCGGGCGTTTTCTTCGGTCTGGTGGGCCGTCAAGGATTCGAACCTTGGACCTACTGATTAAGAGTCAGCTGCTCTACCAACTGAGCTAACGGCCCCGAGAAACTCGGTGTGGAACCGAGTTGCACATTCTAGCGGATTTCGCTGTCCTGGCAACTCCCCTCGGCAACTTTCGTCGCTTCGGAATGGTGGGGTGGCTGATGGGATTCGAACCCACGACCACTGGAATCACAATCCAGTACTCTAACCAACTGAGCTACAGCCACCACTGAAAACTGCATTGCCCGGCGCCCGATCTGGCGCGCCCGGCAGGAATCGAACCTGCAACCGCCGGCTTAGAAGGCCGGTGCTCTATCCGGTTGAGCTACGGGCGCACAACTCGGTGAGGCATCGACCCGCCCCGGTGGCGGAATGGTCGGGGTAGAGGGATTCGAACCCCCGACATCCTGCTCCCAAAGCAGGCGCGCTACCAGACTGCGCTATACCCCGGTGTGCTGGGTTCGACGGTCCGGCAGACCTCGCTCCGGCCCGCCGGGCCCGGCTCCCTGGAGCCCGAAGGCGCCCGGAAGGTCGGCTATTGTTCGTGAACGCCGCGGGGGTGTCAATGGCATCTTTTCGCGGACTGGCGCACGTGCCGCGGATGGGTGAAACTAGCGCGTTCCGCCGGGCCGGCTGGAAAGCCGGTCCCAAGCCCTTAACCCAACGTCGATTTCCGCCGTGGCAGGAGCCGCGGCTGCAGGAGCCAGACACATGCAAGTTTCCGTCGAATCCACCGGCAACCTCGAACGCCGCATGAACTTCAGCCTGCCGGCGGAGCAGGTGGAGTCCAGCGTGAGCGGCCGCCTGCGCGAGATCGCGCGCACCGCCCGCATCAAGGGTTTCCGCCCGGGCAAGGTCCCGCCGAAGGTGATCGAGCAGCGCTTCGGCGAGCAGGTCAAGGCCGAGGTCCTCGGCGGCCTGGTGCGCCAGACCTTCGATTCGGCCATCCGCGAGCACGACCTGCGCGTGGCCGGCAGTCCGCGCATCGACCGCGCCGGCGACAGCGAACTGGAATTCATCGCCACCTTCGAGGTGGTGCCGGACTTCGGCGACATCGACGTGACCAAGCTGCAGGTGACCCGCCACACCGCCGAGGTCACCGACGCCGACATCGACCAGATGATCGAGAACCTGCGCCTGCAGCGCCGCACCTTCAACCCGGTCACCCGCGCGGCGAAGGAAGGCGACCTGGTCGCCGGCTCGCTGTGGACCCGGCTGGGCGACTTCCGCCAGCCGGCCGAGGGCGCCGAGCAGTTCAGCACCCTGATCGGTTCGGGCCAGCTGCTGCCGGCGGTGGAGAACGCGCTGGCCGGCCTGGAGCAGGGCGTCGAGGCCGTCCTCGACGTGGCCTTCCCGGAGAACTGGCGCCAGGCCGAGCTGGCCGGCAAGACCGCCCAGGTCCACGTGACCCTGTCGCGCATCGCCGAGCAGGTGCTGCCCGAGGTCGACGCCGCGTTCATCAAGAGCTTCGGCGTGAAGAGCGGCGAGATGGACAAGTTTCGCGAGGACATCCGCACCAACCTCGAGCGCGAGCTCAAGGGCGCGCTGATGAACCGCCTGCGCCGCGAAGTGGGCGAGCAGCTGGTCAACACCTGGGCCCACGTGGAGCTGCCGCCGCGCCTGGTCGAAGCCGAGGCCCGCGCCATGCTGGCCCAGCAGGTCGAGCAGATCCGTCGCAGCGGCCGCGACCCGGGCCAGCCGCCGGCCGACGCCCACGAGCAGTTCCTGGAGCCGGCGCGCAAGCGCGTGCTGGCCGGCCTGCTGGTCGGCGAGGTCGCCCGCCGCCACGAGCTGCGCCTGGACCCGAAGCGCGTGAACGAAACCCTGCGCCTGATCGCCTCGACCTACGAGGAGCCGGAACAGGTCATTGAGATGTACCGCAACGACCCCCAGTTGATGCAGGGACTGCAGGCCCGGGTGATGGAAGAGCAGGTGATCGACTGGATCTCCGAGCGCGCCCAGCACACCGAGGTGGCGCTGTCGTTCCAGGAAGCCATCCGGGGATGACGGCCGGCGGGTGCGGCGCCTTCGCCGCCCCCGCTATGCTGTCCCGGGGCGCCGGATGGCCGGCGCCCCAACCCCAGCCAGGAGCCCCATGAAATGATCCCGACCAAAGCCCTCAACCTGGTCCCGATGGTGGTCGAGCAGACCAGCCGCGGCGAGCGCGCGTACGACATCTATTCGCGCCTGCTCAAGGAGCGGGTGATCTTCCTGGTCGGCCCGGTCGAGGACCACGTCGCCAACGTGATCATCGCCCAGATGCTCTTCCTCGAGGCCGAGAACCCCGAGAAGGACATCAGCCTGTACATCAACTCGCCCGGCGGCCTGGTCACGGCCGGCATGGCGATCTACGACACCATGCAGTACATCAAGCCGGACGTGAGCACGATCTGCGTCGGCCAGGCGGCCTCGATGGGCGCCGTGCTGCTGGCCGCCGGCGCCGCCGGCAAGCGCTACGCGCTGCCGAACTCGCGGGTGATGATCCACCAGCCGCTGGGCGGCTTCCAGGGCCAGGCCACCGACATCGACATCCACGCGCGCGAGATCCTGAGCATGCGCGCGAGGCTGAACGAGATCCTGGCCCATCACACCGGCCAGTCGATCGAGACCATCGCCCGCGACACCGAGCGCGACAACTTCAAGAGCGCGGCCGAGGCCAAGGCCTACGGCCTGGTCGACGAGGTCCTGGAGCGTCGCCCCGACGAGTCGATCCAGGCGGGCTGACCCCGCCAGGCAGCCGGCCAGGCCCCCTCGGGGGCAGGGCCGGCCACCCCGAGAAGCACGGCCCGGCGCGCCTCTGGCGCGGTTCCGGCCCTGTGCTATTCTCGCCCCGAACCCGCTCCGGCGGGCTGTAAAAGTGGAAAAGAACAAGCATGAGCGAAGACCGGCAAGGCCGTTCCGGAGACAGCAACAAGATCCTCTACTGCTCCTTCTGCGGGAAGAGCCAGCACGAGGTGCGGAAGCTGATCGCCGGCCCGAGCGTGTTCATCTGTGATGAATGCGTGGAGCTCTGCAACGACATCATCCGCGAGGAGCTCGAGGAGAAGGCGCAGTCCTCCCGCAGCTCGCTGCCCAAGCCGCGCGAGATCCTCGAGGTCCTGGACCAGTACGTGATCGGCCAGCAGCGGGCGAAGAAGACGCTCGCGGTGGCCGTGTACAACCACTACAAGCGCATCGAGAGCCGCCAGCGCAACGAGGACGTGGAGCTGGCCAAGTCCAACATCCTGCTGGTCGGCCCGACCGGTTCGGGCAAGACCCTGCTGGCCGAGACCCTGGCGCGGCTGCTGAACGTCCCGTTCACGATCGCCGATGCGACCACGCTGACCGAAGCCGGCTACGTCGGCGAGGACGTGGAGAACATCATCCAGAAGCTGCTGCAGAAGTGCGACTACGACGTCGACAAGGCGCAGCAGGGCATCGTCTACATCGACGAGATCGACAAGATCTCGCGCAAGAGCGAGAACCCGTCGATCACCCGCGACGTGTCCGGCGAAGGCGTGCAGCAGGCGCTGCTGAAGCTGATCGAGGGCACCGTGGCCTCGGTCCCGCCGCAGGGCGGCCGCAAGCACCCGCAGCAGGAGTTCCTGCAGGTCGACACCAAGAACATCCTGTTCATCGTCGGCGGCGCGTTCGCCGGCCTGGACAAGATCATCCAGCAGCGCAGCAGCGAGGCCGGCGGCATCGGTTTTGGCGCCAAGGTGAAGAGCAGCAAGGTCAAGGCCGATACCGGCAAGCTGCTGGCCGAAGTCGAGCCGGAGGACCTGATCAAGTTCGGCCTGATCCCCGAGTTCGTCGGCCGCCTGCCGGTGGTGGCGACCCTGGAGGAGCTGGACGAGGCCGCCCTGGTCAAGATCCTGACCGAGCCGAAGAACGCCATCACCAAGCAGTTCAAGAAGCTGTTCGAGATGGAAGGCGTGGAGCTGGAGTTCCGCCCGGACGCGCTGTCGGCGATCGCCCGCAAGGCGCTCAAGCGCAAGACCGGCGCCCGCGGCCTGCGCACCATCGTCGAGTCGGTCCTGCTGGACACCATGTACGACCTGCCGTCGCAGGAGAACGTCAGCAAGGTGGTGGTGGACGAGTCGGTGATCGAGCACAAGACCGAGCCGTACCTGATCTACCAGACCCCGCCGGCCGCCCCGCCCAAGGTGGCCTCGGCCGAGTAACCCGGCCTGCCGCGGTTAAGCAACCTGAAGAAGCCCCGGGCCCTCCCGGGGCTTCTCGTATCTGCATGACCTGGAAGGACTTTCCAGGTCCTTCTTGCAACGCCTACGGCTAGCCCCCATAACGTGGGCCAGGGCGGCGGAGGCCGCCATCCCCACGTTTTCACGGAGCCTGCATGTCCCGCAATCGAACCGACGTCCTGGAACTGCCCGTCCTGCCGCTGCGCGACGTGGTGGTGTTCCCGCACATGGTGATTTCCCTGTTCGTCGGCCGGGACAAGTCCATGCGCGCGCTGGAGCAGGCGATGGAGGCCGACAAGCAGATCCTGCTGGTCGCGCAGAAGTCCGCCGAGACCGACGACCCGCAGGCGGCCGACCTGTACACGGTCGGCACCCTGGCCCAGGTCCTGCAGCTGCTGAAGCTCCCCGACGGCACCATCAAGGTGTTGGTCGAGGGCACCGCGCGCGTGCACGTGGACCAGATCGCCGAGCGCGACGGCGCCCTGCATGGCCGCGGCGAGCTGATCGAGGCCGGCAGCGTGCGCAACGAGCGCGAGGTCGAGGCCATCGCCCGCACCCTGACCAGCCTGTTCGAGCAGTACGTCAAGACCAACCGCAAGCTGCCGCCGGAGCTGCTGCAGACCCTGTCGGGCATCGACGATCCCGGCCGCCTGGCCGACACCATCGCCGCCCACATCGGCGTGCGCCTGGCCGACAAGCAGCGGCTGCTGGAAAGCGCCGACATCGGCGAGCGGCTGGAGCTGCTGGTCGGCCTGGTCGAGGGCGAGATCGACGTGCAGCAGATGGAGAAGCGCATCCGCGGCCGGGTGAAGTCGCAGATGGAGCGCAGCCAGCGCGAGTACTACCTCAACGAGCAGATGAAGGCGATCCAGAAGGAACTGGGCGACCTGGACGACTCGCCGGGGGAGATGGAGGAGCTGGTGCGCCGCGTCGCCGAGGCGGGCATGCCCAAGGCGGTGGAGGCCAAGGCCCGCGCCGAGCTCAACAAGCTCAAGCAGATGTCGCCGATGTCGGCCGAGGCCGCGGTGGTGCGCAACTACCTCGACTGGCTGCTGGGTGTGCCGTGGAAGAAGCGCAGCAAGGTGCGCAAGGACCTCAAGGCCGCGCAGGACACCCTCGACGCCGACCACTACGGCCTGGACAAGGTCAAGGAACGCATCCTCGAGTACCTGGCGGTGCAGTCGCGGGTGAAGCAGATGAAGGGCCCGATCCTGTGCCTGGTCGGCCCGCCGGGCGTGGGCAAGACCTCGCTGGGCCAGTCGATCGCCAAGGCCACCAACCGCAAGTTCGTGCGCATGTCACTGGGCGGCGTGCGCGACGAGGCCGAGATCCGCGGCCACCGCCGCACCTACGTCGGTTCGATGCCGGGCCGCATCGTGCAGAACCTCAACAAGGTCGGTACGAAGAACCCGCTGTTCGTCCTGGACGAGATCGACAAGATGTCGATGGACTTCCGCGGCGACCCGTCGTCGGCGCTGCTCGAGGTGCTGGACCCGGAGCAGAACCACAGCTTCAACGACCATTACCTGGAAGTCGACCTCGACCTGTCCGAGGTAATGTTCGTGGCCACCTCCAACTCGCTGAACATCCCCGGCCCGCTGCTGGACCGCATGGAGGTCATCCGCATCCCGGGCTACACCGAGGACGAGAAGCTGAGCATCGCCCAGCGCTACCTGGTGCCCAAGCAGCTGAAGGCCAACGGCCTGAAGCCCGAGGAGCTGGCCATCGCCGAGGACGCGATCCGCGACATCGTGCGCTACTACACGCGCGAGTCCGGCGTGCGCAACCTCGAGCGCGAGATCGCCAAGATCTGTCGCAAGGTGGTCAAGGAGATCGCGCTGAAGGGCCCGCAGCAGCCGGCTAAGAAGGCTTCGAAGAAGGCTTCGGCGCGCAAGGCCAAGGTTGCGCAGGCGCAGGTCACCTCGAAGAACCTCGACAGGTACCTGGGCGTGCGCCGCTTCGACTACGGCCGCGCCGAGGAGCAGAACGAGATCGGCCTGGTCACCGGCCTGGCCTGGACCGAGGTCGGCGGCGACCTGCTGCAGATCGAGTCCACCCTGGTGCCTGGCAAGGGCCAGATGATCCTGACCGGCCAGCTCGGCGACGTCATGAAGGAATCGGCGTCGGCGGCGCTGTCGGTGGTGCGCGCGCGCGCCGAGAACCTGGGCATCGAGACCGACTTCCTGCAGAAGCAGGACGTGCACCTGCACGTGCCCGACGGCGCCACGCCGAAGGACGGCCCCAGCGCCGGCATCGCCATGGTCACCTCGCTGGTGTCCACGCTGACCAAGGTGCCGGTGCGCGCGGACATCGCCATGACCGGCGAGATCACCCTGCGCGGCAAGGTCACCGCGATCGGCGGCCTCAAGGAGAAGCTGCTGGCCGCGCTGCGCGGCGGCATCCGCACGGTGATCATCCCGGACGAGAACCGCAAGGACCTGGCCGACATCCCGGCCAACGTCACCGACGGGCTGGAGATCGTCCCGGTGAAGTGGATCGACGAGGTGCTGGACCTGGCCCTGGAGCGTCCGCTGCGCCCGGCTGCCGGCAAGGCCGGCACGCGCGGCGGCAAGACCGGCGGGCGCCGCCAGCGCCCGGCCCAGGACCAGGCCGACGTCAAGCACTGACGATCCTGTCCGGTGCGTGGCCCAGCAATGGCGCGGGTGTCAAAACCCGCGCCATTGCTGCATTTCCGGGTTGCGACATGGGGTCGGGGCCCTGTATAACGGGCGCACCCGCCAGCGGCCACGGCCGTGCGGCACCGGACCATCGGGCACGCGAGGGGGGCGCGGGCCCACAACACACCCATCTCGCGGCGACGCCGCACAGGGAGCAAAGAAGAATGAACAAAACCGATCTGATCGACGCTGTCGCCAGCGATGCCGAAGTCACCAAGGCCGAGGCCGCGCGCGCGGTCGATGCGGTGATCGACTCGATCACCAAGGCGCTGAAGAAGGGCGAGGCGGTCACGCTCGTCGGCTTCGGTACCTTCCAGGTCCGCAAGCGCGCCGCCCGCACCGGCCGCAACCCGAAGACGGGCGAGACCATCAAGATCAAGGCTTCGAAGAATCCGGCGTTCAAGGCTGGCAAGGCCCTGAAGGACGCTGTAAACTGATCGGCCCGCTGCCGAGGCGGGTTGCCTGACCCGGGTGCTTAGCTCAGCGGTAGAGCGTCGCCCTTACAAGGCGAGGGTCGGGGGTTCGAAACCCTCAGCACCCACCAGCTTCGGCAGATGTGAAAAAAAGTTGCAGGACGATCTTCCACAAATCGAAAAATCGTCTTACAATAGCTGTCTCACGCGGAGTGGTAGTTCAGTCGGTTAGAATGCTGGCCTGTCACGCCGGAGGTCGCGGGTTCGAGTCCCGTCCACTCCGCCACTTATACGGAAGGCCCCTGGGAAACCAGGGGCCTTCTTCTTTTCCGGCCCGGCGCAGGCCGCGCGAGGCCAGCCGGAGCACGGCGCCTTCGGCTCGGTTAAACTGCGCCGCTTAACCCGACGTAGACAGACCAGGCAGGACCAATGCTGCAGAAACTCCGCGACCGGACTTCGGGGTGGGTCGCCACCGTCATCATCGTGCTGTTGATGATTCCGTTCCTGTTCGTCATCGACCAGCGCTACCTCGGCGGCATGGGTGCCAACAACGTCGCGCAGGTGAAGGCGCCGCCGACCTGGTGGGAAGGCGCGCCGAAGTGGTGGCCGGCTTCCATGCTGTGGGAGCACCGCGAAGTCGGCGTCGACGAATTCCGTCGCCGCTTCGAGCAGGAGCGCATGCAGGCGCGCCAGGAGCAGGGCGAGACCTTCGATCCGCGCGAGTTCGAGACCATCGAGAACAAGCGCCGCGTGCTCGACCAGCTGATCGACGAGAAGGTCCTGCAGCTGGCCGCCGACCGCGCCGGCGTGGTGGTCAGCGACGCGGCGATCCGCGAATACATCGCCTCGATCCCGGCGTTCCAGGTCGACGGCAGGTTCGATCCCAGCCGCTACCAGCTGGCGCTGGCCTCGCAGGTGCCGGCGCAGACGCCGAAGCAGTTCGAGGAACTGGTGCGCAGCTCGCTGCAGCAGTCGCTGATCCCGGTCGGCGTGGGCACCTCGGCGTTCGTGACCGACGGCGAGTTCGAGCGCCTGCTGCGCCTGTCCGGTGAAACCCGCGACATCGAGGTGGCGATCCTGCCGCCGCCGGCCGAGGACACCGCCGAGGTCGACGACGCCGCGATCCAGGCCTGGTACGAGGCGCACCCGGGCGACTTCACCAGCCCCGAGGCGGTGACCATCGAATACGTCGAGCTCGACGCCAGCACGCTGCCGGAACCGGCGCCGGCCGACGAGGCGACGCTGCGCAAGCGCTTCGAGGACGAGAAGGCCCGCTTCGTCGAACCCGAGCAGCGCCTGGCCTCGCACATTCTGGTGCGCGTGGCGCCGGATGCCGACGCCGCAGCGCGCAAGGCCGCGCAGGAAAAGGCGCAGAAGCTGGTCGAACAGGCGAGCGCGCCGGGCGCCGATTTCGCGGCGCTGGCCAAGGCGAATTCCGAGGACCCGGGTTCGCGCGACAGCGGCGGCGACCTGGGCTGGGTCGAGCGCGGCGTGATGGTCGCGCCTTTCGAGGAAGCGCTGTTCGCGATGCAGCCGGGCGAAGTGCGTGGCCCGGTGCAGACCGATTTCGGCTACCACGTGCTGCAGCTGCGCGAACTCAAGCAGGGCGCGCAGGCCAGCTTCGAGCAGGTGCGCGCCGAACTGGAACGCGAGCAGGCCCAGGCCGACCGCGAGCGCGCCTTCAGCGAACTGGCCGGCCGCCTGACCGACCTCGTCTACCAGAACCCGTCGACGCTGGCCCCGGCCGCCGAGGCGGTGGGGCTGCCGGTGCAGAAGCTCGGCCCGTTCACCCGCCAGGACGTCACCGGCATCGCCGCGTCGCCCGAGGTGAAGCGCGTCGCGTTCTCCGAGGCGCTGATCGAGGACGGTACCGCCAGCGATCCGATCCCGCTGGGCCCGGAGCGCAGCGTGGTAATCCGTGTCATCGACCACCAGCCGGAAGCGGCGCGTCCGCTGGCCGAGGTCCGCGAGCAGGTGATCGCCGCGGTACGCGCCGACCGCCAGCGCAAGGCCGCCGAGGCCGCCGCCGACGCGATCGTCGAGCGCCTGCACGCGGGCGAGGCGATGGCCGAGGTCGCCGCTTCCGCCGGCACCGAGGTGATGCCGTTCACCAACATGCCGCGTGGCGTGCCGGCCCCGACCCAGGAAGCCAACCGCCGCATCTTCGCCGCCGCTCCGGCGGGCGAGGGCAAGCCGGCCGCCGGCCGCTTCCTGATGCCGGACGGCCGCCAGGCGGTGTTCGTGGTCACCGCGGTCAAGCCGGGCGATCCGTCGCAGATTCCGGAGGAGCAGCGCGTCCAGCTGCGCCGCCAGCTCGAACAGATCGACGGCAATGCCGCCGCCGAAGCCTACGTGCGCGAGCAGCGCAAGCGCTTCGACATCGAGGTCGAGGAAGCGCAGCTGTAAGCACGACACGTCGCGGCGCATGGCGCCGCGACGACATCTCCAGGGGAACAGGGCGCGGGAGCCTGGCTGCCGCGCCCTTTCTTATGGGCCGGCGCCTGGCGGGGAAGCGCTTGCGATCAACGCAGCCGCAGCACCATGCCCGGCTTGAGCACGCTGTCGGCGCGCAGTCCGTTGAGTTCGAGCAGGCGGGCGATGGCCACGCCATGGCGCTTCGCGATCGTCCAGGCCGAATCGCCGCGGCGCACGGTGTAGGTGGCGGCCGCATCCGCGTTGGTCGCGGCACTCCTGTCCAGTGCGGCCAGTGGATCGGCTTCGATATGCCCCGGCTGCCCGGGGCCGGGTACCAGCGCCAGCGGCGCGTGGCCGCTGGGCCATGCACCGCCGAGGGCGGGGTTGAGCCGGCGCAGCGTGGCCAGGTCGTGGCCCTGGGTGTTGGCCCAGGCCTGCAGGTTGCGGGTGCCGGCCACCGCCTGTTCGCGCAGCATCAATACCGGCCGCTCCAGCTGCGCGCGCCACTGCGGCTGTTCGCCGGCTTCCTCCAGCAGGCAGGCCAGGGCGTGCAGCTTCTCCACGTAGGCGTAGGTCAGCGGTGCCAGCCCGGGCAGGCTTTGTGGCGTGGCGCCGCCGGCGCCGTCGTTGCTGCTGCGCTGCAGGGCCTTCTTCACCCGGAACTCGCCGGCGTTGTAGGCCATCAGCGCCAGCCGCCAGTTGCCGTCGAAGCGGCGGTACAGGTGGTCGAGGTAACTCACCGCGGCGCGGGTCGATTCGGCCGGCGCCAGGCGGCCGTCGTAGCCGCCGGCGATGCGCACGCCGTGGTCGCGCGCGGTGGCCGGCACGAACTGCCACAGGCCCGCCGGACCGGCCTTGCTACGCGCGCCCGGGGCGTAGCCGCTCTCGACGAACGGGATCAGGGCGAATTCAGTCGGCAGGTCGGCTTCGCGCAGCGCGCCGACCACGTAACCGAACAGGGCCAGGGTGTCGCGGTCGGGATTGCCCAGGCGCTCCGGCGCGTGGGCGAAGTGCCGGCGCCAGCGCTCCTGGGCGTTGTCGCACTGCGGTTCGGCCAGGCCGTCGCGGAAGGCCTTGTAGATGTCCAGGCCGGTAACCGTGTCGCCGGCCAGTGGCCGCGCTGGGGGCGGCGGGATCTCGGGGTGGGCGGGCGTTGCCGGTGGCGGCAGGGTCGCTTCGGGGGCGGGCGCGGGCGACGCGTGCGGCGCCGGCTTCGTCGCCGGCTGCACCGCGCAGGCGGACAGCAGGCAGGCGCCGACCATCGCGGCCAGGGTCAGCCGGCGCGGCGTCATGCGCGGAATACGTCCTTCCAGGCGCGCAGCGCGGCGAAGGTCTCCACCGCATCGGCCGGCTCGCGGCCCAGGCGCGCGGCCGCGGCGGCGCGGACCGCCGGGACCTCGCAACGCAGGAACGGGTTGCACTCCCGTTCGCTGCCCAAGGTGGAGGGCAGGGTGGGCTGGCCGGCGGCCAGCAGCCGTTCGACCTCGGCGCGGCGCGCGCCGAGGGCGGCATTGCCGGGCTCCACGGCCGCTGCGAAGGCGCCGTTGGAACGGGTGTATTCGTGCCCGCAGCAGACCCGCGTGTCGGCGGGCAGGACGGCGAGCTTCGCCAG
Organism: Pseudoxanthomonas suwonensis J47; assembly: GCF_000513955.1. Taxonomy (GTDB): domain Bacteria; phylum Pseudomonadota; class Gammaproteobacteria; order Xanthomonadales; family Xanthomonadaceae; genus Pseudoxanthomonas; species Pseudoxanthomonas suwonensis_C. The sequence continues at coordinate 75,083 of NZ_KI911329.1, forward strand.
CGATTCGAGCATCTGCACCGGCGTACCCTCGAACAGGCGGCCACAGCCCAGGCTGAACAGGGTGTCCCCGCAGAACAGGTGGCCGTCGACCACGTAGGCGATGTGGCTGCGGGTATGGCCGGGGACGGCCATTACTTCCACCCCGTGGTCGAGCAGGCGCAGGCGGCTGCCTTCGCCGACGCGCTCGCATTCCACGTCGATGCGCGCATCGTCCGGCGCGAACACCGGCAGGCCCGGCCAGCGCTCGAGCAGCGCGTGCACGCCGCCGATGTGGTCGTTGTGGTGGTGGGTGAGCAGGATCGCCGCCGGCTCGAGGCCTTCGGCGGCCGCGGCCAGCACCGGCGCGGCCTCGCCGGGGTCGACGACGAGCGCCCGGCGCCCCTCGCGCAGGACCCAGATGTAGTTGTCCTCGAATGCGGGCAGCGCGCTCAGTCGCATAGAATCCCGACCATGCCTGCCGCCGCCTCCAGCCGTCAACCCGGCGCCAAGCTCCGGTTCAGCGGTGCCGAGGCGCAGTGGTTGCTGGCCGAGGAGCGCCGCTGGCTGGCCGAAGCGATGGCCGTGCGCCCGGCCCGTCCCTGGCTGTGGCTGGTGCCGGGGCCCTGCACGGGCGCCGACCAGGCCCTGCTGCCGTCGCGCCGCGGCATGCTGCTGCACGAATGCGAGGGCGGCTACGCCGGAGCGCTGCGCTGCGGCCTGCCGCTGCCGCTGGCCAACGACTGCCTCGGCGACGTCGTCCTCCAGCACCCGGCCAGCGACGACGCCTGGGCGCTACTGGAGGAATGCACCCGGGTGCTGGTCGATGGCGGCCGCCTGTGGCTGTTCCTGGTCAATCCGTGGAGCCCGTTCCGCCTGCGCCGCCCCCGCGACCTGCCCGCCCCGGCCCACGGGCCGTGGCTGCAGCGGCTGCGCGCGCTGGGACTGCAGGCCGACCCGCTGCAGTTCATCGGCCCGCGCTGGCGGCTGGCCGGCACCGGCGGCACCCGCGCCTCGCGCCTGCCGTTGCGCGCGGCCTGCGTGATCGTGGCCGAGAAACGTGGCCTGGCGCCGGTGGCGCCGGCCCCGCTGGCATGGCGGCGGGGCGCCGCGCCGGCGGCCTGAACTCCCTGCAAGGAAACGAATGAAGAAGATCCAGATCCACACCGACGGCGCCTGCCTCGGCAACCCGGGCCCCGGCGGATGGGGGGCACTGCTGCGCTACAACGCGCACGAGCGCGAGCTGGCCGGCGGCGAACCGGACACCACCAACAACCGCATGGAACTGATGGCCGCGATCATGGCCCTGGAGACCCTGCGCGAGCCGTGCGAGGTGGTGCTGCACACCGATTCGCAATACGTGCGCCAGGGCATCACCGAATGGATGCCAGGCTGGGTACGCCGCGGCTGGAAGACCGCCGGCGGCGACCCGGTCAAGAACCGCGACCTGTGGGAACGCCTGCACGCCGCCGCCGGCCGCCACAAGGTCGAGTGGCGCTGGGTCAAGGGCCACAACGGCGATCCGGACAACGAGCGGGTCGACATGCTCGCGCGCATCGCGGCTCAGCGGGTGCGCGACACCGGCGCGGTACACTGAGCCCGATGCGCCAGATCATCCTCGATACCGAAACCACCGGCCTGGAATGGAAGAAGGGCAACCGCGTCGTCGAGATCGGTTGCGTGGAACTGCTGGAGCGACGCCCCAGCGGCCGCAACTTCCACCGCTACCTCCGCCCCGACTGCGACTTCGAGGCCGGCGCCCAGGAAGTGACCGGCCTGACCCTCGAGTTCCTGGCCGACAAGCCGCGCTTCGAGGAGATCGTCGACGAGTTCCTCGAGTACATCGACGGCGCCGAGCTGATCATCCACAACGCGGCCTTCGACCTGGGCTTCCTCGACTACGAGCTGTCGCGCTGCGGCGAGCACCTCGGCCGCATCGTCGACCGCTGCAGCGTGGTAGACACCCTGCTGCTGGCACGCGAACGCTTCCCCGGCCAGCGCAACTCGCTGGACGCGCTGTGCAAGCGCCTGGGCGTGGACAACTCGCACCGCCAGCTGCACGGCGCGCTGCTCGACGCCCAGATCCTGGCCGACGTCTACGTCGCCCTGACCTCCGGCCAGGAAGAGATCGGCTTCGGCGAGCTCGCCGACGAGACCGCCCGTCCGGTGGCGGTGGCCAGCTTCGGCCCGGTCGGCGGCGAGCGCCCGCGCATCGGCGCCTCGGCCGAAGAGCTGGAGGCGCACCAGCGGCGCCTGGAGCGGCTGCGCAAGAAGGCCGGCCGCGCGCTGTGGGACGAAGTGGAATCGCCCGAGCCGCTGGCCGAGGCGGTCAACGCCTGATGCAGGGGAGGGCCGGCCATGCCGGCCCGCGACCCGATGATCGCGCTGCCGTTACTGGCAGCGCACCAGCACCGCGGTGACGTTGTCCGAACCACCGCCGTCGAGCGCGGCGGCCACCAGCGTGTCCACGCATTCCTGCGCGCTGCAGTCCTGGCCGGCGAGGGTCTCGGCGATGCGGCCGTCGTCCACTTCCTCGGTGAGGCCGTCGCTGCACAGCAGCAGCTGCATGCCCGGGCGCAGTTCGCCGGCCATCAGCGACACGTTCAGGTGGTTCGGATCGGTCACGCCCAGTGCCTGGGTCACCACGTTGCGGTGCGGGTGCGACCGGGCCTGTTCGGGGGTCAGCGTGCCCTGGTCGACCAGGTCCTGGACGTAGCTGTGGTCCTGGCTCAGCTGGGCCAGGCGCCCGTCCTGCCACAGGTAGGCGCGGCTGTCGCCGACCCAGGCCACCTCGAAGCGGGCGCCCTGGACGCGCGCGGCGACCACGGTGGTGCCCATCGGCAGGGCGTCGTTGCGGCGGCGGGAGACGCGGATGATCTCCTCGTCGGCGATGCGGATCGCCTGGACCAGCGGGGTGCCGCTGCGGACCTCGCGGACGATGGTCTCGCGGGCCAGCGCGCTGGCCACCTCGCCGCAGGCATGGCCGCCCATGCCATCGGCCACCAGCCACAGGCCCAGCTCACCGTCGCCGTAGTACGTGTCCTCGTTCAGCTGCCGGCGCAGGCCGACATGGGTGAGGTGTCCGAATTCGATCATGGCGCCCGCGTGGATTCGCTGTCAGCAGGATAAAACGGATTGGACCGGGGCGGTGGGCCATGCCGGCGGCGCCGGGCGCGGACAAAGAAAAAGACGGGCCGGAGCCCGTCTTTTTCTGTATCTGGCGGAAAGGGTGGGATTCGAACCCACGGTACCGGAGACCGGTACACCGGATTTCGAATCCGGCGCATTCGACCACTCTGCCACCTTTCCGGAAGCCCGCGCGGCGTGGTCCGTCCGCGGGGCCCGCCATGATACGGAACCGGCGCGCTCCGCACAACATCCGGTCCGCGGCGGCGGCGGTTGGCTAGACTAGCGGCCTGTTCTCCCCTCCGGTGCCACCCCGATGTCCGAGATCCTGGTCCCCGTGTCCTTCGGCGAGCTGCTCGACAAGATCGCGATCCTGCAGATCAAGTCCGAGCGCATGACCGATCCCGCCAAGCTGGCCAACGTGCGCAAGGAGCTGTCCGCGCTGGAGCACACCTGGATGCAGCACCCGGCCGCCGGCAAGGACATCGCCCAGCTGCGCGCGCAGCTGAAGGCGGTCAACGAGCGCCTGTGGGACATCGAGGACGACATCCGGGTCAAGGAGAAGGCGCAGGAGTTCGACGAGGAGTTCGTGCGCCTGGCGCGCAGCGTGTACTTCGAGAACGACGAGCGCGCACGGGTGAAGAAGGAGATCAACCTGGCGCTGGGCTCGGCCTACGTCGAGGAGAAGTCCTACCAGGACTACCGCACCGGCTCCACGCCCTGAGCCGCGCCCGCGCGCACTTCCAGCGCGCGGATCCTGACCATGTGCCGGACCATGCGCAGCCCCTCGCTGTGCGGGATGGCCACGCCATAGGCCTGGTGCAGGCGTTCCACCTCCGGCGCCCGTCCGCTGCCCAGCGCGCCGAGCTGGGCGATGAGCAGGGCCTGTTCCTCCACCTCCGCCGGCAGCGCCTGCGGCAACTGCAGCAGGGCTTCGCCGGCGCGCAGCATTTCCGGCGCGTTGCGCGCAGCCGCCGCGGCATACAGCTCCAGCATCGCCCGCACCGCCAGTGGCTGGATCGACGCATCGATCCAGGCCGGCTGCAGCCACACGCCTCCGAGGTCTTGCGGCGGCAGGTGGCCGAGCGTGGCCATGGCCACGGACGAGGCGGCATGCGCCCAGGTCACCGGGTCGTCGACTGCGCCGCGTGACAGGGCGAGCAGGGCCTGCAGTTCCGTTTCCGCCGGTGGCATGTCGATGGCGCGCCGGCGCAGCTCGCTGATGTGCTGGCCTTCGCGCAATGCGCCGGCCAGGGCGATGGCGCGCTCGCGGGCCTGCAGCAGGCTGTGGCCGCGCAGGATCGGGATGTCCTCCGACGCCGGCGGCGGCTGCCGGCCTTCCATCAGGTCGAGCACCGGCAGGCCGTTGTCGGCCAGGCGCTGCAGGGTGTCGGCGCGGTCGCGGCGGAAGCGGGTGCGCGGTGCCTGTAGCGACACCACCGGGTGGAAATCGCTGTGCGGTTCGGCCTGCAGGGCGCGCACGTAGGTATCGAGCAGGGCGGCGCCACCGAGGCGGCGCAGCTGCAGCGCCGCGTCGCCGGCCAGGCCGACCCGCGCGGTCTCGGTGGCCAGCGCTTCGGTGGCACGCAGGCGCACGGCTTCCGCTTGCGGGCAGGTGGAACGGCAGGCGACCACGACCAGGTCGTTGTCCTGCACCAGGTACACGGCCGCGTCGGTAAAGTTTTCGCGCAGCGCGGCGACGATCCGCGCCAGCAGCGCGTCGTCGATCTCGTAGGTCTGCAGCCACTGCACCAGCAGGCCGTCGTCGGCCAGGTGCCCGTGCAGGAAGCGGTAGAACTCGCTGGTGAACAGCCCGGCCACGCCGCTGACCCAGGGGTTGGACGGCTCGGACACGATCACGTCGTAGCGCCGGCGCCCGCTGGTGTAGAAGCGGCGCGCGTCGTCGAAGTGCACCTGCGAGCGCGGATCGTGCAGGGCGCGGCCGATACGCGCGGCGAACAGCTGCGCGCCGGCGCGGTGCACCAGCGGTTCGATCTCCACCGTTTCCACCCGTTCGACCTGGTCGCTGCCGAGCAGGGTGTGGGTCGACATGCCCAGGCCCCAGCCGATCACCCCGACCTGGCGCGGCTGCGGATGCAGGGCCAGGGGCAGGGCGCCGAGGCTGACCATGGTCAGTTCGTCCCCGCCCGGCGGCGCATCGAGGCTGGCGGCCATCGCGCCGTCGGACTTGCCGTTGGTGATCAGCGACAGCGTGCCGGTGGACGGCGAACGCGCCACGCCGATGGTCGCGGTCTTGCCGTCGCGCAGGAACGGCACTTCCAGCGACGCATCCAGCTGGGCGAAACCGGTGCGGAACACGCCCGACAGCTGCGCGCGCGGATCGGGCTGGCCCCACTGCAGGGCCACCGCCAGCGCCGCCACGCTGCCCAGCGACAGCAGCGCCATGCGCGCCGGCGACAGCTCGCCGCGCAGCTGCGCGTACAGCCAGAAGCCCAGCGCCACGTCGCCGGCCGCGGCCAGCAGCACCGCGCCGCGCACGCCCAGCAGCGGCACCAGCACGTGCACCGCCAGCAGCACGCCGGCGATCGCGCCGGCGGTGTTCGCCGCGTACAGCCGCCCGATCGAGGCTTCGCCGGCGCCGCTGCGCAGCAGCACCAGGGTGAACAGTGGCAGGGTGGTGCCGGCGAAGAACGCCGCCGGCAGCATCACCGCGATGGCGATGCCGCCGCTGCCGAGCAGGAACAGCCGGTAGCCGCCGTCGGTGCGCGCCAGCGACTGCACCAGCGCCGCGGTCCAGTCGAAGGACTGGGCGAAGGCCAGCAGCGACAGCATCGCCGCCACGCCCATCGCCACCTGCGCGAACGCCGCGCCCTGCAGCGGATCGCGCAGCCGCGGCGCACGCCGGTGCACCCACGCGCCGCCGAAGGCCAGGCCGAGCAGGAACGCGGCCAGCATCAGCTCGAAGCTGTGCACGGTGGTGCCCAGCGCCTGGTTGAGCAGGCGGATCCAGCCGATCTCGTAGACGAAGGAACAGGCGCCGGAGAACAGGCCGACGGCGAGTACCACGCGCACCAGGCCGGGGCGTGCCGGCGCGCTGCGTGTTCCAGATGCGGCAGGCGGAGGCGAGGGCGGTTCGCAGGATGTCCACCCGGCGCTGTCCCCCTCATGTCGCCAGGACAGCCAGCACGCACCCGCCGCGACCACCAGGTTGGCCACGCCGGCCACGGTCATCGCCCCGGGCATGCCCAGCCGCGGCAGCAGCAGGAAGGTCGCCAGCGGCGCGCCCAGCGCCGCGCCCAGGCTGTTGGCCGCGTAGAGGCCACCGAGCACGCGCGCGTCCTGCGCCTGCGCGGTGCGCAGCCAGCCGGCGCTCAGCAGCGGGAAGGTCGCGCCCAGCAGCAGGCACGCCGGCAGGATCAGCAGGCTCGCGCCGAGCCAGGGGAAGGCATGCCCGGCCACGCCGTCGCCCAGTACCGGCAGCACTGCTCCGGAGATTCCGGCGTAGCCGAGGAACAGCGCATGGAAGGCCAGGCCGAGCACGCCGATCGCCGCTTCGGCGATGGCGTAGGCGAACAGCAGCCGGGTCCAGCGCGTGCCCAGCCGCGCCGCCAGCCACGCGCCGGCGGCCATGCCGCCCATGAAGATCGCCAGCACCAGGCTCTGCGCATAGGCGGCATGGCCCAGCACCAGGCCGAGGTACTGCGTCCACAGCGACTGGTAGACCAGGCCGGAGAAGCCGGACAGGACGAACAGGAACAGGATCGCCGCGCCCGAAGGCGCCGGACGGTGTGGCGTCGACGGCAGCGGGGCGGCCGCGCTCATGGCCTCCCGGAACAGGACGGAACGCCGTCCCGGTCAGCCGCCGTGGTCGTTGCGGTAACGCTCGAAGGCTTCGATCGCATCTTCCACCGTGACCAGGTCCATCACGCCGTCGTGCTCGATCTTGGTGCCCCACTTCAGCGAAGCGGCGGGCTTGCCGAGGAAGCGGCGCGCGGCGTCATCGTAGCGGTCCACGCAGTAGCGGCGGTCCGAGTAGGGGCCGCTGCGGTCCGGGTCGGTGGCCGCGTGCAGGCCCAGCACCTTCGTGCCCATCGCGTTGGCGATGTGCATCGGCCCGGAATCCGGGGTGACCAGCAGGTCGGCGCGGGCGAGCAGGGCCGGCAGCTGCTTGAGCGTGTCCTTGCCGACCAGGTCCAGCACCGGGGCGCGCATGCCGGCGAGGATGGCGTCGGCGGTCTGCCGCTCCAGTTCGCTGCGGCCGCCGCACAGCACGATCCGCCAGCCGCGCGCGGCGGCATGGTCGGCCAGGGCGGCGTAGCGCTCGGCGCGCCAGTTGCGCAGGGCGTGGCTGGAGCAGGGCGAGACCATCAGCACCGGGGTGCCGTCGTCCGGCCACTGCTCGCGGGCCCATGCGTGGGCCGCCTCGGGCACCGGCAGGTTCCAGGTGACCGTGTCCTGGCGCAGGCCCAGCGGCTCGCAGAAGCTGCCGAGCACGTCCAGCACGTGCAGGCCCGGGCGGTCTGGGATGCGTTCGTTGACGAACAGCCCGTGCAGTTCCTTGGAGCGGGTGCGGTCGTAGCCGATCCGCCGCCGCGCCGGGATGAACGCCGACAGCAGGTTGGCGCGTGCGGCCAGCTGCATGTGCAGCAGGGCATCGAAGCCCTCCGCCGGCAGCGCCCGGCGCAGCTCGCGCATGCCGGCCAGGCCGGTCCGCTTGTTGTAGACGTGGAAGACCACCCCTTCGAGCCCTTCGAGCAGGCGGAAGCCGGCCGGGTCGATCACCCAGTGCAGCGGCGGACCGTCGGGCCAGGCGCGTTGCAGGGTGCGCACGAGGGGTACGACGTGGGTCACGTCGCCGAGGGCGGACAGGCGCAGCAGGCAGAGTGATGGGCGCATCGCTTGCGGGTGTTGTTAGACTCGTGCGGATGGTCGCCTTCGATGCCAGCGAAGCCTTGACGCCGTACCGCGCGGAGAGCGGATACGGGGCCATTCTCTTCGACCGCCAGCGGCTGCGGCAAGCCGGCCCGGAACTGTTCTCGCCGGCGGCGTGGGGCGACCGCGCGCGCCCGGTCGGCTCGGGCGGGCGTGGCGGTGCGTGGTTCGTGGACGCGCCGTTCGGGGCCTGCGTGCTGCGCCACTACCTGCGCGGCGGCATGGCCGCGCGCTTCAGCCGCGACCGCTACCTGTGGCGCGGCGCCGCGCATACCCGCAGCTTCGCCGAGTTCCGGCTGATGCGCGAGCTGCTCGGCCGCGGCCTGCCGCTGCCGACGCCGCTGGCCGCCAGCTACGTGCGCGACGGGTTCACCTACCGCGCCTCGATCCTGCTCGAGCGCCTGGTCGACGTGCGCTCGCTGGCCGATCGCGCGCTGGTCGCCGGCAGCGGCGCGCCGTGGGAGGAGGCCGGGCGCCTGATCGCCCGCTTCCACCGCGAAGGCCTGGACCACGCCGACCTCAACGCGCACAACCTGCTGTTCGACGGCAACGGCCGCGGCTGGCTGATCGACTTCGACCGCGGCCGCATGCGCATCCCCGCCACCCACTGGCGCGAGGCCAACCTGCGCCGGCTGCTGCGCTCGCTGCTGAAGCTGCGCGGCGAACGCGCCAGCGCCGAGGTCGAGGCCGACTTCGCGCGCCTGCGCCGCGCCTACGATCTGTCCTGGAAGCGGGGCTGCTGATGGCCGCCTGGTCGCTCCGGCTGCACGGGGTGGGCAACGCGTCGGCGGTGGAGCTGGGCTCGGCGATGGCCAGCCTCGAGCGCGACGGCCGGCCGTGGCTGACCATCGACTGCGGCGCCGAAGGCCTGACCGCCTTCGAGGCCGCGTACGGCCAGCTGCCGGACGCGGTGTTCATCACCCACGTGCACCTGGACCATGTCGCCGGCCTGGAACGGCTGTTCGTGTCCAGCTACTTCGATCCGCAGCGCCGCGGCCGCGTGCGCCTGTACGTGCCGGCGCCGGTGGTGCCGCTGCTGCAGCGGCGCGTGGCCGACTATCCGAACGTGCTGGCCGAAGGCGGCGCCAATTTCTGGGACGCGTTCCAGCTTGTGCCGGTGGGCGAGGCGTTCTGGCACGACGGCATCCGCCTGGAGGTGTTCCCGGTGCGCCACCACTGGCCGGACACCGCGTTCGGCCTGCGCCTGCGCGGCAGCGTGGTGTGGACCGGCGACACCCGTCCGATCCCGGAGATGCTGGCCCGCTACGCCGATGCCGGCGAGCTGATCGCCCACGACTGCGGCCTGCACGGCAATCCATCGCATACCGGCCTGGACGACCTGGAGCGCGAGTATCCGGAGGCGCTGCGCCAGCGCATGGTGCTGTACCACTACGCCAGCGCCGCCGATGCTTCGGCGATGGCCGCGCGCGGCCACCGCGTCGCCCGTAGGGGCGAGCTGCTCGGGCTGGCCGAACCCACCGCGATGCAGGCCTCGCCGCCATGAACCTGGCACGGCCGGCGCAGGCTCCGCTCCTGGACCGCCTCGGCCGGCCCCTGCGTGACCTGCGCCTGTCGGTCATCGACGCCTGCAATTTCCGCTGCGGCTACTGCATGCCGGCCGACCGCATCCCAGACGACCACGGCCTCGACGCAGCCGGGCGCCTGTCCTTCGACCAGATCGAGACCCTGGTGCGCGCCTTCGCCGCCGCCGGCGTGCACAAGCTGCGCCTGACCGGCGGCGAACCGCTGCTGCGCAAGCGCCTGCCGGAGCTGGTCGCGCGCCTGGCGCGGATCCCCGGCATCGACGACCTGGCCCTGACCACCAACGGTTCGCTGCTGGCCGCGCAGGCGCGCGCGCTGCGCGAGGCCGGGCTGCACCGGATCACGGTCAGCCTCGACGCGCTGGACCCGGACGTGTTCCGCGCGATGTCCGGCGGGCGCGGCGAGGTCGGGCCGGTGCTGGAGGGCATTGCCGCCGCCGAGGCGGCCGGCTTCGGCCCGCTGAAGCTCAACTGCGTGGTCCAGCGCGGGGCCAACGAGGACCAGGTGCTGCCGCTGCTCGAACGCTTCCGCCGCACCGGCCACGTGGTGCGCTTCATCGAGTACATGGACGTGGGCACCTGCAATGGCTGGCGCCAGGAGCAGGTGGTGACCTCGGCCGAACTGCGCGACCGCATCGCCGCGCGCTGGCCGCTGCGCCCGCTGCAGTCGCACTATCGCGGCGAGGTGGCCGAGCGCTACGCGTTCGCGGATGGCGCTGGCGAGGTCGGCTTCGTCAGCTCGGTCAGCGCGCCGTTCTGTGGCGACTGCCACCGCGCCCGCGTCTCCGCCGACGGCCAGCTGTATACCTGCCTGTTCACCGACCAGGACCACGACCTGAAGCCGGCGCTGGCGCAGGGCGAGGCCGCGCTGTTCGGTCACCTGGCAGGCTTGTGGTCGCGGCGCGCGGATCGCTACAGCGAGATCCGCGGCAACCCGTCCGCGCCGCGCAAGCACATCGAGATGTACCTGATCGGAGGTTGAGTTGGCCACCCGCAAGTCCCCCGCCGCCAAGCTGACCCACCTGGACGACGCCGGCCGGCCGGCCATGGTCGACGTGTCGCACAAGGCCGCCACCGCGCGCACCGCTACCGCCGAGTGCAAGGTGCGCTTTCCCGCCGAGGTCGCCGCGCAGCTGCGCGCCAGCGGCCTGCGCGCATCCAAGGGCGGCATCGTCGAGACCGCGGTGATCGCCGGGACGATGGCGGCCAAGCGTACCCATGAACTGATCCCGTTCTGCCACGCGCTGCCGCTGGACGGCTTGAAGATCTCCATCGACTGGCACGGCGAGCGCGAACTGCGCATCGAGTGCACCGCGCGCACCAACGCCCGCACCGGCGTGGAGATGGAGGCGTTGACCGGCGCCACCGTGGCGGCGCTGACCGTGTACGACATGAGCAAGGCGCTGTCGCACGCGATCGTGCTCGGCCCGGCGAAGCTGCTGGGCAAGCGCGGCGGCAAGCGCGATTTCGGGAGGGCAGGGTGATGGCACGGCTGCGGCTGCTCTATTTCGCCAGCCTGCGCGAGGCCACCGGCATCGACGGCGAGGCCGTGGACAGCGCCGCGCCGGACCTGGCCGGGCTGTATGAGGAAGTGGCCGCGCGCCACGGCCTGCGCTGGCCGCGCGAGCACCTGCGCGTGGCGGTCGACGGCGCCTTCGCGCGCTGGAGCGATGCGCCGCGCGAGGGCAGCGAGGTCGCCTTCATCCCGCCGGTGTCCGGAGGCTGAGATGGCAGCGGTGCAAGCGAAGTTCGAACTGGCCGCCGCACCCTTCGCGGTCGCGCCGTTGCGCGAACGCCTGCTCGACGACGCGGCCGGCGCCTACGCCAGCTTCGAAGGCTGGGTGCGCAACCACAACGACGGCCGCCCGGTGCACGGGCTGATGTACGAGGCCTACGCCGCGCTGGCCGAAGCCGAGGGCCAGCGCATCGTCGAGGAGGCGGCGCAGCGGTTCGCCATCACCGGCGTGCATTGCGTGCACCGCACCGGTGAGCTGGCGATCGGCGAACTGGCGGTCTGGGTCGGGGTGGGTGCCGGGCATCGCGATGCCGCCTTCGCCGCGTGCCGCTGGGTGATCGACGAGGTCAAGGCGCGCGTGCCGATCTGGAAGCACGAGCGCTACGCTGATGGCGACCGGCAGTGGCTGCACCCGGTCGCCGCCACTACGGAAGGAAGCGCACCCAGGGAGGACACCCCATGACCTCGAACCAGACCCGCTGGCGCCGCGCATTGCTGCCGGCGCTGCTGCTCGCCTCGCTGGCGCTGCCGGCGGCCGCCGGCGAACTGCTGGTCGGCAACAAGTCCGCGAACACCCTCTGGCGCCTGTCGCTCGACGACGGCAAGAAGATCGGCGAGGCCGAGACCGGTCCCGGCCCGCACGAGATCGCGGTCAGCCCCGACGGCCGCCAGGCGGTGGTCAGCGAGTACGGCCACCAGGCGCCCGGCCACACCCTCAGCGTCTACGACACCCGCGACGGCAGGCGCATCCGCCAGGTCGACCTCGGCAAGCACGGCCGCCCGCATGGGATCCGCTTCGAACCGGATGGCCACCACCTGCTGGTGACCACCGAGGCGAGCAATTCGCTGCTGCGCGTGGACCTGCGCGGCGGGGCGGTGGTGCGCGCCTATGACATCGGCCCGGGCACCGGGCACATGGTCGCGCTGTCCGCCGACGGGCGCATCGCGTACGTCACCAAGATTTCCGCCGGCACCCTGGTCCGCGTGGACCTGCTCGACGGCGCGGTGCTGGAAAAGCCGGCCGGGGCGGGCGCCGAAGGCGTGGCCGTGGCCCGCGACCACACCGTGTGGGTGACCAACCGCGCCGCGGGCACGGTGACCGTGCACGACCCGCGGACCCTGGACGTGCTCGACACCCTCGACAGCGCCGGCTTCCCGATCCGCGTGGCCTTCACCCCCAGCGGACGCCACGCGCTGGTCACCAATGCCCGCGCCGGCACCCTGTCGGTGTTCGACGCGGTCGCACGCAGGCCGGTGGCCAACGTGCAGCTGGCCGACCCGCGGGCGGAGTACCGCGAGACCATGCTCGGCCGCGCCGCGCTGCCGATCGGGGCCATCGTCGACCCGTCCGGCCTGCGTGCGTACGTGGCGATCAGCGGCGGCAACGAGATCGCCGTGGTCGACACCGCCACCTGGGCCGTCATCGACCGCTGGCAGACCGGCGACGAGCCGGACGCGCTGGGGATCGTGGCCGGGCCGGCGCCGCGGGAGCCCTGACGGCGTGCGCGCCCGACGCTCCGTTTCGAGACGGGGCGTCGCCAAAGCCCAAGGGCGGCGCTCTTTCCCGGGAGTCTGAAAAGGTGGCGGCCCCGCCGGCTTGCCCCAGCGCCCGCGTCGATCGATACCGCCCCCCGGTGCTTGCCCGTTCACGAGATGGTGCGGGCCGTCGCCACGGCCCCGCCATGCCAGGAGGTTGGCGCTTTTCGAGGGTCTGAAAAGGTGGCGGCCCCCGCGGGCTTGCCCCAGCGCCCGCGTCGATCGATACCGTTGCTGCCGCGCCCCCAGGCACTTACCCGTCGACGAGATGGCAGGGGCCGTCGCCACGGCCCCGCCGTGCCAGGAGGCTGGCGCTTTTCGAGGGACTGAAAAGGTGGCGGCCCCGCCGGCTTGCCTCGGCGCCCGCGTCGATCGATACCGTTGCTGCCTTCCGGCCCTGGCGGGGTTTTCGACCTAGCGTCGCGAGGGGCCGACGGGGCCACCATAGACGCGGGCCGCGCAGCGCGCGGCCCGGAGATCTGGCGATCCGCGGCGTGCCGGGCACGGGAGGCGGGTCGCAGGTGGTGCGGCGGGCGGAAGCCGCACCGGAACGGAGCGGATTCTAGCCCATCCGGGTGTACACGCGCTATCCGTCTTGGTTCATTCAGCCGACGCCAAACGGGGGGCGGTAGGGGTAGTCCGCCACCCAAGAGCAGCAGTAGCTACCCGCCGGAGACCAGTCTTGTCAGCGAAATGTTCGATTCAGCCAGGACAGGGCCTCGGCCAGGTTGAGGTTCGAGCTTGCGTAGGTGATATGAAGCAAGTGTGGAGATAGGAGCCAATCCCACTTTTCTTTGGCCAGGTTATCGGCATGAGCCAGCAGCTCATCCACTGGCGGGACCGGCTCGGAAGCAACGTCAGCCAGTACATCGTGAAGGTCGTCCAGCGACATATCCTTCTTACGGATCTCCACGCCTAGTCGAGCGCTGTATGCCCGGATACGTCTACTTGCCAACAAGCAGGCTATCGCCTCGTTGGTCGAGTCGCCTAGCCATGTCGTGAGCACGGCGTATTCACCCTGATCCAGAATGGCAGCCTTATCCAAAACGAAGCGTCGGAAAGTGTTCCTGCCTTCATCCAGGAACCTCTGCGCAGTGGGGTCGAGGAAGGGCAGCTGGCCGGTACCGAGATACAACTCCCGCATGCGTTGGCGCACGCGTGTATGGACGCGTCCGCTACCGCCATTGAATGACGGAGGTGCGCCCCCCTTGCCCGGGCTGACATGGATCGTCTTGTGTGGGGTATCAATGTCTTCGACAAGCCAGGTGCGCCCGCCGAAGAGAATGCGCTGACCTACGCACAGCATCTGGGAAATCGGCAGTGTGCCCAGGGCCTTTCCTGCAGTAACGATCCGGAACTCCTCGTCGGTCGAGAAGGCCGCATAGAAACTGTAGTGGTTGACGAACTTGTCGCCGAGCCTGCCATGCAGCAGTAGACCTGAGCTATCCTGAGTCAGGCCAACGAGAGCGGCGTGTGGAGCGCCCCGAACTCGGCACTGTCTTTCTCGGTTGCGCCGCGCTTCACCGAGACGTGGTGGTTCATCGCCCTGTGTGGATTGGCCCTGGGCGCTCTCGTGTGGGTGGCCTACCTCCTGCGTCTGCGCCACGTATCCCAGCGCCTGCACATGCGCTTCGAGGAGCGCCATCGCGAGCGCGAGCGCATCGCGCGGGAGTTGCACGATACCCTTCTGCAGAGTTTCCAGGGCCTGTTGCTGCGCTTCCAGGCGGTTGCGAGCCGGCTGCCCGGCGACGACCCGACCCGGGAGGCGCTCGAGCGGGCGATGGACCGGGGCGAGGAGGCCATCGCCGAAGGACGGGAGCGGGTGCGCTCCCTGCGCCTGGCGGAGACATCCGTCCAGGAGGGGCTTCCGGAGGCGTTCACCCGCATAGGTCGCGAACTCGCGCAGGCCCATCCGGCAACATTCGACCTGGTCGTCGAAGGTGGTCTGCCCCGTTGGATGCGGTCGTGCGCGACGAGATCTACTGGATAGGCCGCGAAGCGCTCTCCAATGCATTCCGCCATGCCGACGCCTCGCGCATCGAAGTGGGGATCTCCAGTGCAGGCGGCAGCATGGTGTTCCGCTTCCGCGATGACGGTTGCGGCATCGGAGAGGACATCCGTCGCCAGGGGGCACGGGTGGGCCACTGGGGCCTGGCTGGCATGCGTGAGCGCGCTGCGGAAATCGGTGCGGAGCTGCACGTCTGGAGCGAACCCGGTAACGGGACCGAGGTCGAACTGACGGTTCCCCGCGGCGCGAGCTCGCGGATGCGGCGCAGGAGGCGCGCATCCGGTGGCGGGGAAGCTCATTCGTGACACGCAGCCATCCGGGCAGGCTGATGTTCGCCTTCGCCGGCTTCGACCATCAGCCCGGTCCCAGGACGTCATCCACGACAACGTCCGGCCACGCCATTTTCCCGGCAACGTGGATTCGCGGAATTGTGAGGGAATTCCGCTATTAAGGTGGAGGGTTCATTGCGGATTCAACACCCTTTCCAGGCCGGTTCCGGAGCGTCTTCACGTTCCGTCCATGTACACCAATGTCAGCTGAAGGCGTCTTCATGACATTGACCGAAAGGTCGCTATATTCCGAGGCCCCCAGACGAAGGAGGATTGGTTTATGAGCAAGCATCATGTGGTGATGGCGCGTACGTTGGGCGTGGCGCTTGTCGCCGGCCTGGGTCTTGCCAGCTGTGCCAGCTACGACGAGGACTTCGCCCGCATCAACTCGCGTCTCGACCAGCTCGACACGCGCGTGCAGGGTGCGGCGCAGAGCGCTGACGCGGCCAACCAGTCCGCGCAGCAGGCCAACCAGCGCTTGAACCAGCTGGAAAGCCGCGTCCAGCAGCTGGAATCGGCTCCGCCGACCCGCCAGCCGCGCGGTTGATCGTCCTGCACGAGTTGTGAGGAACGGTTTGAACCTGGGACCCGGTGGCCTCGTGCCACCGGTCTCATTGCCTGATTGCTCCTTGCGAGGATTCGCACCATCCGTACCAGCAAACATCCCGTGATCCTCGGCGCGCTGCTGTGCGCGCTGGCGTTCGCAAACCCCGCCGTCGCTGCCGACCAGGAACCCGTCGCGCAGTCCGAAAGCGCCGTCGACCTGCTTCCGCCGGACCAGGAAGTGTCCGACGTGGTGATCGAGCTGGCCGGCTGGATCGTCGCTACGCGCGATACCGAAGGCTATCCCTTCGCGATCATGGACAAGGCGGCGGCGCAGATCCTCGTGTTCGACGGCGATGGCCGTCCGCGTGGCGCCGCGCCCGGGCTGTTCGGCTCGGCGATCGGCGACCACACCGCACCGGGTGTCGCCGGCCTCGCGCTGCGCGAGATCCCCGGACGCGACCGCACCACGCCCGCCGGCCGCTTCATCGGCGGCTTCGGCCCGTCGATCGACGCCGGGCGCGTGCTCTGGGTGGACTACGAGTCCGCCGTCTCGATCCATCCCACCGCCACCGGCGTGCGCTCCGAGCGCCGCCCGCAGCGCCTGGCTTCGCCCGAACCGGACGACAACCGCATTACCCACGGCTGCATCAACGTGGCGCCGGAGTTCTACGAGAAGGTCATCGAACCGGTGTTCGCGCGCGGCGGGGTGTTCTACATCCTGCCGGAGAAGGACTCGCTGGCCGATACCTTCCCCGAGTTCGTGCAGAGCCGCGCCACCGCCGGGGGCAAGAGCGGCAAGAAGAGCGCCCGTCGCTGACGGGCGCTTCGTCCATACGTCGCTGAAGCCGTATTCACGACTCCGGCCGCGGTTTGCAGGGCAGGTGCCGCCAGGTCGCGGTCCGCTACAGCACCAGTTCCGAAAGCCCCGGATGGTCCTGCGGCCGCGGTCCAGCCTGCCAGCGCATCACCCGTTCGACCTCGTCGACGGCCACGTCGTTGATGCTGGCGTGGCGCACGCGCATCAGCCCACGGCTGTCGAACTCCCAGTTCTCGTTCCCGTACGAGCGGAACCACTGGCCGTCGTCGTCGTGCCACTCGTAGGCGAAGCGCACGGCGATGCGGTTGTCCGCATGCGCCCAGTACTCCTTGATCAAACGGTACTCGTGCTCGCGCGCCCACTTGCGGCGCAGGAACGCCTCGATCTGCGTCCGACCGGCGATGAACTCGGAGCGGTTGCGCCAGCGGCTGTCCTCCGAATAGGCCAGCGCCACGCGCGCCGGATCGCGGGTATTCCACGCGTCCTCGGCGGCACGCACCTTGCGCAGCGCGCCTTCCAGGTCGAACGGCGGCAGCGGCGGACGCACCTGCGCATCGGCGGGTAGCGCCTCGCCGGTTCCGGCCGGCGATGTCGCGCGGGAGGAAGCCGGCGCCGCCGCGGCGTCCTCGGCGATCAGCGCATCGAAGTACGCCCGGTCCTTCGGGCGGTCTCCGACGTTCGCGGCGAAGTCGTCGCGGCAGCCGGGGTTGCAGAAGCCGACCACCTTCCCGCGGTACGTGGTCAGGGAATCCTCGGCCACCGGGCGGCCGGAGCGTGGGCAGGAACGGTTGATCGCGGTCATGGGGTGTCTCCGGTCAGAGGGGGGAGCCGTCGCGGCGGGTGAACTTCCAGGCGCCCTGCACGGGCACGGCCGCAGGTCGTCGTCGGGGTGTCTGCGGATTCCTCAGGCGTGGCAGGAACGCCCGCTGCACGCGGCGGAGGGCGTCGGCGCTGGAGCGGGCGCGGGAGCCGACGCTCCCGCACGGTTGGTGAGCCACACGCCCGCGACCACCAGCGCGCCACCGGCGAACATCGACCAGTGCAGGTGCTCGCCGAGGGCGAGGACGCCGAACAGCACCGCCATCACCGGGACGACGTTGGTGAACACCGAGGCGCGGGTCGGACCGATCATGCGTACGCCATCGGCGAACCAGATGAAGGACAGCGCCGTCGCCAGCCAGGCCATATGCAGCACCGAGGCCCATACACCGGCCGGGTAATGCAGCAGGCGCGCCGGGTTGTCGGACAGCGCCAGCGGCACCGCCAGCAGCGCCGCGCCGACCAGCACCGACCAGGTGGTCGCGACCAGGCTGTTGAGGCCCACCGGCACGATCCGCCGGCTCATGAACACATGTATCGACCAGCCGACCATGCAGCCGAGCGCGTACAGCTCGCCGCGGCCCACGCTGGTGGCCGCGGACAACAGGTTGCCACCGGTCAGGACGACCGCGGTGCCGAGCAGCGCCAGCACGATCCCGGTCCAGCGCATCGCGCTGGCGGTGGCGCCAAGCAGCACGATCGCCGCCAGTTCCACCAGCACCGGGCTGCCGGCGGTGATCAGCGCGGCGCGGCTGCCGGAGATCGTCTGCACGCTGGCCAGGAAGAACAGCGTGTAGGCGACCACGCCGGGAATCGCCAGCGAGAAGATCAGGGGCAGCTGTTTGCGCGTCACCCGCAGCGACTGCCCGCGCAGGCGTGCGATCAGCGCCAGGGTGATGCCGGCCACCAGGAAGCACAGGAAGGCCACGCCGAGCGGATCGGCGTGGTGGGACGCGTAATAGCCCACGTGGAAGGTGATCGCCCAGATCGACGTGGCCGCGAACATGCGCATGTACGTGCCCGGCAGGGACCGATCGCCGGGCACGGGGATCCGCGGCGCGCTCATGCCGTTGCTCCGTCCAGGGCCCGCGCCGCCTGGCTCGACGAATGGATCGACTCCCGCGGCGGCAGCGGTGTGCCGCGCAGTGCATCGATCCACTGCGCGGTGCTGACCACGTTGGCGAAGCGCGACTGCATCACCGTCATGAAGGTGCGGTGGATGGTCTCGGCCGTGGCGTGGCCTGCGCGGTTCGCGTAGGACACCGAGCCGGTCGCGTCTTCCAGCACCTCCACTTCGTAGCCGGCGTGGGCGGCGTGGCGCACGGTGGCGTCGACGCAGTTGTGGGTCATGTAGCCGACGACCGAGAGGGTATTGACCGCGTGCCGGGTCAGCCACGCTTGCAGGCCGGTTTCGGCGAAGGCACTGGGCAGGCCCTTGCGCAGCAGCAGGGCGCGGGGCTGGGCCGCAATCGCCGGATGCAGCCCGGCGCCGTGCGAACCTTCGGCGAACAGCGGCGTGCCGGGCGTGGCGATGTTCTGCACCAGCACCACTGGCACGCCGGCCTCGTGGGCGGCATGGATGGTGGCGAGGATGTTGGCCAGGCTGGCCTGGCGGTCCGGGTACTCGATCGGCAGGTTGCCGTCGAAGTACTCGTTCTGCACGTCGATGACGAGCAGTGCGCGGCGGGTGGGAAGCACGGGGGCGCCTGTGAGGTTGGGAACTGCGGCCATGCGACGGCTTCGCCGTCGTGCCCACCCGCTGCGCTGCTGAGGGGAGGGGGATTGCGAGGCGCTTTGCGCCTCGCGCCACCCGCTGCGCGGGTGGTCGAACCCGTTGGGGTTCTCATCAGATCCCCTCTCTCCGCCAGTTGCGCAAAAGGGGCCCCTCACGGGGCCCCTTTTCTTTTGCGCAACTGGCGGAGAGAGGGGGACACGGCAGACCTTGCCCTAACCCCCTATATCCACTCGAAAAACACAAACCGAGGTGTGTCCTTGGTAGTGTCCCCAGTATAGGGCAGGGGGCGGCAGGGGCTAGGCTGCCAACTCAATCGCTCTTCTGCCCCCACTTTCGCCAATTTGAGTTGCCAGCAGGAGGATTGGGGGCCGCAGCCGGAGTGGCGGCAGGGGTCACTGCCTGCGGCTGCGGAGCCACGACCGGCTGACTAACCTGCGGCTCTGCAACAGGCTGGACAGAGGCACCCGTAGGCGCGGGGTTCGGGACATAGATGGCGATCGCGCGGCCCACCTTGCTGAACTGCGCGGCGGAGTAACCCACGCCAGTTGCGTAAGCGGAGTTTCCGTATGCAGTGGCGTTGGCGTAGCCACTGTTTACCGAACCCGTGTATTGGGTATCGATCCCTTGAAGGAGGATGCCATTGGCGCCCAGTTCGGCCGCTTCGTCCTTCAATCGTCCCATGACCTTGTTCATCCGGCTTTGGGCTGAAAATCCGTTAGCCCCGAGGTCAGAGGCTTCAAGCAATGCAACGGTTTCATATCCGGCCGGCGGTTCGAGATAGATCCTCACCTGTTCTGGGTCAATAGGAGGCCTGGAATTGCCAACCAGCACGGACGATGACGCGCAAGCAGTAAGCGCAGTGACAAGCAGCCCGACGGCTGCATTTCTGATGGCGGTGGTGTTCATTGCCTTCCCCTTGGCGTTGATTCGACGGATTGAAGCCTAATTCTTGCCTCCCGACAAGCTCCCCATTTGTGGCCGGAGCCCTTGCCGCAGCGGGGTCAGACCCCAAGCGGAGGGGCGGGCCGCGCGCGGCGCGGCTTGCGGCTTTGCCCCCTCCAACTCGGCTTTTGCCTTTGCTCTGGGCTTGGTGCGCTGCGGACGCGTCACGGCTCGCGCCTTGGGTGCCGTCGTGGCCTTCGCGCTGACGATACAGCTCTTCCGGCCAGCCCTGCGGGTTCCGTAGTAGGTCAGGCTCCGTTGAACGGTGGCCCATGGCCTGTGCTGCCTTCTCCGGAGTCAGTTGTCCGCTGGCAATCGCCCCCTTCAAGTCGCTGCCCACTGCATGGCGCAGGGAATAGCAGGACAGGCCATGGGCTTGGAGCGCCCGGTTGAGGCTCCGATAGTCGGCCTGCGTAGTCTCCAAGAGGAACGCCCCACCACGCTCTTGGCATAGGTCCGCCAGCGCCTTGACCGTTCGGCCTTCGACACGAAAGGTGAATCGCCCCGTCTTTCCCGGAGGCTCCAAACCTTGAGAGGATGGAGCCATGAGCAACAAATTGACGAGGTACGCACCCGAGGTGCGTGAGCGGGCGGTGCGGATGGTCCTGGACCACCAGGGCGAGCACAGCTCCCAGTGGGCGGCGATTACGTCGGTGGCCGGGAAGATCGGCTGCAAGGCGGAGACGCTGCGGACATGGGTTCGGCGGGCCGAGCGCGACAGCGGGCT
>NZ_AZUZ01000018.1 GCF_000513955.1 Pseudoxanthomonas suwonensis J47
CGGGGGTATGGCGCATCGCGCGGTTCCGCCGTCCATGGCTCCAACGCGCGAGCGCAGGCCATCCATGGCCTGCTTGCGCCATACCCCCGCGCTACCGCGTCTTTCGGCGCGTTTGGGTCGTGGCTTCGTTTTCTCCGCTCCTCCACAGGGGTGAGGTGGCGTTGCTCGCGCGCCACTGGCGCGCATGCCGCCGAACGCCCTCGTCCCATGGACGCAGGCCGGGGCGCGGAGCGGGGCCGGGAGAGAGGGTCGGAGATCTGTGGCGGCCCAGGTCGCTAGACCAGAGTCCGTCGCCTCGACCCGTTAGAATCCCTCGACCGCATTCCCCCTTCGGAGACACGCATGTCCCAGATCATCCAGACCGACAAGGCGCCGGCGGCGATCGGCCCGTATTCGCAGGCCGTGCGCAGCGGCAACACGGTGTATTTCTCCGGCCAGATCCCGCTGGTGCCGGCGACCGGCGAGGTCGTGGAAGGCGACATCACCGCGCAGGCGCGGCAGGTGTTCGACAACCTGCGCGCGGTGGCCGAGGCCGCCGGCGGTTCGCTGGACCGGATCGTGCGCCTGGGCCTGTACCTGACCGATTTGTCGCAGTTCGCCGCAGTCAACGCGGTGATGCAGGAATACTTCTCGGCACCGTTCCCGGCGCGTTCGACCATCGAGGTCTCCGGCCTGCCGAAGGGCGTGGGCTTCGAGGCCGACGCCATCATGGTCCTGGACTGAGTGGATAACGCGGGGCTGGCCACGGTTCGTCGCTTCCGTGCCGGGGAGGGGCGCCGGTGAAGGCGTCCCGGCCCGCGCCGCCCGTGCTGGCCGGCGGCAATGCGCCGCTGGCCGTGTTGCGCGGCGTGGGCGCCAGCGTGGCCGGGAAGCTGGCCGCGCGCGGCCTGGTCACGGTGCAGGACCTGTGGCTGCACCTGCCGCTGCGCTACGAGGATCGCACCCGCCTGACCCCGATCCGCCAGCTGCAGCCAGGCGTGGCGGCGCAGGTGGAGGGCACGGTGGAGGCGGTCGAGCGCGGCTTCCGCTACCGGCCGATGCTGCGCGTGGCGGTGGGCGACGGTTCGCGCGCCACGGTCGTGCTGCGCTTTTTCCATTTCCGCGCGGCGCAGGTGGCGCAGTTCCGGCCCGGGGTGCGGCTGCGCTGTTACGGTACGCCGCGGCCGGGCCAGCACGGGCTGGAGATCGTGCACCCCAGTTACCGGGTCCTCGGCGAGGACGAGGATCCGGCGCTGGGCGAGGCGCTCGATCCGGTCTATCCGGCGGTCGAGGGCGTCGGCCCGGCAGTGCTGCGGCGGCTGATCGGGCAGGCCCTGGACCGGTTGCCGGAGGCCGCGGCGCTGGAGCTGCTGCCGCCTTCGCTGCCGGAGATGGCTGGCCTGCCGGGGCTGCGCGAATCGCTGCTGACCCTGCACCGGCCGTCCCCCGACGAAGACCTGGCCGCGCTGGCCGCCGGCACGCATCCGGCGCAGCGCCGGCTGGCGCTGGAGGAACTGCTCGCCCACCACCTGAGCCTGCGCCGGCAGCGCCTGGCCCAGCAGCAGCTGGCGGCGCGCGCGCTGGACGGCCCGGGCGCGCTGGCGCGGCGGCTGCTGGAGAACCTGCCGTTCAAGCTCACCGGCGCGCAGCGGCGGGTATTCCTGCAGGTGCGCGCCGACCTGGCCAGGCCGGTGCCGATGCAGCGGCTGGTGCAGGGCGACGTCGGCTCGGGCAAGACCGTGGTCGCGGCGCTGGCGGCGACGCTGGCAGTGGAGCAGGGCTGCCAGGTGGCGCTGGCCGCGCCGACCGAGCTGCTGGCCGAACAGCACCTGTCCAGCCTGCGCGCCTGGCTGGAGCCGCTGGGCATCCGCGTGGCCTGGCTGGCCGGCAAGGTCACCGGCAAGGCGCGCGCCAGGGCGCTGGCCGAGGTGGCGTCGGGCGAGGCGCAGGTCGTGGTCGGCACGCATGCGCTGATGCAGGAAGGCGTGGCCTTCCACGACCTGGCCCTGGTGATCGTCGACGAGCAGCACCGCTTCGGCGTGCAGCAGCGCCTGGCGCTGCGCGACAAGGGGCCGGCCCACGGCTACGTGCCGCACCAGCTGGTGATGACCGCCACGCCGATCCCGCGCACGCTGGCGATGACCGCCTACGCGGACCTGGACGTATCGGCGATCGACGAGCTGCCTCCCGGGCGCACGCCGGTCACGACGGTGGTGCTCAGCGGAGAACGCAGGCCCGAGCTGGTCGAGCGCATCCGCGCCGCCTGCGCGGAAGGGCGCCAGGCCTACTGGGTCTGCACGCTGATCGAGGAGCAGGAAGACGACGGCCAGCCTGGGCAGGGGCTGCGCCTGCAGGCGCAGGCCGCCGAGCGCACCTTCGAGCAGCTCTCGGCGCAGCTGCCGGGCGTGCGCGTGGGCCTGGTCCACGGACGCATGAAGACGGCGCAGAAGCAGGCGACGATGCGTGCGTTCAAGGAGGGCGAACTGGACCTGCTGGTCGCCACGACGGTGATCGAGGTCGGCGTCGACGTGCCGCGCGCCTCGCTGATGATCATCGAGAACGCCGAGCGCTTGGGCCTGGCCCAGCTGCACCAGCTGCGCGGACGGGTGGGGCGCGGCGCGGCGGCGTCCAGCTGCGTGCTGCTGTACCAGCCGCCGCTGTCGCAGATGGCGCGGCAGCGCCTGGATACGCTGCGCAACACCAGCGACGGTTTCGTCATCGCCGAGAAGGACCTGGAGCTGCGCGGCCCGGGCGAACTGCTGGGCACGCGCCAGACCGGCCTGGCCGGGTTCCGCATCGCCGAGCTGGGCCGCGACGCCGGCCTGCTGCCGCAGGTGCACGCGCTTGCCTCGCACCTGCTGGAGCACGCGCCGGACGTGGCCGGGCGCATCGTCGCGCGCTGGGTGGGCGGCGCGGCGCGCTACGCGGCGGCCTGAACCGCGCCGCCGGCGCCGGTTTGCCGCGCGGGCCCGCAGCGGCCAAACTGGCCGGCCAATCGTCACGAGTCACGCATGAGCGAGAAGATCCCGCTGCTGATCGACACCGATCCGGGTGTCGACGACGCCCTGGCCCTGCTGATGGCCTTCAATTCCGATGCCCACGAGGTGGTCGGCCTGACCATCGCTGCCGGCAACGTCGGCCTTGGACACACCGTGCGCAACGCGCTGAAGCTGCGCGAGGTGGCGGGCTGCGCGCACGTGCCGGTATTCGCCGGCTGCGAGGGCCCGCTGGTGCACGCGCCGCGCGAGGACGCCGCGCACGTGCACGGTCGCGACGGTTTCGGCGACGTCGGCTACGCCGATCCGTCCGGTCGCGCCGAGGCCGAACACGCCGCGCTGGCGATCCTGCGCCTGTCGCACGAGCACGCCGGCCGGCTGCTGCTGGTCGCGCTCGGCCCGCTGACCAACCTGGCCCTGGCCCTGCGCCTGGATCCGACCCTGCCGCAGCGCGTGGCGCGGCTGGTGGTGATGGGCGGGGCGGTCACCGCCCACGGCAACATCACCCCGGTGGCCGAGTTCAACGTCGGTTTCGATCCGGAGGCCGCACACGTGGTCCTGTCCGGTTTCCCGAAGTACGACCTGGCCGACTGGGAAGCGACCATGGCCCACGGCTTCCACCACCGCGAGGTGGAGAAGTGGCTGGCCGCACCGTCGCCGCGGGCGGCCTTCTATGACGCCATTTCGCGCCAGACCCGGCTGTGGTCCGAGGACCGGCGCGGACAGTACTGGTATTCGGCCGATTCGCTGGCCATGGCCTGGGCGCTGGAGCCGGAGGGCGCGGTGGAGGCGGTGGAGCGGCCGTTGGCCGTGGAAACCGGCTTCGGCCTGGCCCGTGGCCTGACCGCGGTGGACTGGAACCGGCAGACCGGCGCCGCCGACAGCGCCCGGATCTTGCTGCGCTACGACCAGGCCCGATTCGAGGCCCGGGTCCAGGCCGCGCTGGCGGCCGCCTGACCGCGGAGCGACCCCGGCCTTGCGCCGGGGTCGCATAGCCGGCTAAAATGCCGGGCTCTGTTCCCCTTACCTGTACGGTGTACGCCATGAAGGCCGGCATCCATCCCGACTACCGCGAAGTCGTCTTCCACGACGTCACCTCCGATTTCAAGTTCCTGACCCGCTCGACCCTGGCCGGCGGCGCCAAGGAAACCGTGAAGTGGGAAGACGGCAACGAATACCCGCTGGTGAAGATCGAAATCTCTTCGGCTTCGCACCCGTTCTACACCGGCAAGCACAAGGTCGTTGACACCAGCGGCCGCATCGACAAGTTCCAGCG
The DNA here is from genome assembly GCF_000513955.1 of Pseudoxanthomonas suwonensis J47. Classification (GTDB taxonomy): domain Bacteria; phylum Pseudomonadota; class Gammaproteobacteria; order Xanthomonadales; family Xanthomonadaceae; genus Pseudoxanthomonas; species Pseudoxanthomonas suwonensis_C. Next base: position 4,252 of record NZ_AZUZ01000018.1, read on the forward strand.
CCGCTACGCGCGCTGAGCCAGGCCGGCGCGCCGCCAGGCGCGCCCCAGCCACGCGATGCACCGGAACGGCCGCGCCTGCGCGGCCGTTTTGCCGTGCGCGTTTCCGGAACGGTGCAATTCGACTTCCGTATCGGGTCTTCTGGACGGTGGGGTATGCGATAATTCGAAGGCTTCGCGGCCGCGGCCGCGGACTCCCTCGCAAACCACGTCGAGCGCATCCCGTGCGCGAACGTGCGAAGCCTACCCCATAAGAGGAGTGCACACCGTGTCCAATCTCGACCAGGTCACGTTGAACGCCGGCGACAAGTCGGTGTCCCTGCCGGTTCTCAAGCCGACCCTGGGCAACGACTGCATCGACATTTCGAAGCTGACCAGGGAAACCGGTCTTTTCACCTACGACTCCGGTTTCACCGCCACGGCCAGCTGCAAGTCGGCCATCACCTACATCGACGGCGACAACGGCGTGCTGCTGTATCGCGGTTATCCGATCGAGCAGCTGGCCGAGAAGTCGAGCTTCCTCGAGGTGGCCTACCTGCTGATGAACGGCGAGCTGCCGACCGAGGCCGAATTCAAGAAGTTCGAGCACGAGGTCACGCATCACACGATGATGCACGAGTCCCTGAAGAACTTCCTGCAGGGCTTCAACTACGACGCGCACCCGATGGCCATGCTGGCCGGCAGCGTCGCCTCGCTCTCGGCGTTCTACCATGACACCCTGGATCTCAACGATCCGGAGCAGCGCCGCCTGGCCGCGATCCGCCTGCTGGCGAAGATGCCGACCCTGGCCGCCGCCGCCTACCGCTACTCGATCGGCTGGCCGATCCGCTATCCGCGCAACAACCTCGAGTACGTCGACCGCTTCCTGCACATGATGTTCGAGGTGCCGAGCGAGCCGCTGGAACTGAACCCGGTCGTGGCCAAGGCCCTGGACCTGCTGTTCATCCTGCACGCCGACCACGAGCAGAACGCCTCGACCTCGACCGTCCGCCTGGTCGGTTCCACCGGCGCCAACCCGTACGCCTCGGTCGCCGCCGGCATCACCGCGCTGTGGGGCCCCGCGCACGGCGGCGCCAACGAGGCGGTGCTGAAGATGCTGGAAGAGATCGGCACCCCGGACAACGTCGAGTCGGCCGTGGCCAAGGCCAAGGACAAGAACTCCGGCTTCCGCCTGATGGGCTTCGGCCACCGCGTCTACAAGAACTTCGACCCGCGCGCCAAGATCATCCGCGAGATGACCCACAAGGTGCTGGGCGAGCTGGGCGTGGACGATCCGCTGCTGGAAGTGGCGATGAAGCTGGAAGAGGCGGCGCTGAAGGACGAGTACTTCATCCAGCGCAAGCTGTACCCGAACGTCGACTTCTACAGCGGCATCATCTACAAGGCGCTGAAGATCCCGACCGAGATGTTCACCGTCATGTTCGCCATCGGCCGCACCGCCGGCTGGGTGGCGCACTGGCTGGAGCAGCAGGTCGACCCGGAAGCCAAGATCGGCCGTCCGCGCCAGATCTACACCGGCTACGACGTGCGCGACTACAAGGCCGCCGACCAGCGCTGAGCGCCTGGACCGACGTCCGCGTGACCGGAAACGCACCGCATTGCGGGGCGTTTCCTTTTCCGCGGCGGTGTGCTGCCCGGCTAGGCCTGGGCCCGCCCGCCGGCCAGGGAGCCCTCGTAACCGGCGATCTCGTCCTCGGCCAGCAGCTGGCGCAGCTGCGGCAGCGAGGCTCGGCGCATCGGCTTCTCGTCCATCGCCGACAGCGGCGCCTGGCGCAGCGCCTGCAGCGGCAGCACCGCCACGTCGAAGGCCAGTTCCTCGGCGCTGAACAGCCACACTGGCACGTCGAGGCTGCGTTCGCGGTCCAGGCGCAGGCGGCGGGTGCGCGATTCGGCGGGGATGCCGTGCTCGTCGAGGAAGCGGGCCACCGCCTCGGCGTCGTCGCTGTAGGCGTGCAGCTGCACCGGCGAGGTCGCGGCGGCAGTGCCATCCAGCACCGGCCCGACCAGGCGCGGTTCGAAGCGGGACAGGAACTCCAGGGCGCGGGCGGCGGCCTCGCGGCGCTGGCGCAGCGCCTGCGCCTGGCTTTCGCCGAGGAAGATGCGCTGGTACTCGCGCAACGCCTCCTCGATCTCGCGGTTGCGCGGCAGCGAGGCGTCGTCGTGGATGCCCAGGCGCGCGGCGGCCTTGAGCTTGGCCTGGTGGTAGTCGCGGATGCCGCCTTCGGCCATCAGCCGCGCGGCTTCGTGGGCCAGGCGCCGCCGGCGTTCGCGGGTACGCGTCTCGGCATGCTGGCGGGCGCGATGCATGTCTGGATCCCCCGGTGAGCCCAGGGGACTGTAGCGCATCGTCGCGCCCGGTCAATCACGGCGCCTGCACGCGGCGAGCGCCGCGCGGGTTCAGAAGATATCGAACGCTTCCTCGTCGCTCTGCTCGGGGCCGTGGTAATCGAGGCTGTTCTGCATGCGGTCGAGGTCCTCGACCTTCACGTACTCGACCAGGCCGCCACCCACGGTGGACATGCGCCCGCTGTTGTCGACGTAGACCTGGACCATGCCCGGCGGCGGGTCGTTCGGCGCCAGCGGCTGGCCTTCCAGGGCCACACGCATGTAGTCGATCCAGATCGGCAGCGCGGCCTTGCCGCCGTATTCGCGGTAGCCCAACGACTGGAAGTCGTCGCGGCCGACCCAGACGGTGGTGGCGAAGGGCCCGCCGAAGCCGGAGAACCAGGCGTCGCGGTGGTCGTTGGTCGAACCGGTCTTGCCGCCGACGTCCTCGCGGCCGAGCACCTTGGCGGCGGTGCCGGTGCCGCGCTGGACCACGTCGCGCATCATCGACACCAGCTGGTAGGCGGTGCGCTCGTCGATCGCCCGCGGGGCGGCCTTGCCGTCGACCGGCAGCGGGGCGGGCGTTGCCGCCTGCTGGCCGGCCTCGCCCGTGGCCGGCGCCGGCGCCGGGGCGGCCGGTGCCGGCGCGCCGAAGTTGAAGCCGTCCACCACCTGCGAAGCGACCTGGGTGCCGCCGCTGCCGGGCACCGCGCCGCAGCCGCGGCAGGCCACCGCCGGCGATTCCTTGAACAGCACCTGGCCGGCGCGGTCGCGGATCTCGTCGATGTACCACACGTCCACCCGCGAGCCGCCGTTGGCGAACACCGCGTAGCCGCGCGCCACCGACAGCGGGGTCAGCGAGGCGGTGCCCAGCGACATCGACAGGTTCGGCGGCAGTTCGGCCTCGTCGAAGCCGAACTGGGAGATGTAGGTGCGGGCGAAGTCCACGCCGATGGCGTCCAGCAGGCGCACCGACACCAGGTTGCGCGACTGCACCAGCGCCTCGCGCAGGCGCATCGGGCCGCGGAACTCGCCGTCGTCGTTCTGCGGCTGCCAGGTGTTGCCGCGGCGGTCGCGGAACACCACCGGGGCGTCGAGCACGATCGAGGCGGGGTTGAAGCCCTTCTCGAACGAGGCCGCGTAGAGGAAGGGCTTGAAGCTGGAGCCGGGCTGGCGCCGCGCCTGGGTGGCGCGGTTGAACTTGTTGCCGGCGAAGCTGTAGCCGCCGACCAGGGCGCGCAGGGCGCCGTTGTTGGCGTCCAGCGAGACCAGGGTGGCCTGGCCGCGCGGCACCTGGTCGAGCAGGTATTCGCCTTCCTTCTCGCCCGCGCGCACGCGCACCACGTCGCCGCGCTTGAGCAGGGCGGCGGGGTTCTTGCCGGTCCAGCGCGCCGCCGAGCTTGCAAGCGCCACGCTGCTGCCGTCGGCCAGGACCACGCGGGCGCCGCCGTCGGGCGTAGTGCCGGCCACGATTGCCGGCAGCAGCGGGCCCTGCGACGAGGTGCCAGCCAGGGCCTTGGCGAGGGTGGCGTCGTCGGCGTCCGCGGCCACCTCCGCGCGGCGCTCGACGCCGTGCCAGCCGTGGCGGTGGTCGTACAGGTGCAGGCCGTCGCGCACCGCCTTCTCGGCCGCGGCCTGCAGGTCGGGCAGGATGGTGGTGGTGACCTGGTAGCCGCGGGTCACCGCCTCCGGCCCGTAGCGGGCGATCATCTCCTGGCGGACCATCTCGGCCACGTAGGGGGCCGAGACCTCGACCGGCGGCTCGTGCGGGCTGGCGTGCATCGGCACCGCCTTGGCGGCGGCGGCCTCGGCCGCGCTGACGAAGCCCAGCTCGGCCATGCGGTCGAGGATGTAGTCGCGGCGGATGCGGGCGCGGTCGGGATTGCTGATCGGGTTGCCGCTGGAGGGGAACTTGGGGATGCCGGCCAGCGAGGCCATCTCGTCCAGGTCCAGCTGGTCCAGCTTCTTGCCGTAGTAGTACTCGGCGGCCGCGGCCACGCCGTAGGCGCGGTTGCCGAAGAAGCTCTTGTTGAGGTACAGCGCCAGGATCTCGTCCTTGCTCAGCGCCCGCTCCATCTTCATCGCCAGCAGCATCTCGGCGAGCTTGCGCTGGTAGCTGTATTCGGAGCTCAGGTAGAACTGGCGCGCCACCTGCTGGGTGATGGTGGAGCCGCCCGGCACGCGCTTGTCGTCGGTGGTGGCCAGCAGCCAGATGGCGCGGGCCACGCCCTTGTAGTCCACGCCGCCGTGCTCGTAGAAGCGGGCGTCCTCGATGGCGATGAAGGCCTGGCGCAGGCGCTCGGGGACCTCCTCGATGGCTACCGGGTAACGGCGGGTCTCGCCGAAGACGGCCATCAGCCGGCCGTCGGCGGCGTAGACGTACAGGGGCTCCTGCATCTCCAGCTCACGCAGGGACTCCACGTCCGGCAGCCGGGAGGAAAGCACGAAGTACAGGGTCCCCAGGCCGATCGCGGCCAGCAGGGCCAGGCCGGCGGACGCGATCAGCGCCCAGCGCAGCAGGCGGCGGAATGGGGGCATCTGGGGGGTCCGATTGCAGATTTCGCGGCCGCAGAGTATAGATGACGCGCGGGCACCGACAGGGGGGTGTCCAGGGGGACGCCGTAGGGGGCAGGGAGCGTATACCGCGCGTGACAGGCATCGCAGCCTGCGTGTCGGGGTGTTGCCAAGCCTGAAAAAACCATTATTTAATGCCTGGGCGCAGGTTGTTCAGCCAAGTGCCTGTCGGCTGGGGGGAAACTGTGGGGCTCATCCCGAAAAGTCAGTCGCCGCTGATCGGCGTCGACATCAGTTCGACTGCGGTCAAGCTGCTGCAGCTTTCCCGCAGCGGCAACCGCTACCGCGTGGAGCATTACGCGGTCGAACCGTTGCCGCCCAATGCGGTCGTCGAGAAGAACATCGTCGAGGTGGAGGCCGTGGGTGAGGCCATCCGCCGCGCGGTCAACCGCTCCGGAACCCGGGCCAAGTACGCCGCCGCCGCGGTGGCCGGTTCGGCGGTGATCACCAAGATCATCCCGATGCCCGCCGACCTGGACGAGAACGACATGGAAGCCCAGGTCGAGCTCGAGGCGGTCAACTACATCCCGTACCCGATCGAGGAAGTGAACCTCGACTTCGAGGTGCTCGGGCCGATGCCCAGCAACCCCGAGATGGTCCAGGTGCTGCTGGCGGCCTCGCGTTCGGAGAATGTCGAGCTGCGCCAGTCGGCGCTGGAGCTGGGCGGGCTGACGGCCAAGGTGATGGACGTGGAGGCCTTCGCGGTCGAGAACGCCTTCGCCCTGATCGCCGACGAGCTGCCGGTCGGCCGCGACGGCGTGGTCGCGCTGGTCGACATCGGCGCCTCGATGACCACGCTCAACGTCCTGCGTGGCGGCCGCAGCCTGTACAGCCGCGAACAGCTGTTCGGCGGCAAGCAGCTGACCGACGAGGTCATGCGCCGCTACGGCCTCACCTACGAGGAGGCCGGCCAGGCCAAGCGCCAGGGCGGCCTGCCGGAGACCTACGAGATCGAGGTCCTGGAGCCGTTCAAGGAGGCGACCGTCCAGCAGATCAGCCGCCTGCTGCAGTTCTTCTACGCCGGCAGCGAGTTCAACCGCGTCGACCAGGTGGTCCTGGCCGGCGGTTGCGCCGCGATCGCCGGCCTGCCGGAGATGGTCGAGGAACAGCTCGGCGTCCCGACCCAGGTCGCCAACCCGCTGGCGCAGATGACCCTCGGCCCGCGCGTGCAGGCGCACGCCCTGGCCCAGGACGCCCCGGCGCTGATGATCGCCACCGGCCTGGCCCTGAGGAGCTTCGACTGATGGCACGGATCAATTTGTTGCCGTGGCGCGTCGAGCGCCGCAAGCAGCGCCAGCGCGAGTTCCAGGGGATGCTGGGGCTCGCCGCGCTCGGTGGCGTGCTGCTCTCGTTCCTGGTCTGGTTCCACTTCGACCGGCAGGTCGCCGGCCAGCACGAGCGCAACGCGTTCCTGCAGGCGGAGATCGCCAAGGTCCAGAAGCAGAACGAGGAGATCAAGGAACTCGACGCCAAGAAGGACCGCCTGCTGGCCCGCAAGAAGGTGATCGAGCAGCTGCAGGCCAACCGCTCGCAGATGGTCCACCTGTTCGACTCGCTGGTGCGCACCATTCCCGACGGCGTCACCCTGACCTCGATCAAGCAGGAAGGCGACCTGCTGACCCTCGAGGGCAGCGCCCAGTCCAATGCCCGGGTCAGTGCCTACATGCGCAACCTCGAGGTCTCGGGCTGGATGACCAAGCCGGACCTGTCGGTCATCGAGGTCAAGAAGAACGGCGGCCCGGCGGTCGCCGGCGCGCCGGCCCTGCCCTACGCGTTCTCGCTGAAGGTGCTGCTGGCCAACCCCAACGCGACCGCGGAAGGCGATGGCATGCTGCCGGCAGTGGAAGACCCGGCTGCTGCGGCGCTGGAAACCTCCGTGCCGGCAGAGGCCGCGGCGCCCGCGGCTGATCCGGCCCCGGCGGATGCCCCGGCCGCGCCGGCTCCCAACCAGCCCGTCGAACAACCGGCCGCGCAGACCCAGGGGAGGCCGGCGTCATGAGCCAGAAGAAGAAGATCAAGGTCAGCGAACTCGATTTCAGCAACATCGGTGGCTGGCCGCAGCAGGCCAAGGTGGTGTTCTGCATCCTGCTGGCGGCCTTCATCCTGGTGATGTCCTACCTGCTGCTGATCCGCGGCAAGGTCGAGGAACTCGAGGGACTGGAGAGCCAGGAGTCGACCTTGCGCCGCCAGTTCGAGGACGAGCAGGGCAAGGCCGCCAACCTGGAGCCGCTGCGCCAGCAGCTGGCGCAGATGGAACAGGTCCTGCAGCAGATGCTGCGGCAGCTGCCGAGCAAGACCGAGATGCCGGACCTGATCATCGACATCTCGCAGACCGCGCTGTCCAGCGGCCTGACCAGCGAGCTGTTCAAGCCCGGTGCCGAGATACCCCGCGAGTTCTACGCGGAGAAGCCGATCGCGCTGCGCATGGTCGGCAACTACCACCAGTTCGGCGCCTTCGTCAGCGGCGTGGCCTCGTTGCCGCGCGTGGTCATCCTGACCATGCACGACATCCAGCTGCAGCCGAAGGGCGGCAAGGCGATCAGTCGCGGCAGCCAGCTGGAGCTGTCCGGCACGGTCAAGACCTACCGTTACCTCGATGAAACGGAAATCCAGGAACAGGCACAGCCCGGCAATGCGAACCAGGGGGGCGGCGCATGATGGCCATGAACCGTAACGCTGCCGCGCTGCGCTGGCTGGGGGCGTCGATGCTGGTCCTCGCGCTGGGCGCGTGTGGCCGCGGCGTCACCAGCACGCCCGGCGACGCGCCGAACCTGGAAAGGTGGGTCGCCGACGTGCGCGCGCGCCCGGCGCCGCCGCTGGAACCGCTGCCGGTGATGCAGCAGTTCGAGACCTTCGAGTATGCCGCGCAGGACCTGCGCGATCCCTTCAGCGATGCCTGGAGCAATCCGGACGGTGGCGCGGGCCTGCGCCCGGACCCGAACCGGCCCAAGGAACCGCTCGAGCAGTACCCGCTGGACAGCCTCGACATGGTCGGGTCCATCGGCGAGGGCGCCGGACTGGTCGCCCTGGTCATGGCGCCGGACCGGGTCACCCACCGGATCCGTCCGGGCGCCTACCTGGGGCAGAGCGATGGCCGCGTCACAGCAGTGCGTGAAGACAGGATCGAGCTGGTTGAACTGGTGCCGGATGGAGCGGGCGGTTGGCTGGAACGTCCGGCTGCCATCGCGCTTGAAGACTAATGATTGGGGGATAGCACGATGACCTTTTCCAATGCCCAGCGCCTGAGCAGCCGGTGCCCGGCGATCTTCCGGGCCTGCGGCCTGGGCCTCGCGCTGGCCCTGACGGTCCCGGCGATGGCCGCGACCGCCGGCGTCACGGCGGAGCAGCCGGCGACGGCCAAGTCCAAGGTGGCGCAGATCGACTTCAAGCGCGGCGATGGTGGCGCGGGCCGCCTGATCCTGCGCTTCGACGGCGACGGGGTGGCCCCGGACCTGCGCAAGCAGGACGGCAGCGTCGTGGTGGACGTGGCCAACGCCACGCTGCCGGCGGAGCTGCAGCGGCCGCTCAACGTCACCGACTTCGCCACCCCGGTGCAGCGCATCGAGGCCCGGCCGTATGCGGGGGGCACCCAGGTGGTGCTGAGCACCCGCGGCGACTACACCTCGCTGGCCTACCAGACCGCCGGTGAATACGTGGTCGAGATCGCCCCGCGCAGCGGCGCGGCGGCGGTAGGCGCGGTCAGCGGCGCGGCGGTGAGCAGCGCCCAGGCCAAGGTCGCCAAGCCGGCGTATTCCGGCCGGCCGGTGACCTTCAACTTCCAGGACGTGCCGGTGCGCACCGTCCTGCAGCTGATCGCCGAGGAATCGAACCTCAACATCGTCGCTTCGGACACCGTTCAGGGCAACGTGACCCTGCGCCTGGTCGAGGTGCCCTGGGACCAGGCGATGGACATCGTCCTGCGCGCCAAGGGCCTGGACAAGCGCCGCGACGGCAACGTCATCTGGGTCGCGCCGCAGCCGGAACTGGCCTCGTTCGAGAAGGCCAAGGAAGACGCGCGCATCGAGCTGGAGAACCGCGTCGACCTGGTCACCGACTACATCCAGGTCAACTACCACTCGGCCGCGGCCATCTTCAAGGCGCTGACCGAGGCGAAGGGCGTGGGCAACCAGGGCGGCGGCGGCAACAACCAGGAGACCGGCTTCCTGTCGCAGCGTGGCCGCATCGTCGCCGACGAACGCACCAACACCCTGATGATCAGCGATATCCCGAAGAAGGTCGCGCAGATGCGCGAGCTGATCGACGTGATCGACCGCCCGGTCGACCAGGTGCTGATCGAGAGCCGTATCGTCATCGCCACCGATACCTTCGCCCGCGACCTCGGCGCCCGCTTCGGCGTGGTTGGCCGCCGCACCGGCAACAACACCGGCGCGATCAGCGGCTCGCTGGAGGACACCGCCAAGATCGTCCAGAACGGCGTCACCGAGCTGCCGGGCAGCCTGAACTTCGACCTGCCGGCGACCACCTCGACCGGCCTGCCGCCGGGCGCGCTGGCCTACACCCTGCTGGGCGCCAACTTCGCCATCGACATCGAGCTGTCGGCCCTGCAGCAGGAAGGCCGCGGCGAGGTGCTGTCCAATCCGCGCGTGGTCACCTCCAACCAGCGCGAGGCGGTCATCCGCCAGGGCCGCGAGGTCGGTTACGTGACCCTGACCGGCGGCGGCACCACCGGCGCGGTGACCCCGAACGTGCAGTTCAAGGACGTCGTGCTCGAGCTGAAGGTCACCCCGACCATCACCAGCGACGACCGCGTGTTCATGGACGTGCACGTGACCAAGGACGAGGTCCTGCGCTACATCGATACCAGCATCGGCCAGGTGCCGGAAATCGCCACCCGCGAGATCAACACCGCGGTGCTGGTCGACGACGGCCAGACCGTGGTCATCGGTGGCGTCTACGAGTTCACCGACGCCAACAGCGTGGCCAAGGTGCCGTTCCTGGGCGACGTGCCCTTCCTCGGCAACCTGTTCAAGAAGAAGAGCCGCAACAAGGACAAGGCCGAGCTGCTGATCTTCCTGACCCCGAAGGTGATGCGCGTCGAGAAGCGCGCCTGACCGGCCGGCCGGGGACGGCCGCCGCAAAGCTGGAGCTGTCGTCGACGGGGCCTGCGGGCCCCGTCGCTTTTTCCGTTCACCTGCCGCGGGAACTCGCCGCGCGGCGCTGGGTCACAATGCGACCATGGACAACGCCCCCGACCAGCTTCCCCCCGCCGGCCTGCACGCCGCCTTCGCCCAGCTGCGCGACAGCCTTTCGGCCGCCATCGTCGGCCAGTCCGCGCTGGTCGAACGCCTGCTGATCGCCCTCCTCGCCGACGGCCACCTGCTGGTCGAGGGCGCGCCGGGCCTGGCCAAGACCACCGCGATCCGCACCCTGGCCGCGCACCTGGAGGCGGATTTCGCCCGCGTCCAGTTCACCCCGGACCTGCTGCCGGCCGACCTCACCGGCACCGAGGTCTGGCGCCCGCAGCAGGGCAGCTTCGAGTTCCAGCCCGGCCCGGTGTTCCATCCGCTGCTGCTGGCCGACGAGATCAACCGCGCACCCGCCAAGGTGCAGTCGGCGCTGCTGGAGGCGATGGGCGAGCGCCAGGTCACCGTCGGCCGCCACACCTATCCGCTGCCGCCGCTGTTCCTGGTGATGGCCACGCAGAACCCGATCGAGCAGGAAGGCACCTTCCCGCTGCCGGAGGCGCAGCTGGACCGCTTCCTCATGCACGTGCGCATCGGCTATCCCGACGCGGAAGTGGAGACGGAGATCCTGCGTCTGGCCCGCGAGCGCGCGCGGCAGACCCTGCAGGCCCCGCCGGCACCGGCGCAGCGCATGCCGCAGGCGCAGGTGTTCGCCGCGCGCGAACAGGTGCTCGACCTGCACGTGGCGCCGGCACTGGAGCGCTACCTGGTCGAACTGGTGCTGGCCTCGCGCAGCGCCGGGCGCTACGACGCCGCGCTGGGGCGCCGCATCGCCTGGGGCGCCAGCCCGCGTGGCTCGATCGCGCTGGAGCGCTGCGCCCGCGCCCGCGCCTGGCTGGCCGGCCGCGACTACGTCACTCCGGATGACGTGCGCGCCGTGGCCCCCGACGTGCTGCGCCACCGCGTGCTGCCCAGCTACGAAGCCCTGGCCGAGGGCTGGGACGGCGACCGCCTGGTGGCCGCGCTGCTCGAGAAGGTGCCGCCGCCGTGAACGCGCCCGGCCCGGCGCCGGCCGTGGCCGAAGCCGCGACCGCAGGCATCGTGCCCACGCTGGCCGAACTGGTCGCGTTGCGCGCGCAGGCGATGCGCGTGCCGCCACCGCGGCGAGGCCGGCATGGCGTGCACGGACCGGCACCGTCCAGCCTGCGCGGGCGCGGCATGGAATACGCCGAATCGCGCGAGTACGTGGCCGGCGACGATGTGCGGCGCATGGACTGGCGGCTGACCGCGCGCAGCGGCCGCGCCCATACCAAGCTGTTCCAGGCCGAGCGCGAGCGCCTGACCCTCCTGGTCGCCGATACCGCGCCGGCGCTGTATTTCGGCACCCGTACCCGCTTCAAGTCGGTGCAGGCCGCGCGTGCCGGCGCGGTGGCGGTATGGGCCGCGTTGCAGTCCGGCGACCGCATCGCTGCGCTGCGCGCCGGCGAACCGGCGATCCCGCCGGCCACCGGGCAGCGCGGGGCGATGCGCGTGCTCGACGCGCTGGTGCGCTGGTATGCGCATCCGCCCGAGGACGACGCCGGCCTGGCCCTGGCCCTCGAACACGCACAGCGCCTGCTGCGCCCCGGCGCCCAGCTGGTGGTGCTGGCCGATCCGTCCAGCGCCGCGCAGGTGCCGGCGCTGCGCTGGACGGCGCTGGCGCGCCACCACCAGGCCACCCTGGTGCTATTGCAGGACCCGCTGGAAACCTCGCCGCCGCGCCGGCCGCTCGCCTTCCTCGCCGGCATGCGGCGCGTGCAGCTGGCCCTGGACCGTGGCGGCGTGCGCCAGCGCTGGGAACAGGTCTTCGCCGCGCCCGCGCGCGAACTGGGGGATACGCTGCCGGCGCTCGGCTGGCGGGTGCGTACGCTGTCGAGCGACGCCGGCAGCGCCGACTGGCTGTGGTCGGCGGGCGAGGCCCAGGGCGATGCAGCAGCGGATGTGTCCGTAGTGGCAGGCGGGGAGCGCTGAGTGGATCCAGCCAATCTTCCATTGCGCGACGTATACCTGCCCGAGCCGCCATCGTGGTGGCCGCCGGCGCCGGGATGGTGGCTGCTGGGCGCGGCGATCCTGCTGGTGCTGCTGGGGCTGGCGGGCTGGATCGCCTGGCGCCGCTCGCGCCAGCGCCGCTGGCTGCGCTGGTTCGAGCAGGCCAGCGAAGGCCACGGCACCTTGCCCGAACGCCTGGCCGCCATTTCCGCGCTGCTGCGTCGCGCCGCACGCCGCCGCCAGCCTGGGGCGGAACTGCTGCAGGGCGAAGCCTGGCTGCGCTTTCTCGATGGCGCGGACGGCACCGGCTTCAGTGCCGGGCCCGGACGCCTGCTGCTCGAAGGCAGCTTCCGCCGCGACGTCGACGCCGATGCATTCGCCGCCGCGCGGGCGCTGGCCCGCAAGCGTTTCCTCGAACTGATGGAAGGTCGCCGGTGAGCGCGTGGTGGCCCGCATGGCAGCAGGGATTCGCGGGCTTCGCCTGGCCATGGGCCTGGGCGCTGCTGGTGCTGCCGCTGCTGGCCTGGATGCTGCCGCCGCGGCAGCCGGCCAGCGCCGCGTTGCGCGTGCCGTGGCGTTCGCGCCTGGAAGAGGTAGCGGGTGGTGATGCGGGCAATGCGGTCGCCACCTGGCTGTTGCCGCTGCTGGCCTGGGTGCTGCTGTGTACCGCGGCTGCACGCCCGCAGCAGCTGGGCGAGGCGCAGGTGCCGCCGCAGCAGGCGCGGCAGATGCTGCTCGCGGTCGACCTCTCCGGCAGCATGAGCGATCCGGACATGGAGCTGGGCGGGCAGGTGGTCGACCGCCTCACCGCGGCCAAGGCGGTGATCGCCGACTTCCTCGAGCGGCGTGCGGGCGACCGGGTGGGCCTGCTCGTGTTCGGGCAACGCGCCTACATGCTCGCTCCACTCACGCTCGACCGCGATTCGGTGCGCCTGCAGCTGCGCGACAGCGTCGCCGGGCTGGCCGGCCGCGAGACCGCGCTGGGCGATGCCATCGGCCTCGGAGTGAAGCGCCTGCGCGAGCAGCCCGAAGGCCAGCGCGTGCTGGTGCTGCTCACCGACGGCGTCAACACCGCCGGCGTGATCGAACCGCTGCGCGCCGCCTCGCTGGCGCAGGCCGAAGGCGTGCGCGTGTACACCATCGCCTTCGGTGGCGGCGGCATGCGCTCGCTGTTCGGCGTGCCGCTGCCCGTGCAGGGCGAGGAAGTGGACGAGGACACCCTGCGCCAGGTCGCGACGATGACCGGCGGCCGCTTCTTCCGCGCGCGCGATACCGGCGAGCTGGCCGGGATCTATGCCGAACTCGACCGGCTCGAGCCGGTGGACGTGGCCGCCGCGCCGGTGCGTCCGCGCATCGAGCTGTATCCGTGGCCGCTGGGCGCGGCGCTGCTGCTGATGGCCCTCGCCATGCCGCTGCGGAGGCGTGCCGCATGAGCATCGCCTGGCTGCAGCAGCTGCCCGCCGTGCACCTGCAGCGCCCGCTGTGGCTGTGGGCGCTGTGCGCGTTGCCGCTGCTGTGGCTGCTGTGGCATCGCCACCGTCGCGAGGCCTGGCGCGACGCGGTGGATCCGCACCTGCTCGCGCACCTCATCGAACCCGGCCGCGGGCGCAGTGGTTGGCGGCTGGCCGGGATTTCGCTGGCCTGGATCCTCGCCGTGCTCGCCCTGGCCGGCCCGGGCTGGCGCCAGGAGGCGCAGCCGCGCCAGGAGTCGCGCGCGCCGCTGGTCATCGCCCTGGACCTGTCCGCATCGATGCTCGCCCCCGACCTGCCGCCGACGCGCCTGGCGCAGGCACGGGCCAAGATCGAAACCCTGCTGCGGGAGCGCCAGGGCGGCGAGGTCGGGCTGGTGGCGTGGGCCGAGGACGCGTACACGGTGGCGCCGCTGACCGCCGATGCCGGCAACGTCGCGCTGTTCCTCGAAGCGCTGGCGCCCGACCTGATGCCGGTCGACGGCCATCGCGTCGAACGCGCGCTGACCCACGCCGCTACCCTGCTGCACCAGGCCGGTTTCGAGCGCGGCGACATCCTGCTGCTCACCGACGAAACCGAGGCCGAGGCGCAGCCGGTTGCCGGTGCGATCGCGACGCAGGGCTACCGGATATCGGTCATCGGCCTGGGCACGCCGGCCGGCGCGATGTACCGCGATGGTGCCGGCGCGACGCGACCGGCGCGGCTGGACGAGGCGGCCCTGCGCGCCCTCGCCGCGGCGGGTGGTGGCGGCTATGCCAGGCTCGCCGCGGACGATTCCGACCTGCGCGCACTGGGCGTGCTGGTGCCTCGCGCCGGACCGGAAAGCGTGCGTGGCGACGGCCAGCGCGCCTGGCTCGACCAGGGCTACTGGCTGCTGCCGCCGCTGCTGGTGCTGGTGGCGCTGCTGGTGTTCCGTCGCGGCGCCGGGCTGCTGGCCGCGCTGCCGCTGGCCGTGCTGCTGGCGATGCCAGGTCCGGCACGGGCGGCCGGCGGGGGCGACGAAGGCGGCTGGTGGCGGCGCGCCGACCAGCAGGCGCAGCAGCGCATCGAGCGCGGGGTCGAGGCCTACCGCCAGGGTGATTTCGCCGCCGCTGGAGAGGCGTTCGCCGGCGCCACCGCGCGCGGTGCCGATGCCGACTACAACCTCGGCAATGCCCTGGCGCGCCAGGGTCGCTACGACGAGGCCATCGCTGCCTACGACCGCGCCCTCGCGCAGTCGCCGGGCATGGAGGATGCGATCGCCAACCGCCGCGTGGTCGAGGCTGCGCGCCGGCAGCAGCAGGATGGACAGGGCCGGCCGCAGGACGGGCAGGGTGGCGAACCGCAACAGCCACAGGACGGGGAACCGCAACAGGGCGACGACCCGTCGCAGGATTCCCGGGGCCAGCAGCGTCCTCCGGACCATCCCGGCCAGCAGCAGGATCGTGGCGATCCTGGGGAACCCGACGAAGGCCCCGAGCCGCAGGCGGAAGACGAACAGGCGCGCCAGCGCCAGGAACAGGCCGACCGCGAACAGCGCGAGCGCATGCAGGAGGCGCTGCAGCAGGGCGGCGACGGGCAGCAGGAGCAGGCGCAGGCGCAGCCGCAGGAGGACGCGCAGGCACGCGAGGAGCGCCAGGCACGCGAAGCCTGGCTGCGGCGCATCCCCGACGATCCCGGCGGACTGCTGCGGGCCAGGTTCCGCCTCGAATACGAACGCCGCCAGCGGGAGGGACGATGACGATGCAGGTGCCGACGCGCTCTCGCCCGACCATCGCAGGCCAGCCGCATCTGTTGGCGCGGCGCTTGCTGGCATGGGCTTCGCTGCTGCTCCTGGCCTGCCTGCCCGCGTCCGTCGCGCTGGCGGAAACGCGCGCGTGGCTGGATCGCGAAAGCGCCGCGATGGGCGACGCGGTGACCCTGAACATCGAGACCGACCAGCCCGGCGTGGCGCCCGATTACCGCCCGCTGGCGGCGGCGTTCGAGCTTGGCCAGCCCTATCGCAGCGACCGCAATGGACGCACGCTGTTCGGGATCGCGCTGACGCCGCGGCGCACTGGCGCGCTGGACGTGCCTGCGCTGGCGGTGGGACGCGAGCGCACCGCGCCGCTGCGCCTGCAGGTGGGCGGAGCCCCCGCGCCGGCGCCGCGCGGCGATGCCTTCGTCGAGGTCGTGGTCGACGATCCGGCCCCCTACGTGCAGCAGGGCGTCGGCCTGGTGGTGCGGCTGCACTACGCCACGCCGCTGCTGTCCGGCGAACTGGTCCTGGATGCCCCCGACGGCGCATCGCTGCAGCGTGTCGGCGACGACGTCCAGAGCAGCCGCGAGGTCGGCGGCCGTCGCTACCACGTGGTCGAGCGCCGCTACCTGCTGGTGCCCGAACGCAGCGGCCCGCTGGTGCTGCCGCCGGCGCGCTTCCGCGGCCGCGCCGCGGCGAACTTCTTCGACGATTTCTTCGGCGGTGGCGGCGGCCGCCGCGAACTGTCGGCGCAGTCGCCGCCGCAGACCCTGCAGGTGCACGCGCAACCGGCCGGCGCGCCGCAACCGTGGCTGCCGCTGCGCGAGCTGCGCCTGCGCTACCTCGCGGCGCCGACCGCCGCCCGTGCCGGCGAAGCCGTGGAGATCGCGGTGGAAGCGGTGGCGCGCGGGGTGACCGCGGCGCAGTTCCCCGACCTCCCGGTGCCGCGCGTCGACGGGGCACAGGTGTTCCCCGAACGCGCCGAGACCACCGAGCGATTCATCGACGGCAGCCCACAGCTGACCGTCGTGCGCCGCTACGCGGTTGTGCCGCTGGCGCCGGGCCGGCTGCGCGTGGCCGGGCCGCGCATCGACTGGTGGAACGTGCGCGAGCGGCGCGCGGAGGCGGCGATGCTCCCGGAGCTTGCGATGGAGGTGGCGCCGGGCAACCCGGAGGCCACGCCCGCAGGTGGCGGCACGGCGGCGCAGGCCCGGTCCGACGCGACGGCGGTGGATGCAATGACTACGCATCCGGTTTCCGCGGGCAACCGGCTGTGGCCCTGGCTTGCGCTGGCACTCGCCGTCCTGTGGCTGGCCACGCTGGCCTGGGCGTTGTCGATGCGACGCCGCCGTGCACACGCGGCGGGCGAAGGCGCGGTGGCCGGCGTGCTCCGTTCCAGGCCCGTGGCGCTGGACCTGCAGCGCGTGCTGGACGGCGGCAGCTTCGACGAGGTGGTGCGCGTGCTGCAGCGCATGGCCGACCCGCCGGCGGCGGACCTCGACGCGCTGCTGGCGCGGCTGGACGATCCGCGCCAGCGCGAGGCGCTGGAGGCGATGCGGCGCGCGCTGTGGGCCGGCGACGGCGATGCCTCCGCCGCGCGCGTCGCGCTGCGCTCGGCGTTCCGCGGAGGACCCCGCTGGAAGGCGACGGCGACGGCACCGCGCGAACCGCTGCCGCCGCTGTATCCGGAGCGGTGAAGCCCGGCAGGGCGGTTTGCTAGGATCGGGGTTTCGTTTCTCGGGGGGGGACGCTGAATGTCCGACACGCCGCGCAAGAGCTGGCCGATGCCGTGGAAAATGGGACTGGGCTTCGGCCTGGGCCTGGTGCTCGGCCTGCTGGTGCACGTAGCCGTCGGTGCCGATGCCGGCTGGGTACAGGCGTTCACGAACTACGTGACCACGCCGGCCTCGCGGCTGTTCCTCAACCTGATCTTCATGCTGATCGTGCCGCTGCTGTTCTCGGCACTGGTCATGGGCATCGCCGACATGGGCGACATCCGCGCGCTGGGGCGGATCGGCTGGAAGACGCTGGCCTACACCATCCTGCTGTCCGGCGTGGCGGTGCTGCTCGGCCTGGTCCTGGTGAACCTGCTCGAGCCCGGCGCGGGCGTGGACCCGGCCCTGGCGCAGCAGCTGCTGGCGCAGAACGCCGAGCGCAGCCGCGAGATCGTGGCCAGCATCGACAGCCAGCCGCGTGGCATGGACATGCTGCTGTCGATCGTGCCCAGCAACGTGATCCAGGCCGCCTCCGACAACGGCTCGATCCTGGCGCTGATGTTCTTCGCGGTGATGTTCGGCGTGGGCATGGTGCTCACCGACGACGAGAAGGTCGCCGGCCTGCGGCGGGGCATCGAGGGCGTGTTCGAGGTCTCGATGACCCTGATCGGCCTGGTCATCCGTCTGGCGCCGTACGCGGTGTTCTGCTTCATGTTCAACCTGGCGGCGATCTTCGGCTTCGAGCTGCTGGTGCGGCTGGGCGCCTACGTCGGCGTGGTGGTGGTGGCGCTGGCCATCCACATGTTCGTCACCTACGGCATCGCGGTGCGGCTGGCCGGGCGTTCGCCCCTGGGCTTCTTCCGCGACATCCAGGAAGCGGCGGTGATGGCCTTCTCCACCGCCTCGAGCAACGCCACCCTGCCGACCGCGCTGCGCGTGGCCGACCAGATGGGCCTGCCGCACAAGGTCTCGCGCTTCGTGTTGACCGTTGGCGCCACCGCCAACCAGAACGGCACCGCGCTGTTCGAGGGCGTGACCGTGATCTTCCTGGCGCAGTTCTTCGGAGTCGACCTGAGCATGGGCCAGCAGTTCATGGTGATGCTGGTGTGCATCCTCGGCGGCATCGGCACCGCCGGCGTGCCCTCCGGTTCGCTGCCGGTGGTGGCGCTGATCTGCGCGATGGCCGGGGTCGACCCGATCGGCATCGGCCTGATCCTGGGCGTGAACCACTTCCTCGACATGTGCCGCACCACCCTCAACGTCAGCGGCGACCTGACCCTGGCGACCCTGGTGTCGCGCGGCGAGCGGGACGATCCGGCGCCGGCGGAGCGCCCGCACAGCGTAGGCTGAGGTGCGCGGGCCGGCGCTGGCCCGCGAATGGTTTCGTCGCCAACCTTGCCTGGAGGGCCGCGGGACGGCGTTTTTCGCTGCAGTGCAGGACAGGCGTGGACAAGGATGGGACAATAGGCTGCCCGCAGCGCCGCGGGTGCCTCCGACCCTTCCAGCCCCCGACATGACGACGCCGACCCGCCGACAGCTCGCCAACGCCATCCGTTTCCTCGCCGCCGACGCGGTGGAGGCCGCCAAGTCCGGCCATCCGGGCATGCCCATGGGCATGGCCGACATCGCCGAAGTGCTGTGGAACGACTACCTGCGGCACAACCCGGCCGATCCGCACTGGGCCGACCGCGACCGCTTCGTGCTGTCCAACGGCCACGGCTCGATGCTGCACTACGCGCTGCTGCACCTGAGCGGCTACGACCTGCCGCTGGACGAACTCAAGCGCTTCCGCCAGCTGCACAGCAGGACCGCCGGCCATCCCGAACGCCACGAGACCCCCGGCGTCGAGACCACCACCGGTCCGTTGGGCCAGGGCTTCGCCAACGCGGTGGGCTTCGCCCTCGCCGAGAAGCTGCTGGCGCAGCGCTACAACAAGCCCGGGCTGGACCTGGTCGACCACCGCACCTGGGTGTTCATGGGCGACGGCTGCATGATGGAAGGCGTCTCCCACGAGGCTGCCTCGCTGGCCGGCACCTGGGGCCTGGGCAAGCTGACCGCGTTCTGGGACGACAACGGCATCTCCATCGACGGCGAAGTCCACGACTGGTTCACCGACGACACCCCGGCGCGCTTCGAGGCCTACGGCTGGCACGTGGTGCGCGGCGTCGACGGCCACGACCCGGCGGCGATCAAGGCGGCGATCGAGGCCGCGATCGCGGAGACCGGCAAGCCCAGCCTGATCTGCTGCAAGACCGTGATCGGCTTCGGCGCCCCGCACAAGGCCGGCAAGGAAGAGTCGCACGGCGCGCCGCTGGGCAAGGACGAGATCGAAGGCGCGCGCAAGGCGCTGGACTGGCCGTACGCGCCGTTCGAGGTGCCGGAAGAGATCTACGCCGGCTGGCGCCGCGGCGACGGCGCGCAGCGCCAGGCGCAGTGGCAGGCGCTGTTCGAGCGCTACGCCGCGCAGTACCCGGAAGCGGCCGCCGAGTTCGCCCGGCGCATGCAGGGCAAGCTGCCGGAGGACTTCGCCGCCCAGGCCGACGGCTACATCGCCGCGGTGCAGGCCGAAGGCCCGACCATCGCCTCGCGCAAGGCGTCGCAGAACGCGATCGGCGCCTTCGCCCCGCTGCTGCCGGAACTGGTCGGCGGCTCGGCCGACCTGGCCCCGTCCAACCTGACCCAGTGGAAGGCCAGCAAGTCGGTGACCGAGGTCGATCCGAACGCCAACTACGTGCACTACGGCGTGCGCGAATTCGGCATGAGCGCGATCGCCAACGGCATCGCCCTGCACGGCGGTTTCCTGCCGTTCGACGCCACCTTCCTGGTGTTCAGCGACTACGCGCGCAACGCGCTGCGCATGAGCGCCCTGATCCCGGCGCACGTGATCCACGTTTACACCCATGACTCGATCGGCCTGGGCGAGGACGGCCCGACCCACCAGCCGGTCGAGCACCTGGCCTCGCTGCGCTACATCCCCAACAACGACGTGTGGCGTCCGTGCGACGCGGTCGAGTCGGCGGCGGCGTGGAAGGCCGCGATCCTGCGCCAGGACGGCCCGAGCGTGCTGGTCTTCAGCCGCCAGAACCTGCCGCACCAGCCGCGCGACGAAGCCCAGGTGAAGCTGATCGAGCGTGGCGGCTACGTGCTGGCCGACGCCGAGGGCGGCAATCCGGACGTGATCCTGATCGGCACCGGTTCGGAAGTGGGCCTGGCGGTGGAAGCGAAGAAGGCGCTGGACGCGGCAGGCCTGAAGACTCGCGTGGTGTCGATGCCGTCGGCCGAGGTGTTCGACCGCCAGGACGCGGCCTACCGCGAGTCGGTGCTGCCGAAGGCCGTGCGCAGGCGCGTGGCGGTCGAGGCCGGCGTGACCGCTTACTGGCGCAAGTACGTGGGCCTGGACGGCGCGGTGGTGGGCCTGGACCGCTTCGGCGCGTCCGCCCCGGCCGGCGAGCTGTTCAAGTACTTCGGCATCACCGCCGAGGCCGTGGTCGAGGCGGCCAGGTCGCTCTGACACGACCGCCATGGCTGCAACAGGAAAGGGGACGCGCAGGCGTCCCCTTTCTTTATGCGCCTTCGCGCGCAGCGCTCAGGGCAGGGGCGTCTCGCCGCGCAGCACCGGATACGGATTCACCGCCGTGCCCTCCCACCAGCGCCGTTCCGGGCCGAGCACGAAGATGGCGAAATGCAGGTGCGGCGCATCGGGCGAGGCGTTGCCCGTGGATCCGACGTAGCCGATCACCTGGCCGCGGCGGATCGCCTGGCCTTCGACGATGCCGTCGGCATAGCGCTGCAGGTGCGCGTAGTAGTACGCCAGGCGCCCGCTTGGCTCGAACTGGTACAGGGTCAGTCCGCCCTGTTTGCTGTCGAACAGCTTCTCGACCGTGCCATCGGCCACCGCCAGCACCGGCGTGCCGGCCGGGGCCATGATGTCGATCGCGTCATGCCGGCGACCGGCGTTGCGCGCATCGGCGAAGGTGTCCTGCAGCGCGGCCGCGTCGATGCCCTGCACGGGTACCAGCAGCGGCGGGGACGAAGGTCGCGTCACGGGCCGCGGCGAAAGCGTCACCGGCGGCGTGGCCGGTTGCGGCGGGTAGGTGGGCATGGGCGACGGCGCGCTGGCGACGTCCGCCATCGGTGCAGGGGCCCGGGTCGGATTGACCTCGACCAGCGTGCCGCTGGCGCCATCCAGGCGCACCAGTACGAACAGGACCAGTGCCACCAGCAAGGCTCCGGCCAGCAGTGCGAGCATCGTTCTCATCGGCGGTCTCCGTGGTGGAGGTCCCGGTTCATTCCTGCAGCGTCACCGGCACGCTGGCATCGACCAGCGCCGCCAGCGCCTTCGCATCCCAGTTGGTCAGGCGGATGCAGCCATGCGACTGCTGCTTGCCTACCGTAGCGGGTTCCGGCGTGCCGTGGATGCCGTAGTGCGGCTTGGACAGGTCGATCCACACCGTGCCCACCGGGTTGTTCGGCCCGGGCGCGAGCTTCGCCTTGCTGTGCGAAGGGTCTGCGTCCCAGAACAGGTCCGGGTTGTAGTGGAAGGTCGGGTCCTCGACCACGGCGACGATCTTCCAGTCGCCGATCGGCAGCGGGTCGTGCTCGCTGCCGGTGGACGCGGGAAACTGTGCAAGCGTGCGGTCGCCGGCATCCACCACGCGCAGCACCGATTCGCTGCGGTCGACGACGACGCGCGCGGGTTTGCCTGGCAGTCCGGCCTGCGTGGCGACGGCCGGGACCTTGATCGTCTCGCCCGCGCGCGCCGTCCCGAGCCCGGGGTTGAGGCGGCGCAGCAGCGCCGGACTGGCGTGGAAGCGCTCGCCGAGCGCCTCGGCCAGCGAGGTGTAGCCGAGGGCGTCGAGCTTCGCCTTGTCCATCGCGTCCTCGGGAAGCTCGGCATAAGGCCCGTCGATGTCCGCCGCGGTGAGCGTGTAGTCGGCCAGTACCGGGGATGCGTCGCGCTCGAGCGTTTCCCACGTCGCCTCGTCCGGGTCGCCGGTGACCGCCAGTCCATGCGCCTCCTGGTAGCCACGCAATGCACGCGCCTGGTTGGAACCGGCCAGGCCATCGATCTCGCCGGGTGAGAAGCGGGCGCGGTCCAGCAGCACCTGCAGGCGCAGCAGGGCGGCGTCGCCTTCGCGGTTGGCGCGGTCTTCGGTGGCGGCGGCCAGCGTCGGGGCATCTTCCGCGAGTGCGACCGCGGGCGAGGCGAGCAACACGGCGAGGGCAAGGCAGCAGAGGCGCGAGCGGGGCATGGCAGGTCCGTTCCCTGGGGTTGCCCATCAAGCTGCGGATGCGCGTGCGCGCGGCCCGTGAAGGCGTGCCGGCGTCGTTCAGCCAGGTGGGAGCCGCGTCGTGGCGGCGGGAGCCTGCCGGCTCAGAGGTCGTGCTTGCTGCCGCCGCGGCAGCGCGGCGAGTCCGGCACCGCGGCGCCGTCGTCCCATTCGGCCGGGGTGTAGGTGTGCAGGGCGAGGCCGTGGATCTGCCGCATCAGGTCGCCCATCGCCGCGTACACCGCCTGGTGGCGCTGGATCGCGCGCTTGCCCTCGAAGGCGAGGCTGACGATGACCGCCTTGTAGTGGGTCTCCAGCCCACGGCTGTGCATGTGGCTCTCGTCCAGCACTTCCAGGTGCCGTGGCTGCAGCGCGGCAAGGGCTTGGCGGATCTGGTCGACTTTGCGGGTCACCGGGGTACTCGTGGCGTCAGTTCATGACCCGACATGGTGGCACAGCCGCCCAGGATCAATCCCGCGCCTCGCTTTCCGCACCGGCCCGAGGGGGGTGTTGACACGGCACTGGTTTACATCTGTAATCAGTTCCGTTTACGGGTGTAAACGGAGGCTGCGATGGACACTGTTCCGATCAGCGACGCCGAGGCCGTGGTCATGGAGGCGCTGTGGCGCTCCAGCCCGCGCTCGGCCGAAGAGGTGGTCGCGGCGCTGGCCGGCGATACCGGATGGGCGGAGGGCACGATCAAGACCCTGCTCAACCGCCTGCTCAACAAGGGCGCGATCAGCGCGGCGCGCGACGGACGCCGCTACCTGTATTCGCCCGTCCTGCAGCGCGAAGCCTGGGTGCAGCAGCAGAGCGAAGGCCTGCTGGCGCGCCTCTTCGGCGGGCGCGTGGCGCCGCTGGTGGCGCACTTCAGCGAACGCGGGAAGCTGTCGCCGGCCGACATCGCCGAGCTGAAGCGGCTGGTTTCCGAACTCGACCAAGGGGAGGGCGACGATGAACGCTGAAGCGGGCGCATTGCTGTTCGAAACGACCCTGGCCTCCAGCGCCGCGGTGCTGCTGGTGCTCCTGCTGCGCCGGCCGGTGCGGACCATGCTCGGCGCCAGCGCGGCCTATGCGCTGTGGCTGTGCGTGCCGGTGGCGCTGCTGGCGGTGCTGCTGCCGCGCAGCGAGGAGCTTCCGCTGGCGCTGCCGGTGGCCTGGCAGATGGCGCCGGCGGTGGCGGTGACCCCGGCCGGCGGGATGCAGGCGGGCTGGAACTGGCGCGAACTGCTGCCGTCGCTGTGGGTGGCCGGGGTGCTGGCGTCCATAGCCCTGGCCGGCTGGCAGCAGCATCGCTTCCGCCGCAGCCTGGGCCAGCTTCGCAGACGCGACGACGGGCTGTACCAGGCCGACGCCACGGCGGGCCTGCCGGCGGTTACCGGCGTGCTGCGGCCGCGGATATTGCTGCCGGCCGATTTCGAGCAGCGCTACAGCGAACCGGAGCGCGCGCTGGTGATCGCGCACGAGCGCTCGCACATCCGCCGCGGCGACCTGGTCGCCAACGCCCTGGCCGCGCTGCTCGGCTGCCTGTTCTGGTTCAACCCGCTGCTGTGGCTGGCCCTTCGCCGCTTCCGCCTGGACCAGGAACTGGCCTGCGACGAGCGGGTGATCGCGCGCCATCCGCGTGCACGCCGCCATTACGGCGAGGCCCTGCTCAAGACCCAGTTCGATCCTTCGCCCCTGCCGCTGGGTTGCCACTGGCAGGCCCGCCATCCGATCCGGGAGCGCATCGACATGCTCAAGCGACCGACCCCCACTGCAGTGCACTGGACCTTCGCCACGCTGTTCGCCGCCGCGCTCAGCACCGGCACCGGCTACGTGGCCTGGGCGGCGCAGCCGGCCGCCGCGCCCGCCGTGGCCGCGTCAACCTCCGCCGAAACGCTCTACCTGGTGGCCCGCCAGATCCATTACGGGGGCATCGCCGGCGACGGCGTGCTCAGCCAGTGGGTGAGGCCCGGCGAGCCGGCGGCGTCGACGGTCGGCGACGGCGTGCAGCGCTGGAAGAGCACGCTCACCGTCGCCCCGGGTAAGCAGGAGGGCACCGCGGTGGTGAGGATGCGGATCGAGCGCGGCGAACCCGGCGAGGTGGTGGCCGAGCCGGTGCTGGTCGTCCGCCATGGCGAACCGGCGGTGATCGAACAGGGCGCGGGCGACGGGCTGCTGTACCGCTCGCAGTTGCTGGTGCTGCCGCTGGAGGGCTCGCGCGAGGCGACCGAAGCGCGCCTGCGCGAGCTGCTCGCCAGCACCGCCACCGTGGTCGCGGCAGCCGAGTCGCCGCACTGGCCGCCGCCGAGCTACCCGGCGGAGGCGGCGCGCCAACGGATCGGCGGCAAGCTCATGCTGCTGGTGAGCGTCGCTGCCGACGGCAGCGTCGCCGACGTGCAGGTCGAGGAGGCGACGCCGCCGGGCGTGTTCGAGGCGGTCGCGGTGGAAGCGGCGCGGCAATGGAAATTCAGGCCGGAGATGAAGGACGGCAGGCCGGTCGCCGGGCAGGTGCGCGTGCCGATCAGTTTCGAACCGGATCCGCCGGGGGGGCAGGATGCGAATGGCAGCTGATGGCGGCGTGCGGATGCCGGTCCGCGCTGAATGGCGTCCAACCAGGCCTTCGTGTTTCCCGCGCCGCGCGAGAATCCAGCGCCTGCATTTCCGCCGGAGCTGGCCCAGCGCGAGCTGCCGCCGACCACGCTTTGCGCCGGTTTCGTGGTCGATCCGGAAGGCCACGTGCGCCAGGCGAAGCTGCTGCAGGATCCGGGCTGCGCCCCGCCGGAAGCGCAGCCGCAGCTGGGTGCGGCGGTGGTGGAGGCGGTGTCGTCCTGGCGCTTCGATCCGGCGGTGCTGTGCGTCTATCCCGATGCGACCACGCGCGACCGCGACTGGAACGGCGTCGGCTGCGCCGGCGCGGTCGCCGAGGCCAGGCCGGTGGCGGTGACCTTGGGCTGGGCGTTCACCTTCGAGGTGCGCGAAGGCCGCGCCCAGGTCGTGGCGACGCGCAACCGCGCGCGCTGAGTGCTCACTGCCCGAGCATGTCCGGGCGGAACAGCCGCCGCCGCGACAGCTCGCGTCCGGACACCATGAAGCGGGCCTCGCCGCGGTAGTGGAGGGTGCGCGGCCAGCGCGGCCGCGTCGCCGCGTGTGCACGGACCACGCGCCACACGAACAGCGGGTAGTCGGCGGTGATCCGGGTTTCGTGCAGCCGGCATTCGAAGCTCGCATGGCACTCGCCGATCATCGGCGCGTCGACCTCGCGCGCCGGCAGCGCGGTCAGGCCGAAGCGCCCGAACTTGTCCACCTCGGCGCTGCTGCAGTTGCCGATCCGTACCACCGTGTCCAGCAGCGGCCCGGTGGGCAGGTTGATCACGCACTGGCGGCTGCGTCGCGCCAGCGCGTGGCTGGTGTTGGCGTTCCAGATGTACGTTCCGACGAGGTCGTAGCCGAGCATCATGTGCCAGCCGCAGGTCATGATCGCGCGCCGGTCCTTCCATGCGGTGCTGATGAGCACCAGCGGCCCCGGCTCCAGGAAGCGCCGGATCTGTTCGACGGGGAATGCGGTCCTGCGGGGCAAGGCCATGGCCGGTTCCGGTACGCGCCTGGCGCCAGCCTGCGCGCACCTGCGGCAAGGACCCGTCAATCCAGCACGTGCACCGCGTCGGCCAGGCGCCGCACCTCGTCGGGGTGGTGGCTGACGTAGAGCATCGGCAGCCGCACCTCGTCGCGCACGCGCTGCAGGTACGGGATCAGCTCCTCGCGTCGCGCCTGGTCCAGCGCGCTGAGCGGTTCGTCGAACAGCAGGATCGCCGGCTGCGAGAGCAGGGCGCGGCCGATCGCCACGCGCTGCGCCTCGCCGCCGGAGAGGTTGGCCGTGCGCCGGCCGAGCAGGTGGTCGATGCCGAGCAGGCCGACCACGGTGTCGAAGCCGAAGCGCGCGCCGGCGCCGCCGTGGCGTCCGTAAAGCAGGTTGCGGCGCACGTCCAGGTGCGGGAACAGGCGTGCGTCCTGGAACACGTAGCCGATGCGGCGGCGATGGGTCGGCACGTCGATCCCGCGCGCGCTGTCGTAGAGCACGCGGTCGTCGATGCGGATATGCCCGGACTCCGGGCGCACCAGTCCGGCGATCGCGTTGAGCACGGTGGTCTTGCCGGCGCCCGAGGGGCCGGCGAGCGCGACCACGCGCGCCTCCTCCCCGATCCGCACGTGGCGGCGGAAGGCGCCGCGGCGCAGCTGCAGGTCGACGTCGAGCACGGCTCAGTCCTCCTCCGCGCGGCGCGGCCGGCGCACCAGCCATTCGGACAGCAGCAGCGCGCCCAGCGAGATCGCCAGCGACACCAGCGCCAGCCGCCAGATCCCGGCCTCGCCGCCGGGCACCTGCATCAGGCCGTAGATCGCCGAGGACAGGGTCTGGGTCTCGCCGGGGATCGCCGAGACGAAGGTGATGGTGGCGCCGAACTCGCCCAGCGCCTTGGCGAAGGCCAAGGCCGCGCCGGCGACCAGGCCCGGCCAGGCCAGCGGCAGGGTCACGGTGAGGAACACCCGCCACGGCGCCGCGCCCAGCGTCGCCGCCGCCTGCTCGAGGCGCCGGTCGACGTTTTCGATCGACAGCCGGATCGCGCGCACCATCAGTGGGAAGCCCATCACCGCGCAAGCCAGCGCCGCGCCGGTCCAACGGAAGGCGAGGGTGATGCCGAGCGCGTCGTGCAGCCAGCGTCCGATCGGGCCTTCCGTGCCCAGCATCACCAGCAGCGCATAACCCATCACCACCGGCGGCAACACCAGCGGCAGATGCACCAGCGCGTCGAGCAGGGCCTTGCCCGGGAAGCGCCGGCGCGCCAGCAGCCAGGCCACGGCCACGCCGACCGGCAGGCTGCCCACGGCGGCGACCATGGCCACCTTCAGGCTCAGGGCGATGGCGGTCAGTTCCTCGGGCGTGAACCAGGCGGCCAAGCAGCTACCTCAGTCGCGTACTTCGAAGCCGCGGCCCACGAAGATCGCGCGCGCCTCCGGCGAGGACAGCCAGACCACGAAGCCGCGCGCGGCTGCCGGCGAACCGCGCAGCGCCGCCACCGGGTACGCGATCGGCGGATGGCCGGAGGCGGGGAAGGTGGCGAGCACGCGGACGCGCGGCTCGGCCTTCGCGTCGGAGGCGTAGACGATGCCCAGCGGCGCCTCGCCACGGGCCACCAGCATCAGCGCGGCGCGCACGCTTTCCGCTTCGGCCAGGCGCGGCTTCAGCGCATCCCACTGGCCCAGCGATTCCAGCGCAGCGCGCGCGTAGCGGCCGGCGGGCACGGTCGCGACCTGGCCGACGGCCAGGCGGCGGTCGCCGAGCGCGGCGGCGATCGAACCGGGCAGCGCGAGGTCGATCTTCGTGGTGCTTGCCACAGGGGCCACCAGCACCAGCTGGTTGCCGAGCAGCTCGCGGCGGCTGGCCACGTCGATGCGGCCGCGCTGCTGCAGGTAGTCCATCCATTCCAGGTCCGCCGATACGAACACCTGCGCCGGCGCGCCCTGTTCGATCTGCCGCGCCAGCGCCGAACTGGCCGCGTAGGACACGCGCACCGGCGTGCCGGTGGCCTTGCCGTAGGCAGCCGCCGCCTCGTCGAGCGATTCCTTGAGGCTGGCGGCGGCGAACACCGTCACCTGGTCCTTGCCGGCGGCATGCCCGGCCACGGGCGCGGCCGTCATCGCCACGGCAAGCAGCAGCATCGGCAGTCGGATCAGGGAGGCCAGGATTGGCATGGCGTTCTCCGTCGGTCGGTCCCGCGGGGCCGGGACAGGTACATGCTGCCCGCTCCGGGCTGGCGGTGCACCTGCCGGCGCCGGCGGTCAGTCGGTGCCGCCGAGCACGGCGTTGAGGGTCGCCGCCAGGCGCTCGCCGCCCAGGCGCAACTGCTTCTCGGCGGTCGGCAGGTGCTGCTCCACGTAGGCCTCGCCGATCGCGTGGCCGGGCGGATAGAAACCGGGCGCGGCGGCGATGCGGCAGGACTGCTCGGCCCACAGCCGCGGCGCGCCCTCCGGCAGCGGCGATGCCGCCACGGCCGGCAGCGCCTGCAGGCGCTCCAGCCAGCGCTCCTCGTCCATGCGCCGGCTGTTGAGCATGCCGCTGTCCCACAGCGAATGCATGTTGCTGCCCTTGCCGCGCCAGTTGACCTGGTAGTCGTTGCCGCCGCGGTCCTCGCCGCGGCCGGCGTGCAGGGGCTGGTGCAGGTCGCCGACCAGGTGGACGACGAACTTCAGCGCCTGGCGGCGCGCGGCGTCGCCCTGCGTGCGGTCGGCGAGGATCGCGGTGTGCTTCCCGAGCGCCTCCACCGCGCAGTTGCCGCCCGGGCAGTCGCGCGCGGCGTCGTAGTGGCAGTCGGGATCGGCGATGTTGACGTAGTGCCAGCGCGCGGAGCGCTTGCCCAGTTCCGGATCGGAGCCACGCAGGTTGTCGGCCCAGTTGGCGATGCCGGCGAGGGTCGGATCGGCTTCGCCCTGCAGCAGCCGTTCGACTTCGGCGCGTGCCTGGGGATCGAGTCCGGGTTCGGCCAGGCGCGCGACCAGGCGGTGGCCGAGCGGGCCCCACGCCTGCGCGGGCAGGGCGATGGCGAAGGCGAGCGGCAGGCACAGCAGGGCGAGGCCGCGGCGCCTGCGGGGAAGCGGAAAGGAAACGGGAGCGGTTGCAGTCATGCCGGCACTTTAACCGGTTCGACGCCGCCGCTCCCGTGCCCGGGTCAGATTTCCAGGGAAAACAGCATCAGAACTTCACGACGTAGGCCGCGCCGTACACCAGCGGGTCGATGTTGGCGGTGCCGAGCTTGGCGCCGTCGACCTTGACCCTGGTGTCGATGTCGGCCCAGCGCACGTCGACGCGGATCGACGACTTGTCGCTGACCTTGAAGTCCAGGCCGGCATGCGCCGACAGGCCCCACGAGTCACCCAGCTTCAGCTTGGCGTCCTTCAGCACGCCGGTGGTGTTCTCGCTGAAGAAGGTGGTGTAGTTCAGGCCCACGCCCAGCAGCGGCGAAACCTTGCCCTTGCTGTTGAAGTGGTACTGCAGGGTGAAGGTCGGCGGCAGGTGCTTGGTGTCGCCCACCTTGCCCACGCCCTTGACCGCGATGTCGTGCTTGAACGGCAGCGCGCCCAGCACCTCCAGGCCCAGGTTGTCCTTGAGGAAGTATTCGAAGGCGATGCTCGGCTTGGCGTCGCTGTCGATCGCCAGCGGCAGGGTGCCATTGGCCAGCTTGCCGTTGTTCGACTTCGGGTCCACCTGGTGGACGCCGATGGCGACGGTCCAGTCGCCGGCCGACTGGGCGGCGGCGGGCAGCGCGGCGGCGGCCAGGGCGGCTGCCAGGAGGGCGGGGACCAGCTTGTTCGTCATGTGCAGTGCTCTCTGCTTGGGGTTGCGGCCAGTCTCCGCCCCTGCCCGCCGCCCCGCCTTGATCACAGTCAAGGCGGACGCCTCCGGCGGGCCCGGCTGCTAGAATGGCCCTCCCTTTCCACCACTGGCCGCGCAGCGGCGCGGCCGCCAGGAGTCACGCGCAATGGCGATCAAGGTTGGCATCAACGGGTTCGGCCGCATCGGCCGCAACGTCCTGCGTTCGGCTGTGCAGAATTTCGGCGACAACATCGAGATCGTCGCGATCAACGACCTGCTCGAACCGGACTACCTGGCCTACATGCTGCAGTACGACTCGGTGCACGGCCGCTTCAAGGGCGACGTCAAGGTCGAAGGCAACGCCCTGGTCGTGAACGGGAAGAAGATCCGCCTGACCCAGGAGCGCGACCCGGCGAACCTGAAGTGGGACGAAGTCGGCGCCGACGTGGTCATCGAGTCCACCGGCCTGTTCCTCGACAAGACCAGCGCGCAGAAGCACCTGGACGCCGGCGCGAAGAAGGTGATCCTGTCGGCCCCGTCGAAGGACGACACGCCGATGTTCGTCTACGGCGTCAACCACGACACCTATGCCGGCCAGGCGATCATCTCCAACGCTTCGTGCACCACCAACTGCCTGGCCCCGCTGGCCAAGGTCATCCACGACAAGTGGGGCATCAAGCGCGGCCTGATGACCACCGTGCACGCCGCCACCGCGACCCAGAAGACCGTCGACGGCCCGTCCAACAAGGACTGGCGCGGAGGCCGCGGCATCCTCGAGAACATCATCCCGTCCTCCACCGGCGCGGCGAAGGCCGTGGGCGTGGTGATCCCCTCGCTGAACAAGAAGCTGACCGGCATGTCGTTCCGCGTCCCGACCTCGGACGTGTCGGTGGTCGACCTGACCGCCGAACTCGAGAAGCCGGCGACCTACGAGGAGATCAAGGCCGAGATCAAGGCGCAGAGCGAAGGCGCGCTGAAGGGCATCCTCGGCTACACCGAGGACAAGGTCGTCGCCACCGACTTCCGCGGCGACACCCGCACCTCGATCTTCGACGCCGACGCCGGCATCCAGCTCGACCCGACCTTCGTCAAGCTGGTGGCCTGGTACGACAACGAGTGGGGCTATTCCAACAAGTGCCTGGAGATGGTCCGCGTCGTCGCCGGCAAGTAAGCCTGGCGATGGTTGCATCGGAAAGGGCGCCTTCGGGCGCCCTTTCCCTTTAACGGTCCGCTTACGGGATCCGTGCCGGCTTGCGTTACCGTCGCGCATCGCCGACGCTGCCGGCGCCACGCGATCGCCGATACCGACGGGGGACGGATGGACGGACTGGTGGGGTTCCTGGTGCTGCTGGGCCTGGCGTTGCTTGCCGTGCCCGTGCTGCTGGTGGTCGTGCTGGTCTCGCAGTCCTCGCTGAAGGCGCGGGTGGCCGTGCTGGAGCGCGAGCTGGCCGCGCTGCGCGGCGCCGGTGCCGCGCGGGCTGGCGACGCCGCGGCAGCGGCGGCGCGTGCGACGGCTCCGCCGGCGTCGACGACGCCCACGGCGTCCGGCGAGGCGCCAACGCTGGCCGAACTGATGCGGCGCCAAGCCGGTGGAGAGCCGGCTGCCCCGGCCGCCGCGCCGGCTGCGCCGCCCACCGGGCCTGCCGCCGCGGCGCCTGCCGTCGAACCGGCTGCGGAGCCACCGCTCGCCTCGCCCGCACCGCCGCCCTTGCCGCCGACGGCGCCACCGCGCCCGGCCACGCCGCGCGCCGTGCCGCCGGCGCCCGTGGAGAACCCGGTCCTGCGCGCGGTGCGGCGCTGGTTCACCGTCGGCAACGTGCCGGTGAAGATCGGCATGCTGGTGCTGCTGGCCGGCGTGGCCGCGCTGCTGAAGTACGCAAGCGAGCGCGGCCTGTTCACCCTGCCGCTGGAGCTGCGCCTGGCCGGCGTGGCTGCCGCCGCGCTGGCGGCGCTGGGCTTCGCCTGGAAGCGGCGCGAAAGCAACCGCGTGTTCGCGCTGAGCCTGCAGGGCGGCGCCATCGGCGTGCTGCTGCTGACCGTGTACGCGGCCGCGCGGCTGTACGACCTGATGCCCGCGGGCGCCGCGTTCGCGCTGAGCGTGCTGCTGGTGGCCGGCATGGGCCTGCTGGCGGTGCTGCAGGACGCCAGGGCGCTGGCGGTGTTCGCTTTGCTGGCCGGCTTCCTCGCGCCGGTGTGGCTGTCCACCGGCGGCGGCAGCCATGTCGCGCTGTTCTCCTACTACGCGCTGCTCAACGCGGCGATCGTGGCGATCGCCTGGTTCCGCTCGTGGCGCATCCTCAACCTGCTCGGCTTCGCCTTCACCTTCGGCATCGGCGGGGTGTGGGCGACGGACCGCTACCACCCGGAGCTGTACGCCAGCACCCAGCCGTTCCTGGTGCTGTTCTTCCTGTTCTACCTGGCGGTGCCGGTGCTGTTCGCGCGGCGCCAGCCGGAGGGCCGCCGCGACCTGCTCGATGGCTGCCTGGTGTTCGGCACGCCGCTGGTGGCCTTCGCCATGCAGGCCGGGCTGCTGGACAGCATCCACCCGGACGGCAGCCGCATGCCGCTGGCGCTGTGCGCGCTCGGCCTGGGCCTGCTCTACGCCGGCCTGGCGTGGACGCTGCTGCGGCGTGGCGGCTACGCAGTGCTGGGCCAGTCGCACGCGATCCTCGCGGTGGGCTTCGCCACCCTGGCAGTGCCGCTGGCGCTGTCGGCGCGCGCCACCGCCAGCGTGTTCGCGCTGGAAGGCGCCGGACTGGTGTGGCTGGGCCTGCGCCAGGGCCGCGCGCTGCCGCAGTTCTCCGGCGCGGCGCTGCAGTTGCTGGCCGCCGGCGCGCTGGCGATCGGCGTCGCCGACCATGGTGGCGAAGACCTGCGTTTCCTGGCCAATCCCACCGCGATGGGCGCGCTGCTGGTCGCCCTGGCCGGCTTCGCCAGCGCCCATGCGATGCGCGCGGCGGGCGAGGCCGGGTACGCGCGGCTGTTCTACCTGTGGGGCCTGGCCTGGTGGTGCGGCAATGGCGTGCACGAGATCGACCGTTTCGTGGCTTCCGACAGCCGCGGTGACGCGCTGTTCGCCTTCGCCGGCCTGACCGCCTGGCTGGCGGCGGAAGCCTGGCGGCTGCGCCCGGCGCGGCTGCTGGCCTGGACGGTCGCGGCCGCGTTCGTGGCGATGCCGCTGCTGGCGCTGTGGCAGGACACCGACCACGTACACCCGTTCGGCGGCAGCTGGGGCGCGGCGACGTGGCTGGCGGCCACGGTACTGGCGCTGCGCGGGCTGTGGTGCCTGCGCGGAGAGGCGGGCGCGGCCGATGTCGCCCGTTTCGCCTGGTGGATGCTGTGGCCGCTGGCGCTGTCGCTGTGGCTGGACAGCGTCGCGGTCGACGCCGGCCTGGCGCAGGGCTGGGTGCAGGCGATGTGTGCGCTGCCGTGGCTGGCGCTGCTCGCCCTGTCGCTGTGGCGCTGGGCGTGGCTGGCGTTCCCGCGCGAGGCGGAGGCCAGCGACGGCCTCCGCACGGTGCTGGTCGGCGCGGCCGTCGCCGTGGTCACGGTGGGCTGGCTGCAGGCGCTGGCCTTGCCGATGCCGTCCGCGCCGCTGCCGTGGCTGCCGCTGCTCAATCCTGCCGAGCTGGCGCAGCTGGTCGCGCTGGGGCTGGTGGGCGCCTGGCTGTGGTCGGGACACGCGCCGGCCGGCCTGACGCGCTGGTGCAGCGGGATCCTCGCCGTGGGCGGCTTCCTGCTGGCCAGCGCCAGCACGCTGCGCACGGTGCACCACTGGGGCGGCCATCCCTGGGTCGAGGGCCTGCTGTCGACCAGCCTGGCCCAGACCAGCCTCACCGTGGTCTGGAGCGTGCTCGGCGTGATCGGCTGGATCGTCGGCTCGCGCCGCGGGCGGCGCGGCCTGTGGCTGGCCGGCGCGCTGCTGATGGGCGTGGTCCTGGCCAAGCTGCTGCTGGTCGACCGCCAGCACCTGGGTGGGATGCTGGGCATCGTCTCGTTCATCGCCTACGGCGTGCTGTGCACTATCGTCGGCTACCTGGCGCCGGCACCGCCGCGCGCCGCACAGGCGGCAGAGGGAGAAGCGAACGCATGACCGCAACCAGGGCCATCGCACGGAGCGCATTCGCGCTGGTCGCGCTGCTGCCGCTGCTTGCCACCGCCGGCGAGCGCGGGCAGTACGCCAGGCAATGGCCGCTGGCGCTGGGCCAGGAGGAAAGCGGCGCCTACCGCGTGGTGCTCGACGAGGCGGTCTACCGCAGTGCGATCGATCCGGCGCTGGGGGACGTTGAGGTGTTCAACGCGGCCGGCCGGCCGCTGCCGGCCGCACTGCTGTCGCCGGAGCAGCCGCTGGCACGGGCGCCGCGCACGCTGGCCCTGCCGTGGTTCCCGCTGCCGGCGCAGGACCCCGCCGTCGGCGGTGGCGACCTGCGCCTGGTGGCCGAGCGCGATGGCGAGGGCGGCATCGTCCGCATCGAGGCCGGCGTGGTCCCGCGCGACGGCGAAGCGCATGCGCCCGGGCAATGGCTGGTCGATGCGAGCCGCCTGCGCGAACCGGTGCGCGCGCTGCTGCTGGAATGGGAGCAGCCGCAGCAGTCGCTGCAGGCGCGCTACCGCGTCGAAGGCAGCGACGACCTGGGCCAGTGGCGCACGCTCAATGGCGGCACCACCCTGCTGGACCTGGAACGCGGCGGCGAACGCCTGCGCCAGGGCCGCATCACCCTGGACCGGCAGGCGCGCTATCTGCGCCTGCTGCCGGTCGGGCCGGGCCCGGTGCCGGTGCTGACCGGCGTGGTCGCCGAACTCTCGCCGCCGCCGCCGGACACCCGTTGGGAATGGCTGGAGATCCGCGGCGAACGGCGCAGCGAGGGTGGCCAGGAGCATTTCGACTTCGTCCTGCCGGGACGCTTCCCGATGGAGCGCGCCGACGTGCACCTGCCCGGCAACAACGCCGAGCAGTGGAGCCTGTACAGCCGCGAGCGCGGCGACGGCTCGTGGCTGTGGCGCGCCGGACCGTGGATGGCCTTCCAGGTCGGCGGCGCCGAAGGTGCCAGCCAGTCCGAACCGAAGCCGCTGCCGCGGACGGTGCGCGACCGCCACTGGCGGCTGACGCCGGGCACGCCGGTCGGCGACGCCGAACCGGTGCTGCGCCTGGGCTACCGGCCCGAGGTCCTGGTGTTCCTGGCGCAGGGCGAGCCGCCGTTCGCGCTGGCCGCCGGCAGCGCGAACGCACGCCGCACCGAGGCGCCGATCCCCGGCCTGCTCGAGGCGCTGCGCAAACAGCGCGGCGCTGGCTG
The DNA here is from genome assembly GCF_000513955.1 of Pseudoxanthomonas suwonensis J47. GTDB lineage: Bacteria > Pseudomonadota > Gammaproteobacteria > Xanthomonadales > Xanthomonadaceae > Pseudoxanthomonas > Pseudoxanthomonas suwonensis_C. The sequence goes on from NZ_AZUZ01000018.1 coordinate 39,137, forward strand.
GCAGCCAGCGCCGGCCTACCTCGCCGAGGCCCCGGAGGAACTGGCCGGCGAGCGCGCGCTGCGCCCGCAGCAGCAGGTCGACTGGAAGTCGCTGCTGCTGTGGGGCCTGCTGGTCGCCGGCGCGGTGCTGGTGGCCGCGCTGGGCCTGAGCCTGCTGCGGCGTCCGCCCGCCCAAAGCTGAGCCGGTTTGCGCAGCGCGGCGCGGGGGCGGGACAATGCCGCTCCCCGGCGCGCCTGCCGCCGCCGATCGCGGCCGAACATCGCAACGGCCCGCCGCCACCACGAACACACCCCACCTAGCGAGACCGAACGATGACGATCCTGCGGATGACCGACCTCGACCTTGCCGGCAAGCGCGTGCTGATCCGGCAGGACCTCAACGTGCCGATCGAACACGTTGACGGACAGCCGGGCCGCATCACTTCCGAGCAGCGCATCACCGCCTCGGTGCCGACCCTGAAGCTGGCCCTGGAGAAGGGCGCCGCGGTGATGGTCACCTCGCACCTGGGTCGCCCGAAGGAGGGCCAGTGGAGCGAGGCCGATTCGCTGGCGCCGGTGGCCGCGCGCCTGTCCGAGCTGCTGGGCGTCGAGGTGCCGCTGGTGAAGGACTGGGTCGACGGCGTCGAGATCAAGCCGGGCCAGATCGTCCTGCTCGAGAACTGCCGCATGAACGTCGGCGAGGGCAAGGACGACGAGGCGCTGGCGAAGAAGTACGCCGCGCTGTGCGACGTGTTCGTGATGGACGCCTTCGGCACCGCGCACCGCGCCCAGGCCTCGACCCACGGCGTGATCCGCTTCGCCCCGGTCGCCGCCGGCGGCCCGCTGCTGATGGCCGAGCTGGACGCGCTGGACAAGGCGCTGGCCAACCCGGCGCGCCCGCTGCTGGCGATCGTCGCCGGCAGCAAGGTCTCGACCAAGCTGGAACTGCTCAGCAACCTGGTCGGCAAGGTCGACCAGCTGATCGTCGGCGGCGGCATCGCCAACACCTTCATCGCCGCGGCCGGCTACCCGGTCGGCAAGTCGCTGTACGAAGCCGACCTGATCGAAACCGCGAAGAAGATCGACGCCGAGGCGAAGGCGCGCGGCGCGCAGATCCCGCTGCCGGTCGACGTGGTGGTGGCGCCGGCGTTCGCCGCCGACGCGCCGGCCACGGTCAAGCCGGTGGACCAGGTGGGCGCCGACGACATGATCCTGGACATCGGCCCGCAGACCGCCGCGCAGTACGCCGGACTGATCAAGGCCGCCGGCACCGTCGTCTGGAACGGCCCGGTCGGCGTGTTCGAGTTCGACGCCTTCGGCAAGGGCACCGAGACGCTGGCCCGCGCGATCGCGGAGTCGAAGGCGTTCTCCATCGCCGGCGGCGGCGACACCCTGGCCGCGGTCGACAAGTACGGCATCGCCGGCGACGTCAGCTACATCTCCACCGGCGGCGGCGCCTTCCTCGAGTTCCTCGAAGGCAAGACCCTGCCGGCGGTGGCGGCGCTGGACGCGCGCGGCGCGTAAGACGACGCGACCGGGCCCGCAAGCCGGGTCCGGTCGTCAGCAGGCAATGGAAGCGGGGCCATGCCCCGGGGCGGGAGGCCCGCCGCGCTGGGCGACGCGCGCCGGCGGCGGGCGACCGCGGCTCAGCGGTGGAAGTCGCCGGCCGCCTCGGGCTGGTAACGCACCGACTTGACGCGCAGCTTCAGGCGGCGGCCGCCCGGTGCGTCCCAGTCGATCTGCTGCCCGACCGACAGGCCGAGCAGGGCGCTGCCGACCGGCGCCAGCACCGACACCCGGCCGCGTTCGACGTCGGCCTCGTTCGGGTACACCAGGGTCAGCATGTGGGTCTCGCCGCTGGCCATGTCCTCGCATTCGACCTGCGAATGCATGGTGACCACGTCGGCGGGGATCTGTTCCGGCGGCAGCACTTCCGCGCGGTTGAGCTCGTCCATCAGCGCGATCGCGGCCGGATGGCGGCTCAGCACCGGGGAATCGAGCAGGGCCTCGAGCCGCGCCAGGTCGCGGCTGGAAATGATCAGGGAAGGCGGCAGGCCGCTGGCGGGGACGTTGGTCATGGATACTCCTCGTTGCAATGCGCGGCAGGCGCGCACGTATGAAGAAAGGGCGGCGCGTTTCCGCACCGCCCGGGGTCATCTGGTTGTAGGGCTAAGCTAGCCCGGAAGCGGCGCGGATTCAACCGCGCGGCAGGCCCGCGTTCAGGCCCAGTCGCTGCGCGGCGGGGGCGCCGCCGGGACCGTGCCGCGCGGCCTGGCCGGCTCTTCCTCCACCGGCGACAGCAGGCCGGGCGGGAGGTCGCGGAACACCTGCGCCAGCCGCTCCAGGAAGCCGGCCATCGCCGAGCTGCGGCGCCAGGCCATGGCGATGCTGCGGCTGGGGTGGGAGTCGGAGAAGCCCAGCAGGTGGATGTTGTCCGAACGCGCCACCGGCGGCTTCACCGCCAGGGTCGGCAGCAGGGTCACGCCGACGTTGGCGGCGACCATCTGCCGCAGCGTCTCCAGGCTGGTGGCGCGGAACTCGGTCTTCTCCAGCGCGCCGGACAGGCGGCACACGTCCAGCGCCTGTTCGCGCAGGCAGTGGCCGTCCTCGAGCAGCAGCAGGCGCTGTTCGCCCAGCTCGTCGAGGGTCAGGGTCTTGCGCTTCGACAGCGGGTGGGTTTCCGGCACCGCCAGCACGAACGGTTCCTCGAACAGGAACTCGGTGTGCAGCTGTTCGTCGTGCACCGGCAGGGCGAGGATCGCCGCGTCCAGCTTGCCCTCGCGCAGGCGCGTGAGCAGCTCGTCGCTCTTCTCCTCGACCAGCAGCAGCTCCAGGTGCGGGAAGCGTGCACGCACGCGTGGCACCACGTGTGGCAGCAGGTACGGCGCCAGCGTCGGGAAGATGCCCAGGCGCACCGCGCCGGCTTCCGGGTCCCGGCTGCGCCGCGCGGCCTCCTTCATCTGCTCGACCTCGGCCACGATCCGGCGCGCACGCTCGGCGGCCTCGCGGCCGGCGGGAGTGAGCATCACCTTGCGCGGGGCGCGCTCGACCAGCGGCACGCCCAGCTCGTCTTCCAGCTTGCGGATCTGGGTGGAGAGGGTGGGCTGGCTGACGTAGCAGGCCGCGGCGGCCCGGCCGAAGTGCTTGTGATCGGCCAGGGCCACCAGGTATTTGAGGTCGCGCAGGTTCATTGCAGCATCCCTCCGGTTTCCGGACTGTAGCACCGGGCGGGCGAGGGGCCCGCCGCAGTGCGTCAGACCGCGGTTTCGACCTCGGCCGGCGCCGTTTCCTTCGGCGCCGAAGTGCGGATCAGGTGGTCGAACGCGGCCAGCGAGGCCTTGGCGCCTTCGCCCATGGCGATGACGATCTGCTTGTACGGCACGGTGGTGCAGTCGCCCGCGGCGAACACACCCGGCACCGAGGTCTGGCCGCGCTCGTCGACGACGATCTCGCCGCGCGGGCTCAGTTCCACCGTGCCCTTGAGCCATTCGGTGTTGGGCAGCAGGCCGATCTGCACGAACACGCCTTCCAGGTCGATGCGGTGGCTGTCGCCGCCGACGCGGTCCTTGAAGACCAGGCCGACGACCTTCTGCCCGTCGCCCAGCACTTCGGTGGTCTGCGCGCTGGTGATGATGGTGACGTTCGGCAGGCTGCGCAGCTTGCGCTGCAGGACCTCGTCGGCGCGCAGCTTGCCGTCGAACTCGACCAGGGTGACGTGGGAAACGATGCCGGCCAGGTCGATCGCCGCCTCGACGCCGGAATTGCCGCCGCCGATCACCGCCACCCGCTTGCCCTTGAACAGCGGGCCGTCGCAGTGCGGGCAGTAGGCCACGCCCTTGTTGCGGTACTCGTTCTCGCCGGGCACGTTCATCTGCCGCCAGCGCGCGCCGGTGGACAGGATCACGGTCTTGGACTTCAGCGAGGCGCCATTGGCCAGCTTGACCTCGACCAGCCCGTCGGCGCCGGCCGGGACCAGGGCCTCGGCACGCTGCAGGTTCATCACGTCCACGTCGTACTCGCGCACGTGCTGCTCCAGCGCCGCGGCCAGCTTCGGACCCTCGGTGTGCTGGACGGAGATGAAGTTCTCGATCGCCATGGTGTCCAGCACCTGGCCGCCGAAGCGCTCGGCCGCCACGCCGGTGCGGATGCCCTTGCGCGCGGCGTAGATCGCCGCCGCGGCACCGGCCGGGCCGCCGCCGACGACCAGCACGTCGAACGCGTCCTTCTTCGCGATCTTCGCCGCCTCGCGCGCTTCGGCGCCGGTGTCGAGCCTGGCGACGATCTCCTCCAGGCCCATGCGGCCGTAGGCGAACAGCTCGCCGTTGAGGAACACCGCCGGCACCGACATCACCTGGCGGGAGTCGACCTCGTCCTGGAACAGGGCGCCGTCGATGGCCACGTGCTTGATGCCCGGGTTCAGCACCGCCATCAGGTTGAGCGCCTGGACCACGTCCGGGCAGTTCTGGCAGGACAGCGAGAAATAGGTCTCGAAGCGGAACTCGCCTTCCAGCGACTTCACCTGCTCGATGACGTCGGCCGCGGCCTTGGACGGATGCCCGCCCACCTGCAGCAGGGCCAGCACCAGCGAGGTGAACTCGTGGCCCATCGGCAGGCCGGCGAAGCGCAGGCTGATGTCCTGCCCCGGGCTGGTGATGGCGAAGGACGGCTTGCGCTCGGCGTCGTGGCGGCGCACCTCCAGGCTCACCTGCGGCGACAGGCCTTCGATGTCGTTCAGCAGCTCCAGCATCTCGGCCGAGGCGTCGCTGTCGTCGAGCGAGGCGACCAGGTGGACCGGACGGGTCAGGCGCTCCAGGTAGGCCTGCAGCTGGGTCTTGAGGGCTTCATCCAACATCGATCGACTCCGAAGGAGAAAAGGGGGGCAGGGCGGGCGCCGGGCAAGCGCTCCGCGGGGCGGACCTGCGTTGCAGGCCACCGGGAATGCGGGGAAGTGGACCGGAACCCACGCCGGCCTGCGTGGCGCGCCGCGCGGCAGCGGTGGCTGCGTGGGAGCGAGGGCTCCGGTCCACTCCCTCGTCGATGTGCTGACGAAGGAGGGGATGCCGCTCCCGCCAGGCGGGAGCGGCGGGTACCGCTTAGATCTTGCCGACCAGGTCCAGCGACGGAGCGATGGTCTTGGCGCCTTCCTTCCACTTGGCCGGGCAGACCTGGCCCGGGTTGGCGGCGACGAACTGGGCGGCCTTCAGCTTGCGCAGGGTCTCCGAGACGTCGCGGGCGATCGCGTTGTCGTGGATTTCCAGGGTCTTGATGACGCCTTCCGGGTTGATGATGAAGGTGCCGCGCAGGGCCAGGCCTTCTTCCTCGATGTGCACGCCGAAGGCGCGGGTCAGCTGGTGGGTCGGGTCGCCGACCAGCGGGAACTGGGCCTTGCCCACCGCCGGGGAGGTCTCGTGCCACACCTTGTGCGAGAAGTGGGTGTCGGTGGTCACGACATAGACCTCGGCACCGGCCTTCTGGAACTCGGCGTAGTTGTTGGCGGCGTCCTCGACCTCGGTCGGGCAGTTGAAGGTGAAGGCGGCCGGCATGAAGATCACGACCGACCACTTGCCCTTCAGGCTGGCGTCGGTGACTTCGATGAACTCGCCATTCTGGAAGGCGGTGGCCTTGAACGGCTTGACCGTCGTATTGATCAGGGACATTCGATGGTTCCTCTGAGGGGTGGGTGAAACTTGGTGATCGCCATCCTAGGCCGGTTCGATAGGTATAGCAAATCGATTAAAAGGATTAGATAGATAGATTTTGTCTATCGTCAGCCTATAAGCCGCCTTTGGTGCGCCGCGAAAGCTTGGCTTCCCGGCCGCGCTCGTCCATCGTCCCGGCATGGAATCCCCCCCCCCGAACCCGACCGCCCCCGTCCGCGTGGATGCCCTTCTGCGCGAGGCCTCCGCCCGCATCGGCCGCGAGGACGCCGAGCCGCTGCTGGTCCATGCCCTGGGCGTGGACCGGGCCTGGCTGTTCGCCCACGCCAGCGACCCGGTGCCGGCGGACGAGGCCGCCCGTTACCGTGCCCTGGTCGAGCGCCGGACCGCCGGCGAGCCGGTGGCGTACCTGACCGGCCGCCGCGGCTTCTGGACCCTGGACCTGGAGGTCACCCCGGACACCCTGATCCCGCGGCCGGAGACCGAGCTGCTGGTGGAGCTGGCCCTGGCCCGGATCGGGCCCGGGCAGCCGGCGCGGATCGCCGACCTGGGCACCGGCAGCGGTGCGATCGCCCTGGCCCTGGCCAGCGAGCGCCCGGCCGCGGTCGTGGTCGCCACCGACATCGACAAGGCGACCCTGGCTGTGGCCGTGCGCAACGCCCGCGCCCACGCGCTGGACAACGTCTGGTTCCGCCGCGGCGACTGGGAGGAGGCGCTGGGCCGCGACCGCTTCGACCTGATCGCCAGCAACCCGCCCTACATCGCCGAGGGCGATGCCCACCTGGCCCAGGGCGACCTCCGCCACGAGCCGCCGCGCGCGCTGTCCTCCGGCGCCGATGGCCTGGACGCGATCCGCACGATCGTGGCGGCGGCGCCGCGGCACCTGGTCCCCGGCGGCTGGCTGCTGCTCGAGCACGGCCTGGACCAGGGCGCGGCGGTGCGCGCGCTGCTGGAGCAGGCCGGATTCGTGGACGTGGAGACGGCGCGCGACCTGGAGCAGCGCGACCGCGTCACCCTGGGGCGGCTGCCCGGCTGACGGAGCCGCAGGCGACCGGTGCCGGCCGGCGCCGTCGCCTCATCCGGCAGCCGCGCGCAGCGCGCGATCGCCGCACCGCACCGCACCGCAACCCATCCGCGCGCGGCCGATACAATGCGGGCTTTCCGCCGCAGGATCCGTGCATGCGCACCCTCTATCCCGAGATCGAACCGTTCCAGTCCGGCACCCTCAAGGTCGATGGCCGCCACGAGCTGTACTACGAACAGTGCGGCAATCCCGACGGCAAGCCGGTGGTGCTGCTGCACGGCGGTCCCGGCGGCGGCTGCAGCCCGAAGATGCGCCGCTTCCACGACCCGGCGAAGTACCGCATCGTGCTGTTCGACCAGCGCGGCGCCGGCCGTTCGACCCCGCACGCGGACCTGGTCGACAACACCACCTGGGACCTGGTCGCCGACATCGAGAAGCTGCGCGAGCTGCTGGGCATCGAGCGCTGGCAGGTGTTCGGCGGCAGCTGGGGCTCGACCCTGGCGCTGGCCTACGCCGAAACCCATCCGCAGCGCGTCACCGAGCTGGTCCTGCGCGGCATCTTCATGCTGCGCCGCTGGGAACTGGAGTGGTTCTACCAGGAAGGCGCCAACCGCCTGTTCCCGGACGCGTGGGAGCACTACATCAGCGCGATCCCGCCGGTGGAGCGCCATGACCTGATCTCCGCCTTCCACCGCCGCCTGACCAGCGAGGACGAGGCCACCCGCCTGGCCGCGGCCAGGGCGTGGAGCGTGTGGGAAGGCGCGACCAGCTTCCTGCACGTGGACGAGGACTTCGTCAGCAGCCACCAGGACCCGCAGTTCGCCCTGGCCTTCGCCCGCATCGAGAACCACTACTTCGTCAACGGCGGCTTCTTCGAGGTCGAGGACCAGCTGCTGCGCGACGCGCACCGCATCGCCGACATCCCCGGCGTGATCGTGCACGGCCGCTACGACGTGGTCTGCCCGCTGCAGAACGCCTGGGAACTGCACAAGGCCTGGCCGAAGTCGAAGCTGGAAATCAGCCCCGCCTCGGGCCATTCGGCGTTCGAGCCGGAGAACGTCGACGCGCTGGTGCGCGCGACCGACGCGTTCGCCTGACGGACGCTCCCGTCGAAGGCGTGCGGGCCGGCCGGTGCCGGCCCGCGGCGGCCGCGCTCAGCCGCCGGACGGCGGCTGCGCCGGCTGGGTCGGCAGCGGGTTGACCAGCACCGGCGGCGGCTCCGGCAGCGGTTCCTCGCGCGGCAGCTCGGCCGCCGGTTCCGGCGCCTGGTACTGCGGCACCGCGAACAGGCTCGGCTGCGCCTGCGTCGTGGCCGCCGGCCTGGCCGGGCGCTCGATCTCCTCCGGCAGGAACCGTTCGAGCACGGCGAAGAAGCGCTTGTAGAAGTTGGGGTCCTGCAGGGTGGCGCTGGCCACCTTGACCAGCGAATCCTCGCTGGAGCCGATCGGCACCGACAGCGAGCCCAGCGCACTCACGCCCAGGCTGGCGCTGGTGTTGCTCTTGCGCAGAGCGTAGCGGTCCTGGACCGCGTTGACGAACACCAGGGTCTGCTGCGAGCCGCGGTACTGCGGCATGCACACCGCGCGGAACTCGACCTGCTCGTGGCTCTCGTTCTGCTGGAAGTACTTGCGCGCCTCCACCACGTCGGCCTCGGCGCGGCCGACCACGAAGCCCTGGCTGAGCAGGGCGCGGCGCGCGGCCTCGCAGGCCTGCGCCGGCGAGTGGTCGAAACTGCGCGAATAGGTGTTGGCCGAATCGAAGGCTTCGGTGGCGGACGGTTCGGAGGACTTGGTCAGTCCGCCCATGGAGCAGCCGCCCAGCAGGGTGGCCAGCAGCAGCGGCAGGAGGAGCGGTCGCGGCGAGGGCATCGTGCGGTGTGCAGGCGTGAAGGAAGGGACAACCGCCCGAGTATGCCGGATCGCGACGCAGATGGGCCCTCCGGCTGGTACCGTTTACAGCGGCGACGGTCACGGATTCATTCACGGCTCAGCCTGCCGCGACGACCGGCGCTCAGCTGGCGACGAACGCCGCTTCCAGTCCGCGCAGCAGCCGCGCCAGCCGCTGCGCCCAGGCGACCTGTCCGGCGGCGTCGGAGATCAGGTCCTGGCGGATCTCCAGCTCCACGTGCGGCAGGCCGCGGCGTTCGCCGTGCACGGGGATGGCGTAGTCGCTGCTGTCGCTCACCGAGTACGGCTGGTTGTCGCCGACCACCAGGTCGCCCTCGGCCTGCAGCGCATCGCGCAGGGCATGGGCCAGCCGCGCGTCGCGGTTGTAGAGCACGCCGCAGTGCCACGGCCGGGCCACGCCGCCCATCGCCGGGGTGAAGCTGTGCAGGGTGACCAGCAGGGTGGGGCGGCCCTGGTCGCGACGCCGGTCCAGGGTCTCGCCGATGCGCGCGTGGTAGGGCAGGAAGATCTCCGCCAGCCGCGCCTGCCGGGCGGCGGCGTCGAGGCCGTGGTTGCCGGGCACGTCTGTGCCGTCGCTGCGCTCGACGATCAGCGTTGGCGACTCCAGCGGCCGGTTGCAGTCGACCACCAGCCGCGAATACGCCTGCACGATGGTCCAGGCGTCGAGCAGCGCCGACAGCTCGCGGGCCACGCCGGCGATGCCGATGTCCCAGCCGATGTGGCGGTCGATCTCGCCCGGCGGCAGGCCGAGGTCGCCGAGCGCGCGGGGGATCGCCTGGCCGGCATGGTCGGCGGTGAACAGCCAGGGCGAGGCGCCCTCCGGGCGCAGCACCTCGAACGGCGCCGGGTCGCCGGGCTGCAGCAGGTGCGGCGAAGGGGCGCTGTCAGGGTTCACGCGGGGTGCCGTCCAGCTCGTGGTCGATCATCCACAGCCCGGCCCAGAGCTTGGCGTCCAGCTCGTAGCCTTCGTGCATCTTCGCCGCCAGCCAGGCCGCGGCCTGCGCGCGCGGGACCTCGTGCACGGTGATGTCCTCGCTGCCGTCGCCGCCGCCGGCGCCGACCTTGCGCAGGCCGGTGGCGCGGACGAAGGCGATCTTCTCGCTGCTGGCGCCGGAGGAGGTCGGGCCGGTCATCAGTACCTCGGCGCGCTCGGCAGTCCAGCCGGTCTCTTCCTCCAGCTCGCGGATCGCCGACTGCTCGATCGATTCGCCGGCATGGATGTCGCCAACCAGCCCGGCCGGCATCTCGATCGTGCGCGCCTGCAGCGGCACGCGGAACTGTTCGACGAACAGCACCCGGTCGTCCGGGGTCACCGCGATGATGATCGCGGCCAGGCCGCCGGGATGGGTGCGCTCGGAGTATTCCCAGGTTCCGCGCACGACCATGCGCTGCCAGCGCCCTTCGTAGACGACGCGGGGGGTGTTGTCGGAACGGGGATCGTCAGCCATGAGCCAATGCTAAGCCGGAAGTTGGACCGATGGCGCCTCGCCGGCGCCGCTGTCGAGGCCGGCCGCGGTGCACAGGCGGCGCCGGGTCATCGGGCCGAAGCGGAGGGTGTCGGCCAGCGCCTCGAGCATCTCCGGATCGGCCTCGGCGCGGGTCGCGGCCGGGCCCTCGTACGGCAACGGCACGTCGCAGGCGATGGTGGTCAGCTGCCGCCACAGCAGCGCGTGCTCGCGCTGTTCGCGCAGGCGCGCGGCGACCTGGGCGGCGCCGCGCAGGCGCAGGAAGGCGACCTCGTCGACCCGTTCCAGCAGCGCGTCGAGGCTGCCGAAGTGGGCCAGCAGCACCGCCGCGGTCTTGGCCCCGACCCCCCCGATGCCGGGGATGTTGTCGACCGCGTCGCCGGTCAGCGCCAGGTAGTCGGCGATCTGGTGCGCGTGCACGCCGTGGCGGGCCTTGACCCCGGCCGCGCCCCAGCGCTGGCCGCGGGCGAAGTCCCACTGCTCGTCGTGCTCGCCCAGCATCTGCGACAGGTCCTTGTCGGCGGAGACGATGATCCCGCGGTAGCCGGCCGGGCGCGCGCGGTGCAGCGCGCTGCCGATCAGGTCGTCGGCCTCGTAGTCGTGGTCGGCCAGCACGGTGAGGCCGAGCGCGGCGCACAGCGCCTTGCAGTGGGCGAACTGGCGGCGCAGCTCTGCCGGCGCCGGATCGCGGTTGGCCTTGTAGGCCGGATATAGGCGGTTGCGGAAGCAGCTGTCCAGCGCCTCGTCGAAGGCGATGGCGATGTGCCGGGGGCGTTCGCGCTCGAGCAGTTCCAGCAGGAAGCGGGCGAAGCCGTGCACGGCGTTGGTCGGCCAGCCATGGGCGTCGCGGAACTCGTCCGGCATCGAGTGCCAGGCGCGGAACACGTACAGGCTGGCGTCGACCAGGTGCAGCGGCGCGGGGGCCGCGCCCGGCGCCGGCATGCCGTCCGGGTTCACGGCGTCCAGTCCGTCAGCAGGGCGCGCGGGTTGGGGCGGTCACGCTCGGGCACGTCCACGCGCGGGGTGCCGATGTGGACGAAGCCGACGATGCGCTCGCCCTCGCCGAGGCCGAGGGCCTTCGCCACTTCCGCGTCGTAGGCCATCCACGCGGTCAGCCACTGCGCGCCGAAGCCCAGCGCCTGCGCGGCCTGGAGCAGGGCGAAGCAGGCGCAGCCGGCGGTCAGCAGCTGCTCCTGCTCGGGCACCTTGTGCCCGGCCTGGATCCGCGCGACCACGGCCACGATCACCGGCGCGTGCGAGAAGCGGCTGCGGTCCTTGGCGACCAGCGCCGGCGGCGCGTCGGGATTGCGCTGCAAGGCGCGCGCGGCGAGGAACTCGCCCAGCGCGTGGCGGGCGTCGCCGGCGATGCGCAGGAAACGGAACGGGACCAGCTTGCCGTGGTCGGGCACGCGCACGGCCGATTGCAGCATGCGCAGCAGGGTGGCGTCGTCGGGTCCGGGTTCGCCCAGTTCCAGCGAGGGGACCGAGCGGCGCGCGTCGAGCAGTTGCAGCGCGGGAGGGGTATGCATTGCGAGGAAGGGCTCCGCTCCGGCCCGTGGCCGGCAGGCGACAATTATAGGCGGCTGCGCGCCTGTCCCCGGGACAGGGCGCGGGAACGGCAGCGTCGACCACGCGCGCAAGCGATGTGCGGCGCACCGTCTTCACGCGCACGCGGCGCGCTGCATGTCATCACAATGCGCGCGATGCATAGGGATAAACCCCGATTGTCATCGTATCGAGAATATGAATTGCTGACTGGGTCACGGTTGCGTGATGCGCGGTCCCCCTACGATGCGTGAGCGGCATAAGGGGAGCCGTATCCGACCGACGCCCTGGCCAGCGCGGAGCTGTTCGCATGTCCCCCACCCAGCAAGACCCCCTCCACCACCCCGCCCGCGACGCGAGGCTGCTCGCCCTGGTGCGCGACGCCTTCCTGCCGCCGCTGGGCGATGCGTTCGCCGCATCGGTGGCCCGCTACGACGACGTCCTGTTCGATCGCGCCGAGCGCGCCGGCGGTTCGCAGCTGCTGTTCCTCGACGGCATGCGCGAACTGCGCCGCCGCCGCGAGGAGATCGTCGCCCGCTTCCGCGCCCGCCTCGGCCAGGCGTGGGAAGCGCTGGAGTCCGGCGAGCCGCCGTCGGCGGAAGCGTCGCTGGCCAGCCAGTCGACCGGGCTGAGCCTGGTCGCCGAACACGAACTCGAATCGCGCCTGGCGGTACGCAACCTGGCCAGCGTGATGCTGCGCGACTGCAAGGCCGTGCTGTCGCGGCTGGACCGGCGCCTGGGCTGGATCGCCGGCGCGCTGCAGCTGGATGCCGACCGCAACCCGATCGGTCCCGAACACATCGGCGTGGCCGTGCACGAGGCCTTCGCGACCTGCGACCTGGCGCCGGAAGTGCGCCTGGTCCTGATCAAGCTCTGCGAGCGCGACCTGGCGCCCGCCGTGGCCAAGCTCTACGAGGGCCTGGACCAGCGCCTGGTGCGTGAGGGCGTGCTGCCCGGCGCGCCGGCCGGCCCGCGCCCGGCGCCGGCGGCGCCGCGACCCGAACGCATGGCCGAAAGCGCGGCTGCGGCCGCGGCCGGCAGCTATGCAGGCGGCTACGGCGGCGGCTGGGAAGAGCCGGCCGGCGGCGAGGACTATTCCCCGGCCTGGGCGGCGCGCTTCATGCAGCGCTGGCAGGACACCCGCGGCGCGATGCAGCAGCACGGTTTCGACGGCGGTGCCGGCGAAGCGCCGGCCCCGGGTGGCGCGGCGCTGCTGGACGCCCTGCACCAGCTGCTGCAGCAGAGCCGCGGCGCGCGCGGCGACGTGGCGCAGGGAGCCGGCGGCGTGCCCGGGGGGCAGGCCGACCAGCGTCCGCTGAGCCATCGCGAGATGCTCTCGGTGCTGTCGCTGCTCCAGGCCACGCCCAGCCCGACCCTCAGCGCGGCGATCAGCGACGACCAGGAGTCGCTGTCGCAGCGGCTCAAGAGCGAGGTGCTGGCCAACGCGCGCCAGCTGGGCGTGGACCCGTCCAGCACCCGCCTGGACCCGAAGGACGAGGACGCGATCGACCTGGTCGGCATGCTGTTCGACGTGCTGCTGGACGAGCGCGACCTCGAGGGCCGTCCGCGCGAGCTGATCGGCCGCCTGGTGGTGCCGTTCGTGAAGGTGGCGCTGCTGGACCGGCGCATGTTCGTGCAGAAGACCCATCCGGCGCGGCGCCTGCTCAACGCGCTGGCCGAGGCCTGCGAGGGCAACCAGGGCGAAAGCGCCGCCGAGCGCTCGCTGCTGGCCAAGGTCGAGGAGATCATCGAGCGGCTGGTGACCGAGTTCAACGAGAACCTGGCCATCTTCATGACCCTGGAGGAGGAGTTCCGCGACTTCCTCGAGCAGCACCGCCGCCGCGTGGAAGTCACCGAGCGCCGCGCCGCCGAGATCCAGCGCGGCCAGGAGCGGCTGGAGATGGCCCGCCGCCGCGCCGAGTTCGAGGTCGCCAGCCGGCTGGAAGACCGCGCGCTGCCGCAGGCGGTGGCCGAGTTCCTGCGCAATCCGTGGCAGCACCACATCACCCTGGCGCTGCTGCGCGAAGGCGAGGTCGGCGACACCTTCACCGATGCGCTGGAGCTGGCCGACGGCATCCTCGAGGAAGTGGACGAGGCGCAGCGCCACATCGTCGGCAAGCCGTGGCTGCAGAACTGGCAGCCGGGCCTGCGCCAGGTCTTCGCCAGCATCGGCCTGCACGGCGACGCCGCCGACGCGGCGATCGGCGCCCTGCACGACACCCTGCAGGCGGTGGCCGACGCCCGTCCGGAACTGGAGAAACCGCTGCCGGAACTGCCGGAAGTGGCCCTGCCGCAGGCGGCGCCGGTCGAGCGCAACCCGGTCGAGCTGGTCGCCGGCACCGATACGCTGGACTTCGACCACGCCGACGCCGAGCGCATCCGCGGCCTGCCGATCGGTACCTGGCTGGACTTCATCGACAAGGACGGCCGCGTGCAGCCGGGGAAGCTGACCTGGGTCAGCCCGATCTCCTCGCGCCTGCTGTTCGTCAACCGCCGCGGCGTGCGCTTCTGCGTGGCCTCGCCGGAAGAGCTGGCGGTGATGGTGCGGATGGGCCGCCTGCGCATGCACGTGGCCGACGACGGCGATGCCTTCGACAACGCGATGCAGGGCGTGATCGAGCGCCTGGACGCGGTCGCCCCGCAGCAGTCGGCGACGCTGCACTGATCCGGTCCGGGCGGCGCATACCGCCCGGCATCCCCATGGTGGACTTCCCGCCGGCCTCGCCGGCCGGTCCGGGCTGCGCGCCCGCGGCCGGAGCCAGGCCAGGTTGCCGCGTTCTCCCCGCGCCGGACCGGGCACGGCCCGCTCCCCGGGCCGGGCCCGCCATTTGCTAGCATCGCGGCTCGGCTGACTTGCAGGCGAGGGGCGCATGGCGGTGGATGTGCTGGTGCTGAAGGAGACCGCGGCGGGCGAGAAGCGCGTGGCGGCCACGCCGGAAACGGTGAAGAAGCTGGTCGCCGCCGGGGCACGGGTGCAGGTCGAGCCCGGTGCCGGGCTTGGCGCCGGCATCACCGACCAGGCCTACCTCGATGCCGGCGCGCAGCTGGCCGCTGCCGACGCGCGCGCCAGCGCCGAAGTGGTGCTGTGCGTGCAGGCGCCGCCGGCCGAGGCGATCGCCGGCCTGCGCGACGGCGCGGTCCTGGTCGGCGTGCTGCATCCGCAGGCCGACGCCGCCCGCGCCGGGGCGCTGCAGGCGCGGGGCATCCGTGCCTTCCCGCTGGAGCGGCTGCCGCGCACCACCCGCGCGCAGGCCATGGACGTGCTCAGCTCGCAGGCCGGCATGGCCGGCTACAAGGCGGTGCTGATCGCCGCGCAGCTGGCGCCGCGCTTCTTCCCGATGCTGACCACCGCCGCCGGCACGATCCGTCCTTCGAAGGTGCTCATCGTCGGCGCCGGCGTGGCCGGCCTGCAGGCAATCGCCACCGCGCGCCGGCTTGGCGCGCAGGTGGAAGGCTTCGACGTGCGCCCGGAAACGCGCGAACAGATCGAATCGCTGGGCGGCAAGTTCCTCGACCTGGGCGTGAGCGCGGCGGGCGAGGGCGGTTATGCGCGCGCGCTGACCGACGAGGAACGCGCGCTGCAGCAGCAGCGCCTGGCCGACCACCTCAGGGGCATCGACGTGGTGGTCTGCACAGCGGCGGTACCGGGGCGCCCGGCGCCGAAGATCGTCAGTTCGGCGATGGTGGCCGGGATGAAGCCCGGCAGCGTGATCGTCGACCTGGCCGCCGAGACCGGCGGCAACTGCGAGGCGACCCGTCCCGGCGAGACCATCGAGGCCGGCGGCGTCACCGTCGCCGGCCCGCTCAACCTGGCCAGCATGGGCGCGGTGCACGCCAGCGAGATGTACGCGCGCAACGTCTACAACTTCGTCGCGCTGTTCCTGAAGGGCGGCGAGCTGGCGTTCGACTGGAACGACGAGCTGCTGGCGAAGACGGCGTGGCCGGAGCCGCCGGCGGCGGCCGCCGCGGACGCGCGGGCAGGGGCTGGCGCGGCCGGCTGACGGGGCGCGCCCGCTGCTGCGGGTGTGGCGGGCTCAGTCCTTCTTCGCCGGCGCCGGGTGCTCGCGCAGCCACTGCTGGCGCTGCTCCGGAGTCATCTTCGACCAGCGTTCGCGGAAGGCCTGGCGCTGCTCGGCCGGCAGGTCGCGGGTGTAGTGGAAGATCGCGCGCGCATGTTCGCGCTGCGCCGGGGTCATGTCCTCGAAGCGGCGCATGCCGCGGCGGGCACGTTCGCGTTCGTCCGGCGGCAGGGTCTTCCAGCGCTGCGCGTGCTCGTACATCCGCACCCGCTCCTGAGGCGAGGAGTTCCAGCGTTCGCGCAGCGGAGCAATCAGCAGCTCGCGCTGCTCCGGGCTGAGCTGCTCCCAGGCCGGCAGGTCCGCGGGACGGGTCTTCGTGGCGGCCGGCTTCGGCGCGGCCGGGGTGGCCGGGGCGGAGATGGCCGCCACCGGCGCGAGCAGGGCCAGCGCCAGCAGGCAGGAGAGGAGGCGTCGGGATTGCATGGTCTTACTCCATTGCCAGGGCCGTGGCGTCGACCGAGTCCAGCCACAGGTAGAAACCGGGGTCGTTCTCCAGCGCCACGGCCGGGTCGGTTGCGGGGGCGAGGAAGTCGGCCGGTACCTCGCCTCCGTCGGCGTAGCTGGCCGGCGCATCGGGCGCGGGCGCGCCGGGGCGCAGCATCACCGCGACGGCGAGCGTCGCCGCCACCGCGCCGCCGGCCAGCCACGAGGCCAGCAGGGGGCGGCGGCGGGGCGGGGCCGAGGTCGCGGCATGGCGCGCCTGGCGCAGGCGCGCCAGGGTGGCCGGCGAGACATTCGCCAGGGCGGCCTGGTGCAGCTGCCGGGCATGGCGGTCGATGGAATCGCCGGACGATTCGGTTGCGGTCGTCATCGGACGTCCTCCAGTTGCGATTGCAGGGCCTGCCGCGCGCGCGACAGGTGGGTCTTGACCGAGCCTTCCGAGCAGCCCATCACCCTGGCGGTGGTGGCCACGTCCAGCTCCTCGAGCACGCGCAGGGTGAAGGCCTCGCGCTGCCGCGCCGGCAGGGCGCGCAGCGCCTCCACCAGCCGCGCGTAGGCCTCGCGCTGCTCGTGCGCCTGGGCCGGGCCGGCGCCCGGGTCGGCCCAGTCGATGCCGCTGTCCTCGCCTGCCGGCATCTCCCCGGCCGGGCGCAGCCAGCGCAGGCGGAAGCCGGCGCGGCGCTGCAGGTCGATGATCCGCCGGCGCAGGATGCTCCAGAACAGGGGCGTCCATTCGCCGGCCGGGCGCTCGCGGTAGGCGAGCATCTTCATCATCGCGTCCTGCACCGCGTCGAGGGCGTCGTCGCGGTTGCGCAGGCCGGCCTCGGCGAAGCGGAACGCGCGCGGGCCCACCTCGGCGAGGAACGCGTCCAGCGACGCCCAGGTGGGCGTGGCCTGCGTTTCCCAGACGGGGTCGAGGGGCGTCGTCACCAGCACAGCTTAGCCTTGCCCGGGTGGGCGCTGCGCCACAGGGGGCGGGCCTCGGGTGCCTGGTCGAGCTGCTTCATGGGGAACTCCGGTCGGGTCGCCTGCAGCAGGAAACGCACGGGGGCGCCGCCGGTTGACCGGATGTGCGCCATTCATCCTGCGGTTATCATCCGGGCGGGGCGCCCTGCCCGGGAGAGTGGCGGATGAACGACGGTTTCGTTGCGCTGTACATCTTCATGCTGGCGGCCATCGCCGGCCACGTGATCATCTCGCGGGTGCCGGTGATCCTGCATACGCCGCTGATGTCCGGGTCCAACTTCATCCACGGCATCGTCCTGATCGGCGCGATGGTGGTGCTGGGCCATGCCGACACCCCCCTGGAGAAGGCGATCGGCTTCGTCGCCGTGGTCCTGGGCGCCGGCAACGCCGCCGGCGGCTACGTGGTCACCGAGCGCATGCTGGAGATGTTCAAGAGCAGCAGGAAGCCGTCCGCCGGCGAAGGTGGCAAGTGAGCGCCCATGGTGCGGCACGCGACCGTTCCGGGGCGCGCAGGCTGTTCCAGGCGGCCAGCTACCTGCAGTACCCGTTCATGCTGCTGGCACTGTTCTACGTGATGCGGCCGTATTTCACCGGCTTCGCCTCGATCTTCACGGACTTCAACCTGGCCCTGCTGCATGCCGGCGTCGGCATCGGCTTCTCTTCGCTGCAGGATCCGACCACGACCCAGAACGACGTGTCGCGCAAGGTCTGGGAGGATCCGCGCAAGGGCAACCTGGCGATCGGGATCATCGTCGGTGCCGTGGCGCTGGCCCTCGGCGGCGGCCTGGCCGGGCTGTACCTGGGCGGCGCGCGCTGGTCGCAGCTGGCGATGGGCCTGGTGGGGCTGGGCCTGGGCCTGTTCGCGCTGCTCAAGACCGCGATCGAGATGTTCGAGCACCATCGACTGGACCGTAATCCGTCGCGCGCGGCGCGTACGGGCAACGAAGGGGACGAGGCATGAGTGGCAGCGAATTCGATATCCGTACCTGGCTGGTCGGCGCCAGCTACCTGGTGGCGGCCACGCTGTTCCTGCTGGGGCTGCAGCGCATGGCCTCGCCGGCGACGGCGCGCAGCGGCATCCACTGGGCCGGCGTGGGCATGCTGCTGGCCACCGCGGCGACCTTCCTGCTCCCGGGCCTGCACAACCTTCCACTGATAGTCGTCGCGCTGGTGATCGGCACGGTGGCGGCGTGGATTTCCGGCAAGAAGGTGGCGATCACCGACATGCCGCAGATGGTGGCGCTGTACAACGGCATGGGCGGCGGCTCGGCCGCGGCCATCGGCGCGGTGGAGCTGCTGCGCTTCTCGGCGCTGGCGCAGGGCGGCGAAGTCGCCGTCGCGGGACCGGGCGTGGTGGTGCTGACCCTGGCGGTGCTGGGTTCGGCGATCGGCGCGGTGTCGCTGTCCGGTTCGATCATCGCCTGGGCCAAGCTCGACGGCCGCCTCGACAAGCGCGTGGTGTTCCCCGGGCAGCAGGCGTTCAACCTGCTGGTCGCGGTGGCGATGGCGGTGCTGGGCGTGCTCGCCGCCACCACCTTGCAGCCCTGGGCGATCGTCGCTTTCTTCCTGGTCGCGCTGCTGCTGGGCGTGCTGATGACCTTGCCGATCGGCGGCGCCGACATGCCGGTGGTGATCTCGCTGTACAACGCATTCACCGGCCTGGCGGTGTCGTTCGAAGGCTACGTGCTGGGCAACGAGGCGCTGATCATCGCCGGCATGATGGTCGGCGCGGCCGGCATCCTGCTGACCCGGCTGATGGCCAAGGCGATGAACCGGCCGATCTCCGGGGTGCTGTTCGGCAGCTTCGGCGGCGGCGGACAGGCGCAGGAGATCACCGGCTCGCAGAAGCCGATCGAGGCCGGCGACGTGGCGGCGATGATGGCCTATGCCGAGCGCGTGGTGATCGTGCCCGGCTACGGCCTGGCCGTGGCCCAGGCCCAGCACAAGATCTGGGAGCTGGCGCAGCGCCTGATCGACCGCGGGGTCAAGGTGAAGTTCGCGATCCACCCGGTGGCCGGACGCATGCCCGGGCACATGAACGTGCTGCTGGCCGAGGCTGGCGTGCCCTACGACCTGATCGCGGACATGGACGACATCAACCCGGAGTTCCCGACCACCGACGTGTCGCTGGTGATCGGCGCCAACGACGTGGTCAACCCGGTGGCGAAGACCGATCCGGCCAGTCCGATCTACGGCATGCCGATCCTGGACGTGGTCGAATCGAGGAACGTCGTGGTGATCAAGCGCGGCAAGGGCACCGGCTTCGCCGGCATCGAGAACGCGCTGTTCTACGCCGACAACACCCGCATGCTCTACGGCGACGGCGCGGAAATGGCCAGCGCGCTGGTCAGCGAACTGAAGGCGCTGGACGGCGGCGGGCACTGAGGCGCCAAACACCGGACCGGATCTACAGGGGGAGACGGGGAATGAAAACTGCAAACCTGGTGGCCAGGCTGGGCGGCGCCTGCCTGTGCCTGTCTGCAACCCTGGCCTGTGCCCAGGATGCATCCCGGAAAGAGGGATGGTGGGCCGAGGTCCGGGGCGAGGAATCTCCCGCTGCCGAAGCAGCCGTCGAGGCTCCTGCGGGCGGCACGGAACTGACCCAGCCCAGTGGCGCGCTGCTGCCTCCCGGCGCGGCTAGCCGAGGGGCTTTCGAATGCGTGGAAGTGCGACGCTTCGAGGTCGGCGCAGGCGACGGATTCATCACCAGCAAGGAAACCGCGAGGGCTGCCACCATCCCGCAAGCGCGGCTGGACGACCTGCAGCGTGCCGTTGCCGGGCAGGTGCCGGAAAAGGCCCGTGGGTTGCGTGCGACCCTGGTCGGCCCGTCCTGGCCGGCTTGCCCGGACCCGGAGCGCGCCCTCGTCCTGGGGGGGCGCGTGGTCGACTACAAGGCCGGCAACCAGGCCCTGCGTTACTTCGTCGGCTTCGGTGCCGGAGCGCAGAAATTCGCAGTCGAGGTCTGGCTGGCCCGGAAGTCCGACGGAGCGCTCGTGGCGCGCGACGAAGTGGTCGATCGGAAGGTTGGTGGCTGGTTGGGCGGGCAATCCGAAAAGGGCGTTGAAGACTTTGCGGAGAAGGTCGGAGGCTTCGTTCGCGACAGCTTGCGCTGAATTGCTAGATTCCTGTCAGCCGACGAAAAGGCCCGGGCAATGCCCGGGCCGGGTCCGCGAGGCGACGGTCGCATGCTTGCGCATGGGCCGGGCGCACCCGCCTGGGAGGGGAAGGGTCGCGGACACCTGCAGCCTCGCCGGTCCGCGCTGCCTGCGATGTGCCGGCTGGCACCGGCAACATGTGCGCAGGTTGCGCTTCGGCAGCCACGCGACGTGCAGTTGACCCGAAGAAGCCACGGCACCTGATGGCGCCGTGGCCTCCGTGGTCGTGTCCGTCAGAAGCGCTGCTGGTACTTCATGTACACGAAGCGGCCGATGTCGAACTGGCCGGAGTAGGGCACGCTGGAGCTGGGCTGGCTGTACAGCACCGGGCCGACGTGGTCGAACACGTTGTTGGCGCCCAGCGCCACCACGCCCCGCCACGGCGTGTTCCAGCGCAGCTCCAGGTCGTGGAAGGTGTTGGAGCCGACCCTTCGGTTCGCGCGGGTCTGCGCCGGGTTGGCGGCCACGTAGTCCGGGTCCGAGCATGCCTCCGGGAACAGCGCCGCCGACAGGCAGGTTTCCTTCTGCGAGGAGTAGTAGCGCGCGCCCCAGGTCGCCCCCCACGGCCCGTGCTCCCAGCTGAGGCTGGCGTTGGAGCGGACGCGGAAGGTGCCGACGAAACCGGGGGAAGTCGCCCAGCCGACCAGCTGCTGCGGCAGCGTGTCGGGGTTGGTGTCGGTCTTGATCTCGTCGCGGACGGTGTAGGTGCTCTGCCACACCAGGGCGAAGCGGCCAAAGCCGGTGTCCATCCGGTAGCCGAGGTCGAAGTCGAAGCCCTCGGCCTCGCGGTAGCCGGCGTTGATGCCGGCGAAGGACAGACTGTTGACGAAGCCAAGGGTCGGGTCGCGGGTGAAGTCGACGCAGCGCGACGCGTCGCCCTGGATGTAGCAGTCGTTGAGCGTCTGCGTGGGACTGTCGGCGACGATCGTGTCCTCGATCCGGATCTTCCACCAGTCCAGGCTCATGTTCAGGCCCTCGAGGAACGGTGGGCTCCAGACCAGGCCGAAGGTGTACGACTCGGAACTCTCCGGGCGCAGCTGGTCGTTGGAGCCGGCGAAGAACGCCACCGGCGTCTGCGAGTTCGGCGCGCCGGCCGGGGTGAAGCCCTGCGCCAGCTGGCGGAAGCTGTCGGCGTTGGCGATGTCCTGGGCGCAGCGCGCGCGCACCCGGGCGTTGGAGGCCGAGGCGCCGAACAGCGTGTCGCACGGGTCGGTGAAGGTGGCGAAGGTCTGCGCGCCGCCGCCGTAGAGGTCGTTGATGGTGGGCGCGCGGAAGCCTTCGGCCCATGTGCCGCGGACCAGCAGCGACTCGATAGGCTTCCACTTGAAGCCGACCTTGCTGTTGGTGGTGTCGCCGAAGGTGTCGTAGTCCGAGTAGCGGCTGGCCACGGAGAAGCTCAGCTCGCGCGCACCCGGCAGGTCCGCCAGCACCGGCAGGTACAGCTCGGCGTAGACCTCGTCGACGCTGTAGCTGCCGCGCGTAGGTCCTGCCGACAAGGTGGTGGAGTTGCCGGTGACGGCCATCGCGTCGGGCACGAAGCGCCCGGATTCTTTTCGGTTCTCCACGCCGACGGCGAAGGCCGCGTCGCCACCGGGCAGGGCGAACAGCGAGCCGGACAGCAGCGCGCTGAATGCCTCGGTCTCGGCCACGCCCGAGGAGTTGAGCGTCTGGAACAGGAAGTCGCGCAGCTCCGGGTTGCCGGTCAGGCCGCCGTCGCCGGTGCGGCCGTAGGGGATGAAGGGGTTCCACGGCACGCAGCTGGCCAGCGGCACCGGGTCGTCGGGCGTGCCGCACTGGACCACGCCGTCGGCGTTGAGGAACGAAGGCCCCACCGCCTCGGCCACGCGGGACAGGTTGAGGTTCCCGTAGTTCTCCTGGGTGACCTTGTTGCGGTTGTAGAGGTAGCCGACTTCCCAGTCGAACACCCGCGAGCCGGCGTCGAAGCTGCCTTCCAGCGCCGCGCTGAAGCGCCAGGTGGTCGAGGTCGGCCGGTCCACCCGCGGGATCTCCCAGGTCCGCCGCCAGAACGTCACCTGCTGCGGCTCGGCATTACCGTGATGGCTGCCGAGCGGGTTGTAGTAGCTGTCCTCGGACATGGCGATGCCGAAGGCCGCGCTCTGGAACGGGTAGCCGGCGATCTGCCGCTCGGCCTCGCGCTCGCTGTAGAGCATGCTGCCGCGCAGGCGCACCCGCGGGGTCAGGTCGTAGGTGCCGTCGACGAACAGTGCGCGGCTCTGCAGCGGCGTGCGCAGGTGCATCTGCAGGTTGGCATTGCTCTTGTCCGTGGTGGAGCCGGCCGGATCTGCGGCGCTGTTGCCGACGTTGGTGTCCAGCGCGTGGTAATTGCCGATGTCGCGCCAGTCGGCGCCGGCGTCGAGCACGCGGTTGCCGCCGAGTGAGGAAGGCAGGTTGATCACGCCCCACTGGCTGACCGTGGTCCAGCCGCGGGTCGGATGGCGGTAGCTCTGCGGATAGGCGCTGTAGGGGCGGTCGCCGGCCATCACCGCTTCCTCCTTGCGGTACTCCACCGCAGCGGTGAGCGAGCCGCGTTCGCCGGTGAAGCCGAGTACCAGGTCGGCGCGCGTCGTGTCGCCGTCGCCCTCGCTGTACTGGCCGAAGTAGGCGCCGGCCGAGGCGCCTTCGAAGCCGGAGCGGGTGATGATGTTGACCACGCCGGCGATGGCGTCCGAGCCGTACACGGAAGAGGCGCCGTCCTTCAGCACCTCGATACGCTCCACCGCGGCGGTAGGGATCAGCGACACGTCCTGGAAGCCGGAGGTACTGATACCCAGGCGCTTGCCGTTGACCAGTACCAGGGTGCGGGTGGTGCCGAGGTTGCGCATGCTGATGAACTGCCCGCCGACGTTCTCGCCGGCCAGCAGCGGCTGCGCGCGGCTGATCGCCGGGGCGCCGACGGCGGACACGTTCTGCAGGATCTCGGCGACCGACTGGAAGCCCTGCTTCTCGATGTCGGCGCGGGTGATGGTGAGCACCGGCGTCTCGGTTTCCAGGTCGACCTGGCGGATGCGGCTGCCGGTCACCTCGACGCGGTCGAGGGTGGTGGGCGCGTCGTTCTCCTGCGCGGAGGCTGCCGTGGCGGCGGTGAGCGTGGCGGCGAGGGCCAGGACGATGGCGTCGTGCAACCGCGTCGACGTGGGCTTCGGGAAAGAGGGGGGCGGCGCGGCATGGCGCCGCAGGTTGCGATGGGGCTTCCGCATGGACATTGTCGACTCCGCATGGTGGATGCGTGGCGTGCGCCGCGCGCTTCCAACCTACGAATCGTTAACGCCTGCCGGTGTGCGGCCCTGGTCCTGGAACGTGTGCGCGCGTTGCGCAAAGCGCATGCGCTTCAGCTGCCATGTATCTCCACGCGCACTGGGCCCGTGCTTCCTGCAGACGCAAGACGCGCAAACAGCGCGATCGGAACGCCGACCAGCAGCATGTGGGCGACGATGCTGCACGCGACCCACAGCGGATCGCGCGGTTGCGCGCCGGCTGCGGACAGGGGCACGACCACGAGGTTCATCGCCGCATAGAGGAGCAGGCCATAGGCCGCGCCGCACAGACAGGGACGGCGTAGCAGCAACGGCACCCGCCGCGCGGCCAGCACGTACGCGGCCGCCATCGCCGTGGCGATGGCGAAGTGCAGGGCCAGGCCGAGCGTCGCGCTGGCGGCACCTCCGTCGAAGCTGGCGGGCCCCAGTGCGCCCGCCGCCACGCTCTGCAGGATGCGCAGTGGACCGACCCCGGCCTTGAGCCACCAGAACGCCATCGCGTAGAGGATGTCGAGGCTGCCGGCGACCAGGCCGCCGAGCGCGATGGCGACGGCGGGATGGAGCGGCCGTGCGCGGCTCATGCCTGCGGCCCGCAGGCGAGGGGAATGCTGGGCGCTGGCCGTGGCACGCGCGTCGCGAGGCCCGATTTCCGCGCCTGCGTGGCGGTGACGCCGAAGGCCTGCTTGAACGCGCGGCAGTACGCGCTCTGGCTCTCGAAGCCCAGCGAATCGGCGATCTCGCAGATCGGCATCTGCGTATGCCGGACCAGCCGCCATGCCCGCTGCAGGCGCAGCCGCGCGGCGTACTCGGACGGCGTCTCGCCGAACACCTGGCGGTAGATGCGCAGCAGGTGGTGCGGCGAATAGTTGGCGCTGCCGGCCAGCTGCTGCAGTCCCGGCCGGCGTTCGACCTGGCGGCGGATCAGGCTTTGCGCACGCAGCAACCGCAGCAGGGTCTGCTTGCGCCGATGCAGGGTGCGGCCGGTGCAGCGCGCCAGGCAGTCGAGCAGGCGCGACTGTTCGCGCAGCAACGCACCGGCCAGCGCCGGCCAGGCGGCGTCGACCAGGTCGGCATCGCCGTCGCGACCGGCACGCACCAGCCGCAGCAGGGCGCGGGCGGCGCTGCGCGGGCACGGCGCCTCCCACGGCAGCGGCTCCACCGGGCCGCTGTGCCGGCTCCATGCCGCCAGCGGCGCGGACACGCCGATCGCATGGCCGCTGGCGATGCCGGAGAGTTCGCCGTCGCGCCACACCAGCACGTGCCGCGCAGGCAGCGACCAGAAGTCGCCGCCGGCGCGCAGCTGCAGGTGGCCGGTCAGCGGCAGCAGCACGGTCAGCCAGTCGCGCTGCAGGCGGAACACCTGCGGCCGGCCGCGCGGCGACAGGCGCAGCACCTGCAGCGCGGGCGCGGTGGAGGCCGGCTCCGGGGAGGGGGAGGGTTCGGGTAAGACGGCAAGCCTGTGCATGCGACGCCGGTCCTCTTCGGGGGGGCCTCCGCCGGGCCGGCGGGACCGTGCGGTACCGATGCTAGGCAGCCCCGTGGCCTGCTCACAGGACCAATCCGGTCGCGTTTGATCGGGCCAATCGCGACGGTTGTGTGCGCTGCGTCGAACGCGCGGGCTGCGCGTAGCGCGGACTTCCAGGCGCTCCGGCGGGCTGTGACGGCCGCAATGCCATGGTCGTAGCCAAGGCCTGCCCGAAGCGTTTCAATGGGACCAATCCGGCACGGAGCCCGGCCATGTACCTCGAGCTGGACGGAAACGGCCCGCTGCAGGCCCAGCTGATCCGCGCGCTGAAGGCGGCGGTGCTTGGCGGCCGCACCGCGCACGGCGAACGCCTGCCACCCACCCGGCAGCTGGCGCGGGAGCTGGGCGTGTCGCGCAATACCGTGCTGCTGGCCTACGAGCAGCTGCGCGCGGAAGGCTTCATCGAGGGCCGGATCGGCTCCGGCAGCTACGTCACCCCGCCGCTGCGCGCATTGCAGCCACCGGACACCGGCGAGGCGCCGCTGCCGCCGCAGTCGGAGTTCGCCCGGCGCGGGCGCCGCTACCACGACCACGAGCACATGGCCGGCCGCACCGTGCCCGGCATGCGCTACGCCTTCCAGTACGGCGTCCCGATGGCCAACCCGGCGCTGGCCACCGCCTGGGCGCGCGAGCTCGCGCACGCGGCGGCCTACACGCCGCCGGGCTATCCGCCGGCGCAGGGCCTCCCGGCGCTGCGCGAGGCGGTGTGCGACTACCTGGCGCGACGGCGCGGCGTCGTCGCCGCGCCGGAGGACGTGTTCATCGTCGCCGGCACCCAGCAGGCGGTGGCGCTGGCCGCGCGCGTGCTGCTCGATCCGGGCGACGTCGCCGTGCTGGAGGAACCGCACTATTCGGCGCTGCGCGAACTGCTGCAGATCCATGGCGCGCGCGTGCGCACCGTGCCCGTCGACGCCGAAGGGCTGTGCTGCGACCTGTTGCCGCAACCGGCGCCGAAGCTCGCTTGCGTGACGCCTTCGCACCAGTTCCCGTCCGGCGCGCTGATGTCGTTGCCGCGCCGCCTGGCGCTGCTGGAATACGCCCACCGCCACGGCTGCTGGGTGCTGGAGGACGACTACGACGGCGAGTTCCGCTACGACGGCCGCCCGCTCGCGGCGCTGCGTTCGCTCGACCGCCACGGGCGCGTGGTCTACATCGGCACCTTCTCCAAGGCCGTGTTCCCGGCCCTGCGCCTGGGCTACCTGGTGGCGCCGCCGGGACTGCGCACCGATTTCCTCAACGCCAAGTGGCAGGACGACTTCGGCTCGCCGGCGATCGAGCAGGCGGCGCTGGCGCGCTTCATCGCCGACGGCGGCTTCGAGCGCCACCTGCGGCGCGCGGCGAGGGCGCTGCGCGAACGCCGCGAGGCATTGCTGGAGGGACTGCGTGCCACGGTCGGCGAGCGCCTGGAAGTCGGCGACTCGCGGGCCGGTATGCACCTGGTGGCCTGGTGGCGCGGCCACGACGCCGCCGACGGCGATGCGCTGATCGCCCATGCCCGCACCCGCGGGCTGGCGCTGTATCCGATCGCGCCGTACTACCTCGAGCCGCCGGATCGCGCCGGCCTGCTGCTGGGCTTCGCCAGCCTCGGAACCGCCGAGATCCGCGAAGCGGTGGCGCTGTTCGCGCGCTGCCTGGACGAGATGGAAGGAAAGCGCGCCGCGGCTCCGCCGTGACGCATGGAACTCAGCGTCCCGCGCGCCACGCCAGCAGCGGCCCCAGCGCCAGCAGCACCAGGTCGAGCCGGGTATTGGCCATCAGGCTGAGCGTCATCACGTACCAGGCGCCCATCTTCGGCGCCGCTTCCCACGGCGCCATGCCCATCTGCCCGCCGATGTGGCCGGCGGCGACGAACCACTGCACCGCCACGACCATCGTCACGGTGGCCAGCGCCGCCAGCAGGCTTCGCGCCCGGCCGGCCGCCATTCCGCCCAGGCGCAGCATCCACGCCGCTTCCAGCCCCGCCAGCAGCGCCACCCAGCCGTGCTGGCGGTCCGTGGCCAGGGCCAGCGAGGTCCAGGCCACGACCATGGTCACCATGCCCAGCACGAGCATGAACGGCCACAGCCAGCGCGCATGCGGCGGGTGGGCGGATGGCCGGGGGGACGGTGCGGGCGACATCGACAGGGGGTCCGGTAAAAGGCCGTCAAGGATACGCGCAGGCCGCGTGAGGCGGGGCATCGGTTAGAATTGACGGCCTCCCCACACGCCGGCCAGGGCCTGCCTTGCAGGCGCGAGCCTGCAGCCCCATATCGGCCCCATGTACTCCCGCAGCAGCGAACCCGTCCGTTTCGAGCGCGACTGCGCCGCCGTCATGGTGCCGCAGGGCGAAGCCGTGACCCTGCCCGCCGGCAGCGTCGGCTACATCACCCAGGGCCTCGGCGGCAGCTATACCGTCTTCGTCGAAGGCAACCTGTTCCGGATCGCGGGCAAGGACGCGGACGCGATCGGCAAGGAACCGGAGCCGGAGCTGGAACTGCCCGCCGACGCCGGCGACGAGGAAGTCGAGGCGATGGTCTGGCGCCAGCTGCGCACCTGCTTCGACCCGGAAATCCCGTTCAACATCGTCGACCTCGGCCTGGTCTACGAGGCCAACCTGCGCCACCGCGACGACGGCACCCGCGCGATCGACGTGAAGATGACCCTGACCGCGCCCGGCTGCGGCATGGGCGAGATCCTGGTCGACGACGTGCGCAGCAAGCTCGAGCAGATCCCCACCATCGCCGAAGCCGACGTCGAACTGGTTTTCGACCCGCCGTGGGGCCGGCACATGATGTCCGAGGCCGCCCGGCTCGAGACCGGGATGTTCTGATCGCCTGGAGCGATCTGATGGCGTAGCCGGACATTGCCGCAGGCCCGCATCCGGCGCGACGCGCCTGCACGGTCCCGGCACCCGTATCCTCGTCGTTTCCCAGCCCCGGATGCGCTTCGCTTATCCGGGCTACGGGCCGTCGCTTACGCCCGGCTGATCGCCGCCGCCTGCGCCTGCAGCACGCGCACCGCGTCCGCCGGCGCCAGTTCCAGCAGCAGGCCGCGCTGGCCGGCGTTGATGTAGACGCTGGCCTCGGCCATCGCGTCCTGCTCGAACCACACCGGCGCCGGCCGCTGCTGCCCGAACGGGCTGATCCCGCCGACCTTGTAGCCCGTGCGACGCTCGGCCTCGGGCACTTCCATCATCCGCGCGGCCTTGCCGCCGGCCGCCGCGGCCAGCGCCTTCGGCTGCAGCTGGCGGTCGCTGGGCAGGACCACGCATACCGCGCGCGTATCCACCCACGCCATCAGCGTCTTCAGCACCCGCGACGGCGGCACGCCCAGCGCCGCGGCCGCCTGCAGGCCCTTGCCGCCCGCGCTGGCCTGCGCGTCGGGGTCGTAGTCGTACGGGTGCAGCCGGTAGGCGATCCCGGCCGCATCGAGCGCGCGGGTGGCCCGGGTCGCCATCGACATCGGCCTGGCCTCAGATCGGCTCGAAGCGGTTGGCGGCCACGTTCTTGCGGACCTTGTCGGGGTCCCAGACCAGGCCGTTCATGGCGATGTACACGCCTTCCGGCAGCGACTGCACCGCGCCGATCGCGCAGCCGATGTTGAACTCCGCGTCCGAACCGCGGAAGCGCGCCGGGCTCAGCGCGCCGGTCATCACGATGGTCTTGCCCGGGATCGACTTCAGCACCTTGCCGGTCTGCACCATGCTGTCGGTGCCGTGGGTCACGAGTACGTGGCGGGTCGGCTGCGCGGCGATCGTGGCGCGGACCAGCTCGCGGTCCTCGTCGGTGATGTGCAGCGAATCCTTGCGCAGGATCGGGATCACGCTGAAACGGAAGCTGACGCCCAGCTCGCGCAGGATCGTGCCGATCTGCGGTTCGCCGATCTGGTAGTCGGACTTGTCGTCGAAGTAGATCTTGTCGATGGTGCCGCCGGTGGTGACGATCAGCAGTTCTTCCATTGCATTGCCCTGGTGCCGGCGCGCGCGCCGGACATGATCGGTGAGGCGGGCCGGCAGGCGCCGGGGCCGCGAAGTGCATCCATTATCGGTCCAAAGCCGGTGAAGGCCGTAGGCGTCGCGTGCAGGAACGTCCAGCGGCGCCACGCAGCGCGTGGGAGCTTCAGCCGCGCCGCCGCCCGAAGCGCGCCTGCAGCCCCGGCCAGCTCACCGTGGCGATGACCACCAGCGACAGCACGATCGCCAGCCACGCGAACAGCGCCTCGCCAGGGCGGGTCCAGGCGACCATCACCCCGTGGCTGAACCAGCCCAGGGCGAACACGCCGCCCCAGAACGCCGAACGGCGGCCGCCGCGCCATGCCGGCACCGCCAGCAGCAGCGGCGGCAGCGCGAACACCAGCAGCGCAGCGACCGCATGGCGGTCGGCATGGAACCAGGCCGCGTAGAGCAGGGCCAGCGCCAGCAGCGCGGCGCCGGCGATGCGCGCGGAGGTCGGCGCGGCCATCAGCGCGCCAGCCGCGAGGCGATGTCGGCCAGGCGCCGGCCCAGCGCACGCGCCAGTGCGGCTTCCTCTTCGGTCGGCTGCGGATCGTCCTGCAGGCCGGCCACGTGGCTGGCGCCGTAGGGGGTGCCGCCGCTGCGGGTGGTGTTGAGCGCCGCCTCGGTGAACGGGATGCCGACGATCACGCAGCCGTGGTGCAGCAGCGGCACGTGCATGGTCAGCAGGGTCGATTCCTGGCCGCCGTGCTGGGTGGCGGTGGAGGTGAACACCGCTGCCGGCTTGCCGGCGAGCATGCCGCTGGCCCATTCGCCGCCGAGGCCGTCGAGAAAGTGCTTCACCGGCGCGGCCATGTTGCCGAAGCGGGTCGGGCTGCCCAGCGCCAGGCCGGCGCATTCGGCCAGGTCGGAAAGCTGCACGTAGGGCGCGCCGTCCTCGGGCACCGGCGGGGCGGCCTGCTGGGTCACCGCCGCCACCGGCGGCACCGTGCGCAGGCGCGCCTGCATGCCCGGGGCCTCCTCGACGCCCCGCGCGATCTGCCGCGCCAGGCGCGCGACCGAGCCGCCGCGGCTGTAGTACAGGACCAGGATCTCCGCCATCGGGACCATCCACCGGGAAGGGGCCGCCATTATCGACGAAGCGCCGCCACTGCGGCTTTCCCCGTGCTTCGGGTAGGCTTGCGCCGATGGCCATCGGTCCGGACTTCGCAAGCTGGCGCCAGCGCGTGCACGAGCGCGTGCTCGACCGCGCGCGGACGGTGTCCTTCGCCCGCTTCCTGTGGCGGCGCTTCCTCGACGACAACCTGTTCCAGGCCGCCGCCGCGCTGGCCTACACCACCGCCTTCGCCCTGGTGCCGCTGGCGGTGGTGGTGCTGGGCGTGCTGTCGGCATTCCCGGCTTTCCGCGACCTCAGCGGCGAGCTGGTCGACTACGTGACCTCCAACTTCGTGCCCAGCGCCGCTCGGGCGATCAACGAGCACATCGCCGGGTTGCGGAACCGGACCAGCCAGCTTACCGCCGCCGGTATCGTGGCCCTGGTGGTCTCGCTGCTGGTGACGCTCAACAGCGTCGAGGCGACCTTCAACCGCATCTGGCGCGTGGCCAGCGCGCGGCCGCGGCTGTCGCGCTACCTGGTCTACTGGACCGTGCTGACCCTGGGCGCGCTGCTGGCGGCGGCCTCGCTGTCGGTGTCGGCGCGGTTCTTCTCGATGGAGCTGTTCCAGTCGCCGCAGGGCCAGTGGCTGGCCAACCTCAGCCTGGGCATGACCCCGGTGCTGATCGAGCTGGCGGTGGTGATGATCGCCTACCGGGTGGTGCCGCACCACACGGTGAAGTGGCGGCACGCCTTCGCCGGCGCGCTGCTGGCCGTGCTGCTGCTGGAGGCGATCAAGTCCGCGCTGGGCCTGTACCTCGGCAGCTTCGAGGGCTACCAGAAGCTTTACGGCGCGATGGCCTTCATCCCGGTGCTGATGCTGTGGATCTTCCTGGGCTGGGTGGCGATCCTGCTGGGCGCCTCGCTGGCCTCGTCGCTGGCCGCGTTCCGCTACCAGCCGGCGTCGATGCGCCTGCCGCCGGGTTACGAGGGCTACGCGCTGCTGCGCCTGGTCGGGCGCTTCCAGCAGGCCCGGCGCGCCGGCGAGGGCCTACACACCGAGCAGATGCTGGCGCTGGAGCCGATGCTCACCGATTCGCTGCTGCAGGAATTCCTCACCCGGCTCGATGCGATCCGCCTGGTGCGTCGCGACGAGCGCGGCGAATGGCTGCTGGCGCGCGACCTCGACGACCTGACCCTGTCCGAACTCTACGAAGCCTGCCAGCTGCGCATCCCGATCGACGAGGCCTGGCTGCCGTGCCGCGACGATACGCTGGGCGAGGCCGTGCACGCGGTGTTTAACGACCTGCGCCTGCCGTTGCGCGATGCACTCAAGCGCCGCGTCGGCAGCATCTTCCCTTCCCCCCAGGACCCGACCGGAG
The DNA here is from genome assembly GCF_000513955.1 of Pseudoxanthomonas suwonensis J47. Taxonomy (GTDB): domain Bacteria; phylum Pseudomonadota; class Gammaproteobacteria; order Xanthomonadales; family Xanthomonadaceae; genus Pseudoxanthomonas; species Pseudoxanthomonas suwonensis_C. Next base: position 70,562 of record NZ_AZUZ01000018.1, read on the forward strand.
CCTGACCATGCGTCTTCCTTTCCCCCTCGCCGTGCTGGCGCTGCCGCTGCTGCTGGCCGCCTGCACGCAGGAACCGCCTGCGCCCGCCGCGCAACCCGGTTCGACCTCCGCGGCTCCGCCCGCGCCCGAAGCGCCGGCTGCGCCCGCCGAACCGGAAGCGCCGCCGCCGGGCGTGGTCGAGCGCACCGCGGAGCAGCCGCGTTTCTCGGCGCTGGCGGTGGACGGGAAGATGTACGACCTGGCCGCGCACCGCGGCCGCTGGGTGGTGGTGAACTTCTGGGCGACCTGGTGCAAGCCGTGCCTGAAGGAGATGCCGGAGCTGTCGGCGCTGCACACCATGCGCGAGAACATCGAGGTGGTGGGCCTGGCCTACGAGGACGCCACGGTCGAGGAGATGCGCGCCTTCCTGGCCGAGCATCCGGTCTCGTACCCGATCGTGATCCTCGATCCGCTCAGCCCGCCGCAGGATTTCGCCACGCCGCGCGGCCTGCCGATGACCTACCTGCTGTCGCCGGACGGCAAGGTCGCGCGCCAGTTCCTGGGGCCGGTCACCGCCTACGACATCGAGACCGCGATCGGTTCCGGCGGCGGGGCGCCATGAACGCGCCGCGCCAGGCCCGGCGCTGGCGCGTGAGGGGCCGCGTGCAGGGCGTGTTCTTCCGCGCCTCCACCCGCGAGCAGGCGCTGCGGCTGGAGCTGGACGGCAGCGCGGTCAACCTCGACGACGGCAGCGTGGAAGTCGTGGCGGCCGGCCCGGAGGTGGCGCTCGGCGAGCTGGAGCGATGGCTGCGGGTCGGTCCCCCGGCCGCGCGGGTCGATGCGCTGGAGCGCCTGGAGGCGCCGGATGCCGGCCAGGTGCCGGCGGGGTTCGCGATCGGCTGAGCCGCCGGTGCGGGCGGCGTTACGCTGTTACTCGCGCAGGCGCGGGCGCAGCGTCGCCAGGTTGCAGGGCCTGGTCCGCGAATCGAGCTGGCGGCGGATGATCCGCTCCCAGGCGGTGCGGCAGGCCGAGGTCGAGCCGGGCAGGGCGAACAGGAAGGTGGCGTTGGCCAGTCCGGCGAAGGCGCGCGACTGCAGCGAGGACGTGCCGATCTCCTCGAAGCTCACCGCGCGGAACAGCTCGCCGAAGCCGGGCATTTCCTTGTCGAGCAGGGGCAGCAGCGCCTCCGGGGTGGAGTCGCGCCCGGTGAAGCCGGTGCCGCCGGTGACGAGGATGCCGTCGACCTGGGGATCGGCGATCCACTGCGAGACGACGGCGCGCAGGCGGTAGCGGTCGTCAGGCAGCAGGTCGCGCGCATGGACGCGGTGTCCTGCTTCGGCGAGCGCGGCGGCAAGCCAGTCGCCGGAGGTGTCGTTGTCCGGCGTGCGCGTGTCCGACACGGTCAGCACGCAGACGTTGAGCGGAATGAAGTCGGAGCTGGCGGTCATGGGACATAGCCTATACGCGTCGGCTCCCTTGCGCGCGCGATGTGTGGATACCCCGGGAGTAGGGCTGGGTCGCGCTGGGTAGCGCGCATCGAGTGGCAGGCTTCAGGCGGAGCCGCGGCAGCGCGGGCGGTGCCGGGAATGAACAAGGGCGTTGGCGACGTCTGGCGCGTCGCCACGTGCCAGTTGCGCCACCGCATGCGCAGCGCCGCTTGAAAGCATTGGCGTGGCCGGCTTCGGACGGAGCCGCGGCAGCGCGGGGGGCGCCGGGAATGAACGAGGGCGCCGGCGACGTCTGGCGCGTCGCCACGCGCCAGTTGCCACACCGCATCGCACTGCGATCTGTGGATGAGAGGTCCGCTTTCCCGTGGCCGGCTTCGGACGGAGCCGCGGCAGCGCGGGGGTATGGCGCATCGCGCGGTTCCGCCGTCCATGGCTCCAACGCGCGAACGCGGGCCATCCATGGCCTGCTTGCGCCATACCCCCGCGCTAACGCGTATTTCGGCGCGTTGGGGTCGTGGCTTCGTTCTCTCCCCTCTCCCACCGGGAGAGGGGCTGGGGGAGAGGGTAGGGACCTCTCGCCACGCCAACACGCCGACCCTCTCCCCAACCCCTCTCCCGGGGGGACAGGGGCTTTTGCACGCGCGGCCTATAGAAGCCCCGGCCTCAACGCCGCCCGAGGACGTCGTCCCAAGGGGTGTCATCAGCAGGCCGCGGCTGATGCGGCAAGGAAGCTGGCGCGTGGCGACGCGCCGGACGTCGCCAGCCCCCTTGTTTCATTCCCGGCGCGGTGCAAGCAGCACATGGATGTGCTGCGCTCGCGCGTTGGAGCAGGACGCGGAACCGCGCGATGCGCCATACCCCCTTGGGGCGGCGGCCCCGTCCGAAGCCCGCTCTGCCACTGCCGCTGTTGCTGTTGCTCTCGCTCTTGCCGCTGCAGCGGCAAGACACCGGTCCGGTGAACTCGAGGCGTCCGATGAGGACGCGGCAGCCAGTCCCCTGGATGCGGCCTTCGGCCTTATCCGGGCTACGCACGCTGGCACACCGACCCTCTCCCCCAACCCCTCTCCCGGTGGGAGAGGGGCTTCGTACGCGCGGACCATGGAAGCCCCGGGCTCAAGGCCGCCCGAGGGCGTCGTCGCAGGCTCACGTGACTGCTGTTGCTTTCGCTCTTGCCGGTGCAGCGGCGAGGCGGTGGTGCGGCGGGCTTACTCCGCCGTCAGGCGCGCCAGTTCGTCGGCCTGGTGTTCCTGCTGCAGGCGGGTGACCAGCGGGTCGAGGTCGCCTTCGAGGATGTTGGGCAGGTCGTACAGGGTCAGGCCCTCGACGCGGTGGTCGGTGATGCGGCCCTGCGGGAAGTTGTAGGTGCGGATGCGCTGGCTGCGGTCGCCGCTGCCGACCTGCAGGCGCCGGCTCTCGGCCTGTGCCGCCTGCTGCCTGCTGCGCTCGGCTTCCAGCAGCTGCGCCTTCAGCCGCTTCATCGCCTTGTCGCGGTTGGCGTGCTGGCTGCGCTCGGTCTGGCTTTCCACCACCACGCCGGTCGGCAGGTGGGTGATGCGGATGGCCGAATCGGTCTTGTTGACGTGCTGGCCGCCGGCGCCCGAGGAGCGGAACGTGTCGATCTTCAGGTCGGCCGGATTGATGGCGACGTCCTCGACCTCGTCGGCCTCGGGGATGATCGCCACCGTCGCCGCCGAAGTGTGGATGCGGCCCTGCGATTCGGTCGCCGGCACGCGCTGCACGCGGTGCGTGCCCGACTCGAACTTCAGCTTCGAATACGCGCCGCGGCCGACGATGCGCGCGACGATTTCCTTGTGCCCGCCATGCTCGCCGGGATTCTCGGACTCGACCTCGACCTTCCAGCCCTGCCGCTCGGCGTAGCGCGCGTACATGCGGAACAGGTCGCCGGCGAAGATCGCCGCCTCGTCGCCGCCGGTGCCCGCGCGCACTTCCAGGAACAGGTTGCCGTCGTCGCGCGGATCCTTCGGCACCAGCAGCAGCGCCAGCTCGCCGTCGAGTTCCTCCAGGCGCTGGCGCGCGCTGGCGATCTCTTCCTCGGCCAGCTCCGCCAGTTCCGGGTCGTTGCGCATCGCCTCGGCCGCGGCCAGGTCGGCCTTGGCACGGGCTTCGGCGGCCAGCGCGGTGGCGACCGGTTCAAGCTGGGCGAATTCGCGCGACAGGTCGCGGAAGCGCGCGTTGTCGGCGACCACGGCAGGGTCGGCGAGGAGGCGTTCGAGTTCTTCGCGGCGCTCGGCCAGCGCTTCAAGCTTTCGGCGCAGGCTCGGGGTCATCGGGCGGTCGCGGCGTCGGGGTCTGGATGGACGGGTGGGAGTAGGGCGGCTGCAGCGGGAACAGCCGGTCGGCGGCGCGCGCCAGTTCGGTGTCGCCGGCGAGCGCGGCTTCGCGCAGCGCGGCGGTCGGCGGATGCAGCAGGCGGTTGGTGAGGCTGTGCGCGAGGTGCTGCAGCACCTCGTCCGGATCGCGCCCGGACGCCAGTTGCTGGCGCGCGCGGGCGAGCAGCTCGTCGCGGGTGGCATCGCCGAGCGCGCGCAGGCGGCGCAGCGAATCCTGGCGGCCACCGGCGCGCAGGGCTTCCATGAAGCGGGAGACCTGCATGTCGATGATCGCTTCGGCCGCCTCGGCCGCCTCGTGGCGACTGCGGCGGTTCTCCTCGACGGCCCGCTCGAGGTCGTCGACGGTGTAGAGATAGGCATCGGACAGCCCGGCCACGCCGGCGTCGATGTCGCGCGGCACGGCCAGGTCGAACAGCAGCACCGGCTTGCGCCGGCGTGCGGCCAGCGCGGCCTCGACCTGGGCCTGGCGCAGCACCGGCTCGCGGGCGGCGGTGGCGGAGAACACCACGTCGGCCTCGGCCAGGTGGCGGTCGATCTCGGCCAGCGGCAGCGCGTAGCCGCCGTGGCGGGTGGCCAGGTCCTGGGCGTGGGCGAGGGTGCGGTTGGCGACCAGCAGGCGGCCGACGCCGCCCTTGGCCAGGTGGCGCGCGGCCAGCTCGATGGTCTCGCCGGCGCCGATCAGCAGCACCGTCGAATCCGGCAGCGAGGCGAAGGTGTCCTGCGCCAGGCGCACGGCGGTGGAGGCCACCGAGACCGGATTCACGCCGATCCGGGTGTCGGTGCGCGCGCGCTTGGCCACGGCGAAGGTCTGCTGGAACAGCCGGTCGAGGTTGCCGCCCAGCGCACCGTGCTCGCGCGCCAGCGCCCAGGCGTCCTTCACCTGGCCGAGGATCTGCGGCTCGCCCAGCACCATCGAGTCCAGGCCGGTCGCCACCCTGAACAGATGGCGTACGGCGTCGGCGTCGCGGTACCGGTACAGGTAGTTGCCGAGGCCCTCGGCGTGGCTGTCGAGCCAGCCGGCGAGGACGTCCCCGTCCTCGGCCACCGCGTAGATCTCGGTGCGATTGCAGGTCGACAGCAGCGCCGCCTCGGATACCCGGGGCAGGGCGCGCAGCGAACACAGCGCCTGGCCCAGCGCATCGCCGGCAAAGGCCACCCGTTCACGCAGGTCGACCGGCGCGGTCTGGTGGTTGAGGCCGATCAGCCACAGCGTCATGTTCAGGGGCTTGCGATAATCTGCTGGCTTCTTGGGCCCCATTTTACGGCCCGGTGGGTGCCAATGCCCGTACCTGAGCTTTCCGTTCCCGACACTGGACGCCCGCGTCCGCCTTTCCATCGCCGCCGCCTGGTCGGGCTGCTGCTGGTCCTGGCGGCCCTCTCGGCCCCGCTGCAGGCCCGCCAGGCCCCGGCGGACGTCCCGCTGGAACCGTTGCTGGCCGGCGAATACGCCTTCCAGGCCGGGCAGCTGGCCGACGCGGCGCGCTGGTACCTGGAGGCGGCCCGCGCCGCCGACGGCGACGTCCTGCTGGCAGAGCGCGCCACCCGCATCGCCATGCTGGCCAACGACGATGCCCGCACCGGCCAGGCCTTGGCCCTGTGGCGGCAGCGGGCGCCTGACTCGCTGGCGCTGCGCTCGGCGGGCATCTCGCTGGCCCTGCGCAAGGGCGAGACCCGCAAGGCGAAGCGCGAACTGGTGGCGCTGATGAAGTCCCCGGACCCGCGTGCCTGGCGCTACGCGCTGGCGGCGCTGGGCGGCGGCCGCGATCCGGCGGTGGTCGCGAGGGTCATGGACCAGCTGGTCGGCGCCGGGGCGATCCCGGACGAGCTGGTGGCCTGGCAGGAGTTCGGCCGGCTGTCGCTGCGCCTGGACGCGCCGAAACTGTCGCAGCGCATCGTCGCCGAGATGGTGCGCCGCTTCCCGGGCGAGCCGCGGGTGGCGATCCTGCGCGCCGGCCAGCTCAACCAGGTCGGCGACCGCGACCAGGCGAAGGCGCTCCTGGCCCAGGTCGAGCCGCGTGCGGCCGAGGATCCGGAGGTGCGCGGCATGCTTGCCCTGGCCTACGAGGCGCTGGGCGAATACGGCGCCGCCGCGCGGGTGGTGGCGACCGGCCCGCAGGACATGCGCACCTGGGGCATGCGCGCCTCGCTGCTGGCCCGGGCCGACGACAGCGAGGGCCTGGACGCGCTGTACCGCGACCTGTCCGAATCCGACCGCGGCCACCCGGACCCTGCCCGGCGCATGCTGCTGGGGCGGATCGCCGAATTCCTCAAGCGCCCGGCCGAGGCCGTGGACTGGTACCGCGGCGTCGCCGGCGGCCCCGAACGGGCCGAGGCGCGGATCCGGATCGCGGTCGCGCTGTACGAGCTGGGGCGAGCGGAGGAGGCCTACGCCGAGGCCCGCAGCCTGCAGAACGACGCCTCCAGCAACGACGACGCCCGCCGCAACGCATACCTGCTGGAGGGCGAGCTGCGCCAGCGCGCCGGCGACGCCGAGGGCGAGATCGATGCGCTCGGCCGCGGCCTGGCCGCCTATCCGGACGAGCCAGCGCTGCTCTACGCCCGCGCCCTGGCCTGGGAGCGCCAGGACCGCATCGACCGCGCCGAGGCCGACCTGCGCAAGGTGCTGGTCGCCGACCCGGAGAACGTGGCTGCGCTGAACGCGCTGGGCTACACCCTCGCCGACCGCACCCAGCGCTACCAGGAGGCGCTGGAGCTGATCGACCGCGCCCGCGTCGCCGAGCCGGACAGTGGCGCCATCGTCGACAGCTACGGCTGGGTGCTCTACCGGCTGGGTCGCAACGAGGAAGCGCTGGTCGAGCTGCGCCGCGCCTGGGGCCTGCAGAAGGATCCGGAGATCGGCGCCCATCTCGGCGAGGTGCTGTGGGTGATGGGCCGGCACGAGGAAGCGCAACGCTATTTCGCCGAGTCGCACCGCCTGGATCCGGCCAACCGTTCCCTGCGCCGCGCGCTGGAGAAGCTGGGCCTGCCGCTGCCGGCGGCGGAAGAGAAGCCCGAAGAGGGCGAGGGCGCGGTGGAGGCCGGGCCCGCTGCACCTGCCGACGCCAGCGGCCAGGCGTCCTCCGCGCCCGAACCGGCGAAGACCCCCGGGCCTGCCGATCCGGCCCCGGCGACCGCACCGGAGACCGCCCCGTGAGCCGCGCCTGGCGTGCGGCCGGCCTCGGGCTGGCCCTGGTCCTGCTTGCCGGCTGTACCGCCGCCCCGGTGCGCCCGACCGCCCCCGCCGTGGACCCGGCCCAGGCGCAGGCGCACCAGGAGGCGCGGCGCGTGCAGCTGGAGGCCATGCCGGCCTGGTCGCTGCAGGGCCGGCTGGCGGTCAGCGTCGGCGACAAGGGCGGCAGCGGCCGCCTCGACTGGCAGCAGGAGGGCCAGGAATGGCGGGTCGCGCTCAGCGCCCCGGTCACCCGGCAGAGCTGGCGGCTGAGCAACGGGCCCCTGGGCGCCACCCTGGAGGGCCTGGAAGGCGGCACCCGCTCCGGCCCGGACGCAGGTGCGCTGCTGCTGGAAGCCACCGGCTGGCCGATCCCGGTCGAGGAGCTGGCCTGGTGGGTCCGCGGCCTGGCCTCGCCCGGCGCGGAACTGGAATTCGGGGCCGACGGCCGGCCACGGCGCCTGCTGGCCGGCGGCTGGACCGTGGACTACCAGGAATGGTCGGCCGCCGGCGACGGCTGGCCGGACATGCCGCGGCGCCTCCAGGCCCAGCGCGAAGGCGTCCGCGTGCGCCTGGTCGTCGACCAGTGGGGGAGTCCGTGAGCGGAGGCTGGAGCGAGTGGCCGGCACCGGCCAAGCTGAACCTGTTCCTGCGCATCACCGGCCGCCGCGCCGACGGCTACCACGAGCTGCAGACCGTGTTCCGGATGCTCGACTGGGGCGATACGGTGCGCCTGCGCCCGCGCGCGGACGGCCGGATCGTCCGCCACGGCGACCGCCTGCCGGGCGTGGAAGACGCCGCCGACCTCGCGGTGCGCGCGGCGGTCCTGCTGAAAGATGCGGCGAACTGCGCCCAAGGTGTCGACATCCACGTCGAAAAGCGCATTCCGGCCGGTGGCGGCTTCGGCGGCGGCTCGTCCGACGCGGCGACCGTCCTGTGCGCCCTGGACCGGCTCTGGGGGCTGGATCTGGGCGAGGACCGCCTGGCCGGGCTGGGCCTGCGCCTGGGCGCCGACGTGCCGGTGTTCGTCCGCGGCCGTACGGCCTGGGCCGAAGGGGTAGGGGAGCGGCTGGTGCCGCTGGACCTGGCGCCGGCCTGGTACGTGCTGGTCGACCCCAGGGTCCATGTGCCGACCGCCGCGCTGTTCCAGTCCCCCGATTTGACGCGGGATTCCCCGCCCGCGAAAATATCGGACTTCGCTGACGGATCCGTGCTCGAGAACGCGTTCGAGCCGGTCCTGCGCCGCCGCGAACCGGTCGTCGAGGCCGTGTTCGAGGAGCTGGCGCGGATCGGTACGCCGCGCCTGACCGGAACCGGAAGCGGTTGCTTCGTCGAATTCGCCCACCGTGACGCGGCGCAGGAGGCACTGGCGCGATTGCCGCGACGGTTGCACGCCTGGGTCGCGGCCGGCGTTTCGGATTCGCCGCTGCGCGCCGCGCTCGCGCGGACGCAGCGGGATTGATCCAGGGGCGTCGCCAAGAGGTCCAAGGCACCGGGTTTTGATCCCGGCATCCGCAGGTTCGAATCCTGCCGCCCCTGCCACACAGGCGCCTTCGCGGCGCCGGAAGTGAACACGGAAGTCCGCCATGCGGTTTTCCAGCCCCTACAACCTGATCCAGGCCGACGCCGGCATGTCCAAGATCCAAGACGACCGCAACCTGCTGGTGTTCAGCGGCAACGCGAACAAGCCGCTGGCCGAGAGCATCTGCCGCGAACTGGGCATCCGCCAGGGCAAGGCGCTGGTGTCGAGGTTCTCCGACGGCGAAGTCCAGGTGGAGATCGAGGAGAACGTCCGCCGCCAGGAAGTCTTCGTGATCCAGCCGACCTGCGCGCCGACGGCCGAGAACCTGATGGAGCTGCTGGTGATCATCGACGCGCTCAAGCGCGCGAGCGCCGCCTCCGTCACCGCGGTGGTGCCGTACTTCGGCTACTCGCGCCAGGACCGCCGCCTGCGTTCCTCGCGCGTGCCGATCACGGCCAAGGTCGCGGCCAAGATGTTTACCGCGGTGGGCACCGACCGGGTGCTGACCGTTGACCTGCACGCCGACCAGATCCAGGGCTTCTTCGACATCCCGGTCGACAACGTCTACGCCTCGCCGCTGCTGCTGGCCGACATCTGGCGCGCCTACGGCACCGAGAACCTGATCGTGGTCTCGCCGGACGTGGGTGGCGTGGTCCGCGCCCGTGCGGTGGCCAAGCGCCTCGACGACGCCGACCTGGCGATCATCGACAAGCGCCGCCCGCGCGCCAACGTGTCGACGGTGATGAACATCATCGGCGACGTCGAGGGCAAGACCTGCGTGATGGTCGACGACATCGTCGACACCGCCGGCACCCTGTGCGCCGCTGCCGCCGCCCTCAAGGCGCGCGGCGCGACCAAGGTCGCCGCCTACTGCACCCACGCCGTGCTCTCGGGCCCGGCGGTGGACAACCTCAACAACTCCCAGCTCGACGAGCTGGTGGTGACCGACACCATCCCGCTGTCGCCGGCGGCGCGCAGCTGCCCGCGCATCCGCCAGGTCAGCGTGGCCGAGCTGCTGGCGGAGACCATCCGCCGCATCGCCTTCGGCGAATCGGTCAGTTCGCTTTACGTGGATTAAGAGCCGGGATTCGGCGTTGGGGATTGGGGATTCGTAAAAGCTCTTCCCAATCCCGAATCACGAATCACCGCTTTCATCGGCCTCCCTGGTCGCGGGGAAGCCACCCAAGCCGCCGCGAGGCGGTTCATCAACCTAGGTAGTTAAAAACAATGGCAACTCATGTGATCAACGTCGAACGTCGCGAGGACGAGGGCAAGGGTGCGAGCCGCCGCCTGCGTCGCGACGGCAAGGTTCCGGCGATCGTCTACGGTGGCGAGCTGGCCCCGGTCAAGATCCAGCTGGACCACGAGAAGCTGTGGCTGGCCCAGCAGAACGAGTGGTTCTACTCGTCGATCCTGGACCTGAGCCTCAACGGCGACGTGCAGAAGGTCCTGCTGCGCGACATCCAGCGCCACCCGTACAAGCAGCAGCTGATCCACCTGGACTTCCAGCGCGTCAGCGACAACGAGATCCTGCGTGCCGCCGTGCCGCTGCACTTCGTCAACGAAGAGAAGTCCCCGGCCGGCAAGACCGCCGGCGTGGTGATCATGCACGAGCTGACCGAAGTCACCGTGGCCTGCCTGCCGAAGGACCTGCCGTCCTCGATCGAGGTCGACCTGGCCGAGCTGGCCGTCGGCGCCGTCGTCCACCTGTCCGACCTGAAGCTGCCGGCCGGCGTCGAGCTGCCGGAGCTGAAGCTGGGTGCGGACCACGACGTGGCCGTGGTCGTCGCCAAGCAGGCCCGCGGCGAGGAAGAAGCCCCGGCCGCGGAAGGCGAAGAGCAGAAGTAAGCCCCTGCGTTCCCGCCCGGCACGCCGGGCGGGAACCGTGGCTGCGTCATCGCGATGGCGGAACTGCGACTCATCGTCGGGCTGGGCAATCCCGGTCCCGAACACGCGAACACCCGGCACAACGCCGGGTTTCGTTTGGTCGACGCGCTGGCCGAGCGGGCCGGCGTGCGTTTCGGCCTGGAATCGAAGCTGTTCGGCGAGACGGCCAGGGTCGACATCGGCGGCCGCAACGTGTGGCTGCTGAAGCCGGCGACCTACATGAACCTGTCCGGCAAGTCGGTGGCGGCGGCGCTGCGCTACTGGAAGATCGCGCCGGAGGAGGCGCTGCTGGTCCACGACGAACTCGACCTGCCGCCGGGCACGGCGCGGCTGAAGTTCGACGGTGGCCACGGCGGCCAGAACGGCCTGCGCGACACCATCCAGCACCTGGGCCATGGCAGGTTCCACCGCCTGCGCATCGGCATCGGCCATCCCGGGCACAAGGACCGGGTGACCGGCTGGGTGCTGGGTCGGGCCGGCAAGGACGACCAGGTCCTGATCGACCGCGCCATCGACGAAGCGATCGACGTGCTGCCGCTGGCGGTGGCCGGCGACTTCAACGAGGCGATGAAGCGGCTCCACACCAGCAAACCATGATTGGTCATTGGTGATTGGTGATTCGCAGGGGCCCCTTGGCTGTCCCGAATCCCCAATCACGAATCACGGATCCCGGATCTCGAAATGGGCATCAAATGCGGCATCGTCGGCCTGCCTAACGTCGGCAAGTCGACCCTCTTCAACGCGCTGACCAAGGCCGGCATCGCCGCGGCCAACTTCCCGTTCTGCACGATCGAGCCGAACGTGGGCGTGGTGCCGGTGCCGGATCCGCGCCTCAACCAGCTGGCCGAAATCGTCAAGCCGGAGCGGGTGGTGCCGACGGCGGTCGAGTTCGTCGACATCGCGGGCCTGGTCGCCGGCGCCGCCAGCGGCGAAGGCCTGGGCAACAAGTTCCTGGCCCACATCCGCGAGGTCGACGCCATCGCCCACGTGGTCCGCTGCTTCGAGCACCCGGACATCGTCCACGTGGCCGGCAAGGTCGACCCGGTGTCGGACATCGAGACGATCGATACCGAGCTGGCCCTGGCCGACCTGGACAGCGTGGAAAAGGCGCTGAACCGCGCCGAACGCTCGGCCAAGGCCGGTGAAAAGGATGCGATCGCCCGCAAGCCCGTGCTGCAGAAGCTGCATGCCGGCCTGAGCGAGGGCAGGCCCGGCCGCGCGCTGGGCCTGGACGAGGAGGAGCGGGCCCTGGTCCGCGACCTGTTCCTGCTGACCCTCAAGCCGGTCATGTACGTGGCCAACGTCCTGGAGGACGGCTTCCACGACAATCCGCTGCTGGACGCCGTGCGTGCCCGCGCCGAGGCCGAGGGTGCCGAGGTGGTACCGGTCTCGGCCGCCATCGAGGAGGAGCTGGCCCAGCTGGAGGACGAGGACCGGGACACCTTCCTGGCCGACCTGGGCCTGGACGAGCCGGGCCTGAACCGGGTGATCCGCGCCGCCTACAGGCTGTTGGGCCTGCAGACCTACTTCACCGCCGGGGTGAAGGAGGTCCGCGCCTGGACGGTCAAGGCCGGGGCCACCGCGCCGCAGGCCGCGGCGGTGATCCATACCGACTTCGAGAAGGGCTTCATCCGCGCCGAGACCATCGCCTTCGACGACTTCATCAAGTACAAGGGCGAGGCCGGCGCGCGCGAGGCCGGGCGCATGCGCCTGGAGGGCAAGGAGTACCGGGTGCAGGAAGGCGACGTCCTGCACTTCCGCTTCAACGTCTGAGAAGAAAACGTAAAAAAAGATGCCGGATGCGTTGACAGAAACATCCGGCATCGCCAGAATAGCGGGCTGTTTCACCCCGGACGTAAATCGGTCGCGGTGAAAGGTCAGGAGGGATACCCAAGCGGCCAACGGGGGCAGACTGTAAATCTGCTGGCTTACGCCTTCGGTGGTTCGAATCCACCTCCCTCCACCAGTTTTTTCGAGTAGCGGCACGGAACAAAACGAGGCAAAATCCCGGGGCGGCAATCCGGGAAGCTGGTCCCCCTCGCGGGAGTAGTTCAATGGTAGAACCTCAGCCTTCCAAGCTGATGGTGCGGGTTCGATTCCCGTCTCCCGCTCCATTGCACTGCAGGTCCGGCCGCACGCAAAACCAGGTTTCCACGCTCACGTAGCTCAGTCGGTAGAGCACCTCCTTGGTAAGGAGGAGGTCGATGGTTCGATTCCATTCGTGAGCACCATGTTCGGCGGGTCCAGGCCCGCAGGACCCCGCCCTTCATGGGCCGGGTTTTCCACCACCACAAGCGGTACTCCACCTACAACCGTCAGCGAGATAGGCAGCCATGGCCAAGGGTAAGTTCGAGCGCACCAAGCCCCACGTGAACGTGGGCACCATCGGTCACGTTGACCACGGCAAGACGACGCTGACGGCGGCGCTGACGAAGATCGGTGCGGAGCGTTTCGGTGGCGAGTTCAAGGCGTACGACGCGATCGACGCCGCTCCGGAAGAGAAGGCTCGCGGCATCACGATCTCGACCGCGCACGTCGAGTACGAATCGCCGACCCGCCACTACGCGCACGTTGACTGCCCCGGCCACGCCGACTACGTCAAGAACATGATCACCGGTGCGGCGCAGATGGACGGNGCGATCCTGGTGNNNTCGGCGGCCGACGGCCCGATGCCGCAGACCCGCGAGCACATCCTGCTGGCCCGCCAGGTGGGCGTGCCGTACATCGTGGTCTTCCTGAACAAGGCGGACATGGTGGACGACGCCGAGCTGCTGGAGCTGGTGGAGATGGAAGTCCGCGAGCTGCTGAGCAAGTACGACTTCCCGGGCGACGACACCCCGATCATCAAGGGTTCGGCGCTGAAGGCGCTGGAAGG
>NZ_AZUZ01000019.1 GCF_000513955.1 Pseudoxanthomonas suwonensis J47
GCGGTAGTGCGGGGGTATGCCGCAAGCAGCACATGGATGTGCTGCGCTCGCGCGTTGGAGCAGGACGCGGAACCGCGCGATGCGGCATACCCCCGTACTGCCGCGGCTCCGTCCGAAGCTGGCCACTCAGAGGCACACTCGCCAGGCGCTCGCAGCGCGATGCGACAAGGAAGCTGGCGAGTCGCGACGTGACCGGACGGATGTCGGCACCTGCCCCTCTCCCCTGCCCCTCTCCCGGTGGGAGAGGGGAATGGCACCGCCGCGTGGCATCCTATTGCGATGGCCCGCCTGTCCGACGCGTTCATCGACGACCTGCTCGCACGCACCGACATCGTCGAGATCGTCGGATCGCGCGTGCCGCTGAAGCGCAAGGGCCGCGAGTACAGCGCACCGTGCCCCTTCCACGACGAGCGCACCCCCTCGTTCTACGTCTCCCCGACCAAGCAGTTCTACCACTGCTTCGGCTGCGGCGCCCACGGCACCGCCATCAGCTTCCTGATGAACTACGACCGCCTCGAGTTCCTCGACGCCGTCGAAGAACTCGCCCGCCGCGCCGGCATCGAAGTTCCCAAGGAGACCCGCCAGAACAACCAGGACAGCGACCTCCGCGACCAGTACGCCGCACTCGAGGCCGCCGCCAGGCTGTTCCAGCGCCAGCTGGCCGACAGCCCCCGTGCCCGCGCCTACCTCGACGGCCGCGGCGTCGACGCCGACAACCGCGCCAGATTCGCCATCGGCTACGCCGCCGACGGCTACTCCACGCTCAAGCACGCCCTCGGCACCGACGAACGCCGCCTCAAGCTGCTCGAGCGTACCGGCATGCTCTCGAAGAACGAGCGCGGCCACGTCTACGACAAGTTCCGCGACCGGATCATGTTCCCGATCCACGACCGCCGCGGACGCGTGATCGCCTTCGGCGGCCGCGTGCTCGACAAGGACGCCAGCCCCAAGTACCTCAACTCGCCCGAGACCGCCCTGTTCCACAAGGGCCGCGAACTGTACGGCCTGTGGCAGGCCCGCCAGGCCAACCAGAAGCTCGAACGCCTGATCGTGGTCGAGGGCTACATGGACGTGGTCGCCCTGTTCCAGCACGGCATCACCCAGGCCGTGGCCACGCTCGGCACCGCCACCACCGCCGACCACGCCGAACTGCTGTTCCGCAACGCCCCCGACGTCTACTTCTGCTTCGACGGCGACGCCGCCGGCCGCCGCGCCGGCTGGCGCGCGGTCGAATCGGTGCTGCCGCGGATGAAGGACGGCCGCCAGGCCTTCTTCCTGTTCCTGCCCGAAGGCGAGGACCCGGACACCATCGTCCGCCAGGAGGGCGCCGCAGGCTTCGACGCCCGCCTCGCCCAGGCCACGCCGCTGTCGCAGTTCTTCTTCGAGGAACTGGGCCGCGACATCAACCGCAACACCATCGACGGCCGCGCCCGCCTGGCCGAACGCGCGCGCCCGCTGCTGGCGCAGCTGCCGGACGGTGCCTTCGCCGACCTGATGCGCCAGGAACTGCAGCGCCAGACCGGCGTGGACACCGCGCGGCCCGCGCCCGCGCCCGAACCGGTGCGTGCGCCGCCGCGACGCGGCGCCTCGACGCCGGCGCCGAAGCGCAGCCTGGTGCGCAGCGCCATCGCCCTGCTGCTGCAGAAACCCTCGCTGGGCGCGCAGGTAGAACGGCCGTACCGCTTCGCCGACCTGCGCCAGCCCGGCATCCCGCTGCTGCTGGAGATCCTCGACATCGTCGCCCAGCGCCCGGAGATCAGCACCGGCGCCCTGCTCGAACACTTCGTCGAGCACGAACAGGGCGAGGCCCTGCGCCGCCTCGCCGCGCAGGCGCTGCCGGGCGAGGAAGCGGTGTGGGCGCATGAACTGCACGACGCGATCGCCCAGCTCGAACGCCAGACCCTGCAGCAGCGCATCGACGAACTGCAGCAGAAGGCCCGCGCCCAGGGCCTGGACGAAACCGACAAGTACGAACTGCGGATGCTGCTGCAGGTGCTCGCCGGCCGCGCCTGAGCGCGGCGTGGCGCCGGCCCGTTCTCCGCGCGGGCCTCGCCAGTCCCCGTGCTAGGATGGCCGCTCGAAGGGGAGTAGTCCTCCGTGCTGTCGCCGTCATGACGGGCCTTGCGGCCCCGGTGCAGCAGCGGGCCCGAAGGGCCCGTGGACGAGACCTTCGCCGCCCCGCGGCGAAGGTGCGTCCGGTCTCTTCGATGCCGATGCAGATTCGCCGTGGCCCTGGAATCACCGGAGCCCCCCATGCATTGTCCCGCCTGCAAGACCACGATCCTGGCCATGACCGAACGCCAGGGCATCGAGATCGACTACTGCCCCCAGTGCCGCGGCATCTGGCTGGACCGTGGCGAGCTGGACCGCCTGCTCGCCCGCGTCGAGGCCGACGTGGCGCCGACGCCGGCCCATGCCGGGTTCCGCAGCGCGCCACCTCCGCCCCGCCATGACGGCCACCGGCACGGCCAAGGCTACGGCGGCCATGGCTACGACACCCGCAAGCGCAAGCCCAAATCCCTGCTGGGCGAGCTGTTCGACTTCTAGGCCGGCACCGCCGCTACCCCACCGATGCCGCCTGCACGCCGCCGGTGGCACCCTCTCCTCGCACTCCCACCTGACGCCCCCACATGGACGCCTTCCTCAATCCCGAAATCTGGATCGCCCTGGCCACTCTCACCGCGCTGGAACTGGTGCTGGGCATCGACAACATCATCTTCATCTCGATCCTGGCCAGCCGCCTGCCGCCGGAGCAGCGCAACAAGGCCCGCCGCCTGGGCATCGCCGCCGCGGCGATCACCCGCCTGGGCCTGCTGTTCACCATCTCCTGGATCATCGGCCTGACCAAGCCTTTGTTCGCGCTGTTCGACCATCCGTTCTCGTGGCGCGACCTGATCCTGATCGGCGGCGGCCTGTTCCTGATCGCCAAGGCCACCCACGAGATCCACCAGAAGATCGAGGGCGCCGGCGGCGGCGGCGCGCCCAGTCCCAAGCGCATGGCCAGTTCCTTCGGCGGCGTGATCGTCCAGATCATGATCCTGGACATCGTGTTCTCGCTGGACTCGATCATCACCGCGGTCGGCATGGTCGACGAGCGCTGGGTGATGGTGGCCGCGATCCTGATCTCGATCGCCTTCATGATCGGCTTCGCCGGTCCGATCGGCGACTTCGTCGAGCGCCATCCCACGGTCAAGGTGCTGGCGCTGAGCTTCCTGATCATGATCGGCCTGGTGCTGATCGCCGACGGCTTCGGCCAGCACATCCCGAAGGGCTACATCTACGCGGCGATGGCGTTCTCGGTGTTCGTCGAGCTGATCAACCTGTGGATCCGGCGGCGCGAGCAGCGCGCCGCCCTGAGGCAGGACGCGCGCTGAGTCACGCGGCGCCGCTTGCCGGCCGTGGACCGCGCGACCAGAATCGCGCGGTCCACCCCCGGAGGAAGCCATGATGCGTATCCGCACTGCCGCACTGTCCCTGCTGGCCGTCGCCCTGGCCACCACGCTGGTCGCCTGCGACCGCCAGGACCCGAGCGCAGGCAACGCCGCGCCCGCCACCGAAGCGACGGCCGAAGCTGCCGCCCCAGCTACCGCGAGCGATACCGTCCACGCCTTCGCCATCGGCTCGCTGCAGGCCACCGCGCTGCGCGACGGCACCCTGTCGGTGCCCAACGACAACGCCGTGTTCGGCGTCGGCCGCACGCCGGAGGAAGTGGCCGAAGTGCTGGCCGCGGCCGGCCAGCCCACCGACGTCCTGCACCTGGGCGTGCAGCCGCTGCTGGTGCGCACGGGCGACCGCGTGCTGCTGTTCGACACCGGCGCCGGCCGCAACATGGGCGACGGCGCCGGCAAGCTGGGCGAGTCGCTGGCCGCCGCCGGCGTGGCCCCCGGCGAGGTCACCGACATCTTCATCTCGCATGCCCATGGCGACCACGTCGGGGGCCTGGTCGATGCGCAGGGCGCGCTGGCGTTCCCGAACGCCACCGTGCGCATGACCGCGCAGGAGTGGGACGACCTGCGTACGCGCGGCACGGCCGAGGGCGCCGATCCGGTGCAGGCTGCGCTGGTGGCCGCGATCACGCCGAAGGTGGAAACCTTCGCCGCCGGCGCGGAACTGGTGCCGGGCGTGGTGCAGGCGGTCGAGGCGACCGGCCACACCGTCGGCCATGCCGCCTACCGGATCACCAGCGGCAGCGACAGCCTGCTCTACGTGGGCGACTCGATGCACCACCACGTCATCTCGGTGCAGCGGCCGGAATGGACCATCGCCTTCGACCGCGATGCCGACGCCGGCCGCGAACGCCGCCAGGCCCTGCTCGGCCAGCTCGCCGACAGCGGCGAGCGCGTGTACGCCGTGCATTTCCCGTTCCCGGGGCTGGGCCACATCGAGCGGCAGGGCGACGGGCTGGTCTGGGCCGCGGAGTGACCGGATGCGGACGTGCGCCACGGCGCACGTCCGCTGCCCCGCCGCGGCAGGCGCCGCCGATCAGGCGGCCGGCAGCAGCAGCGGCAACCAGTGGTCGACCAGCAGGAAGGCGAACAGCGCCATCAGGTAGACCACCGAGTACTTGAACACCCGCATCGCGAACAGCTCGTCCGGCGGATCGAGCAGGCGCCACGCGTACCACAGGAACACGCTGCCCAGCACCAGCGCGCCGCCCAGGTAGAAGAACCCGCTCATGCCGAAGATCACCGGCAGCAGGCTCACCTGCAGCAGCAGCACCGTGTAGAACAGGATCTGCCAGCGCGTGTAGGTGACGCCGTGGGTGACCGGCAGCATCGGGATCAGCGCGCGCGCGTAGTCCTCGCGACGGAAGATCGCCAGCGCCCAGAAGTGCGGCGGCGTCCACACGAAGATGATCAGCACCAGCAGCAGCGCGTACTGCCAGTCCCACGGCCCTTCCAGGTTGGTGACCGCGGCCCAGCCCAGCAGCGGCGGCGCGGCGCCGGCGACGCCGCCGATCACGATGTTCTGCGGCGTGGCGCGCTTGAGGAAGCCGGTGTAGACCACCGCGTAGCCGATCAGCGAGGCGAAGGTGAGCAGCGCGGTGACGGTGTTCACCAGCAGCACCAGGATCGCCATCGAGACCACGCCCAGCACCACTGCGAACACCAGCACCTGCAGCGGGTTGAGCGCGCCGGTGGCCAGCGGGCGGTGCGAGGTGCGCGCCATCACCCGGTCGATGCGCTGGTCGATCAGGTGGTTGATCGCCGCGGCCGAGGACGCGGCCAGCCAGATGCCGAGCAGGCCGAACACGCTCTCGCGCAGCGGCGGCAGCCCGGGCACGGCCAGGAACATGCCGACCAGGGCGGTGAATACCAGCAGCGCGACCACGCGCGGCTTGGTCAGCTCCAGGTACTCGCGCCAGACGGGGACGGGTGCGGGGCTCATGCGACCGGCTCGGGTTCCTTCAGCCGCGCCAGCAGGGTCACCAGCACCGCCAGCAGCGCCAGCGCGCCGGCGTTGTGCAGCACCGCCACCGGCAGCGGCAGGGCCAGCTTGACGTTGAGCACGCCCAGCGCGACCTGGGCCAGGACCAGCACCGCCAGCAGCGCCCCCCAGCCGCGCATGCCCGGCAGGCGGAACAGGCGCACGGCCAGCACCAGCATGTACAGCAGCACGACCACCGCCATCATCCGGTGCGCCATCTGGATCGCGATCCGGGAGGCGCCGTCG
The DNA here is from genome assembly GCF_000513955.1 of Pseudoxanthomonas suwonensis J47. GTDB lineage: Bacteria > Pseudomonadota > Gammaproteobacteria > Xanthomonadales > Xanthomonadaceae > Pseudoxanthomonas > Pseudoxanthomonas suwonensis_C. The sequence continues at coordinate 5,674 of NZ_AZUZ01000019.1, forward strand.
AGCACGCCCCCTTCGTAGTCCACGCCGATCCCGCGCCACAGCACGAAGCCTTCGCGGAAATCGGTCGGCGGCCACCACTGGCCGACGCACTTCGGGAAATCGAGGTAGTGGTGCTGCGCCGTGGTCCAGCCACCGCCGCCGCAGGCCAGCGCCGCGTAGTTGGCGCTGGTCCAGCCGCCCAGCGCGATCTGCACGCCCAGCACCACCAGCCCGGCGACCAGCCAGCGCCGCAACACGCGCGCGTCGGCCAGCACGATCGGCAGGTGGGTGGCGCGCCACGCCATCCACAGCAGCAGCGAGAACGTGGTCAGGCCGCCGAGCAGGTGCCCCATCACCACGATCGGCTTCAGCAGCAGGGTCACGGTCCACTTGCCCAGCAGCGCCTGGAACACGATCACCGCCAGGGTCAGCACCGCGGCGCGGGCCAGGTCGATGTTCGACCAGCGCATCGCCGCCAGCAGCAGCACCGCCTCGCCGGCACCGGCCAGGGCAAAGGCCAGGCCGATCTGTCCGTACATGTAGGCCGGGATCGCCGCGGCGACCAGCAGCGAGGCCCCGACGATCACGCCCATGCCGAAGCGGCGGCGGCGCGCGGCCAGCAGCGCCAGCAGCAGCACCAGCACGCCCAGCGACGCGGCCAGGTGGCGGTGCACCTGTTCGCGCCAGGCCTTGGTGGTGTCGAACTGGCGGATCTCGCTGGCCGCGTGGGCGGCCGCGTCCTGCGGCGCCGACGGCCAGGTGGCGCGTCCATAGCAGGTCGGCCAGTCGGGGCAGCTGAGGCCGGCATCGGACAGGCGCACGAAGGCGCCGAACACGACCACGCAGGCGGTCAGCGCCACCGCCAGCCAGGCGAAGCGGTGGAAGTGGCGGGCCAGCGCGGGGCGGGACAGGGGTTTCATCGGCGCACGGGCCTCACTTCAGCTTCAACAGGCGGGCCACGTCGGTGCGCAGCCCGGACGGATCGGCGTGCGGCGCATAGCGCAACACGACGAAGCCGTTGGGATCGATCACGTACAGCGGAATGCCGGCCGGGTCGTCGGCGCGCGGCAGCGCGGCGCGTACGGCAGGATCGTCCAGCAGCGGGCGCAGCTCCGGCGGCAAGGAGACGCCATCCGGCGTCGCCCCCAGCCACAGCACCTCGACGCGGTCGGCATTGTGGCCGAACAGCTTCCACACCTTGTCCAGCTCCGCCAGCAGCTGCGTGCACTCGTCGGCGCATCCAGCCGGCGGCGCGGCGAGGATGCGCCAGGTGCGCGCGGCCGGGTCCCAGTCGTAGCGGCGGCCGTCGGCGTGCAGCAGCGGGACCTCGCGCAGGTCGGCCGGCGGCTGCAGCAGCTCGCCGTGGTTCTTCAGCCCCGCCGGCATCCAGCCGCTCAGGCGCAGCAGGCCGGCGCCGAAGGCCGAACCGAAGAACAGCACGAACAGGGCGATCAGCATCAGTCGCCCGCGGCGGAGTCGGGCTGCGTCGGTTGCAGGTACGGTCATGGGCCGGATTTTCGCACGTTGTGCGGCGAGGCCGCCCGCGCGGCCCGCCTGCGTTGGCGCAGGCTCAGCAGCGTGGCGATCGCCAGCACCGCCAGCGCCAGGGCGAACCACTGCACCGCATAGCCGAGATGGCGCTCCGGCGGCAGCGTGTTGGGGAGCAGGTCGAGGTCGCGCGCATAGCCCACCGGCAGGTCCGGATCCAGGCGCAGCAACCGCGGCGCCAGCGCCGGCAGGCCCAGCGCGGCGGCCACCGCTCCAGGATCGAGGGCGACCAGCAGCAGCGTGCCGTCGGCCTGCTTCTCGATCGCCGGCGCGGCCAGGCCCGGTGACGGCGGCGGCAGCAGCAGGCCGGAAACGCGTTCCAGCGGCGGCGCGGGCACGTCGGGCAGGCGCCGGTCGCCGGGCAGCGGCAACCAGCCCAGCTCGACCAGCACCGGCAGCGCGCCATCGGCCTTAGGCTGGAACACGCGGTAGGCGCGCACCCCGGCGCGTCCATCGCGGTTCTGGTTGTCCAGCAGCACCGCCGGCAGCGGCGCGAAGCTGCCATCGCCGGCGGCCCAGTCGTAGGCGCGCACGCGCGAGGTCTCGCCAGCCAGCGCCAGCGGCTGCTCGCGGCGCTGTTCCAGCACCTGCGCCGACGCGTCCAGCAGCGCCTGCTTGGCATGCATGCGCTGCAGCTGCCACAGGCCCAGCGAGGCGCAGCCCGCGGCCACGGCCAGCGCCAGCAGCCAGCCGGCCCACAGCGGCAGGTGGCGCGCGCTCACGACGCCGGGCCCCGCGCCTGCGATAATGCGCGGCATTCTTCCTGCCACGCCGAGGCCCGTGCCGTGAACGATTCGCTCAAGACCCTGCTGATCGTCGCGTTCCTGCTGGTCATCCTCTGGAACCTCGGCAGCGCCCTGTATTACCTGCTGGTCGACCGCGGCCAGAGCAAGCGCACGGTCAACGCGCTCACCCGCCGCATCGGCTTCTCGGTGGCGCTGATCCTGCTGGTGATCCTCGGCATCTGGACCGGGGTGATCACCCCGCACGGCATCGGTGGCTGAGGCGCGCGCTGCGCGCGCGCCGTGACCGGTAATCCGTGATTCGTGGTTGGAAAGAGCAAGGGCGCCGGTCCGGCGCCCCTGTTCCATGATCCGCTTCTGCTTCCGCTGCTAGCGAATCACCAATCCCGAATCACCCATCACGGCTCTCAAAGCACGTAGACGAACAGGAACAGCCCCAGCCAGACCACGTCGACGAAGTGCCAGTACCACGCCGCCGCCTCGAAGCCGAAGTGGCTGTCCGGGGTGAAGTGGCCCTTCAGCGCGCGGAACCACATCACCGCCAGCATGATCGTGCCCAGCAGCACGTGCGCGCCGTGGAAACCGGTGAGCATGAAGAAGGTCGAACCGTAGATGCCCGAACCCAGGGTCAGGTTCAGCTCCTTGTAGGCGTGGATGTATTCCTCGGCCTGGAAGGTGAGGAACAGCAGGCCCAGCAGCACGGTGATGCCCAGCCACAGCAGTACCTGGCCGCGGCGCGCCGCCTTCAGCGCGTGGTGGGCGATAGTCAGGGTCACGCCCGAGGTCAGCAGGATCAGGGTGTTGACCAGCGGCAGGCCCCAGGCCGGGATGGTCTGGAACTGGCCGCCGACCTGGCCGGGACCGGCGGTGGGCCACGCGGCGGAGTAGCCGTCCCACAGCAGCGCGTTGGTCATCGCGCCGTCGCCCTCGCCGCCCAGCCACGGCAGCGCGAACTGGCGGGCATAGAACAGCGCGCCGAAGAACGCGCCGAAGAACATCACCTCGGAGAAGATGAACCAGATCATCCCCATCCGGAACGAGACGTCGACCTGGCGGTTGTAGTGGCCGGCCAGCGATTCGCGCACCACGGCGCTGAACCAGTAGAACAGCACCGCGACCATCATCGCCAGGCCGAGGAAGAACACCCAGCGGCCCCAGGACACGTCGTTGAGCCAGTTGGCCACGCCCACCATCAGGGTGAACAGCGAGATCGAGGCCAGGATCGGCGCCTTGCTCTGCGCCGGTACGAAGTAGTGGTCCGTCTGCGGTTGGGCCATGGTGGTGTTTCCGTGCTCGTCAGGGCGCCGCGTGCGGCGGGTGGGTGGCCTGCGCCGCGCCGAGTCGCGCGGTCAGTTCCTCGTTCTTGAAGAAGGTATACGACAGGGTGATGGTGCTGACGTCGGCCGGCAGGTCCGGATCGACGATGAAGCGCACAGGCATCTCGCGCGTCTCGCCCGCCTGCAGGGTCTGCGCGGTGAAGCAGAAGCACTCGGTCTTGGTGAAGTAGCCGGAGGCGCGCGCCGGCGCCACCGACGGGGTGGCGCTGCCGACGATGGCGCGGTCGCCGTCGTTGCGCGCCACGTACATCGCCTCGTTGAGCTCGCCGGGCACGACCTGCATGGTCAGCTGCTCCGGCTCGAACGCCCACGGCAGCTTCGAGTTCACGCCGCCGTCGAACTGCACGGTCACCGTGCGCGCCTTGCGCGCCTCGCCGGCGGCCTGCGCGCGCACCTGGCCGGGCCCCTGCTCCAGGCGGATGCCGAACACCTTCTCGCAGGCGATGCGGTACAGCGGCACCAGCGAGAAGGTGAAGGCGAACGCGGCCAGGGCCACGCCGGCCAGCTTCAGCCAGCCCGCGCTGCGCTTCGCCGGGGCCTGCGGGCCGCTCATGCGCCCAGCACGCCCGAGAGGATGAAGGCCACGTAGATCGCCAGCGCGATCGCGCCCAGCACCAGCGCGGTCCGCACCGCGCCCTTGCGGCGGCGTTCCGTGTCCTGGTTGTGGCCGTTGCCTGCGTTCATGCGGTACTTCCGGTTGCGCGGGGCGCCTTCAAGCCGGCGCCCCGGCGGTGCTGCCTCAGTGGCTCACGTCGCCGTGGGCCAGGTCGCCGTCCTTGATGACCGGCGGGGTCGAGAAGGTGTGGTGCGGCGCCGGCGACGGCACGGTCCACTCCAGGCCGCGGGCGCTTTCCCACGAGCGCGCGTCGGCCCTGGCGCCGTTGCGCAGCGAGTGGAACAGGATCGCCGCCATCATGAACGGGGTGACGAACATGCCGAACGCGCCGATCGAGCTGACCAGGTTCCAGTCCGCGAACACCACGTTGTAGTCCGGGATGCGGCGCGGCATGCCGGCCAGGCCCAGGAAGTGCTGCGGGAAGAACAGCAGGTTCACGAACACCACCGACCACCAGAAGTGGAACTTGGCGGCGGCCTGGCTGTACATGCGGCCGGTCCACTTCGGCCACCAGTAATAGACCGCGGCGATCAGCGCGAACACCGCGCCGGTCACCAGCACGTAGTGGAAGTGCGCCACCACGAAGTAGGTGTCGTGGTACTGGAAGTCGGCCGGGACGATCGCCAGCATCAGGCCGGAGAAGCCGCCGATGGTGAACAGGATCACGAAGGCCACCGACCACAGCATCGGCGCCTCGAAGGTCAGCGAGCCCTTCCACATCGTGGAGACCCAGTTGAACACCTTCACGCCGGTCGGCACCGCGATCAGCATGGTGGCGAACATGAAGTAGATCTCGCCGCCCAGCGGCATGCCCACCGTGAACATGTGGTGGGCCCACACGATGAACGACAGGAACGCGATCGAGGCGGTCGCGTAGACCATCGCCTGGTAGCCGAACAGCGGCTTGCGGCTGAAGGTCGGGATGATCTCGCTGACCACGCCGAAGGCGGGCAGGATCATGATGTAGACCTCGGGATGGCCGAAGAACCAGAAGATGTGCTGGTACATCACCGGGTCGCCGCCGCCGGCCGCGTTGAAGAACGAGGTGGCGAAGAACTTGTCGGTCAGCAGCATGGTCACCGCGCCGGCCAGCACCGGCATCACCGCGATCAGCAGGAAGGCGGTGATCAGCCAGGTCCAGCAGAAGATCGGCATCTTCAGCAGGTCGATGCCCGGCGCGCGCATGTTCAGCACGGTGGCGATGATGTTGATCGAGCCCATGATCGAGCTGACGCCCATCATGTGGATGGCGAAGATCGTGAACGCGACGTTGTAGCCGCCCTGCAGCGACAGCGGCGGGTACAGGGTCCAGCCGCCGGCCGGGGCGCCGCCCGGCAGGAACAGGGTGACCAGCAGCAGCGCGAAGGCGAACGGCATGATCCAGAAGGACCAGTTGTTCATGCGCGGCAGCGCCATGTCCGGCGCGCCGACCTGCAGCGGGATCATCCAGTTGGCCAGGCCGACGAAGGCCGGCATCACGCCGCCGAAGATCATGACCAGCGCGTGCACGGTGGTCATCTGGTTGAAGAACTCGGGGCTGACGTGCTGCAGGCCCGGCTGCATCAGCTCGAGGCGGATGACCACGCTCATCGCCGCGCCGATGATGAACATCACGAAGGAGAACAGCAGGTACAGCGTGCCGATGTCCTTGTGGTTGGTCGAGAAGAACCAGCGCTCGACGAACCCCTGCTTGTGGCCGTGGTGGTCGTCGTGGTGCTCGGCGGCGGAATGGGCCATGGCGTTGCTACCTCTGGAATGCGTTTGCGTGGCGGCCGCGGCGCGGCCGTTGCGTGTACGGATCAGGCCTGGCCGGCGTCCTGCGGCGCCGCTTCGGGCGCGGCATCGGCGGCCGGGGCCTCGCTGGCCGGGGCGTCGGCGGGAGCCGCGTCGCCTTCAGCGGCTTCGGCCGGCGCAGCGGCGGCCGGCTTCTTCGAGGCCAGCCAGCGGGCGAAGTCCTCCTTGGAGACGGCTTCCACCACGATCGGCATGAAGGCGTGGTCCTTGCCGCACAGCTCGGCGCACTGGCCGCGGTACACGCCCGGCGTCTTGATCTCGGTCCAGGCCTCGTTGATCAGGCCCGGGATCGCGTCCTGCTTCCAGCCCAGCGCCGGCACCCACCAGGCGTGGATGACGTCGTCGGAGGTGATGACGAAGCGGACCTTGGTGTCCACCGGCAGGACCAGGCGGTTGTCCACGTCCAGCAGGTAGTGCGGGTTCTTCTCGAAGTCCGGGCGCTCGCCGCTCTGGCGGATGCGGTCGGATTCGCGGTCGAGGCGGCTGGTGAACTCCACGCCCTCGCCCAGGTATTCGTACTTCCACATCCACTGGTAGCCGGTGACCTTGACGGTCATGGCCGCGTCGCGGGTGTCGTACATGGCGATCAGCTTGGCCGTGGCCGGCCACGCCATCGCGATCAGGATCAGCACCGGGATCACCGTCCAGATGATCTCGGCGGTGGTGTTGTGGGCGAACTGCGCCGCCACCGCACCCTTGGACTTGCGGAACCGGACCATGGCCACGGCCATGGCGCCGAACACCAGCACGCCGATGATCACGCAGACCCACAGCGCGATCATGTGCGCCTCGTAGGCGTTCTGCGAGGAAGCGGTGACGCCGCGTCCCATGTTCAGCTGCCAGCGGTGCGGGTCCGCCGACTGGGCCCAGGCCAGCACCGGCGCCGCCAGGAGCGCGCCCGCCGCCATCAACCGCTTCCACCATCCCTTCGCTTGCATCATTGCCTAGACCCTGGTTGCGTCATCGGTTGCGGCCGGTCGGCGGCCGCCAGGAATTCCTTCAAGCACCCCACCAGCTGGGAGCGTTCGGCCGGGCCCAGGAAAGCGCCCACCTCCACCCGCCTGCCGCTGGACGACAGCATCACCCTGCCGTCGTCCCCCTCCACCCGCATCCGTACCCAGTGGGGATGGGCACGGAAGACGGACTCGGCCCCGCGACGGACTTCCACCGCCCCCGGACCGATGGCGATGTCCTCGCCACGTTCCCCGCTGCGCCACAGCCAGCGCAGCGCCAGCGCGACCCCTGCGCTGTGCAGCAGGGCGAAGACCGGGGCGAACACGTTGCCGGCGAGCCAGCCCAGGCCAGCCACCAGCCACATCGCGCCCGCCAGGGCGGCGAACAACGCCCTGAACTGCGCGGCCGTCAGGGCCCGCGGCGGGCGCAACCGCAGCTGCGCACCGGCACCGCCGGCCCCCGTCGGGACCACCTCGATCATGTCGCCCACCGCCGCAAGCCGGCTGCGGAAAACATCAGGATGGTAAGCGTTGAGCACATTCGGCGGCAACTTGCATTGATTCCGCTCAACTCCCGCGGGGGCTGGCGCGGCGCGGGGCGGCGGCCGGGCCCGCTTCCGTGCGGCGCAGCACCAGGGCCGGCCACGGCCGTGGCACACCTTTAAGATGTCCACGCCCCGGTCGCCCGACCCTGCCCCCGCCGCACCTGCCTGCCGTGAGCCCCGCCCCCCTCAACGTGGACGCCGCCGAGGTCGAGGCGCTGTTCGATTCGATCCCCGATGTCCTGTTCTTCATCAAGGACCGCGAGGGCCGCTACACCCACGTCAACGCCACCATGCTGCGGCGGCTGGGCCTGCGTTCGCGCCGGGAGATCATCGGCCGCCGCGCCAGCGAGGTTTACCCAAGCGGCATGGGCGCCACCTACGGCCTGCAGGACCAGCAGGTGCTGGGCGGGGCGGTGATCGACAACCTGCTGGAGCTGCACCTGTTCTCCGACCGCGAGCCGGGCTGGTGCCTGACCTGCAAGCGCCCGCTGCGGATCGGCGGCGAGGTCGCCGGCCTGATCGGCATCTCCCGCGACCTGGCCAGCCGCGAGGGCCTGGAGGACGACTACCGCTCCCTGCGCGAGGCGCTGGTGCACATGAACCGGAACTACGCCGGCAACGTGCGGGTGCAGGACCTGCAGGCGATCACCGGCTTCTCCGCCTCCAAGCTCGAACGCACCTTCCACAAGGTGTTCCAGCTGTCGCCGCTGCAGCTGCTGACCCGGATCCGGATCCAGGCGGCGATGCACCGCCTGCACGGCCCCGGCAGCATCGCCAGCATCGCCCAGGCCTGCGGCTTCGGCGACCAGAGCGCCTTCACCCGCCGCTTCGTCGCCCTGGTCGGGATGACCCCCAGCGAGTACCGCGCCCTGCGCCAGGGCTGAACCCGCGGCCGGCTTGTGCCGCGGCAGGCACGGTCCGCGCCGGAATCGGTCAAGCCAGCCGGCGCGGGCGCACGCGATCATGTCGCGCCCCCGGCCCCGCCCGTTCACGCCCGCCCCATGCGGCGGCGCGACACTGGCCGTGGCCGGCGTCCGCATCCCTGCCGAGCGACACGATGAACGCCACTCCTTCCTCCTTCCCGAGCGCGCACGGACACGGCCCGCTCCGCGTCGTGGGCGCGCCGCCCGTGTTCGACGCCCCGCCCGCGCCGCCTTCGCCGCCGCGGGCGGCGATCACCGCCGCCTGGCTGCGCGACGAGGCCACCCACGTGCGCGAACTGCTCGAGCAGGCGCGCCTGGAGCCGCAGCGCCAGGCCGAGGTCGACGCGCTGGCCGCCGACCTGGTCCGCCGGGTCCGCGCCCGCGTCCATGACCAGGGCGCGATCGAGGCCTTCATGCGCCAGTACGACCTCGGCAGCGAGGAAGGCGTGCTGCTGATGTGCGTGGCCGAGGCGCTGCTGCGCATTCCCGACCAGGACACCGCCGACAGGCTGATCCGCGACAAGCTCGGCGACGCCGACTGGGAGAAGCACCTGGGCCAGAGCGAATCGGTGCTGGTCAACGCCTCGACCTGGGGCCTGATGCTCACCGGCAAGCTGGTCAACCTCAACGACATGACCCGCCACGACGTGCCCGGGGCGTTCAAGCGCCTGGTCGGCCGCGTCGGCGAGCCGGTGGTGCGCCTGGCCGTGCGCCAGGCGATGCGGATCATGGGCCACCAGTTCGTCATGGGCCGGACCATCGGCGAGGCGCTGGCGCGCTCGAAGAAGGGCGACAACGCCAGCTACCGCTACTCGTTCGACATGCTCGGCGAGGGCGCGCTGACCATGAAGGACGCCCGGCGCTACCTGCAGGCGTACCGCGACGCGATCCACGCCATCGGCCGCAGCGGCAACTACGTCGGCTCGGACGTGTTCGCCGCGCCGAGCATCTCGATCAAGCTGTCGGCGCTGTTCCCGCGCTACGAGCACGCCAAGCGCGAGCGGGTGATGGCCGAGCTGGCGCCCGCGGTGCTGGAGCTGGCGCAGCTGGCCCGCTCCTACGGCATCGGCTACACCGTCGACGCCGAGGAAAGCGAGCGCCTGGAGCTGTCGCTGGACATCATCGAGGCCACCTACTCGCACCCGACCCTGGTCGGCTGGGAAGGCTACGGCCTGGCGGTGCAGGCCTACCAGAAGCGCGCGCCGTTCGTGATCGACTTCCTCGCCGGGCTGGCCCGCCGCGTCGGCCGCCGCATCCCGGTGCGCCTGGTCAAGGGCGCGTACTGGGACGCGGAGATCAAGCGCGCCCAGGTCGAAGGCCTGCCGGGCTACCCGGTGTTCACCCGCAAGCAGAACACCGACGTGTCCTACCTGGCCACGGCGAAGCGGATGTTCGCCAACAGCGACGCGATCTACCCGATGTTCGCCACCCACAACGCGCAGACCATCGCCGCGATCCGTGCCATCGCCGAAGGCCGCCCGTACGAGCACCAGAAGCTGCACGGCATGGGCGACGACCTCTACGCCGAAGTGGTGCCGGCCGACCGCCTGGGCGTGCCGTGCCGCGTGTACGCCCCGGTCGGCAGCCACGAGGACCTGCTGCCGTACCTGGTGCGGCGCCTGCTCGAGAACGGCGCCAACTCCAGCTTCGTCAACCGCATCACCGACGAGGACGTCCCGGTCGCCGACCTGGTCCAGGACCCGGTGGCCGCCGTCTCCGGCTTCGAATCGATCCCGCATCCGCGCATCCCGCTGCCGCGCGACCTCTACACCCAGCAAGGCTTCGACAGGAACAACTCCATGGGCGCCAACCTCGCCGACGACCTCGAACTGAAGGCCCTGGCCGCGCGCCTGGGCGAGCACGCCGGCGCGTACAGCGCCGGACCGCTGGTGCCCGGCGCGATCGCCGACGGCGATTCGCTGCCGGTGACCAGCCCGGCCGACCGCCGCCAGGTCGTCGGCCACTGGCAGCCGGCCGACGCGGCCACCGTGCAGCGCGCGCTGGCCAATGCCGCCGCCGCGCAGCCGGCCTGGGACCGCACCCCGGCCGCCAGCCGCGCCGCGATCCTCGAGCACGCCGCCGACCTGCTCGAGCAGCGCATGGCGCAGTTCATGGCCCTGTGCGTGCGCGAGGCCGGCAAGACCCTGCCCGACTCGGTCGCCGAAGTGCGCGAGGCGGTCGACTTCCTGCGCTACTACGCCGGCCAGGCGCGACGCCAGTTCGGCGCGCCGGAACACCTGCCCGGCCCGACCGGCGAATCCAACGAGCTGCGCCTGCAGGGCCGCGGCGTGTTCGTCTGCATCAGCCCGTGGAACTTCCCGCTGGCGATCTTCCTCGGCCAGGTGGCCGCGGCGCTGGCCGCCGGCAACAGCGTCATCGCCAAGCCGGCCGAACAGACCAACCTGGTCGGCCACGCCGCGGTGAAGCTGCTGCACGAAGCCGGCGTGCCGACCGATGTGCTGCAGTTCGTGCCCGGCGACGGCGCCACCGTCGGCGCCGCGCTGACCGCCGATGCGCGGGTGGCCGGCGTGGCCTTCACCGGTTCGACCGAGACCGCGCGCGCGATCAACCGCGCCCTGGCCGCGCGCGAGGAAGCGCCGATCGCGGTGTTGATCGCCGAGACCGGCGGGCAGAACGCGCTGATCGCCGACTCCTCGGCCCTGCCCGAGCAGCTGGTCAAGGACGCCATCGCCAGCGCCTTCACCTCCGCCGGCCAGCGCTGCTCGGCCGCGCGCGTGCTGTTCGTGCAGGAGGACATCGCCGACAAGGTGGTGACCATGCTCGCCGGCGCCATGGCCGAGCTGAAGGTCGGCGACCCGGGCCTGCTGTCCACCGACGTCGGCCCGGTGATCGACGAGGACGCGCGCGCGCTGCTGGAAGCGCACGCGAAGCGGATGGACACCGAGGCCAGGCTGATCGCCATCGCCCCGTCCGACGCGGCACTGGAGCACGGCACCTTCTTCCTGCCGCGCGCCTACGAACTGCAGTCGCTGTCGCAGCTGCAGCGCGAGGTGTTCGGCCCGGTCCTGCACGTGGTCCGCTGGAAGGCCGACCAGCTCGACGCGGTGATCGACCAGATCAACGCCACCGGCTACGGCCTGACCCTGGGCATCCACTCGCGCATCGACGAGACCGTCGAGCGGATCGCCTCGCGGGCGAAGGTCGGCAACATCTACGTCAACCGCAACCAGATCGGCGCGGTGGTCGGGGTGCAGCCGTTCGGCGGCCAGGGCCTGTCGGGCACCGGCCCCAAGGCCGGCGGCCCGCACTACCTGCTGCGCTTCGCCACCGAGAAGACGGTGACGGTCAACACCACCGCCGCCGGCGGCAACGCCTCGCTGCTGACCCTGGGCGACTGACGCCCGCGCAGGGGCGGCCATCCGCGCCGCCCCGCTGCCCCGGCCCCGCCAGCCCGTCTGGCGGGCGCCGCGCTCCCCCTCCCCGTCCTGCCCCCTTGGCCGCGGCGCCCCCGGATGCCGGCCGCGCCGGTTCCGCCCCTGGCCGCGCGCGGCCGCTGTTGGCCGCTATAGTCGTTGTGGCACCGCAGTGCGCTGCCCCGGGGAGGCGGATGACCACCGACTTCTACAACCTGCTGCTGGCCAACTGTGCCCTGGCGTTCATCCTGCTGGGCCTGTTCTGGTACGTGTCGCGCGTGTCGCGCGGCGTGCGCGGCATCGCCTCGTGGGGCGTGGGCCACTTCTTCTATTCGCTCGGCGCGGCGATGCTCGACGGCACCGCCCAGCAGCTCGAGCGCGCCGGCGCCACCGCCGCGACCGCGCCCGTGGCTGCCCTGGGCGGCATGTTCGCCTGCGGTGGCCTGGCAGTGCTAGCCGGCTCGGTGATCAAGTTCGTGCAGCAGCGGGAGCAGACCCGCACCGAATGGCTGCTGGTCCCGGCGCTGGCCGCGCTGTCGCTGCTGGCCTGGCTGGCCGGCGACGCGATCGATGGCCAGGGCGCGGCGATGAGCCTGGCCGAACTGGTCCTGCTCGGCGTGATGCTGTGGCAGCTGCGCCACCTCGACGTCCCGCCGCTGCGCGTGCCGGCGCGGCTGATGGTGGTCGGTGCCGCGGTGCTGGCCTGGCTGTACGCGCGCGACCTGCTGCAGGCGCTGACCGGCCAGTACGGCCCCAACGAAGCCTGGGTCAACGTCGACCTGTCGCTGTGGTACCTGATCAACTTCTGCATGCTGATGCTGGCCAGCTTCCGCGCCGCCGAATCGTTGCGGCAGACCGCGATGCTCGACCCGCTCACCGGCACGCTCAACCGCCGCGGCCTGTTCGCCCGCCTCGACCCCGACCTCGAGCGGCTCACCCGCGAAGCGCACCTGGCGGTGATCGCGCTGGACCTGGACCGCTTCAAGCGGGTCAACGACCGTTACGGCCACGAGATCGGCGACCTGGTACTGCAGAAGACCAGCGACACCATCCGCGGCCAGACCCGCGAGCACGACGTGTTCGCCCGCACCGGCGGCGAGGAGTTCGTGATCGTGGTGACCGGCCCGGACGCGTGCAACGCCCAGCAGCTGGCCGAACGCATCCGCGTCGCCCTGGCCACCATCCGCCTGGAACCGCCCGCCCCGCCGGTCCGCGTCACCGCCAGCCTCGGCGTGTCGCTGTGCAACCGGCCGATGTCCCTGTCGATGCTGATGCGCGCCGCCGACGAGGCCCTCTACACCGCCAAGCGCGCCGGCCGCGACTGCGTGGTCACCCACACCCTGTAGCCCGGACAAGGCCAAAGGCCGCATCCGGGTTCCAGCCCCCTCTTCTCCCTGGAGTGAGGCCGCGGGCAGGGCGCGAAGCGGGGATCGGGAGAGGGTCGACATTCCGATGCCGCTGGCACCGGACCCTCNCCCCCAGCCCCTCTCCCGGGGGGAGAGGGGAGAAAAGAGCGAAGCCACGAACTCAACGTGCCCGAAGACGCGGTAGCGCGGGGGNATGCCGCAAGCGGCACATGGATGTGCCGCGTTCGCGCGTTGGAGCAGGACGCGGAACCGCGCGATGCGGCATACCCCCGTGCTGCCGCGGCTCCGTCCGAAGCCCGCGCAACCCAACGCTGTGCTGTTGCGTTTGCTTGCTGTTGGCGCAGCCGAGTGGCACCCGTGCAATCGGGCATCACCGCTCACGCGACCGGAAACGCTAGCGGGGTTCCGACCCTCACCCCTGGCCCCTCTCCCGGGGGGAGAGGGGTAAGGAAATCAGCCTGCGATGAGGCGGACGCGCGCGAAGTTGCGCTTGCCGACCTGCAGCACGCCTTCGAAGCCGGGCGCGAATACGCGGGCCGCATCCTCGACGACTTCGCCGTCGATCTTCACCGCGCGCTCCTTGAGCTTGCGGTTGGCCTCCGAATTGGACGGCGTGATGCCGGCGGCCGTGAGCAGCGCCGCGATGCGCAGGCCCTCGGCCGGGACCGCCACGTCCTGCAGCGGCAGCAGCGAGGTGTCGCCCTGGCCGGTGACGGCCGCGTGCCAGCCGGCGATCGCCGTTTCCGCCGCGGCCGCGTCGTGGAAGCGCGTGGCCAGCTCGCGCGCCAGGCGCAGTTTGATGTCGCGCGGGTTGAGGCCGGCGGCCACCTCCCCGCGCAGCTTGCGCGCCTCCTCGGCGGAGATCTCGAAGCTCAGCAGCTCGATCCACTTCCACATCAGCCCGTCGCCGATCTTCATCGTCTTGTTGACGATGTCGATCGCCGGCTCGGCGATGCCGATGTAGTTGCCGAGCGACTTGCTCATCTTGTTGACGCCGTCCAGGCCTTCCAGCAGCGGCATGGTCAACACCACCTGCGGCGCCTGCCCGTAGTGCTCCTGCAGGCCACGGCCCATCAGCAGGTTGAACTTCTGGTCGGTGCCGCCCAGCTCCACGTCCGCCTGCAGTGCCACCGAGTCGTAGCCCTGCACCAGCGGGTAGAGGAACTCGTGGATCGCGATCGACTGCTGCGCGGCGAAGCGCTTGGAGAAGTCGTCGCGCTCGAGCATGCGCGCCACGGTGTGCTGGCCGGCCAGCCTGATCATGTCCGCCGCCGACATCTTCCCGAACCACTCGCTATTGAAGCGCACCTCGGTGCGCTCGCGGTCGAGCACCTTGAAGACCTGCTCGGCGTAAGTCTCGGCGTTGGCCAGCACGTCCTCGCGCGACAGCGGCTTGCGGGTCACGTTCTTGCCGGTCGGGTCGCCGATCATCCCGGTGAAGTCGCCGATCAGGAAGATCACCTGGTGCCCCAGGTCCTGGAACTGGCGCATCTTGTTCAGCAGCACCGTATGGCCCAGGTGCAGGTCCGGCGCCGTCGGGTCGAAGCCCGCCTTGACCCGCAGTGGGCGACCCAGCTTCAGCCGCGCCTCCAGATCCTCGCGCTTGAGGATCTCATCGGCGCCGCGGCCGATGAGGGCGAGGGATTCTTCGACGGACTTCTCGGAAAACACGGGGACTCCAGACGGTGGGGCGATGACAAACTTGAATGGAATGTTACGTGCGGGTTAACCGGAAGGCCAGATGAAAGTCCAGCACCATCAATGGTTTGACGCACTAGTTTGAGGTGTCTATTTTACCCGCCAGTGGGCCGCACCCCGGGGTCCCGTGAAGGAAGTCAAGCATGCCCCTCACCGACCACGGCCGCGTCCGCAAGCAGCAGTTCCACGACCGCCTCGGCATCCTTCACCACCGGACCCTCCACCGCAAGCTGAAAGAGCGGTTCCCCGTCGCCTTCAACCAGCGCTGGACCCGCCGCCACTGGCTCCACGCCAGCCTGTTCGCCACCCTCGGCGCCCTGCTGGCCACCATCGTCCCCGGTTTCTCCTCGCAGCTCGAACCCGCCTCGCAGGTCAGCGCGGTGCTGCCGCTGCAGCTGCCGCCGCTGACCGTGCGCGCCCCGACCGGCGAAGGCGCCGACCATTTCTGGGAAGTGGTGGAGATCGAGCGCGGCCAGACCCTGGGCCAGGTGTTCGAGACCATGGGCATCCCGGTGGCGACCATGCACCGGATCCTCGAGAACCCGGCCAACCGCGAGGCCCTGACCCGCCTGCGCCCGGGCGCCGAGCTGGGCTTCGCCCTGGACGGCGAAGGCGGCCTGCGCGGCTTCCGCTTCGACCGCGGCCCGACCCAGCGCGTGGAACTGGACCTGCGCGGCGACAGCATCCGCGAGAAGGTGCTCGAGCGCGCCACCACCACCCGCGTGGCCGTGGCCAGCGCCGAGATCGACCGCTCGCTGTATGCCTCGGCGGTGAAGGCCGGGCTCAGCCCCGCCGCGATCGCGGTGATGACCGACGAGATCTTCCGCTACGACATCGACTTCAAGGACGTGCAGCCGGGCGACCGCTTCAGCGCCGTGGTCGAGGAGACCTGGCGCGACGGCGAGCGGATCGGCACCGGCCGCATCCTCGCCGCCAGCTTCACCACCGGCAGCAAGACCTATACCGGCTTCCGCTTCGAGCGCAACGGCAAGGCCGAGTACTTCACCGCCGACGGCCGGCCGCTGAAGAAGAGCTTCATCCGCATGCCGATCCCGTACGCGCGCCTGAGCTCGAAGTTCGGCGCCCGCCACCACCCGGTGCTGGGCAAGATGCGCATGCACAAGGGCGTCGACTACGCCGCCGGCACCGGCACCCCGATCATGGCCGCCGGCGACGCCAAGGTGCAGTTCGTCGGCCAGCAGCGCGGCTACGGCAACGTCGTCATCCTCGACCATGGCCGCGGCCACACCACGCTGTACGCGCACATGTCGCGCTTCGGCAAGATCCGCCAGGGCCAGCAGGTCTCGCAGGGCACGGTGATCGGCTACGTCGGTTCCACCGGCCTGGCCACCGGCCCGCACCTGCACTACGAATTCCGGGTCAACGGCCAGCACCGCAACCCGCTGTCGGTGACCATGCCGCCACCGGAGCCGCTGAAGGGCGCCGACCTGGCCGCGTTCAAGGCCGCCACCGCGCCGGCGCTGGCGCGCATGGAATCGATGGAAGCGCTGCTGTACGCCAGGGCCGACGTGCCGGCGAAGAAGGAAAAGCGCGGCTGAGCCGCGCCACGCGCCGGGCGCGATGCGACCGGCGTGAGCGTCCCGGGTGCGCTGCACTTGCCCGGGCCATGACCGCAACGCTCGACATGCCACCGGCGCGTCCGCACTCGACGTGACACGTCCGAGGTGCGCCGCGCCGGCCCGGGCTACGATGTGCGCATGCCACGCCTCTTCCTCGGACTGATCTCCGGCACCAGCGCCGACGGCATCGACGCCGCGCTGGTCGAATTCCCCGATACTCCCGACGCCGCCGGCCTGCGCCTGGTGGCCGGCCGCACCACGCCGTGGGCGCCGGGACTGCGCGCGCGCCTGGTCGCGCTGGGCCAGGGCGGCGAACCGGAATCGCTGGACGAGCTGGGCCGGCTGGACGTGCAGGTGGCCGCCGCCTTCGCCGACGCCGCGCTGGGCCTGCTCGATGCCGCCGGCGTCGCCCCGGCGCAGGTCGCCGCGATCGGATCGCACGGCCAGACCATCCGCCACCGCCCGCACGGCGATGCGCCGTTCACCATGCAGATCGGCGACGGCAGCGTGATCGCCGAACGCACCGGCATCGCCACGGTGGCCGACTTCCGCCGCCGCGACGTCGCCGCCGGCGGCCATGGCGCGCCGCTGGTGCCGGCCTTCCATGCCGCGCTGCTGCATTCGGCGCAGGAAGACCGCGCCGTGCTCAACCTCGGCGGAATCGGCAACTACACCCTGCTGCCGCGCATCGGCGAAGTGCGCGGCTTCGACACCGGCCCGGCCAACGCCCTGCTCGATGCCTGGTGCCAGCGCCACACCGGCGCGGCCTTCGACGCCGGCGGCGCGTTCGCCGCCAGCGGCACGGTCGATGCGGCGCTGCTGGAACGGCTGCTGGACGATCCCTGGTTCGCGTTGCCGCCGCCGAAGAGCACCGGCCGCGAGCAGTTCCAACTTGAATGGGTGGAAGCGCGCCTGCTGGGCGACGAAGCGCCGGCCGACGTACAGGCCACGTTGCTGGAACTGAGCGCGGCCACCGCCGCCGATGCGCTGCTGGCGCAGCAGCCGGCCACGGCGCGGGTGATCGCCTGCGGCGGCGGCGTGCGCAATCCGCGCCTGCTCGAACGCATCGCCGCGCGCCTGCCGGGCGTGGCGATCGAGGACACCGCCGCCTACGGGCTGGACCCGGACTTCGTCGAGGCGATGGCCTTCGCCTGGCTGGCGCGCGAGACCCTCGCCGGCCGCCCCGGCAACCTGCCGGCGGTCACCGGCGCGCACGGCCCGCGCGTGCTGGGCGTGGTGCATCCGGCCTGAGCCGCGACACCCGGCCGTAATCCCGAATCCCGAATCCCGAATCCCGAATAAAAACCGCCACCGGACCCGCATGGGGCCCGGTGGATTGCTGCGGTCGGGTGGGCCGGCGCCTTACAGCCCGCTGCCGCCGAACTGGCGCGTGTACTGCAGGTTGATCGTGCGGCCCACCGAGTCGAACCAGGAGATGTCGTAGTACGGATACGCCGTGTAGGTCGGATCCTTCGGCGGCATCTTGTTGGCCAGGTTGGTGACGACCAGGCTCAGGCGCGAGTGGTCGTTGAAGCGGAACTGCACCGAGGCGTTGTAGCGGTAGGTCGCCGGGATCCACGGACCCGGGTCGCCGTCCTCCCACACCTGGTCGTACGACCAGCCGTTCGGCAGCCGGCCCAGGCGCGAGCCGTACAGCGTCACCGTCCACGGGCCGCGATCCCAGCCGATGCTGGCGTTGCTCTTGGTCCGCGGGATGTCGAAACCGCTGTTGGTGGCGAACTGGTCCTCGACCGGATCGCCCGGGAACTGCTGGAAGTCGTGCTCCTTCACCCAGGTGTGGTTGAAGGTCAGGGTGAAGCGGCCGATGCCGGTCTCCAGGCGGTAGCGCGCGACCACGTCGACGCCGCGGGTGCGCTCGCGGGCGACGTTGATCGGCGCCACCGAGATCCCGTACAGGCTGCCGTTGGCGCTGCGGGTGACGCGGGCCAGCGCGTCGACGCAGGTCGGCGAGCTCGCGGGCAGCTCGCCGAGCCGGCAGGCGGCCTCGTCGCGCAGGATCGCGTCGACGCTCATGTCCTGCACCTGGTCGCGCATGTCGATGTCGAACCAGTCGGCCGACAGGTCCAGGCTTTCCAGCGGCGACCAGACGAAGCCGGCGGTCCAGGAGGTGCTGGTCTCCGGATCCAGGTCGCGGTTGCCGGCGCGGGTGCGGATCAGTCCCTCGCTGTAGTCGGAGCAGTCGTCGGCCTGGTCGAGCAGGCAGTTGTAGTAGTCGTTGCCCGAGGTCTCGTCGTTGCCGATGCCGGCGTAGACGTAGTGCAGGTCCGGCGCGCGGAACGCGGTGCCGTAGGAACCGCGCACCAGCAGGCTCTCCAGCGGACGCCACTCCAGGCCGGTGCTCCAGGTGGCCTTGCCGATGCTGTTGCCGGAGTAGCGGTACTGGTCGTAGCGACCGGCCAGGCTCCAGCTCAGCGAGTCCAGCAGCGGCATGCGCAGCTCGGCCGCGCCGGCCCAGCGGTTGCGGCTGCCGTGGCCGTCGGAGTCCTTCCAGCTGTAGTAGTAGTACTGCGTCGCCAGCGGATCGGGATTGAGGTCGTAGCTCTGGTGGCCGTACTCGACCGTGGCGGCGAAGCCGGCGTCGCCGCCGGGCAGCGCGAACAGGTCGGCAGTGCTCACCGTCGCCGCCAGCGTCGCGGTCTCCGACTGCGGGTGGTAGACGGTGCGCGCGGCGATGCTGTCGTACTCGGCGCGGCTGAGCGGCCGGTACAGGCGCGACGGATCGGCGTTGAAGATGGGGAAGCCGTCGTCGTCCACGCCCAGCTGCGGGCCGAGGAACAGGTCGTTGGCGCGCGCGGCGACGATCTGCGGCCAGCTGATCCGCGCCTTGTACTGCGAGTAGCTCAGCGAGGCCTCGTAGTCCCAGTCGGCGGCGAAGCTGCCCTGGAAGCCGGTGGTCAGGCCGAAGGTCTTCTGCGTGGTTTCGACCATGCCGCGGTCCAGCCCGCCCATTTCCTCCGGCGAGAACTGGCGCTGCCAGTACTCCACCTGGCCGGTGGCCGCGTTGTAGAAGTAGCCCTCCTCGTTGCCGTCCGGCGCCATGTAGCTCCACGAGGACACGTCGCGGAACAGCTCGACCTGGTGGTGGCCGGCCTGCACGTCGGCGAACCACAGGTGGCCGTTGCCGAAGTCGTAGTTCAGCGAGGCGTAGCCGTTCACGCCGCGGCGCTTGCTGAGGATGGTGCCGTAGCCGATCGACTCGTCGCTGCCGCAGTAGTAGCCGTAGCGCGGGCGGTAGGCATGGTAGGTGGTGCCGCCGTTCTGCCCCGACAACGCGTCGCAGGTGGCCTGGCCCGGGTCGATGTAGTCGTCCCACCAGTCGGTGCGCAGGTAAGCGCGGCGGGCGATCCGCGAATTGGCGGTGGGGCCGTCCTTGGTCGAATCCTGGATATCGCGCTCGTAGGCCCACAGCGGGGTCTGCGACTGGATGTCGATGCTGTACACGCCGCTGAAGCCGCCGCGCTCGAAGCCGCTGACCAGGCTGGCGTCGAACGACTCGCCGCCGCCTTCGCTGGTGGTGCCCAGGCGCATGTCGACGGTGGTCCCGTCGGCCTTCTTCTTGAGGATGAAGTTGACCACGCCGGAGATCGCGTCCGAACCGTAGATAGCCGAGGCGCTGCCGGTGAGCACCTCGACGCGGTCGATCATCGCGATCGGGATGCTGGAGATGTCGGTGAAGTTGCTGCGGCCCTTGAACGGCATCGGGAAGTCGGCGATGCGGCGGCCGTTGACCAGCACCAGGGTGTGGTTCGGGCCGAGGCCGCGCAGGTCGACCTGCTGCGCGCCCGGCGAGAAGTCGGCGCCGCTGGCCGACTGCTGGCTCTGGGTCTCGCCGCCGTTCTGGGTCATCGCGCGCAGCACGTCCGGCACCGAGGTGAAGCCGTTGGCGCGGATCTCCTCGGCGGTGACCACGCTGATCGGCGCCGGGCCTTCGATCTGCGCGCGCGGGATGCGCGAACCGGTCACCGTGATCGTGTCGATCTGGACCACCGGCTCCGCGGCCGGGGCGCTGCCGCCGGCGCCGTCCTGCGGCTGCGGCGCCGGGGCGCGGCGACGCGCCGGCGCATCGGCGCGCGCCACCAGCACCGCGCCGCTGGCGTCGCGGCGGGCGCTGAAGCCGCTGCCCTGCAGCAGCTGCTGCAGCGCCTGGTCGGTGTCCGCCGCGCCCTGCACCCCGGCGGTCTGCCGGCCGCGCAGCTCGTCGGCCCGGTACACGAGCTGGGTATCGGACTGGCGCGCCAGCGCGTTGAGCGCGGCGGCCAGGTCGCCGGCCGGCACGTTGATCGGGCCGGCCGCCTCGGCGGCCTGCGCCGCCAGCGCGGCGGAGCAGGCCAGGGTCAACAACAGGACACGCGACGGATGACGCATCGACTCTCTCTCCCGGTGCCGGGACGGCACCCTCTGCTTGCCATGACGAACGAGACGGCCGCTTCCCCCATCGCCCCGCGCCCGGCGCTCAGCGCGAGTGGAGGACGATCCGGTCGGGGTGGCGCTCGGCGCGCACCGGGAAGCCCTGCTCCAGCAGCCCGACGAAAGCGTCCAGCCCGGACCAGCGGAAGTTGCCGCCGATCCGCAGCTCGGCGACCGCCGGGTCGGCCAGTTCCAGGCGGCGGGTGTTGAAGCGGTTGAACTCGGCCGCCGCCTGCGCCAGCGGCGCGTCGTCGAAGACCAGGAAGCCGCTGCGCCACTCCACGTAGCGGGCCGCTTCCTCTGGTGGCAGCGAGCGCACCAGCACGCCGTTGCGGCCGACGGTGGCGACGCTGCCGGCCGGCAGCAGCGAGACCGGGCGGTTGCGGCCCCCGGCGGCGCTGTCCAGCCGTACCCGGCCCTCGGTCACCACCACCCGCAGTGTGTCCGGGTCGCGGCGCACCGCGTAGCGGGTGCCGACGGCGACGGCGCGATGGCCGTCGGCCTCGACCACGAACGGCCGCCCGGCTTCGTGGGCGACCTCGAAGAAGGCTTCGCCGCGCAGCAGGGCGACATGGCGTTCGCCACGGTCCATGCGCACCTGCAGCCGGCTGTCGCTGCTGAGCGTGGCCGTCGAACCGTCGGCCAGCGCCACCTCGACCACCTCGCCCACCGTGCTGGCGTAGGCGGCCTCGTGCTGCCCGCCCAGCTGCCAGGCGCCCCAGCCCAGCCCGCCGGCCACGGCCAGCATGAACCCGGCCGCCAGCGCGCGCGGCCAGCGCGCCGGGCGCGACGCGGCCCGGCGCCGGGCGAAGGACACCGCGCGCAGGTCCGGCACGGCATGGCCTGGCGCGGCCGGCGGCGGCGCTTCGTCCGCCATGGCCGGTTCGGGGCGCGGTGCGCCGGAAGCCGCCCATCCGGCCCACTGCCCCCGTCCGGGCACGCTGCCCGGCGCCAGGCCGGCGGCCAGCGCCTTCAGCCGCGCCGCCTCGTTCCAGGCCGCCTGCAGGCGCAACAGGGCGACGCGGTGCGCGGTGGACCCGGCCAGCCAGGCGTCCAGCGCCTGCTGGTCCTGCGTGCTCCAGTCGCCACCCTCGCGCCGCGCCAGCCAGGCCGCGGCGGTGCGTTCAATCGTCCTGCTGTCGTCCATGTCCACGCTCCGGCACCGTGTCGCCCTGCCCGGCGCGCCTGGAGGCGGGCCGCGGCAACGGCCCGCCCCCGTACAGGTGGTCCGCGATCAAGCGCATCCCCTTGGCCAGGTGCTTTTCCACGGTCCTCCCGCTGATGCCCAGGCGCTGGGCGACTTCCTTCTGCGACAGCTCCTCGACCCGGCGCAGCCACACCACCTCGCGGCAGCGTCCGGGCAACCGGTCCAGCGCCTCCACCAGCCGGCGCAGGGCCTGACGGGTGCCGGTCCAGCGTTCCGGCGAAACCTCGTCGATCAGGTAGACGTTCGACGAGTCGAAATCACCCACGGGCTCGATCGACACCACCCGCCCGCGGCGGGCGCGGTCGGCCATCAGGTGGCGGGCGGTGGCGAACAGGAACGCCTTCGGCGCGGTCGGGCGGCTGCGCGCGGCGGCCTCGTAGATCCGCACGTAGACCTCCTGGCGCAGGTCGTGCAGCTCGTCGCGGTGCGGCCAGCAGCGCTGCAGGTAGTGCACCAGCGCGCGCTCGTGCGCCAGGACCTCGCGCGCGAACCAGTCGTCGAATTCGGTGGACATCGCCGCACTCTAGCTGACCGGGATGGGGGAATGCCCTCCCCGGTTCGTCTAGTCTCTGGCGACAGCCCGGCGTTTCGCCGCGGCCAGGACACGGAGTTGCGGATGAAGATGCGCGGTATGCGGAAGATGGTCGCGTTCGCCCTGGGCTGCCTGCTGGCGGCGCCGGTGCTGGCCGCCGACTATGGCCACCACCTGCTGGGCGACCCGAAGGCGAAGACGCCCGGCAAGGTCGCGCCCGGCCTGCTGCTGATGGGCGGCGGCGACCGCAACCACGACGCGCTGCGCTGGTTCATGGACAAGGCCGGCCACGGCCACATCGTGGTCCTGCGCGCCTCGCTGGGCGGGGAGATCGGCGAGGAGTTCTACAACGAGGTCGGCGGCATCGCCTCGGTGGAAACCTTCGTGTTCAAGGACCGCCAGGCCGCCTCCGACCCGGCGATCCTGCGCGCGCTCAGGCGTGCCGACGGCATCTTCATCGCCGGCGGCGACCAGTCGCGCTACGTGCGCTACTGGCGCGGCACCCCGGTGGCCGCGGCGCTGGACGCGCACGTGAAGGCGGGCAAGCCGCTGGGCGGCACCAGCGCCGGCCTGGCGATCCTCGGCGAGTACCTCTACGGCGCGATGGACGGCGGCAGCGTCACCAGCCCGCGCGCGCTGGCCGATCCGCTGGGCGACGAGGTCACCATCGAGACGGATTTCCTGCACCTCGACCTGCTCAGGGGCGTGGTCACCGACACCCATTTCAGCGAGCGCAACCGCCTTGGCCGGCTGGTCGCCTTCGTCGCCAGGGCCGAATCGCTGGCCGACCGCCCGCTACTCGGCCTGGGCGTGGACGAGGACGCGGCGGTGGCGGTGGACGCCGACGGCCGCGGCCGCATCTACGCCACCGCGCCGGGCGCCGGCGCCACGGTGGTCCGCGGCCGCTTCGACGCGCAGGCCGAAGACATGCCGATGCAGCAGGCGCGCTTCGAGGCGGTGGTCGCCGGCGCAGGTTCGACCCTGCACCTGCCCTCGGGCGAGGTCGAGCGTCCCGTGGCGAAGCGCGCCTACGCGGTACGCGACGGCGTGCTGGCGGCGCTGGAGCAGCCGCTGCTGGTGATCCACGCCGGCGCCGGCGTCGAGCCGGGCGACCTGACGCCTGCGGAAGAAGACGCCGCGCGCGCGGCGCTGGCCGACGCCCTGCGCGCCGGCCACGCGCAGCTGCAGGTGGGCAAGCCGGCACTGGAGGCGGTGACCGCGGCGGTGACCGTGCTGGAGGACGCGCCGATGTTCAACGCCGCCCGCGGCGCGGTGTTCACCCACGACGGCCGCAACGAGCTGGACACCTCGATCATGGACGGCGCCAGCGGCAAGGCCGGCGCCGCGGCGGGCCTGCACCGCGTGCGCAACCCGATCACCCTGGCGCGCGCGATCATGGAAAAGTCGCGCCACGTGATGATGGTCGGCGACGGCGCAGAGATCTTCGCGAAGGAACAGGGCATCACCCTGGTCGACCCGGCGTACTTCCGCACCGAGAAGCGCTGGCAGCAGCTGCAGAAGGCGCTGCAGGACGACAGCAAGCCGCATGCGCTGCACTCGAACGCGCCGGCCAGGGCCTACTTCGGCACCGTCGGTGCCGCGGCGCTGGACGCCGACGGGCGCCTGGCCGCCGGCACTTCCACCGGCGGCATGACCAACAAGCGCTACGGCCGCGTCGGCGACTCGCCGATCATCGGCGCCGGCACCTGGGCCGACGAGCGCTGCGCGGTGTCGGGCACCGGCTGGGGCGAGTTCTACATCCGTACCGCCGCCGCGCACGAGATCTGCGCGCGCGTGCGCCTGTCCGGCGACAGCATCGCCCGCGCCGGCGAACAGGTGATCAACGGGGTCATCCCGAAGGCCGGCGGCGACGGCGGCGCGATCGCCCTGGACGCGCAGGGCAAGGCCGCCTTCCCGTTCAACACCGGCGGCATGTACCGCGGCTGGATCGGCGCCGACGGCGTGCCGCACGTGGCCATCTACCGCGACGACCCGCTGCCGCTGCCCTGAGCGGCGGCGTTGCCGGCGTCCCGGTCACAGGCCGGGCACGCCGGCCAGCTCGCTTTCGTAGCGCAGCAGGTCGTCCACCGAGAAGCAGCAGAACACCACCTCGTGCACCCGCTGCGCCGGGAACGCCAGCACCGTCTCCACCGCGATCGGCGCAGCCAGGTCGGGCGGGAAGCCGCACACGCCGGTGCTGATCGAGGGGAACGCCACCACCAGGCAGCCATGCGCCTCGGCCAGCACCAGGCTGTTGCGGTAGCAGGCCGCCAGCAGCCCGGCCTCGCCGGCGCCGCCGCCGCGCCAGACCGGGCCCATGGTGTGGATCACGTGCCGCGCCGGCAGGCGGTGGCCGCCGGTGATGCGGGCCTCGCCGGTGGGGCACCAGCCCAGCCCGCGGCATTCCTCGAGCAGGCCCGGGCCGGCGGCGCGGTGGATCGCGCCGTCCACCCCGCCGCCGCCCAGCAGCGAGGAATTGGCGGCGTTGACGATGGCATCCACCCGCAGGGTGGTGTTGTCGGCGGCCAGGGCCCGCAACCTCAGCGGCATTGCCTGCAACTCCCGGGGAACGGCGTCCGCCACGTCCGCCTCCCTCCACGTGTGTCCCTCCAAGACTGCCACGGCCTCCGGGGCCCGGTGAGGCCACGTAGCCCGATCCGCCAGCGGCCACCTGAAGCGGCGATTACAGCGTTCCAGCGGTGATGCCGAGGGCGTCCGCCGCGGAAGTTAAAATTCCGCCACTCCAACCGCCCCGGTGCCCCGCATCCGGCCGGCGAGCACCCCGCGCAACCTCTCGCCCAGGGTTCCCGCCGTGGACAAAGAACTGACATCCTCCTGGCCCACGTGGGCCGTTCCGCGCTGCTGGCGCTGATCATGGCCGCGCCCGTGGCCCTCCTGTACGCCGACATCCAGTGGCTGGGCGACAGCGTGGGCGAATGGTCGCTGGTCGAGCTGACCCAGCTGGGCTTCCTCGTCGCCACCGTCCTGGCGTTCGCCCGGGTGGCCCGCGCGCGCCCGGACGAGCGCGGCTTCGCCGTGCTGGCCGCCGGCTTCTTCGCCTCCATGCTGATCCGCGAGCTGGACGCGGTCTGGGACCTGCTCTTCCGCGGCCTGTGGTCGATCATGGTCGCCGGCGTGGCCGCCGGCAGCCTCGGCTACGCCCTGCGCCCACCGCCAGTCGACGCTGGCCGCCATCGCCCGCTTCCTGCGCTCGCGCGCCAGCACGGTGATGACCATCGGCCTGGTGCTGCTGCTGATCTACTCGCGCCTGTTCGGCATGACCGCGCTGTGGGAAGGCCTGCTGGCCGACAGCTACGTGCGCGTGGTCAAGAACGCCGCCGAGGAGTGCACGGAGCTGCTGGGCTACACCCTGGTCATGGCCTCTGCGCTCACCTACGCCGCGCAGCGGTTGCACGAGCGGCGCAAGGCGCTGGCCGGTGGCCGCGTCCAGGCCACGCAGGGTTACGCGCAGGCACGGACCCGGCTGCCGCAGTAACGCCGCAGCCCCGGCGGGCCAGCCTCAGAAGCTGCGCCCGGCCGGCACTTCCTTGAGTGCGGCGATCGCCGCGGCCAGGGCATCGACTTCCTGCTCCTCGAAACCGCCGCGGACTTCCTGCTCGCAGGCGAACAGGCCCTGCTCCAGCAGGCGCAGGATGGTCTCGTGCTCGCTCCAGCCGCGGGCAACGGCCACGCGGCGGATGCGCTCGGCCAGGATCGCGTCGATGTCCTGCAGCAGCAGGTCGGTCATGGCGGTCCCCTTCGGCATGGTCGACGACGGCCAAGACTGCCACGAATCGCCGGCGTCGACATGCCTTTCCACCGGCGTTTTCAGCCGTCCGCCGGAACCGGCGCCGCCTCGCGGATCCGCGGCCACAGCCAGGCCAGCAGCAGCAGCGTCGGCACCACGGTCAGGGCGCTGAGCAGGAAGAAGGTGCCGTACGAGCTGGCCTCCACCACGTAGCCGGAGACGCCGCCGGCGAACTTGCCCGGCAGGTTGGCCAGCGACACCATCAGCGCGAACTGGGTGGCGGTGAAGTTGCGGTCGGTCAGCGACGACATGAACGCGACCAGGGTGGTGCCGGCGAAGCCCTGGGCGACGTTGTCGGCGGTGATCGCCGCGTAGAACGCCCACAGCTCGGACGGATGCCTGGCCATCAGCAGGAAGGCCAGGTTGGACAGGGCCACGCCCAGCGCCGCCACCAGCAGCATCCGGCGGAAGCCGAACGCCGCCACGCACATGCCGCCGAGGAAGGCGCCGCCGATGCCCGCCCAGATCCCGTACAGCTTGGACACCGTGGCGATGTCGGCCTTGCTGTAACCCGAATCCAGGTAGAACGGCCCGGCCATCACCCCGATCACCTGGTCGGGGAACTTGAACAGGCCCACGAACACCAGCAGGGCCAGGCCGAAGGCCACGCCGTTGTTGCGGAAGAAGCTGGAGAACGGCTGCCAGAACGCGCCGAGGAAATCGATCCGGCGCTGCACCGTCATCTCCGGCGCCACCGGCTCGCGGCTGAGCAGCGTGGCCAGCAGCGGCGCCAGCATCAGCGCGGCCATGCCCAGGTAGGCGATCTTCCAGCTGGCGAAGTCGGCCAGGTACAGGGCGCCGGCGCCGCCGAGGATCAGGCCGATGCGGTAACCGAGGGTGTAGGTCGCCGC
Source organism: Pseudoxanthomonas suwonensis J47 (assembly GCF_000513955.1). GTDB lineage: Bacteria > Pseudomonadota > Gammaproteobacteria > Xanthomonadales > Xanthomonadaceae > Pseudoxanthomonas > Pseudoxanthomonas suwonensis_C. The sequence continues at coordinate 32,957 of NZ_AZUZ01000019.1, forward strand.
CAGCGCCGCCTGCGCGTTGGCCGGCGCGATCTCGATGCGGTAGGCGTCGACCACCGAGTCCTGCGTCGCGCCGCAGAACGAGGTGAACAGCACCCAGCCCACCAGCGGCGCCACGCCCAGCTCCGGGCGCACGAAGGCCAGCGCGGCCAGGCCGGCGGCGATGCCCAGCTGCGACGCCAGCAGCCAGGAACGGCGGCGCCCGAACACGCCCAGCGGCCGGAACACGTAGCGGTCCAGCAGCGGTGCCCACACGAACTTGAACAGGTAGAAGAAGCTGGCCAGGCTGATCAGGCCGATGCTGCCCAGGTCCAGCCCGGAATCGCGCAGGCGCGTGGAGAGGGTCATCGACGCGATCGGCAGGAACGGCAGGCCGCAGCCGAAGCCCAGCAGCGCCATGGTCAGCGCCGACGGCGTGCCGAAGGCGCGGCGGATGCCGGCCCAGCCCTTGTACTTGGTGGCCGCGCCGGCGGCCGGCTTGGCCTCGCTCACTTGCCGGCGTCCGCGTAGTCGACGGTGAACGGCGCGTGGTCGGAGAAGCGCTGCTCGCGGTAGATCGAGCACGCCCGCGCCCGCTGGCCCAGCGCCGGGGTCGCGAACTGGTAGTCGATGCGCCACCCCACGTTGTTGGCGCGCGCGGCGCCGCGGTTGCTCCACCAGGTGTAGTCCTGGCCCTGCGGATGCAGCCTGCGATAGGTGTCGACCCAGCCGTCCGCGCGCGGCGCCGTGCCGTCGCTGCCGCCGTCGTCGCAGAGCATGCCGTTGAGCCAGGCGCGCTCCGGCGGCAGGCAGCCGGAATTCTTCTGGTTGGAGGTCCAGTTCCTGATATCGAGACGGCTGCGCACGATGTTCCAGTCGCCGCACAGCACGTAGTCGCGGCCACTGGCCAGCCACTCGTCGAGGATCGGCCCGAGCCACTCCATCACCTCGAACTTGTAGCCCTGGCGCAGCTCGCCCGAGGAGCCGGACGGGATGTAGAACGAGACCACGCTCAGGTTGCCGAAGCGCGCCTCGATGTAGCGCCCTTCCTCGTCGAAGTCCGGCCGGCCCAGCGCCGTGCGCACCTCGTCCGGCTCGCGCTTGGCGTAGATCGCCACGCCGCTGTAGCCCTTCCTGGTGCTGGCGTCGCGGTAGAAGCAGTGGTGGCCGTCCGGGCGGAAGCGCGGATCGGTGAGCTGGTCCTCCTGCGACTTGGTCTCCTGCAGGCACACCACGTCGGCGTCCTGGGCCTGGAGCCAGTCGAAGAAACCCTTGGTCGCGGCGGAGCGGATGCCGTTGGCGTTGAAGCTGATGATGCGCATGCAGGAGAACCGGTCGGACAGGCGGCTAGCCTAACCAATCCGGCAGCCCGTGAGGCCCGGCGTCCCCGCCCGGGCCGGCCAGCGGGGGTATCCTATTGAGCCCCCTCACATTCCACCGCGATGTCCGACCACCGCACCCGCTTCCTGCAGCTGGCCCTGGACGCCGACGCGCTGCGCTTCGGCGAGTTCACCCTCAAGTCCGGACGGCTGTCCCCGTATTTCTTCAACGCCGGCCGCTTCGACGGCGGCGCCAGCCTGGCCGCGCTGGCGGCGTGCTACGCCGATGCGATCGACGCCTCCGGGGTGGAGTTCGACCTGCTGTTCGGCCCGGCCTACAAGGGCATCCCGCTGGCCACGGCGCTGGCCTGCGAGTACGCCCGCCGCGGCCGCGACCTGCCGCTGGCGTTCAACCGCAAGGAGGCCAAGACCCATGGCGAGGGCGGCAGCCTGATCGGCGCGCCGCTGGCCGGGCGCAAGGTGCTGGTGGTGGACGACGTGATCACCGCCGGCACGGCCATCCGCGAGGCGCTGGGGATCATCGCCGGCGCCGGCGGCAGCGTGGCCGGGATCGTGGTGGCCCTGGACCGGCAGGAGATCGCCGGCGAGCAGGACCGCCGTTCAGCCGCCCAGGCGGTGTCCGCCGAGGCCGGGGTGCCGGTGCTGGCGGTGGCCGGCCTGGCCGACCTGCTTGCATTCGCCGACGGAAAGGACACACTTTCAGCATTCCGCGCACCGCTGCAGGCCTATCGCGCCCGCTACGGCTGCGAAACCAACGGCTGAGTGACAGCGGGGGGCTGCCGTGATGCCAGTAACGAAGACGTGGCGACCGCTGCTGGTCGCGCTGTTGGCCGCCGTGGCCCTGCCCGCCGCGGCGCAGGACAAGAACGCCAAGAAGAAGCTCTATTGCTGGGACCAGGACGGCAAGCGGATCTGCGCCGATTCTCTTCCGCCGGAGGCGCTGGGCGTCGCCCGCGAGGAGATCAGCTCCAGCAGCGGCATGATGCGCACCGCCGAGGTGCAGCGCGCGCTCACCGACGCCGAGCGCGCCGCCCAGGCCGAGGAAGAGGCCGTGCGCCGCACCGAGGCCGCCGCCGCCGAGACCCGGCGGCTCACCGACCAGGCCATGCTCACCTCGTTCCAGACCGAGGACGAACTGCGCCGCGTGTTCGCCGAGCGGGTCAACCTGGTCGACAACAGCATCGCCACCACGCGCTACAACGTCACCAGCCTGCGCGAAGGCCTGGTCACCCTGCTGCGCACCGCCGGCGAGCGCGAGCTGTCCGGCAAGCCGGTGCCGGACAAGGTCGCCAACGACATCCGCGCCCGCCACGCGCAGCTGCGCTACAACACCGTCCTGCAGGCCAGCTACGAACGCCAGCGTGCCGAGCTGGACAGCGAGATCGAGCAGACCCTGCAGCGCTACCGCGAGCTGAAGGGCATCGCCCCGGCCGCCGAAGCCACCGCGGCCACCGCCGACGCCACGCCGCCGTCGCCCTGACGGGCGACCATCGGGTTCCGCGCGGACGGGAACTCCGCCGCGCGGTTGCCTGGTCCACGCAGGAGCCGGACGCCCGCCGTTTCCACGGCTCCCGGCGGCGCGCACGGCGTACGCCGCACCCGCGTACCCGCTCGCAGTAACGCGAAGGGCGGGAAAGCCCGCCCTTCGCCCGCACTCAGAAATCCAGCGCCGCGTCCGGCAGCAGCGCGCGCAGCTGCTCGCGGTACAGGTCCTTGATCCGCCGCAGCGCGGCATCGTCGTCGGCCTCGAAGCGCAGCACCAGCACAGGCGTGGTGTTGGACGCGCGCAGCAGGCCCCAGCCGTCGCTCCAGTCCGCGCGCAGGCCGTCGATCGTGGTCAGGCGCGCACCGGCGAACGGCGATTCCTCCCCCTGCGCGGCCTGCACGAAGCGCTCCACCAGCGCGTGCGGATTGCCGTCGACCGGCACCTTGATCTCCGGGGTGGAGACGCCGCCGGGCAGCTCGTCGAGCACTTCCGAGGGGGTCTCGAAACGGCCGGCAAGGATCTCCAGCAGACGCGCGGCCGAGTACAGGCCGTCGTCGAAGCCGTACCAGCGCTCCTTGAAGAAGAAGTGGCCGCTCATCTCGCCGGCCAGTTCCGCCTCGGTCTCGCGCATCTTGGCCTTGATCAGCGAATGCCCGGTCTTCCACATCATCGGGCTGCCGCCGTTGCGCAGGATGTAGTCCTGCAGGCGACCCGTGCACTTCACGTCGTAGATCACCAGCGCGCCGGGATTGCGCTGCAGCACGTCGGCGGCGAACAGCATCAGCAGGCGGTCGGGGAACACGATCCGGCCTTCCTTCGTCACCACGCCGAGGCGGTCGCCGTCGCCGTCGAAGGCCACGCCCAGGTCGGCGTCGAAGCGCTGCACCATCTGCACCAGGTCCTCGAGGTTGCGCGGCTCGCTCGGGTCCGGATGGTGGTTGGGGAAGCTGCCGTCGACCTCGCAGTACAGCGGGATCACCTCGGCGCCGATCGCCTCCAGCAGGCGCGGGGCGATGTCGCCGGCCACGCCGTTGCCGGCATCGACCACGACCTTGAGCGGGCGCTCGGCCTGCACGTCGTCGGCGATGCGGCGGATGTAGTCCTCGTCCACCGACTGCTGCTGCAGCGAGCCGGGCGCGGCGGCCTGCAGCAGGCGGCCTTCGCGGATGCGCTCGCACAGGTCCTGGATCGCGTCGCCGGAGAGGGTCTCGCCGCCGACCACGATCTTGAAGCCGTTGTAGTCCGGCGGGTTGTGGCTGCCGGTCACCGCCACGCCGCTGCCGGCGCGCAGGTGGTAGGCGGCGAAGTACACCACCGGCGTCGGCACCCGGCCCACGTCGATGACGTTGCGGCCGGCGCGGCGCAGGCCTTCGACCAGGCCGGCGGCCAGCTCGGGGCCGGACAGGCGGCCGTCGCGGCCGACCACGATGTCGGTCAGGCCCTTCTCTTCCATCAGGTTGCCGATGGCCTGGCCGATCAGCGTGGCGACCTGCGGGGTGAGCTCGCGGCCGACCACGCCGCGGATGTCGTAGGCGCGGAAGATGCCCGGGTCGACCTCGACACCGGTGGCGGCCGGCGCCGGGGCGGCCGCGCGCGCGGCGGGCGCGGCCGGGGCGGCGGCCTGCTCGCGCTGCAGGGCCTCGCCCAGGGTCGGCTCGGCGTCCTCCGGCTCGTCGGCGGCCTTGCGGCGGACCTTCAGCTTGGGCAGCTTGCCCAGCGCCATCAGCAGCACCAGCACGGCCAGCACCGCCAGCAGGCCGGCCAGCACCATGCACGGCAGCGCACCGAGCCCGAACGGACCTTCCGGCACGTCCGGCAGCGCCGCGGCGGCGCGCAGGCCGGTCTTGCCGACTTCGCGCGACAGCACGTCGGCGCTGCCGCCGAGCGAGCCGTCGCCGCGCTCGGCGACGTTGTAGTTGCCCTGGCGCAGCGCCAGGTAGGCGCCATCCGGCACCGGCGCCTGTTCGACGGCGGCGGTGATGACACCCAGCGGCAGGCGCACGTAGACCACCGCCGGCGCGCCGGACACGGCCACCGGCGCGGCCACGCCCAGCGCCGGCTTGCCGTCGTCGCGCACGACCATGGCGGTGGCGGCGTCGTCGGCCAGCGCCTTCTCCAGCAGGCCCAGGCGCGCGTAGCCGAAGTTGGCCGCGTCGGCGTAGGCCGGGGCCAGGCTTGCCGGCAGGAACTGCGCCGGACCGGCGCCGTTCCACCCGGCCAGCAGGGCGGTGCCGGCGGCGGCGGTATCGCCGCTGGCCAGCGCGGCCTGCACCTCTTCCCGGGCCAGCCGCGTGGCCAGATCCCGGGTCTGCGCGGCGACGGCGTCCACCGTCGTCGAGACCATCCGGTCGCGGGCCGCGCCCAGCGCTTCGGCACGGACGTCGCCGCGCCACTGCTGCACCCCGCTCCAGCCGACCCACGCAGCGACCAGCACCAGCAGCACCGCCAGCAGCGGTCCACTGCGCTTCATCTGCGCTCCCCGTCCTGCATCCATCTGGCCCATCGCTTCCAGTTCCCCCTGTCAACGTACTCCGGTGTGGCCGAACCCCCCTTCGCCGCGCGCGGAGCCGGCGAAGCTTTCGACCACCTTCAGTTCTGCCCGCACGATCGGTGCCAGGACCAGCTGGGCGATGCGGTCGCCCGGGTGGATCGTGAACGCCTCGCGGCCGCGATTCCACACGCTGATCAGCAACGGCCCCTGGTAATCGGCGTCGATCAGGCCGGTACCGTTGCCCAGCACGATGCCATGGCGGTGGCCCAGGCCCGAGCGCGGCAGCACCAGCGCGCACAGGCCCGGATCGGCGACATGGATCGACAGGCCGCTGGGGACCAGCTCGGCGTCGCCGGGCTGCAGCACCAGGTCGTCCGCGATCGCCGCGCGCAGGTCCATCCCGGCGCTGGCGGCGGTAGCGTACCCGGGCAGCGGCCACTCCGCGCCGAAGCGCGGGTCGAGCACGCGCACTTCCAGCTCGTGCACCAGGCTCATCGCGCGTCCGCCCGCAGCCGTTCGGCGACCAGTTCGACCAGGCCATCGGCCAGGCGCAGCTTCGGCGCCGGCGGGAAGTCGCGCTCGCCGCCGGGCCAGTACGCGGTCATGGCGTTGTCGTCGCTCTCGAAACCGGTGCCGGGCACGCCGACGCGGTTGGCGACGATCAGGTCCAGGCGCTTGGCCTCCAGCTTCTGCCGCGCGTAGTCGGCCACGTTGTTGGTTTCGGCGGCGAAGCCGACCACCAGCTTCAGGCCGGCGTCCTCGCGGCTGGCGACCTCGGCGAGGATGTCCGGCGTGCGCACCAGGTCCAGGGCGAGGGTTTCGCCGGTACCGGTCTTCTTGATCTTGTTCGGCGAGAACGCGCGCGGGGTGTAGTCGGCGACCGCGGCGGCGCCGATGTAGACGTCGGCCGGCAGCGCGGCGTTGACTGCATCGCGCATCTGCGCGGCCGAGCGGACGTTGACCCGCTGCACGCCCGGCGGCGTGTCCAGCTGCACCGGGCCGGCGACCAGCACCACCTCGGCGCCGGCGCGCGCCGCGCTGGTGGCGACGGCGAAGCCCATCTTGCCGCTACTGCGGTTGCCCAGGTAGCGGACCGGATCCAGGTCCTCGTAGGTCGGGCCGGCGGTGACCACCACCTTCAGCCCCTGCAGCAGGCCGGGGCCCGCTCCGGCCGCCGGGGCGGTCGCGCCGGCCAGCGCGGCGACGATCGCCTCCGGCTCGGCCAGGCGGCCGGGGCCGGATTCGCCTTCGGCCAGGGGGCCGTCGTCCGGGCCGATCACCTGCACGCCGCGCGAGCGCAGCAGCTCGACGTTGGCGACGGTGGCCGGGTGCTTCCACATGCGGTGGTTCATCGCCGGGGCCACCGCCAGCGGCGCTTCGGTGGCCAGGCACAGGGTGGTGACCAGGTCGTCGGCCAGGCCATGGGCCAGGCGCGCGAGCAGGTCGGCGGTGGCCGGTGCGACGATCACGCGGTCGGCCCAGCGCGCCAGTTCCAGGTGGCCCATCGCCTGCTCGGCGGCGCTGTCCCACAGCGTGGTGCGCGCCGGATAGCCGGACAGGGCCTGGAAGCTGAGCGGGGTGACGAACTGCTGCGCGCCGGCGGTCATCGCCACCTGCACGTCCGCGCCGGCGTCGCGCAGGCGACGCACGAGCTCCAGCGCCTTGTAGGCGGCAATCCCGCCCCCGACGCACAACAGGATCCGCTGCCCGGCAAGCGGGCTGTTGGCGGTGACACTCACGCGGGCGTTTTCCTACGCTGAACAGGGTGTCCAGCTTACTCCAAGCGCCGGCACCGGCCGATCCCGCGCGTCGCCGCCGGACGGCACAGTGGCTGCATGCGCATCCGCGACTGGCCCAGCGACGAACGCCCCCGGGAAAGGCTGCTGGCCCGCGGCCCGGCCGGGCTGTCGGACGCCGAACTGCTCGCCATCTTCCTCGGCTCCGGCCTGCACGGCCGCGATGCGGTGCAGACCGCGCGAGAGCTGCTGGCCAGCCACGGCCCGCTGCGCGCCCTGCTGGACCGGCCGCCGGCCGGGCTGGCGCGGCTGCCCGGGCTGGGCCCGGCGCGGGCCTGCCAGCTGGCGGCGGCGCTGGAACTGGGCAACCGCCACCTGGCCGCGGCGCTGGAGCGCGGCGAGGTGCTGACCGATCCGGCCGCCGCCGGCCGCTACTTCGCCCGGCGCCTGCGCAGCCGCCCGCACGAGGTGTTCGCGGTGCTGTTCCTGGACACCCGGCACCGGGCGCTGGCCTTCGAGGAGCTGTTCCACGGCACCATCGACGGTGCCGAGGTGCATCCGCGCGAGATCGTGCGGCGGGCCCTGGCGCACAACGCCGCGGCGGTGATCGTCGGCCACAACCACCCTTCCGGCTGCAGCGACCCCTCGGCGGCCGACCGTGCGGTCACCGCCCGGCTGAAGCAGGCCCTGGGGCTGGTCGAGATCCGGCTGCTGGACCATTTCGTGGTCGGCGACGGCGAGCCGGTGTCGATGGCCGCGCGCGGGCTGGTCTGAGCCGGCGCCGCGGCGGGGCGGTCTCCGAGCCGCCGCCTCGCCGCGGCGTCTGGCACCGGCAAGGGCGATGCGGCGGGCGGGCCAGCGGGGCCGGGTGGCAAGACCAAGGCACACTCATGGAGGCCGTCGCGCGCGTGCCGGCCACGGTGAGCGTGGTGGCGCCGGCCCCGAAGGAGCTCCCGGCACGTGCCCGCTCCAGCCGGGGCCGGACAAGTCACTCCGTTCAGGCTTTGGCCACTGGCGGGGCTGTCCGGCCCGGCCTGCCTGCGATCCGGGCCCCGGCCCCGCCAGGGAGGCCCGGCCGCCCCGCTGCGGCTTAGCAGGTAAAATGCCCGGCCAGACCGCATGAAACCGTCCCCCGAGTGAAGATCCTTCTCAGCGCCCTGGTTTCCCAGGGCATCGAAGCGCTGCGCGCCGCCGGCACCCTGCCCGCCGACGTGGCCACCCCCGACTTCGTCATCGAGCGGCCGAAGACCCGCGAACACGGCGACTTCGCCACCAACGCGGCGATGCTGCTGGCCAAGGCCGCGCGCACCAACCCGCGCGCGGTGGCGCAGGCGCTGGTCGCGGCGCTGCCGGCCAGCGACGATGTCGCCCGGGTCGAGATCGCCGGGCCGGGCTTCATCAATTTCCACCTCAGCCCGGGTGCCTGGCAGCGCGAAGTCGCCGCCGCCCTGCGCCACGGCGCCGAGTACGGCTGCAACAGCTCCGGCGGCGGCCGCACCGCCGGCGTGGAATACGTGTCGGCCAACCCGACCGGCCCGCTGCACGTCGGCCACGGCCGCGCCGCGGCGATCGGCGACTGCATCGCCCGGGTGCTCGATGCCAACGGCTGGAAGGTCAAGCGCGAGTTCTACTACAACGACGCCGGCGTGCAGATCGAGAACCTGGCCCGTTCGGTGCAGGCGCGCCTGCGCGGCTTCAGGCCCGGCGACGAACAGTGGCCGGCGGAAGCCTACAACGGCGACTACATCCAGGACGTGGCCGATGCCTACGCGCGCGGCGACACCGTGGAGATCGAGGGCCACGCGGTCACCGGCAGCGGCGACGCCGGGGACTTCGAGGCGATCCGCCGCTTCGCCGTGGCCTACCTGCGCAACGAGCAGAACCAGGACCTGGCCGCGTTCGGCGTCGACTTCGACATCTACTTCCTGGAGAGCTCGCTGTACCGCGACGGCAAGGTCGAAGAGACCGTGCGCGAGCTCACCGCCAAGGGCCACACGTACGAGGAAGGCGGCGCGCTGTGGCTGCGCACCACCGACTTCGGCGACGACAAGGACCGCGTGATGCGCAAGTCCGACGGCACCTACACCTACTTCGTGCCGGACGTGGCCTACCACCTGAGCAAGTGGCAGCGCGGCTACGAGCGCGCGATCACCGAGCTGGGTGCCGACCACCACGGCTCGCTGGCGCGCGTGCGCGCCGGCCTGCAGGCGCTGGACGTGGGCATCCCCAAGGGCTGGCCGGAATACGTACTGCACCAGATGGTCACGGTGATGCGCGGCGGCGAGGAAGTGAAGCTGTCCAAGCGCGCCGGCTCCTACCTGACCCTGCGCGACCTGATCGAGGAAGCCGGGCGCGACGCGACCCGCTGGTTCCTGATCGCGCGCAAGCCCGATTCGCAGCTGGTGTTCGACATCGACCTGGCACGCCAGCAGAGCAACGACAACCCGGTGTTCTACGTGCAGTACGCGCACGCCCGGGTGTGCGCGCTGCTGCGCCAGGCCGCCGAGAAGGGCTACGCCTACGACCAGGCCAACGCGCTGGCGCAGCTGGCGCGCCTGGACGACGAGGGCTCGCTGGCGCTGATGGTCGAGCTGTCGCGCTATCCGGAAGTGGTCGAGGCGGCGGGCCAGTCGCTGGAACCGCACTTGGTCGCCCAGTACCTGCGCGAACTGGCCTATGCTTTCCACACCTGGTACGCGAACACCCCCGTGCTGGTGGAGGACGCCGACCTGCGCGACGCGCGCCTGGCGCTGGCGCTGGCCGTGCGGCAGGCGCTGGCCAACGGCCTCGGCCTCCTCGGCGTGAGCGCGCCGGAGCGGATGTAAGCGGTCAGGCAGCAAGCGGAGAACGATGTAATGGCGGCAAGACGTGGCAGGAGCCAGGCGAAGCGCAACGGCGGCAATGGCGGTCGCCCGGCCTGGGTCTGGCTGGTGGTCGGCCTGGCGATCGGCGCGGTGGTGGTGCTGGCCGTGCCGGGCCTGCTGAAGAAGGACGGCGACGGCTTCGCCCGTTTCGGCCCGAAGGCCAACCCCGACGCGCAGCCGGCGCCGATCGCCGATCCGGACGCGATCGCCGACACCCCGGCGCTGCCGGAACCGGCGCCCGTCGAGACCGCGCCGCAGTACGACTTCTACACCGTGCTGCCGGGCAACGAAGTGCGCATGTCCGACGCCGAGCTGGCCGCCAGCGCGCGCGAGGAAGAGGCGCGCCGCCAGCAGGCCGAGGCGCGCCGCGCCCGCGACGCGCTGGAAGGCCGCACGCCCGCGCCGGCGGCGGCCACCCCGGCACCGGCGACTGCGGCCACCACCAGCGCGGCCACCACGCCTGCGCCGGCCGCGACGCCTGCGACCACCACCGCGGCTGCGACGCCGGCCAAGGCCGACGGCGCGCGCTACATCCTGCAGGCCGGCGCCTTCGGCAGTTCCGGCGACGCGGAGGAAGTGAAGGCCCGCATCGCGATGATCGGCCTCGGCGCGCGCGTGGAAACCGGCCAGGCCAACGGCCGCACCGTCTACCGCGTGCGCATGGGGCCATACGCCACCGCCAGCGAACTGGCCGAGGCCAAGCAGAAGCTCGCCGACAGCGGGCTGCCGGCGATGGCTATCCGGGCGCAGTAATACCGCCTTGGGCGGTATTACCCCAGGGTTTGCCTTGCAAACCTTGGGCCCCGTGCCGCTACGCCCCACCCACAACCCCCTGCGCCTGCCGGCGCGCCCCCCTTGACTCAAGGGGGGGCTGCCTCCGTCTGACAGCGCATCGGCGAGGGGCCTGCACCCCTTTGTTGGGCCATCGGCGCGCGATGGTGCGAAAATCGGCAGGCTTGTCCTACCAGGGAATCTGCGATGTCCAAGACCGCCTTCATCACCGGCGCCACTTCCGGCTTCGGACTGGCTGCCGCCCGTCGTTTCGTCGCCGCCGGCTGGAAGGTGGTGGCCACCGGCCGCCGCGAGAGCCGCCTGCAGGCGCTGGTGGATGAACTGGGCGCGGCCAACGTGCACCCGGCCTGCTTCGACGTGCGCGACGCGGCGGCGATGGATGCGGCGCTGTCGGCGCTGCCGGCGGAGTTCGCCGCCATCGACGTGCTGGTCAACAACGCCGGCCTGGCGCTGGGCACCGCCCCGGCGCAGCAGGCCAGCCTCGAGGACTGGCGCACGATGATCGACACCAACGTCACCGCGCTGGTCACCCTCACGCACCGCCTGCTGCCGCAGCTGGTCGAGCGCAAGGGCGCGATCATCAACGTCAGCTCCGTCGCCGGCGTTTACCCGTATCCCGGCGGCAATGTCTACGGCGGCACCAAGGCCTTCGTCAGCCAGTTCTCGCTGAATTTGCGCAGCGACCTGCACGGCACCGGCGTGCGCGTGACCACGATCGAGCCGGGCATGGCCGAGACCGAGTTCACCCTGGTCCGCACGCATGGCAACCAGGCCGCCTCGGACGCGCTGTACAAGGGCGCCCAGCCGATGACCGCCGAGGACATCGCCGGGCAGATCTACTACGTCGCCACCCTGCCGCCGCACCTCAACATCAACCGGCTGGAGATCATGCCGGTGACGCAGAGCTTCGCCGGCTTCCAGGTGTTCCGCGGCTGAGGCCACGCCACGGGGCGGCGCCTACCGCCCTCTCTCCGCTCAGCCCAGCCGCGCCTGCACTTCCGTGGCGATCTCGTAGATGCCGTTGACCACGAACTGCACGCCGATGCAGACCAGCAGGAAGCCCATCAGCCGCGAGAACGCCTCCACGCCGCTGTTGCCGAGCACGCGCATGATCCGCGTGGCGCTGCGCAGGCACAGCAGCAGGATCAGGCTGGCCAGGGCGAACACCAGCGGAGGCGCGACCAGCATCACCCACTCCGCGTAGGGCCGCTCGTCGCGCACCGCCGCGGCGAGGCTGATGATCAGGGCGATGGTGCCGGGTCCGGCGGTGCTGGGCATGGCCAGCGGGATGAAGGCGATGTCCTCGGTACGGTGCTGGCGCAGTTCCTCGCTGCGCCGCTCGACCTCGGGCGTCTCGTCCAGGCGCTGCTCCGGGAACAGCATGCGGAAGCCGATGAACGACACGATCAGCCCGCCGGCGATGCGCAGGCCGGTGATCGAGATGCCGAACACGTTCATCACCAGCTGGCCGACGTAGTAGGCGACGGCCATGATCACGAACACGTAGATCGACGCGCGCAGCGCCTGGCGGTTGCGCTCGGCCTCGTCCATGCCGTGGGACAGGCCCATCATCAGGGCCACGGTGGTCAGCGGATTGGCCAGCGGCAGGATCGCCGCCAGTCCGATCGCGACGGCCTTCAGCAGGTCCAGCATCGGCCACCCCCATCTGACGGGATGGCCGCATCTTCACCCAATCGCGCGGCGCCTGCACGCCGCGCCGCGATCAGGCCAGCGGTGCCTCGTCGGACAGGTAGGTGTAGCCGGTCAGGCCGGCTTCCAGCGCGGCGGCGATGGCCAGCGACTCGTCCTGCGGCAGGCGCGCGTCGTGCACGCGCTGGGCGTAGGCCGCGCGCAGGTCGTCGAGGCGGTAGCCGACATAGTCCAGCATCACGTCGGTGGTGTCGCCGCGGCGCTGCTGGGTCAGCTCGTAGCCGCCCTCCCCGGTCAGCCGCACTTCCACCGCATCGGTGTCGCCGAACAGGTTGTGGATGTCGCCGAGGATCTCCTGGTAGGCGCCGACCAGGAAGAACGCCAGCCGGTAGCTCTCGCCGTGGCGCACCGGGTGCAGCGGCAGCGAGGTGTCCAGGCCGCCGTTCTCGACGTAGGTCTTCACCATGCCGTCGGAGTCGCAGGTCATGTCGGCGATCACGCCGCGGCGGGTCGGTTCCTCGTCGAGGCGCTCGATCGGCACGATCGGGAACACCTGGTCGATCGCCCATGCGTCGGGGATCGACTCGAATACGCTGAAGTTGACGAAGTACTTGTCGACCAGGCGGTCGTTGAGCTCGTCCAGCGCCGCGCGGTGGCTGCGCTCGGCGCCGTCGAGGCGCGCGCGCACGCCGTGGGCGACGGCGTAGAACAGGTCGTCCACGCGCGCCCGCTGCGGCAGGTCGATCTGGCCCAGCGCATAGGCGGCCAGGCCCTCGGCGTGGAAGTGCTGGGCCTCGTGGAACAGTTCCAGGGGCGGACGCCGGTCGAGGTCGGAGTGCAGCTCGCGCAGGTGGCGGATCGCCGCCGGCTCGTCGTCGTGGGCGTCGGGCACGCGGCCTTCCGGCGCCTTCTCCACCTCGGTGGTGTTGGCCACCAGCACCGCGTGGTGCGCGGTCATCGCGCGGCCGCACTCGGTGACGATGCGCGGCTGCGGCAGGCCCAGTCCGGCGCAGGCCTCGGCCAGCGGCTGCACGATGTTGGCCGCGTACTGGTTCAGCCCGTAGTTGATCGAGCAGTAGCTGCGCGAACGGGTGCCTTCGTAGTCGATGCCCAGGCCGCCGCCGACGTCCATGTAGCGGATCGTCGCGCCCAGCCGCGACAGCTCGGTGAAGTAGCGCACCGCCTCGCGCATGCCGTTGGCGATGTCGCGCACGTTGGAGATCTGCGAGCCCATGTGGAAGTGCAGCAGCTGCAGGCAGTCGGCCATGCCGGTGTCGCGCAGCGACTTCCACAGGTCCAGCACCTGGCGCGGGGAGAGGCCGAACTTGGCCTTGTCGCCGCCGCTGTTCTGCCACTTGCCGGCGCCGAGGCTGGCCAGGCGCATGCGCACGCCCAGGCCCGGGCGCACGTCCAGCGCGCGCGCCTCCTCCATCACCAGCGCCAGCTCGGAGGGCTTCTCGATGACGATGAAGGTCTCCAGGCCGAGCTTGCGCCCGATCAGGGCCAGGCGGATGTATTCGCGGTCCTTGTAGCCGTTGCACACGATCAGGCCGCCCGGGCGCGACAGCGCCAGCACCGCCATCAGCTCCGGCTTGCTGCCGGCCTCCAGGCCGAAGCCCTCGCCCTGGTGCGAGGCCAGGGTGCCGGCCACGCCGCGGTGCTGGTTGACCTTGATCGGGTACACGGCGGTGTAGCCGCCGGCGTAGTCCCACTCGGCCATGGCCTGGGCGAAGGCGTCCTGCAGCCGCCCCAGGCGGTCGCCGAGGATGTCCGGGAAACGCAGCAGCAGCGGCAGCTGCATGCCGCGGCCGCGGGCCGCCTCCACCAGCGCCGGCAGCGGCAGCGCCGGGCCGCCTTCGCCGCGCGGCAGCACCTGCATGGCGCCATCGGCCACGTCGAAGTACCCACCCGACCAGTGCGGGATGGACCAGGTCTTGCGGGCGTGGTCGGCGGACCAGTCGCTCATCGGCGTGCGGCTCGGGGGACGGAAAAGGACGCGCATTCTAACCCTGCGGTTCAGAATGCTCCGTTACAATGCGCGGCCCCGCCGCCGGGCCACCCCGCGCCGGCCCGCCAGGCCGCCAGCCGCGCCGCCCCACGCTCCCCCACGAGGACCGCCATGAGCACCCAGGACAACTGGTACATCGAGCATTTCGAGCCGACCGGGTCGGCCATCGGCTACCGGATCGAGGCCAAGCTCGACGAGGTCCAGTCGCCGTTCCAGAAGATCGAGATCTACAGGACGACCGACTGGGGCAACCTGATGCTGATCGACGGCGCGGTGATGCTCACCACCCGCGACAACTTCCTGTACCACGAGATGATCGCCCACCCGGTGCTGTTCACCCACGCCGCTCCGAAGCGCGTGGTGATCATCGGCGGCGGCGACTGCGGCACCCTGCGCGAGGTGCTCAAGCACCCGGGCGTGGAGAGCGCCACCCAGTGCGACATCGACGAGCAGGTCACCCGCATGGCCGAGAAGCATTTCCCGGAGCTGTGCGATGCCAACGCCGATCCGCGCGCCGAGCTGCTGTTCGACGACGGCGTGGCCTACATGGCCAACTGCCCGGCCGGCAGCGTGGACGTGGTGATCGTGGACTCGACCGACCCGGTCGGCCCGGCCGAAGGCCTGTTCAACAAGGACTTCTACGCCAGCTGCTTCCGCGCGCTGAAGGACGACGGCATCCTGGTCCAGCAGAGCGAATCGCCGCTGGCCCAGCTGGAGCTGATCAAGGCCATGCGTGCCGAGATGGGCAAGGCCGGCTTCAGCACCTTCAAGACCCTGCCGTTCCCGCAGCCGTGCTACCCGACCGGCTGGTGGAGCGTGACCTTGGCGCGCAAGGGCCAGGGCTTCGACTTCCGCCAGGCCGACGCGGCCGCCAAGGGCTTCCCGACCCGCTATTACAGCGCGCACCTGCACCAGGGCGTCCTGGTCGCCCCGCCGTTCGTGGCCGAGGCCCTCGGCGAAGCCTGAACGGACGCCGACCGCCGGACCTCGCCGTGAGGTCCGGCACAGGCCGGAAACGGCCGGAAACCCCGTAATTAAGCCAGTGTTGCGGCACCGCAACGCATTAATGAGCGGCACGCCGTTTATACGGCCGTGCCCCACCCTAGGCTTCGCCACACCACCCCAGCCGGCCCCGTGTCTTCCCCCGGACGCGACGGGTCGCCATTCCCCCATGACCACCTTCCCCCTCGCCCTGCCCACCCCCCTTCCCCGCGCCCAGCTGCTCAAGCGCGGCGAGCGCCTGCTCGAGCCGGACGTCTACGTGACCCGGGTCGACGACATGCCCGCCGTGGTGAAGGACTACAGCCGCTACCGGTGCACCCCGCTGGCGCCGCTGGCGCGCCTGCTGGTCCGCCGCGAGGCGCGGATCCTGCGCCGCCTGCGTGGCTGGGCGCATGCGCCGATGCTGCTGGGCATCGCCGGCGGCCTGGCCCTGACCATGGAATTCGTGCCGGGCGAGCCGCTGGGCAGCGCCGACCAGGTCGACGACGAGGTGTTCCGCCGGCTGCGCGGCGCGGTGGCCCAGCTGCATGCCAGCGGGTTCACCCACAACGACCTGCACCCGGCCAACGTGATGGTCAATGGCGACCGCGTGGTGCTGCTGGACTTCGCCTCGGCGCTGCGCACGCCGCGCTGGCTGCGCAATGCGCCGGTGCTGCGCGAGCTGCGCCGCAGCGACATCGCCAACGCGTTCCGCATCGAGCAGCGCCTGACCGGGCGCGCGCCGGGCGACTTCGTGTCGTCGGTGCTGGCCAAGCCGCGCTGGGTGACCGCCGTGCGCGAAGGCTGGAAGCGCTTCTACCGCGACCTCCGCGGGCATTGAGCCGGCGCCGCGCGCCGACAGGCTGACATGGAGAGGCCGCCGCGAGGCGGCCTCTCCGCTTACAGGGCGTCGGCGTCCAGCTCGCCGGTGCGGATGCGCACCACTTGGCCCAGGTCGTAGACGAAGACCTTGCCGTCGCCGATCTTGCCGGTGCCGGCCGCGCGCACGATGGCTTCCACCACCGCCTCGACCTGGTCGTCGGTGACCGCGACCTCGACCTTCACCTTGGGCAGGAAATCGACCACGTACTCGGCCCCGCGGTACAGCTCGGTGTGGCCCTTCTGCCGGCCGAAACCCTTCACCTCGGTGACGGTGATGCCGGCCACGCCCAGCGCCGACAGCGCCTCGCGCACGTCGTCGAGCTTGAACGGCTTGATCACGGCCATGACCATCTTCATCAGGCGACTCCGCTTGCAGGTGGGCAGGACAGGATAACGCGACGCCTGCTTGCCACGCCCGGGCACGGCGGTTTCCAATGCCCTGCCCCCACGGCCCGGTTTCGGAGTTTTCCGACGCCAGCCGGCGCCGCTTCCCGATCCCCACCGCCGCCCCGCCGGCGCACACTGGCATCCCCGCCGGAGGAACCCATGATCAACCTCGAGCACATCGACGACCTCGCGCGCCGCCTCACCGACCTGGTGCCGCCGGGCCTGCGCCAGTCGGGCGAGGAGCTGCAGGCCAGCTTCCGCGCCGCGCTGCAGTCCGGCCTGGCCCGCCTGGACCTGGTCACCCGCGAGGAGTTCGACGTGCAGCGCGCGGTGCTGCTGCGCACCCGCGAGAAGCTCGAGGCGCTGGAGCGCCAGGTCGCCGAACTGGAGGCGCGCCTGGCCCCGTCCTCCGGCAACCCGGCCGACGGCAGCCGCTGAGCCACCCATGGGCCTGGCGCTGGTGCACAGCCGTGCCCGCGCCGGGGTCCTCGCGCCGCCGGTCCAGGTGGAGGTCCACCTTTCCGGCGGCCTGCCCACCACCCAGATCGTCGGCCTGCCCGCGGCGGCGGTGCGCGAATCGCGCGACCGCGTGCGCGCCGCCATCCTCTGCGCCCAGTTCGAATATCCGCAGCGGCGCATCACCATCAACCTCGCCCCTGCCGACCTGCCCAAGGACGGCGGCCGCTTCGACCTGCCGATCGCCCTGGGCATCCTCGCCGCCAGCGGCCAGATCGACCGCGACCGCCTGGCCGGCTGCGAATTCCTCGGCGAGCTGGGCCTGACCGGCGAGCTGCGCCCGATCGACGGCGTGCTGCCGGCGGTGCTGGCCGCCGCGCGCGACGGCCGCCGCCTGGTGGTGCCGGCCGGCAGCGCAGCCGAGGCGGCGCTGGCCCGCGAGGCGGAGGCCTATGTCGCCCGCACCCTGCTGGAAACCTGCGCCGGGCTCGACGGCCGCACCTCGCTGCCGCGCGCGGCCGAGGCCGGTGCCGGCCCGGTCGCAGCCCCGGCCATCCCCGACCTGGCCGACGTCCGCGGCCAGGCCCAGGCCCGCCGGGCACTGGAAATCGCCGCCGCCGGTGCCCACCACCTGCTGATGAGCGGCCCGCCCGGCTGCGGCAAGACCCTGCTGGCCTCGCGCCTGCCCGGCCTGTTGCCGGAGGCCAGCGAGGCCGAGGCGCTGGAGACCGCGGCCGTGCATTCGATCAGCGGCCGCGGCCTGGACCCGGCGCGCTGGCGGCAGCGGCCGTTCCGCGCGCCGCACCACGGCGCCAGCGCGGTCGCCCTGGCCGGCGGCGGCAGTCCGCCGCGGCCGGGCGAGATCTCGCTGGCGCACAACGGCGTGCTGTTCCTCGACGAGCTCCCGGAGTGGAGCCGGGCCGCGCTGGAAGTGCTGCGCGAGCCGCTGGAATCCGGCCGCGTCACCATCTCCCGCGCCGCGCGCAGCGCCGAGTTCCCGGCGCGCTTCCAGCTGGTCGCGGCGATGAACCCCTGCCCCTGCGGCTGGGCCGGCGATCCGTCCTCGCGCTGCCGCTGCACCCCGGACATGGTGCGCCGCTACTGGAGCCGGCTGTCCGGGCCGCTGCTGGACCGCATCGACCTGCACCTGGCGATGGCGCGCCTGCCACCGGCGCTGCTGCGCGCCGACGCGCCCCCGGGCGAATCCAGCGCCGCGGTGCGGGTACGGGTGGAGGCGGCGCGCGACCGCCAGCAGGCGCGCAGCGGCATCCTCAACGCCCACCTCGATGCCCCCGGCCTGGCCGCGGCCTGCCGCCTCGACGACGCCGGCCAGCAGCTGCTCGAACAGGCCGCCGAACGCCTGCAGCTGACCGCGCGCAGCCTGCATCGCGTGCTGCGGGTGGCGCGGACCATCGCCGACCTCGACGCCAGCGCCGGGATCGGCGCCGCGCACCTGGCCGAGGCGCTGGGTTACCGCACGCCGCTGGCGCCGGTGCCGGGACCGGCCTGAGCCGGGCAGGCCTGTCGCGAACGGCTCATCCCCCATCGGTCATGGTCACGGTTTAACGCGCAGGCAACCTCGTCCACGCCGCATCCGCGCTAGCGTGTCCGCTCCGATGCCGCCGGCATCACCGGGGAGTCACCGCCATGCGCCGCACCGCCCTGTTCGCTGTCTCCAGCCTCGCCCTCGCCCTGGCCGCGTGCAGCGGCAGGCAGGAGGAAGGCAGCAGCGCTCCCGCTGCACCGAAGGAAGTGGAACTGATCCCGCGCGATGCGCTGTTCGGCAATCCCGAGCGTGCGGTGGTGCAGATCAGCCCCGACGGCAAATACCTCAGCTGGGTCGCGCCGGTGGACGGCGTGATGAACGTCTGGGTCGCGCCGGCCAACGATCCCTCCGCCGCGCGCGCGGTCACCGACGACAAGGCGCGCGGCATCCGCAACTACTTCTGGTCGTACCGCCCCGACACGCTGCTGTACCTGCGCGATACCGGCGGCGACGAGGACTTCCACCTCTACGCGGTGGACCTCGCCACCGGCCAGGCGCGCGACCTCACTCCGTTCGCGAAGACCACCGCGCAGGTCGTCGGCGTCAGCCCGACGCAGCCGGACAGCATCCTGGTCGGAATGAACGACCGAGATGCCAAGTGGCACGACCTGTACCGGGTCGAGCTGGCCAGCGGCAACCGCAGCCTGGTGGAGGAGAACACGCAGCAGATCGCCAGCTACTTCGCCGACGGCGATTACAACCTCCGCTTCGCCGCCCGCTCGCGCCCCGACGGCGGCCTCGACATCCTGCGCCGCGCCGGCAAGGGCTGGGAGCAGGCCGACGACGTGCCGTTCGAGGACGTGCTCACCACCACCGTGCTGGGCCTGACCCACGACGGCAGCACGCTGTACCTGGCCGATTCGCGCAACCGCAACACCGCGGCCGTGTACGCGGTCGACAGCGCCAGCGGCGAGCGCACGCTGCTGGCCGAGGACGCGCGCGCCGACATCGGCGGCGGCCTGGCCGATCCGCGCACCGGCGAACTGCAGGCGGTGTCGGTGGACTACCTGCGCAACGAGTGGAAGCCGGTCGGCGATGCGCTGGCCGCCGACCTCAAGGTGCTCGAAGGCATCGGCCCGGGCGAGGTCGGCGTCAACGCGCGCACGCTCGACGACAGCACCTGGATCGTCACCTACTCGGCCGCCGAGTCGCCGGTCGTGTACTACCGCTACGACCGCACGCCCGGCGCCGAGGGCAGGTTGACGAAACTGTTCTCCGCGCGCCCGGCGCTGGACGGCAAGCCGCTGGTGCCGCAGTGGCCGCTGGAGCTGAAATCGCGCGACGGCCTGACCCTGCCCAGCTACCTCACCCTGCCGGCGCAGGCCGATCCCGACGGCGACGGCAAGGCCGACACGCCGGTGCCGCTGGTGCTGCTGGTACATGGCGGACCGTGGGCGCGCGACGGCTACGGCTACAGCAGCTGGAACCAGTGGCTGGCCAACCGCGGCTACGCGGTCCTGCTGGTGAACTACCGCGGCTCCACCGGCTTCGGCAAGGAGTTCACCAACGCCGGCGACGGCGAATGGGCCGGCAAGATGCACGACGACCTCGTCGATGCGGTGAACTGGGCGGTGGAGCAGCGCATCACCATGCCGGACAAGGTCGCGATCATGGGCGGCAGCTACGGCGGCTACGCCACGCTGGTCGGCCTGACCTTCACCCCGGACACCTTCGCCTGCGGCGTGGACATCGTCGGCCCGTCCAACCTCGCCACCCTGCTGTCGACGGTGCCGCCGTACTGGGCCAGCTTCTTCGAGCAGCTGGCGCGACGCATGGGTGATCCGCGCACCGAAGAAGGCCGCGCCTGGCTGGCCGAGCGTTCACCGCTGACCCGCGCCGACCAGATCACCAGGCCGCTGCTGATCGGCCAGGGCGCCAACGATCCGCGGGTGAAGCAGGCCGAGAGCGACCAGATCGTCGAGGCGATGCAGGCGAAGAACATCCCGGTCACCTACGTGCTGTTCCCCGACGAGGGCCACGGCTTCGCCCGCCCGGAGAACAACAAGGCGTTCAACGCGATCGCGGAGAACTTCCTGGCCAGGTGCCTTGGCGGCCGCGCCCAGCCGATCGGCGAGGACCTGGCCGGTTCCAGCGCCACCGTGCCGGTGGGCGCGGAAGGCGTGGAGGGACTGGCCGAGGCGCTGGAGAACCACACGCCAAACGTGCGCAAGTAAGCCATCCGTGGTTGGGTGGGCGGCGGGCGCCGGCAACGGCGTCCGTTTCTTTTCCGCGTCCGGCGTGTCCGTTACGGCTGCCAGACCGCCGCGGCCGGATCCAGTTCCATCGTCTCCATCGTCGCGGCGCGCCAGCCGAAGCCGCACACCGCCAGCACGCCTTCGCGCAGCGGATCCAGGCCCAGCGCGCGCTCCAGCGGCTGTTCGTTGATCGCCGCGGTGATGCAGGCCGCCAGTCCCGCGTCGGTCGCCGCCAAGTACAGCAGCTGCGAAAGATGCCCGGCCTCCAGCGTGACCACGCGCAGGCCCTTGGGATGGCGGCGGTACTTCCAGAAGTGGCGGTCGTAGCGCGGCGCGAGGATCGCCATCGCATGCGCGTTGGCGAACCAGTACTGCCGCGCCACCGCCTCCAGCGCCAGTCCGGCCAGCGGCAGGCCGGGCGGCGGCAGCGGCCGCAGCGCGTGGCGCACCGGGTGGTAGTGGTACAGGCCCGGCGCCAGTCCCTCGACGTTCTGCACCAGCAGGTAGGCCTCCACCGGATGCAGGCCGCCGCCGGACGGGCAGTTCTTCTTCAGGAACACGGTGTCGCCGGTGACCTCCATCTTCCCGTGGGCGGCGAACACGCGCTCGAGTACCTGCGCGAACAGCGCCCGTGGCAGCGGCCTTCCGGCGTCGAAGTTGCGGCAGGTGACGCGACGCCCGAGCAGCGCGTCGAAGTCGCCGCGCGGCGCGCGCGGCAGCTGCAGCAACGTGTCGTCTTCGGGCAGCGGTACTTCCGGTGGCGGCGCGCCGAACAGCTCGCGCACCTCCTCGATGGTCACCGTGCCGGTGTCCTCCATCGAGCGCACCGCGTCGGCGTCCTCCCAGCGGGTGAAGGCGTGCATGGTTGCCGCCAGCGGATCCCAGTGCACCTCGCGCAGCGCCTCCTCGCGTTCGCGCATCGCCGCATGCCGCTTGCCGCTGCCCAGCACCAGGCCCTCGCGCAGCAGCCGCGGCAGCGCCCTGCGCGCGTCCTCGTCGAGCGTGGCGCGGTCCACCCAGCGCTCGGCGCTCAAGCGGCCGAGCAGTTCGCGCTCGCGCGCGTCGAGTTCCACTTCCCGCCCCAGGTGCGGCGCCAGCGCCAGCCAGCGCATGCGGCTGGCCAGGCCGTCGCCGCCGCGCAGCACGTCCGCCAGGTCGAATTCCACTTCCTCGCGGGGCTCGATGTAGAGCACCCGGCACCGCCGCACGCGCATCCGCCCCTCCTCGTCCCCGTCACCCGTCCGGCAGGCGCGTTAGCGCCGCGGAAACCCCGCGACAGCCTGCGCGATCGGCCGCTGCCCCGCAACGCGGCTGCTTGTAGGCGGCCGGCACGGCCGCTAGATTGCGGGGGCGGCCCATTCCGGGACGTTCCTGGGGAAAACCATCATGGCAACGAAGAAGGCTGGCAGCAGCGTGCCGCTGGATCCGAAGGTGGCGCGCAAGTTCCTGGACAAGCTGGGCACGGACAACGAGTTCCGCCGCCTGTTCAAGAAGGACCCGAAGGCCGCGCTGCTCGCGTCCGGCTACAAGGTGGCCAAGGGCGACGCCGCCGGCGAGGCCGCGCTGGAACGGCTGGCCGTGTGCCTGCGCGTCGAGCGGATCGCGCCGAAGGCGGCGATCGCCAGCGCGCGCTCGTCGCTGGAGGCGATGCTCGGTTCGGGCGTGGGCATGACCCCGAATCAGTTGAACGCGGCCAGCACCGCGTCCCTGCGCCGCCTCAAGTAGTCGGGCAGGCGTTCGGCCGGCCACGCGCTGTCGAAGCGTTCCAGTTCCGCGGCGGCGTCCTTCGCCCTGGCGGAGGACGCCAGCAGCTCGGCGCTGTCGAGATGGCTGACGACGGTGTCGAACACGTTCAAGGCCTGCTGGCAGCGGCCGCAGCCGGGTTCCACGTAGCTGCGGCCGCGGTGCGCGGCCAGCCAGCGCGATTCGCGCAGGCTGCGCGCGGTATCGCCGCGGGCGCGATAGGCCTCCAGCAGGATGCGGTGCGCCTGCACCGGTTCGGCGCCATCAAGCGCGGGTTCCAGCAGCGCGATCGCCTGCGCGGCATCGCCTTCGGCCAGCCGTTGCCCGGCCTGCACGGTGAGGTACAGCTTCGCCGGCGGCAGGTCGCCGCTGGTGTGGAACTGGCCCTTGAGCCGGCGCAGCACCTCGCCGGACAGGCGGGTGTCGCCGATGCGCTGCGCCACCAGCGCGCCGACGAGCACCGCGTAGGCGGAGTCGAGCACGTCGGGCAGCGGGGCGGCCTCGTCCCCGGTGCGCGCCAGCAGCGGCTCCATCGCCTGGCGCAGCGCGTCGCGTGCATGCGGCTGCCCGCCCAGCACCTGCACGCTGGCCAGCATCAGCTGGCCGATCTGGTTGCGCACGCTGCCGGCGTCGGTGGCGGCCAGCTGCCGCCGCATCTCCTCGATGGCGCCATTCCAGTCGCCCTGGTCGAGCAGGATGCTGGCATGGTCGAAATAGGCGACGTCCTGGGTCGGCTGCCGGCTCCACACCTCGTGGGCGCGATCGAACTCGCGCCGCGCCGCCAGCGCGATCGCGCGGCCGACCGGCGCGTTCCTGACCCCGCCTTCCTGCGCGGCGGCGAAGGCCTCGGCGGCCTTGCCCGGATTCTCCAGGCCCAGGTGCAGCTGGCCGACCAGCGCCATCGACAGCGCCGCGAACTCGCTCTGCGGGTCGGTGGCGCGCATCGCGTAGTCCATCGCGTCGGCATAGCGCCGCGCCGACAGCAGGCCGTAGCCGACGTTGGCGTAGGCGGGGAAGAAGTCCGGGTACAGCTCGCTCATCTGCCGCCACTTGTCGAGCGCGTCCGCCGGCGCGGTCAGCTGCGCGTTCCAGGCGTCCAGGTACAGCTGCTCGCGCGGCGGCAGGCGGTTCTTGCGCGCCATCGCCTCGCGCAGGCTGGCCAGCGCCTCGGCGCGGTTGACCTGGGCATTGGCCGAACGCAGCAGGCCGACGTAGGCCAGGGCGAAGTCGGGATCCAGTTCGACCGCGCGGGCATAGAAGCCGGCGGCCTTCTCGTACTCCGAGTTGCCGAAGGCATGCTGGCCCAGCGCGTAGGCGCGCAGCGCGTCGAGGTTGGAAGTGGTCACGTCCGGCAGCGGCGCCGAATCGCGCTGGATCGAGGCCAGGCTCTCGCCCATCGCGTTGCGCAGCGAGGCGGTGACCTGGTCGATCGAGCGCAGCGCCGATTCCAGGCCGCGGCCGTCGGCCGACTCGGCGGCCAGGGTGCGCTGCGTGCGCGGATCGACGATCTCGGCGCTGAAGCGCACGCGCCCACCCACCTCCGCCACCGTCGGCAGGATCAGCAGGCGCGCACCGTCGCGCTGGGCGACTTCCGCGCCGATGGCGCGGTCCACCCTGGTCGTCGCCGGGTCGCGCTGCATCCGCGCGAGGGTGTCGCGGACCTTGAGGTCGCTGAGCACGTTGACGTAGCGCGACTGCTCCAGGCTGATCCGGAACGCCTGCTGCAGCGAATCGTCCAGCACGGTCTGGCCGGTGAGGTTGCGCAGGTCGCCGACCACCACCCAGTCGCGTTCGGCGAAGGCGATCGCCGGCTGCGGGCGGGTCGCCGCCCAGATGCCGATGGCCACTCCGCCCACCAGCACCACTTCGGCGACCAGCGCCAGCGGCCGCCGCCATGCCGGCAGGTCGCGGCGCGCCTTGGAATCGCCGCGCGGCATGCGCAGCGGCGCCATGCCGGGCTCGCCGACCTCGTGCACTTCCTGCACGCCCGGCACGCCCTTGAAATGCCAGCGCCCGTGCGTGCGCCACTGCAGCGTGGCGCCGCGCTCGCCCAGCTCGCGCGCGGCGCGGCGCACCAGCGGCTCGGCCACCGACGACAGCAGGATCTGCCCGGGCCGGGCCAGCTGCATCAGCCGCGCGGCGAACGGCTTGGCCAGGCCTTCGACCTCCACCGGCTTGGCGCCGGCGCTGACCGCTTCCTCGCTGTTGCGCCACACCAGCAGCTCGCCGACGTGCAGGCCGGAGCGCGCCAGCAGCGGGCCGACGCGGTGCGCCTGGCCCAGCGCGTCCAGGCCGCGGCGGTAGTCCAGGGCGAAGCCGAGGCCGTCGAGCGGGCGCTCGAACAGCAGCAGCATGCCGTCGGAACGGTCGATCAGGCGGCCGCGCCAGCGGTGCTGCAGTTCCAGCACCAGCCGGTCGTGGTCGCGGAACAGCGCCGCGGCCGCCGAATCACCCAGCCGCTCGACCAGCTGCGTGGATTCGCACAGGTCGGTCAGCAGCAGGGTCCGCAGCTGCGGGGAATCGGTGTCGTGATGGTGCGGCTGGCCATCCATCGGCGTCCGCCCTCATGCCATCGCGGGCGGTGGGGTTTCGTCCATCCAGAACGCGCGGTTCCCGCCCAGGCGCTTGGCCTCGTAGAGGGCGGCATCGGCGCGTGCGTACCAGTCGTTCCAGTCGCGTTCCGGCTCGACCAGGCAGGCGCCGACGCTGACCGGGCAGATCGTCGGCACCGCCTGCTGCAGCTTCAGCAGGCTGCGCGTGGTGGAGACGATGAACTCGGCGTAGCGCATGACCTCGTCGCGGCCCTGCGCCGAGACCAGCAGGCAGAACTCGTCGCCGCCGAGCCGGCAGGGCACGTCCTCGGCGCCGGCGACCGAACGCAGGATGCCGGCCACGTTCTGCAGCACGCGGTCGCCGACCAGGTGGCCGTGGTCGTCGTTGACCTGCTTGAAGCGGTCGCAGTCCACCAGCACCAGGCCCATCGGCTTGTCCATGCCCAGCCGGAGGCATTCCTGCACGTGCAGGGTCAGGCCGCGGCGGTTGTACAGGCCGGTGAGCTCGTCGGTGCGGATCAGCTCCTCGGTCTGGTTGAGCTGGTGGGTAGTGGCGTAGAGGTTGTCGAGGGCCGTTTCCAGGTCCTGGTTGCGGCGCCGCAGCTGGCGGATCAGGCCCTGCTCGTTGAGCACCACGCGGGTGATGGAGCGGCGCAGGAACTGCGCGACCAGCGCCGGGTCACGGTCGACCAGCTGCTGGAACTCGCCCTGGCCCAGTTCGTACAGGCGCCCGTCCTGGATGCAGACCGCGTCGGCGCTGCGGGTGTGCTCGCCGATCAGCAGGCCAAGCTCGCCGAAGAATTCCTGGGGGCCCAGCTGCTTGGTCGCCAGGTCGTTGCCGAAGTCCAGTTCGACCCGGCCGCTGGCGATGACATACATGAGTTCGCCGGGGTCGCCGCGGCGGAACAGGCGCTCGCCGGCCCGCATCGCCCGCTCGCGGCCGACCGCGGCGAACAGTCCGGCTTCGCACGCCGACAGGGTGGCGTTGCCGCCACCGGGTGCTTCCTGCTCCACTGTCTGGCGGATTTTGCGCGCCACGCCCTCACTGGACATCCCGCGGCTCCCTGACCCGGCCCCCCCCAGGTGAACGCCGAGTATAGCATCGCGGCGGGCGGGGGTCAGGGCGGCCAAGGCGGCGGCCTGGCGGGCCCGGGGATGGGCCAGGACCGGGGCCGGCGGCGCGCCGCGGCGCCTCTCCGGCACGCGCGTGCGGGGATTCTGGAAACGCTGCATGGGTGCCCTGCCAAGGCGCCGGCAGTGCCGGCCTCACCCTGCATAAGACGGAAACCGGCAGAAAAACGGCCGCGGCAGGGCCGCGGCCGTGGACAGACGCGGTTGCGCCCCCTCTCCCGGCGCAACCGCAGGGGCGACCGGTCCTCCCCCAAGGACCGGCCGCCCCCTTGGACCGGGATCAGGCCGCGGCCTTCTTGTCCTGGAACTGCTCTTCCTCGGTCGAGCCCTTCAGCGCGGTGGTCGAGGACTGGCCCTGCTGGATGGTCTGGGTCACCGCGTCGAAATAGCCGGTGCCGACCTCGCGCTGGTGCTTGACCGCGGTGAAGCCCTTCTCGGCGGCGGCGAACTCGGCCTCCTGCAGCTCGACGAAGGCGCTCATCTGGCGGCGGGCATAGCCGTGGGCCAGGTTGAACATCGAGTAGTTCAGGGCGTGGAAGCCGGCCAGGGTGATGAACTGGAACTTGTAGCCGTAGCTGGCGATCTCCTTCTGGAACTTCGCGATGGTCGCGTCGTCCAGGTTCTTCTTCCAGTTGAAGCTCGGCGAGCAGTTGTAGGCCAGCATCTTGCCCGGGTACTTGGCGTGGATCGCCTCGGCGAACTTGCGGGCGAACTCCAGGTCCGGCTTGCCGGTCTCGCACCACACCAGGTCGGCGTACGGGGCGTAGGCCAGGCCGCGGGCGATCGACTGCTCCAGGCCGTTCTTCACCCGGTAGAAGCCCTCGACGGTGCGCTCGCCGGTGCAGAACGGCCGGTCGTTCTCGTCGATGTCCGAAGTCAGCAGGTCGGCGGCCTCGGCGTCGGTGCGGGCGACCAGGATGGTCGGCACGCCCATCACGTCGGCGGCCAGGCGCGCGGCGTTGAGCTTCTCCACCGCCTCGCGGGTCGGCACCAGCACCTTGCCGCCCATGTGGCCGCACTTCTTCACCGAGGCCAGCTGGTCCTCGAAGTGCACGCCGGCCGCGCCGGCCTCGATCATCGCCTTCATCAGCTCGAAGGCGTTGAGCACGCCGCCGAAGCCGGCCTCGGCGTCGGCCACGATCGGCTGCAGGAAGTCGATGCTGTCGTCGCCCTCGGCGTGATGCAGCTGGTCGGCGCGCAGCAGCGCGTTGTTGATGCGCTTGACCACCGCCGGCACCGAGTCGGCCGGGTACAGCGACTGGTCCGGGTACATCTGCCCGGCCAGGTTGGCGTCGGCGGCGACCTGCCAGCCGGACAGGTAGATGGCCTTCAGGCCGGCCTTGACCTGCTGCATGGCCTGGTTGCCGGTGAGCGCGCCGAGCGCGTTGACGAAGTCCAGCTCGTGCAGGTAGCGCCACAGCTTCTCCGCGCCGATCTTCGCGATCGAATGCTCGACCGGAATGGTGCCGCGCAGGCGGACCACGTCCTCGGCGGTGTAGTTGCGGGTGATGCCGGCCCAGCGCGGGTCGGTGTTCCATTCGTGCTGGATCTGCTCGGCGGTCTTCAGCGTGCTCATGGTGCTTCTCCGTGGGACGTCGTGTTGCTGCGGCTATGGCTGGATGCGCGGCCCGGGCACCCGGGCCGGGCGCGGATCAGTCGATGCGGGCGTAGGCCGGCAGGGTCAGGAACTCGACCAGCTGGCAGGCGCGGGTCAGTTCGTCGAGCAGGGCGATGGCCTCGGGGATGCGCGCGCCGCCCGGCAGGGTGGCGGTGTCGCCGAGGCGGCCCGGCAGCGCGGCCAGGGTGCGTTCGAACAGGGCGAAGTCGATCACCGTGCCGTCGGCCAGGTGCACCGGACTGCCGTCGGCGTGGCAGCCGCGCGGGTCGGAATGGTGCAGCCACTGCCACAGCTGGGCGCGGGCGATCTCGGCGGTGGCCGCGTCCTCCATCAGCCAGTGGATCGGCACGCAGCCGTTGCCATCCAGCCAGGAGGCCATGTAGCGGACGCAGACCTCGACGTTGTTCTCGAAGCCCTCGCGGGTGATCGTGCCCTCGCACGGGCGGACCAGGTCGTCGCGGCTGACCTGCACGTCCTCGCGCAGCACGTGGTGCTGGTTCGGGGTCGGCATGTGCGCGTCGAACACCGCGCGCGCCACCGGGATCAGCGCCGGGTGCGCGACCCAGGTGCCGTCGTGGCCGGCGGTGACCTCGCGCAGCTTGTCGGCGCGGACCCGGGCCAGGGCCTGCTCGTTGGCGGCCTCGTCGTGGGCGATCGGGATCTGCGCGGCCATGCCGCCCATGGCGTGGGCGCCGCGGCGGTGGCAGGTGCGGATCAGCAGCTCCGAGTAGGCCTTCAGGAACGGCTGGGTCATGGTCACCTGGCCGCGCTCCGGCAGGACCTTGTCGGCGTGGGCGCGGAAGGTCTTCAGGTACGAGAAGATGTAGTCCCAGCGGCCGCAGTTCAGGCCGACGATGCGGTCCTTCAGCGCGTACAGGATCTCGTCCATCTCGAACACGGCCGGCAGGGTCTCGATCAGCACCGTGACCTTCATCTGCCCGTGCGGCAGGCCGAGGAAGGCCTCCACGTGCGACAGCGCCGCTTCCCACAGCGCCGCTTCTTCCATCGACTGCAGCTTCGGCAGGTAGAAGTACGGGCCGCGGTCGTTGGCCATCAGCGTGCGCGCGTTGTGGAACGCGAACACCGCCATGTCGAACAGGCCGCCGGCGATCGGCTCGCCGTCGACGCGCACGTGCTTCTCGTCCAGGTGCCAGCCGCGCGGGCGCACGATCAGCACGGCGCGCTCGTCGTACGGGCGCAGGCGGTACTGCTTGCCGCTGTCGGCGTCGAAGCTCAGCGTGCCCTCGACCGCGCCCGCCAGGGCGCGCTGGCCGGCCAGCAGGTTGCGCCAGGTCGGCGAGGTCGAGTCCTCGAAGTCGGCCATGTAGCAGTTGGCGCCGGAGTTCAGCGCGTTGATCACCATCTTCGGGTCGACCGGGCCGGTGATCTCCACGCGGCGGTCCTGCAGCGCGGCCGGGATCGGCGCGACCTTCCAGTCGTCGGCGCGGATCGCGGCGGTGTCGGCGCGGAAGTCCGGCAGGCCGCCGGCGTCGAAGAAGGCCTGGCGCTCGCGGCGGGCGGCCAGGCGCGCGCGGCGCTCCGGCTCGATCGCACGGTGCAGCGAGACGAGCAGGCCCAGCAGCGGAGCCGGCAGCAGCTGTTCCTGCCCGGCGACGCGCTCGGTCAGGCTGAGGCCGGCGGCGCGCGGGGTGGCGACGTCGGCGGCACGGCTGGCCGGGCGGATCGGGGTCGGGATGGCACTGGCGGTGGCGGACATGGCGGGCTCCTACTGCTCGGTACGGATGCCCACGCTGCGCCGCGTCAAAGTATTTGACAACTAAGATATTGCAATGTAATTCATAAGATCAGCTAATAGGCTTGCACAACCATCCCATGGCGCCGTCCGCAAGTCCGCGATTTCCCTACAAATCCGACAAGCTGAAGCCGCTGCGCGCGTTCTGCCAGACGGTCCGGCTGGGGTCGGTCTCGCGGGCCGCTGACGCGCTTTTCGTCAGCCAGCCGGCGATCACCCTGCAGTTGCAGGCGCTGGAACGGGACCTGGGCGTGCGCCTGCTGGAGCGCAACGGCCGGCGCCTGACCCCCACCCGCGAGGGCGAGGTCCTGTACGAGATGGCCCTGCCCCTGGTCGAACAGCTGGACAGGCTGGAGGCGGACTTCCAGGAGCGGGTCCGCGGCCTGGAGGCCGGCGAGCTGAAGATCGCCGCCAACAGCTCGACCATCCTCTACCTGCTGCCGAAGATCGTGGAGGCCTTCCGCGCCCGCCACCCCGAGGTGCGCCTGGCCCTGCACAACGTGGTCACCGGCGAAGGCACCGAGCTGCTCCGCGAGGACGCGGTGGACCTGGTGGTCGGCACCCTGCTCGACGTCCCGGCCGACCTCAGCTACGAGGCCGCCTACCGCTTCGAGCAGCTGCTGGTCGCCCCGCCCGGCCATCCGCTGTTGCGCAAGCCGCGGCTGGAGCTGGCCGACCTGGCCGAGTACCCGCTGATCCTGCCGCCGAAGCGGCAGATCACCTGGCGCCTGGTCGACCTGGTGCTGCAGCAGAACCGGGTGCCGTACACGGTGGCGCTGGAGGTCAGCGGCTGGGACGTGATCAAGCAGTACGTGGCGATGGGCATGGGCATCTCGATCGTGCCGTCGATCTGCCTGGGCGAAGGCGACCGCGACCGCCTGGCCTCGCGCTCGCTGTCGGCGTTCTTCCCCTCGCGCAGCTACGGCGTGGTAGTGCGCAAGGGCCGCGTGCTGTCGCCGCAGGCGCGCGCCTTCATCGCCCTGATCAAGCCCGACCTGCTGGCCCCGCGCGAGTACGACCAGGCGGGGCATTCGGAGCGCTAGGTCCGCGTGTGGCGACGCCGCGCCGGGCAGCGCCCCGGTCGGCCGTGTCGTGCCACAGGCCGCCGGCCCGGGCGGTCAGGTTTCCTTCTTCGGCGCGGGAGCCGGCTTCTTCTCCGGCGGCGTTGCCTTGCCGTCGAGGCGGAGGCCGTAGTGGTGGTCGTACTCGTAGGTCCGGCGCCGTGCCGCCGGCCTGTCGCCGGCCGGGGCGGCTTTCCTGGGCGGGCTGGCCATGGGTCCTCCTCTCGTCGCGTCCTGGCCGGCGCGCGCCGGCTCCAGGATCAACGGCGGTTCCGGCGACGCCGGGCCAGCCGGGTCAGAGCCGCTGCCAGCCCAGGCCCTCGCCGCGGCGCCAGTACACCGCCACCGCGCGGCCGTAGATCGCGTCGGCATCGACGAAGCCGAAGTAGCGGCCGTCGAGGCTGTCGCCGCGGTGGTCGCCCAGCACCAGCACCTTGCCCTCGGGCACCACCACGCCGGGGATGTCGGGACCGCCACCATCGGCCAGGTCGAGCCAGGCAGTGCGCGCGCCGAACATTTCCGGACCCTCGCCGCGCTCGGCGTCGGCCGCCAGCGGCTGGCCGTTGATGGTCAGGCGGCCGTTACGCAGCACCACGCGGTCGCCGGCCACGGCGACCACGCGCTTGATCAGGCGCGCGCCGTCACCCGGCGAGTCGAACACGGCCACGTCGCCGCGCTGCGGCACGTCGCGCTCCAGCAGCACCATCCGGGTGAACGGCACCCGCAGCCCGTAGGCGCTCATGTCGACCACCACCCGGTCGCCCGGCGCCAGGGTCGGCTGCATCGAGCCGCTGGGTACGTAGTAGTGGTTGGCGAACGAGGCGCGCGCGGTGCCCAGCAGGAGCAGCATCGCCACGATCGGCAGCGCCTCGCGGCGCAGCCACGAGCGCACGCGGAACGCGCGGGTTCCGCCATCCTTCGTCTGCGTTGTTTCCATCGCCGGCCTCCGGGGTTCCAGGGCCCACGCTAGCGCCGCCCCGCCCGCCGATCCATATGACCGATGGCAGGGCCCCCGGAGCCGTCGCCGCCGGCCCGCGCTAGCGCACCTCTTCCACCAGTCCGACGAGGTTGCCGTCCGGATCGCGCAGGAACGCGGTCCACAGCTCGTGGTCGGGCATGCGCGCGGCCAGCTGCGGCTCGCGCTCGCCCGTGGCCCCGCGGGCCAGCATCGCCGCATGGGTGGCGACGATGTCGTGCACGCGGAAGTACAGGATCGAGTTGGCACCCACGGCGCCGGCGCCCTGCGGCGTGGTCAGCATGATCCGCACCCCGTCGGCATCGAGGAAGGCCAGCCCGGGCCCGGCGCGGAACAGGACCGGCAGCCCGAGCACGTCGCGGTAGAAGCCCAGGGCAAGGTCGACGTCCGCCACGGTCACCGCGACCTGGCGGATGCCGTGCACGCCATTGCCGGTGTCCATGCCCGCCGCCGTCAGGAACGCGGCTCGAGCCGGAACAGCCGGCCCTGCGCGCCGCGGGTGCCGTCTTCCAGCAGCCAGATCGTGCCGTCCGGGCCCTGCTCGACCTCGCGGATGCGCGTGCCCATGTCGAAGCGCTCGGCCTCGCGCGCGCGGTCACCGTCGAAGGCCACCCGCACCAGGCTCTGCGAGGACAGGCCGCCGATCAGGCCGCTGCCGGTCCAGCCCGGGTAACGGTCGCCGCTGTAGATGACGAAGCCGGCCGGCGAGATCACCGGCGTCCAGCTCACCACCGGCGCACGGTACTGCGGCTGGGTCGAGTGGTCCGGGATCGGCTTGCCGTCGTAGTGGTCGCCCTCGGAGACGATCGGATAGCCGTAGTTGACGCCCTTTTCGATCAGGTTGAGTTCGTCGCCGCCCTTCGGACCCATCTCGTGCACCCACAGCCGGCCATCGCCGTCGAAGGCGATGCCGAGCATGTTGCGGTGGCCCAGCGACCACACCTGGGCGGCGATCTCGCCCTGCCCGGCGAACGGGTTGTCCGGCGGCACGCTGCCGTCGTCGCGCAGGCGCACGATCTTGCCCATGTTCGAACCCATGTCCTGCGCCGGATCGAACTTCTGCCGCTCGCTGGAGGTGATCCACAGCATGCCGTCGCGGTCGAAGGCGATGCGGTGGCCGTAGTGGCCCTGGCCGGCGACCTTGGGGAACTGGCGCCAGATCACCTGCAGGTCCTCCAGCGCATTGGCCTCGAGGTCCAGGCGCGCACGCGCGACCGCGGCCCCGGCGGTGTCGCCCTCGCCCGGCTCGGCGAAGCTGAGGTAGACCCAGCCGTTCTCCGCGAACCGCGGATGCAGCACGACGTCGCCGAGCCCGCCCTGCCCGCCGTAGGCGACCTCGGGCACGCCGGCGACCTTCGTGCGCCCGCC
The DNA here is from genome assembly GCF_000513955.1 of Pseudoxanthomonas suwonensis J47. Classification (GTDB taxonomy): domain Bacteria; phylum Pseudomonadota; class Gammaproteobacteria; order Xanthomonadales; family Xanthomonadaceae; genus Pseudoxanthomonas; species Pseudoxanthomonas suwonensis_C. The sequence goes on from NZ_AZUZ01000019.1 coordinate 65,949, forward strand.
GGTTTCCGTATCGACCACCAGCAGGCGCCCGGCCTTCTCGCTGACCAGCAGGCGGCCGTCGGGCAGGAAGGTCATCGCCCAGGGCTCCTCGAAACGCGCGACTTCCTGCTCGACGAAGGGCTTGGCGGCCGGCGCCGGCTGCGCCTGCACGGTGGTGGCGATGGCCAGCAGCAGGGCGGAAACGGAAGCGGTCAGGACGGAGGTGCGCATGGTGGGCATCCCGGAAGTTGAAGACGCACGGATGCTACCTGCTGCGGGTAAGCGCGTCGTGAGCGCGACGCGCGGCGCGCTCAGCGGCGTTCGCGCAGCCGGGCGAACGCGTCCAGCGCGTCCTGCCTGCCGGCGGCCAGCTCGACCTGCGGTCGCGACGGGTAATCCGGTGCGAAGCGGCGCAGCAGCTCCGGATGCTCCCACGGCGCGAAGCGCGTCGCGGCCGGCAGTGCCGCCAGTTCCGGCACCCAGCGCGCGATGTAGGCGCCGTCCGGATCGAAGCGGCGCGCCTGCAGCACCGGGTTGAACACGCGGAAGTACGGCGCCGCGTCCACGCCGGTGCCAGCGGTCCACTGCCAGCCCTGGGTGTTGTTGGCCAGGTCGGCGTCGACCAGCGTGTCCCAGAACCAGCGCGCGCCGTGTCGCCAGTGCACGCGCAGGTGCTTGGTGAGCCAGCTGGCGACGATCATGCGCACGCGGTTGTGCATCCAGCCGGTATGCCACAGCTCGCGCATGCCGGCGTCGATGATCGGCACGCCGGTGCGGCCGCGGCGCCACGCCTCCAGCCGCGCCGGCGATGGCGGCGCCCACTGGAAGCCGGCGAAGCGCGGGTCGAGGTCCTGGTCGGCCGCATGCGGATGGTGGTGCAGCACGTGGTGGGCGAACTCGCGCCAGCCCAGTTCGGCGAGGAAGCGTTCGCGCCCGGCCGGATCGCCACTGGTGGCCTCCAGCACCGCGCCGGCAACGCGCGCCACCGAGACCTCGCCGAAATGCAGGTGCGGCGACAGCCGCGAGGTGCCTTCCAGGTCGGCGCGGTCGCGCGCATCGGCGTAGCCGTCCAGCACCTGTGCGACGAACTTCGCCAGCGCCTGCCGCGCGCCGGCTTCGCCCGGAGTGAAGCGTTGCCAGAAGCCCGCGTCCCACGCCGGCCGTGGCGCCGCGATCACGCCATCGAGCTCGACCCCGTGCGGCGCGCCGGCCTCGTCCGGCGACGGCAGCCTTGCCGGTGCATCCCAGAGCCGCGGCGTGCGCCAGGCCGCGCGCGCCGCCTTCCAGAACGGCGTGTACACGCGGTACGGATCGCCCTGCTTCGTCGCCACGTCCCAGGGCTCGAACAGCAGCGCGCCGTTGAAGCTCTCCGCATGCAGGCGGGCTTCGCGCAACGCGCGCTTGATCCGCGCGTCGCGTTGTTCGACTGCCGGCTCGTAGCGGCGCGTCCACAGCACCGCCTCGGCGCCGGTGAGCGCGGCCAGCGCCTGCAGCGTGCCCAGGGTCGGGCCGTGCAGCAGGACCAGGCGCGAGCCGCGGCGCTCGAGTTCCGCCGCCAGCGCGGCCAGCGAGCGCCGCCGCCACGCTTCGGACGCGGCGCCCGGCGCCCATTCGCCTTCCTCGGCAGGCGCGTGGATGTAGACGGGGATCGGCAGCCAGCCACGGTCGAGCGCGGCACGCAGGGCCGGCTGGTCGTCCAGGCGCAGGTCGTCGCGGAACCAGACCAGGGCGGCCGCCATGCGCGTGCTCCGTTACCCGGCCTCGTATCCGGTCCCGCGGTTCTTGCCCTGCCACGGGCGGTACCACTCGCGCACCGCGGCCATGTCCGCCTCCATGTCGCCGGTGGTGTGGAACAGCGGGCCGAAGCCGATGATCCGTTCCGGGTAGTGGAAGTAAGTCATCAGCACTGGCACCTGCGCGCCGTCGGCGATCTTCCAGAAGCCGCGCTTCCATTCCTTGACCGGGCTGCGCGTGCCTTCCGGCGCGACCACGAACCACATCCGCTGGCTGTTGCGCACCAGTTCGGTGGCCTGCTCGACAATGCCCTGCGGACGGCTGCGGTCCACCGGGATCACGCCGAGCCGGTGCAGCACGATCGACAGCGGCCACCAGAACAGCTGGGCCTTGCCGAGCACGCGGATGTCCACCCCCAGCGCCATCTTCGCGGCCATGCCCCAGATCCCGTCCCAGTTGGACGAGTGCGGCGCGGCGATCACCACCAGTCGCGACACCGGCGGGATGGTGCCGACCACGCGCCAGCCGCCCAGGCGCAGCACGGTGCGGCCGAGCCAGCGGCTGAAACGGTAGCGCGGCGGCAGCTGCGGCATCTCCGCCGGGATTTCCGGCAGCAGGGAAACGTCTTCGCTCATGTCAGTCCCAGTTGCGCGTGCTGCGCCCGCGCTTGATCTCGGCGCGTTCGCGCTTGCCCTGCAGCCGGCGCTGCCTGGACGCGCGGGTCGGTTTGGTTTCGATGCGCCGCTTCGGCACGGCCAGGCCGGCGGCAATGAACGCGGCCAGCCGCTCGCGCGCGTCCTGGCGGTTGCGGTCCTGGGTGCGGAAGCGCTGCGCGTCGATCACCAGCACGCCGTCGTCGGTCAGCCGGCGGTCGCGGCGGGCGAGCAGGCGTTCGCGCAGCGGCTCCGGCAGCGAGGGCGAACCGGCGATGTCGAAACGCAGCTCGACCGCGCTGGAGACCTTGTTCACGTTCTGCCCGCCGGCGCCGCTGGCGCGCACGAAACGCTCGACGATCTCCGCTTCCGGGATCGCCAGCGTAGGGGTGACCTGGATGGCGTCCGCGGGCATGGCAGGATTGTACGGGAGCCGGGCGGCATCCCGCCGTGCCCGGCCCATGGCCAAGGAGGACCCATGCGCTACCGGAAAGTGATCGCCCTGACCCTCTCCCTGCTCCTGCCCGGCCTGGCCTGGGCCGCGCCGCCCAGCGAGGAGCAGATCGCACGGCTGCTGCAGCTCACCGATGCGCAACGCCAGACCGAAGCGATGTGGATACAAATGGAAGCGCAGATCCAGGCCATGGCGGAGAGCATGCTGCCGCCAGACGCGACGCCGGAGGAACACGCATCGGTGGCCCGCGCCCTCGAGACCACGCTGGGTCCCCTGCGAAGGCTGCTCACCTGGGAAAAGACACGCGCGCTCCACGTGGAGATGTACCAGAAGACCTACGAGGCCGAGGACGTGGAGGCGATCATCGCCTTCTACGAGACGCCGGCCGGGCAGCGCCTGCTGGAACGGCAGCCGCTGCTGATGCAGAACCTGATGGAGGCGAGCCAGAGGACGATCCAGCCGGAACTGGAGCGCCTCCGCGAAGAGATGGCCAGGTTCTCCGCCGAACGCCGCAGGCCCTAGCGCTCCGCGCTGGAGCCTGTCGCCGCCGGCAGGCTCCAGCCGAACAGCTCCATCGCCCTGGCGAACTCGCCGGATACCGGCGCCTCCACTTCCATCCGCGCGCCCGTCTGCGGATGCGGGAAACCCAGCCGCCAGGCGTGCAGCAGCATGCGGTGCACGCCGCGCATGCGGAACTCGCGGTTGTGCCGCCCGTCACCGTGGCTGGTGTCGCCGATGAGATGGTGCGAGGCGTGCTTGAGGTGGCGGCGGATCTGGCGGAAGCGGCCGGTCACCGGCTCGCATTCCAGCAGCGCGTAGCGCGAGGTCGGATGGCCGGCCGAAGGCACCGGCAGTTCGCCGGTGGCCAGGCGCCGGAAGCGGGTGACCGCCGGCTTCTTCTGCGGCTTGCCCGGGCCGCCATCCAGCGGATGGTCGATGGTGAACGCCTCCTCCGGCCAGCCGCGGCACACCGCCAGGTAGCGCTTGTCCAGCTGCTGGGCCATCACCGCCTTGCCCAGCGCCGAGGCGCTGTCGCGGTCGAAGGCCAGCAGCAGGCAGCCGCTGGTGGCGCGGTCCAGGCGATGGACCAGGAAGATCGGGCGGCCGAACTGCGCGCGCAGGCGGTCGGCGGCGAAGTCGGTCTCGTGGGCCGCCAGCACGCTGTCGTGCACCATCAACCCGGCGGGCTTGTCGACCACCGCCAGCCACGCGTCCTCGTACAGCACCAGCAACTGCATCCGTCCTGACTCCTGCATCGGTCCATCGCTTCTGCGACACTCCGGCGGCCGGCAGCATCGCCGGCAGCCCATTGGAGACCACGGATGATCCCCGGCAAGCCGATTCTCGCATTCGCGCTGGTCCTGGCACTGGCCGTGCCCGGCATGCAGGCGCATGCCCGGGCCGATGCGCCCGCCCTGCCCAAGGGCGTGGTCGCGGGCCCCAGCATCGAAGGCATCAGCGAATACACCCTGGCCAACGGCCTGCGCGTGCTGCTGTTCCCCGACCCGACCAAGCCGACGGTGACCGTCAACCTCACCTATGGCGTCGGCTCGGTGCACGAGGGCTACGGCCAGGCCGGCATGGCCCACCTGCTCGAGCACCTGCTGTTCAAGGGCACGCCCACCCACGCCGACATCAGCGGCGAGATGAAGCGCCGCGGCATCATCTTCAACGGCACCACTTCGTTCGACCGCACCAACTACCACGCCTCGTTCCCGGCCAACGACGACACCCTGGCCTGGGTGCTGGGCATGGAAGCGGACCGCATGGTCAATTCGAAGGTCGCCCGTTCCGACCTGGACAGCGAGATGACCGTGGTCCGCAACGAGCTGGAATCCGGCGAGAACAACCCGGCCGGCGTGCTGCTGCAGCGCGTGCGCTCGACCGCCTACCTGTGGCACAACTACGGCAACCCGCCGATCGGCGCGCGCTCGGACGTGGAAGGCCTGCGCATCGAGGAACTGCAGGCGTTCTACCGGACCTGGTACCGCCCGGACAACGCGACCCTGATCATCGCCGGGCGCGTCGATCCGGCCGCGACCCTGGCCAGGGTGCAGGCCGCGTTCGGCCAGGTGCGCAACCCGAAGACGCCGCTGCCGCGGTTCCCGACCATCGAGCCGGCGCAGGACGGCGAACGCACGGTGCTGGTGCGCCGCGTCGGCGACATGAACCTGGTCGCCACCGCCTACCACATCCCGGCGCGCACCCACGCCGACAGCGCCGCGCTGGAGGTGCTGGGCAACGTGCTAGGCCACAGCCCGGGCGGACGCCTGCATCGCGCGCTGGTGGATCCGCGCATCGCCGCCGGCGCGGGTGCCGGCGCCAGCGCTGGCGCCCAGCCAGGCCTGTTCACCGCGGTGGCGGTGCAGCCGCGCAGCGGCGACGCGGCGAAGATGGAAGAAATCCTGCTGGCCCAGCTGGAGCGGCTGGCCAGCGAACCGGTCACCGCCGAAGAGGTCGCGCAGGCGCAGCAGCGCCTCGCCAACGGCTTCGACCTGTACTTCACCAACGTCAACGCGGTGGGCGTGGGCCTGTCCGAGTACGTCGCCTCGGGCGACTGGCGGCTGCTGTTCACCCACCGCGACGCGATCGCCAGGGTCACCGCCGAAGACGTCAACCGCGTGGCCGCGCAGTACCTGCGCGCGAGCAACCGCACCCTCGGCCGCTTCATCCCCACCGACGAACCGGACCGCGTCGAGGTACCGGTGGCGCCGCCGGCGGCCAGCGTGGTCGCCGGCTACACCGGCCGCGCCGCGGTCGATGCCGGCGAGCATTTCGAGCCGACCCCGGAGAACATCGAGGCGCGCACCCGCCGCTTCACCATCGGCGAAGGCCTGAAGGTGGCGCTGCTGCCCAAGCGCACCCGCGGCGGCACGGTGGTGGTGGACGCCAACTTCCGCTTCGGCGACGTCGACAGCCTGACCGGCCGCGACGCGGCCGCCAGCCTGGCCGGTTCGATGCTGATGCGCGGCGCGCGCGACCTGAGCCGCGTGCAGATCGACCAGAAGCTGGAAGCGCTGCAGACCAGGGGTGGCGTCAGCGGCGGCCTGCAGGGCGCCGGGCTGTCGCTGCTGAGCCGGCGCGAGCAGCTGCCCGAGGCGCTGGCGCTGATGGCGAAGCTGCTGCGCGAACCGGCGTTCCCGGAGGACGAGTTCGAACAGCTGAAGCTGCAGGCGATCACCGGCGTGGAAGCCGCGCGCAAGGAGCCCGGCAGCCTGGTCTCGCAGGCGATGGCGCTGCACTTCGACCCGTGGCCGGCCGGCCATCCGCTGCGTGCGCGCAGCCTCGACGAGTCGCTGGCCCAGCTGCAGGCGCTGAAGCGCGAGGACCTGGTCGCCTTCCACCGCGACTTCTACGGCACCACGCAGGGCGAGATCGCCGTCGTCGGCGACTTCGACGCCGAGGCGATCGAAGCGCAGCTGCGCGAGCTGTTCGCCGGCTGGTCCAGCCCGAAGCCGTACGCGCCGATCGCGACCCGCTACCACGCGGTGGCGCCGGTCGAGTCGAAGCTGCCGGCCCCGGACAAGCCCAACGCGGTGTTCCTGGCCCGCCACAACATCGCCCTGCGCGTGACCGACGAGGACTATCCGGCGCTGGTCGTGGCCAACCGCATCTTCGGCGGCGGCGCGATGGCCTCGCGCCTGGGCGATCGCATCCGCCAGAAGGAAGGCCTCAGCTACGGCGTGGGCAGCTCGGTCAGCGCCGACGACAGCCTCGACGGCCAGGACGACGCCGGCAGCTTCGCCATCCAGGCCATCGCCGCGCCGCAGAACATGGACAAGGTGCAGAAGGCGGTGCGCGAGGAACTGGCGCGGCTGGTCGCCGAAGGCGTCACCGCCGGGGAGCTGCGCGACGCGGTCTCCGGCCTGCTGACCGAACGCGAGCAGGCGCGCGCCAGCGACAGCCGCATCGCCGGCATGCTGCAGGACCAGCTGTACTTCGGCCGGACCATGCAGTTCACCGCGGAGATGGACGGGAAGTACCGGGCGCTGACGGTCGAGCAGGTCAACGCGGCGATCCGCCGGCACCTGGATCCGGGCAAGCTGAGCGTGTTCGTGGCCGGCGACTTCGACGCGGCGGCGAAGGCCGCGGCAGCGGAGAAGACGGCCGGACCGGCCGCCACGCCGCAGGGTTGAGACGACGGTCTGCTCCATCGCCCGTGCGCTGGAGCAGACCGGATGCAGTAAAGGGAAGGCCGCCGTGGCGATGCCGCGGCGGCCTTCTGCTTTGCGGGGCCTGGCGCCTCAGCGCCGCGGCAACGCGGCCAGGATCGCCCACAGGCCACCGGCGCCGGCGATCCATGCCGACAGCGGCACGCCCAGCAGGCGCGGCCCGCCGGCTTCCAGCGCGTACAGCACCGCGGCCACCAGCAGCAGGCCGCTGCCGAGGATCGCGGCCACCGAGCGCCGTTGCATCGTCTTCAGCGTGCGCGCCATCTCCGCCAGCTCGCGCGAATGGATGTCGGTGCGGTGGCGGCCTTCGACCTGCTGTTCCAGCCAGGCGTGCACCTGCCGCGGCATGTCCGGGGCGCGGGTGATCAGTTCCGGCGCGCGCTTGCCGAACTCGCGCAGCAGCCGGCGCGGGCTGTAGCGCTCGCGCAGGATGCGCTCGAGCACCGGCTGCGCCACCGCCCAGATGTCCAGGCGCGGGTCGAGCAGGCGGCCGACGCCTTCGATGTTGAGCAGGGTCTTCTGCAGCAGGATCAGCTGCGGCTGCAGGGTCAGCTCGTAGCGCTGCGCGGTGCGGAACAGCTTGGCCAGCACCTCGCCCAGCGGCACCTCGCTCAGCGGGCGGGTGAAGTACGGTTCGCACACCGCGCGCGCCGCCGCTTCCAGCTCGTCGATGCGCACGGTGGCCGGCATCCAGCCCGCTTCCACGTGCAGCTCGGCGATGCGCCGGTAGTCCTTGTGGAAGATGGCCATGAAGTTCTCGGCCAGGTAGTACTGGTCCTGCGGCGAGAGCTGGCCGACGATGCCGAAATCCAGCACCACGAAGCGCGGATCGGCGCGGCGCGCCGGGTCGTCGTCGACCCAGATGTTGCCGGCGTGCGCATCGGCGTGGAAGAAGTTGTCGCGGAACACCTGGGTGTAGAACACCCGCACGCCCTTGGCCGCGAGCACCTTGCGGTCGATGCCGGCCGCGTCCAGCGCGGCGATGTCGTCGGAGGGAATGCCGCTGACCCGTTCCATGGTCAGCACCCGCTCGGCGGTGTGCGACCAGATCACCTCCGGCACGTACAGGTCCGGCGAGTCCTTCCACAGCCGGCGCATCACCGAGGCGTTGGCGCCCTCGCGCTGCAGGTCCAGCTCGGCGGCCAGCGTGCCTTCGATCTCGTCCACCACCAGCTGCGGACGGATCTTGTCGGCGTTGGGATGGGCGCGGTCGACCACCGAGGCCAGCGAGCGCAGCAGGGCGATGTCGGCGGCGATCTGCTTCTCGATGCCCGGGCGCAGCACCTTGACCACCACCTCGCGCCCGTCGCGCAAGCGCGCGGCGTGGACCTGGGCGATCGAGGCCGAGGCCAGCGGCACGGTGTCGAAGCGGGCGAACGCCGCCTCGACCGGCTCGCCGAGCGCATGTTCGACGATGCCGCGCGCGGCCTCGCCGTCGAACGGCGCGACCTGGTCCTGCAGCAGCGCCAGTTCCACCGCGATGTCGGCCGGCACCAGGTCGCGGCGGGTGGAAAGGATCTGCCCGAACTTGACGAAGATCGGGCCCAGTTCCTGCAGCGCCAGGCGCAGGCGGGCGCCGCGCGGCAGCGCGGCCACGCTGGCCGAGGCGCGCGGCACGAACGGCTTGCCCAGGCGCAGCCAGGGGCCGGCGGGGGTGTCGTCGAGCAATTCGTCCAGGCGGTAGCGCAGGACCACCCGGCCGATGCGCCAGGCGCGCAGCGCGGCCCTCATGGCGCCGGCTCCACGCGCGGCAGCCGCGCGATCCGCGCGGCCAGGCGCTCGACGTCGTCGCGCAGCGCGTCGACCTCGTCGTTGAACGCGGCCACCTCGTCGCGGGCGACCAGGTCGCGCGATTCCTCGGTGAGGTATTCGGCGCCGGAGCGGGCCACGCCGGCGGCGGTATCGCATGCACCGCGCAGCGCAGCGCCCGCGGCGTTGGCGATCTGCACGCCCAGCACCTCGCCGAAGGCGGCGACGAACGGCTGCTGCCAGTCAGGCTGGAAACGCGCGGCCAGCTGCTGCAGCCCGCGCGCCAGTTCGGCGTCGCCGGCCACGTGCAGGCGCCCCTTCGGCCGCGAGCGCGCATTGGCGAAGAACGGCAGTTGCGCCAGGAGTCCGCTCACCGTGCCGCGCACCGCCAGGTCCGCCTCGCGCAGCGGCGGGCCGACCTGCAGGTAGCCGCCGTGCACGGCGATGTCCAGCGCCAGCGGCGGCGCTTCCAGGGCCAGCGACACGCGCCGGCCATCCAGCCGGGACAGGGCATCGCGGGTATCCGGATCCAGCGCGAGCGCGCGGTTCAACGCCGCTTCCAGGGCGCGTCCGGCCAGCGGCTTGAGGGCATCTAGGGGCGTGGGCATGCGCGCATTCTACCGGCCCGGGCGGGGCCGGCGCCGGTCGCCGGCACAAAGAGAAGCGGGCGGGAACTCCGTCCCGCCCGCTTCGATGGCTTCCCTTCCCTGCCGCCCGCAGGCATCCCGGTTGCGGGCGGCTACAGCTCCAGGACGTTGGCTGCTAGACCTTGCGGCCGCGCAGCAGCGAGATGGCACCCAGGACCAGGAAGACGACGAACAGGATCCAGGCGATATTGGTGGCCGCGCCGGCGATGCCGCTGAAGCCCAGCAGCGCGGCGATGACGGCGATGACGAAGAAAACGACGGCGTAATGCAGCATGGGGGCATCCCTCGGTGAACGCCTCTCTGGGGCGGGTGCGAGGATGTTGCTTGCTGCCCGGTCGTGATCAGGTGACGGCGGCGCGCTCCCGCCATGCAGCCTTCAGCCTCGTGAGCCCCTCGTCAAAGGACACCTTCGGCACGTAGCCGAAATCGCGCCGCGCCGGTTCCATGCTGTACCAGTGCGCGGTGCTGAGCTGCTCGGCGAGGAAGCGTGTCATTGGCGGTTCGCCGCGCAGGCGCAGCAGTGGCCACAGCTTCTCGCAGGCCGCGCCGATGCGGTACGCGGCCTTGAACGAAAGATGCTTCCGCACCGGCGGCGCGCCGGCGGCGGCCAGCAGCAGGTTGAGGATCTCGCGGATCGGCTTCGGTTCGCCGTTGGAGATGAAGTACGCGCGCCCGGCGCAGGCGGCGCCCGGCGCGAGATGCTCGAACGCGTCGAAGTGCGCCTGCGCGGCGTTGTCGATGTAGGTGGTGTCGACCAGGTTGTTGCCGCTGCCGACGATGCGCAGGCGGCCGGCGTGCGAACGCTCGACCAGGCGCGGCAGGATCTGCTGGTCGCCCGGGCCCCAGATCAGGCGCGGGCGCAGCGCGACCACCGCCAGGCGGGCGTCGTTCGCCGCCAGCACTTCCTGTTCGGCGATCGCCTTGGTCGCCGCATAAGGCGCCTGGAAATCCTCGCCATAGGGCACCTCGTCCGCGCCCAGCCCTTCCACCGGATGGGTGGCGCGATGGGTGACGCTGGGCGTGGAGGTATAGACCAGGCGGCCGATGCCGTGTTCGCGGCAGGCCGCAAGCACGTTGCGCGTGCCGACCACGTTGGCCTGGTAGTAGCTGTCGTAGCTGCCCCAGGCGCCGGCCTTGGCGGCGTTGTGGAACACCGCGTCCATGCCGGCGGCCGCATGCATCACCGCGTGCGCGTCGGCAAGGTCGCCGCGCACCTGGCCCACGCCTATCGCCGCCAGTTCCGGCGAATGCCGGCGCTGGAAACTCACCACTTCGTGGCCGCGCTCGCGCAGGCCGCGGCACAGCGCTTGGCCGAGGAAGCCGCCGCCGCCGGTGACCAGGATCCTCATGCGTTGTCAGCTCCAGTACGGGTGGCGGCCCAGGCGGCCAGCTTCTCGCGGCCGATCTTGGCGTTGTGGCGGATGTCGACCGGGAAGCGCGGATGGCACAGGAACCGGTCGATGCGCGCGGCGGCGGCGTGGGGTTTGCCCAGCGCGCGCAGCTCGCGCTCGATGCGCGCGAACTCGCTTGCCGGCACGCCGTCGGCCAGCTCCACGCACAGCACCGGCAGCTGGCGTCCGACCTCGCCGACGCCGACCAGCGCGGTGCGGCGCACCTGCGGATGCACGTTGAACACCGGCTCGACCTGTTCGGTGTAGAGCGGGCCGTCGGCCGCTTCCACGCGCTGGGTCTTGCGTCCGCAGAACCACAGCCGGCCTTCGCCGTCGAAGTAGCCGACGTCGCCCATGCGATGGACGATGCGTTCGCGACCGTCGGCCAGGGTCTCGCGGATCTTCGCCGCGCGCGTGGCCGCCTCGCGGTTGAAATAGCTGTCGGTGGCGGTGGGGCCGGCGACGGTGATCTCGCCGACCTGGCCGGCGGGCAGTTCGCGCACGCCGCTCCAGTCGTCGATCGGCGCATCGTCGATGGCGATGATCCGGACCTGGTTCGGCGGCACCGGCCGGCCGACGCAGGTGCCGGCGCCGGCCTCGGTGGCCGCACGCGTCTCCTGCAGCTCGCGGCCTTCGATCACCGCCACCGGCAGGCATTCGGTGGCACCGTACGGCGTCCAGAACTGCGCCTGTTCCGGCAGCAGCGCGCGGATCTTCCCGACCACTTCCGGCGGCACGGGGGCGCCGGCCGAGGTCACCCGGCGCAGCGTCGGCAGCGGCTGGCCGTACTCGGCCAGCACCCGCATCAGCGCCGGCGAGCCGAACAGCTGGCTCACCCCGAAGCGGCGGATGGCGTCGTGCAGGCGCACCGGATCGGCCTGCGCCGGGCGCGTGGGATCCATGTCCGGGATCACCGAGGTCAGGCCCAGCGCCGGGTCGAACAGCGCGAACGGCGGGAATGTCGGCAGGTCGACGCCGCCCGGTTCGATGCCGAAGGCCTCGCGCATCATCGCGATCTGCGCGACGAAGTGGCGGTGGCGGTAGACCACGCCCTTGGGCACGCCGGTCGAGCCGCTGGTGAACAGGATCGCGGCCACGTCGTCCGGCGCGGTGTCGGCCAGCTGCGGCCCGGCGCCGGCGCCGGCGCGTTCGACCTTCGCCAGCGTGGTCCCGCCCCAGCCCCAGCGGCGGCCGACGGTGACCAGCCGGTCCGCCGACTTCGCCCAGCCCAGCAGGCGCCGCGCCAGGTGCGCCAGCGGGATGCCGATGAAGGCTTCGGCCCTGGCCTCGTCCAGGCACTGCTTCAGCGCGCGCCTGTCGATGCCCGGGTCGACCAGCACCGGCACGGCACCGGCCTTGAACAGGGCGAACATCAGCAGGAAGAACTCCGGCGACGGCCGCACCATCACCACGGTGCGCACGCCGCGGCCGATGCCCTGCTTCGCCAGGCCGGCGGCGATGGCGTCGCTGCGCGCATCCAGGGCGGCGTAGTCCAGGACCACGTCGTAGGCGGCCGGGCCGTTGCCGGCGCTGCGGCGGCCGGGGCAGCGGATCGCGGGCTGGTTCGGGCGTTCGGCGGCCAGCCGCGGCAGGGCGGCGGCGATGTTGCAGGGAGTGGAAGGCATGCGGGGATTATCGCCGATGGGGCCGGGTAGCCGGTCCGTGACGCGGCATGGGCTCCGCGAACCCGACGTCGTGGCCGGGCAAGCGGAGCGCACCGCCGCAGCAGCGGGGCGCTGGCGAGGCATCCGCGTCGCCACGCGTTGCGGATCTATTGCCGGACGACTCCCGGCCCGCCTGCGGCGCAAGTACGACTGGGCGCGGCGGAATGTCCGGATCCGGCCTCCGGCCTTGGCCGGGCTACATGGCTGCCGGCGCACCCAGGAACAGGCGGTGCGGAACGGGCGGCGGCGCGCGCGCCCACCCGGATGCGGCCTCCGGCCTTGGCCGGGCTACCAGGGAAAGCGCCGGTACGGGCCCTGGCGTCTACAACGCACCCCGCGGATACGGCAGAATCGCCAGCCATTCCCCGCTCCGCCGCGCAAGGCCCGGCCCCCCCCCATGCATCCCTGCCTCACCTGTGGCGCCTGCTGCACCCAGTACCGCGTCGCCTTCCACTGGATGGAATCGGACGAGTTCACCGCAGGCGGGGTCCCGGCGCACCTGACCGAACGGGTGGATGCGCACCGCCTGTGCATGCAGGGCACCTACGCACCGCCGATCCGCTGCGTGGCGCTTGACGCGGAGATCGGCGTGTATTCGCGCTGCAGCATCCATCCGAACCGGCCCTCGGTGTGCCGCGAGGTGGATGCATCCTGGGAATTCGGCGCGGCCAGCTCGCAGTGCGATCGCGCCCGCATCGCCCACGGCCTGCCGCCGCTGACCGCCGCCGACTGGCGCTGGCGCGAAGCCGACAACGACGACGACCATCCGGACGACAGCGGCAACAGCCCGTCGTCGCCGCCGGTCACGCCGATCGCGGCGTGA
>NZ_KI911330.1:0-16873 GCF_000513955.1 Pseudoxanthomonas suwonensis J47
GCCGGATGTCCCGGGACGCGCTAAAGCAGCGGGGCAAGCCCCGCTCTACGGAGGCGCGGCTTGAGGGTCGATCGAAGCCGCGCCCCGAACCGCGCCCGAAGACGCGGTGTTCCGAGGTGCCGGAAGCACTGCAACCGCCCAATGCCCGGCCGTCCGTAGAGTCGGGCTTGCCCGACTCCCACGCCGGATGTCCCGGGCCGCGCCAAAGCAGCGGGGCAAGCCCCGCTCTACGGGGGCGCGCCTGGGCGCCAGTCGATCGTCCCGCGGACCACGCTGACCACCTGGCCGCCGGACCAGACTTCGCCGTCGGCGTCCACGAGCATGTCCAGGCGCGCGTCGTAGCCGACCTCGCGGCCCTGGCTGACCCGGTAGCGGCCGTCGCGGCCGGGCAGCGCGTCGCGCAGCGCCAGCCAGGCCGCCAGCGTCGCGTTGGCCGCACCCGAGGCCGCGTCCTCGAACATCGCCGGCCCGCCGACGAACGCCCGCGCGGCGACCTGGTAGTCGCGCCCCTCGCATCGCGCGAAGGCCAGCACGCCCATGCTGTCGGTGGCGCGCGCCAGTCCCGCGATCGCCTCCCAGTCCGGCTGCGCATTGCGCAGGCTGGCCTCGTCGCGCGCCTCGGCCACCCACCAGCGGCGCCCGCCATCCATCAGCGCCGGCGGCAGCTCGCCGACCGGCAGCCAGTCCAGCGCCTCCGACATGCGCGAACCGCGCGCGTCGGCGGTCTCGACCAGCTGCGCCCGCGGCGTGCGGATCGCGATGCGCTGGCTGCCCTCGCGGCTTTCCACGCGCAGCGGCAGCAGCCCGGCCACGCCCTCCTGCAGCAGCAGCCCGTCGCGCGGCGCCGCGATCCCCGCTTCCAGCACCGCATGCGCCGTGCCCACGCTGGGATGGCCGGCGAACGGCACCTCACGGCGCGGGCTGAACATGCGGATCCCGTAGCTGGCGTCCTCCCGCGACGGCGGGAACACGAAGGTGGTTTCCGGCAGCCGGGTCCAGCGGGCGATGGCCTGCATCGCCGCCTCGTCCAGGCCGGTCGCATCGAGCACCACAGCCAGCGGATTGCCGGCGCCCGGCCGGTCGGCGAACACGTCCACCTGGACGAAGGGGCGCGGGGCCATGGCGACAGTCCTGCGGGGGGAGGGGAGGCCGAGGTTACCAGCCCCCTGTTACCAGTCCATGGTGCCGCGGATCACCGCCTGCACTTCGCCACCGACCCAGATGCCGCCGTCGGCGTCCACTTCCAGCTGCAGGCGTGCGTCGCGGCCGATCTCGCGGCCCTGCGAGGCGACATAACGGCCGTCGCGGCCGGGCAGCCGGCCTTCGCGGTGCAGGCAGCTGGCGATGATCGCGTTGACGCTGCCGGTGGCCGGATCCTCGGCGATGCCGACGCCCGGGGCGAAGGCGCGCACCACCAGGTCGGCATCGCCGTCGCCGCGGGCGAACACCGCGAGCTTGCCGTTGCCCGGCAGCGCCGCGATCGCCGCCAGGTCCGGGCGCAGCGTGCGCACCCCGGCGGCGTCGGCCAGTTCCAGCAGCCACCAGTCCGGGCCGTTGTTCCACAGCGCCGGCGCCAGTTCGCCGCGGCGCGCGCCCCAGACGCGGTCGCTGAGCAGCCAGTCCGGCGCGGCGGCCGGGCGCGGTTCGGCCCTGGGGCTGCGTACCGCCGGTACCACGCAGCCGTCGCGGCGGCCGATGCGCACCGGCAGCAGGCCGGCGCCGCATTCCTGCACCAGCTGGCCGTCGCGTTCGCGGGCCAGGCCAGCGTCCAGCGCCGCCCAGGCCGCGCCGACGCTGGGATGGCCGGCGAAGGGCAGCTCCATCACCGGGGTGAAGATGCGGATCCGGTAGTCGGCCTCGGCCGTGGTCGGCGGCAGGAAGAAGATGGTTTCGGAAAGGTTGGTCCAGGCGGCGAAGGCGCGCATCCCCGCCTCGTCCATGTCGCGGGCATCGTGGACCACGGCCAGCGGATTGCCGGCACCCGGGCGGGGCGAGAACACGTCGAGCTGGACGAAGCGGCGGGTGGTCATGGGCACGGACCGGGACGGGGGAGGGGCGACAGCTTAGCCGCCACCCGCGAGCGCGCGCCTGATCCCGCCGACATCCCGGCCCGCGCGCCTATCCGGATCGGGGAATGGGCTTAGAATCGGCGGTTCATGCCCGGTGGTCGGGTGGTCCCCAACTCGCACATGTCCGCAGTTCCGCCCGTGCAACACGCCGCCTCCGGTGGCTGGATCGTCCTCAAGTTCGGCGGCACCTCGGTGTCGCGCCGCCACCGCTGGGACACCATCGGCAAACTGGCGCAGCAGCGGGCCGCGCAGACCGGTTCGCGGGTGCTGGTGGTGGTGTCGGCGTTGTCCGGCGTCACCAACGAGCTGTCCGCGATCGCCGATGGCGCCGAGGACGCGGCCGCGCGTGTCGACGCGCTTGAGCAGCGACACCGCGACTTCCTCGCCGACCTGGAGCTGGACTGCGA
Source organism: Pseudoxanthomonas suwonensis J47 (assembly GCF_000513955.1). Lineage (GTDB taxonomy): Bacteria > Pseudomonadota > Gammaproteobacteria > Xanthomonadales > Xanthomonadaceae > Pseudoxanthomonas > Pseudoxanthomonas suwonensis_C. The sequence goes on from NZ_KI911330.1 coordinate 2,477, forward strand.
CGCGGTGCTGGGCGAACGCCTGGCCTCGCTGCGCGCATTGCTTTCCGATCCGCGCGCGGCCGGCCGCCCGCTGGACTGGCAGGCCGAGGTCCTGGCCCACGGCGAGCTGCTGTCCTCCACGCTGGGCGCGGCCTACCTGCGCGCGCGCGGCCTGGACATGGGCTGGATGGACGCGCGCGAGTGGCTGGAAGCGCTGCCGGCGCAGCCGAACCAGAGCGACTGGTCGCGGCGCCTGTCGGTGAACTGCCACTGGCAGGCCGATGCCGCCTGGCGCGCGCGCTTCGACGCGCAACCGGCGCGCATGCTGATCACCCAGGGCTTCATCGCCCGCCATCCGGAAGGCGGTACCGCCATCCTCGGCCGGGGCGGTTCGGATACCTCGGCCGCGTATTTCGGCGCGCTGCTGGGCGCCTCGCGGGTGGAGATCTGGACCGACGTGCCGGGCATGTTCAGCGCCAATCCGCGCGAGGTGCCGGACGCGCGCCTGCTCAACCGCCTCGGCTACGCCGAGGCCCAGGAAATCACCACCACCGGCGCCAAGGTGCTGCATCCGCGCTCGATCAAGCCGTGCCGCGACGCCGGCGTGCCGATGGCGATCCTCGATACCGAGCGCCCGGACCTGCCGGGCACCAGTATCGACCGCAGCGCGGCGACCGTGCCGGGAGTGAAGGCGATCAGCCGCCGCAACGGCGTGGTGCTGGTGTCGGTCGAGGACATCGGCATGTGGCAGCAGGTCGGCTACCTGGCCGAGGTGTTCGCGCTGTTCCGCAAGCACGGCCTGTCGGTCGACATGATCGGTACTTCGCAGACCAACGTCACCGTGTCGCTGGATCCGAGCGAGAACCTGCTCAGCCAGAACGTGCTGTCGGCGCTGGCCGAGGACCTGGAGAAGATCGGGCGGGTCAAGGTGATCGTGCCCTGCGCGGCGATCACCCTGGTCGGCCGCGGCATGCGCTCGCTGCTGCACAGGCTGTCGGACGTGTTCTCGTCGTTCGGCCACGAGCGCGTGCACATGATCTCGCAGTCGTCCAACGACCTGAACCTGACCTTCGTGATCGACGAGGCCGACGCCGACGGCCTGCTGCCGGAACTGCACGCGGCCCTGATCGACAGCGGCGCGATGCCGGTGCTGGAGCAGGAGGTGTTCGGCCCGCGCTGGCGCGAGCTCAACGGCGCGGTGCGTCCGCGCCCGGTGCCGTGGTGGCGCGGCGAGCGCAGCCGCCTGCTGCAGCTGGCCGCTGCCGGCACGCCGCGCTACGTCTACCACCTGCCGACCCTGCGCGAGCGCGCCCGCGCGCTGAAGGCGGTCGCGGCGGTGGAACGCCGCTACTACGCGATCAAGGCCAATCCGCACCCGGCGATCCTGCGCACCCTGGTCGAGGAAGGTTTCGGCCTGGAGTGCGTCTCGCTGGGCGAGCTGCGCCACGTGTTCCAGGTGCTGCCGGAGCTGGACCCGGCGCGGGTGCTGTTCACCCCCAGCTTCGCCCCGGTGCACGAGTACGAGCAGGCCTTCGCCCTGGGCGTCACCGTCACCCTCGACAACGTCGAGGCGCTGCGGCGCTGGCCGGAGGTGTTCCGCGGCCGCCGCATCTGGCTGCGCATCGACCTGGGCCATGGCGACGGCCACCACCAGAAGGTCAACACCGGCGGCAAGGATTCCAAGTTCGGCCTGTCGGCGCAGCGCGTGGACGAGTTCGTCGACGCCGCGCGCGCGCTGGGCATCGCCATCACCGGCCTGCACGCCCACCTGGGCAGCGGCGTGGAGAACATGGGCCACTGGCGGCAGATGTGCGACGAGCTGGCCGGCTTCGCCCGCCGCATCGGCACCGTGGCCACGCTCGACATCGGCGGCGGCCTGCCGATCCCGTACAGCGCCGACGACGAACCGTTCGACGTGGACGCCTGGGCCGCCGGCCTGGCCGAGGTCCGCGCGGTGCATCCGGCCTTCGGCCTGGTGATCGAGCCCGGCCGCTACCTGGTCGCCGAGTGCGGCGTGCTGCTGGCCCGGGTCACCAACGTGGTCGAGAAGGACGGCGTGACCCGCGTCGGCCTCGACGCGGGCATGCATACCCTGCTGCGCCCGGCGCTGTACGACGCCTGGCACGACGTGGAGAACCTGCTGCGCCTGGAGGAGCCGGCCGACGGCGTGTTCGACGTGGTCGGCCCGGTGTGCGAATCCAGCGACGTGTTCGGCCGCCGCCGGCGCCTGCCGCTGGCCACCGCGCCGGGCGACGTGATGCTGGTTGCCGATGCCGGCGCCTACGGCCATGCGATGGCCAGCCACTACAACCTGCGCGGGCTGCCGGCCGAGGACGTGATCGATGGGTCCGAGGGCTGAGTTCATCCTGTCGGCGACGCTGTCCGGCGCGGTCGTGGCCCTGCTGGGCTATGCCGTCGCCTCGTGGATGGTGTTCGAGCAGACCCCGGCGGAGATCGCCGGCAACGGCGCGCGCTGGTGCCCGAGCGGCGCGCTGGCGGCGCTGCCGGCGGCGTGGCTGGTGAGCGCCTGGCAGGCGCGCGCCGAACGCGCCGGGCGCCGCTGGAGCGCGCGCGGCATGGCCCTGCGCGGCACCGGCCTGGCGCTGCTGCTGTATCCGCTCGCCGTCGTGGCCTGGGTGCTCGCCACCGGCGCGGTCGACCAGCAGCTGGCCAGCGGCGGCGTGCCGCTGCGCGAGCTGGCGCCGTGGCTGCCTTCGATCGTGTTCGGCGCTACCCTCGCGGCCCTGCTCGTCGGCACCTGGCCCGCGTTCTTCTCCGCTTTCGTGCTGTGCCGGCGCTACCTGCGCCGCCGCGGCGGTTCCACCACGGATATTGCATGACCACTTTCGACCGCGACGCCATCCAGGTTTTCCGCTTCGTCCGCTGCGGCTTCAGCGCCGCCACCGGCGTGGCCGAGCTGGCCTACGCCTTCGACGACGGCCCGGAACTGGTCGAGACCGTCACCATCCCCGGCGCGCCGTTCGAACTGGACGCGCCGCGCGCCGCCGCGGTGGAGCAGGCCGTGCGCCTGCTGCACCTGGTCGCCGGCGTCAGTTACTACAAGGCCGCGGTGCCGCGCGAAATCCGCATCGACGGCTACGCGATCGACGCGGCCACCGCCGCCCTGATGGAGCAGGTCTACCTCAACGGCCTGGGCGAATTCGCCTACCGCAACGGCCTGGACCTGCGCGACCGGATCCGCTTCCCGGTGGCCGCCGACCCCGCCGCCACGGCACCGGCGCTGGCCCTGGCGTCGCGCGCGCTGGTCGCCATCGGCGGCGGCAAGGACTCGCTGGTCAGCATCGAAACGCTGCGCGCCGCCGGCGTGGAGCAGACCGTGGCCTGGATCGGCGGTTCGCAGCTGATCCGTACCTGCGCCGAGCGCACCGGTTTGCCGACGCTCAACATCGGCCGCGCGCTGGCGCCGCAGCTGTTCGAGATCAACCGCCAGGGTGCGTACAACGGCCATATCCCGGTGACCGCGGTGAACTCGGCGATCCTGGTGCTGGCGGCGCTGCTCACCGGCCATGGCCAGGTGGTGTTCTCCAACGAGCGCTCGGCCAGCTACGGCAGCCTGATCCCGGGCACCGGCGAAGTGAACCACCAGTGGTCCAAGGGCTGGGCCTTCGAGCAGGCCTTCGGCGAGCACGTGGAGCGCACGGTCGCCGCCGACCTTCGCTACTACTCGCTGCTGCGGCCGATTTCGGAGCTGGCGGTAGCGCGGCAGTTCGCGAAGAACGACCACTACGACGCGCACTTCTCCAGCTGCAACCGCAACTTCCACATCCTCGGCGAGAAGCCGGCGCAGCGTTGGTGCGGGCTGTGCCCGAAGTGCCACTTCGTGTTCCTGGCCCTGGCCCCGTTCATGCCCAAGCCGCGGCTGGTACGGATCTTCGGCCGCAACCTGCTCGACGATGCGGCGCTGGGGCCGGGCTTCGACGCGCTGCTGGAATACCAGGACCACAAGCCGTTCGAGTGCGTGGGCGAGGGCCGCGAGTCGCGTGCGGCGATGGCCGCGCTGGCCGCGCGCGCGGAATGGCGCGCCGACGCGCTGGTGTCGCGCTTCGCCCGCGAGATCCAGCCGCAGCTGGATGCCGCGGAACTGGCGATCGGGCCCCTGCTGGAAGTTGGTGGTGAGCATCGCGTGCCGGCGGCCGTGTGGGAGCGGGTGCGTGCAGATTTCGCAGCTTGAGGGCCGGCGCGTTGCGCTGTGGGGCTGGGGCCGCGAAGGCCAGGCCGCGTGGCGCGCGATCCGCGCGCGCCTGCCAGCGCTGCCGCTGACCCTGTTCTGCAACGCCGAAGAAGCCACGCGCGTGGCCGCGCTGGGCGATCCGCTGCTGGCGACCCGTGGCCAGCCCGATGCCGAAGCGCTGTCGGCCTTCGACGTGGTGGTGAAGTCGCCCGGGATCAGCCCGTACAAGCCCGAGGCGCAGGCCGCGGCCGCGCGCGGGACCCGCTTCGTCGGCGGCACCACGTTGTGGTTCGGCGAGCACGCCGGTGCGCGCACGCTGTGCGTCACCGGCACCAAGGGCAAGAGCACGACCACCTCGCTGCTGGCGCACCTGCTGCGCGCCGGCGGCCACCGCACCGCGCTGGCCGGCAACATCGGCCTGCCGCTGCTGGAAGTGCTGGATCCGCAACCGGCGCCGGAGTTCTGGGCGATCGAACTGTCCAGCTACCAGACCGGCGACGTCGCCCGCAGCGGCGCGCGTCCTGAAGTGGCGGTGGTGCTCAACCTGTTCCCGGAGCACCTGGACTGGCACGGCAGCGAGGAGCGCTACATCGAGGACAAGCTGCGCCTAGTCACCGAAGCGCGACCGCGCACCGCGGTGCTCAACGCTGCCGATCCGCGCCTGGCCGCGCTGGATCTGCCCGACAGCCGCATCGTCTGGTTCAACCGCGAGGACGGCTGGCACCTGCGCGGCGACGCGCTGTACCGCGGCGACGACTTCGTCTTCGACACCAGCGCCGTGCCGCTGCCCGGACGCCACAACCGCGGCAACCTGTGCGCGGTGCTGGCGGCGATTGAAGCGACCGGCCTGGATGCCGCGCCGCTGGCGCCGGCGGCGCTCGACTTCCGCCCGCTGCCGCACCGCCTGCAATGGCTGGGCGAGCGCGACGGCATCGGCTACGTCAACGATTCGATCAGCACCACCCCGCACGCCAGCCTGGCGGCGCTGGACTGCCACCGTGGCCGCCGCGTGGCGATCCTGCTGGGTGGGCACGACCGCGGCCTGGACTGGTCCGGCTTCGCCGCGCACCTGGCCGGCGACGCGCCGGCGGCGGTGGTGACGATGGGCGGCAACGGCCCGCGCATCCACGCGCTGCTGCAGCCGCTGGCCGATGCGGGGCGCTTCACCCTGGAAGCCGCCGCCGACCTGGCCGACGCAGTGGCGCGCGCGCGGCGCCTGCTTGGCGGCGAAGGCGTGGTCCTGCTGTCGCCGGGCGCGCCCAGCTTCGGCGCCTATCGCGACTACACCGAGCGTGGCCGGCACTTCGCCGCGCTGGCCGGCTTCGATCCGGGCGCGATCAGCGCCATCCCGGGCCTGGGCGTGGCCTGAGCGCCACGCCGCGGCGATCCCGCCCGCGCGTACACTCGGGCCTCCCGACACCGGAGGCTTGGCCATGCGTGGTCCGCTGATCGCCTGTGCAGTGCTGCTGTCGATGGCTTTCGTCGAGCCGCTTGCGGCGAAGCCGCGGGCCGAGCCGGTGGAATGGACGATCGGCCAGGACCGCTACCGCGGCGTGCTGGTCTACGACGACGAAGGCGATGCGCGCCGGCCCGGCCTGGTGATGGTGCCGAACTGGATGGGCGTGACCGACGATGCGGTCGCCACCGCGAGAAGGATCGCCGGCGACGGTTACGTGGTGCTCGTGGCCGATGTGTATGGCGCGGGCGTGCGGCCGAAGGACAGCCGGGAAGCCGGCGCGATCGCCGGTGCGCTGCGCAACGACCGGCCGCTGCTGCGCGAACGTTCGCTGCAGGCGGTGGAAGCGCTGAAGGCGCAGGCGGGCAGGGCGCCGCTGGATGCCTCGCGCATCGGCGCGGTGGGCTTCTGTTTCGGCGGCACCGCGGTGCTGGAGCTGGCGCGCGCGGGCGCGCCGCTGGCCGGCGTGGCCAGCCTGCACGGCAACCTGTCCACGCCGCTGCCGGCCGCAGCAGGCGCGGTGAAGGCGCCGGTGCTGGTGCTCAACGGCGCGGCCGACCGCAGGGTGAGCCGCGAGGACGTGGCCGCGTTCGGAAAGGAGATGGACGCGGCCGGCGCCGACTGGCAGTTCGTCGACTTCGGTGGCGCGGTGCATTGCTTCGCCGAGCCTTCCGCGGGCAACGACCCGGCCAGCAACTGCCGCTACGACGAGCGCGCCGCGCGGCGCGCCTACCGGATGCTCGATGACTTCTTCGGGGAACAGTTCGGCGGCTGAGCGTGCGCCCCGCCGCCGGAACTCAGTGCGTGCGCTCGACCGCGTAGCGGGCCAGCCCGCGCAGCGCGGCCAGCGCCGGGGTTTCCGGCAGGCCGTGCAGGGCGGCCTCGGCGTCGGCGGCGTAGTCCATCGCGCGCTGGCGGCTGTATTCCAGGCTGCCGCTGGCGTGGATCGCGGCCAGCACTTCCGGCATCGCGGTGCTGTCGCCGTCCTGCACGATCGCGCGCAGGCGCTCGCGCACGTCCGGCGCGGAGCGGTCCATGGCGTGGATCAGCGGCAGGGTGGCCTTGCCCTCGGCCAGGTCGTCGCCGAGGTTCTTGCCCATGGTCGCCGCGTCGGCGGTGTAGTCGAGCACGTCGTCGGCGATCTGGAAGGCGTAGCCCAGGGCCATGCCGTAGTCGTACAGCGCCTGCTGGGTGGCCTCGTCGGCGCCGGAGGCCAGCGCGCCCAGGCGGGTGCCGGCGGCGAACAGCACCGCGGTCTTGCGCTCGATCACGCGCAGGTAGGCGGCCTCGTCGGTATCCGGGTTGCGCACGTGCAGCAGCTGCAGCACCTCGCCCTCGGCGATGCGGTTGGTGGTGTCGGCCAGCACCTGCATCACCTCCATGCGGTCCAGCTCGACCATCAGCTGGAAGCTGCGCGAGTACAGGAAGTCGCCGACCAGCACGCTGGCGGCGTTGCCCCAGATCGCGTTGGCGGTGCTGCGGCCGCGGCGCAGGTCGGATTCGTCGACCACGTCGTCGTGGAGCAGGGTGGAGGTGTGGATGAACTCGATGATCGCCGCCAGCTGGTGGTGGTCGGCGGTGGTGCCAAGGTTGCCCGCGGTGGCCTGCCCGGCCAGGACCACCAGCATCGGGCGCAGGCGCTTGCCGCCGGCGGAGACGATGTGCTCGGCGATCTGGTTGATCAGGACCACGTCCGAGGCCAGGCGGATGCGGATCAGCGTATCGACGGCAGCCATGTCGGCGGCGGCCAGGGCCTGGATCGCGGGAAGGCCGGCATGGGTGGGGGGGATGGGGAGGTCTGCCATGCGGGTTGCCTGGGAAAGTGCCTGAATTATAAAGGCCCGATCAGGGAAACCCTACCCTTCGACGGGGAGTTCAGCGCTGGCGCGGAGGGCGCCGGTATACTGCAATGCCTTTCCCGCCCGGTCGGGCGCGCAACGGAAATCCAAGACTATGGCGCGTGGCATCAACAAGGTGATCCTCGTCGGCAACCTCGGCGACGATCCCGAAACCAAGTACACCCAGTCCGGCATGGCCGTGACCACCATCCGCCTCGCCACCACCAGCGTGCGCAAGGACCGCGATGGCAACCAGCAGGAACGCACCGAGTGGCACCGGGTGAAGTTCTTCGGCAAGCTCGGCGAGATCGCCGGCGAGTACCTGCGCAAGGGCTCGCAGTGCTATGTCGAAGGCTCCATCCGCTACGACAAGTTCACCGGCCAGGACGGCCAGGACCGCTACATCACCGAGATCGTCGCCGACGAGATGCAGATGCTCGGCGGCCGTAGCGGCGGCGGTGGCGAGGGCGGCTTCGCCGACCGCGGCGAGCGTCCGCAGCGCAGCGCGCCGCCGCGCCGCGAGTACGGCGGCCAGCAGCGCAGCGCCCCGGCGGCGGCCGCGCCTGCCGCGCCGGCGGCCGGCGGCTTCGACGACTTCGCCGACGACGACATCCCGTTCTGATCCGGACGGTGCGCGGGCCCGGCCCGCGCACCGCGTCCGCGCCTGCCGTCCTCCCTGGTCCCGGGACCGGACCGGAGGGCGGTGCAGGCCGCGCGGGGCTGGACTTGCCCGCTCCCGCCCGATAGCGTGTCCGCCCTTACGTATCCGGGGACACGAGAGACATGGCCAGCCCAAGCGCGACGCCGCAGCTCACCTTCCGTGCGGTCGTCCTGGCCGTCGTCCTGGCCGTCATCCTGTCGGCCGCCAATGCCTACCTGGGCCTGTTCGCGGGCCTGACCGTGGCCACCGCCATCCCGGCGGCCGTGGTCTCCATGGGCGTGCTGCGCCTGCTCGGCGGCGGCACGATCCTGGAGAACAACATCGTCCAGACCGGCGCCTCGGCCGGCTCCTCGATCGCCGCCGGCGTGATCTTCACGATCCCGGCGCTGGTCCTGATGGGCTACTGGCCGGACTTCGACTACTGGTGGGTGCTGGGCATCGCCGGCCTCGGCGGCCTGCTCGGCGTGCTGTTCTCGGTGCCGCTGCGGCGGACGATGATCGTCGAGGAGCCGCTGCCGTTCCCCGAGGGCAAGGCCGCGGCCGAAGTGCTCAAGGCCGGCGAGAACCCCGGCCCGGGCCTGAAGATCCTGGGCATCTCCGCCGCGATCGGCGGCGTGGTGAAGCTGGCCGCGGCCAACGGCCTGCGCCTGATCCCGGACAGCTGGGCGGTGGCCGGCTACTTCGCCAACAACAAGGTGATCGGCTACCTCGGCACCGGCCTGTCGCCGGCGCTGCTGGGCGTGGGTTATATCGTGGGCCTCAACGTCGGCATCGTGGTCCTGTCCGGCGCGATCCTGTCCTGGCACATCGCCATCCCGCTGTACCACGCCTTCTTCCTCGACAGCGACCCGGCCCTGGCCAGCGCAATTGCAGGTGCGCCGGCCGAGGACGCGGCTTTCGCCATCTGGTCGGCCAAGATCCGCTTCCTGGGCGTGGGCGCGATGCTGGTCGGCGGTGTGTGGACGCTGTTCTCGCTGCGCAACTCGCTGCTGGCCGGCATCAGGAGCGGCTTCGCCGCCGCGCGCAAGGGCGCGATGCACGGCGCGGCCATCGCCGAGACCGACCGCGACCTGCCGATGAAGTGGATGCTGGTGGCGCTGGTGGCCTTCGTGGTGCCGCTGTGGCTGCTGTACCACGCCATCGTCGGCTTCTGGATCGCCAGCTTCGCCATGACCCTGATCATGATCGTGGCCGGCTTCCTGTTCGTCTCGGTGTCCGGCTACCTGGCCGGCCTGGTCGGTTCGTCCAACAACCCGGTGTCGGGCATCACCATCGCCACCATCCTGTTCGCCTCGGTGGTGCTGCTGGTGCTGCTGGGCACCGACGGCCAGAGCCAGGTCGGCGGCGCACCGCTGGGCGCGGTGGCCGCGATCATGATCGGCGCGGTGGTGTGCTGCGCCGCGGCGGTGGGCGGCGACAACCTGCAGGACCTCAAGACCGGCTACCTGGTCGGCGCCACCCCGTGGAAGCAGCAGCTGATGCTGGGCATCGGTGCGTTCTCCTGCGCGCTGATCATGGCCCCGGTGCTGAACCTGCTGCAGGAGGCCTACGGCATCGGCTCCAAGACCCTGCCGGCGCCGCAGGCCAACCTGATGGCCTCCGTCGCCAAGGGGCTGTTCGGTGGCGAGCTGCCGTGGACCATGATCGCCATCGGCGGCGTGGTCGGTGCGCTGACCATCGCCCTGGACGGCTGGCTGAAGGCGCGCGGTTCGCGCTTCCGGGTGCCGGTGCTGGCCGCGGCCATCGGCATCTACCTGCCGCTGGAGCTGATGGTGCCGATCTTCCTCGGCGGCCTGCTGGCGCACATGGTGCAGCGCTTCCACAAGGTCTCCGACGACGACGAGGCCGGCCTGGACCGCGTGCACCGTCCCGGCGTGCTGTTCTCCGCCGGCCTGATCACCGGCGAGGCGCTGATGGGCATCGCCATCGCGATTCCGATCGTGGTCGCGCGCGACGCCGAGGTGCTGGCCCTGCCGGTGAGCCTGGGCGAGGCGGCGCAGTGGGTCGGCCTGGCCGTGCTGTTCCTGGTCGGCTGGCTGCTGTACCGCACCGGCAAGCGCGCCGAGGCGGCGTAAGCCCGTCCCGCCGTCACCACGCGCGGCCCCCCCAGGCCGCGCAGTCGGCAGGGGGGGCTGCGCCGGGCCGTGAAGACCGCCCGGCGGCACCTGCTTGCATGACCTTCCGCCTTTGCACCGCGCGCCGGCCTGCGCCTACCATCCGGGGTTTGCCCTGCTGGAGCCCCGGATGAAACCCGCCCTGAAACCGTCCCTGATCCTGCCGCTCGCCCTGGCCGTCGCGCTGGGTGCCGCCTGGGCCAGTCCGGCCGAGGCCGCCCGCGGTTTCGACGTCCGCGACCTGCACGCCCTGGACCGCGTGTCCTCGCCGGTGCTCTCGCCGGACGGCGCCTTCGTCGTGTTCGCCAAGCGCGAGATGAGCGGGGCCAAGGGCGACGATCCGGGCAAGGCCTCGACCTCGCTGTGGATCCGCGACCTGCGCACGCGCGACCTGGCCCCGGCCAAGCGCCTGACCCCGGTGGGCTGGAACGTCAATTCGCCGGCCTTCTCCGCCGACGGCAAGTGGCTGTACTTCCTCAGCGCGCAGTCCGGCACCCAGCAGGTCTACGTGATGCCGGCCACCGGCGGTACGCCGAGCCAGGCCACCCACTATCCGCTGGACGTCGGCAGCTTCAAGGTTTCGCCGGACGGCCGCCGCCTGGCGATCAGCATGGAAGTGTTCCCCGACTGCGGCGCGGACATCGACTGCACGGTCAAGCGCCTGGAAGAGCGCAAGGCGTCCAGGGCCACCGGCGTGGTCTACGACCAGCTGTTCGTGCGCCATTGGGACACCTGGGAGGACGGCCGCCACAACCGCCTGTTCGTGACCTCGCCCGGCACCGGCAAGAGCAGGCCGACGACCTTCCTGGTCGACTCCTCGACCCAGTCCTCAGGCGTGGGCAACGTGCCGTCCAAGCCGTTCGGCGGCAACGACGAATACACCTGGTCGCCGGACGGCGAGTCGATCGTGTTCGCCATGCGTCGCGCCGACCGCCAGGAAGCCTGGTCGACCGACTTCGACCTGTACCGCTACCGTGCCGGCCAGCCGCTGGAGCACCTGACCCTCGACGACCGCACCGGGGCCAACGCGCCGTCGCCGGGTCCGACCGGCCAGAACCGCGCCTGGGACACCGGCCCGGTGTTCAGCGCCGACGGCAGCAAGCTGTATTACCGCGCGATGAAGCGTCCGGGCTTCGAGGCGGACCGCTTCGCGCTGATGGAGCGCGACGTTGCCACCGGCGCCACCCGCGAGATCGCCCCGGACTGGGACCGCAGCGCGGACGGCATCGTCCTGTCCGCCGATGGCCGCACCATCTACACCACCGCGCAGGACATGGGTGAGCACCCGCTGTTCGCGGTGGACATCGCCAGCGGCAAGGTGGAGAAGGTCGTGGGCGGCGGCAGCATCTCGTCCTTCGACATCGCCGGCGACACCCTGGTGTTCACCCGCAACTCGCTGCAGAGCGGCGACCAGGTGTTCGTGACCTCGCTGTCCAACCCGCAGGCCGAGCGCGCGATCACGCCGAGCGCGTCGCAGGTGCTGCCGGACGTGGCCTTCGGCGACTACGAGCAGTTCTCCTTCCCCGGCTGGAACGGCGAGACCGTGCACGGCTACGTGGTCAAGCCGTGGAACTACGAGGAAGGCAAGCGCTACCCGGTGGCGTTCCTGATCCACGGCGGCCCGCAGGGCAGCTTCGGCAACGGCTGGAGCTACCGCTGGAACCCTCAGACCTACGCGGGCCAGGGCTACGCGGTGGTGATGATCGACTTCCACGGCTCCACCGGCTACGGCCAGGCCTTCACCGACTCGATCAGCGGCGACTGGGGCGGCAAGCCGCTGGAGGACCTGCAGAAGGGCTGGGCCGCGGCACAGCAGAAGTACCCGTTCCTGGACGGCGACAAGGCCTGTGCGCTGGGCGCCAGCTACGGCGGCTACATGATCAACTGGATCGCGGGGAACTGGTTTGATGAAGCCGGTCGCTCGCCGTGGAAGTGCCTGGTCAACCACGACGGCGTGTTCGACACCCGCGCGATGGGCTACGTGACCGAGGAGCTGTGGTTCACCGAGTGGGAGAACCAGGGCACGCCGTTCGACAAGCCGGAGAACTTCGAGAAGTTCAACCCGGTGAACCACGTCGCCAAGTGGCGCGTGCCGATGCTGGTGGTGCAGGGCGAGAAGGACTACCGCGTGCCGGTGGACCAGGGCCTGTCGACCTTCACCGCGCTGCAGCGCAAGGGCATCGAGTCGAAGCTGCTGTACTTCCCGGACGAGAACCACTGGGTGCTCAAGCCGGCCAACAGCGTGCTCTGGCACGATACGGTCAACGACTGGCTGAAGAAGCACATCGGCCAGTAAGCTCCAGCCCCGGTGGCCGGCGCGAAGCCGGCCACCGCGTTTTCCGCCCGTACGAAGAGAGGAACATCGCCGATGGCGATCGAAGCCCCTGAACCGACCGCCGCCCTGATCCAGAACGACATCGTCGTGTTCGGCCTGATCGCCGCCACGCTGGGCCTGATCTTCTGGCTCTCCAGCGGCCCCACCCCGTTCTGGAAGAAGTTCTTTTCGTGGGTGCCGGCGCTGCTGCTGTGCTACTTCGTGCCGGCCCTCTACAACACCTTCGGCCTGATCGACGGCACTCAGGGCGCGGTCTACAACCCGATCGGCAGCCGCGTGCTGCTGCCGGTGGCGCTGGTCCTGCTGACCATGACCATCGACCTGAAGGGCGTGCTGAAGCTGGGCCCGCGGCTGCTGTTCGTGTTCTGCGCCGGCACCTTCGGCATCTTCCTGGGCGCGATCGTGGCCTTCCAGCTGTTCGAGTGGATCAAGCCGGACGTGGTCGCCGGGGACGTGTGGAAGGGCATGGCGGCGCTGGCCGGCAGCTGGATCGGCGGCGGCGCCAACATGGTGGCGATCCGCGAGGTGTACGAAGTCGACGCGACCCTGTTCGGCCAGTTCGCGGTGGTCGACGTCGCGATCGCCAACAGCTGGATGGCGATCCTGCTGTTCCTGGCGGGGCGCGCGGCGACCATCGACGCACGCAGCGGTGCCGACACCCGCGCCATCGACGAGATGAAGGCCCGCCTGGAGGCCTACGAGGCGGCCAACGCGCGCATCCCGACCCTGACCGACCTGATGGTGATCCTGGGCATCGGTTTCGGCATCGTGGGGGCAGCGCATGCGGTGGCTTCGCCGCTGGCCGCCTGGTTCGGCGCGCATGTGCCGCACGCCTCGCGCTTCAGCCTGGACTCCAGCTTCGTCTGGGTGGTGGTGGGCTCGACCATCGCCGGCCTGCTGCTGAGCTTCTCGCCGCTGCGCCGGCTGGAGAACGCCGGCATGGCCAAGATCGGCAGTGCCTGCCTGTACTTCCTGATCGCCAGCATCGGCATGCAGATGGACTTCATGGAGCTGGCCGGCCGTCCGTGGCTGCTGGCGCTGGGCGTGGTGTGGATGCTGGTCCACATCCTGGTGCTGTGGGGCGCGGCGCGGATGGTGCGCGCGCCGCTGTTCTATTTCGCGATCGGCTCGCAGGGCAACATCGGCGCCGCTGCGTCGGCCCCGGTGGTGGCCGCGGCCTTCCACCCGACGCTGGCGCCGGTGGGCGTGCTGCTGGGCACGATCGGCTACGCCACCGGTACGGTGATCGCGTACTGGCTGGGGCAGATCCTGCGGGTGATGGCGGGGCAGTAGGCCGCCAGCCCGGCAACAGAAGAAAGGCGAAGCCAAGGCTTCGCCTTTTCCATTTCTGCGCATCTCAAGTCCCTCTCCCCCCGGAGAGGGGAGCAAGCAAGGCGCCGTTGCTGTTGGCATTGCTGTTGCTCTGGTTTTTCCCTCCCGTTGGAGCGAACCGAGCATCGCAGCGGCGATGGGGGCGAAGAGGCCCATCTGTCTGAGCGAAGCGAGTTATGGGCCGTCCCCCATCGACGCGAGAAGCGCAGGGGACCGGCCGGCGCAGCCGGCCGGTTCGCGACCGGGGCTGCTTTCTTTTTGGTTACTTTTGATCAGCCATTCGGCTGCTGAGAAGCACTTCTTTGCAGAAGCAAAGAAAAAGTAACTCGCCCAAGCGGCGAAGCCGCTGGCGAAACATGTTTTGACTTTGCCATTGGCTGTGCTCTGCTTCGATACAGAGCGAAGAGGTATGGCAGGTTTCCTGCCCCCCACCCTGTAGCCCGGGTAAGCGAAGCGCACGCGGGGTATGGATGGCCGGGTCCATCCAGGG
>NZ_KI911330.1:16947-75892 GCF_000513955.1 Pseudoxanthomonas suwonensis J47
GCCGGCCGGTTCGCGACCGGGGCTGCTTTCTTTTTGGTTACTTTGATCAGCCATTCGGCTGCTGAGAAGCGCTTCTTCGCAGAAGCAAAGAAAAAGTGACTCGCCCAAGCCGCGAAGCGGCTGGCGAAAGCTTTTGCTCCTGGGCCTTCGCAGGAGGCTTGCTCTGGCTTTGGTCGCCCAGCCGGCCCAATCCCCCGGGTGCGCTCCGCTTACCCGGGCTACGAACTACGAATGCGCACCCTCAGTGCGTCGCCCCCGTCATCCTGAACACCCACACCAGCGCCCCACCCAGCAGGAAGATCCCCAGGATGATCGCGCCCATGATCCGCAGCGGGCGGCGCGCGTTGCGGTTGGTCACTTGCGTTCTCCGGCCGGCGGATCCGGATCCTCCGGCCCGGTGGTGGTGCCGCTGCGCGCGCAGGGTTCGCCCTCCGTCTCGCCGGGGATCAGTCCCGCCGAGGCGAGCATACAGTTGAGGCGGCCGTTGGCGTAGGCCTCGTGCTCGGCCGGGAGGTTGCGGGTGAGGCTCTCGGCCTCGGCCGAGAACGCGCGCAGCACGTCTTCGCCCTCCGGGTGCCGGGCGATCAGTTCGGGCAGGCGCTTTTCCAGGCGCGCCAGTTCGGCATCGATGTCGGCTCGGCTGTTCATGCCTCGATGGTCCACCGGTGGCCGTCATGGCGACGTGTGCGACGAGGCCGTATTCATACGCCGGCGCATTGCGACTTTCGTCGGCAGGCGCCGCCACTTGATCCCGATCAATGCCCGCCGCCGGCCGCCCCGGAACAATCGTCTCCACCCCGCAGGCGGAGCACTGACATGTACAAGCATCTGCTGGTTCCCACCGACGGTTCGAAGCTGTCCGACCACGCCATCGACCAGGCGCTCGAGTTCGCCAGGGCCACCGGCGCACGCGTGACCCTGTTCACCGTGGTTGAGCCCTTCCATGTCATCGCCTACGCCCCCGAACAGGTGGCCGAAACCCGCGACGCGTACGACAGGCACGCGCGCGAGGAAGCGGCACGCCGCCTCGCCGCCGCCGGCGCGAAGGCCGAAGCGGCCGGCGTGGCCTACGACACCGCGTCCACCGTGGCCGAGGATCCGCACGAGGCGATCATCAGCGCCGCCAGGCAGGCCGGCTGCGACCTGATCGCGATGGCCTCGCACGGCCGCCGCGGCGTCAAGGCGCTGGTGCTCGGCAGCGTGACCGCCAAGGTGCTGACCCACTCCGACATCCCCGTGCTGGTCTACCGGCACTTCGAGGACTGACTCTCCAGGGGCACGGCGGCGCGTCGTCCGGCACCTCCCCTTCGGTGGGGACGACGCGTCGCCATGCACTTGCAACGGCTGTATCGTCGCCGGCAGGCATGATCCGTTCCCTCTACCTGGCCGGTCCGGACGTGTTCCGCCCCGATGCGCGCGAGCGCGGCGCGGAACTGAAGGCGCTGTGCGCGCGCCACGGCTTCGAAGGCCTGTTCCCGCTGGACCAGGACGTGCCGGGGCACGTCACCGATCCGGTCGAGCAGGCGAAGTGGATCTACCGCGCCAACATCGGCCTGATCGAACGCGCCGACGCGGTCCTGGCCAACCTCGACTTCTTCCGCGGACCCGAGCCTGACAGCGGCACCTGCTTCGAGGTCGGCTACGCGGTGGCGCGCGGCAAGCCGGTGTTCGGCTACATCCCCGACGGCGGCACCTTCGCCGCGCGCATCCGCCGGCGCCATCCGCACGCGATCGGTCCCGACGGCGTGCTCGACGTGCACGGCTGGAGCATCGAGGAGTTCGGCCTGCCGCTGAACCTGATGCTGGCCGTGCCGGCGCCGCTGGTGGTCGGCGACGCCGGCATGGCGCTGGCCCAGCTGGAGCGCTACCGCGAGCGCATGGCGGCTTCGCCGGGCTGAAAAAAAACCGCCCCCGGAGGGGCGGTATCGAAGGTTGCCCGGACGTGGGGCCGGCGCGCTTCAGTGGATCCGGAACATGGGCGCCGGCGCCGGCACGTAGCTGGACTCGCGGACGCGGCGGCGGTGCGCATTCAGGGCGGCCTCGGCCTTGCGGGCCGCTTCCCACGCGGCGCGGTCGAACGGCAGCTCGGCCGGGTCGCAGCCGCGCAGGTTCGCCTCCAGCGTGCGCAGGCGCAGGAAATCGCGGTAGCAGGTCACCTCCTGGCGCAGGGTCGGCCAGGCGGTGTCGACCACGATGGCGTCGTCCAGGCGGCCGAGCTGCGGGATCCAGTCCGGGATCAGGTCGTGGTCGTCGCGGGCGTAGCCGGCGACCAGGCGGGCGCACTCGGTGACCCCGGCGGCGACCGTCCAGGCCTGGTCGGCGACCATGCCGGCGACCGTTTCCATCCAGGAAATCCGTTCAGCGATGCATCCGGGAGCGGGCTCGTCCGTACCGGAGGACAGCTGGCGGGCGGCCGTGGCCAGCTGGTCGAAGACCAGCGGGCGGCTCCGGCCCAGGCGGGCCAACAGCTGGTTGAAGCGTTCCAGGTCGGCGCTGGCCGGGCGGAAGTGGCCGATGGCCTTGCGGCGGTGCGGCAGGGCGAAGGCCGGGGGGGCGTCCAGGACGGAAGGCAGCGGCTGGACCAGGTGGCGGGTAGTCATCACAGCGTTCATCGATCGTCTCCAGAGGGGGTGTGGCGCGGCAGTTGCCGGCGCAGGGCCAGCTTCCCCGGGCCGCAGAAACGGGTCATGAGGGCGCTGCGAGCCTTCCATGCGTATTCGCCGAAGCCGTGAGGCAACCATGAGGAAGTGGTGATGAAGCCCGAAGACCGGCCCCCGGGCGCCGGTACGGCGGCCACGCGCTACCGCTTCGACGGCATCGTGGTCGACGTCGCCGCGCACACGGTGCTGCGCGACGGCCAGGCCGTGGCGCTGGAGCCGAAGGCCTTCGCCGTGCTGGTGGCGCTGCTGCGCCGCCCGGGCGAACTGCTGGGCCGGGACGAGCTGCTGGACCAGGTCTGGGGCCACCGCCACGTCACCCCCGGGGTGCTGACCCGCGCCATCGCCCAGCTGCGCGCCGCCCTCGGTGACGACCCGCAGCAGCCGCGCTACATCCTGACCCGGCACGCGCTGGGCTACTGCTTCATCGGCGTGCTGGAGCCGGAGGCGGCGCCCGCGGCGGCTGAATACGTGGAAGCGGACCTGGAGCCCGAACCGCCATCTCCCGCAGCCCCGGCTATGGTCACCGACGCGGGTGCGCAGGACGGGACGGCGGCGCCCCCAACCCCGCCTTCGCCGCCGGCCCCGGCGCCCGCACAGGCACAGGCCCAGGCCCAGGATCCGGTCGTCATCGTCGCCGCTCCCCCCGTCGCATCCGCAGACGCGCCCCGGCTGCCGGACCGTTCCCGCCCCGGCTGGGTCTGGGGCCTGCTCGTCGCCCTCGTGTTCGGCGCGGTCGCCTGGTTCTGGCGCAGCCAGGACCGGCCGCCGGCCGTGCACGAGGCCTCGATCGCGGTGCTGCCGTTCACCACGCTCAGCGACGACCGCGACGACCGCTATTTCGCCGAAGGCCTGTCGGTGGAACTGCTCAACGCGCTGTCCGGCGTGCACGGCCTGACCGTGGCGGCGTGGCGGCCACCGGAGGCGATCGACCGCAGCCAGGACGTGCGCGGCCTGGGCCAGCTGCTGGGCGTGGCCACCGTGCTTGACGCCAGCGTGCGCCGCGACGGCCAGCGCCTGCGCATCAGCGCCCGCCTGTCCGACACGCGCAGCGGCTACACGCTGTGGTCGCGCAACTACGACGGCGACGCCGACACCATCTTCGATACCCAGACCGACATCGCCAACGCGGTGGTCGACGCCCTGCTGGACGTGCTGCCGGAGGAACGCGAGAGCCTGCGGCGGCGGCTGGCCCCGACCCGCGACGCGGCCGCCTTCGGCGCCTACCTGGTCGGCCTCAAGCAGCTGGTGAACCCGCGCGGCGAGGACGCCCGCGGCCAGGCCGAAGCGCAGTTCCGCAAGGCGCTGGAAGCCGATGCCGGCTTCGCCCTCGCGCAGGCCAAGCTGTGCCGGATGGAGACCTGGAACTTCGAGTCCAACCACAATCCCGATGCCTTCGAATCGGCGCGCCTGGCCTGCCTGCGGGCGATGAACATGGACGGCTCGCTGGGCGAGGTGAAGCTGGCGCTGGGCGACCTGGCGCGCGCGCAGGGCGAGGCGGAGAAGGCGTTGAAGTACTACGACGCGCTGCTCGACGACCCGGCGCTGCGCTGGCAGGCGCTGGTCGGCCGCGCCCAGGTCCACGTCGACCTGGGCCGCGAGGACGAGGCCATGCACGACTTCCGCCAGGCGCTGCTGGCCAGCCCCGGCAACGCCCAGGTGCACGCCGAGCTGGGCTACCAGCAGTACCGCCTCGGCCACTATCCGCAGGCGATCGCCTCCTACCGCACCGCGGTATCGCTGCGCCCGGACGACGCCTGGTACTGGAGCATCTACGGCGGCCTGCTGCTGAGCGCCGGCGACGACAATGCCGCCGAAACGGCGCTGCGCCGTTCGCTGGAGCTGGAGCCGAACGAGCCGGCGCTGAGCAACCTCGGCACGCTGCGCTTCCAGAAGGGCGACTACGCCGGCGCCGCGGAACTGTACCGGCGCGCCAGCGAGCTCAATCCCGGCGATTTCTTCTACGTCGGCTTCATCGGCGACGCGCTGGACGCCGATCCGGCGACCGCGGCGCAGGCCCGCGGGCTGTACGCGCAGGCCGCCGCCCTGGCGCAGCGCTACGTCGACGCCAGGGCCGATGACGCCAAGGCGCTGGCCGTGCTGGGCTGGTACCGCGCGCAGCTGGGCGAACGCGAAGCCGCGCTGCGCCTGGGCCAGCAGGCCCGCGCGCTGGGCCACGAGCCGGGCGAGGTCGCCATCTACAACGCGCTGTCGCTGACCGTGCTCGGCCTGCATGAGGACGCCTTGCGCGCGCTGCAGGACGCGCGCAGGGCCGGCATTCCCGAATCGCGCATCGCCACCCAGCCCGTGTTCCGGCGGACGGGCCTGGTGGCGCCGCGTGACCCCGCCGCGCACCCGCCGGCGGCCCTACCCGCAGCCGCGGGACCACCACCAGGAGAACCATCATGACCATCACCACCACCGGGGAACAGCGCATTTCCATCGCCCTGGGCGAGGGCGTCTACCTCGACGTCGACGTGGACATCAACGGCTTCGCGCTGAGCGGCCCGGTCGTGCCCAAGCCCAAGCCGAAGACGACGGCCAGGCTGATCGTGGACATCAACGACGCCTGCGACGAGTGCGCCACGCCGATGCCGGTCGAGATCAAGGTCGCCGTCGCCCATCGAAGGTGAGCGCGGCCTTCCAGCGCGGCGGCGCGGAGGGCCCATGGCATCCGCCAGCACGAGGGGGCGGCCGGTGCGAGGCAGTGTCGCCCGGCGTGCCCGCGCGCGCGCCTTGTAGAGCGGGGCTTGCCCCGCTGCTCTGCCTCCAGAACCACGAGGCCAACCGCGCAAGCAGCGGGGCAAGCCCCGCTCTACAGGACGCGGAAGGGTGGCGGGATGGAGCGGGGTATCAGCGGCGCGTGGCCAGCACCCCGTCCAGCGCCAGTTCCGCCTTGAAGCCGGCTTTCTCCAGGCGGCGCGCGACCTCGCGCGGCACATCGCGGCCGCTGGTCAGGCGGTTGGGCGCGCCGGTGTAGTGGAACAGGCGGCCGCCACGGCGCAGCACGCGCGCCAGCTGGTCGTAGAACGCCTGCGAGTACAGCTCGCCGGCGATGCCGAAGCGCGGCGGATCGTGCAGCAGCGCGTCATACGCGGCATCGGGCAGGGTGGCGATCGCCTGCGACACATCGCCGTGGCGCAGCTGCAGGCGGCCGCCACTGGCCTCGGGATCCGGCGACCACGGGTTGATGTCGCGCAGCCACAGCACGCTTTCGTTCTTCTCGAACGAATCGATCCGGGCCACGCCGGCGTCGAGGCAGCAGGCGGCGAAATAACCGAGGCCGCCGCAGGTATCGAGCACCACCTTGCCACGCGGCTGCACCAGCGCGACCTTGCGCCGCGCGTCGTCCAGCGGCGATTCCTTCGAGGTCGGCAGCATCTTGATGCCGTCGATCTCGAAGGTCGGCACGTTCCATTCGCTCGGCACCAGCTTGATCAGCGAGCCGGCGTAGCGCGAGACCGGCGCCCAGTCGTCGCCGTCGAACCAGTAGATGGTGCGGTCCCTGGGCGTTTCCGGATACGGCCAGTCGGCGCCGTTCCACTGCCAGCGCTCCGCGCCGAGCCGTGCCTCGCCCTCGCGGCGGCCCAGGTCCAGCGAACCGCGCCACGCCGTATCGCCGCGCTGGCGGGCTTGCAGCAGGGCGGTGGCGGTGTCGCGGGTAAGCAGGGGGCCGGTGTAGCGGGGCACGAGGTCGATGATGCGCGGCGAAGGGCGGGCATCGTACCCGAGCCACGGCGTCGGCGTGGCCCGGTGCATCGCGTGCCCGTCAGATACCGGTGCTCCGGTAGAGCCCGTAACGCTCGACGCGGCCCACGCGGCTGGCGGCTTCCAGCACTTCGGGCAGCGTCAGCAGCGCATCCCAGCGTGCCTCGACCTCGACCGCGCCGGGCAGCGGCGCGACCTTGCGGTACTGCTGGAGCAGTTCCAGCGCCTTGTCGCGGCGGTCGTCGGAGGCCAGCATTTCCAGCAGGCCGTCGCGCGCTTCGTCCATGCGGTCCTCGCGGACCAGTGCCCGCACCCACATCTCCGGGCCGTCGTTGCGGTGTTCCCGGAGGTAGTCCAGGGCCACGCGGGCGCCGTCGCGGTCGCCCTGCAGCCAGGCGGCGCAATGCTGGATGCCGGCCTGGACCATGCGCCCGTAGTCGCTCATGTGGTCGGCCGCGGCGATGGCATCGATGGCTGCGGCGGCGTTGCCCAGCCCGCAGTGGAAGTCGCCCAGGTTCAGTGCGTGGCTGATGTCGGGCGGGTCCACGCCCTGGTAGCCGGCCGCCCGGACGAACTGTGCCAGCGCCTCGTCGATCCGCCCCAGCCGGCGCAGGGCGATGCCGCGCAGGTTGATGATCCACGGCAGTTCGTCCATGTAATCGAACGGCTCCGGGCCGGGCATGGCCCGCGGCGCGAGGACCGCGTCGGCCAGGCGCAGCATCTCAGCGTTCTCGCCCCCGGCCAGCAGCGCGTAGCCCAGCGCCACCCGCAGCCCGAGGTCGCGTGGCCGCGCATCCGCCAGCCCGCGCAGCGTCGCGATCCGCGCAGCGTTGGCGCGGGCGACGTCGAAGCGGGGATCGTCGCGGTCGACCAGCGCATCGAAGCGCGCATCGCTGCGCAGCGCGACCAGTACGTCCGGCGAGCGCATCCGCTGCAGCGTGGCGCGCGTGGCCGCTTCGTCCCCGCGGCGCAGGTGCAGCAGCGCAAGCTCGCGCCACAGTTCATCGGCGCCGCGGCCGTTCCAGTCCCAGCCGGAATCGAACAGGGCCTGCAGCAGCTCGAGCCGGACGGGTGCGTCCTTGTCCAGTCCATAGACCAGCTGCCCGAAGAGCGGCGCGTCCAATTCCCCGAAGTCCGCCTCCGTGCCGTCCAGCAGCGCCGGCCAGCGCCGGGCGAAGGAGGCCAGGTGGCCGGCGGCTTCTTCCAGCATGCCCATGTCGGCCTCCAGCAGGAGCAGCCAGTACCAGTCCTCCGCGTGTCCGGGGGCCGCGTCCACCGCCTGCAGGTAGTACCCGCGCGCGGTCGCCATGTCTTCCAGGGTGATCGCCAGCGCGCCGGCCAGGGAAAGCGCTGCGCGGCGTTCGTCCGGCGCGGCGGAGGCGAACTGCGGCTGGGCCATCGCCTCCGCAAGCAGGCGCGAGGCCTCGGCGTACTCGGCCTGTTCGACGAGGATCCATACGCTGCGCATCTGCAGCGCGAACTGCGAAGGCCCGTGGTGCTGGCTCTCCTGCGTGGCCGGCGCATCGCCAGCGGCGGAAGCCGGCCCCGGCGCGATACCCGCCAGGGCCAGCCCCATGACCCATCCCCATCCTGCCCGCATGCCGCATCCTCCCCGGGTGCAGCGGCCATTAGAGCCCCGCGCCAATGCCCTTGCAACGCGACCGCTTTCCTTGCGTGGCTGCGTTCGCATTCCACGGAACCGATGCGGTGCCGGCCCGCGACTTTCGTCGCACGGCCGCCGGTCCCGGGCCTCCATCGGGCGGCGCATGGCACGGATGACAGCCAAAACAGGCTCCGGGGCAGGTAGGATTACCGGGCCGCCGCCGCTGCAGCGAGGCTGCAGGGCGACGACAAGGGGGGCGCCGCCGCCACTGCAGGCCGCGCCATCGGGCAGGCAGGATCGAGGAAGTCCATGCCAGTGCCACACAACAAGCGGTCGATGCCCGGCGCGCGTGCCAGCGATGGCCCGCGCTCGCTGTTGGCCTCGCGCTCGTGGGCGCTGGTGCTGCTGGTGATCGGCCTGCTGGTCACCGCCGAGCTGGCCCGCCGCGAGTGGCGCCAGGCGCGCACCGCCGCCGATTCGCTGCACCGCTCGCTGGCAGATGCCGCGCCGGCCCGGGCGATCGAGCCGCTGCAGTCGACCGCGCACATCCTGCGCGCGATGCAGACCGTGTTCCTGTCCAACGACCGCCTGGACCAGGACCTGTTCCTGCAGTACCAGGAGAACCTGCGCGCGGACGAGCAGGTGCCCGGCTTCGTCACCATCGCCTACGCCGACCGCCAGGCCGACGCGGCCGCGCGCGGCCGCGCGGTGTACCGCTACGCCTACGTGGCGCCGCTGGCCGGCAACGAGAGGCTGCGCGGCATCGACATCGGCACCCAGCCGCTGAACCTGGCCGCGTTGTACCGCGCCCGCGACACCGACGCGCCGGCGATGTCGGCGCCGTTCCCGCTGCTGCAGTTCGAGGACGCGTCGGAGGCGCAGGCCATGGGCGTCACCCTGCGCCTGCCGGTGTACTCGCGCGGGCCGCGTCCGGACAGCGTGGACGCGCGCCGCGCCCGCGAGCTCGGCGCGCTGGCGGTGAGCGTGCGCCTGGAGCCGCTGCTGCAGCACGCGCTCCGCGGCCGCATCCTCGACTACATGCACCTGCATATCCGCGACGTCGACGCGGCACCGGGGCAGTCGACCGTGTTCGCCACCGGCGAGCCGCCGGCGGATGCGCCGGTGGAGCTGCGCGAAGTGTCCTTCGGCGGCCGCACCTGGGAAATGCGCCTGTGGCCACGCAGCTCGGCCATGTCCAGCGGGCGCACCGTGCTGGTGGCCGTGGCCGGCACCGTGATCAGCGTGCTGCTGGCATTGCTGGCGCTGTCGGTGTCGAACACGCAGCGGCGCGCGCTGGAGCTGGGCAGGCGCATGTCGGCGCGCTTCAGCGAGAGCGAGGCGCGCTTCCGCGTGCTCAACGAACTGCTGCCGGCGCTGGTGCTGCTGGCCGACGGCGAGGGCCGCATCGTCTACGCCAACCAGGCCGCGCGCGAGCACCTGGGGGCGATCGTCGACGCGCCGCTGGTATCCCTGTTCGCCGACCCGCTGCTGGTCGGGCAGGCGATGGCCGAGGCCGGCAGCGGCGGCAGCTGGGCCAGCCAGGAGGCGCTGGTGGTACGCGCCGACGGCGGGATGTTCTGGGCCAGCGCGTCGCTGGCGCGGGTCGAGGTCGACGGCAAGGCGCACCTGCTGATGGTCGCCACCGACACCAGCGAGCAGCGCCGGCTGACCGAGCGCCTGCGCTACCAGGCCGCGCACGACGGCCTCACCGACCTGTGCAACCGCCGCGAGTTCGAGCGGCGCCTGCAGCTGGCCCTGGACTCGCGCGTCGGGCACATGGCGACGATGCCGTTCGTCCTGCTGTACATCGACCTGGACCAGTTCAAGGTCATCAACGACGTCTCCGGGCACATGGCCGGCGACCAGCTGCTGGTGCAGCTGGCCCACGCGATGCGCCGGCAGCTGCGGCCGGGCGACCTGCTGGCGCGGCTGGGCGGCGACGAGTTCGGCCTGATCGCCTTCGACGTCGACGCCAGCGAGGCGCAGGCCCTGGCCGAGGAGCTGCGCCGCTGCGTGGAGGGCGTGACCTTCGTCTGGCAGGGCCGCACCTACACGGTCAGCGCCAGCATCGGCATGGTCATGATCGACCGCGAGGGCTGCACGCTGAAGGACCTGCTGGCCTGGGCCGACGCGGCCTGCTACCTGGCCAAGGAGGCCGGCCGCAACCGCGTGTGCTGGTACCGCGAGGACGAGGACACCAGCCGCCGCCACAGCGAGATGGAATGGGTCAACCGCCTGCGCTGGGCGCTGGAGCAGGACCGCCTGCTGCTGGACTACCAGGAGGTGCTGCCGCTGTCGCCGGACGGCACCGCGCCGGTGCACCTGGAAGTGCTGCTGCGCCTGCGCGAGGAGGACGGCGGCGTGGTCATGCCCGGCGCCTTCCTGCCGGCGGCCGAGCGTTACGGGCTGATGCCGGCGGTGGACCGCTGGGTGATCCGCACCGCGCTGGCCAACTTCAAGCGCCTGCATCCGAGCGGCGGCGACCTGAGCACCTGCGCGATCAACCTGTCCGGCGCCAGCATCGAGGACGAGGGCCTGGCCGATTTCATCCTCGACACCATCGCCGAGCACGGCGTGCCTGCCGAATGCCTGTGCTTCGAGATCACCGAGACGGTGGCGGTGCGCAACCTGCAGAAGGTGGTGCCGGTGATCGAGCGGCTGCGCGCGGTCGGCTGCCGCATCGCCCTGGACGACTTCGGCGCCGGCATGTCCTCGTTCTGCTACCTGAAGAACCTGCCGGTGGACGTGATCAAGATCGACGGCAGCTTCGTCCGCGACCTGGGCAGCGACCCGATGAGCCGCGCGATCGTCAACGCGGTGGCGCAGATCGGCCACCAGCGCGGCCTGGTGGTCGTGGCCGAGTGGGTGGACGGCGAGCACACCCTGTCGGTGCTGCGCGACCTCGGCGTGGATTACGGCCAGGGCTTCTTCCTGCACCGCCCGCAGCGGGTGGTGTTCCAGCGCCCAGAGGACGCGGACCGCCGGGTGGCCTGAGCGCGCGCGCCAGGCGTCGCGTCAGCGGCTGCCGGGTGCGCAAGGAGGCGGTGCCGGCCGGGCACCGCCTCGAGCGGCTCAGTCCTTCGCCGCCGCGCCCTGCGCCTGCAGCAGGTCCTGCGCCGCATGCACCAGGAACAGGTAGCGCGCGGCCAGGTCGATCACGTACTCGTTCTCGCCCCACAGGAACGGCCAGTCTTCCTTGTTCTCCGGGAAGTCGGGCTTGAGCACCAGCACGCCCGGGACCACGCCGCCGGCGATGAAGCTGAAGTCGGCGCGGTTGTTGCCGTAGGCGACCTGCTTGGACTGCGCGCCCACCGCCGAGACGAACGACAGGTTGGTGTCCGGGTGGGTGCCGTAGAGGTAGTTCAGCGCCTGCAGCGTCTGCTCCATGTCGAACAGGTCGGGATAGGTCTTGTGCAGCCAGTAGTTGCTGGTGGCCATGCCGACCACGGCGCTGTTGCCGGCCCAGCCGCCGCGGGTGATCGGCACGCCGTACGGGTTCTCGGCCAGCATCGGCGCCACTTCCTGCTTCAGCCGGACCGCACGCTCGCGGAACTTCGCCCGGAACGCCTCGTCCATCCGTGGCAGCACGCGCACGACCGACGCGGCGTTGAAGCCGAAGCGCGCGTCGATCGCCGGCCACAGCGCGGCGATGGCCTCGGCGTACTTCGCATCGCCGGTGGCCAGCAGCAGCTGCACCGCCGCGCGCAGCTGCTCGTCCTGCGGGTCGCCGCCGGTGGTGTTGCCGACGCGGAACAGGTTGGGCTCGCGGCCCTGCTCGAACTCCCAGACCTTCTTCGCGGTCGCCAGGCTTTCCCCGGCCAGCGCGTCGTTGTAGCCGCGCAGGGCGCGGCTGGCCGCGGCCAGGCCGGCGGCCGAGCCGTAGTTGAGCGCGGTGGTGGCGGTGGTGAAGGCGAGGCGGTCGTCGCGCGGCGAATCCGGATCGTTGGGGTCGTCGACCTTGCCGTCGGTCTTGGTTACCGCGTCGCCCAGGTGGGTGTACTGGCCCAGGTCCGGTTCGACGATGCCGGGGATGGCGTGGCCGAACACGCGGTGCTGGGCGATCAGCATCAGCGTGCCGTGCTCGATCTGCTGCAGCAGGTCCGGCACGCCGTCGGGCTGGTGGATTTCCACGTGGCCGCGCTTCTGGTCGACCGTGGTCTCGTCGCGCAGCGGCTTCGCCAGCTCCCAGGTGTCGACCAGGGCCATCACCGTCGAGTAGTGGGTCTGGGTGCGCAGGTCGAAGTCGCCGGCGTCGAACCAGCCGCCGATCGCCAGGCCGGGGATGTGCTCGCCGGGCTGGAACGGCGAATCCAGCTCCGGACCCTGGCCGTACAGGTCGAAGTGCTCCTTGCCCGGTTCGACCTGGCGCGCATCGTCCATGTGCGAACGGCCATGCCAGACGCGGTAGGCCTCGTTCACCGAGACGTGGTCCATCTGCACCGGGAAGAACACGTCCAGGGTCGGGTGCCAGGCGGTGGCGTAGGCGTCCTCGGCGATGCGGAAGGTGGCGGTGCGCTGGCCATCGGCCTCGATCCGGTACAGGCCCGGTGCGCGCACGCCGGAGAAGTCGAAGGTCCAGTAGTCGTAGCGCAGGTACTGGCCCCAGCGCTCCGGCGTGGCAGCGGCGACCTCGCGGCTGCTGCCGTCCGCATCCACGCGCAGCAGGCGCGCGCGGGTCGGCGCCGGCGCGTTGCGGTCGCGTTCGAGCACGGCGACCTTGCGCTGCGCCGGGTGGTAGCCGACCTGCGAGTGGCCGATCACCGTCGGCCGGGTCCAGCCCGGGACGGTGCTGGCCGACAGCGTCCACTCCAGCACCGGGCCGGACCTGCCTGCCGGCAGCAGCGAGCGCACCACGTACCAGCCGTTCTGCGCCTGGTTGCGGCCGTCGTACAGGCCCAGCTCGGCACCGGGCGATTCGATGCGCACCCGGCGCTGCGGGTCTTCCGGGGCCAGGGTCAGCGCGTGGCCGCGGGCCAGCGGCAGGCGCAGGGTCGAGCCGTCGGCGGCGCGGCCGCTGGGCCCGGCCGGATACAGCGGCAACTGGCCGCTGGCGCCGTCCAGCAGCCAGGCCTTGCCGAAGTAGGCCGAGGGCAGGAACTCCAAGTTGAAGCCGGCCTTGCCTTCCAGCGCGGCCGGCAGCGGCCGGTCGAGCAGCACCTGCACGCGCAGGCCTTCGCCCTGCGGGACCAGGCGCACCGTGTACTCGAAGTCGTGCATGTCGTAGCGCATGCGCGCGCTGACCGTGCCGCTGGCCGCGTCGACGCTGCGCTCGACCAGGGTCGCCACCGGATCCCACTGCTCGGGCGTGGGCGACAGGCGCACGTCGCCATTGGTGGCGGTGCGCACGCCGTGGTGGATGAACTCCACGCCGGCGATCTTCGAATCGCTGAAGTTGCCGTCGTAGGTGTTGTTGAACGCCAGCACGTCCAGGCCGCGGGTACTGAAGTAGCCGGCTTCGTTGAGGCGCGGGCCGGTGGCGGTGGCCATGCCGGCCAGCGGCAGCAGCGCGAACAGGAGGGCGGAAGCGGCGCGACGGGAAGGACGGAGCGGGCGGTTCATCGAGGGTCCCCTGGGGCGGAGTGTTAACGCTAACATCGCCCGCCGCCGCGGCCCCGTTGCGGCGCAGCAGTACGGCCCCGCAGGGATGCCGCACTGGGCTGCCGTTGCTGCTTTTCCTCAGTCGCGATCCGGTGCGCCCAGCGGGAAATACCCCCGGAACGGTCGCGCCTCGTCGACCGCGCGCGCGAAGGACGGCCGCGCCAGCAGCCGCGCGCGGTACGCGTGCAGGCGCTCGTGCTCCGGCGGGATCGGGTGGGTCCAGTCGGCGTAGAACAGGAACGGCGCCGCGCCGCAGTCGGCCAGGCTGAAGTCCTCGCCGGCGGCCCAGGTGCGGCCGTCGCCCAGGTGCCGCTCCAGCCAGGCGTAGCTGGTCTCCAGCATGCGCCGCGCCTCGGCCACGCCGTACGCGTCGTGGTCGCCTTCGCCGCGCAGCGCGTCGAACACCACCTTCTGCTGCGGCGTGGACACGTAGTTGTCGAAGAAGCGGTCGAGCATGCGTACTTCCACCGCCCGCAGCGGATCGGCCGGCAGCAGCGCCACCGGACCGGGATGGCGCAGCTGCAGGTACTCGATGATGGTGCTGGCCTCCAGCACGGTGCGCTCGCCATCGACCAGCACCGGGAAGCGCTTCATCGGCCACAGCGCCTCCAGCTGGCGGCCGTGCTCGCCGTCCTCGAGGTTGCGGAACTCGAACGGCGTGCCGTTCTCGTACAGGGCGACGAGCACCTTCTGGCAGTAGGAGGAGAACGGGTGGGCGTAGAGCGCGAGGGCCATCGGGTTCACTCGGACGGGGACTCTGCACGTCGACGGCCGGTAGGCGCCGGATTCGACATCGGCGCAGCCTGCTCCAGGTCCGGGTAGAGCGCCAGCAGCTGCAGCACCACGCCATTGGTCCAGCCGAAGCCGTCCTGCAGCGGGTACTCGCCGCCGCCACCGCCCTGCAGCGCGCCGTCGGCGTCGTACTTCTCCACCAGCTTGTGTTCGCGCGCGAACAGCGCCTGCACGTTGCCAAGGAAGGCGGCGGCGATGTCGCGCGCCAGCGCATCCTCGCCGTAGCGGCGCAGGCCGTCCACCGCGATCCACTGCAGCGGCGCCCACACGTTGGGCGCATCCCACTGCTGGCCGCTGTCGACGGAGGTGGTGACCAGGCCGCCGGGCTGCAGCAGCTGCGCGCGCACCGAAGCGGCGGTGCGGCGCGCCCGCTCCGGCGCGGCGATGCCGGCGTGCAGCGGGAACAGCGCGGCGGCGGTGAGCTGCGCGCGCGGCTTGCCCGTGCGCAGGTCGAGGTCGGCGTAGAAGCCGTCCGCATGCCAGAGATGGCGTTCGATCGCCTGCGCACGGGCCTGCGCACGCGCTTCGAACTCGCGCGCGCAGTCGGCATCGCCGGCCTGCGTGCAGGCGGCGGCGATCGTCGCTTCCAGGTGATGCAGCAGGCTGTTGAGGTCGACCGGCACCGTGCCGGTGACGCGCAGCGTTTCCAGCCGCATCGGATCGTCCAGCCAGCGGCTGGAATAGTCCCAGCCGCTTTCCGCGCCGGCGCGCAGCTCGCGGTAGACCTCCTGCGCCGGCCGCGAGGCCTTGGCCGCGGTCGCGCGGTCCTGGGCGAAGGATTCCGGGCGCGGGCCAGGATGGTCGTCCCAGTAGCGGTTGAGCAGGCTGCCATCGGCCAGGCGCGCCACGCGGCGGTGCGCGTCGCCGGGCGCCAGACCGTCCTCGCCGTCCATCCAGAACGCATGCTCGCGGCGCAGCTGCGCCAGGTAGCGCGCCGGCACGGTCGGATCGGCGCGCGCCTCCAGCTCGACCATGTGCGAGAAGAACGGCGGCTGCGAGCGGCCCAGGTAGTAGCTGCGGTTGCCGTTGGGGATATGGCCCCAGCGCTCGATGAGGTGGGCGAAGTTGTCCAGCATCTGCCGCGACAGCCGGTCCTGCCCGCTGCGCGCCAGGCCGAGCATGGTGAAGTACGAATCCCAGTAGTAGACCTCGCGGAAGCGTCCGCCCGGGACCACGTAGGCGTGCGGCAGCGGCAGCAGGCTGTCGTGCGGCGCCGGCTCCGGGCTGCGCCGGGTCAGCAGCGGCCACAGCGCCTCGATGTGCGCGCGCAGCGGCAGGTCCTGTCGTACCGGCGTGGGCGCCAGTTCCGACGGCAGCAGGAAGTTGCGCTCGACGAAACGGCGCAGGTCGAAGCCCGGTTGCGTGCGTGCGGCGAGGAAGGCCGCTTCCAGTTGCGCCGGGTCGCTGCGCGGCACTGCGTCGGCGAAGAACTTCTGGTCCTCGAACAGCCAGGCCTCCTGCACGGCGGCGAACAGCCGTGGCCATTCCTGTCCGGGCTCCGGCGGCTCGGCCGGCTGCCGCGCGGCAGCGGCGAGCGGCACGGCGTTCGCCGGTGGCGTGGCGTGGGCGGACGGAACCAGGCAGGCGAGGGCGAGCAGCAGGCCGGTCAGCCAGCGGTGCGGGCGCGGATGCATGGAGGCCTCCGTGACGATGGATCGCGCCGATCCTCGCAAGGGGCGCGCGATGGTTGCGGCAACGCCACCGCCCGCCCGCGGCAACCGGGCGGGCGGCTTTCAGCCGCCCTGCAGCAATGCCCGCGCCCGCACCGTGTAGCCCCGCAGTTGCGGGAAGAACGCGTCGAAGCCTTCGGCGATCGCCGCCTCGTGCGTGCGCAGGTCGTCCAGGCAGGCGACCAGGCGGTCGCCATTGCGCGACAGGCGCGTGGCGATGCGGGTCACCGCCAGGTCGACGCTGGCGCGATCGCGGTACGAGCCCAGCCAGTCGTGCGAAGCGATGCGCGGGGCGATCGCCCGCAGCCGCGGCGGCAGGTCGTCGAGCCGCGCCAGCAGGTAGCGGTAGAAGCGCGAGGTGAACGCGTCCAGCGGCTCGTCGCTGTAGCGCGCCCAGTCGCGCGCCAGGCAGTGGTCGTAGAACACGTCCAGGGCGATGCCGGCGTAGCGGCGCAGGCCTTCGGTGAACAGGCCGCGCGCGGCGACCACGCGCGGATGCGAGTCGGTATAACGGTCGACCTGGCGGTGGACGAGGATCTCGCGCCGCTCCACCGCGCTGTACTCCGCCAGCGCCGCGCGCCCGAACACGAAGTCGCCCATCAGCGCGCCGAGCATGGCTTCAGGATCGGGACCGGCGAGGAGGAGGTGGGCGAGGTAGTTCATCGGGGCGTCAACGGCCGGCGCGCTGCCGGCGGGGTGGAAGTGTGGCACGCCGTCGCGGACGCGCGCGTCGCCACAGGCGGGCCGCAGTGTTTGACGGGGCCGTCACCGCGGCGCTGCCGATACTGCCGGCGTGCCCGAAGGTCCCTCCATCGTCATCCTCAAGGAAGAAGCCGACGGCTTCGTGGGACGCAAGGTCGTGGCCGTGCGCGGCAACAGCCGCGAGCCGATCCAGCGCATCGAAGGCCAGCGCCTGCGCGCGCTGCGCAGCTGGGGCAAGCACTTCCTGGTGGAGTTCGACGGCTTCAGCGTGCGCATCCACTTCATGCTGTTCGGCCGTTACCGCATCGACGAGCGCAAGCCTGCGCCGGAACGGCTGGGCCTGGATTTCACCGGCGGCGGCGAGCTGAACTTCTACGCCTGCTCGGTGCGCTTCATCGAGGAACCGCTGGACGAGGTCTACGACTGGACCGCCGACGTGATGAACGACGCCTGGGACCCGGCCGCCGCGCGCCGCAAGCTGCGCGCCCGGCCCGATACGCTGGCCGCCGACGCGCTGCTGGACCAGGACGTGTTCGCCGGCGTCGGCAACATCATCAAGAACGAGGTGCTGCACCGGATCCGCCTGCACCCGGAGAGCCGGATCGGCGCGCTGTCGCCGCGCAAGCTCGGCGAGCTGGTGACCCAGGCGCGCGAGTACAGCTTCGATTTCTGCGCTGGAAGAAGGCCTACGTGCTGCGCAAGCACTACCAGGTGCATACCCGCACGATCTGCCCGCGCGACGGCCACCGCCTGAGCTACCGCAAGCACCTGGGCCAGGCGAAGCGGCGCGCGTTCTACTGCGAGCACTGCCAGCGGCTGTACGAGTAGCCGCCGTCAGCGTCAGATCGCCAGCTTGCCCAGCACCGCCTCCAGCGCCACGCCGGCGCACAGGGCGATGAACAGGATCGCGATCCAGCCGCGTTCTATGCCTTCGCCGCGGTGCCCGACCAGCTTGCCCGCGCCGACCAGGCTGGCCGGCAGCACGAACAGCAGGGCGGCATGGCCCAGGCTCATGGCAGAGATGTCCATGGCACGTCTCCATGACGGCGGTCGTACCGCCATGGGCTGATCTTCGCCCCGCCAACAGCGCGCTTCGTTGATCCGGATCAAGCGGAAGGGCGCGTCGTGCGGGGGGCTGCATCGGGCTGCCGGCGGTGCAGGGCAGGGCGGCGCGTTCAGGCGCGCGTGGCGTACTCCAGCACCACCAGGCCACCCTCGAACTGCCGGGCACTGCGCAACGCCAGCGGCCGTTCGCCCAGCTCCGGCGGGGCGAAGGAGCGGCCGCGGCCGATCAGCACCGGCACGATGCGCAGGCGCAGCACGTCGACCTCGCCGGCCTGCAGCAGGGCATCGGCCAGGGTCAGGCTGCCCCACACGATCAGGTCGCCGTCGACCTGGCCGCGCAGCGCCCGCACCGCGGCCACGCCGTCGCCGCGCAGCAGCGTGGCGGACTGGTCCGGTCCCCAGGCCGCCTCGGCCAGGGTCGAGGACACCACGTACTTGGGCAGGCGCGCGATCGGCCCGGCGACCGGCTCCCGTGCCGGGTCGGCGCCCGGCCAGTAGTCGGCGAACATCCGGTAGGTGCGTGCGCCCAGCACGATCGCGCCGACCGTCCCGAGCATGTGCAGCTGCTCCTGGTCGGCGGCGTTGACCGCGCTGGCGTCGATGAAAAAGCCGATGCCGCCCTCGGCGTCGGCGGCATAGCCGTCCACGCTGGTGATCTGCTCGACGATCAGCCTGCCCATGCCCGCCTCCGTGTCCGCGCTGCCTGTCCTGGCGACGGCCCAGCGGGCCGGGAATCGACCGGTCCTGGCCGACGTTGCATGAACGGGACGCCGGCATCCCGGCGTTCGGACTGTACCCGGATGTTGCGACGCAGCATAATTCCCGGCATGCCTGCCACGCCCCCGCCCGCCGACCCGGCGGCCGTCGCCGTTCCCACGATCGGCCGCGGCCGTTACGCCCTGATCCTGACCGCGCTGACCCTCGGCGGCTTCGGCATCGGCACCAGCGAGTTCGCCGGCATGGGGCTGATGCCGAACATGGTCGCCGAGCTGGGCGTGAGCGAGCCCCAGGTCGGCCACCTGATCAGCGCCTACGCGCTGGGCGTGGTGGTCGGCGCGCCGCTGCTGGCGATCCTCGGCAACGGCCTGTCGCGCAAGGCCCTGCTGCTGGGGCTGATGGGCTTCTACGCCCTCGGCAACCTGGCCAGCGCGCTGGGCCCGGACTACCACAGCCTGATGCTGTTCCGCTTCATCGCCGGGCTGCCGCATGGCGCCTACTTCGGCGTGTCGGCGCTGACCGCGGTGGCGATCAGCCCGCCGGAAGCGCGCGGCCGCGCGGTCAGCCTGACCATGCTCGGCCTGACCCTGGCGATCCTGCTCGGCACGCCGCTGGCGACATGGGTCGGGCAGCTGGCCAGCTGGCGCTGGGCCTACGCGGCGGTGGCGGTGATCTCGCTGCTGACCGTGGCCCTGATCGCGCTGGCGCTGCCGTCGCGGCTGGCGCCGCCGGCGCCGGGCGGCAGCCCGCGGGTCGAACTGCGTGCCTTCAACCGCCTGCCGGTGTGGCAGGCGCTGCTGATCGGCGCGATCGGCTTCTCCGGCATGTTCTGCGTGTTCAGTTACCTGGCCCCGACCATGGTCGAGGTCACCGGCGTGGCCCCGGCGTGGATCCCGCTGGGCCTGGCCGGCTTCGGCCTGGGCGGGGTGATCGGCAACATGCTCGGCGGCTGGCTGTTCGACCGCCTGCAGTTCCGCGCCGCACTGGTGGTGCTGGGCTGGGCGGCGCTGATGCTGGTGCTGTTCCCGCTGGCCGCGCGGCAGCCGTGGAGCCTGCTGCTGGCCACGGTGTGCGTCGGCATGATGGGCGGGCTGGGCACGATCCTGCAGTCGCACCTGATGGACGTGGCCGGCGAGGCGCAGACCCTGGCCGCCGCCTCGCACCACGCCGCCTTCAACGCGGCCAACGCGCTGGGCCCGTGGCTGGGCGGCCTGGCGATCACCGCCGGCTGGGGCTGGACCTCGACCGGCCCGGTGGGCGCGGCCACCGCGCTGGCCGGCATCGGCCTGTGGCTGTGGGCCTCGCGCACCCTCGCGCGTCGCCAGGCCTGCGCCGCCGCGGCCTGACGCCGCGCGGATACCGCGCCGGCGGGTCGCGCCCGCCACCACGCTGACCATACGCCCCGGGAGGGTCGCTTTGCGGCCGCAGCACTTAGACTGTGCCGCTCCGCGTGCGCCCCCGCGCCCGCGCCTCCATCCGCTTCCGAGAGAGTCACGCGTGGTCATCCATCCGAAAGTCCGAGGCTTCATCTGCACCACCGCCCACCCCGTGGGCTGCGCGAAGAACGTGCAGGACCAGATCCGCTACGTGCAGGCGCAGGGCGCCCGCGGCGAGGGTCCCAAGCGCGTGCTGGTGATCGGCGCCTCGACCGGCTACGGCCTGGCCGCGCGCATCACCGCCGCCTTCGGCTACGGCGCCGCCACCCTGGGCGTGTTCTTCGAGAAGCCGGGCACCGGGAAGAAGACCGGCAACGCCGGCTGGTACAACTCCGCCGCCTTCGACCGCTACGCCAAGGAAGCGGGGCTGTGGAGCCGCTCGATCAACGGCGACGCCTTCTCCGACGAGGTCCGCGCCAAGGCCATCGAGCTGATCGGCGAGATGGGCGGCCCGATCGACCTGGTCGTGTATTCGCTGGCCTCGCCGGTGCGCCGCCTGCCGGATACCGGCGAGTTGAAGCGCTCGGCGCTCAAGCCGATCGGCCAGGCCTACAGGTCTACCGCGGTGGACACCAACCGCGACCAGGTCATCGAGGCCACGGTCGAGCCGGCCACCGAGCAGGAAATCGCCGACACCATCCGGGTGATGGGTGGCGAGGACTGGGAGCTGTGGATGGACGCGCTGTCGAAGGCCGGGGTGCTGGCGCCCGACGCGAAGACGGTGGCCTTCAGCTACATCGGCACCGAGATCACCTGGCCGATCTACTGGCACGGCGCGCTGGGCAAGGCCAAGGAAGACCTGGACCGCGCCGCCCACGCCATCGATGCGAAGCTCAAGCCCACCGGCGGTTCGGCGAACGTCGCCGTGCTCAAGTCGGTGGTGACCCAGGCCAGCGCCGCGATCCCGGTGATGCCGCTGTACATCGCCATCGTCTACCGGATCATGAAGGAGAAGGGCCTGCACGAAGGCCCGATCGAGCAGCTGGAGCGCACCTTCCGCGAGCACCTCTACAGCGCCGAGCCGCCGCCGCTGGACGAGTCCAACCGCCTGCGCCTGGACGACCGCGAACTGCGTGACGATGTGCAGCAGGCCTGCCGCGAGCTGTGGCCGACGGTGACCACCGAAAACCTGTTCGAGGTCACCGACTACGCCAGCTACAAGCACGATTTCCTGAAGCTGTTCGGCTTCGAGCGCACCGACGTGGACTACGACGCCGACGTCGATCCGGTCACCCCGTTCGACGTGGTCGACCTGACCGCCGAGTAAGGCCGGCACTGCCTGGTCGCCCGTGGGGTGGCCAAGCGCTCCGCTGTCGCCGTCGTTGCGCCCCGACAGGCACGGCGCTCTGCTTCCTCGGGCGGGCCCGACTCTACAAGGGCGACGCCCTGCTTCCTGTAGAGCGGGGCAAGCCCCGCTCTACAGGGAGGGCGCTTAGAGTGCGGGGTGGGCGGTGGCGGAGTTGACGCAGTCGCGCAGGTCCTTCAGCCGGAACGGCTTGCCGAGCAGGAGCAGGCCCGGGTCCAGTTCCATGTTGCTGTAGCCGGAGACCACGATCACCGCGGCCTGCGGGAAGCGCACGCGGACTTCGCGCGCCAGTTCCGAGCCGGACATGCCGGGCATCAGGTGGTCGGTGATCAGCAGGTCGGGGACCAGCCCGCCATCGAGCGCGCGCAGCGCCTCCTCGGCCGAGCCGGCTTCGACGACCTCGAATCCCATGTCCACCAGCACGTCGGCGGTGCACATGCGCACGCCGGGTTCGTCGTCCACGACCAGGGCGACGGAAGGGTTCGGTTTTTGGATGGAGCCCATGACGCCTCCGCCTTCGTTCCCGGTCATTGTGCCTGCGTCGGGGTCCGGTCCGCAGCCGGCAGCCACAGCTCCATGGTGGTGCCGGCTCCCGGGGCGCTGTCGATCCGCAGGCGACCCCCCAGCTGGGAGGCCAGGCCATGGGCCATCGACAGGCCCAGGCCGGTACCCTTGCCGATGCCCTTGGTGGTGAAGAACGGCTCGATGGAGCGTTCGCGGGTCGCGGCGTCCATGCCCACGCCGGTGTCCTTCACCACGACGACGACGTAGCGGCCAGGGGACAGGGCCGGATCCTGGCCGGAGCCTACGTCCTCACGGCGTGCCGACAGCGTGAGGATGCCGCCCTCGGGCATCGCGTCGCGCGCGTTCACGCCGAGGTTGAGCAGGGCCATCTCCAGCTGGTTGCCGTCGGCATGGGCGCGTGGCAGGTCCGGCTCGACCTCGATGATGGTGCGGATGCGCGGGTCGAAGCTGCTGCGCAGCAACTGGCCCAGTCCGTCGAGCAGGATCGCCACGTCCACCTCCACCGCCTGCAGCGGCTGGCGGCGGGCGAAGGCGAGCAGGCGCTGGACCAGGGTCGCGGCGCGATCGGCCGACTGCCGCGCCACCGCCAGGGTGCGGCCGCGCCGTTCCGGCGAGGCGGACGGATCCTCGGCCAGTTCCAGCGCGGCCATGATCGGGGTCAGCAGGTTGTTGAAGTCGTGGGCCACGCCGCCGGTGAGCTGGCCCATCGCCTCCAGCTTCTGCGACTGGCGCAGCGCTTCCTCGGTGGCCAGGCGGCCGGTGATGTCCAGCGCCTCGGGGATCACCGCGCTGATCGCGCCGGAGGCGTCGTACAGCGGGCGCAGCGACAGGTCGAACGAGCGCCGCCCCACCGGCAGGTTGACCGTGATCTCCTCGCGCACCGCCTCGCCGGCCAGCGCGCGCATGAAGGCCTCGCGCACCCATTCGGACATGCCCGGGGTGGCGGTGAACCACGGCGTGTTCCAGATCGGCAGGCCGATCACGTCCTGCAGGCGCACGCCGATCGCGTCCAGCGCTGTGCGGTTGGTGTCCTGCAGGGTGCCGTCCAGCGCGCAGCGGCCCTGCAGCTGGTAGCTGCTCTCGAACAGGCTGCGCAGCTGCGCCTGCGAATCGGCCAGCGCGCGCACCGCGGCGTTGATGTCGGTCACGTCGCGCGCGCTGCAGTAGTACTTGCCGCCTTCCGGCGTGGCCACCCACGACAGCGTGCGGTAGTCGCCGTCGCGCGTGCGCATGCGGCATTCGAAGCCCAGCAGCGGGAAGCCTTCGGCAAGGCGGCGGCCGGCCTCGGACACGGCGGCGATGTCGTCGGGATGGACCAGGTCGCGCACCGGGCGCGACTCCAGCTCCAGCGACGACCAGCCCAGCACGCGCTGCCAGGCCGGGTTGCTCTTCACCAGCAGGCCGTCGCCGCCCAGCACCGCCAGCAGGTCGGGGGTGACCTGCCAGGTGAGCGAGCGCTCCTGCGCCTGCTCGGCCACCTGCCGCTCCAGGTCCTGGTTGAGCCGGCGCAGCGCCTGCTCGCTGCGCGTGCGCGCGGTGGAATCCAGGCCGGTGACGAAGATGCCTTCGACCCGGCCTTCCGGGTCGAGCATCGGCTGGAACACGAAGTCCAGGTGCCGCTCGTGCACCGGGCCGTCCGGCGTGGCCTGCTCCATGAACACCGCGCCATTGGCCAGGAATGGCACGCCGCTGGCGTAGACGCGGTCGAGGATCTCCAGGTAGCCCTGC
Organism: Pseudoxanthomonas suwonensis J47; assembly: GCF_000513955.1. Classification (GTDB taxonomy): domain Bacteria; phylum Pseudomonadota; class Gammaproteobacteria; order Xanthomonadales; family Xanthomonadaceae; genus Pseudoxanthomonas; species Pseudoxanthomonas suwonensis_C. The sequence continues at coordinate 40,455 of NZ_KI911330.1, forward strand.
GCCACCGCGTCCGGCAGTGCCTCGGCGACGGTGCGGCCGACCACGTCGCGGCCGCCGACCACGGTGCGGTAGCTGCTGTTGGCGAACTCGAAGCGGTGGTCCGGCCCGCGCAGCAGGGCCATGAAGGTCGGCGACTGCTCGAACATCCGCGCCAGGCGCCCGTACTCGCCGGCGCGGCGGCGCTCGGTGAGCACGCGGCGGGTGGTCTCGTGGCAGACGTTGAGCATCGCCACCACCTGCCCGTCCGGTTCGCGCACGGGGCTGTAGGCGAAGGTCCACCAGGTGTCCTCGGGGAACCCGTTGCGCTCCATGCGCAGGTACATGTCTTCCACCCAGGTGGCGGTGCCGGACATCACCGATTCGCACAGCGGGCGGATGTCCTCCCACAGCTCCGACCACACCCGCGGGATCGGCTCGCCGAGCGCCTCCGGCTCCTTGGCGCCGAGCACCTGCATGTAGCGGTCGTTGTAGAACAGCAGCAGGTCCGCGCCCCAGCCCAGGCACATCGGGAAGCGCGAGCCGAGCATGATCGACAGCGTGGTCTTCAGCTCGTCAGGCCACTGCTCCGGCTCGCCGAGCGGATGCCGCGACCAGTCGTGGTTCGCGATCCGGGCCGCCATCACCCCGCCGCCACGCAGGAACTGGATGCCGGCGGTCGAGGAAGCGTCGCTCATGGGGCAATGGCCGGGGAGATCGGACGATGCTGGCACAGCCCCGCGTGAACGAAGTGAGGACGACGTGGCCGCCCGGGGGAACTCGTCCACGCCGGCGTGGTCAGCATGGCTTCCCCGGACACCAACCTCGACCCTTGCCCGATCCCACCCAGGCTACATGGCGCGACGAACTGCTGCCCCGCGTGGTCGCGGCCGGCGGCAGCCTGCTGCTGCTCGTGCTGGGGTGGAAGCTGGCCAGCGGCCTGGTCCCGATCGGCATGCCGCGGGTCGAGGAGACGCCGCGGCTGCGGGTGGTGTTCACCCCGCGCGACGCGGAGCCGGCGCTGCCCGCACCGCCCCAGGCCGGGCTGCCTGCCGCGCCGGTGCAGGATGCGCGCGCGCCCGCTTCGCCGCCGTCATCGTTGCCACAGTCCCGGCCCGAGGTGCCGCAACCCGCGCCGCCGGCCGCCGCACCGCGCGAGACCGCGCCCACGCTGTTCGGCGAGGACGGCCGGCCGCGCCTGCCGGCGCAGGTTGCCGACCAGTGGGACACAGCGAAGCCCGCGCCCGGCAGCACACCCGTCGAACCCAAACGCAACCCGCTCGAACGCCGCAATCCGGTGGACGCGCGCCGCACCCGATTCGCCGACGACTGGGTCAGCGACGGCGATGCGGCCGAGGTCATCAACCAGCAGATCGCCCGCGCCCAGAGCAAGATCGCCGAGTTCCTGCTCGGCAAGGACATCCAGCACGCCAGGGCGCGGCCGTCGCCGGAAGTGCGTTTCAACCCGGTGCGCCACGAGCGCGTGGCCGACCTCGGCAGCGAGGCCACCGGCGACGCGTACAAGGCCGCGCGGATCCCCTACGAACCGGCGCCCGGCCTGGATGGCGAGGCCAGCCGCCGCATCCGCGAACAGGTCGCGGCGCTGGAAACGGCGTATTCGCGCTGCGACCGCGCCCGCCTGCGCCGGCTGATGCAGCCACTGCTGGCGCACCTGGACGAACTGCAGAAGGCCGAAACCGCGTTCGCGCGTGGGGCCGACCCGGTGCGCGCCGAGCACATGCTGCCGAACGTGGCCAATACCGCCTACGACATGGCGCGCCGCGCGCTGTGGTACGCCGACGCGCGCATGGCCGGCTGTACTGCCGGCGCGGGGTGAGGCACGGTTCGCGGCGCGCCGCCAATGCGGGCGCGTCGCGCGCTGCCGGTCAGGCCGGCTGGATGAAGTAGGGCTCGACCGTGCCCTTGATCTTGAGCGTCATCGGGTTGCCGCGGCGGTCGCGCGAACGGCCGACCTGCACCCGGATCCAGCCTTCGCTGACCGAATACTCCTCGACGTTGTCGCGTTCCTCGCCGTTGAAGCGGATGCCCACGCCGCGCTCGATGATGGCGGCGTCGTAGTAGGGGCTGCGCGGATCCAGGGCCAGTCGGTCGGGGGGCGTATCGCTCATCGGAATGCGTTTGTCTGCGGCCGGCGGCGCCAGCGGAGCGCAAAGGATAGCAATGCGCACGCAGCGCATGGCCTGTCCGCGCCGCGACAGGCGTTGAGCTGGTCGAGGACGCCACCGGGGAAGGGGCGGCGGCTCTTCGCTGGCGCTTCACGGCCACCGCTGCAGCATCGCGCCGGCGGAAAGGGACCTCCGCGGCAGAAGCCGTGTGGCGCGCGGGGAAGCGTCGGGAATGGAACAGCACGAGGTGTCCATCATGAAGAACATGGCCGGTCTTGCCTCCACCGTCGCGGGCTTCGGTCCGCTTGCCTTCCTGTCCATCCAGCACACGCCACCCGGGACGGTCCCGGAAGCCTTCACCAACGAGGAGCGCGCGCGGGCCTTCCGCAACGCGCTGCCGGTGGTGACGGCGAATACCTACCACTGGCAGTTCCGGGATCTGGCGCCGGGGATTGTCGAGGGTTGAGCGCAGCGACGGTTGCGTAGCCCCGGGCGGTCGCGCATTGCGCGCGGCACGGTGACGTGCGTGGGACAGCGGGCGTTCCGGTGGGCTGAGGACGCAGATCCGGGAGACGTAAGCCGGGAAGCCGACCCTCTTCCCGGCCCCGCTTCGCGCCCGCGTCCTGGGGACGAGGGGTTGACGGCATGCGCGCCGGTGGCGCGCAGACATGCCGCCTCACCGGGGGAGAGGGGAACGGGTGGGCGACTGCGCGTATCATGCGCAGCTTCCCGCGCCGCGCTGCCGTCCAGGCCGCGGCCTCCGTCCCCAGGAATCCCCATGGCGTTGAAGGCCACCGTGGTCCGTGCCGAGCTGCAGGTCAGCGACATGGACCGCCATTACTACGCGACCCATCCGCTGACCCTCGCCCGGCATCCTTCCGAGACCGAGGAGCGGCTGATGGTGCGGCTGCTGGCCTTCGCCATGCATGCCGACGAGCGCCTGGAGTTCGGCCGCGGCCTCAGCACCGACGAGGATCCGGACCTGTGGCAGCGCGACTACACCGGCGACATCGAGCGCTGGATCGAGGTCGGCCAGCCGGACGAGGCGCGCCTGCGCAAGGCCTGCGCCCGCGCCCGCGAGGTGGTGGTGCTCAACTACGGCGGCCGCGCCGCCGAGCTGTGGTGGGAGAAGGTCGCACCGGCGCTGGCCCGCCACGACAACCTCGTCGTGTGGGACCTGCCGCAGGACCAGGTGCAGGCCCTCACCGCGCTGTACGGCCGCGGCCTGCGCCTGACCGTGATGATCCAGGACGGCGAGGTGTGCCTGCTCGAGGCCGACGGCAGCGAGGTGGCGATCCGGCCGGTCGCGCGCATGGGCGCGCAGGCGGCCTGAGGCGCAAGCGGTGTCGCAGCGTTACGACGCCATCGTCATCGGCGCCGGCGCCGCCGGGCTGATGTGCGCGCTGACCGCCGGCGGCCGCGGCCTGCGCGTGCTGGTGGTCGAGCACGCCAACAAGGTCGGCAAGAAGATCCTGATGTCCGGCGGCGGGCGCTGCAATTTCACCAACACCGGCACCACCCCGGCCAACTACCTGTCGGCCAACCCGCACTTCTGCAAGTCGGCCCTGGCCCGCTACACGCCCTGGCACTTCATCGACCTGGTCGAGAAGCACCGCATCGCCTACCACGAGAAAGCGCCCGGCCAGCTGTTCTGCGACGTGTCCTCCAAGCTGATCGTGAAGATGCTGGTGGATGAGTGCGCCGCGGCCGGCGTGGAGATCCGCACCCACTGCACGATCGAGCGCGTCGAGCACGGCGACGACGGCGGCTTCCGCGTGCGCACCGCGCAGGGCAGCTTCGCCGCGCCGGCGCTGGTGGTGGCCAGCGGCGGGCTGTCGATCCCCAGCCTCGGCGCCAGCGGCTTCGGCTACGAGCTGGCCCGCCAGTTCGGCCACGCGGTGCTGCCGACCCGCGCCGGGCTGGTGCCGCTGACCCTGTCCGGCAAGCACCAGGAGCGCCTGGCCGACCTGTCCGGCGTGGCCCTGGAAGTGGAGGCGCGCTGCAACGGCCGCAGCTTCCGCGAGGCGATGCTGTTCACCCACCGCGGCGTCAGCGGCCCGGCGATCCTGCAGATCTCCTCATACTGGCAGCCCGGCGACGAGCTGCGCCTGGACCTGCTGCCCGGCCGCGACGCGCACGAGTGGCTGCGCGCGCAGCAGAAGGCGCGCCCGGATGCGGAGCTGAAAACGGTACTGGCCGAGGCCATGCCGAAGCGCTTCGCCCAGCGCCTGTGTGAGGTCTGGCTGCCGAACCGGCCGATGCGCCAGTACGACCCGCCGCAGCTGCGCCAGGCTGCCGCGCTGCTCGCCGACTGGCCGCTGGTGGCCAGCGGTACCGAGGGCTACCGCACCGCCGAGGTCACCCTGGGCGGCGTCGATACCGACGGCGTGTCCTCCAGCACCCTGCAGTCGCGCCTGGTGCCGGGCCTGTATTTCGTCGGCGAAGTGCTCGACGTCACCGGCTGGCTGGGCGGTTACAACTTCCAGTGGGCCTGGGCGTCGGGCCATGCCGCGGGCAACGCGCTCGCCGCCTGAGAAGAATCTGACGCACCCGGACGGGGCATCGCTCGATTGCATCGTGATGCGCGACAGGCATGAGCTCATGCGCTGAACGCTTCATCGCACCACGCAATCTTTCACTGCACTCCGACGCGCGCGTTGCAATCCTCGTGCTCTGTGGTGGGTGCCGGCGGGGCGCCACCCGCGGACGGTGGGCACGAGCAATGGACGACGCAAGAGCGTCTGCACGACAGGCGGTGATGATCGACATCGACCGGGAACGCGAGCACTGGCGCCAGCGCTACCACGGTCTTCCGCGCGCACGCGCGATGCGCAGCTTCGCCCGGTACTGGCCGGTGCTGTGCGCGGTTTACGACGTGTACCTCAACCATCCGCGCGCCGGGCGCGGCGAGGCCATGCGCCTGTACCTGGGGCGCGAGGACGTGGCCTCCAGCCTGCTGACCGAGGACGAGGCGGCGACCGTGTTCGAACGCGCCTGGCAGCGGATCGAGGGGGTGCCGGCGAACGACCCGGCCGGCGTCCCCTAGGCGACCGGCGCCGGCCACCGGCACCCCATCCCGGTCGTCCGGCCGGGCGGGGCGGGTTCGCGCATCGGGGCGCCACGTCGGCCGGGCCGGCGCGCGTCCGGTCCCGTTCCGGCGCGTTCCGTCGCTGCATCCGGGCTTCCGTCGCAGCCGGGCTTCCCATGGCAGCAGCGGCCGCTATGCTCCGCGGCAACGTAAAAGCCCCCGGTGCCGCGTGTCCACCAGCCTGTTCCTGATCCTGCGCATCCTGTTCGCCTGGGCCGTCGCCATCTTCGTGGCCGGGCTGGTCTGGAGCGCCATCTTCAACGGCGTCGGCGGGATCTTCTGGCTGCTGACCCTGGGCCTGGTGGCCATGGCCACCCTCGGCGCGATCACCCACCTGCGCCGGGTCAAGCTGATCGCCGGGCGGATCGACGCGGCCACGATCAGCGCCCACCAGCAGCGCCGCATCGAACTGCCGCTGGACGTGGACGCCGCCTTCGCCCTGGTCGCCGCCGCGGTGCGCGAGCTGCCGCGGGCGGAGGACATCGAGGAGTCGCGCGGCAGCCTGCAGGTGCGGGCGCGGGTGCGCCGCAACGACCCGTTCGGCGGCGCCCAGCCCTCGCGCTGGAACCTGCTGGCGCGCTTCGCCATCACCCACGACCGGGTGCTGGCCACGGTGCAGCCGGGCGACGGGATCAGCAGCGCGACCCTGCTGTGCGAGCCGGATGCGCCGCACTGGGTCGACCTGTTCGCCCTGGACGAAGGCAGCAACTTCGAGAACGCCGAGGCCCTGCAGCGCTCGGTCAGCCGCCGCGTGGCCGAGCAGCGCCGCGACGAGCAGGCCGCCGCCGAGCGCAGCGCCACCGACAACGCGCTGACCGTGGCCCGCCTGAACCTGCTGATGGCCCAGGTCGAGCCGCACTTCCTCTACAACACCCTGGCCAACGCCCAGGTGCTGGCGCGCACCGATCCGGCGCGCTGCGAGCAGATGATCGGCCACCTGATCCAGTACCTGCGCCGCTCCCTGCCGCGCGAGCACGACGCCCTGTCCACCCTGGGCGAGGAGCTGGAGCGCACCCGCGCCTACCTGGAGATCCTGCGGATCCGCATGGGCGCGCGCCTGGAGCTGCACATCGAGGTCGCCGACGAGCTCAAGCAGGTGCAGCTGCCGTCGATGATGCTGCAGACCCTGGTCGAGAACGCGATCAAGCATGGGCTCGAACCCAAGCCCGGCGGCGGCAACATCTGGATCCTGGCGCGCCGCCTCGACGACCACGCCACGGTCACCGTCGCCGACGACGGCCAGGGCTTCGGCGGCGCCACCTCCGGCACCGGCATCGGCCTGAAGAACCTGCGCGAGCGCCTGCGCCTGACCTACGGCGAGCGCGCGTCCTTCTCGATCGTTTCCAATTTCCCCAGCGGCGTGGCCGCGACCCTGTCGCTGCCGCTGCCGGAGACCAGCACCGTTCCGCCGCCGCTGCCGGGCGTGGCGCGCATGGAAGGAGAGGCCCGCCATGGTTGATTGCGTCATCGCCGAGGACGAGGAGCTGCTGCGCACCTCGCTGCTGCTGCAGCTGGGCGAGGTCTGGCCGGCGCTGCGCATCGTCGCCGAGTGCGAGGACGGCGCCTGCGCCCTGGAAGCCATCGCCGAGCACCAGCCGGACGTGGCCTTCCTCGACATCCGCATGCCCGGCCTGACCGGCATCGAGGTCGCCGCGGCGCTGTCCGAGGTCAGTCCGCGCACCCAGGTGGTGTTCGTCACCGCCTACGACCAGTACGCGATCGACGCCTTCGAACAGGGCGCGGTCGACTACCTGCTCAAGCCGGTGGCGCGCGACCGCCTGCAGGCCACCGTGCAGCGGGTGCAGTCGCGGATGGCCGCCGGCCGCCCCGACCAGGCCACGCTGGACGCGCTGCTGCGCCACCTGCAGCAGCGTCCGGCCGAGCCGAGCGCGCCGCCGCCGCTGGCCTGGATCACCGCCAACGCCGGCCGCGAGACGCGCCTGATCATGCTCGACGAGGTGCTCTATTTCCGCGCCGACAGCAAGTACACCGTGGTGGTGACCGAGGCCGGCGAGGCGCTGCTGCGCACGCCGCTGAAGGAGCTGCTGGCCGCGCTGGATCCGCACCAGTTCCGGCAGATCCACCGCTCGACCATCGTCAACCTGCGCGCCGTGGCCTCGGTGGTCCGCGACGACAGCGGCAAGGGCACGTTGCGCCTGAAGGGCCGCAGCGAAACCCTGCCGGTGAGCGTGCCGTACATGGCCCTGTTCCGCGGGATGTGAGCGCAGGAGAACGCGAACGCCACGGCACTGCGACGGTTCGCCGCCGCCGTGCATCCACAGGGAGTTGCCGCATGAAGTCCCAGGTTTCCCCGAGTTCCCTGGCGCCGCGCACGACCGGATGCCGCGGTGCCCATTCCCCCCGAGGTGTGCCATGCATTTCCTGACCATCCTCCTTTCCTGCCTGCTGGCGCTGTTCGGCGTCGACAAGCGCCCGAGCACGACCAGCATCACCCGCGTGGTCGAGAACGGCACCGAACTGCTGTTCAGCAAGACCACCCAGGTGGAAGGCCAGACCGTGTTCGAGTGCTTCTCCAGCGCCAGCGGCGGCTGCCACTACCGCATCTGGGAAGAGAACTGCCCGGCCGACGCGCGCGATGCCAGCGGCGACCAGGCCTGCCGGCGCCACGAACTGGACCGTTTCGAACTGGCCGTCGGCCGCCGCCACCAGGTGCAGGGCCTGCCGCGCGGCTTCCGCCACTGCGTCACCACCGCCACCGATGCCGGCTGCGCCAGCTGAGGCGGGCGCGGGTCAGGCGCCGACGCGCACGCGCTCGGCGTCCATGTCGGCGACCGGGCGCACTTCCATGCTGCCGTAGCGCGCCCACGGGAACTGCTTGGCCAGTTCCACCGCCTCCTCCATCGAATCGGCCTCGACGAGGTTGTAGCCGGCCAGCACTTCCTTGGTCTCGGCGAAGGGGCCATCGAAGACCGCGGTGCGGCCCTCGCGCACGCGCACGGTGCGCGCCTGCTTCGGCTCCTCGAGCTTGTTGAAGCCGACGATGGTGCCGCGTTCGGCCAGGGACATGGCGTGGCGGATGCAGTGCCGCATCTCCGCGTCGTATTCCTCCGCCGGCACCTTCTGCAGCAGTTCCGGGTCGATGTACACGAGCAGCAGGTACTTCATGCACGACTCCTCTCGGGAGGAGCCGGCATGGTAACGCCAGCGGCGCCGCCGGACTCCGGGAAAGTCCGCTCAGGCCGGGCCGGCTTCGGCGCCGCCGCGGCCGAGCGGGTCGGGCAGCGGTTCGCCGGCATCGACGAAGGCCAGCGACACCGAATTCAGGCAGTGCCGCTCGAAGGTCGGCGGCGGGCCGTCGGGGAACACGTGGCCCAGGTGGCTGCCGCAGCGCGCGCACACGATCTCGGTGCGGATCATGCCGTGGCTGGTGTCGCGGATCCGGCCCAGGTGTTCCTCCGCATACGGCTCGAAGAAGCTCGGCCAGCCGGTGCCGGAATCGAACTTGGCGCTGGAGCGGAACAGCGGCAGGCCGCACAGCCGGCAGCAGTAGGTGCCCTCGCGCTTGTTGTCGAGGAACACGCCGCAGAACGGCGCCTCGGTGCCGTGCTGGAGCAGCACCCGGCGCTCCTCGCCCGAGAGCCCGGCGATCAGCGCTTCGCGCTGGGCCTGGGTGGGCGGGGTGAGGTCGAAACGGCTCATTGGCGGACTCCTCGTGCAGGGTGGGGGACGCGCGCTGCGTGGACATGGTGGCACGACGCGCACGGAATCGTGACGGGGCCTGCGCGCGGGGCTAACGCCATCGGCCCTAGGTTCGGGGTTCGCCCACGAGGAAGGAGACATGATGCGCAGGATTCCCCGCGATACCTGGGTACTGGTCGCCGACGGCGCGTCGGCGCGCCTGTTCCGCACCCTCGGCACGGAGAACGGCGCGGTGCGCCTGCACCAGGAAGAAGCGCTGCAGCTGGACCCGGCCGAAGGCGTGATGCCGGCGGTGCTGCCGGCCGACGTCGGCGCGCGCGAGGTCGACGAGGCCTCGTTCGCGCGGCAGCTGGCGCTGCGCCTCAACAAGGACGCGCTGGAAGGACGCTACGCGGGCCTGGTGATCGCCGCCGACCCGACGACGCTGGGCACGCTGCGCCCGCTGCTGCACGCGGAAGCCCGCGGCCGGGTGCTGGCCGAGGTGCCGAAGAACTACACCAACGCCCCGCGCGAGCAGATCGAGCAGGCGCTGGCGCCGGACTTCTGAGGGCGACTGGCCGGCGGCCCGCGCCGCCGGCCCGCCCAGGCGCTTACTTCGCCGCCAGGCCGCCGTCGGCGGGGAGCTCGCGGCGCAGCCAGTCGTCGATCATGCGCTTCTCGTGGCGCAGCGGATCGTTGCGCAGCTGGGTGCCGTTGTGCAGGTAGTTCATGTCCGACAGCTTGCGCTCGCCCTCGGACACGACGTTGCCGTCGGCATCGGTAATGCGCACCTGCAGGGTCATGCGCGGCGGATAGATGTCGCGCATCACCCGCACGTGCTGGTAGTTCAGGCCCAGCTGCGGCTCGTAGCTGCCGGCGCGCTGGATGTCGGTGATGGTGACGTCCATGCGCTGGCCTTCCGGCAGGCGCTTGGCCGCGCGTTCCTGCAGGTATCCGGCCAGCTGCTGCACCCAGCTGCCCTGTTCGGCTTCGAAGCGGTTGCGGCTGAAGCGGATGTCGGAGAACTGGGCCGGATCGGTCCATTCGACGCTGACCGGGCCATCGGCGGGCAGGGCGCGCGGCGCGGACGGGTCGGTGACCACGTTGCGCGCATCCACCGGCGCGACGGCGAAGGCCGCCAGCAGCGGCAGCAACAGGATCGTGCGCTTGATCATGACGGGTCTCCTGCGTGGACTTGCCCGATTCTGCGCCGGCCCCGTCGCGCCCGGAAGTCCCGTCCCGAACGTGGTTGCCGGCGCTTCAGCCACGCCACCGCCGCAACGCAGAACGCCTACTTCCGGCACAAGCCCCGGCGTGGGGCCACGGTAGAATCAGCGACCGTCTAGACCGCGCGTCCGCCCCCATGTCCTCTTCCGTACAGGCCCCGGTCCGCACCGGCGGGCTGGCCGTTGCCGCCGCCCTGGCCATCGTCTACGTGGTCTGGGGTTCCACCTACCTGGGCATCCGCTTCGCGCTCGAAGGCGGCCTGCCGCCGCTGGGCGCCGTGTCCGGCTTCCGCTTCCTGGTCGCCGGCAGCGCGATGTTCGTGTTCCTGCGCTGGCGCGGCGTGGCCGCGCCGACCCGCGCGCAGTGGAAGAACCTGCTGGTGATGGGCGCGCTGCTGCTGCTGTTCGGCAACGGCTTCGTGGTGCTGGCCGAACAGGACGTGTCCTCCGGCCTGGCCGCGGTGGCGGTGGCCTCGGTGCCGCTGTGGATGGGCCTGTTCGGCATCTTCTACGGCGCGAAGCCCAGCCGCATCGAATGGATCGGCATTGCCATCGGCTTCCTCGGCGTGCTCTGGCTCAACGCCGGCAGCAGCCTCAGCGCCAGCCCGACCGGCCTGGTGCTGCTGCTGATCGCGCCGGTGGCCTGGGCCTTCGGGTCGCTGTGGTCGCGCGGGCGCGACCTGCCGTCGCCGTTCATGGCCGCCGCCGGGCAGATGCTGTGCGGCGGCGCGCTGCTGCTGGCCACCGGCCTGCTGCGCGGCGAGACCCTGGACGCAGCGCCGACCACCCAGGGCCTGCTCGCGCTGCTGTACCTGGCCGTGTTCGGCTCGGTGATCGCCTTCAGCACCTACGTCTGGCTGCTGCACCACGTGCGCCCGGCGCTGGTGAGCAGCTACGCCTACGTCAACCCGGCCATCGCCGTGGCCCTGGGTGCGTGGCTGGCCGGCGAGCGCTTCACCGCGCACGACCTCGGTGCGATGGCGGTGATCCTCGCCGGCGTGGTGATCATCACCCTGGCCAAGGTGCTGCGCCGATGAGCCCGCAGCCGCTGCAGGCCGCGGTGGACCGGCGCGGACTGGCGGTCACCGCCGCCACCTTCGTGATCTGGGGCGTGGTGCCGCTGTACTGGCACCTGCTCAAGGCGGTGCCGTCGATGCAGATCATGGCGCACCGCGTGGTCTGGAGCGCGCTGCTGGTGGTGGCGTGGCTGCTGCTCAGCAACGGCTTCGGCTGGCTGCGCAAGCTTGCCGCGCAACCGCGCGCGCTGCCGGCGCTGGCGCTGAGCGCGGTGCTGATCGCGGTCAACTGGGGCCTGTACATCTGGGCGGTCAACGCCGGCCACGTGGTCGAGACCAGCCTGGGCTACTTCATCAACCCGCTGGTCAACGTCGTGCTGGGCGTGCTGGTGCTGCACGAGCGCCTGCGCCGGCTGCAGTGGATCGCGGTCGGCTGCGCCGCGGCCGGCGTGGCCTGGCTGACCATCAGCGCCGGCTCGCCGCCGTGGATCGCGCTGGGCCTGGCCGCCTCGTTCGGCCTGTACGGCCTGGTGCGCAAGCTGGTCTCGGTGGATCCGGTGGCCGGCCTCGGTCTGGAGAGCCTGTACCTGTTCCTGCCCTCGCTGGCCTACGTGCTGTGGGCCGAATGGGGCCATGGCGGCAGTTTCGCCAGCGGCTGGGGCTGGGGCACCGACCTGCTGCTGGTGTTCGGCGGCGTGGTCACCGCCGTGCCGCTGATCGGCTTCGCCTACGGCGTACGCCGCATCCCGCTGAGCCTGGTCGGCCTCCTGCAGTACATCGCCCCGACCCTGCAGCTGCTGCTGGGCGTGTGGTTCTTCAACGAGCCCTTCGGCACCTCCCGCGCCCTCGGCTTCGGCGCGATCTGGCTGGGCCTGGCGATCTACGCCGGCGAAGGCCTCTGGCGCAGCCGCCGTGCTTGACCGTAGCCCGGATAAGGCCGCAGGCCGCATCCGGGTTCAAGCCCCTCTTTCCCCGGGAGAGGGTTTGGGGAGAGGGCAGGCATTCCGACGTGCTCCTGCGTGCGCCCTATGGCGTATATCGAAGCAGGGCACGGGCTCCGGACGGGGCCGCCGCCCCAAGGGGGTATGGCGCATCGCGCGGTTCCGCCGTCCATGGCTCCAACGCGCGAGCGCAGGCCATCCATGGCCTGCTTGCGCCATACCCCCTTGGGACGACGTCCTCGGGTGGCGTCGAGGCTCGGGCTTCTATTGGCCGTGCGAGACAAGAACCCCTCCCCTGTGGGGCAGGGGAGACAGGCGTCAGAGCGCCCGCAGGGCGGTGGTGATGGGCAGGCGGGCGGCGCGGAGGGCGGGGAACAGGCCGCCGACCAGGCCGATGCCCAGGGCCCACTTCAGCCCCGACCACAGCAGTTCCGGCGTCACCTTGAACTCGAACACCACCGCGCTGAAGTTGCTGCCCATGGTCGACGCGCTGTAGCCATTGAACACCAGCCAGGCCACCAGCCCGCCGACGATCCCGCCGACCAGCGCCAGCAGCATCGTCTCCAGCATCACCGCCACCACCACCGGCAGCCCGCGGAAACCGATCGCCCGCATCGTCGCGATCTCGCGCGCACGCCCGGCCACCGCCGCGTACATCGTGTTGAGCGCACCGAACACCGCGCCCACCGCCATGATCGAACCGATCACCGTGCCGAGAATGGTCAGCAGCTGGTTGAGCTGGCCGCTCTGCCTGGCGTAGTAGGCCCGGGTCGTCTCCACGTCCAGCTTCAGGCGCGGATCGGCCGCCATCGCTGCCTTGAACTGCTCGAAGCCGGTCTCGCCCTCGGTACGCACCGACACCAGCTGCCACGCCCCGCGGTTATAGGTGGTGGCCAGGGTCTGCGCGTCGGTCCACAGCTCCGAATCGTGCGCGTCGCCCGAGGCGAACTTGCCGACCACCTTCCACTCCTGGTTGCCCAGCTTCAGCGTGCTGCCCACGTCCAGGTCGCGGAACTGCTTCTGCGCACCCTGGCCGACCACGATCTCGCGCAGGCCGCTGTTGTACTTGCGGCCCTCGACGATCTTCACCGAGTCGTGCACCGCCCAGCCCGCCTCTTCCACGCCGCGGAACTGCGCATTGACGTCGCTGCCGTCCTCGCGGGAGCGCAGGCTGACCACCTGGGACAGTTCCGCCGAGACCAGCGGCCGCCCGTCCTCGCCGCGGGCGATGCCCGGCAGGCTGGCGATCAGCGGCACCTGGTCGCGCATGATCACCGAGTTGGTTTCCGCCTGCGAACCGCCACGCAGCACGATCGCCGTGGTCTCGTTGCCGGTCCCGGCGACCGTGGCCTGGAAGCCGCGGCCCATCGACAGCATCGCCACCAGCACCGCGACCACGCCGGCGATGCCGACGATGATCACCGACGAAGCGCCCCAGCGCTGCGGCAGGCTGGCGATGCCGATGCGCGCCGCCGCCAGCGCCAGCCGCCCCGAGCGGGTCAGCAGCAGCCACAGCGCCAGCAGCACCGCCACGGCGAGCACGCCCTGCCAGGGCAGCATGATCCACACGGCCAGGCCCACGACGAGCAGCACGACGGTGAGCAGGTTCCAGAACCATTGCCTCTTCATGTCCGTATCTCCTCAGCGTCCGGCCAGCGCATCGACGATCTTCAGCCGCTTGGCGCGCAGCGCCGGCAGCACGCCCACCACCAGGCCGATAAGCACGATCAGGCCCGCGCCCACCAGCCAGGTCTGCATCGGGATGGTTGGCGGCAGCAGGCCCTGCGCGCGGCTCGCCAGCGCCGGCAGGATCAGCGAGGCCAGGCACATGCCCACCAGTCCGCCCAGTCCGACCAGCAGCACCGACTCCACCAGCACCAGCCACAGCACGGTGCCGTCCTTGAAGCCCAGGGTCTTGAGGATCGCCAGTTCCGGGATGCGTTCGCGCACCGCCTGGGCCATGGTGTTGCCGGTCAGCAGCAGCAGGGTGAAGAACACCGCGCCCATGATCGAGGTGACGATCAGGCCGATGTCGGCGAACTGCTTGGCGAAGGACTGCTGGAACGCCGACTCGGTCTGGCTCTTGGTCTCGCGGTCGGAGTTCATCGACAGCGCGTCGATGGCCTGGGCCACGCGCGAGGCGTGCGCCGGATTGTCGAGGGTGACCGTGAACCAGCTGACCTGGCCCTTGATGTAGTCGTTGGCCTCGTCGAAGTAGGTCCAGTTCATCACCAGCTGGCGCTCCTCGCCGGCCGCGGCGGCGCGGTCCTTGGAGCGGAAGATGCCGACCAGCTGCAGCGGCCAGTCGTTGCTGCCCTGGCGCGGGAAGATCGTCGCCTGCAGCGGAATGGTGTCGCCGACCTTCCAGCCGAACTCCTTCGCCAATGCCTCGCCGACCACCGCGCCGGTGCGGGTGTCCTGGAAGGCGCGCAGCTGCTCGGGCGGCAGCTCGAGGTTGGTGTACACCTCGAAGTAGTTCGGCGCCACCGAGAAGCTGGGGAAGAAGTTCTTCGGATCCTGGTAGATGCCGCCGAACCACATCGCGTAGGTGACGTCCCGGACCCCGGGCACGGTGCGGATCTGCTGCTCCAGCCGCACCGGCAGGCTCTGGGTGATGGACAGGCGCGAGGTGGTGATCAGGCGGTTGGCGCCGTCGAGGCTGCCGCCGGAGTTGAAGGCCACGCGCACCGAGTCGAGCATCCCGAACAGCAGGAAGGCGGTGACCACCGACAGCAGGGTCAGCAGCGTCCGCGTCTTGCTGCGGAACAGCTGCGCCCATACGAGCGAGAGGTATTTCATCGCGATGCCCTCCGGTCAGTGCGCGGCCGGCGCTTCCGCCAGTTCGCCCTTGTCCAGGTGGATGGTGTGGGTCGCGTACTCGGCGGCCTTCGGGTCGTGGGTGACCATGATGATGGTCTTGCCGTGCTCGCGGTTGAGCATCTGCAGGAGGTCGAGGATCTCCTCGGCCGAGTGGCGGTCCAGGTCGCCGGTCGGTTCGTCGCAGATCAGGAAGGTCGGGTCGGCGACGATCGCGCGGGCGATCGCCACGCGCTGCTGCTGGCCGCCGGACAGCTCGTTCGGGCGGTGGCCGCGGCGATCGGCCAGGCCGACCAGGGTCAGCGCGATCTGCGCGCGGCGCGCGCGGTCGGCCGCGCCGAGTTTCGTCAGCAGCAGCGGCAGCTCGACGTTCTTCTGCGCGGTCAGCATCGGCATCAGGTTGTAGAACTGGAACACGAAGCCGACGTGGTGGCTGCGCCAGTTCGACAGCTGGCCGCCGGAGAGGCGGTCGATGCGCTCGCCCTCGATCTCGATCTCGCCCCCGCTGGGCGTGTCCAGGCCGCCGATCAGGTTCAGCAGGGTGGTCTTGCCCGAGCCGGAGGGGCCCATCAGCGCGACGAAGTCGCCCTTGGGGATCTCCAGGTCGATCCCGTGCAGCACCTGCACCTTCTCGGGGCCGCGCTGGTAGGTCTTGGTGACGTTGCGGAGGGTAACCAAGGACGTCATCGCTCGTTCCTCGTCGGGGCCTTCGCACTCGGCGTCGGCGGGGGATCGGCCGCCGCGCGGGCGCGGCGGATCAGGCAGGAGCGGGACTCAACGGCTGTCGCTGGCCAGGCGCACGCGGTCGCCGTCCTTCAGGGTTTCCGGCGGGTCCAGGACCACGGTCTCGCCGGCGCTGAGGCCGGACAGCACGATGCGTTCGGAACCGGAGGTGGCGCCGGTCTTCAGCGCGCGCTGCTCGACGCGGTCCTCGTTGCCCAGGGCGAAGGCCACCTCGGCGCCGTCGCGCTGCACGACCGCCGCGGCCGGCACGCGCACGCCCTGCGGCTTCTGCTCGCCGCTGGCGTCGGAAGGACGTTCCAGGAAGCTGACCCGCACGCCCATGTCCGGGACGATGCGCGGGTCCTTCTCCTTCAGCGCGACGCGCACCTTCACCGTGGCCTTGCCGCGGTCGGCGGCGGGGATGATCGCGATCACCTCGCCGGGGATGCGCCAGTCCGGGTAGGCGTTGAGCACGGTTTCCACCGGCATCTTCGGCTGCACCCGGCCGATGTAGGACTCGCCGACCTCCACCTCGACCTCCAGCGACTCCATGTCGACGATGGTGCCGATGCCGGTGCGGGTGAAGCCGCCGGTGGCCAGCGGCGAGACGATCTCCCCCGGCTGCGCCGCCTTGGCGGTGACGATGCCGGAGAACGGCGCGCGCACGATGGTGTTGTCCACGCCGTGGCCGGCGATGCGCAACTGGTCGCCGGCGACCTGGGCGTTGCGCTGCGCGGTGGCCAGCTGCGCGCGCAGCGAGTCGCGCTGGGCGATGGCCTGGTCGTACTGCGCGCGCGAGACCAGCTGCTGGCCGACCAGCTGCGACAGCCGCTTCGCATTGGCTTCGGCATCGGCCAGCTGCGCCTTCACACTGTCGATCTGGGCGCGGGCGGCCGACAGCTGCGAAGCGGCGAGGGTGCGCTGCGCGTCGGCGTCGATCGGATCGAGGCGGGCCAGCACCTGGCCTTCCTCCACCCGCATGCCTTCCTCGATCAGCACTTCCTGCACGCGGCCAGTGACCTTGGCCGAGACGGTGGCCATGCGCCGCGCCACCACGTAGCCGCTGGCGTCCAGCACCGAGGCGCCGCCGCTTCCGCTGGCACTACTGGCGATCGGCGCGACCGGCGCGGTGCGGACTTCAGGCGCGCTGTCGCGGCCGAGCAGCAGCCAGGCGACGACGGCGACGATGGCCAGCGCGACCACGCCCAGCCCGATCCAAAGCCCGCGCCGCGACGGCGGCGGGGGCGGGGCCTTGCCGCGTTCCAGCCGGAGTTCCTTGAGCAGTTCGGAAGAAGCGTTCATTGCGTTCCCGTAGCAGTCCCTATCCAGTGTCCGCGGCAAGGGTACACGCCGGCCAGTTGCCGGAAGTCACTTCATGCAGGCGACCCGTCGTGGCCGCCGGTGCGCATACCTGCCGCGACGGTCGGGAATACCGCGCTTCGACACATCGTGGCGTTGCCGGCGCATCGTGCCGTCCGCCCCGGCCCGGCCCCAGTGACAGCTGTCATGCGCTTCGCATGAAGCCCATGACTGCCGCGCGCCGCCTGCGCGCGGGAAAGTGGCCCCATTCCGCGAGGAGGCCACCCATGGACGCCGCCACACATACCGGTACGGAAACCTCCGTGCTCCCGCAGGCCGGCGCCACCGCGCCGCTGGCGCGCCTGCACCAGGCCCACAAGCGCTACGGCAGCACCGTCGCCCTGGACGGGCTCGACCTGGAACTGCACGCCGGCCAGGTGCTGGCCCTGCTGGGCCGCAACGGCGCCGGCAAGACCACCGCGGTCGGCCTGCTGCTGGGCCTGCAGCAACCCGACGCCGGCCGCGTCGAGCTGTTCGGCCTGCCGCCGCAGTCCCTGGACGCGCGGCGCCGGACCGGGGTGATGCTGCAGACCGCCGGCATCCCCGACGCGCTGGAGGTCGGCGAGCTGGTCGCGCTGACCCGCAGCTACTACCCCGATCCGCTCGGCATCGACGAATGCCTGGCCCTGGCCGGGCTGGAAGAACTGCGCGGGCGTCGCTACGGCCAGCTGTCCGGCGGCCAGCAGCGGCGCGTGCAGTTCGCGATGGCGGTATGCGGGCGCCCGCGCGTGCTGTTCCTGGACGAACCGACCACCGGCCTGGACATCGATGCGCGGCAGGCGATCTGGCGCACGGTGCGCGCGCTGGCCGCGCAGGGCTGCGCGGTGCTGCTGACCACCCATTACCTGGAGGAAGCCGAGGCGCTCGCCGACCGGGTGGTGGTGATCGACCGCGGCCGCGTGCTGGCGCAGGGACGCGTCGACGAGATCCGCGCGCGGGTGTCGCGGCGCCTGGTCGGCTGCGTGTCGACGCTGGCGCCGCCGCGCGTGGCCGCGTGGCCGGGCGTGGAAGACGCTCGCGTTGGCGAAGGCGGGCGGCTGGAGATCGTCGCCACCGAGGCCGAGCCGGTGGTGCGCCGGCTGCTGGCCGAGGACCCGGCGCTGTCGGAACTGGAAGTCCGCCGCGCCGGCCTGGCCGAAGCCTTCCTCGCCCTGACTTCCGGAGAATCCCACCGCCAGGAGGCCGCCTGATGGACGCCACCGCTCGCCGTGCCGCGCACCTATCGACCCCGCGCATCTGGATGCAGGAAGCGCGCTGCGAGTTCCTGCGCCTGTGGCGCACCCCGGCGTTCACCGTGCCGAGCCTGCTGTTCCCCTCGCTGTTCTACCTGCTGTTCGGCGTGCTGCTGGCGCGCGGCGGCGACGAGGTGGGGCGCTACCTGTTCGCCGGCTACGCGGTGTTCGGCGTCACCGGCGTGGCGCTGTTCGGCTTCGGCGTGACCGTGGCGCTGGACCGCAGCGAAGGCCTGCTCACCCTCAAGCGCGCCCAGCCGATGCCGCCGGGCGCCTACCTGGCGGCGAAGGTCGGCATGGCCATGCTGTTCTCGCTGGTGATGTTCGCGCTGCTGTCGGCCTTCGCCGTCGGCCTGGGCGGGGTGCGGCTGGCGCCGGCCGGCTGGCTGGGCCTGCTGGCGGTGGTGGTGCTGGCGGTGCTGCCGATGGGCGCGCTGGGCCTGTGGCTGGGCACCCTGGTCAGCGGCCGCGGCGCGCCGGCGCTGATCAACCTCGTGTACCTGCCGATGGCGTTCCTGTCCGGCCTGTTCGTGCCGTTGCCGATGCTGCCGGAAGTACTGCGCACCATCGCGCCGCTGTGGCCGTCGTACCATCTGGCCAGGCTCGCGCAGCTGCAGGTGGGGTTCGCCGAGGGCGTGGCGCCCTGGCTGCACCTGGTGGTCCTGCTGGGCGTGGCCGCTGTGTTCCTGTTCCTGGCCCGTCGCCGCCTGGCGACTTCCTGACCGGTACCCGCCATGCAACCGCAGCCGCTGCCCGATTCCCTGCCGCGCTGGCTCCGGCCGGCGCCCGATTCGCTGCTGGGGCAGAACTGCCGCTGCGGACAACCGCTGTGGACCGAGTTCGTGCACCTGCTGTGGTCGGTGTGGGTGTTCGTGGTGCCGGTGTTCACCCCGCAGGGCTACGACGCCCGCTGGTGGTTGCTGACCGCCATTTCCTACCCGCTGTTCATCGCCCTGTACGCCGGCACGCTGTCGGCGGCGCCACGTAACGCCGCGAAGCTGGCACTGGCGATGATGCTGCTGTGCCTGGTGCTGCTGCCCTGGTACCCCAGCGGCATGAGCTATTTCGTGTTCGGCTGCGTAATGCTGGGCATGTACCCGTGGCGCAGCGGCTGGGGCTACGCCGGCGTGCTGCTGCTGGGCAATGTCGCCCTGGTCGGCCTGGCGCTGGTGGTCGGCTATCCATGGGTGTCGCTGGCGTGGATGCCGGTCACCACCCTGGTGGTGGGCCTGATCGTGCACGTGGAGCGCCAGCGCCACAGCCGCGACGTCGCCCTGCGCCTGTCGCAGGACGAGGTGCGGCGCCTGGCCGCCACCGCCGAGCGCGAGCGCATCGGCCGCGACCTGCACGACCTGCTCGGCCATACGTTGTCGCTGGTCGCGCTCAAGGCCGACCTGGCCGGGCGCCTGATCCAGGCCAACCCGGAAGCGGCGCGGCGCGAGATCGGCGAGCTCGGCCAGGTCGCGCGCGATGCGCTGGCGCAGGTGCGGCGCGCGGTCACCGGGATCCGCGCCGCCGAGCTGGCGGCCGAGCTGGCCGCAGCCAAGGTGCTGCTGGAAGGCGATGGCATGCAGTTGTCGGTGGACAACGACGCCGGCGAGCTGCCGCCGGCGCAGGAAACCGTGCTGGCCCTGTGCCTGCGCGAGGCGGCGACCAACATCCATCGCCATGCCCGCGCCAGCCGCGTGCAGGTCTCGCTGCGCCGCGAAGGCCAGCGCTGGCGGCTGCAGGTGGAGGACGATGGCCGCGGCGGCGCGATCCGCCCCGGCAACGGCCTGGAAGGCATGCGCGAACGCCTGCAGGCCCTGGGTGGCAGTCTGGCCATCGAGGCGGCGCAGCCGCGCGGCACCCGCGTCGTCGCGGAGCTGCCGTGCTGGCAGGCGCTGGCGCCGGAACCGGCCACCAGCGACGCCGGCGAGCAGCCGGGCTAGGCGGCCGCCACCGCAGCGGCGGCAGCGCCGCGGCTTTTGCTAACGTCTGGCCATGCGCCCGACGAAGCCCGCCCGATGATCCGCGTCCTCCTCGCCGAAGACCAGGCGATGGTGCGCGGCGCGCTGGCCGCGCTGCTGGCCATGGAAAGCGACATCGAGGTGGTCGGCGCGGTGCCCGACGGCGAGAGCGCCTGGCGCGAGGTGCAGCGGCTGCGCCCGGACGCGCTGGTCACCGACATCGAGATGCCCGGCCTCACCGGGCTGGAGCTGGCCCAGCGCATCCAGCGCCACGAACTGCCGGTGAAGGTGGTGATCGTCACCACCTTCGCCCGCGCCGGCTTCCTGCGCCGCGCGCTGGAGGCCGGCGTGTGCGGCTACCTGCTCAAGGACGCCCCGGCCGAACAGCTGGCCGAGGCCCTGCGCAAGGTCCGCCACGGCGGCCGGGCGATCGACCCGGAGCTGGCGGTGGAGGCCTGGGGCGAGGCCGACCCGCTCAACGACCGCGAGCGCCAGGTCCTGCGCCTGGCCGGCGAGGGCCGCTCCTCGGCCGAGATCGCCGCGCAGCTGGGCCTGTCGCAGGGCACGGTGCGCAACTACCTGTCCGAGGCGATCGGCAAGCTCGGCGCGGCCAACCGGATCGAGGCGGCGCGCATCGCCCGCCAGCGCGGGCTGCTCTAGGCCGGTCCGCCAGGCGGACCGGGGGCGGCCCGGGGCAGGGCAAACCGGAATCCCCACCCCACTTTCGGCCAGTTCCGGCCGCGGCGGCATCTGCTAACGTTTCCCCATGTCCACGCCGTACCGCCGTCGATGCCCCGCGCCCTGACCACCGTGACCCGGGGCCGGTGCAGCGGCCGGGCACCCGTGGCCCGCCCGGCCCGTGCCTGCGCGGCCACCTCCCACCTCCAGCACCGGGGCCAGCCGTAGTGGCTTTCCGCTTCCGCCTGGCCAGCGGCCTGGGCCTTCCCGCCGCCGCGCTGATCTTCGCCGCCGTCGGCGTCGGGGTGCTGCTCGGCGCCCACCGTTTCATCGACGCGTCCAACGCGGTCAGCCACAGCGGCGAGGTCCTGGCCAGCGCCGGGGCGGTGGAGGCGCGCCTGCGCGACGCCGAGGCCGCGCACCGCGGCTACCTGCTCGGCGACGCGGTCGAATACCTGGCCCAGTACCAGTCCAGCCGCGAGCAGCTCGGCCCACTGCTGGCGAACCTGGCCCACCTGGTCGAGGACAACCCCGGCCAGGCCGCACGCGCGCGGGAGATCGAGACCCTGGCCCGGCGCCGGCTCGAGCAGATGGACCGGGTCCAGGCCGACTACGCCGCCGGTGGCATCGCCGCGGTGAAGGATCACCACGACCCGGCGAACCGCCGCACCTCCTCCGCCGTCGGCGAGCAGGTCCGCCTGCTGGTCGAGGAGGAACGCCGCCTGCTCGAGCAGCGCGGCCAGGCCAGCCGGGCCAGCGCCGACATGCTGCGCGCGCTGGCCGTGCTCGGCATCCCGCTGGGCATCGCCGTGGTCGCCTGGGTGTACTGGCTGCTGCTGCGCGAGATCCGCCGCCGCGGCGACGCCGAGCGCATCGGCACCGAGGCCAACGCGCGCCTGCGCGATTCGGTCGCGCGCCTGGAACGGCACAGCGCCGACCTGTCGGAACTGAACCGCTTCGGCGGCCTGCTGCAGAACTGCATGCGCCCGGAGGAAGCGGTGGCGCTGACCAGCCAGCTGCTGTCGCGCCTGCTGCCGGGCACCGGCGGCACCCTGTACCGGGTCAATCCCGCGCAGGGCTATGCCGAGGAAGTGACCCACTGGGGCGAGCACACCGCCGCCAGCGTGGCGATCCTGCCGCCGGAGAACTGCTGGGCGCTGCGCCGCGGCCAGGTCCATGTGCTGCGCTCGCATGGCGAGACCCTGCGCTGCAGCCACGTGCAGCCGCCGGCGATCGACGCCGAATACAACAGCGCGTGCATCCCTCTGCTGGCGCAGGGCGCGCAGCTGGGCTTCATCTACCTGTCGGCGCCCACGCCCGACTTCCTGTCGGAGATGGAGCTGGTGCAGGCGGCGGCCGAGCAGCTGTCGATGGCCCTGCACAACCTGTCGCTGCAGGACCGCCTGCGCCTGCAGTCGATCCGCGATCCGCTTACCGGGCTGTTCAACCGCCGCTACCTGGAGGAATCGCTGGCGCGCGAACTGGCGCGCAGCGAGCGCCGCGGGCTGCCGCTGAGCCTGATGATGCTGGACCTGGACCATTTCAAGCTGTTCAACGACCTGCACGGTCACCCCGGCGGCGACGCGCTGCTGGCCGCGCTGGGGCCGCTGCTGCGCCAGCGCACGCGCGGCGAGGACATCGCCTGCCGTTACGGCGGCGAGGAGTTCACCCTGATCCTGCCGGAAGCCAACCTGGAGCAGGCCGCGCGCCGCGCCGGCGAGCTGGCCGAGGCGGTGCGCGCGCTGCGGGTGGAGTACCTGGGCACGCTGCTGCCGGCGGTCACCTGCTCGATCGGCGTGGCCACCTACCACCACGGCGAGGACACCGCCGAGACCCTGCTGCAGCGCGCCGACAAGGCCCTCTACCGGGCCAAGCGCGGCGGCCGCGACCGCATCGAGACCGAGGCCACGGCCGCCATCCGCGCGGCCTGACCGGTTCCCGCGCCGCCGGCCTCAGCCGGCGTAGCGCGCCTTCAGCATGGCCCAGGCCGAACGCAGGCCAAGCGCCTCGCCGCCGGCGGGACGGCCCGGGCGGCTGTTGTCGTTCCAGGCGTAGGTGTCCAGGTGCGCCCACGGCGTGCCGGCCGGGACGAAGCGCTCCAGGTACAGCGCGGCGGTGACCGCGCCGGCCATGCGCGAACCGGCGTTGGCGAGGTCGGCGATGTTGCTGGTCAGGTAGCGCAGGTACGGGCGCCACAGCGGCATGCGCCAGACCGGGTCCCGGGTGTCCTGGCCGGCCGCCAGCCAGCCGTTGGCCAGTGCGTCGTCGTTGGCGAACAGCGCCGGCAGGTCCGGGCCCAGGGCGATGCGCGCCGCGCCGGTGAGGGTGGCGAAGTCGACGATCAGGTCGGGCTTGCGCTCGCCGGCGTAGGTGAGCGCGTCGCACAGGATCACCCGGCCCTCGGCGTCGGTGTTGTCGATCTCGACGCTGACGCCGGCGCGGGTGGCGATCACCTCGCCCGGGCGGAAGGCGTCGGGACCGACCGCGTTCTCCACCGCCGGCACCACCAGGGTCAGGCGCACCGGCAGCTTGCGCGCCATCACCAGCCCGGCCAGGGCCAGCGCATGCGCGGCGCCGCCCATGTCCTTCTTCATGTTGCGCATGCCGTCGGCCGGCTTGAGGTCCAGGCCGCCGGTGTCGAAGCACACGCCCTTGCCGACCAGGGCCAGGTGCGGATGCGCGTCGCTGTCGGCGGCGCCGTTGTTCCAGCGCAGCTCGATCAGGCGCGGGGCGCGGTGCGAGGCGCGGCCGACCGCGTGGATCGCCGGGAAGTTCTGCGCCAGCAGTTCGTCGCCGGCCACCACCTCGACCTGCGCGCCGTGCTCGGCGGCCAGTTCGCGGGCGATGGCTTCCAGCTGGTCCGGGCCCATGTCCTGGGTCGGGGTGTTGACCCAGTCGCGCACGCGCGCGGTGGCTTCGAGCACGTCCATCGCCTCGTCGTCCAGCTGCGCCAGGCGCAGCCGCGCCGGCGCGCGCGCGCCACTCTTGTAGCGGTCGAAGCGGTAGCTGCCCAGGCCCCAGCCCAGCTGCAGCGCGGCCAGCTCGGCGGCCGGCAGCCCGGTGGCCGGGACCCAGGCGCCGCAAGGCAGCGCGGTCGGGGCGTGCGCGTAGCTGCACGGATCGAGGCGGTCGCCGACCCCGACGATAGCCCCGCGGATGCCGCCTTCGCCCGGCAGCAGGGCGACGCAGCCCGGCGACGGCTGGAAGTCCTGCGCGTCCAGCCACGCCGCCACGGCCTGCGGCTGCGCCGCGCGCCACGCGCCGTAGCCGTCGCGGTCGAGGAAATGGAGCGGCAGGGCCGCGGCGGAGGTGTCGGCGAAGCAGGTGGAGGTCATGTGGCGTGTTCCCGGACGCGTGCGTCCGTGCAGGGGGAAAGATGCGCCTCCAGCCAGTCGGCCAGGGCGGTGAGGTTGGTGAACTGCAGGTCCGGCACGATTTCCTCGTGCTCCCAGGCCCGGTCCTCGCGGTTGATCCAGCAGCTGCGCAGGCCCGCGCGGGCGGCGCCGGCGACGTCCATCTCGATGTGGTCGCCCACGTGCAGGACCTCGCCATGGCCGCAGCCCAGCCGCGCGCAGGCGGCGTGGAAGATGCTGGGCGCCGGCTTGGCCGCGCCGTGCTCGCGCGAGCCGAGCTGGAAGGCGAACAGGTGCATCACCCCGATCCGCTGCAGGTCGGCGTTGCCATTGCTCAGCGCGGCGATCGGCACGCGCGCGGCGATGCGGGCGAGGGCGTCCAGCGCGTCGGGGTAGAACTCGACCTGGTTGCGGGCGGCGTAGAACGCCTCGTAGGCCGGCTCCAGCAGGTCCAGCGAAGCGCCGGAGGTTTCCAGCGCCTCGCGCAGGGTCAGCCGGCGCAGGGCAGACAGGTCGTGGTGCAGGTGCGGGTTGTCGCGGAACGAGCGCTCGCGCAGCACCTTCATCGCCTCCACCGGGTACATGGCGGCGGTACGGGGGCTGTGTTCGAGCATCCACTCGTACAGCACCTGGTCGATCCGCGCGCCGATCGGCGCGAACGGCCACAGGGTGTCGTCGAGGTCGAGGGTGATGGCGCGGACGGTGAAGCTCACGCCCGCCATTGTAGGCCCCCCGCCGGTGGCATGGACCCGGCCCCCACGGAACGATGCCTTCCGGCCGCCCCTGAGCCCCTCTCCCCCCGGGAGAGGGGTTGGGGGAGAGGGTAGGTATGCCAGCGCCCTCGATGATCCCGCCCTCTCTCCCGGACAGATGTAGCCCGGGTAAGCGCAGCGCACCCGGGCAACAACGCGTGGCAGACGACCAACCCCGGATGCGGCTTCGCCTTATCCGGGCTACGCGACCTTTAGCCCCTCTCCCCCCGGGAGAGGGGTTGGGGAGAGGGCCGGTGTACCAGCGCCGTTGATAGCCCCGCCGCGCTCCCGGAGAGATGTTCGTAGCCCGGGTAAGCGAAGCGCACCCGGGGATTGGGCCGCCTGGGCGACCAAAGCCAGAGCAAGCCTCCTGCGGAGGCCCAAGAGCAAAAGCTTTCGCCCGCCGCTGCGCGGCTACGGCGAGTCACTTTTCTTTGCTTGTGCAAAGAAAAGTAACCAAAAGAAAGCACACCGTTCGCGAGCCGGCGGGCTGTGCCCGCCGGTCCCCTGCGCTTCTCGCGACGGCGGGGGACGGCCCACAACTCGCTTCGCTCAGACAGTGGGCCTCTTCGCCCCCGCCGTCGCTTGCGATGCTCGGCTCGCTCAATCGGCGGGGAAAAGCAAGGGCAGCGGCAACCGCAACCGCAACCGCAAAGACAACAGCGTGGTCGCGCGAATGAGGCGAAGCCACATCCGCGATGTGCGTAGCCCCGCTACTCGAGCAGCTTCGCCCACCCCTGCATGCCCTCCACCTGGGCCAGCACCAGCTTCACGCACACCAGCAGCGGCACCGCCAGCAGCAGGCCGACCAGGCCCCACAGCCAGCCGAACAGCATCAGCGCCAGGATCAGCACCAGCGGCGACAGCGCCATGCTGCGGCCGAGGATGATCGGCGTGATCAGCTGGCCTTCCAGCGTGTGCATGCCCAGGTAGATCGCCGCCGGGGCCAGCGACTGCAGCGTGTCGTCGAAGCGGATGAAGCCCACCAGCAGCATCAGGCAGATGCCGATCAGCGGGCCCACGTACGGGGCGTAGTTGAGCAGCATCACCGCCGTGCCCCACAGCAGCGCTTCCTGCAGCGGGAACTTGAACGCCATCACCAGCACGGCGGCGAACAGCAGGCCCATCACCAGGTTGATCACGCTGATGGTCAGCACGTAGCGCGAGACCTCGCGCTCCATCGACTGCAGGATCTCCACGGTGAACTTCTTCTGCTGCCTGCCCGGCAGCAACGCGATCGCGTTGCGCTGCAGGTTCTCGCCGTAGACCATGAAGAAGAACGTCAGCAGCACCACCGCCAGCACCGCCGCCGCCAGGCGCGGGGTGCGGGTCAGCACCGCGTAGGGATCGTCGACGCGGGTGCGCACCACCTGCACCTTGCGGTTGGATTCGCCGGCCGCCGCGCGCGCCATGTCCTCGGCGATGCGGTTGGCCTCGTGCATCGGCCTGGTGAGGTCCTGCAACTGGCGGCCGAGCCGGCGCGCCTCGCGCGGGGCCTGCTCGGCCCAGGCGGAGGCCGGTTCGACCAGTTGCAGCGCCAGGGTGGCGGTGCCGGCCAGGCCCGCGCACAGCACCAGCAGCGCGGCGAGGAAGCGCGGCACGTACAGCCTGCGCAGCAGCCGGATCAGCGGATTGCCGATCAGGGCGAAGAACATCGCCAGCAGCACCGGCAGGATCACTTCCTGGGCCGCCCACAGGGTGAAGCCGACCGCCAGCACCGCCAGCACCACCACCGCGGTCGGCGCGCGCGGCCGCGGATGCGGCAGGTGCGCGTCGATCGGGACCGGTACCGGCTCCGGGGGGAGCGGGTCGGGCGAAGGTTCGGGGGCGGACGGCAGCGGGGTGGCGGACATCGGCGTCGGGCAGTGCCGGCGCGCAGGCCGGGGCAGGAGGGAGATACGGAGCGCGGATCAGCGTTCGGACAGCTCGGTCGCCGCTTCGGCCGGCGAGGGCGCGCGCACCGGCGCGGCGCCGGCCTGCGGATCGAACGCGTTCTCCGGCGCCACCGCCGGCTCCTGGCCGGTGGCTTCTGCCACGCCCTGGTTGACGCTGGCCGCCTGCTGCGCGGCCTCGTCGGCGGCGGCGCCGGCTTCCTCGGAAGCGGCGGCCGCGCGCAGGGTGGCGAGCATGCTGGAGATCGTGCCGGCCATCTGCAGCCAGCGTGCGGCGCCCACCCGCGACAGCGGTTCGGCGCGGCCGACCAGGAAGCCGGAGACCAGCCCGGCGATGACGATGCGCGGCGGCGTCCAGCCGCGCTTCCAGGCCGTGGCGAAGGTGCTGCGGCTGGCTTCGGCGCGGTCGCTGCACGCGGCCACCCGGCGTTCGGCGCGCTCCACGCGCTGGCGCAGCAGTTCGAACCTCATGGGCGCGGCTCCGTGCCCGTCGCGGGCGGCGTGGCCGAACCAGGCGGCGCGGTTGCAGGCACGTCCTCGTCCTCGTCGTCCAGTTCGTCGAACAGGCCCATCCGGCTCAGCTGCCGGCGGGTGGCGTGCAGGCCCATGTGGTCGAAGAAGCGCGCGGTGCGCCACGCGGCCAGGGCGGTGATGGCCAGGTTGAACAGCGCGGCGATCGCCAGCGAGGACAGCCAGGACAGGCCCATGCCCTGCAGCAGGGCCACGCCGGCGGCGGTGGCCAGCAGCCAGCCGGTGGCGCCGAACACCACCGCCACCGCGGTCCAGGCCAGCGCCCGGCCCATCGCGCTGCGGGCCAGGGCGATGTCCGCCGACAGCAGTGCGCGCAGCGAACGCAGCGAATCGGCGGTGGCGCGCAGCGAGGCCTTGCCGGCCTCGCCCAGTTCGCGCAGGGTCTCGTCCAGCGGCGGCGCGCCGGCGTCCTCGCCGGGTGCCGGCGTCGGCCCCGCGTCGCCGGGGCGCTCCCCCTCGCTCACGGCAGGCTTACCGGTCGCGGCGGGTCAGCGCGGCGACCAGCCAGCCGGCGGCGAAGGCCACGCCGAACGACGCCAGCGGGCGCTCGCGGATCAGTTCGGCGGCGCTGTCGATCAGGTCGCGGCCCTTGTCCATCAGCGCGTCCATCTGCTCGCGCGCCGCTTCGCCACCGGCCTCGGCGGCGGCCAGCCCGGCCAGCCCGCTGTCGGCCAGTTCGGCCTTGACGTTGGCACGGCCCAGGCGCAGCTCGTCGCCGGCGGCGGCGGTCGCCCCGCGCAGGGCTTCGCCCGCGGCTCCGGCGGCGGCCTTCAGGTGCGAACCGGCTTCGGAGAGGTTGTCCTTCAGGTTGTCGGTGGAGGTCGGGGTCATCGGATTCTCCTGGGCGTGCGGTGTGGGGTGCGCCCGGCGGCGCGAGAGGTGCATCGAACCACGGGCCGGGTGTAGGCCCCGTTACGGGATGGCGGTTGCGGCGCCGGGCGCCGCACCGTCATTGCATCACGAGGTCGCCCTGCACGTTACCGCGGACGATGCGCAGCACCAACCGCTGCGGCGGTTCGGCCAGGGTCGAGCGGAAGCTGGCCAGGTCGTCGAAGCTGCCGGCCGAGCTGGCGATGATCAGGTCGCCCTTCCGCAGGCCGCTGCGCGCGGCACGGCTGCCGGACTCCACCGCTTCGACCAGCACGCCGCGCAGCCGCGCCTGGCGCTGGCTTTCCGGCAGTTCGGCCAGGCGCGCGCCGGACAGGCGCGGATCGACCGCGCTGCCGTCCACCGCGCGCGGCTGTTCGCGCAGGGTCGCCTGCAGTTCCACGCGCTTGCCGTCGCGCAGCACCACCAGCGGCACCTTGCTGCCGACCTGCTGCAGGCCTTCGAAGTTGTGCAGCGACAGCGGGTCGCTGATGCGCTGGCCGCCGGCCTCCACCACCACGTCGCCCGGACGCACCCCGGCCGCGGCCGCGCCGGAACCGGCGTGCACGCGCGTCACCAGCGCACCCTGCTGGCCGTCGGCCAGGCCCAGCGTGCGCACCAGGCGCGCGTCCAGCGCCTGCGTGTCCACGCCCAGGGTGCCGCGGCGCACCTCGCCGGTGGTGACCAGCTGGTGGACCACGTCGCGGGCCAGGTTCGACGGGATCGCCAGGCCCAGGCCGATGTTGCCGGCCATGCTGCCGCGCGGATTGAGCGAGGCGGTGTTGATGCCGACCAGCTCGCCGCGCAGGTTGACCAGCGCGCCGCCGGAGTTGCCCGGGTTGATCGAGGCGTCGGTCTGGATGAAGTTCTGGTAGCCCAGCCCGCGGATGCCGCTGCGGCCCACCGCCGAGACAATGCCCGA
Organism: Pseudoxanthomonas suwonensis J47; assembly: GCF_000513955.1. GTDB lineage: Bacteria > Pseudomonadota > Gammaproteobacteria > Xanthomonadales > Xanthomonadaceae > Pseudoxanthomonas > Pseudoxanthomonas suwonensis_C. The sequence goes on from NZ_KI911330.1 coordinate 69,542, forward strand.
GGTCACCGTCTGGCTGAGGCCGAACGGGTTGCCGATCGCCACCACGTAGTCGCCCACCTGCAGCTGGCCGCTGTCGCCCAGCGGCAGGCCGGTGAGGTTCTCGGCCGGGATCCGGATCAGGGCCACGTCGGTATCGGCATCGGAGCCGAGGAACTCGGCCTTGAGCGTGCGCCCGTCGGCCAGGGTCACCGAGACGTCGTCCGCGCCCTCGACCACGTGGTGGTTGGTCAGCACGTAGCCGCGCGCCGCGTCGATGATCACGCCCGAGCCGAGCGATTCGTTGATGCGCTCCTGCGGCACCTGCGGGAACAGGCGGCGGAAGAACGGGTCGTCGAAGAACGGGTTGCGCACCGCCACCCGCTGCTTGGTGTGGATGCTGACCACCGCCGGCATCACCCGGCGCAGCATCGGCGCCAGCGACGGCAGCGGCTGGCCGTCGACCGCCGCCGGCAGCGCGGTGGAGGCGATGGCAGGCACGGCCGCGGCCGGCGCCGGTGCGGCCGGCATCGCCTGCGCACGGTTGTCCATCAGTTCGTTCACCGCGGTGGCGGCGAACCCGCCGAACGCGGCGGCGGCGGTGAGGGCAAGCAGGGTCCCGGTCGAACGCTTCATCGGCTTCGGCATCGTGGAGTTGGTGTGCCTGTTCAGTTTGACAGCACATCTTCAATCGATGCTGAAGGTGGGGACTTGTTGCCGGGCAGGCAAGTGCCGCCAGAAAGGGTGGTTCACCCCTCCTCGGGGCCGTAGCGCGGATAAGGCGGAAGGCCGCTTCCGGGGGTCGCGGCCCTCTGGGTCGTGGGCGTGCTCCTCTCCCCTTGGAGAGGGGCCTCCCGCACATGTGCTGCATCGCGCCAGAAAGCGCTGCTGCAAGGCCCTTAACACCCCCTGCCGTAGCCTGCGCGAAGGGCCTGCGCACGCTCCTCGCAGGGCCTGCCGACCCCCGGCCGATAGCAACCACCGAAAGCCCGCGCAAGCGGTTGACACCCCCCAATTTGGGGGGTAGCGTGGCGCCCTGTTGCACCACTAGATATAGCGGTCCAGCAGACCCAAGGCCCAAGCGATGGTGTTCAGGTGCAGCAAACCTGAACAGGCGTCGTCAAGCCCCAATCGCCCGGGGGTGGCGAGCGGATGAGGCAGGAAAACGCAGTCGGCGGCGGCCTCCGGGCCCGCAGGAAATCCACCGTCTGACCCGGCGAGCGGCGCGTGCGAACGCGACCCGCCGGCCTTGCCGTCCCCGCTTCGCCCCCCGGTCCCCCAGGAATCCGGCGTGGCAAGGAGAACCCGACAGACATGAGCACGGTGCGCCTCGAAGTGGTCCAGGACAACACCAAGAACGGCGGGCAGATCCCGCTGCAGCCCGCCTCCCAGGACATCTGGGACAAGAAGTACCGCCTGAAGACCAAGCAGGGCGTTCCGCTGGATGCGGACATCGACGGCACCTACCAGCGCGTCGCCCGCGCCCTGGCCGATGCCGAGCAGACCGAGGAGAAGAAGTCCTACTGGTACGAGCGCTTCCTGTGGGCGCTGCGCCGTGGCGCCATCCCGGCCGGCCGCATCACCTCCAACGCCGGCGCGCAGGAACACAAGCCGGCCACCAGCACGATCAACTGCACCGTGTCGGGCACCATCACCGACTCGATGGACGGCATCCTGGAGAAGGTCCACGAGGCGGGCCTGACCCTGAAGGCCGGCTGCGGCATCGGCTACGAGTTCTCGACCCTGCGTCCGCGCGGCGCGTTCGTCGCCGGCGCCGGCGCCTACACCTCCGGCCCGATGTCCTTCATGGATATCTACGACAAGATGTGCTTCACCGTGTCCTCGGCCGGTGGCCGTCGTGGCGCGCAGATGGGCACCTTCGACGTGTCGCACCCGGATGTGAAGGACTTCATCCGCGCCAAGCGGGAGGACGGCCGCCTGCGCCAGTTCAACCTGTCGCTGCTGATCACCGACGGCTTCATGCAGGCGGTGGAGAACGACGAGGACTGGCCGCTGGTGTTCCCGCTCAGCCGCAAGGAAGAGGGCGACATCGACCTGGCCGACGCCAGCAAGGTGGTGTGGCGCGACTGGCCGACCCAGGAGAACTACATCGTCCGCGACGACGGCCTGGTGGCCTGCAAGGTGTACGGGCACATCCGCGCCCGCCACCTGTGGGACATGATCATGGTCTCCACCTACGACTACGCCGAGCCGGGTTTCATCCTGATCGACAAGGTCAACGAGATGAACAACAACTGGTGGTGCGAGACCATCCGCGCCACCAATCCGTGCGGCGAGCAGCCGCTGCCGCCGTACGGCGCCTGCCTGCTGGGCTCGGTCAACCTGACCACCTTCGTGCGCGACCCGTTCACCGACAGGGCGCGGTTCGACTGGGACGAGTACAAGGAAGTCGTGCGCGTGTTCACCCGCATGCTCGACAACGTGGTCGAGGTCAACGGCCTGCCGCTGCCGCAGCAGCAGGCGGAGATCCTGCGCAAGCGCCGCCACGGCATGGGCTTCCTCGGCCTGGGCAGCACCCTGACCATGCTGAAGATGAAGTACGGCTCGCCGGAAAGCCTGGAATTCACCGAGCAGGTCGCCCGCGACATGGCGGTGGCCGGCTGGGAAGTGGGCCTGTCGCTGGCCAAGGAGAAGGGCCCGGCCCCGATCATGGAAGAGCGCTTCACCGTGACCCCGAAGATGCTGCGCCAGCGCCCGGAAATGGCGAAGGACGGCTGGCGCGTGGGCCAGGAGATCGAGGGCAAGGTGCTGCACGCGCGCTACAGCCGCTACATGCAGCGCATCGCCTCGGTGGCCCCGGAACTGGTCGACGAGCTGGCCGAGATCGGCGCGCGCTTCACCCACCACAGCTCGATCGCCCCCACCGGCACCATCTCGCTGTCGCTGGCCAACAACGCCTCCAACGGCATCGAGCCGTCGTTCGCGCACCACTACAGCCGCAACGTGATCCGCGAAGGCAAGAAGTCCAAGGAGAAGGTGGACGTCTACAGCTACGAGCTGCTGGCCTACCGCCACCTGGTCAACCCGAAGGCGATGCCGTTCTCCGAGGACCCGGAAGCGAAGCTGCCGGAGTACTTCATCTCCGCCGACGACATCTCGCCGAAGGAGCACGTAGACGTGCAGGCCGCCGCCCAGAAGTGGGTGGACAGCTCCATCTCCAAGACCGCGAACGTCCCCACGGACTATCCGTACGAGGACTTCAAGGACATCTACCGCTACGCCTACCAGCAGGGCCTGAAGGGCTGCACCACCTTCCGCTTCAACCCGGCCGCCTTCCAGGGGGTGCTGGTGAAGGAGAAGGACCTGGAGAACACCACCTACCGCTTCGAGCTGGAAGACGGCTCGGTGGTGGAGGTGAAGGGCAACGAGGAGATCGAGTACGACGGCGAGACCCATACCGCCGCCAACCTCTTCGACGCGCTCAAGGAAGGCTATTACGGCAAGTTCTGAGGTTGGGGCCGTGGTGCGCGCTGTTCCGGGCGCCCGCCGCGGCCTGTCCTGAAGCAGTACGGCGCCCGGAACGGAACGTAGTCCCGATTACCAGGCAAGAGAGTGCCCCCAGGAGGGCTCCCCATGAGCAATGGCAATGGTGTGACGGCGACCATTTCCGAGGCCGCCGATGCAGTGAAGGAACGGGCCGTGGAGATCGGCCAGACGATCGTCGCCACCGCCGAAGGCGCGGTGGAAAGCGCCGGCGCGGTCGTGGTCCAGGCCAGGGAAACCGCCACGCGCGCGCGCACGGCGGTGAAGAAGACCACCGGCAAGGCCCGCAAGGCGGTGACCGGGACCGTGGCCAAGGCCCGCAGGAAGCTGACCGAGGCCAAGGCCAAGGCCGCCGCCGAGGCCGACGCGCTGCGTTCGAAGCTGGGCAGGAAGAAGGCCGCGAAGAAGACGGCCAAGGCTGCGAAGAAGGCTGCGCCGAAGAAGGCCGCTGCGAAGAAGGCCGCTCCGGCGAAGAAGGCTGCTGCGCTGAAGGCGCCGGCGAAGAAGGCTGCGGTGAAGAAGGCGGTCGCGAAGAAGGCGCCCGCGAAGAAGACCGCGGCAAAGAAGGCTGCGCCGAAGAAGGCCGTCGCCAGGAAGGCTCCCGCGAAGAAGGCCGCTGCGAAGAAGGCCACCAGGCGGGCGAAGTAACACTCCAACGCACTACGTCCCTCCCCGCGAGGGGAGGGACGGCGGCGGCATCCCCGCCGCTTCCACGAAACACTCAAAGGACACGCAAGATGGCCGTCAAGATCGACAAGAAAATCAAGGGATACGCCGTGGTCACCCCGGAGGACAAGGCGCGCGAGGCTGCGCCGCCGCCCGCGGCTGCTCCCGTCGATCGCCCGGCCGCCGAGGCCAAGGACAACATCATCCAGATGCACGAGCGCATCGAGCGCCCGGACGTCCTGATCGGCAGCACCTACAAGATCAAGTCGCCGATGGTCGAGCACGCCATGTACGTGACCATCAACGACATCGTCCTCAACGCCGGCACCGAGCACGAGCTGCGCCGTCCGTTCGAGGTGTTCATCAATTCCAAGTCGATGGACCACTTCCAGTGGATCGTCGGCCTGACCCGCATCATGTCCGCCGTGTTCCGCAAGGGCGGCGACGTCACCTTCCTGGTGGAGGAGATGAAGGCCGTGTTCGACCCGCGCGGCGGCTACTTCAAGGCCGGCGGCGTGTACATGCCCTCGCTGGTGGCCGAGATCGGCGCCGTGGTCGAGGAGCACATGAAGTCCATTGGCCTGATCCACGACCCGGAACTGAGCGCGCACCAGAAGGCGCTGATCGCCGAGAAGCGCCGCCAGTTCGAGGAGCGCCAGAAGAAGAACGCCGAGCCGACCCCGGCCGCCGTCCAGGTCACCGGCCCCCAGGAAGACATCGCCGTGACGGGCGACGGCACCAGCTTCCCGCCCAGCGCCACCATGTGCCACAAGTGCAACACCAAGGCCCTGGTGATCATGGACGGCTGCGCTACCTGCTTGAACTGCGGGTATAGCAAGTGTGGGTGAGGGCTCACATTTGCTAGCTGCGCAAGGGGTCAGGTTCAGGGGTGAACCTGACCCTATTTTTTTGGTTCTTCACCCAACTCCGGGGAAGGCCGCCCGGATCTTGAGGAAGAAGTAGGCGTCATCGCGGAAGCCGTAGGCCATGCGCTTGATGACCTTGATCTTGTTGTTGATGCCCTCGACCAGGTTGGTGCCCAGCGGCCACCGGCAGTGGGCCAGGATGCCGGGCAGGTAGGGCTCCAGGCGCCGGACGAAGATCTTCAGCGGCTCCAGCCCGCTGCGCAGGGCCCGGCGCTTCCACTGCTTCCAGGCGCGTAACGCCCAGGCGCGGCTGCGATATCGCCACAACTGTTTGAGGTCGTCCTTGAGCAGGTAGACGGTGAGCAAGGCGCGGTTGGCTGCCAGCAGTTCGTCCAGGTGCACGGCTTTGTCCGCCGGTACGTTCTCCCGGTTGCGCAGCAGCAGCCAGCGCGAGGTCTTCACCACGCGCCGGGCGGACGTGTCGCCACGCAACCGGTTGGCTTCGTCCACCCGGACCCGGTCGATCACCTCGCGGCCGTACTTGGCCACCACATGAAACAGGTCGTAGACCACCTCGGCGTTGGGACAGTGCTGGCGCACCTCCAGGTCATAGGCGGTGTTCATGTCCATGGCCACCGCCTGGATCTGCGCGCAGCGCTGCGGACCCAGCAGTTCGAAGAACGGACGCACCTCGGCCCGGCTGCGGCCGCGGCCCACCCACAACACCCGCTTGCGCTGCGGATCGACCACCACTGTGGCGTAGCGATGGCCCTTCTGGATCGCGAACTCGTCCATGGCCAGCAACCGCACCCCGTCCAGGTCCGGTGGCCCCAGCGTGCGCTCCAGGTACCGGTAATCGATGGCCTTGGCCGTCTTCCAGTCCAGGCCATGCCACTGCGCGGCGTGCCGCACCGAGGTGACCGCGCACAGGCGCGCCACGCTGCGGGCCAGACGCCGGGTCACCCGGGCATGCCGGTCCAGCCAGTCCAACTGCTCCAGCCGGGGACCACAGCGCGGGCAGGCCAGGCGCAGCCGTTGCACCCGCAGCTCCACCGACTCCTCGAACACCGGCAGGTCGCGGATCCGCCGCACCGTGCGGTCGTGGATCGCCGCCACGGGCTGGCCGCAGCCGCTGCAGCAACGCCGCACGCCCTCCTGCGGATCAAGCTCGATCACCAGCCAGCGTTGGCCGCCGCGCGGCTCGCGATGCCAGCGGCTTACGCCATATCCCGCCCAGCCTCCCAGCGGGGACATACAATCCAACTCGGCCACGGCCGGCCCCAGTTTGTTGCTTCGACACCAGCAAGTCTGCCGGGTCGGCCGTGTGCCTCTCTCCCCT